>JAEYZM010000040.1 GCA_023427985.1 Bacteroidota bacterium | reverse complement strand
CCAACTAACACATAAGATGTAGGAGCAACAACCGTTGCCTCTAATTGATCAAATTTAAAGTCAGATGCATTGATTTTACTTAATAAATATTTAGTAACTTCTGCTTCTGCGTTTTTATTATCGTTTTGAATTTTTGACAAAATAGTAACGATCGCTGTAACTGGAACACCTTCAAAATTCTTTACTTCCCATGATTTCTTCACACCTTCTTTATCAGGTCCAGGTTCAACTGCATTTAAACTAAAGTCAAAATTGTTTCTTTCCGAAGCATCCACTAAATCCAAATACTTTTTGCGTGTTTCAAGTATTTTAGATTTTAATTCAGTTGCTTTCTTTTGAGTAACCATCAATTGAACACCGATTTCCATATCACTTCTCTTAGCAATATCACCAGTTTCTTCATCAATGCCGCCTGCTTCTTCAGTTAAAACCTTTTTTAATTCATTAATGTATTTATCCAAATCTTCCGAATACTTTTGGGCCATTAATGCCTTATCATAATAAGGTTTAGTTTTAGCTGGATCGTTTTTCATAGATGCCTCAAAAGCATCGTATGTCATCTTATTTGCCGAAGCAAAATTTTGTGCCGTGGTCTCTAAACCATCGTTTACTAATTTGAAGGCATTCATGAATTCCTCAGAGACGTTTAGTGCTAACATTGCTGTTAATACCAAATACATCATACCGATCATCTTCTGCCTTGGGGTCTCTTTACCTGCCATCTCTTCTTAAATAATTTTATGTAGATATTAAACCTTCAATTAGTTAGACTTGATTGTCATTGCCGATAACATGTTACCGTAAACAGCATTTAATGACGACAAGTTTTTAGTTAATTTACCAACTTCGTCTTTAAACGATTTAGCATCAGCTAATGAATCGCTAAAGTTTTGCATGGTTTCAGCTACGTTACCGTAGAATTTATTTAATGTTTTTAAGTGATTGTTTGAATCTTGTAATTCAAGCTCATACATAGCATTTAATGAAGATAAATTCTTAGCCAATAATTGAACTTGTTCGTGATACATTTTTGAATCACCAGATGAAGCTGCAATTTCAGTTAATGATGAAGAAGCTTGCATGTAAGCAGAGCTTAATTCATCTACTGATTTTGTAGCTGTTTTTAATTTACTAGCGAATTCATTTGTTGTTGTTGCTGCATCAGTAACATTAGAGATTGTAGCTACTTTATCACCAAAAGATCTTAAGCCAGTTCCTAAACTTTCAATTAATTCGGGACCAATTTTCGCTTCTTCTAACATTTGATCTAATTGTTGAGTAACTGATCCACCTTTAGAAGATGATTTTTTCTCTTTACTATGTGCATCCATACCCGCTAATTCAGGATATACTAATGTCCAATCATATTCCTCATGTGGTTTTTCAAATGCCGATAAGAAGAATATCAATGCCTCGGTTGTTAAACCTACAATTAATAACTCGTTAGCACCTGGTAAGTGTAAAATTTTGAAAAGTGCTCCGATGATTACGATTGCAGCGCCAATACCGTAGACTTTGGCCATAAGTTTTTTGTAATTGCCCATTGTTAGAATTTGTTTGAGTATTAAAAAATTAGTGTATTAATTATTAGTTTGTTTGTTTTCTATTTAATTACTATTCGTCTGCGATAGAACGTCCCATGTAAGACATCACGCAACGGAAACCGATATAAGACTTCGCTGTATCTTGGAATTCATATGTGCGTGTACCATTTTGCATGAAGTAACCAATGTCTTTCCAAGAGCCTCCACGTATAACTTTACGTTTTAAAACTTCTGGATCTTCAGGTTTAGCTTCATATGAATAATTTGGGTTCATATCATGAATAAATACAACTGCCGACTCATCATATGCTGTACTTGTCCACTCAGCTGCGTTACCCGACATATTATACAATCCAAAATCATTTGGGAAATACGATGTTACTTTTACTGTGTGCATACCTCCATCGTCTCCATAATTACCACGACCTGGTTTAAAGTTTGCCAATAAACAACCCTTGCTATTTCTAGCGTATGGTCCACCCCAAGGATAATCGGCATTGATTCTTCCTCCTCTTGATGCATATTCCCATTCTGCTTCAGTTGGCAAACGGAATTGATTCATCACTGCCTCACCTTGAGAACGTTTGAAGTCGTCTAACATTCTAGATCTCCAAATTGTAAATGCTCTTGCTTGTCTCCATGACACACCCACTACTGGATATTCGTCATAAGCTGGATGCCAGAAATATTTTTCTACCATCGGATCGTTCAAGGAATACGAAAAGTCAGAAATGAAACATAAAGTATCAGGATAAACCGGGATATCTTCTTTTATGATAAATGTTGTACGAGGTTTATCTCTGTTCGACTTATTTGCTGCAGCAACTAAATCAAACCATTCAGCGTGGTAAATTAATTTACGAACGTCTACTTCTTTTCTTCCAAAGATTCTATCTTCTTCAGGGAAGTATAATTCTGAGAATGCTTCAATAACAGCAGGATCTTCATAATCCAACTTTACTTTCCAATTCAAATACTCCTTACCATCGGCATCTTGTAGAATATGCTCTCCTCCCAATGTCTTTTTAACAATTGAGTCTCTAACATACTCCGTGAACTGACGGTATTCGTTATTTGTAATTTCAGTCTCATCCATATAAAATGCACTCACAGATATTTGGCGATTGTGTGCCACCTGCGAATATGCAATGTCTTGATCAGACTGTCCCAAATGATATGTACCAGATGGTATGTATACCATCCCGTACGGTATAAAGGGCTTAAATGTAGGGCGTACTTGCGACCCTATCAATTCTCCGTTTCCAGAGTTCAAACCACAGCTGCTGATTACAGCAGATAGTCCCGCTAAACAGAACAAGGCGATTTTTTTCATAGTAAGCGTTACTAAAATTTTGCTTTTTATCTAATTTTTAAACTAAGCCGTAACTACAAAAATAGTATAATATGCTAAATAAAAAAGAACGAATGTGAATAAATTTTTAGCTTTTATACTCAGAATCTAAAAAATAGTTCTACAAATTTTTGATTTTTTAAAACGATACGTTTGCGTTTTTGGTATATATTCTCTGTAAATTACAGGAATCTAGGCGTTTTAATGATTACATCGGGTCTAACTTTCTTTTTAAATACTACATCATAGCCTAAAATTACTTCGTGCGAACCTGTACTTGCTTGATTCAAATTCGATAATGTGTAATCATAAGCATAGCTGAATTTAATTTGAGGAGTAATATTAAAACCAACTATACCTATAATGGCATCGTTCAATCGGTAGGATAAACCACCCCAATACTTCTGATTGATAAATGCCATAGCATTCACATCGAATGATACTGCTGTTGCGTATTTCACTAATACCGATGGCTTTATATCAATAATTGGGTTAACATTCCAATTATAACCAACTACCAAATTAGTGTGTATATTATTTCTATACTCAGTATTTCCACTTCCAACAAAATCTAGGTTTGGTCTATTTAAATGTGTTGCCGATAAACCTACGTAATACTGCTCGGTGTTGTACAAAACCCCAATATTTATATCAGGTTTTACAACATTTGCTTTACCTGCTGGAATAGCATTATCACCTGTTTGATCAGGTACATAACTCGACCCATCAATGGTTCTTTGAATCATCCCTAAACTAATACCTCCGGAAAGAATTCCATTGGCCATTTGGTATTTGTAGGCATAAGAGGCCATGAAGTTCAATGTAGAATTTGCTACCCCAATTCTATCGTTAATGATGTGTAAACCAACACCGCTATTAATAGTGTTGATAGGCATGTGCGCAGAAAATGTAGAGGTTTGTGGACCACCATCTATACCTACGAACTGAGTTCTAAATAAACCTAATGCACTTAATGATTCCTTACTACCCGCTAAGGCAGGATTGAACACAAACCCATTAAACATGTAATGTGAATATTGTGCATCTTGTTGCGCAAATGACTTAAAACCTAATAAAACTAATAAAACAATTAATAGGTAGATACTACGAAAATTTTTCTTCATTTAATCCTAAATAACAACCATTAACAAACCAAAGGATTCCAAAAATAGCATAATAATGTATACATGCAAATTTTTAGAATCAATTAGTCTATTTTTTTGCTTAGGACAAATGCCACAAAATCAATACCAAATATCTTACTTGTTCGCTGTTTTTACATATTCCTCTATGGCCATAGTCATAGAAGGCGCTTGTGGACTAGGTGCTTGAACATCAATATTCAATCCAGCGTCAATTACAGCTTTGGCTGTTGTGGGCCCGAATGTCGCTATCCTAGTATTATTCTGTTTAAAATCTGGGAAATTTTTGAACAAAGACTTTATGCCTGATGGACTAAAAAATGCAATCATGTCGTAATTCACCTCGGCTAAATCCGATAAATCACTACAAACGGTTCTATATAAAATAGCTTCTGAATAATTATATCCATTCGCTTTCATAAATGCAGGTATGTCATCCGTAAACACATCCGTGCATGGATAGAAGAACTTCTCCTCTTTATGTTTCTTAAGTAACTCGATTAAATCTGAAGTGGTCTGCTTACCTATAAATATCTTACGCTTTCTATATTGTACGTATTTCTGCATATATAAAGCCACCGCCTCCGTAATGCAGTAATATTTCATCTCTGCTGGCACTTCAATGCGCAATTCCTCACATATTCTGAAATAATGATCAATAGAATTTCTACTTGTAAATATTACAGCTGTAAAATCTAATGGATTTAATTTCTCTTTTCTAAACTCTTTCGCTGGTATCCCCTCAACATGTATAAAAGGTCTGAAATCAATCTTTAAGTTGTATTTCTTCGCTAAATCATAAAAAGGTGATTTATCCGACTCAGGTTTGGGTTGAGTCACTAAAATGCTTTTTACTTTTAATTTCTTATCCATTCTACCTTTTTTTATGTTCCTCATCAAAACTCATGCTAAAAATATCTTATACAAGATTAATAAGGGCATTATTTCGAAGGTGCAAAGATAAAGAATTAAATAAAATATAGGAAACTGAAAATTATTTCTAAGAATCGTAGCAGTTCTTAAATACTTGTAGGCCGTGTTAAATGCAAATAAACTTAAGATTAACACCATTACATACGCCGACACTGGTACAGTCAAATAATTATAAAAGACTATAAATGGAATTATAATTATCGAGTAAACTAAATTCGAAACCGATAATATTGCCAAATATCCCGATACTATTTTATGTACCCCAAAGAGATAGCCAAGTATCTTTAATAAGATGTATTTGAAAATATAAAATACTCCAACCAACATCAATATGTATTGGTATCGCTCAAATCCAGAATACTTGAATTTTATATTGTAATATTCTAATACATAATACGCAATTGTAGCATAGACAAAAACAAATAACACAAAATAAAACAATGCATTCCTTGCTTTAAAAAAATTATCGTCCCGAGTAAATTGATTGATGCTTCGATCGTTCCAATAAGCCTGAAATATTACAGGCAAACTCTTATGAAAAACATTCCTGATGAAGGCATAATACATAACAATTCCCAATAATACATATAACTGCCAGTACTCAGGTATTACCCTCTTCTTTATTTTATTATAATGCGATTGATCGCTAAAAGTAGTTTCGAAAATTTTATAATCGTAGCGATCTGATTTATATTTTTTATTAATACTATCTTTTACACTATTACTCTCTGAAATCTCAACACTATCAATAATAACCATGTATGCCGATGTGTTAGCACTAGTATCTTTCATTGCATTCTTCAAATTCACACGCGTACTATCTGCAGATGCATCCAGAAATCCTACCATTAACATTAAAACATATACAAACCAAAATCTTCTCATCTACCGCAAATGTTTAAAAATAATTAATGATTCCAAAATGTATTTTTCCATTTTGGAAAGAATAAGAGCTTCCCTCAAGTCTTCCTAAGGCATAATTCAATTGTAATAAACCTGCATTGGTTTCTAATTGTATACCCAAACCAATTCCCGAGCCCCGCAATACATCGGCCCGGATGAATTTGTTCTCATAAAATACTTGATCGTAAAAAGTCCTGATAAACGAGTTCTTGTCAAATAGAAATCGATATTCTGTATTGATAATTATATTCTTAGAATTAAATATGCTTTCTTCGTCGAAACCCCTTAAATCATTAATGCCTCCAATACGGAATAATTCATTAAATAATAGTTCTTCAGATTCGATGATGCCCGATTGCAATCCGATACTAAAGATGTTTTTTTTATAAATCGGAATGAAAAACTGTGAACGAATATTCAAAACTATTTGTGAGGTTCTAAGCAAAATATCATCGTATAGACTATCGGTAAAAACCGAATTTTTACGAATCTCTCTGTTTCCAAATAAGACCTGTGTATTTAATCGGTAACCCTTGCTCGGATTTAAACGATAGTTCGTTTTATCGAGGTTCAAATTTAAGCCGTAATATTGCTTGTTAACATCCAATATATTCGGAAGTGTTAAGGCATTTTCAAATCTACTCGTGCTCAACAAAGTACTGTTTTCAATTTTATATAAGACCCTCAATGAGTTGATTCCATTGAATAAATAAGAAATCCCTAACTCTGGACTAAATATGGAGAAGGATGAATCCTGACGTCTAAAGTTTAATGTTGCATCTACGCCAAAAGGCAAATTAAATATGTAGGGATAGTTGGCATAAATTTTTAGATCTCTCGTTGAATTAGGCTGTGCCCTAAAATCTAAATTAAATCGCTCCGCCCTTTTCAAGGTATTGATTAAACTTAAATTTAATTGACCAACTAAACTTGTTTTATTGGTAATGGTATTGGGTTGTATGCCTAATATTCCATCAAATCTATTCGCATTAATTTTGTCGGGGTAAATAACAATTTCTGCCTTGTCGTTAACAAAATATAAAGCAGTACTTGCTCTGGTTCTAATAAATCCTAGGTTATTTATTTTATCATCAATGGCTCTTATCGATGTCTCATTGTATTCATCTCCGGGCTTTATTCCAATATAAGATTCAATAAAACCCTCATTGATAATATTGCCTTTACTCATTATGCGAATACTATCAACAACGATATATGTATTCAATTTTAATTTTAATTGAGCCTCTACATTTTTATCTCGGATAGATACTCGATCAAAATATAAATTCGCAAAAGGGTATCCATGATCTTCACAAAATTTCAAGACCGATTCAATAAAATTTTCTGCATCATTAATGTCTATCTTTTTGTCCTTAAACTTTGGGCTTTTAATTTTTGCGACTTCTAGAATTGATAATAAATTTGAATCAAAACTTAAATTCTTCCATTGATATTCCAAGAGTTCAGCCTTTATAGAATCTCTTTTCAAACTATTAACAGAATCTATTTTAGAAGTGTCACTCTCTTGAATAAAATGCTGATACGCATAACTTTCTGCCGAAAATAGTTGACACAAGAATAGAAGCTTGAGGATTCTGTTTAACATTCTGCACTAAAATTATTTATTTTTTAGAACTTAGCACTATGGCTGGAATATATATTCATATCCCTTTTTGTAAACAAGCATGTCATTATTGCGATTTTCATTTTAGCACCAACTTAAAGTATAAAGACGCTATGATTCAAGCTTTATTGCGAGAATTGGATCTAAGAAAGAATTATTTATCTGCTGAATATATTGATACCATCTATTTTGGAGGAGGAACACCATCTTTAATGGAAGAAAAGGATATAAGCGCTGTATTGAAAAAAATTTATCAGCTATATCCAATCAACTCAAATCCTGAAATTACCTTAGAAGCCAACCCCGATGATTTGAATGCTAAAAATCTAAAATCGTTTCAACACATCGGCATAAATCGATTAAGTATTGGAGTGCAATCCTTTATACAAAGGGACTTGGAATGGATGAATAGAGCACATACTTCTAACGAGGCATTGGATTCCATCAAGCGAGCACAAGATATTGGGCTGGAGAACATCAGCATAGATTTGATTTATGGGATTCCAGGGTTAAGCGATAAAGAGTGGAAGGAAAATATTCAACAGGCTATTGAACTGGAGATTAAACATATATCTTCTTATGCATTAACAGTTGAAAAAGGTACGGCATTGGGTAGCTGGGTGAGTAAGGGCCGAGTAAAGTCGCCCGATGAAGAACAAGCTGCCGCGCAATTTGAACTATTAATGGATGAGATGGCCGCAAACGGTTTTGAACATTATGAAATTTCTAATTTTTGCAAACCGGGATTTCATTCAAGGCATAATTCTTCTTATTGGGAAGCTAAGAAATATCTTGGCATTGGCCCATCGGCACATTCGTTCAATAAGCATTCTCGCCAATGGAATGTGGCAAACAATCATCAGTACATCGACCAATTGGACCGAGGTGTATTGCCTGCAACTGTTGAAGAATTGAGCATGGAAAATCAATTGAACGAATATTTGATGATTTCGTTAAGAACAAATAAAGGCATCAACTTAACGTATATTCGAGATGAGTTTGGTTCTGAAATCTTAGAAACTTTAGAAAAAAATTTCGAACCCTTTCTTGAACAAAAATTGCTTAGCTTAGAAAATAATTTTTGTAAGACAACAAAGGCTGGGAAATTGATGGCCGATAAAATTGCTTCCGATTTATTTATATTAGAAAATGATCATTAAAACTTTTTTCAATTACGAAGAATATTCCATCGATCTATCGAACGCGATAGACCTGTCTATCTCAATAAATCCGGGCAAAGGAGTCAATGCATTTTATATTCCGCAAGCAAAATTTGAACCTATTCGAGTAGGCTCTTTCGTTGGTTCGGTTGAAGAAGGTGGTTCAGCCAATTGCGAAAACTTATTCATCAACGCTCATGGAAACGGAACGCATACAGAATGCGTAGGACATATTAGCAAGCAACGCATCAGCATAAATTCTTGTTTGAAAAAATTTCATTTCTTTGCCGATCTTATCACTGTTCAACCTACTGCAATGGATGAAGATTTTATTGTGATGGCCGATGTGTTAGGGCATCATAAAAGAATCAGCGAAACAGAGGCCTTGATCCTACGAACACTTCCGAATTCGGAAAATAAATTGCAGGAAAATTATTCAGGAAAAAACCCTTGTTATTTACATCCCGATTTATGTAAACGAATAAGAGAAATGGGGTACAAACATTTATTAATTGACCTTCCTTCTGTAGACAGAGAAGAGGATGGTGGTAATTTATTTGCGCATAAAAACTTTTGGAATTACCCAGATGAACCGCAACTCGATATGACCATAACAGAATTAATTTACGTGCCTGACGAAATCGAAGATGGGAATTACTTTTTACAGATTAGTATTGCATCTTTAGAAACAGATGCAAGTCCAAGCAAACCATTGTTGTATAAAATGAAAAAAAGATGATGACCATTGATCACCATCTTTCAAAAAATTCAAACACAAAGGAATTATTTAGGCAATACTACTGCATCTAGTACATGAATCACC
>JAEYZM010000032.1 GCA_023427985.1 Bacteroidota bacterium | reverse complement strand
CGCACCAGCGGGCCCCCCACACCCCCCCCCCCACCAGTGGGATTATCTTAATCGATCGGCGGATCTTACTAACTCCTCGTCTTTTTTGATATTGCGTGCTGCGAGAGCGGTAAGTACAATGGAGATGGTTGGCATAAATACAGAATACCCTGTAATCACTTGTGTAACCATTTCATCGTTTACCACTACGTAAGCTGCTCTTAACATCAGTCCCATCAATGCAAAATTAGCAACGATGAGTAAACGCGCTAAAAGTAATTGGCGTTTGCGGTTGCTATATTGAAAAATCGCCACAAACAATCCCATGCCAATCACCATCGTCATTAAACTTCTTGCCCAATTCGGCTCCGTTAAAACGTAATTTTCTGTCCCAACTGGTTTCTCAAACTTCCCTTGAATCGTGAGTTTAACATCTTTTTCTATACCATCTACTTGTTCCACATAATTATAAATCGGCAAGAAAAACATCATCGCTAATGCCACTGATGCCAAAAACAAATAAAGTGTTTGTATGCGTTGTATCATTTCTCAATAACTATTTAATGAATTTAAAATTCTTGCCGATGTAGTGCGCATTCGATCCCAATTCTTCTTCGATACGCAATAACTGATTGTATTTTGCAATCCGGTCTGATCGCGATGCCGAACCTGTTTTAATTTGCCCACAATTCAACGCCACCGCTAAATCGGCAATCGTATAATCTTCCGTCTCACCCGAACGATGACTCATTACAGAAGTGTATGAATTTCTATGCGCCATGTTCACTGCATCAATCGTCTCAGTCAATGAACCAATTTGATTCACTTTTACCAAAATAGAATTCGCAATGTTTTGCTCAATACCCATCGACAAACGTTTTACATTTGTCACAAATAAATCGTCGCCTACTAATTGCACTTTATCGCCTAAAGCCTTAGTAACACCAGCCCATCCATTCCAATCGTCTTCTGCCAATCCATCTTCAATTGAAATGATCGGATATTTTTTGCACCAATCTACCCAATACTGCACCATCTCTTCCGAACTCAATTTCTCTCCACTCGATTTATGGAAATGATATACTTTTTCTTGCTCATTCCACATCTCTGTCGATGCCGCATCCATTGCAATGTATACATCTTCGCCCGGTCTGTAACCCGCTGCTTCAATAGCTTGTAATACCGTTTCAATGGCTTCTACATTTGAGCCGATGTTTGGAGCAAAGCCACCTTCATCGCCCACATTCGTGGAGTAACCTTTTTTCTTCAAGACCGATTTTAAATGATGAAAAATTTCAGCACCCATTTGCAATCCTTGCGAAAAACTTTCTGCACCGAGAGGCATCACCATGAATTCTTGAAAATCAATTTTATTATCGGCATGCGCACCGCCGTTCAATATATTCAACATCGGTACAGGTAAAATATTTGCATTCACCCCACCAACATATCTGTATAAAGGCTGACGCGATTCTTGTGCTGCAGCTTTTGCCACTGCCAATGAAACTCCTAAAATCGCATTCGCACCCAACTTACTTTTATTCTCCGTACCATCGATCTGATTCATCAATTTATCAATCATGTTTTGTTCAAACACGTCGATGCCTTTCAACTCAGGAGCAATTTGCTCATTCACATTTGCCACTGCTTTCAACACACCCTTGCCTAAGTATTTCGATTTGTCGCCATCTCTCAACTCCACTGCTTCATGCGCACCTGTTGAAGCACCTGAAGGCACAGCCGCTCTTCCTAAAAATCCGTTCTCTGTCAATACATCTACCTCAACTGTTGGATTTCCTCTTGAATCTAGAATCTGTCTAGCTCTTACATCAATAATTAAACTCATAATTTTTTCTTGTTTTAAATAACCAAAAATGTAAACGTATTTTTTATGCTAACATTGCAATAAAGTCGTCGAATAAATATCTCGAATCGTGTGGACCTGGAGATGACTCCGGATGGTACTGCACTGAAAACGCTTTCTTGCCTTTCACTCGTATTCCTTCAATCGATTGATCGTTCAAATTGATGTGTGTGATTTCTACTTTATCGGAACTTCTCACATCCTCTGGAACCACACCAAAACCATGGTTCTGCGATGTAACCTCACATCTATTTTGAATAATATTTTTCACCGGATGATTCAAACCTCTATGACCGTTGAACATTTTATGTGTGCGAATATCATTCGCCAATGCTAACAACTGATGACCTAAACAAATTCCAAACATAGGTGCACCAGATGCTAAAATATTTTTCACCGTTTCAACTGCATATGGCATTGCCGATGGATCGCCTGGACCGTTTGAAATGAAGTATCCATGAGGGTTCCAAGCTTTCATCTCTTCGAAACTTGTTTTTGCAGGAAATACTTTCGCATACACATCACGTTCTGCAAAACATCTCAAAATATTTTTCTTCACGCCTAAATCCAAAACCGCAACTTTGTATTTCGCATTCTCATCGCCAACAAAATAAGGCTCTTTAGTACTTACGATCGATGAGAGCTCTAAGCCAGCCATCGAGGGTACTACTTGCAATTTCTTTTTCAAATCTTCTACATCTAAATTATCAGAAGAGATGATCGCATTCATGGCACCTTTATCGCGAATATGTCTAACCAATTGTCTTGTGTCGATGTCTGAGATACCAACAATATTATCGTTTAAGAAATAATCTTGTATGGATTCATCGCCCATCTTACGAGAATAATTCAAGGAGTAATTTTTACAAACCAAGCCAGCGATTTTAATGCTGCCCGATTCTACTTCTTCATGACGAATACCATAATTCCCGATGTGTGCGTTCGTAGTTACCATGATTTGTCCAAAATACGAAGGGTCGGTAAAAATTTCTTGATACCCTGTCATCCCCGTATTGAAACAAATCTCACCGGTAGTGGTACCTATTTTTCCGGCCGATTTACCATGAAAAACCGTACCATCTGCTAAAACTAATACTGCTGGAATTTTTGCTATTTCTGCCATTTTTTAAAATTGTTTAGACACAAAAAAAGCCTTGTAAATTATTACAAAGCCTCTTTAACATTGAAAATGAAGGATTTCTGATGAGCTATTTTGCCCTTCAATGTCTTTTTCAATATAAGACCCTTCCTTTTCATTGGCTGCAAAGGTAATAATTTTAGCCTAATTGAAAGGCATTTTTTGAAAGATTGAAAATTTAACGGACTTTTGCTTAGAATGCAGAATATTTACAGCTAATTCAACTGATATGTCGGTACACAAAGAAATAAAAAAGGTCACAACACATACCTTACAAGCCATGAAGCATGATGCTGAAAAAATTGCCATGCTAACTGCTTATGATTATTCAACAGCCTTGATTTTAGACGATGCTGGTGTCGATGTATTGCTTGTAGGCGATTCTGCATCGAACGTTATGGCAGGCCATGAAACTACTTTGCCTATTACGCTTGATCAAATGATTTACCATGCATCATCGGTAGTACGAGCAGTTAATAGAGCTTTGGTTGTGGTCGATTTACCCTTTGGTTCGTACCAAGGAAATTCTAAAGAAGCTTTGCAATCGAGCATCCGAATCATGAAAGAATCCGGAGCACATGCTGTAAAATTAGAGGGTGGGGCAGAGGTGCGTGAATCCATCGAACGTATTGTCTCTGCAGGTGTTCCTGTAATGGGGCATTTGGGATTAACACCTCAATCAATCTATAAATTCGGCACATACACCGTTCGTGCAAAAGAAGAAGCTGAAGCAAAAAAATTATTAGAGGATGCAAAAATTTTAGAAGAGGCGGGATGCTTTGCAATTGTGCTTGAAAAAATTCCAGCAGCACTTGCCAAAAAAGTGCGCGACTTAGTACGTATACCTGTTATAGGTATAGGTGCTGGTCCCGATGTAGATGGTCAAGTCTTAGTAGTGAACGATTTGTTGGGACTTACAAAAGGATTCAAACCACGATTCTTAAGACAATATCTAAACCTTTACGAAGAAATTAATAATGCCGTGAAATCTTATATTGGCGATGTTAAGTCAAAAGATTTTCCGAACGAAAAGGAAATGTACTAGTTCGTGTGCTCGTGGGTTCGTGTGCTAGTATGCTCAGGTGCTCGAACCTACGAACCTACGAACCTACGAACCTACGAGCATCCGAACCCACGAACCATGAACATTCTATACGAAGACAATCACTTAATCGCTATCAACAAACCTTCGGGTCAACTTGTACAAGTAGATCAAACGGGTGATGTTTCTTTGGAGATGGAAGTGAAGGAATTTATTCGGGTGAAATATAACAAACCAGGAGAAGCATTTTTAGGAGTGATACATCGAATCGACCGACCGGTAAGCGGCTTGGTCTTAATGGCTAAAACTAGCAAGGCATTGGAGCGAATGAATCAGGCCTTTAAAGATCGTAACATCAGCAAGACTTATTATGCGGTTGTTCGCAATAGACCAAAAAATGAAGAAGGTACATTGATACATTGGCTTACAAAAGATTCTAGCAAAAATATTGCACGTGCATACGATAAAGAAACGAATGGTGCAGCACGATCGGAGTTGAGTTATAAATTAATAAAGCAAATTGCAGAGTATTATTTACTCGAAGTAAAACCTATCACGGGAAGAACACATCAGATTAGAATTCAATTATCGAAAATGGGTTGCCCAATTGTTGGCGATAATAAATACGGTTATCCTCGAGCAAATAAAGACCGAAGCATATGTTTGCATTCACGTTCCCTAGAATTCAAACATCCTGTAACGAAAGAATCTATGAAGATTATAGCAGACTTACCCAATGATGAATTTTGGAAAAAATTTATTGATCAATAATTATAGAATCGATATTAGAATATTCAATCCTTAATTCCTTCTCGAGAGAATTAATTTCCGACTCAATTTTCTTTTTTTCTAAAAGTGTTTCGGTCGATGTATTGCTTTTAATTAATTTCAATTCTAAATTCTGAAGTTGTGTTTTCTTCATTGATAAAGAATCAACATAATGATTGTATTCTTTATCTATAACATCGAAATATCTTTTCCATCCTTTTCGAATGTTGTCTGATGGTGCTACGTTCGCAAAGAATTGCGCTAACATTCTACGCTCCGCTAATCTGTTATTGTCGGTAATAATTTTTGTGTATTTATCGTATGCGGTAATTTCTTTTAATCCAATTTCTCGGTCTTTGAATCCCGAATCAATAATTTTTGTCATGAGCACTAAGCCCACAGAAACGATGGACCACTTTCCTAAATCGATCCACATTTTTAAGCGTTCGTTTGTCATATTGAAAAGCTTTATTCAATCGATACGAAAAATTAAATGAAATGTTTCTTTTTAGTCTTAAATCTAATACTATCCAGTTGTTATGCTAAAACATCTCGAATTTCTTCCAATTTATCAAACATGCTCTTTGCAAAAGGACACAATGGAATTATTTTGATTTTATTAGTTCTTGCAAATTCTACCGCCTTAAATAGTAATTGCTTTCCAGCTCCTTTTCCATTGAGTTCTGGTTTTACATCGGTATGGTCAATAATGATTTTGTCCTCACCAGCCCAAACGTAGGTCATTTCAGCTAGTACTTTAGAGCCTTCTGAAATAAAAAACTTTCCGTTTTTCTTATCGTCGAGATGTAGTACTTCCATGTTAATGTTTAATAAATTTCTGATGGGAAACTTTATTATCGCTAATGACTTTCAATATATAAACACCATTGAATAATGCTTCTACATCGACCGAAAAATCTTTTGACATTGGACGTGCAGTCATGATTAATTTTGAAGTATTGTCGTAAATTTCAATACTTGTAATGGTTGTTTCTGATTGAACATGTAAATCGCGCTCAGTTGGATTTGGATATAATTTAAAATCATCCGAAAAGCTATATTTTACAGTACTTGCAAGGCAATCAGCACTATCTATTTCGTTGATAACAATATTGGATGAGCCACATTTTAATACGTCTTCATACAAATGTTTTGTTAGAAAGTCGACAGTCTTTTTCATCCAATCGCGTTGCACTGTACTCAAACCTGCATAAGGCACATGATCCGCACCACAATAAGTGTAAAAATAATTTGGATGATTGGCTTGATTTAATTTCTTACGAATACTAGCGCTACCATCGACCTTCAACAAGGGAATGGTGTTAAGTAATTTGATAATTGCAGTTCCATAGGGTACGGTTGCGTCCGCAGTTCCGTGCATATTGATTACTGGAATTGAAATGTCGCTTGGCTCTATCCAACTGGTATCGCCAATTGCACCGCATAAATTTATTACCGCATGTACATTCGAGGTGTTTGGCAAATCGTTCGTAGTCCCTTTAAAATTACCAAGTCCAGTACTCCCTGAACCTGTGTATGCACTAGTGTCGATAGTTGGCAATACTTCATTTGGTTTGTCCAAAAACGCCAAGTGCAAAGCAGTAAATCCTCCAGCCGAAGATCCACCGTAAATTATCATATTGGTGTCAATATTGTAGGTCGATGCATTCGCTTTCATATAGCGCACTGCTGCTCTACCATCTTGCATTGCTCTCCAAACTGCTCGTGCAGCTGATGTAGCGTCGAAACTTTCCATGCCGGTTCTGTAATCTTGAGAGATGCACACGTATCCTTTTTTAGCAAATTCTCTGCAGAGATACACCACATCGCCATCCGATTTTGAACCAAATAAAAAGGAACCACCGTGCGTGAAAAATATCACAGGTCTTTTGTTTAGAGTATCGTTTTTAGGTAAATAAATATCGAGTAATAAATCTTGAGGAGTGGAAGTGCTAGCCGTAACGTTCGCGCCGAATTTTATGTTCATCACCGAATCGTATTCGAAGATATTGCTGTAATATCGATTACCTCCAACACATTGTGCCAAAGTCAATTGATAAGTACATAAAAGAAATAATATAAAGGTAAATCTTCTCATCATATTAATTTAGTTAATTGCAAGTAAATCCCATTACTCAGTACTCAATACTAACTACTAACTACTACATCCCTATTTCCCTTTTTCTTTTTTAGCTCCCTTACCATTCTTCTTAGCCTCTTTCGCTGCCTGTTCTGCTTTTATTTTTTCTTCTTCTGCTTTACGTTTTGCTTCTTCAGCTTCAGCCTTTAATTGCTTTTTAGTTTTCTTAGGTTCTATGATTCGTTCGAAAACTAAAATGATTTGTTTCTCTGATTTGAAATACAAAAGATCGTCGTCAATTTCATAAGCATCTACTTTTTTCAATGTGCTAAAAAACTCATTTTCTGCTTCCATATTTTCAGCACAAAGTTTTTTGGTAGAAGCAATATTCTGATTGCATGTTACTTTTTTCTTTCCGTCGAAAGCGAGATTGCCCGTGAAGTTATTGCAAAAACCTTTACCTACGAAGGTGCCGTTTGGTGTGATTTTCATACTGCAATCGGATTTCACATCGATCCCATTCATCGATTTTAACTTCCAATTTTTAACGAATTCCGCTTCTTTTTTAGCAGTGGCAACACTTAAGCCCAAACACAAGCACAATAGAATTAATAAGTTTTTCATTTGAATTAATTTAGTTTATTAAATATAGGAATATTAATGAAATACAGCTAAAAATATTTTATTAGCATATTTTAAAATACATCATATGTAGTATTTCAGTGCTATAGGTAGGGCAGTAATTTTGTATAAACTAAACAAATTATTATGACTAAACCATTACACTTAAAAGTTCTGAAAATATTTTTGATTTCAGTCTTTACATTAAATGCCGAACTGCTTTTGGCACAGTTTGCTGGTGGCACAGGTACAGTTGAGGATCCGTATCAGATTTCAAATGTGACTCAGTTACAAGCTATGAACACGGCTTTAGACAAACACTTTATTTTAACCCAGAATATAGATGCCGCGGTAACATCGACCTGGAATTCTGGAATGGGATTTGAACCAATTGGTCCTACTACATCTACAGCGTTTTTAGGCACATTCGATGGTAAAGGGTTTAAGATTTCTAAGTTATACATTGCTCGACAAGGTACAACCGGCGTGGGCTTATTCGGGAATTTTAACAATCCTATTGGAGCAATTTCAAATGTTGGTTTAGATAGTTGTGCTATAATTGGAGGCGAACGAGTAGGGGCATTAGTAGGTAATAAAAACGGTATTGTTGCCAATTGTTATTCAACAGGGACTGTAAATGGAACAAAATCATCTGGTGGGCTAGTGGGCAGAAATGGATTTAACATCATTAATTCCTATTCTTCCTGTACAGTAGGAGGAACAGAAGAAGTTGGAGGTTTAGCTGGTTCTGGTGCAAACATCATAAATTCTTATGCCACAGGAAATGTAACTGCAAGCTTGGGAGATGCAGGCGGACTAATTGGTGAAATATCTTCGTCTGGTGGTTTAGTTTATAATTCGTATGCTACCGGAAATGTAACCTCAAACAATACACTTTATAGTATCGGCGGATTTATTGGCAGAATGCAAGCTGGCAATGTTGAATTATGTTATTCTACAGGTAATGTTTCTGGAAATTCTGTCGTAGGTGGTTTTATAGGTGTATTAAATTCTGGATTCATAAAAAGGTCCTATACAAAATGTACGATGACTTTATCGGGAGGAACTTGGGCATTTGGCGGATTTATTTCTGAGAACGAAGGCAATATTTCCGATTGTTATGCCGATGTAAATATGACGTATACGGGCAATCATTCGAGCGCAAAACTCGGTGGATTTGCAGGTGAAAATAAAGATGGTGCTAGCATACGAAATGCCTATTCTGTTGCAAACATGACTGCATCAATGGGGAATCGCGCAGGTTTCGTACATACAAATGTTGTTGATAATAATGATTCTGCAAAAATTTACAATTGCTTTTGGAATATAGATAGCTCATCGGGATTACAAGGAATATTTTTAGATCAAACCAATTCCCAAATCGTAACAGGACTTAGCGATGTGCAAATGAAATCTGCTGCAAATTTTTCAGTCTGGAATTTTGATACCATTTGGACCATTACAGAAGGTCAAACGTATCCTGAATTGAGAAGACCTAATTCTGGAGGTGGATGCACCAATACATTTGCATTTGACACAATCAAGGCATGTGGTAGTTTTACATGGATCAATGGACAAACCTATACTTCTAATACAGATTCCGCAACGCATATAATTGCAAATTCAGCAGGCTGCGATAGTATTATCACTTTGCATTTAACAATTGATACTTTGAATGCCGATGTTACCAAAAACAATAATGTATTAAGCGCTGTAGAGTCAGAAGCAGGTACAACTTATCAATGGATTAATTGTGATAACAATACTCCAATAGTAAACGAAACAAATCAGACGTTTACAGCAAGTGTAACTGGTAATTATGCAGTGATACTCAATAAAAATTCTTGTGTCGATACGAGTGAATGTGTAAACGTTGTAGTAGTAGGAGTTAATTCAATTAAACATAAAAGCATCTCTGTGTATCCAAACCCTGCTACATCGGAATTCAATTTTATTTTGAACAATAGATCGGAATTGAAAATTGTAGATGCGCTTGGAAGTATAGTATTTACTAAGAGTTTCGAGGCTGGTGTTCAAACTATATCAACGAATGAATTGAAGAATGGAATATATTTTATATGGATAAGTGACGTGAATAATACTTATGTAAGTAAAATTTTAATATCTAAATAACCAAACCAACAAACCAAAAGAAAAAGGAGGATTTGATCAATCCTCCTTCTCTATTTTTACAATGCTGCTTTTAACGCAACATCAATTTCATTTAAGAATTCTTCTGTGTAAAGATAGTGTTCACCATGATTTACTTTGTTGCCATGGATACAAACAGCTAAGTCTTTTGTCATTTTGCCCGACTCAACCACATCAACGCAAACTCTTTCTAAGGTTTTGCAGAAATGAATCAATTCTTCGTTGTTGTCAAGTTTACCTCTAAATGCTAAACCTTGTGTCCATGCGAAAATTGATGCAATTGGATTCGTAGAAGTTGGCTTGCCGTTTTGGTGATCTCTATAATGACGCGTTACTGTACCATGCGCAGCTTCTGCTTCCATCGTTTTTCCATCTGGAGTTACTAAGGTAGAGGTCATCAATCCTAATGAACCAAAGCCTTGAGCAACCGTATCCGACTGTACGTCGCCATCGTAGTTTTTACATGCCCAAACAAAATTACCGTTCCATTTTAATGCCGATGCTACCATGTCGTCAATTAAGCGGTGCTCATAAGTAATACCCGCAGCATCGAACTTAGTCTTGAATTCATTCTGATAAATCTCTTCGAAAATATCTTTGAATCGACCATCGTATTTTTTCAAAATGGTATTTTTTGTCGATAAGTATAATGGCCAGTTTTTCATCAATGCCTGATTGAAACAAGCTCTTGCGAAACCTTTGATCGATTCTTCTGTGTTGTACATTGCTAACGCAACACCATCTCCTTTGAAATTGAATACTTCGTGCTCAATCACTGTTCCATCTTCCCCTTCAAATTTAATGGTTAACTTTCCTTTGCCTTTTGTTACAAAATCTGTAGCTCTATATTGATCACCAAATGCATGTCGACCAATACAAATTGGAGCAGTCCAGTTTGGAACCAAACGAGGAATATTTTTCATTACAATTGGCTCGCGGAAAACAGTTCCATCTAAAATATTACGGATAGTACCATTTGGCGACTTCCACATTTGTTTTAAGTTGAACTCTTTTACACGTGCTTCATCGGGAGTAATGGTTGCACATTTGATCCCTACATTGTATTTTTTAATTGCTTCTGCAGCATCAATGGTTACTTGATCGTTTGTTTGATCTCTGTACTCAATACCTAAATCGAAATATTTTATATCAACTTCCAAATAAGGTAAAATCAATTTGTCTTTAATGAATTTCCAGATGATGCGTGTCATCTCATCGCCGTCAAGCTCTACAACGGGATTAATTACTTTTATCTTAGCCATATACGTCTTAAAAAATTGAAGCCAAAGTTATTATTTTTCAGCAATAAAGGCTAATAAAATAATTAATTAATGTCGAGACCAAATTGTTCGCGCAGTTTCAATAAGGCAGGGTTTTTTGCCGACATTGCTTTGAATTTATCGCTATTGGTATAAGGAACCAATTCATCGTCTTTTGTATCAACAACAACATCGAAATCGAAACTGAAATTTTGCAGTTTCTCTCGTATAAGCCCAATAAAATAAGGCTTCTCTGCTAAAAACAATTCGTGCTGAATTTTATTATGAAAAACTATATTCGCTTTGAAATTCTCTAAATCGACCTTCGGTTTTGCAGCCTGAATCATCGCATTTAAGGAACGTTGATTTTTCTCCATCACCTTGTTCACACAAAGCTCCCAAGCCTGATTAAAATCGAATTCATCGAAAGGATTATTAGGCAAATTCTCCTCTTCATCTTTTACTTCCTCCACAATCGGTTGCATATTCCCCGATTTGATGTCCTGCAAGCTAGGCAGTTTCATAGCCGCAGTTTTCTTTATACCTGAACTAGGTTTTGGGACTGCCGATGTGTTGGCGTCTTGAGAAATTTCCTTTTTAGTAACATCGACATTCGTATCTCCTGCCGATGTGTTAGCGACTAATTTATTTTCTTCTTGTTTTGAGCTTACAGCCTCATCGGTCATTTTTTTTTTACTGCCAGCGAGTCTGCTGGAAGTTGAGCCAAATTCAAAGCCGATAAGATATGGCACATCTTTATTAGTGCAAGCTCAACGTGTAAACGCTGATTCTTGCTGGTTTTATAATGGATGTCGCATTGATTCGCAATTTGCAAAGCCGATAACAACAAGGAGCTGCTTGCTTTTTGCGATTGTTCTATGTATCGTTGTTTCACCTGCTCGCTTACTTTCAAAAGTTTAACAGTTGCTACATCTTTACACACCAATAAATTTCTTAAATGTTCGCTTAGGCCGATGATGCAATTATTACCATCGAAGCCTTTTCGTAAAATTTCATCGAAAATGATCAAGGCATCTTTGATGCTTTCGTTTAAAATAGCATCGGTGATTTTGAAATAATAATCGTAATCTAAAATATTCAGATTGTCGATTACCGATTGATACGTCAAATGCTGACCCGCAAAAGAAACGTTTTGGTCGAATATCGATAATGCGTCACGCAAAGCACCATCGGCCTTTTGAGCAATAATGTGTAGCGCTTCGGGTTCTGCTTCAATGCTTTCGTTTTTTGAAATATATGCAAGATGACTTGCGATGTCTTCTATTTGAATTCTGTTGAAATCGAAAATCTGACAACGCGAAAGAATCGTTGGAATGATTTTGTGTTTTTCAGTTGTTGCTAAAATAAAAATCGCATACGAAGGTGGTTCCTCTAAAGTTTTAAGGAATGCATTGAATGCACTTGTGGTTAGCATGTGCACCTCGTCTATGATATAGATTTTATATTTTCCTGATGGTGGAGCGAATCGAACTTGTTCTACAAGGTTTCGAATATCGTCAACTGAGTTGTTTGAAGCAGCATCGAGCTCATGAATGTTGAGTGATGTGCCATTTCTAAATGAAACACAAGACTCACACTGATCGCAAGCTTCCATTTCGGCACTTGGATTCGTGCAGTTTATTGTTTTAGCTAAAATACGTGCACAGGTAGTCTTTCCAACACCTCTAGGTCCGCAGAATAAAAAGGCTTGCGCCAGGTGATTGTTTTTAATCGCGTTTTTTAAAGTATTGGTGATATGTGATTGACCTACAACGGTATCGAAAGTTGCCGGCCTGTATTTCCTCGCTGAAACAATAAAGTTCTCCATCGGAGCGAAAATAATAATAAAATCCGAATTGCAATTGAGATTTTATTTCATCTCAAAATCGTTCTTAACTCATAATTCTTAATTCTTAATTTTTTCTATATTCGCCACATGGCATTTGAATTTCATACCGACTGGGATACCTATTTCAATCAGCAATACGAAAACTCTAAGAATTACGTACTTCCATTTATTGAACAAGCGAAGAAAATCGATGAAAATACTCGAGTGATGGAGATTGGTTGCGGAGAAGGAGGGGTATTGAAAGCTTTTACTGAAAGAAATTGTAAAGTAGTTGGGGTCGACTTAAGTCCTGAACGGGTGGCGAAAGCAGAGCGATATATGCAGGAGTATGTGGACAAGGGTTTGGCTCGATTCATTGCCAAGAATATATATGATGTCGATTTTGAAAAGGATTTTGCCAATGCTTTCGATGTTATAATTTTAAAGGATTCCATTGAACATATTCCAGATCAAGAAAAAATCATAGCACAATTGCATAAATATTTGGCTAAAGATGGGGTGATTTTCTTTGGTTTCCCGCCTTGGTACATGCCATTTGGTGGGCATCAGCAAATATGTAAAAACAAATGGCTAAGCAAATTGCCATATTATCATTTGTTGCCAGCTGGTCTTTATAAATGGATACTAGAAAAAGCAGGAGAGGAGCCTGCAGCAGTACAAGAATTGTTGGAAATTAAGGATACTGGAATTAGTATAGAGCGTTTCGAGCGAATTGTAGGGCGTACTGGATATCAAATAATTAACAAGAATCATTATTTGATTAACCCAATATATAAGTATAAATTCAAGCTAGAACCCCGTTTACAGCTTCCTATAGTTAAAGAAATTCCTTTTTTAAGAAATTTTGTGACCACCTGCGTCTATTACCTTATAAGTACAAAGTATTAAGTATTAAGTACAAAGAACGCGCTCTTAATACTTTGTACTTAGTACTTAATACATTGTGTTTCAATTTTTTAACATTCCTCTTGCATTTACAATTCAGAAGCCTTACATTTGCAGCCCACATAAGTGGAAATAACAAATAAAACAAAGCAAAGTAACACAATGAAAAATTACGAAACGTTAATCGTTGTGACCCCTTTGTTATCAGAAGAGCAAATGAAAGAGGTAGTTGCCAAATTCAAAAAGGTCTTAACTGATAACGGTGCCGAAATTGTCGCAGAAGACAATTGGGGTCTGAAAAAACTAGCTTATCCAATTCAAAAGAAGACTACGGGCTTCTATCATTTGACGGAGTTTAAAGCAAGTGGCGAGTTAATTAACAAATTAGAGGTTGAGTACAAACGTGATGAGCGTATCATGCGTTTCTTGACTATTGCCTTAGACAAGCATGCAGTAGCATACAATGATCGTAAGCGCAATGGACAATTAGCTCCACTTCCGAAAAAAGTAAAAGCAGTAGAGGAGGCAAACTAAGATGGCAAAAGATAACATTAGCTACGTAACTGCTCCCAAGGTGGAGGATAACCGTAAAAAGTACTGCCGTTTTAAGAAAAATGGTATTAAGTATATCGATTACAAAGACGCTAACTTCTTATTAAAGTTCATTAACGATCAAGGTAAAATTTTGCCACGTCGTTTAACTGGTACTTCATTAAAATATCAGCGTAAAGTAGCACAAGCTGTTAAGCGTGCTCGCCACATCGGTGTATTACCTTATGTTGCAGATTCATTGAAATAAGGAGGGACACGAAATGGAAGTTATATTAAAACAAGATATTAAGAATTTGGGTTACAAAGACGATGTTGTCAGAGTAAAAGATGGTTACGGTCGTAACTACCTTATCCCAAAAGGTTATGCAGTAATTGCTAACGATTCAAACCGTAAAATTTTAGCTGAAAACATTCGTCAAGCTCAATTTAAACAAGATCGTATTAAGCAAGAGGCAGAAAAAATTGCAGCAAGCTTACAAAACGTTACTGTTTCTATTGGCGCTAAAGCTGGTGAGTCAGGTAAAATCTTTGGAGCGGTGAATACCATCCAATTTGCAGAAGCTTTAAAGAAATTAGGATTTGAAGTAGATCGTAAGAGAATTACGTTTGAAACAGATGTGAAATTCTTAGGAAGCTATGTAGCAAACTTAAACTTACACAAAGAAGTAAAAATTCAAGTTCCATTCGAAGTAGTGGCTGAGTAATTTTTATTCAAAACATAAGAAAGCTCTTCAGGAAACTGAAGAGCTTTTTTTTTTGATTATAAATTCGTTGTACGATTTTCCATTTTCCATTTCCTTTTTTCTTTTTTACCCCGTAGGGGTCTTGTACAAAATTGTTGTCATATTCGTAAATTGTGAATATGAAAATCAGATTTAGCATTTCTTTAGTGGCAGTAACTCTTGTATTGCTATCGTTCGACTTTCCTAAAAATCAGCAACCGCAACAATTGGGTTCGCCTTATTACGCCGAACTAATCAATAAGCATAAAGTAAGTGCCGATGCTCGCATAGCATTTATGAAGACGCGTTATGTGAGTTTTGATGCAGAATTCAATCAAAGCAATTCGAACTTGAACAAACTCTCATCGAAAGTCGATAGTTTTTTAGCATCGAAGGGATTGAAAGAAATTTCATTCGCAAATAATTATAAATCGATTGACCTGCCAGAAGTTTATTTTGGAACAATTGCCGATGTAATTGATGTGCCGATGTATGTGAACCGAATGAACTTAGAAGGCCAATCAAAAACAATGTCGGTACTCGCTTTCAACAAAGGCAAGAAAAAATTCTTAGAAGAATTAAAAGTAAAAATGCAATCTGAGAATATCGATTATTTAGTAGTGCCAATTTTACGTGAGTCGTTTATCTATCCTTCGGCACCATTAAAAGAATACGGCATTTTCAAAAGTACCACAGCGAGTGCGAAGAATTACTACATCGACCTAGGAACAAATCATGTCATAAAAGGAGAGCGATTGCAATCACTTGATGATCCAATTGGGATTTTTATTGTTGGTATGGGATTAATGAATAAGGAAGGTAAAATGGTTGCGATGGTAGCAGAAGGTATAGATGCTGCACCGCAATCGAAATTTGTTGAGCAAATGCTAAACATTCGCACGATGTTTGGTCCTCAAGATTTCAATCGACTTTTATCGGGACGCAGAACAGATCTTGAAGGCAGTCCTTTAAATTGGGAAGAAGCGTGTAAGAATGCTTTATTGCATTTGAAGCAAGAAAATAAATTTGTGCCTGAAAAGAAATATCAATTTGTAAATTAAGTAATTGGGAATTATGTTATTAAGTAATCAATATCAGATTAGCTATAGAAATTAATAACTTGATTCCTAATTTCTATTTTTTAATACACTATTTAATCCATTCCGGTTTTCCAATGTAACGCATTCTTTTCAAAATTCTATACTGGCGTTTTACGATGTAGGCATTGGGTTTGGAGGCCGACCATTTACGGGGGTTAGGAAGTATGGCGGCGATCGCAGCGGATTCTCTTTTGCTTAAATCTTTTGCAGATTTTTTGAAATAGTGTTTCGAAGCTGCTTCAATTCCATAAATACCATCGCCCATTTCGATACTATTTAAGTATACTTCCATGATTCGTTCTTTCGACCAAAAGAGTTCAATCATTAATGTGAAGTATGCTTCTAATGCTTTGCGAAAATAAGAGCGATCGGGCCACAAGAAAATATTTTTTGCAGTTTGTTGTGTGATGGTTGAACCCCCTTTCAAACGTTTTCCTTTTTTGTTTTGCTGATAGGCACTTTTGATTGCATCAACATCGAAGCCCCAATGATTTAAAAACTGATCGTCTTCCGATGCAATAACGGCACGTTGAATGAAGGGCGACATTTCATCGATGGAAACCCAATCTCGTTTCCATTTTAATTTTTCACCATCCATCTTTTGTTCCACCAATCTTTGAATCATCAAGATGGTAAATGGGGGTGGAACAAAACGATAAAGTATGGTTAAGGAAATGCTGATGATGAAAGAATAGAGTATTATTTTTTTAACAATAGACCAAAATTTCTTCATCGGCATTTTAATATTTATTCAGGTGCTTAAGATAAACAATTTCTTCTTTTGTCAAATGGCGAAATCTACCTCGTGGCAAATCTTTTTTTGTTAAACCCGCATACACCACTCGATCCAATTTTACCACTTCATATCCTAGCGATTCAAATATTCGACGAACAATTCTATTTCTGCCGATGTGTAATTCCACACCAACATGTTTCTTCGATTTACCATCGATATAACTAATCTCATCAACTTTTGCTAAACCATCTTCTAGTTCAAAGCCGTTTTTAATTTTTTCAAAATCCGAAGTGATTAAAGATTTATCCAATTCAACTTCGTAGATTTTTCGTACTTGATTTCTTGGATGAGCTAACTTATCGGCTAAATCGCCATCGTTTGTTAACAACAATAGGCCTGTCGTATTTCTATCTAATCGACCTACTGGATACACGCGTTCTGTGCTTGCATTACGAACCAAATCCATCACTGTTCTACGTTCCATCGGATCGTCTGTTGTTGTGATGTAATCTTTGGGTTTGTTTAATAAGATGTATTCTAATTTCCCTGGCTTTAAAAGTTTGCCCTGAAATTTAATTTTATCGGCTAGCTTCACTTTAAATCCGAGCTCTTTCACAACTTCACCGTTTACACTTACCTCACCCTTCAAAATTAATTCATCGGCTTTTCTCCTCGAACATACACCCGAATTTGAAATGAATCTATTCAAACGAATCAATTCATTCGGATCTTTTTTGGTGATACCCGGAGACTTAACTTTTGGTGTTCTAGTGCTTTTTCTTTCTTCTTTTTCCCTAAAATCGATTGGTCTTTCCCCATACGTTTTTCGTGTTCCCGATTTTCTATTTTCTTCACCTCTCTCCCCATACGATTTTCTCACACTCGATTTTCTATTATCTTCTCTCTCCCCATACGATTTTCGTATTCCCGTCTTTCTATTTTCATCCTTCTCCCCATACGATTTTCTCACACTCGATTTTCTATTTTCCTCACCTCTCTCTCCATACGTTTTTCGTATTCCCGTTTTTCTATTTTCATCCTTCTCCCCGTACGATTTTCTAACACTAGATTTCCTGTCTCCAGCAACCGATTTACGGCCTTTTTGTTCGTCGTCTCGACGATCTTTCTTTGAATATTTCATGATGCAAAAGTACGGCGAAAAATGCCTAAATGTGGAAATATGGATAAAAAAAGACAAAAAAATTTACATAAAAATAATCACCGCTTAACAAGCGTATCGACAATTTATGAACCCGACTTGTAGAAAATAATCCACATTCAAAAACTTGCGACTTGAGCATCTCTATGAATATCACTCGATTATGCGTATTTTTGCCGCCGATTTGAGCATGGTTTAATTAACTGAGAAAGGAGAAAAAAAATGCAAAGAATCAGAAGACATAGTAAGACAATTATCAGTTTAGGATTGATAATGTTTTTAACAATGATAGTGCAATTGTTTACCTTCAGTACTCGTGTTGTAGATGATGAAGAGCATAAGCAATTATTTAAATCGAAGTATCAAATTTTCGCTTTAGAAGTTCCACGCGATTTGCATTTTGCGAACGAGAAATTACCGATGAATGATTTCGATGTTTACGAAAGAATGGATCGTGAGTTAACAGTGAATACATATTGGCAAACACAAACCATTTTGATTCACAAACGTGCAAATAGATGGTTCCCAATCATTGAGCCAATATTGGAACGCAATAACATTCCTAACGACTTTAAATACATTCCGGTGATTGAAACTGGATTCATGAATTTAACCTCGCCAGCTGGAGCTGTTGGATTTTGGCAGTTCATGGAGATCACTGCAAAAGAATTAGGATTGGAAGTGAACGAACAAGTAGACGAACGCTATCATGTTGAAAAAGCAACTCAAGCAGCTTGTGATTATTTCAATAAGCTTTATAAAGAGTATGGAAGTTGGACATTGGTAGCAGCTGCATACAATATGGGTCCTACAGCTTTGCGCGCTCAATTACAAAGACAATCGGCAAACAATTATTACGACTTAGTATTAAATCAAGAAACTGCACGATATGTATTTCGAATTGTTGCAATGAAACAAATCATGGAGAATCCACGCGATTATGGATATCATATTCGTAAAAAAGATATGTATCAATTGATACCAACTTACACAGTTAAAGTGGATACTAGTATTTCCGATTTTGCAAAATTCTCTGCCCATATGAAAGTGAATTATAAAGTTCTTAAAACTTTTAATCCATGGTTAAGAGAATCCTATTTGAAAAACGAAAATAATAAAACGTATTACATTCAATTGCCAAAAGAAGGCTACGCATTACGTGATCCCTTTACTAAATAATTGTTGAATCCATCATTATAAAAGACGAGCAATCCACTCGTCTTTTTTTGTTTTAAGCTAGAAACTTATACCACCCTTTTTTGTTATCTTGCAACACATTATGGCTAAGAAGAAAACCCAGGAAAGCACAGGCATCCAACAAATTGAAGTTTACGGAGCAAGAGTTCATAATTTAAAGAATATCGATGTAAAATTTCCTAGAAACCAATTGGTAGTAATTACCGGTTTGAGCGGAAGTGGAAAATCATCCCTTGCTTTTGATACCATCTATGCCGAAGGTCAACGTAGATATATGGAAACCTTTAGTGCTTATTCTCGGCAATTCTTAGGAGGATTAGAGCGTCCTGATGTTGATAAGATAGAGGGCCTTAGTCCTGTTATAGCTATCGAACAAAAAACTACCAGCAAAAATCCTCGATCTACTGTTGGTACCATAACAGAAATTTACGATTTCCTTCGTCTCTTATATGCTCGTGTTGCCGATGCATACTCGTACAATACTGGTAAACTCATGGTGAAAATGAGTGAAGATCAAATTATAGAAACAATATTAAAAACATATAAAGACAAAAGCATCACTGTATTGGCTCCTGTTGTAAAAGGAAGAAAAGGTCATTACAGAGAATTGTTTGAGCAAATTAGAAAGCAAGGATATTTAAAGGTGCGTGTCGACAATGAAATTTTAGAACTCGTTCCAAAGATGCAAGTGGATCGATACAAAATTCACGACATCGAAATTGTTATTGATCGCTTAATTGTTTCTGAGAAAGAAAAAATGCGAGTGATAAATGCTGTGAGAACAGCGATGAAACAAGCGAAAGGTATAATAAAAATTTTAGATCAAGATACGAATACCGATAAGCATTTTAGTAAGTATTTGATGTGTGAAGAAACTGGTATTTCTTACGACGAACCACAACCAAATACCTTCTCTTTCAATTCCCCTTATGGTGCTTGCGAAACATGCGATGGATTGGGATATGTATTTGAAGTAGATGAAAAATTAATTCTTCCCGATAAGAAAAAAAATATTGCACAAGGTGGTATTGCAGCATTAGGTGAATATAGAGAAACTTGGACATTCCAACTCATAAAATCATTAGGGAAAGTGTATGGATTTACCATGCAAACACCTATTGAGAAAATGTCGAAAGAAGCAATTCATGAAATTCTTTATGGTTCCGAAGAGCCCATCCCTGTTCAAATGCAATATGGTGGACAAATGTCGAGTTACAATGTAACCTTCAATGGGATTGTAAAATATTTAGATCAACAGAACGAGAAAAAGTCGGACGATGAGAACCACGATATTGAAGAGTTTGTTCAAAAAGTAACCTGCAAAACTTGTGAAGGATCAAGGTTAAAAAAAGAGTCTTTATATTTCAAAATTGATTCCAAACATATTTACGATTTGGCATCCATGGATTTAAAATCTTTACACGATTGGTTCAATGGAATTGAGAAGAAATTGTCGGATCGACAAAAAACTATTGCGGTTGAAATTCTAAAAGAAATTAGATCTCGTATTGGATTCTTGCTTGATGTTGGATTAGAATATCTTAACCTCGATCGTGTATCAAAAACATTATCAGGGGGAGAAGCACAACGCATTCGACTTGCCACTCAAATAGGTTCTCAACTCGTGAACGTATTGTATATTCTAGACGAACCATCGATTGGCTTACATCAGCGCGACAATGAAAAATTAATCAATGCCTTAAAAAACCTACGCGACATCGGCAATTCTATAATTGTTGTGGAGCACGATAAAGATATGATTGTTGAGGCAGATCATGTGATTGATGTTGGACCTGCAGCAGGAATTCATGGTGGACAAATTGTTGCACAAGGAAGTCCGCAAGATATTTTGAAATCGAATACAACCACTGCTCAATACATCAATGGAATTAAAGAAATTGAAGTGCCAAAGAAAAGAAGAAAGGGGAATGGGAACACTATTGAATTGATAGGTGCGCAAGGCAATAATTTAAAAAATCTGAACCTACAGATTCCATTAGGAAAATTCATTTGTGTTACGGGTGTTTCTGGTTCTGGAAAATCGACATTAATTAATGAAACTCTATATCCGATATTAAACCAATACGTTTACGGTTCGAAAAGAAAACCATTGACCTATAAATCGATCAAAGGATTGGAACACATCGATAAAGTTATTGAGATTGATCAAACTCCTATAGGAAGAACACCACGTTCTAATCCTGCAACATACACAGGAGTTTTCTCAGACATCAGAAATCTTTTTGTTCAATTACCTGAGGCTAAAATCAGAGGATATAAACCTGGTAGATTTTCATTCAACGTAAAAGGGGGGAGATGTGAAACCTGCGAAGGTGCAGGCATGAAAGTGATTGAGATGAATTTCCTTCCTGATGTTCAGGTGCTTTGTGAAACCTGCAATGGTAAACGTTATAATCGAGAGACATTGGAAGTTCGATATAAAGGTAAATCTATTGCCGATGTATTGAATCTAAGCATCGAAGATGCAGTTCCTTTCTTCGAAAATATGCCACACATCTTAAGAAAAATTAAAACCATTCAAGATGTAGGTTTAGGTTATATTACCCTCGGACAATCATCGGTTACACTTTCTGGAGGTGAAGCACAGCGTGTGAAATTGGCGACAGAACTTTCTAAAAAAGATACAGGCAAAACCATTTACATTCTTGATGAGCCTACCACTGGATTGCATTTCGAAGACATTCGAATTTTATTAAACGTGCTTAATGAATTGGTAGAACGTGGTAATACCGTTTTAGTAATTGAGCATAATTTAGATGTGGTAAAGGTTGCCGACTATGTAATTGACATGGGGCCAGAAGGCGGTGCTGCAGGTGGTCAGATTATTTTCCAAGGTACTCCTGAAGAATTATGTAATGATAAGAAAAGTCATACAGGTAAATTTCTGAAGAAAGAAATGGGCATCGTTGAGAAGAAAAATAGAAAATAGAAAATAGAAAATAGTAGTGGGAGATATAGTCTAATTACTATGAATTAAAATGAGAAGCGTGCTAAATAAAAACAACATCGTTCTAATTTAGCATGCTTCTACTTTACGAACCTACGAACCCACGAGCATCCCGATAGCTATCGGGAGAACATACGAACCCACGAGCATACGAACTATATCTTCCCAAGCACATACATCTGCTCCATCGTAGGATTCACACTTCCACCTTTTGGTTCTAATGTGATCGCAAATGCTTGCGGTGCTTCCACCGATTTCATCGTGTATATATTCAACTCATTATCGCCCGGACTAAACACTCCCAAATCAACAGGCTTTCCATCAACAATCGCCCATAATTGGTAATCGTGCCCTTCGTCTGTTCTTGGCAAATTCATCGGATCTAAAATCACTTTCTTTGTATTTTTATCCCAATGCACCATCGCCTGTGACTCTGGTGAAATAGGCAATCCAGCCAATTTCAACTTCTGCACTTCCGGTGCTTTCAAACTCGCAATCATGTCTTCAGAACTTTCATACGATGCTTTCAACGCAGCAATCTGTGTCGTACTCTCATCGAACCTCAATTGTAAGTCCACCAATTTTTGTTGATCGTTTTTCCAATTCCCCCAAACCACTACCAATGCAGCACTCGATGCAATGAACAATGCGATTGATGCAGCAAATGCAAACTTAAAGGACTTGTTCGCAGGTTTTGCTTCTATGCCAATCACTTTCGCTTCTTTTTGTTCTATGCTTGGTGCCGATGTGTTAGCGTTTGGTATGTTAGATGCCGTTTGATTAGTGCCCGCACTTACACTTAATTTTACATTGCGCAAGAGTTCATCTTTTAGAGATGCACGTGGACCAGAATGTAAATCGTTGGCCATTTCAAAAAAACTATTTTCAATGGCATCCAATTCATTCTTAACTTCTGGATAGGCTTGTGCCATACGTTCCACTTCCTGCATTTCTTGAGGAGTGAGCGCGCCCGAAACGTACAATTCTAGTACTCCGGATTCTATATATGCTTGTATGTCCACCTTAGTTAAAATATTTACGTAATTCAATAATTGCAGCCCTAATTCTCGTTTTAACAGTTCCCAATGGAATGTTCAAATGCTCGGCTACTTCAGCATGTGTAAATCCATTAAAATAAATCAGCTCCACCAATTCCTTGTATTCAGGTCTGAGCTTATTTACTAAACTCTTTACCCCCAATGTATCGGGATTCATAGAATTATTTATTCTGTTATCGATTACATTTACGTGATTTTCGATGTCTTGGTTTTGCGACATGTTACGAAATTCTTTTGAACGTACTTTATCAATCGATAAATTCCTTGCGATATTGCTAAACCATGTGTATAATCGGCCTTTTGAAGTGTCGAACATATCAAAGGAATTCCAAATTTTTATGAAAGTTTCCTGTAATACATCCTCTGCAATCTCGTCGTTTTGCACTACTTGATAAATAATATTGTACAATGCTTTTGAATAATAATCGTACAAATACTCTAATGCCGCAGTGTCCTTTATCTTGAGAAGATATATTAATTCTTCTTCAGATAGTTTACTGGTGATTTTTGTTCCCATTAATTTTCGAAATCGAATAAATGTTTTTCTGCATGATATGATGAGCGTACCATCGGTCCGCTTTCCACCACCTTAAATCCTTTTTCCATTCCCACTTCTTTGAATTTTGCAAATACATCGGGATGTATATATTCGATTACGGCGTGATGTTTTCTTGTTGGTTGTAAGTATTGTCCTAAAGTTAATATATGTACTCCATTTTCTAATAAATCGTCCATCGCTTCATATACTTCATCAACAGTTTCTCCTAATCCGAGCATGATACCCGATTTAGTTCTTAAACCCGCTGCTGATATTCGTTTCAAACACTCTAAGCTTCTGTCGTACTTCGCTTGAATACGAACTTCTTTCGTTAATCGGCGCACTGTTTCTAAATTATGCGAGACCACTTCTGGACGAACTTCTAATACGCGTTCCAAATTTTCCCACTGACCTTTGAAGTCGGGAAGCAAAGTTTCTAAAGTTGTTTGAGGCGATAATCTACGTATTGCATTGATGGTTTCAGCCCAAATAATAGAACCACCGTCTTTTAAATCATCTCTGTCGACCGAAGTAATCACGCAGTGTTTTACGTTCATCAACATCACCGAATTAGCAACACGTTCGGGCTCATCATGATCAACCGCTAAGGGTCTACCAGTAGCTACTGCACAGAAGGAACATGAGCGCGTACAGATATTTCCTAATATCATAAAGGTCGCTGTTCCTGCACCCCAACATTCGCCCATATTTGGACAATTTCCACTCTCACAAATGGTATGTAATTTATGCTTGTCTACTAAACTACGAACGTGCGCATACTCCTTGCCAACAGGCAATTTCACCCTTAACCATTCTGGCTTACGTTCTCTTTTTTCTTCTGAAATTATTGGTAAATCAATCATCTTGCAAAACTAATACTTTTTGCCGAATAGAATTGTGGCATACAAGGAAATAAAGCTATTCTTGTTCTTCACATTTTGGAATTCGGCCATTATAGGAACTTCTGTAAAATATACATCTAATACCGCTCCTGTTTCTAACATCAAAATCTTATCGTCCTTAGTACCCCAATCAAAATTGAATCCCGATTTTAAATACAATCCGGGTACTACACCTAGTTCATTCAGCCCTTTACTAAAACCAGAATATCCTAAAATGTTTCGTTCATCGTGTAAATTTTTATTGAAGCGTTCCGAAACGAGCTCGGGCTCAAATGGATTGTTATTGTCTTTAATAACTTCTAAGTAAACAGGTTTCAATAATCCCCACGATGCACCTCCCATTACCGTTGCACTTACTTCAACCCCGTCTTTTGCTGCTTTGTCGAATATCAAAAATTGTGTACCAATTCCTGTTCTAAATGGATAAAACATATTGTCCTTACCATATACATATGACTTCGCATTATTGTAATATGGATTCACCACTTTCACTTCTTTCGGATGTTTTATTTTTACAATTTCTGCTTCAAATTGAATTTTCATGAAGTTCGATGGAATAATCGCATATCGAACCAATCCTCCAAAGCCCCTATTGCTAATACTTGCGCCACCGCTCCACTCTTTTTTATAGACAAATTTTATATTCTCATCTTTAGAAAAACTAGAAGGCATCTGCTGCGCATAAAGGCTATGCATAGAAATAAAACACAGAATAAAACCTAAAAGTATTTGTCGATACATACTCAATATTAAACAATAATTGTGCAATTTTATAATCAAATCATATCCAAAACGCAAAAATCATTCATTTATGGCTACCATAGAAACCTTTTATATCGATGAATTGAGAACAGAAGCTCAACACCTATATTCAGGAACCAAACTGATCACCGACGCACCACTAGATAACCAAGGAAAGGCAGAATCGTTTTCGCCTACCGATTTATTAGCAGCTTCTTTAGGTAGTTGTATGATTACAGTGGTCGGTATTGCAGCTAGAACTCAAGGATTTGAATTAAAATTACGCGGCACTCGAATCGAAATCACCAAGATTATGAAGTCGGACCCACGTCGAGTAGGAGAGATTAAGGTCGATGTTCATTTTCCAAAAACGGAATCCTTCTCTGAGAAAGAGCGTAAGATTGTAGAGCACACTGCACGCACGTGTCCCGTTGCACTAAGTTTGCATCTCGATTTAGTTCAATCTTGGAATTTTATTTGGGAATAGATAATAGCTGAATTTGTTCAGCAATTTCATCGGCTTGAATGTCTTGATGCGATGCATCGAAAACACATTCGCCATTCATGATGAGGAGTACTTGTGGCGACTCATGATATACTTTGCACACATCGGCAAGCATATTGGAAAGATTTCTGTAACGTAATAGATCTAAAAAATAGCAATCGACATTGGGATCTTCATTCCAAGTTTGTTCGAGCATTTTCAATACAAAAGCGCTTATATGACAACGAGTACTGTGCTTAAACACAATACTCGTTCTCTTGCTTGTAAAAATGTCTTGTAGTTGATTTTCTTCAGTAAGCTGAATCCAATTCATTTTGATTATCTCCAAACACCTTTTGAACCACCTCTGTATTTGTAGTTATCAGACATTGCAGGGCAACCTTGACGTGATGAGCAAGATGAAATGCCAATCATCACAAAACTGCCTAAGATTATTGCCGCGATTAATTTTTTCATTTTAATTAGGATTTATACAAATGTATCTAATAAATTTTAAATTATAAAATGGAACGCATGTATGCCATTTTTATTGCTGTTATTGCGGCTTCTGTCCCTTTATTTCCGTGTTTCCCGCCTGCTCTTTCCAAGGCTTGTTCCAAGTTCAATGTGGTTAAAACACCAAAAATGCAAGGAATGTTTGATTGAAGGCTTACATTGGTAATGCCATTTGCTACCGCATTGCATATGAAATCGAAATGTGGAGTTTCACCTTGAATGACACATCCAATACAAATTATTGCATCAAAATTGCGTTTAAGGCTTAACATATTCGCTCCAGAACTTAATTCATAAGTACCTGGAACAGGAAATACTTCAATGTTTTTTTCAATGCAGCCGTGTTCTTTCAATGCGTCTATACAGCCACTTAAAAGTGCGCCTGTAACTTGCGCATTCCATTCGGCCACAACAATTCCAAATGAGAATTTTTCTGCACTTGGAATTGTGGTATGACTAAAGTCCGATAAGTTCTTGAGGGAACTAGACATTTGAATTATTCTGTTTTTGCTGAAGCTCTGGCAATGTATTTGTCGATGTCTTTCGCTTCTGTCGATTCAATGTACTCAGTTTTGATTTTTGTATAGGTTTCAACAGCTTCTTTTGCTTTTCCAGCATTTTCGTATGTTAAACCTAATTTCATTAATACGATAGGAGCAGTGAATTGATCTTTCGTTTTTGCACTTGCTTTTTTATAATACGAAATCGCTTCATCTAAATTATTTAATTCTACATACGCATCACCTACACCAGATAATGCTAATGCTTGTAATACTTCGTCTGAACTGCTGAATTCCGATAATACTTCGGCTGCTTGCTCGTATTGAGCTTTGCGTAAATATGCAAAACCTAAGTAATATTTAGCAAGATTACCTGCTTTAGTACTTCCGTATTCGTCAACAATTTCTTGAAAGCCTGGAAAATTTCCATCGCCATTAATTGCTTTATCTAATGAGTCTTGTTCGAAATAACGCTCAGCCATAAACATTTGCTCTGCAGCTTCTTTCTCTCTTGGTCCCATAATAAATGATTGATAACCAAAATATAACACCACTAGTGCTAAAATGGTACCACCAATTATTAATAAGCTCTTTCTATTCTCAGTTACAAAGCCTTCTGCTTTTGAGAATTGTTCTCCTAATCCGTTGTTTTCCTGTTCTAATGACATCTTTTTTAAATACTAAGCTTGCAAAAATACATTTTTCAATCATAGATACAAGTATTAATGCTATTATCAAAAAATATTTGAAATAGATATATTTGCAATTCATGTATCTCTCACAACTTTCATTCATCAACTTCAAGAATTATAGGGAAGCAAATTTTAGCTTTATCGATGGAGTAAACTGTTTTACAGGACATAATGGCGCAGGGAAAACCAATATTTTGGATGCGATCCATTATTTATGTCTGTGTAAAAGTTATTTTCATTCCATTGATTCTCAGAGCATCTTTCACGATGAAGCATTTTTTGTTGTTCAAGGAGAATTCATGCATAGCGAAGAACAGCATGCTGTTTATTGCGGCTTTAAAAGAAATCATAAGAAGCAGTTTAAACGAAACAATAAAGAATATCAGCGATTGGCAGACCATATTGGTCTGTTTCCATTGGTAATTATTTCTCCTTCGGATCAGCAATTGATTACGGAAGGTTCTGAAGAGCGACGTAAATTTATTGACAATGCGATTTCTCAAATCGACAATCATTATCTCGACGATTTAATCTATTACAATAAGTTGTTATTGAATCGGAATGCTTTGCTGAAAAAGTTTTACGAACAAAATCGTATCGATTATGATATGATGGAAGTTTACGACCAATCCTTAGTGGAATACGCGTATAAAATCCATTCGAAACGCAAACTTTTTTGCGAAGAATTCATTCCTCTTTTCAATGCCATTTACAAGGAACTTTCTTCGGGAATGGAAGAAGTGAATTTCCAATACGAATCGCAATTGAATGCAAATGATTTAATGGATCTTTTGCGTAAAAATGTACAAAAAGATGTGGCATCGCAGCGTTCGAATTATGGAACTCATAAAGACGATTTTACCTTCATGCTTTCTCAATATCCATTGAAAAAATTTGGCTCCCAAGGTCAGCAAAAGTCCTACATCATTGCATTGAAGTTAGCGCATTATGCTTTCTTAAACCAGAAGAAAGGATATAAGCCTTTGTTGTTGCTCGACGATATATTTGACAAGCTCGATGAATCGCGTATCAAAAAATTATTAGCAATGGTAAGTGAGGATAATTTTGGACAAATTTTTATCACCGATACAGAACGCGATCGTGTGGAGAAAATATTTCAGGATATCTCTGTAGAAGCACGTATATTCGACATTCACAAAGGTAGCGTAATAATTGCCCATGAAGCGGAAAAGTAACGAATTGAGTTTGAAAGATGCCATAGATTTGCTGATGAAGCATTATCATATGGACGATCGTTACAAATTTGAACAAATAAAATCCAAATGGGAGTCCATAGTTGGCAAACTCATTGCGCAACGTACCGAAAAAATGGTTCTCAAAAATTCCATATTGTACATCACCGTCAACTCATCGGCATTAAAGCAAGAATTAAATTTCTTGAAAGCCCAAATTGTTCAACGGATTAATGAAGAAGCGGGGAAGGAGATTGTAAGGGAGGTGGTGATATTTTGATAGTACTTTCGTATCTAGAAGCTAGTATCTAGTAGCATTTAATACTCGCTACTAGTTACTAGCTACTCAAATACTCCAATTAATACCTTTCAAACGCACTAAAAAAGAAGTTACCTTCAATCTGTGCATTCTCGTCTGAATCCGAACCATGGATTGCATTTGCATCAATTGATTTTGCATACAAATTACGAATAGTTCCTGGCTCAGCTTTTTGAGGATCTGTTGCGCCAATTAATTTTCTAAAATCTTCTACTGCATTGTCTTTCTCCAAAATTGCAGCTACAATAGGACCCGATGTCATGAAGTCGACTAAATCCTTGAAAAATGGCCTTTCTCTGTGGATGTCGTAAAACTTCCCTGCCATTTCAGGGCTTAATGATGTATATTTCATGGCAACAATTTTAAATCCAGCCTTTGTAATTTGGTCTAAAATTGCACCAATGTGCCCGTTCGCTACTGCATCGGGCTTAATCATAGTAAATGTTCTGTTCGTTTGCATTCTTTTAAATTTTGCGCAAAAGTAGCAATTATAAATTAAATCGAAACTTAAGCAATTGTTAATTTTTACTTTATAAAAAAATCGATAGCTTTGCTCTTCCTCAATACAGAATGATACGTTTAGAAGAGATTTCCGCAGAAATACAATCGGGAAAAAACATCGTAATTACCACCCATCACAAGCCAGATGGAGATGCTATGGGCTCATCACTTGGGCTTTACCATTTCCTTTGCTCGCTTGGCAATAACGTACATGTCATCACGCCAACCGATTATCCCTACTTCTTACATTGGATGCCTGGGAATGCCGATGTAGTGAATTTCATGGAAGAACCTGCGCGCAGCAAAGAATTGATTGATCAAGCAGATTGGGTATTTTGTCTCGACTTTAACGCATTGAGTAGAATTAATGAATTGGGTGAAATCGTTCGTGCTTCTTCATCGAAAAAAGCAATGATCGATCATCATTTAGATCCGGAAGGATTTGAGCAATTCAGGTATTGGGATACCACGGCATGTGCGGCTGCAGAATTGGTTTACCGATTTATTGTAGAGCTTGGCATGCAACATAAAATTAGTAAGGATGTTGCAACCTGTTTGTATACTGGAATTATGACCGATTCAGGATCCTTTAGATTTCCAAGTACGACTGCAGAGGTGCATCGTATAATTGCCGATTTAATTGAAAAAGGAGCGAACAATTCTAGAATCCACGAATTGGTATACGATACGAATTCAGAAAATAGATTGAAGTTTTTAGGTGAAGTATTGTCGACTCGTATGGTGGTGATGCCCGATAAACATACAGCATACATTACCATTGATGCCGATTTGTTGAAAAAGTACGATATTAAAACTGGCGATACCGAAGGTATGGTGAATTATGCATTGTCGGTACATGGAATAAAATTAGCAGTATTAATTATCGACAGAGGTGAATTGCGCAAACTGTCTTTTCGTTCTAAAGGAGAATTTCCTGCGAATGAAATGGCAAAGAAATATTTTGATGGTGGCGGACACAGAAACGCAGCGGGTGGATCTTCAAAAGATAGTATTGAAGAAACCTTGCAGAAGTTTTTGAATGTACTGCCGGAGTTTGAATATTTGCTTAACGAATAGAAATAATAAATTAAGAATTTAAAATTAAGAACGGGTTGGTGCTAAATTGATTTACAATCTCATTTCTAGCTACTAGCTACTAGCTACTTAAATACTAAAAAATAAATAATAAATGAGAAAACTACTTTTAGGCGCGGCTTTAGCTGCATTGTTTTTACAAGCGTGTTCAGATGGTTTTAAAACTTCTGATGAAGGATTGCAATATCAAATTCATGTTGATAATGAAACGGAATTGATTAAAGAAGGTGATTTTGTAACCTTACAAATGGTGTACAGAACGGATTCGGATTCAGTATTGTTTGATACCTATAAAATGGGTCAGCCAATTAAATTGATGGCGAGCAAGCCAACATTTAAAGGCGATTTAATGAATGGATTAATGTTATTATCGGAAGGCGATTCGGCAACATTCTTGATCAATGCCGATTCTTTATTTGAAAAAACTTTTCAATTTCCACGTCCGGCATTCATCAGAGCAGGAAGTTATTTAATATTTGATATTAAGATTGACAAAGTTCAAACGAAAGAGCAGATGGAAAAAGAACAACAAGAATTAACTGAAAAGCAATCTGCTGTTGAGAATGTGAACATCGAGAAATATATTAGCGATAATAAATTGAATCCTACTAAAACATCGACAGGATTGATGTATGTTGTAAATAAAGCAGGTTCTGCAGAGAAAGCACAAGAGGGCGATACAGTAGTAGTGCATTATACAGGTAAATTATTAAATGGAAATAAATTCGATTCCTCATTAGATGCAGGTAAACCTATTGAATTCCCAGTTGGAAAAGGTATGGTTATTAAAGGTTGGGACGAAGCATTTATGACGTTAGGAAAAGGATCAAAAGCAACATTAATTCTACCATCGGCATTGGGATATGGACCTAACGAAGTTGGTAATGGAGTAATTCCTGCTTTCTCTACATTGATTTTTGATGTAGAATTAGTAAACATCAAAAGAGCTAAATAATGATAAAGAAAATTTTAACACTCGCTGTAATTGCTTTTTGCATTCAGTCGGCATACGCACAAAAATCGAAATACAAAACCGATAAATCAGGTGTAAGGTATATTGAATATTCAAAAACAAAATCGGGAAAAGTTAAATTGGACGACATACTTTCATTGCAATTAAAATATTCGAATTCTAAAGATTCCTTATTGTTTGATAGCTGGAAAATGGGCGGACCTTTGCAATTAAAAGTAACTGCACCTCAATTTAAAGGCGATTTAATGGCTGGATTAGTATTGATGAATGTAGGCGATAGCACTGGATTTTTAATCAATGCAGATTCACTATTCGCAAAAACATTTATGATGGAGATGCCTGCATTTATAGCCAAAGGTTCTGATTTGAAATTTACGGTAAAGGTGTTAAAAGCAACTCCAGAAGCGGAGCTTAGAAAAGAGGAATTAAAAATTCAAAAAGAAAAAGAGATGCAAGAAAGTATAGATATAGAAAAATACATCAGCGATAATAAGCTGAATGTTCAAACAACAGCTAGTGGTTTGAAATATGTGATGACACAAGAAGGCAAGGGCGATCAAGCTCAAGCTGGTAAGACAGTTCGTGTACATTATACAGGTCGCTTGTTGAATGGAACCAAATTCGATTCGTCGTACGACAGGAACGATCCATTAGAGTTTGTATTAGGACAAGGTATGGTAATAAGAGGTTGGGATGAAGGCATAGCTCTATTAAAAGTAGGTGGCAAAGCTTTATTAATTATTCCATCGAACTTAGGTTACGGTGCTAGAGGTGCAGGTAATGCAATACCTCCATTTAGCCCATTAACTTTTGAAGTAGAATTAGTAGAAGTAAAGTAATTTAATTCTAAAAATCATAAAGGAGTTGAGTACTTTTGTACTCAACTTTTTTTTTGTTATGATTTTAACCGATACACATACACATATTTATTTATCAGAGCTACGAGATCAAATTCCAGCAATGATGCAGCGCGCAAAAGAACAACGCGTGAATCGTTTCTTCCTTCCCAACATCGACATTAATTCTATTGCCGATGTGTTTAGCTTAACCGAAATGTACCCCGATTCGTGCTTCCCAATGATGGGCTTGCATCCATGCTCTGTGAAAGAAGATTATGTCGATGTGTTGCGTAACATTAAAGAACATGCGCAAGATCCAAGAGTGGTAGCTATTGGGGAAATTGGTATCGATTTGTATTGGGATAAATCGACCTTAGAAATTCAAAAGTTAGCATTCAAAGAACAAATTAACTGGGCTAAAGAAATGGACTTGCCCATAGTGATTCACAGCAGAGATTCCTTTCATCATATCATTGAAATATTAAAAGAAGAAAAAGACGAAAAATTAAAAGGTGTTTTTCATTGTTTTACAGGCAGCAAAGAGCAGGCAGATCAAGCGATTGCTCTAGGGTTTTATTTGGGAATAGGAGGTGTATTAACGTATAAGAATGCAGGACTTCCGGAAGTAATGCAACACATCGACATAAATCATTTGGTTTTAGAGACCGATTCTCCATACCTTACACCTGTGCCGCATAGAGGTAAGCCCAATGAGAGTTCTTACTTAATGTATGTAGCGCAAAAACTAGCGGAAGTTAAAGGAATTTCATTAGAAGATTTGGCAGAGATTACAACAGAGAATTCAAGAAAATTATTTGGCAAATAAAATGAGTAAATTATTAATCATCTATACTGGTGGAACAATTGGTATGGTTCAGAATGAAAATGGTTCGCTCGTGCCATTTGATTTCACCAATATTACAAGAAACGTTCCTGAGTTAAACCGAATGGAGCATCAGATTGATGTGATTTCTTTCGATCCAATTTTAGATTCATCGAATATGAATCCGGAGATATGGATACAGTTGTTGGAAATGATTGAAAGCAATTATGAGCAATACGATGGCTTTGTGATTTTACATGGATCCGATACCATGGCCTATACCGCGTCGGCCTTGAGTTTCATGATTGAAGATTTGCAAAAATGCGTGGTCTTAACAGGATCACAATTGCCTATTGGAGAAATCCGAACAGATGCTAAAGAGAATTTAATTACAGCAATTGAAATCGCTGCATCGAGAAAAAATAATAATAAATCTTGTATCCCAGAAGTATGCATTTACTTTGATTATAAATTGTACCGAGGCAATAGATCGAAAAAAATTCATGCCGATAAATTTGAAGCATTTGAATCTTACAATTATCCAGCATTAGCTGAAGCAGGTGTGAAGTTAAGTTATAATTTTGATGGCATTTTGGATAGTGATGAACAAGCCAAAACTAAATTCCATAAACGATTGAGCAATAAAATTGCTACGTTGAAAATCTTCCCCGGTATTTCAAAAGAATTTGTCAAAGCAGTGCTTGAAGCAGAGAATATCGATGCGATCATTATTGAAGGATTTGGTACTGGAAATACTTGTACCGATGCTTGGTTTGTAGAATTACTAGAACATGCCAGCAAATCGGATAAAATACTGCTGGATATATCCCAGTGTGTTGGGGGGAAAGTGGAGATTGGGAGGTACGAGACCAGCAAACATTTGCAGAAATTGGGCGTTATATCTGGGAGCGATATGAGCTACGAAGCTGCCGTTACGAAATTGATGTTTTTATTGGGCAATTTTGAAGATAAATCGGTAGTCAAGCAGCTGTTAAGCAGGAATTTAAGGGGAGAGTTAAGCGAATAATCTTTTAAGATGTTTTTACTTTATATGCAATAAAAAGCATAAAAATCCAGCATTTTTTCGCAAATTTGCCCCAAGTTATACTACAAACAATGATAAATACAACAGAGATTTTGGTACAAAAAGCACAAAATTCTCGATTCAATAAAGAACTTATTGAGACGAACGAATTTGGTGCCGTAATTACCGATCATATGTTCATTGCCGACTATTACGACGGTGATTGGCATAATCCAAGAGTCATTCCTTATGCCGACTTAATGTTAAATCCAGCGACGCTTGCATTGCATTATGGTCAAAGCATATTCGAAGGAATGAAAGCTTTCCGTATGAAGGATGGTAACATTTCAATTTTTAGAATAGAGAAACATCATGCTCGATTGAATAAATCATTGGATCGTATGTGTATGCCTGCGGTTCCATTCGAATTGTTCAAAGATGCAATAATGAAATTTGTGGAAGTAGATGCTAATTGGGTGCCACATGGCGATGGTCATTCTTTGTATTTGAGACCATTTGTTTTTGCATCTGAAGCTCGATTTGGAGTGAAGATTGCAGAAGAATATAAGTTCATTATTTTTGGTGGTCCAGTTGGTCCGTACTACGGCAAACCTTTGAAATTAAAAGTGGAGACGCATTTCGTGCGTGCAAATAAAGGAGGTACTGGTTTTGCGAAATGTGCAGGAAATTATGGAGCTTCGTTTTATCCATCGAAACTAGCGAAAGAGCAAGGATTTGATCAAGTGATTTGGACCGATGGTACAGAACACAAATACATCGAAGAATCGGGAACAATGAACGTGATGTTTGTATTCGATAATGAATTGGTAACACCAGCAACTTCGGATTCAATTTTAGACGGTGTAACCAGAGATTCTATTTTAACACTTGCCGATTCATTAGGTATGAAACATACAGAACGTAAAGTGAGTGTGAAGGAATTAGAAGATTTATTTAAAGATGGTCGAGTGAAAGAAGCATTTGGTGCAGGAACTGCAGCTGTAGTAGCACCAATTGAACTCATCAATATAGAAGGAAAAGATTATCATTTACCAGCAGCATCGGAACAATCGTTCATGTTGCGCGTGAAAGAAAAACTCATGAATATTAGAACGGGTAAGGAACCCGATGAACATCATTGGAATTCAATCGTTTAAGATAATAGGGTAGAGCCACCAATTTTAGGTGGCTTTACTATTTTTTATTATTTTGCATCCACAAATTTTCATGTTAGACTTAGATAAAATTCGTATACCTATTGCCAATGAGCTCGATGCTTTTGAAGATAAATTTAAATCTTCAATGCAAAGTAAAGTGCCATTGCTCGATCGGGTAACCCACTATATATACAAACGTAAGGGCAAGCAAATGCGTCCGATGTTTGTGTTTTTTTCTGCAAAAATATGTGGTGGTATTACTGAGTCGACCTACAGAGGTGCTGCATTAGTAGAGCTTTTGCATACTGCTACCTTAGTGCACGATGATGTGGTGGACGATGCCTACGAGCGTAGAGGATTTTTATCGATCAACGCCGTTTGGAAAAATAAAATTGCAGTATTAGTCGGCGATTTTCTTTTAGCAAAAGGTTTACTCCTTTCTGTGGAACACGATGAATTAGCATTGTTGAAAATCGTGTCCGATGCTGTTCAACAAATGAGTGAAGGTGAACTTTTACAAATTGAAAAAGTGCGCAAGCTCGATATTGTGGAAGAAGTCTATTACGAAATTATTCGACAGAAAACAGCTTCCCTCATTGCATCTTGTTGTGCATGCGGTGCAGCTTCAGCTGGTGCGAATGCCGATGTAGTAGCACTCATGAAACAATTTGGTGAACACATAGGTATGGCCTTTCAAATCAAAGACGACTTATTGGATTTTGGATATGATGATATTGGAAAACCGAAAGGCATCGACATAAAAGAAAAGAAAATTACATTGCCTCTGATTTATTCTTTGAACAATACCGATAAGAAAACGAAATCAGAAATAATAAAATTAGTAAAATATTACAACGAAGATATTGCAAGTGTAGATAAGGTCATTGAATTTGTAAGAACAACGGGCGGACTCGATTATGCTGAGCAAAAGATGTTTGATTTTCAATCCAAAGCTTTTGAATTATTGAACTCATTCCCCGAATCAGAAACTAAAAACTCATTAATAGATTTGGTGAAGTTCACCACTGAAAGAAAAAAATAACATGTCAAACGAAACGATTTTTTTTGCAGGATTTGCAATCTTTATTTTCTTAATGTTAGCCTTCGATTTAGGAGTGTTTAACAAACGCGATCACATTATCAAATACAAAGAAGCATTGGTGATGAGTTTGATATGGATATGTATGGCGCTTGGATTTTATGTGCTCATTAATACACATGGTGAATTAATTCATGGGGTTGCCGACTTTGAGAAACTTGCATATTTAACAGATGTACATAAGCATAACATCTCTTTAATTCCGGGCGATTTTGCTGCGAGTCTTGAAATCTACAAAAGTAATTTAGCATTGGAATTCATTACAGGTTATTTAATCGAATATGCTTTATCGGTAGATAATATTTTTGTAATTGTTTTAATCTTTAGTGCATTTGGTGTACGCGAACGATATTATCATAGAGTATTGTTTTGGGGAATCATAGGCGCAATCCTAATGCGTTTCCTTTTCATTTTCTTAGGAGCTACCTTAATTCGAGAATTTGAATGGATACTTTATATTTTTGGTGCCTTTTTAATTTATACAGGTATCATGATGTACGTAAAAAGAAATCAAGATGAAAAAATTGAACCAGAAAATCATCCTGTAGTAAAATTCTCCTCAAAGTTTTTCAATGTGTTTCCTAAATATGTAGGGAAGAATTTCTTCATCAGAAAAGGAAAGAAAAATTACATCACACCATTATTCATTGTTTTAATTGTAATTGAATTTACCGATTTGATCTTTGCAGTAGATTCAATCCCGGCAATTTTTTCCGTGACTAAAGATCCATACATCGTTTTCTTTTCTAATATTTTTGCAATCCTAGGATTAAGGTCAATGTTCTTTTTGTTGGTAAACATCATACACCAATTCCATTATTTAAAAGTTGGACTCGCGTTTTTGTTAACCTTTATTGGTATTAAAATGCTTGCTCACGATTGGTTGAAAGCAATCGGTTTTGAAACCGTGCATTCATTGATAATAATTGTTTTAATTTTAAGTTTAAGTGTCGTAGCTTCTTTAGTATTTCCTAAAAAAGAATTAAAACATGCGTAAAACTTTAGTATTCATATTTTTATTTTTTAGCCTAGGAACGGTCTTCGCTCAACGATACCCAAAGGTATCTGTTGCAAGTAAAGATACCAGCACTGTAAAGCAAAAACCTAAAAAAGAATTTCTTGAATACTATATTGGCGATTATAAATTTAAAGAGAGAAATAATTACCTAAGCTTTGGCTTTGGTCCAAGTTTTTATCCTCAGTTTGATGGAATTAATAATGCAAATTTAAGTGTCGACTTTCATTATTTTGATAAATTAGATCGACAATGGCTTTTAGGCTATCAGGCACATTATCAAAATTATTTATTGTCGGGTGGACCATTTGTTTATTTGAATAGCATAAAGTTTGGTAGAGCACTCTATCGCAAAGAAGCGCAATATTTCAAATGGGTAACGTATGCTGTACCTAATGTGCTCTTTACAAATTATTATCCAACTGATACAGTTAAAACATTGTCTGGTAAATATTCGATTGGGGTTGGGTTGCAAATTCAAACCGAATTTTTCTTTAAACCTGTGTATGATTTTGGTGTAGGTGTTTCTCCCTTCGTTAATTTAAATACTATACAAACCGTAGCTGGATTAACTTTCACGATTTATGGTAGTAATGCTATGAGTAAGAAAATGCGTTAATTTTTTTTAAAAGTTTATACGAGTAAGGGTAGTAATTCTTCTAAATATTTGCGATCGTTAGCAAGGCGTGGTACCTTATGTTGTCCTCCCAATTTTCCTCTACTCTTCATCCAATTGTAAAAAGTATTGCTTTCCGCTATATGTATCGTTGGGAATTTCAATGCCATGTCGCCCTTACGTTTTGCTTCATAATCGGAGTTTAACTTTTTTAAATTATCGTCGAGTAATTTTTTGAAAAGCGTAACATCTTTCGGTATTTTTTCAAATTCTATTATCCATTCATGTCCTCCAGATACACCATCGCCAAAATAAATTGGACCTGCAGTATAATCTTTAATAATAGCATCTGTTTCCTTACAAGCAACTACCAATGCATTTTCAGCATTATCGATAATAAGTTCTTCGCCAAATGCATTGATGAAATGTTTTGTTCTACCAGTGATTTGAATTCGGTATGGATTTAATGATGTGAATTTTATTGTATCGCCAATCATATAGCGCCATAAGCCAGCATTTGTACTAATTACAAGCGCATAGTTTTTATTCAACTCTACTTCTGCAAGCGTTAATGATTTAGGGAATTCTTTGTCGAGTTCCTCCATCGGAATAAATTCATAATAAATTCCGTAGTCGAGCATCAACAACATTTCGGTCGAGTTGATTTGATCTTGTATCCCAAAGAAACCTTCTGATGCATTATAGGTTTCGAGATAATACATCTCCTCACTAGGGATTAATTTTTTGAACTGCTCTCGGTAAGGTGCAAAATTTACAGCGCCGTGGAAATACAATTCCAAGTTTGGCCATACTTCCAATAAATTATTTTTACCAGTAATTTCTAAAACTCGTTTGGCTAATATAACTGTCCAGGTAGGTACTCCAGAGATATTGGTAACATTCACAGGTATTGTAGAATGTGCCATCTTCTCAATTTTATCTTCCCAATTATCCATCAATGCAATGGACAATTCAGGAGTTCGATGGAACTCGGCCCAAATGGGTAAATTCTTAATTAGTACGGCCGACAAATCGCCGTATTGCGATTCTTCGTTTAAATGATTTATCTGATGACTTCCGCCAAGAACCAAACATTTGCCTGTAAAAATTTTTGTCTCGGGTCTGTTGTGGCAATAGATGGAAAGCAAGTCTTTACCACCTTTGTAATGACATTCTTCGAGTGATTCTGTACTCACTGGAATGAATTTACTTTTATCGCTAGTAGTTCCCGATGATTTAGCAAACCATTTTATTTCTGATGGCCATAAAACGTTTTGCTCTCCTTTAAGCATGCGTTCTATAAACGGTTTTAAGGTATCGTAATTTTGAATGGGAACTCTGCGTTTAAATTCTTCCACACTCTGTATGCTTTTGAAATCATAGGTTTTACCCCATTCGGTATTTTTTGCATTGTGAATTAAGGTATGTAACCATTCCTCTTGTACTTCATTGGGATATTTCATGAAGAATTCAATTTGATGAATTCTTTTTTTCATGATCCAAGATAATATAGAGTTGATGAATTCCATTAAAAAGTTTTTTGACGTAAAACAAAGTTCTTACCTAAATATACACGTCGTACTTGCTCATCTTCAGCTAGCTCCTCTGCCGAACCAGATTTTAAAATTGAACCTTCGAATAATAAATATGCTCTATCTGTAATCGATAAAGTTTCCTGTACGTTATGGTCGGTAATTAATATTCCAATATTTTTATTTTTCAATTTTGATACAATGCTCTGTATCTCTTCTACCGCAATTGGATCAACACCTGCAAAAGGTTCATCGAGTAAAATGAAATTAGGATTAGCCGCTAATGCTCGAGCAATTTCAGTTCTTCTTCTTTCACCACCCGACAATAAATCGCCACGATTTTTACGAACTTTCCCTAAGCTAAATTCATCAATTAGCTCCTCTAATTTTTCTTTCTGCTCTTTCGGTTTTAAATCGGTCATCTGCAAAATCGCCAAAATATTTTCCTCTACACTCAACTTTCGAAATACCGATGCTTCTTGCGCTAAATATCCAATCCCTTTTTGAGCACGTTTATACATGGGCTCATAGGTGATGTCTTGATCGTTTAAATAGATGTTTCCTTGATTCGGTTTTATCAATCCAACAATCATATAAAAAGAAGTTGTTTTACCTGCACCATTTGGACCAAGGAGTCCCACAATCTCACCCTGACGTACATAGAAAGATACATCGTTTACAACGGTTCTTTTTTTATATGTTTTTATTAAATGTTCTGCTCTTAACTCTAACATGCTTTCTTAATTTCCGCATTAAATGCGAATATCTTTTATATTTAATTGTATACTGGTTTTATCACGCCAAGTATTTTCTTCTAAGCAATAACAAATATCAAATTTGCTTACTTGTTCTAATATTTCTTTATAATGCCCCAAGCCATATGCAATGCATTCGAATACATAACTTCCATTTTGTACTACAGAAAATTTCAAATGATCACCTAACTTGCCCACTACTTTTAATTCAGCCGCCAATTGAACATTACGTGAAATAAAAACAGGCTTCACATTACCCGGACCAAATGGTGCAAATTGTTTTAAGATACGATAAAACTTGGTGTTAAATTCTTGCAAATTTAATTCCGATTCGATTGAAATTTCTTGTTGCAAACTATTATCCTGTATGGTACTCGACACAATCGATTCAAATCGCTCCACAAAAGCAGGAATGTTTTCGATTTTCATTGTCAAGCCCGCCGCATATTTATGTCCACCGTATTGATCCAATAAATCGCTACATGCACTTATCGCTTCGTAAATATCAAATCCATTCACAGAACGCGCAGAACCTGCTGCATGTCCATTGGATTCAGTAAGTATAATGGTTGGTCTATAATATTTGTCAATCAATCGAGAAGCTACAATTCCTATCACCCCTTTATGCCAAGCTTTGTTGTATAAAACGGTCGATTTTTTAGCGCGCAAAATTGAATTGTTCTCAATCATCTCTATCGCTTCAATCGTAATGTTCTGATCAAACTCTTTACGTTCGGTGTTGATCGTGTCAATGGTATCGCACAACAATTTCGCTTCCTTGTAATCATCGGCAATCAATAATGAAACGGCTAGACGCGCATGATCTATACGGCCAGCTGCATTGATACGTGGTCCAATGGAGAAAACAATTTCATGCACACTCAATTCTTTGCATGTTGTTTTTTCGATGAGGGCTTGCAAACCTGGACGTGGATTTTTATTTAAATGTTCTAGGCCGATGTATGCCAAAGTCCGATTTTCACCTGTAACGGGAACGATATCGGAAGCAATACTTACCACAACCAAATCGAGCAGTTTTTCAATTTGCTCTAGGCCGATGTTTTCCGAAATGCAAAATGCTTGGACGAGTTTGAAACCGATTCCGCAACCCGATAATTCTTTGTAAGGGTAGGGGCAATCGATGCGCTTAGGATCCAATACTGCAACTGCATTTGGAATTTGTTCCGCAGGTAAATGATGATCGCAAATAATAAAATCGATGCCCAAAGAATTGGCGTACTCTACTTTGTCGTTCGCTTTAATTCCACAATCTAAGGCAATGATTAATTTACAATTATTCGCTGCTGCATAATCGATGCCATCTCTTGAAACACCATAACCCTCTTTATAACGATCGGGAATATAAAAATCGATGTTCGAATAGCGCGGTTTGAAAAAGGAATATACCAATGCAACCGATGTAGTTCCGTCTACATCGTAATCGCCGTAAATTAATATTCGTTCGTTTTCTTCTATCGCTTGTTTAATTCTTGCAATCGCTTTGTCCATATCCTTCATGAGGAATGGATCGTGTGTATGCGAAAATTTAGGTCGGAAAAATTGCTCGGCTTCTTGGTAATTGGTGATGCCGCGGTTCACCAACAATTCGGCAATAATGGTGTTAATATTTAATTGATCAACAAGCTGTGTAATTGTATCTTGGTTGTTAAGCTTATTTTCTACCCACCTTTTTTCCATATCTTTGCTGATCAGTAATTGAAATTTTACTCGAAATATACGAATTGGCGAGGAATATTTTATAAGCATTTTATAGAATTTTGTTAATAAATGGCAAAAGTTTACAGTTTAAGTGAGGGTTCGTACAGTGTTGATGCGAGCAAGAAATTCATCCCATTTGACCCAAGTATTCATAAAAAGGAAGAGCGCAAAGCTTCTTTGTTTGTTGAGGTTCAACCTTTTTTAATCGATTTTGGTACCGATTTGGTTTTAATCGACACAGGTTTGGGTTATGCCGATGATGCAAACAATTTATGGATTCACAATGCCATACGGAAATTGGGTTATTCTGAGATGGATGTGAATATGGTGTTGATGTCGCATCTGCATTACGATCATGCAGGAGGGATGCTAAAAGTAAATACATCGGGATATGAAATTGCATTTCCGAATGCCGATTATTTCATACAGCGAGAGGAGATGAATTATGCATTAACAAAAGATTCCAGATCCTATCATAAAGAACGCTTGGAGGTTGTGCGCAGATATTCTGGTTTGCAATTGATAGATGGCGATGGCTGGATTAACGAATATATTTCATTTGAGTTAACAGGTGCGCATTGCCCCTACCATCAAGTTTTTAAAATCAATCACGAACATGAAACGTATTTTTTTGGTGGCGATGTAATGCCAGATGCAATACAAGTGGTTCGTAAGATGATTGCGAAGTATGATTTTGATGGCAGGAAAAGTATGGAGTTACGCGAACATTATGGTCGCAAAGCTGCTGAAGAATCTTGGAAATGTTTGATGTATCACGACATTCGGAATGCCTGTGTTCAATTTGAATTGAAAGAAGATATGTTAAGCATTAAAGCCTAACATATCTGCTATTGTTATTCATTGAAATGCTTATTGTAAATTTGAAGAATGGTTTCTTCTAATAATGGTTTAGAGATGAAATCTTTTACGCTAGCAAAAGTTTTTGAACGTTGAATGTCTTCTTCATAAACCGATGAAGATACCATATATATATTGATGTTCGATTTGAATTCTTCTTCGAATTTTTCAAATTCTTCTAAAAATTCCCAACCATCCATCACACTCATATTAATGTCGAGAATAATTAATTGAGGAATCATCTCAGGTGCCGATTTGCTTTTATCGATGAGGTAGTGTATCCCTTCTAAGCCATTCAACACTGCATCTATATGTTCAGAAATTTGTAATTTCTTTAGAGTACTGCTCACAATGAAATTATTCACCTGGTCGTCGTCAATAATAAGAATGTTGTTGAATTTTTTAAGCATTTTCTGTTTCTTTCTTGATAGATATGACAAATATAGTTCCTTCGTTTTTAATACTACTTACTTCAATTTTTCCATTTAATGCTTCTACTTGCGATTTTACTAAATACAATCCTAAGCCTTTGCCTTCAATGGAATGATGAAGACGTTCGTACAATCTAAAAATCTTTTCACCATATTTTTCTGAATCAAATCCTTGACCATTGTCTTTTACTCGTAAGTACACATATCCTGGATCTTCAGTGGTTGAGATTTCTATCCGTAGTCTTCTGTCTAAAGAACGATATTTGATTGCATTGGTAATTAAATTCTGAATAATACTTTCCAATACATTACGAATATACAAAATTCTATCGGCAGCATTGAAGTTTAAATTCACTTCTGCATCGACCTTAATCAATTGAGTTTCTAAGTTCGACAATACATTTTTAGTGACCTCAGAGATGTACACGGTAGTTTTTTCTGCAAGGGTCAATTTTTTAGCTGAGACTACTTCAATTAAATCGTTGAGTGTTGATTCCAATCGTTCAACCGAAGTTGCAATTTTATCGAAGATGTTTAAACTATTTTCGTCCTTGATGTTTTGTTTATCGATCATCTTCAGCAAACTCACTATGTTTACCACTGGGGCTCTTAAATTATGTGAAGTGATGTACGCGAATTTTTCTAATTCACGATTCGTAATCATTAACTCTTCTGTAATATGCTTCAGTTGAATTTCTTTTTTCTTGATATCGTCAATGTCGATGTGTATTCCAATTAAACGAGTTGGCTTATTGTTCTCATCTTTCGCCACTATTTTACTCAAGGACAATATCCATTTCCATTCACCTTTAGATGTGATAAGTCGATGTTCGTAATTGTCATACAAAGTGTCCCCAATCATATGTTTTTGGATGGACTCGTTTACGCGTTCTAAATCTTCAGGATGTACTAATTTACGCCAACCTTCATAATCGGGTGTGATTTCATAAGGTTTATATCCCAACATTTGTGCCCAGATATCGTTTCTATAAACATAGCCTGTTTTTAAATACGAATCCCAAATCCCAAGTCGGGCAGCTTGTAAGGCTAATTCCAATCGCTCTTCACTTTGCTTTGCATTTTGTTCAGCTTCAATTCGTATTGCAACTTCTTTTTTGAGTTCCGCCGTTCTTTTGTTGATTGTTTTTTGCATCTGTCTGTTCCAAACAATCACCAAAAGAAAACTTAATGCTATTAATCCAATAAGGTAGTATACAATCTTCAATAAATCATTGTAACGCTCTTCACTTTTTTCCTGATAAATAAAATTCTTAAAATCGACATTCTTGTTCACCACGTTAAATGATTTGTAATTGTTAATCATTTCTTCGAGACGTGACTTATTGATGTGACCAATTTCTACAATTTCTGGTTTTACTAATTTCTGAATACTCAATGCTTCATACATTAAATGTTCTTTGGTAATGCCTCGCTCCGCAACACCAGGGAGTGTTAAAATATAATCGGCAATTTCTTCCATGTGATTAATGGCATACTCCCAACCTTTTATACTAGCTTCTCGTATAGCCTTGGCACGTTCTGGATGATCTTCAATTTCTTTTTCTGTAGTAAAGAGCATGTCGCCATAAAAATCGACACCAAAATTTATTGGTTTTATAATATTTAAGTCGACCCCTTTTTTGCTTAATTGATACGGTTCTGCAGAGATATATCCCGTCATTGCATCGGCATATCCATTTGTTATATCTGCATTGTTCCAAGTATGATTAATGATGTTCACTTTATTGACATCGATTCCTTGCTTTTGAAACATTGCTTTCAATTGTACAAATCCTTGCTCTTTGGCAGCCATTAATTTTTTACCGATGAGATCGCGAGGGTGAACGATGTTTTTATCCTTTTGACTGATGATGACATAAGGAGAATGCTGATAGATGGCAGCGAGTACAACAATTTTATTTCCTTTGCCTCTACTTTCAATAATATCCGATGCTGAGATGCCGTATTCGGCTGAGTCTAATAATACAAAATTGATGGGTCCTGATGTTGCAGTGCCTTCTATGATATTTACATCATAACCTGCTTCTTTATAATAGCCTTTCAATTGTGCGGCATAATAACCAGCGAATTGAAATTGATGCAACCATTTAAGTTTGATCCTAACTTTAGAATGTTCTTTTAAGGACTCGTGAGCAAAACTAATGTTATGCATAAGTAGGCATAACAAAAACATGCTGAGCATTTTGCTAAAGTTTAGTCGTCGTTGATTCATAAAGCTCTAGCAAATTAAGAAAATAATAGAGAATAAAAAAAGGCTCATATTTCTATGAGCCTTTTCTATGCAATTTGTAAATTAATTATTTAGTTGTTGCAACTAAGTTTACTTTTAATTCGAAATCATCGTCAATCGCTTTATCACCAATACCTTCAATGAATGATTTAGAACCATATTTAATATCAAATTTTGTTCTGTCGATTTTAATAGTTGCAATCGCTACTACTACATTTCCTTTTTTACTTACCGATGCTGGGAAAGAAATTGTTTTTGTAATTCCTTTAATGGTTAAGTTTCCTTCAATTGTAGTACCTTCTTTTCCTTCAGTTACTTTAGTAATGTCGAATTTCGCTGCTGGGTTGTTTGCAACACTAAAGAAATCGTCTGACTTTAAGTGACCTACTAATTTCTCATTCCACTCACCTGTTAAATCCAAACACACGATGCTGTTCATATCAACAACAAACGAACCACCTGCAATTTTACCATCTGTAACTACTAAGTTTCCACTTTGTAAAGTTACTACACCATTGTGCTGACCAGTTACTTTTTTAGCTAACCACTCAACTTTACTTTTGCTAGCATCTACTTTGAAGCTTTCTTTTTTTGCTGGATTTGATGCAAAAACACCAGTTCCTGCTAATACCAAAACTGCTACTAATAATTTTCTCATAACGTTTAAATTTTTTGTAAAATTAATGTTTAAACATGTATTAAAGAAAAATAGTTTTGTATATGGGTGTAAAAAATATTAATTATCTGATTTTCAGTTAATTACTTTTTCTTTTCTTGTGCTGCAATATATACACTTATAAGAAATTGAGGCTCTAATAAGTCGTTTACGCTTTCTTCTAGGTCTGGACTAATGCTTACTCGAGAATTAGCAATACTGTAGGAATCCCTATTAACAGGTACATCTCGAGCTGTACCTTCAAAAATACCATCGTGCGTTTCACAATCGATATTAAAACTTACTGGTTTTTTAACGCCTTTTATGGTAAGATATCCCTCAGCTTCAAAGCGAGTAGGGCTTATTTGTTTAGTGGATGCAATTTCTAGAATGCTACTCTGGTAAGCATAAATATCAAAAAAATCTTTTGAACGAATCATATTCAATGCTTGCATATTTAAAATTCCAGGAGGCATTGAATTGATTTGCACAGTTGTCATGTCGATGTTAAAAATAGCTGTAAATAATTTCCCATCTTTTAAAAATACTCTGCCACTTCTTAATTGAATGATACCGCCTTGATTTCCTCTTAAAGTTTTAATAACCCAACGTACTTCACTTTTGTCTTTATAGATTTCATACTCCTCTATGTTATCTACAATTGGAGGTTCATATAAAGGCACGGGATCAGATTCAAGTGCTGCAGGTGTTTTAGTAGAATCCTGAGCAAATGCAAACGTGATATTAAGTAAAAAGAAAAAAGCGATGTACAGAAAATTTTTCATAAAAAAAGAGGCATTCAAATGGAATGCCTCTCAAATATAATTATTTCATACGAATTATTCTGCGTAGCTCTCAATAGGAGGGCAAGCGCATACCAATGTTCTATCGCCATAAGTATCGTTCACTCTCGCTACCGATGGCCAGAATTTATTGTTCTTCACCCATGATAATGGGAAGGCTGCTTTTTGACGCGTATACGGATGCGACCAATCGTTTGCAGTAATCACTGCAGCAGTATGTGGTGCATTTTTCAAAACGTTATCTGTTTTATCGGCACTACCATTTTCAATTTCTGCAATTTCATTTCTTATACCAATCATCGCATCGCAGAAACGATCTAATTCAGATTTTGGTTCCGACTCAGTAGGCTCTATCATTACTGTTCCTGCAACCGGGAAGGAAACAGTAGGAGCGTGGAAGCCATAGTCCATTAATCGTTTCGCAATATCCGTCACTTCAATTCCAAAGTTTTTGAATGATCTGCAATCTAAAATCATTTCATGTGCACATCTTCCATTGCTTCCTGAATACAAAACTGGATAATGATTTTCTAATCTTGCTTTAATATAGTTGGCGTTTAAGATGGCATATTTCGTAGCATTCGTTAATCCCTCGCCACCCATCATTGCAATGTATGCATGAGAGATTAATAAAATACTTGCAGATCCCCAAGGTGCTGCTGATACAGCATGTATTGCTTTTTCGCCACCTGTTGAAACTACTGCGTGTCCTGGTAAGAATGGTGCTAAATGTTTCGCCACTCCAATGGGTCCCATGCCAGGTCCGCCACCACCGTGTGGTATACAGAATGTCTTATGTAAATTCAAGTGACAAACATCGGCACCAATATTTGCTGGACTTGTTAATCCAACTTGTGCATTCATGTTCGCACCATCCATATAAACTTGTCCGCCATTCTCATGAATGATCGAGCAAATTTCTTGAATCGATTCTTCAAATACTCCGTGTGTCGATGGATAGGTAACCATCAAACAAGCTAAATCATCCTTGTGTTCAATTGCCTTCGCACGTAAATCCTCTACATCGATATTCCCCTTATCGTCACACTTTGTCACCACAATTTTAAATCCAGCCATGGCTGCACTTGCAGGGTTTGTTCCGTGTGCCGATGATGGGATCAAAGCTACATTTCTGTGGCCTTCACCTTTGTTGATTAAATATTCTCTGATTACCAATAGTCCGGCATACTCACCTTGTGCACCTGCATTCGGTTGTAAACTCATAGCATGGAAACCAGTAATTTCACACAATGCTTTTTCCAACTCATCGAAAATTTGCATGTAGCCACCTACTTGATCTGTAGGTGCAAATGGATGCAATTTTCCAAACTCTGGCCATGTAATTGGAATCATTTCTGTTGTTGCATTCAACTTCATCGTACATGAACCCAATGCAATCATCGAATGACATAAGGAAAGATCTTTTGCTTCTAATGATTTGATATAACGCAACATCTCATGCTCTGAATGATGAGAGTTGAAAATCGGATGCGTTAAAATTTCTCCAGAACGCAAATTCTCTGAACCTAATTTTTCCGTAACGGTATTAGTAAAATTCACATCGTTCACATTTTTTCCAACGATGCGCGCAAAAATTTGAGTGATGGTTTTTACATCGTTCAAACTACTTGTCTCATCTAAAGAAATAAATACATATTCTCCATCGTAACGGAAATTCATTTCATGATCAATAGCATCTTTATGTACCGATGCTACTTTATCACCAGCATGAATTTTAATCGTATCAAAATAATTTTTATTGTCGATGGTATAACCCAATGAACTCAATGCCTGTGCTAAACTTACTGTCAATCCATGAACTCTGCCCGCAATTTTTTTCAAGCCTTCTGGTCCATGATACACAGCATACATTCCTGCCATAATCGCCAATAATGCTTGAGCAGTACAGATGTTCGATGTTGCTTTGTCTCTTCTGATGTGTTGCTCACGTGTTTGCAATGCCATACGCAATGCTTGTCCGTTTTGTGCATCAATGGTTACACCAATGATACGACCTGGCATAGAACGTTTGTACTCATCTTTGGTTGCAAAAATTGCAGCATGCGGACCACCGTATCCCATCGGTATACCAAAACGTTGAGTAGATCCTACTACAATGTCGGCACCAAATTCCGATGGTGGCGTTAACATTACTAAGCTTAAAATATCGGCCGCTACTGTTAACTTAATGCTTAATGCATGGCACTTATCGGCAAAAGCCTTATAATTAAATACCTCACCATTAGCAGCTGGGTACTGTACTATTGCACCAAAAATTTTATCGTTTAATTCAACAGTCTCGTGATTACCTACCATAATCTCAATACCCAATGGATTAGCACGAGTTATTAAAATATCGATGGTCTGTGGCAATACATATTCTGAAACAAAGAATATGTTTGCATGATCATTTTTGCGAGTTGAATATTGCATGAACATAGCCTCAGCAGCTGCTGTTCCTTCATCTAATAAAGATGCGTTCGCAATTTCCATTCCTGTCAAATCCATCACCATGGTTTGGAAATTCAACAATGCTTGCAATCGGCCTTGTGCAATCTCCGCCTGGTATGGTGTATATTGTGTATACCATCCTGGATTCTCCAAAATATTTCTCTGGATCACACCCGGAGTAATGGTGTCGTAGTATCCCAAGCCGATGTACGATTTGAATACTTTATTTTTAGAAGCCGTGATTTTCAGATTATTCAAATAATCGAATTCCGATTGAGCTGTAGGTAGGTTAAGTGGATTTTTTAATCGGATTTTCGCTGGTACAGTTTCTTCAATCAATTGATCGAGGCTATTTACCCCAACCGTTTCCAACATTTTTTTAGTGTCGTTCGAATTTGGCGCTATGTGTCTGTTTTCGAACGCTTCTTGGTAAAGAATATCTAAGTTCATGAAAATTTTTAATGGTGTGCAAAGATAATAATTTCTAGGTACTTTTTGTTTTGCAAAAAGTACGCTTATTGCATCCCATTTTTTTGACTAATAATTCGAAGTAAAATACAAGTGGCTGAATATTAGTTATTTAAATTTTCTTGAAATTGAGCTTAGCCTCTTCGAGGACTTTTAGATTTGTAATCAATTTTTGAATTTCCATTAAATTGTCTTTCGAAACCCTATTATCTTGTATCAACAAATTTGATTCTAGCATAATGCTGTCGTCGCTGATCTGTCTTACTGAAAATGTAAAGCTTCCAAAAGAACTTACAAGGTTTACCTGTTCAGGAGTTTCAAGTAATTGAATCTTTGAATCAAATTTCAATAAATATCGATATGTATCGCTTTGTTTAAAATCAAAATTATAATTATTGTAAGTATTAAGGCTTAGGTCATTGTCTATTACATAATTGAATAAATTCTTCATCGGTAAAGAATAAACACTATCACTTGTCATGCTTAATAATGTGGGATCGGAATAAATAAAATTAAAATTGGTAGAAAATGGAAAGGTCTCCGATTCATTTACTTTTATCTTTTTTTCTAGTTTACTATTTGCGCTTAACTTATAGAAGTCTTTGTAATATTTTGGGTTGATTGTAGAATCCACATACTTATAGGTATAATATCCTCTAATTAGAGTAGAAAACTGACCCGATAATTTAAGTTTATTGTTGAAGCGAACAGATTTATCGGTAAGATTTAGTTCGACTAACACGTTTGAAATTCTTTGATTATCATCACTAGTACTCGCAGGTGTTTTTAAGTAATATGCATTCGGTTTTCTTTGTGCTTTAAAAAAGTTCTCTCCTTTAGGAACAGGAATATACGAATCAAAAGCAATTACATTATTGTCTTCATAATAAAAAGGAAATTCATTCATATAATGTCCGAACCTATGACTTTTGGCAGACATAAAATAATATTGATTATTATACTTAATACAATATATATCAGGAATATTATACATTGGATTAAATACATCGAATTTTAAGTCATCTATTCGATTATCAATCATGACTGTTTTGTAAAACATTACATTGAATTTATCCAATATTCGAATATATAGTAAACCCGATACAGAAGCTCTTAGGACTTTATTTTTTAAATTTCTACCAATATTTAGTAAACTAATATCTGTTCCTGGTTCAACATCAAGATCGGGATTAAATTCGTATTCATTATTGATAGAATTATGAAAATGATTTACAATACTTAAATAACTTGTGTCAGGTGCGGTTTTGATTGCATTTTCGAATATAGATGTGTAAGTCAGATTGTCAACTGTATTAAATTCATCCAAATGCTCTTCGAATTTGAGGTAGGTGTGTTTCATTAATTCATCATTCCAGCTGAATTTTTTAGATACTACTAAACTCCCCGATGAATCTTCCTTATATATATTTTTTAAGCCATTAAATTTAATATTTGCTACGTCCTCATAGAATTTCGAATTCCACAAATTTCCAATCGCATCTAATTCATTGATTCGAATGATTGTTTCTTTTTTATCATTAGTAGAAGAGGTATCAATTGTGTAATTGTATTTTTTAATATTATTTACACTAAATGCAATGTTATGTTTTGTATAAGATATTATTTTTATTTCGAATTGCACTTTAGGATAAATTTCATTGAGAAATATTCGATCAAAATTATACCGTTGTTTGTTTTTACTTTTACCAAAAGAAGGAGTCTCTGGTTCAACTTTATAATATATTTCTAACTCATCTCCTTTATATAATTTTGGTAATTCAAACTGAGTATTTGTGAATCTATAATGCTGTTCTCGAAATTTTATTTTCAATAATTTCACTTTTGCTTCATCGTTGATTTCTATTTTTTCGCCATTAGCTCTTATAACCCGTATTCCAAATTCTTTTAGAGAGTGTTCTAAATCATAAATGTGAGAAGCTCGATTCTTAACATACCTTGTTGAATTGTACTGCGCCAATAAAGGATCGAGAATTTGTGGTAAATAAAAATCACCTAGCTCTTTGTAGGCTGAGTCGTTTTGAATTTTGTAACGTGTATATCTTATAAAAGAATGATATCCGTATGTGATATTATCTTTTAAAATAACTATGCCAAAGTCACTATACTTCTCTGGAACTTTTATTTCTTCAATAGCATTATCAAATACATGAGGTATATGATTTGATTTTAGTTGGGAGTAGGAGTTATTAGTTACAACTAAGGTTAACAAAATAACGGTCAGCTTAATTTTAAATGACATTTTCTGATTTTTTAAATTATCTGAGTTGAGTAAGATACATTTGAATTGTATTTTCAATCCCAAAATACAAGGCATCTGAAATTAAGGCATGTCCAATTGAAACTTCTTCTAAAGCTATTAGATTATTTTTCAGGTACTTAAGATTTTCTAAATCGAGGTCATGCCCCGCATTTATTCCCAAGCCCAATTCATGTGCTGCCTCAGCCGCTGACTGATAAGGTGCTATGGCCTTTTTCGGGTCGATGTGGTAGTTCTTCGCAAAACCTTCGGTATACAATTCAATTCTGTCGGTCCCAGTATCCGCCGCCGCTTTTACCTTCTCCAAATCAGGGTCTACAAATATACTTACTCGAATACCGGCATCTTTGAATTCTTTGATAATCGATTTCAAATATTCGGCATGCTGAATGGTATCCCAACCATGATTCGATGTCAATTGATTCTCGGCATCGGGTACTAATGTAACTTGATGTGGGTTTGTGGCAAGCACTAAATCGACAAACTTTTTCTCCTTCGGGTTTCCCTCTATATTAAATTCGGTTTGTACAACATTTTTTAACGCGTACACATCGGCATAACGAATATGACGTTCATCTGGACGCGGATGTACCGTGATGCCTTGAGCACCATAGTTTTCACAATCGATGGCGAATTTTATCACATCCGGATTATTACCACCACGTGCGTTTCTTAATGTAGCTACTTTGTTAATGTTTACCGATAAGCGTGTCATGCTTCAAAGATAAAGTAAAATTAAGAATTGAAAGCGATGAACAGTTAATTACTATTTTATTTTCTTCGCTTCCATCTTTCTGCCTTGTGTCAAGGTAAGACTCTTTATATTGCCTTGTTCATCGGCATTAAAATCAATCTGAATGTCGGCAATTTTTGCAAAAAAGCTTGTGTTTGATTTGGCAAAAATTTCAAACTTGCCTTGGCCAGTAGCTTGGGCATAGATTTGATTTCCATCAACACTTATATCGATATTAAATCCAGGGACAAGTTCATAAGTGCCGATGTATTTTTTCAATACCTCATTTGCCACTTTAATTTCTACTGCAGCTTTAGGGATTTCGAGATTCGTGCGTAAACCATAATCGTTAGGTCCGAATTGTAGGGGATAGGTACACACATCCAATGCAATTACTTTATTTTTTTTATCACGTTTAAATACGAATCGTTGTGAGCCGCCTTTTATATAAAATGAATCGTGGTGATAAGGTCTTAATTCTATTTTACTTCCGCCAGTTCGCTGAATGTATAAAGTGTTATTTTCATACGTTACTGTTCTGTAAATTTTTTCTTTACCCGAATTACTAGTTACTCTTCCACCTACATAATTGACTTCATAAACTCCTGGCAAACTTTCAAAGTCCTGAGCAATTTTAGTTTCTTTAGGATCACCCATCGGAATATCTAATAAAATTGAAATACTCTTGCTCAAAACATCCGAAACACTTTTCGCAGTTGTGTTCGTTAGCATTACGATGTATACATCGTCTTCTTCAATTCTTGCAGCATCGGCTAGATAACCACTTATTGCACCTCCATGAGTGATGATCGTTTTATTGGCAATTTTATTTACACCCCATCCTAATCCGTAATTTGTTAATCGCCCATCATTTAATTTTTGTGATGTATGTGCGAGCTTCAATAATTCTTTTTTAATAATTTTTCCATCGCGTAATGCATTGTTCCATTTTACCATATCGCCTGTAGTACTCATGATATTCCCTGCACCTCTAGGCCAATTCCAACTGTGATGTCCTGCTTTGAAATAATTATCATCATCGCCCGGATCATACCCATGCGCTCTATTTTTGATTAAAGCTGAATTGCTTCCAAATGTAGTATTTGACATTCCAGCCGGTTCGAAAAGTTCTTTCTTTAAGAAATCTTCATAACTCATTCCAGATACTTTTTCAATTATATATCCTGCTAGGAAAAATCCTGAATTAGAATAGCTCCAATTTGAACCCGGATTAAATAATAATGCGGAGTCTTCAAAAGTTTTGCGAATTTCTTCTGGATTTTTGTCGATTCCGTTTAGTTCAAAGAATCCCTGCATCTCTGTAAAACTTAAGATTCCAGAGGTATGCGCAAGAAGATTCTCTATCGTAATTAATTTACTATGTGTGTTATAATTTGGAATATGTTTTTTGATATCGTCCTTCAAACTCACTTTACCTTGCTCTACCAATTTCAACATAGCAATTGCAGTAAATTGTTTTGAGATACTTCCAATTGCAAATACATTCTCATTATTTAATGGTACACCCAGTTCAAGTTCGGCCATTCCATAGGATTTGTTTGCAAGCACCTTATTCCCTTGCACGATCTGATAGGAAATTCCAGGTTCATCGCTTTTGTATTTCGATTGAACAATGGAGTCGATACTTTTCAACTTTGCATCGCTAATATTAATTTTTTGTGCCGATGTAGTAGCAGCAATTGTAATGAGTAGAAATATAAAAATGTAGCGCATGATATTGGTATGTAATATTGGATTGATAGCAGTTAAATATATGAAAATATTACCCAATATTATTCAATAAAGCATCTACTATTCCGTATTGTACAGATTCATTGGCATCCATCCAATAATCTCTATCGAAATCTTTCATGATTTGTTCAAAACTTTTACCGCAATTCTCTGCAAGTATTTCTGCTCCAATTTTTTTTGTCTTACGAATTTCTTCAGCTTGAATTTCAATATTGGATGCTTGTCCTCCAGCTCCACCACTTGGTTGATGTATCATCACTTTTGCATGAGGTAATACAAATCTTCTGCCTTTCTCACCGGCCGACAATAATATAGATCCCATAGAAGCAGCTAGTCCAGAGCAAATAGTACTCACTGGACTGCTAATTCCTTTCATAGTATCGTATATTGAAAATCCAGATGTTACATATCCGCCGTTGCTGTTTATAATAAATTGAATTTCTTTTCCGGGGTTTATTTTCTCTAAGTAGAGCAGGCGTTCCACAACATGTTTTGCCGATTGGTCATCGACCATCCCCCAAAGAAAAACTTTTCTGTCTTCTAATAATTCGGCATCAATTTTATCTTGTAGTGTTATATAGTTCATAATTCTTAAATTTTAATCTAAAGTATAATCGACGCTATACATTTGATTGTATAAAAATTACTTAACTAATGAAACTAAACTTAGTTTAGTCTAATCTTTTTTCAAAACATACACTGCTATCCACACCCACATATTGACCATAGTTCGGAATTCTTTTAAAACTATTTTTTTCGTACAAACGAATTGCTTCAGGTTGTTTGTAACCGGTTTCTAAAATAGAAGTGCTATAACCTAATTCTTTTGCCCAAGATTCCAACTCAGTTAAAATCATAGATGCATAGCCCTTGCCCCTAAGTTCAGGTTTGCAATACATGCGTTTAATTTCAATGATTCCTTCATCGTAATGTTTTATAGCCCCGCATGCCACAGCGGTAGCATCGACATACAATACAACCACATGTTTGATGGCATCAATCTTGTTAAATTGCGCAAAGAATGCATGTTCATCGCCATCGCGAATAGCGAGGTCTTTGTCTAGTTCTTTTACTAAGATTTGAAAATCTACATTGTCAGAATCGGTACGAATAATTTTCATTCGCTAAAATTAGCAAAAATTATTCTTCGTACACTTTTTGCATATCTGCGATGATTAATTTTTTCATGATTACGAGATTTCTGTCTAGATGCTTTAAGGTATCTAACTTGATCCAATTCATTCTACGATATAATTTTTCTGCAGTATCGGTAAATAGATGAAGTTCTTTCATGTTTTTTTCAGCTGCTATTTCTTCAATATTTTTACACATCATTTCACCATATCCTTTTCTTCTTTCATTCTGAATAATATATACAAGAGCCAACCAATTTGGATACTTTAATAAATTTTCAAAGTGTTTATGGATTCCTACACTTTGATATATACCAGCCGTGCCAATGGGTACATTATTATTAAACATCATTACTTGAAATTCATTACTTGATTTTGTGATTCTATCCAATTTCATAATTGTATTTTCCTCATCAATATTCCATTCTTCTTTATACCATTTAGCAATTAACGATATTAATTTATCATCATTAGTATTAATTATCTTAAATTTTATTTTGTCCATATTATTTCATTGCTTTTTCGGTTTTCAGTTGTGTTATGGTATCCCATATTTTCAATTCCTACTTTCTTCTTAATTTTATTTTTAGCTTTTGAATTATATAATTATTCTCAAAAGATTATTGTTAATTAATTTTATTAAATCATTTCTAACTCCTGCTTCATTAGCATATTTTTTCCAATTCTTTACAACATTAAAAACTTCATCATAAATTTTTTCTGCTCTTTTGATGTTATTCGTCTTCGCTAAATCTAATATGTCAACTTTATTGATTTTCTCTCGCTTACCATTTACACTTAAAGTTTGCTTGTTCACCCAATGATTATTGGGATCATACGCATAACACATATCATAAGCTGGAGCTAATCGCCATGTCTCATTTTGCTTTAGTATGAATGAAAAATTCTTGGTATGGTCATCATAATTACTTGCTAAAATATTAAAGCACATTCTTCTAAACATTTGTTCTGCTTCTGCATAGTGTAATCGTAATATTCGCATGGTTTGAAATACCTGCTCATAACTATATCCATACATGTCATTGAAATCATAATGCTGAATGCCGCATAAGGTTTGTACATGATGTCGCGTATTTCCATCCCGATCGAATCGCTTCGTCATGAAATGTGCTCTGCCATTTTCTTCTAGTAAAGTCGATGTTTCCATTTCAATTCCGGCATCTCGAGCCATTAAATAATAGGCATATTCAACTCTACCCCAACCGATGCTTTCTCCAAATTGCTCTCCACTTACTCCATCTAATTTTAACAACCAATGCTCATAAGCTCTTGGTACCTTTCCTTGGCCTGAACGGACTTCATTCGTTTCAGGATTAAATGCAATCAATGCTTTAGGTCTAGCGCCGCCTGCCGATGTTCCGATTTTCAATATCGATAGTAAAGCTTGCTTTTCATCCTTACTTAAATTTGTGCTGAACTTTTCTCTTTCGTTTAAAATTTTTGATGCTACTTCAACTAAACTTTCTAATTCTATAGTAAAATGTTTGCTGTCATTGCTTGAATGTGATGGTTCAAATTCCAAAGCACCCATTCCTCTAGAACCTATGAAGCACAACATTTCCACAGGGTTCATGCTGTTGTCAGCTCTACCTTGTTGCGCCAACCATGCGTTGATTAAGCGATTGCCATATTTGTCCGGCAATACATCGGCCAATAATCCAGGTAAACCTTTGAATGTATTCTCGATGTCGGTTCTCGATTTTCTTAATTCTGGAAAACTGTAAATTTGATTTCCACCAGTTAGTGGCATTTTGATGGGCGATAAGTCCCATGCTTTTTGCAAGAATTTCTTATCGTATTGAAAATATCCCAATTGCTCGCGCTCATCCCAGCGGACAGCTCCCACAAATTCTCCCCAGATTTTTATTTCCGCAACATCTACCATTCTAAATCATTTGATTTGTTTTTACGCGGAGAGGCTTGTTTGCGTTCTTTCTTTTTAATTTTTGCGTATTCTATTGGACTGATTTGTTCTTTCACTTGGAAGACTTCTAATAAATGCAGTGAATTTAATACACGCAAGACTTGCAGAAAACTATCTAGTTTTACTACTTCACCTCGCTCTAATAAACTTAATGTGGACCTACTGATACCCGCTTCTAAGGCTACTTGCTCTTGTGATTTGTTTTGCCTTAAACGTTCTGTATGAATATACTTGCCGATGAATTTTAAGATGGCATCATCTGTTTTGGCGTGAATATTTTTGTATGATAAATCATTCATGTATTTATAATTATTAATAATATGACTACTTTCTCATACAAATATATAGTAAATTTATAATATTTTCAATAATTGTATGATAAGTCATTCATAATTTACATTATTAGCACATAATGAATGACATATCATACATATGTGTAAGTTTTATTTTAAATATTCTTTTAACCAATGATGTACCTCCTTATAAAAGAATCTGCTATTTTCTGGTTTCAGAATCCAATGATTTTCTTCCGGGAATACCAATAATTTAGAAGGGATTTTCAATCGCTGTAAGGTGTTCCAAGTTTCAATCGCATTATTTAATGGTACTCGAAAATCTTGTTCTCCTATAGTCACCAACATGGGTGTTTTAAATTTTTCAGCATATCGAATTGGGTTTTGCTCTTTCCAAGATTTAGTTTGTGTCCAAGGTGCGCCACCATTCATAACTTCTCTACCATAAATGCCATCGCTTGTTCCCCATTGCGATTCAGAATTCATTAGGCCAGCATGATTTATCAGACATTTGTAATGTGTTGTACTTGCTTGCATCCAATTGGCTAAATGTCCGCCATAGCTAGCACCACCAGCTGCTTGCAAGTTTCCATCTATAAATGAAAATTTCTGAATAGCATCGGCTGCCGCTTCATTAATTTCATCTGCAGGTCCTTTAAATGGATCGAATTGTATGTCCTGCGAAAACTTTTCGCCATATCCTGTAGAGCCTGTATAATCCGTTAGTAACAACACGTATCCAGGTGCAGCCAACAAATGATAATTCCATCGATAACCCCAATTGTCCTTCCAAGATCCAGCCGGACCTCCATGCATGACAACAAATAGTGGATATTTTTTCGATGCATCAAATCCTGCTGGTCGTACCAATAAACTTCTAATCTTTTTTCCGCGAGAACTTGTAAACCATACTTCTTCCACTTCTGGTAAATCAAGTTTTTCCAATCGCTCATTGTTGAATGTGCTGATGTTGCTGTGTTTTGTGCCATTCACTCTAACAACTTCTGCTGGCATATTCGCAGCATCGTAATTGCATACAATAATTGGCGACTTACCTTCCGAGACACTGATATTGGTATAACATCCTTTTTGGGCCGATGTAATACTTTCTATATTTCCATTTGCAATGTTTACTTTCACTAATCTATCTTTTCCAGCATCTTCTATGCTCATATAAATCGTATTACCAACAATCATCAAATTGTTGATCACACGGTCCAGTGACTCCGCTAAAATTTTTTTATTGCTTATGCTCGGATAATCGAATCGAGTAATTTTATTCTGATTGTAAACTTTATAATTATTGGCTGCCGATGATACACACAGAAGATATTTACCATCTCCACTAAACTCTGGGCTCCCATAATCATAGCCATCATTTGTTAATTGCACTGCATCTCCACCCTTTATTGAAAGTCGATATAAGTTCGACACTACATCTTTATATGCTGCGGCTGTTCGCTCTGTTGTAGCAGAGAATATAATTTCTTTCGAATCATTCGACCAACACATGTCGCCACTAAAACCAAAGCCTTGTTCCAAACTCATTTTAACTTCGACAAATAAATCCTTGGCAACGGAACCGGTTTCGGTCGACTGTATAAAAGGATGGGTTTGTTTTTCATCGACCCAAGTATCCCAACTGCGGATAGGAAAAGTCGTGTATATTCTCGCTTTGTATTTTACTTTTTTCTTTTCATCGGCAATTTTTTTATTAGTAGAATCACTAAATGCTCCAACGTACACTCGACTTGTAAATAAAATCGATTTACCATCTGGACTCCATTGTGGAGAGCTTGCTCCGGTCGATAAATTGCTGAATCGTTGAGCTTCACCGCCTTCAGCAAAATTCAACAAATATATTTGTGAAACCTCATCGCCTTCACGCTTAGCAGAAAATGCGATTGTTTTAGAATCCGGACTCCAAGCATAACCGCCTTCTGAACCTTTGCTGTTCGTTAGTTTACGCGGCTTCTTGCTACCATCACTCGAAGCTATCCATAAATCGGAATTGTTTTCTTTATCGTCGTATGATACATCACTAACACTAAACAAAATCCATTTGCCATCGGGAGAAACTTTTGGAGCGCCCACTCGTTTCATTGCAGTCATCTCTTCATGAGTGATCGCTTTTTTCTGTGCCATCGAAAATATAGGACTTGCAAATAGAATAATTGCAATCATCCAGCGTAGTATTCTTGTGTTCATAGCTTTGAAATTATGAACAACAATATCTAAATAATTTCTGGTAATGAATGTAAAAAATGCAATATAATTCTGCACTATTTAAAAGCACAAGATTGGAGATTCTACGCTAATTGCTTTATCATTTTATAATTAACAAGCTCGATGTTTTCTCTAATATTAACTTGCTCTTTAACTACAGAAAATCCTTTCTTTATAAAAAAAGCTTTTGCTGTAATGCTTACATCAGCCTCCAATGTTTTTGCATATCTATTTTTAGCATCATATTAAATCCAAAGGACTATACGTATTTTGTATGGCCATGTTGTAATCCATAGTAACATCTCCACGAAAGAAAAATAAGGAAGAGTTTTTAGCTAATATGTTTTGGGTTGTATAGGTTAATTTATTCGAAGTATTGATGGTAAACATTAAAGCTTGACTTCAGAACCTGATACTTTGTTTTAGAATCTTCTAGTTGCACTGATTCAGACAATGATTTTACGGCATCGATATATGGTAGTAACCACTTATGCAATTCATCATGGGCCTGTCCCGTCATGGTACAGTTTGATGTTAGTAAGTCAACATTGTTTTGGAGTTTCTCTGAAAGTAATTTATAATCATTTTGATTCTGACCATCAAAATTTATTAAGTCACTTTCCATTTGTTTAATATATTTTAACATATTTTCATCTACTTTCCATTTCTCTCCATTGTTTAACTGAATGGATGTGGAATCATTTTGATGCGATTCATCAGCGCTTAAATCCGAATCTAATCTTTTTGCTTTTTCTGGTTCTGAACACGAAATGGAAAAGAACATTGAAACTATTACAATATTCTTTAAATAATGTCTTATAATCATAATATTAATTTTGAGTTTTTATTTTTTCATTCTTCATTTGTTTGTCGCCCCAATTCATCATTGACTTACAATTAAATGAGGTCTTAAAATTTCATTTTTATACTATCAAGAGTTTTCTGCTACATACTCCAATATATCTCCAGGCTGACAATCCAATGCGTTGCAAATTGCTTCTAAGGTGCTAAAGCGAATTGCTTTTGCTTTGCCCGTTTTTAAGATGGATAAATTGGATAAGGTGATGTCTACTTTCTCCGATAATTCATTCAGAGAAATTTTTCGTTTCGCCATCATTACGTCTAAATTTACTACTATGGGCATGCTTATACTGTTAAATCATTTTCTTTTTGTAACTCAACTCCCTTTTGAAAAATGATGGCAATCACATATATGATAGCCGACATTAAAATGAAGGATTCGGTACTCACCCAGAATGGATTTAATTGTTCAATTGCAAATCCTTTGTGTTCTAAGTTCTTCGCAAATGATGTTCCGAAATAATTCATAATGCCAATAGAAAAAGTACAGTAAGCAACTTTAGTTATTTGTTCAGAAACATAGGCAGAAAATGGATTCTTCAAATTCATCTTTTGCAATAATAAAATCAAGATATAAAAGAGATATGCTTTTAAGATTGCAATAATTAATATGAATGAAAATATACCATAAAATGCAGTTACACTTTTTGCATACATATCACTCAAATCTAATTTTTGATAGAGATTGCTAACGTTTACAGGAGAAAATATACTGTAAACAAAATTCACTAATAATCCACCTGCTTCTATACATAAGCCAATGAAAATTAACCATGCAACTACCTGTAGTCCCATGAAAACGTATTTATGTGTATTTGACCCCATATAATAAATATTTAGTCAAATATAATAATTATTTATTGATAAACAATAAATTTTATATATTTTTTATTTGTAATATTTTTTTCACGATTAATCATCACTACAATATTAGCGTATATTCATTTTTTATACGCAATATCATATGAAATTTAAATCTATAGTATTAATTAGTATGTCGATGTTATCATTTATAGCAACATCGGCTCAAAAGAAAAACACGACTACTCAAACTGAAAACAGTAATTTCAATTCTGAAACTTTTGGAACTTTGGAGTTCAGATCCATTGGCCCAGCGGTAACATCGGGACGAATCTCTGATTTTGCTGTGCATCCGAATAACCACAGCATATATTATGTTGCTACTTCATCTGGAGGAGTTTGGAAAACTACCAATAAAGGAACAACCTATACACCAATTTTTGATGACCAAGGTTCTTATTCTATAGGTTGTGTGACGCTAGCGCCATCTAATCCGAACATCGTTTGGGTAGGCTCTGGTGAAAATAACAATCAACGTTCGGTGTCGTATGGCGATGGTGTATATAAATCTGAAGATGGCGGAAAGACTTGGAAAAATATGGGATTGAAAAATTCTGAACACATCGCGGAAATTGTAGTGCATCCAACGGATCCGAACATAGTTTACGTTGCAGCTTACGGACCCGTTTGGAAAGAAGGTGGGGAGAGAGGAATTTATAAGACGGTCGATGGTGGAGCGAATTGGACTTTAGTGAAATCTGTTAGTGCGTATACTGGTGCTAATGATTTGGTAATGGATCCAAGAAATCCGAACATTTTATACGCAGCATTTCATCAACGCATGCGTAAAGTATTTACATATATCGGAGGTGGACCCGAATCGGCAATTTATAAATCAACTGATGCTGGGGCGACTTGGAAAAAAGTAGAAGGCGGATTACCACAGGGAGAAATTGGTAGAATGGGATTGGCTATGAGCCCAGTAAATCCTGATGTCTTGTACACAGTAGTGGAAGCGAAGGACGATAAAGGTGGAATCTATAGAACGACTAATCAAGGTGCAAGTTGGGAGAAAAGAAATGGATTCTACACATCGGGAAATTATTATCAAGAAATTATTTGTGACCCGGTTGATGTCGACAAAATATTCATCACCGATACGTATTTTAAAGTAAGTAAAGACGGTGGAAAAACAGTTTCGAATTTAGGAGAGATCAACAAACATATCGACAATCATTGCATCTGGATAGATCCCCAAAACACCAATCATTTATTAGTGGGTTGTGATGGTGGTATCTATGAAACATATGATTTTGCAGGTACTTGGGACTATAAAGAGAATTTACCAATTACGCAATTTTATAAAGTGAGTACCGATAATGATTTTCCATTTTACGGAGTGCATGGTGGTACACAAGATAATTTTAGCTTAGGTGGACCTAGTCGCACTACATCGGCAAACGGAATTATGAATGCCGATTGGTATGTAACATCAATAGGAGATGGCTTTGAAACGCAAGTGGATCCAACGAATCCGAATATTATTTATGCACAAAGTCAGTACGGTGGATTGAATCGTTTCGATAGAAAATCGGGCGAATATTTAGGCATTAAGCCAATTGAAAAAGAAGGGGAGCCTGCTTATCGTTGGAACTGGGATGCACCTTTGTTTATTAGTCAGCATAAAAATACACGATTGTATTTTGGTGCGAATAAAATTTTCAGAAGCGATGATCTTGGCGATTCTTGGAAGGTTATCAGTCCCGATTTAAGCCGAGGTGTTGATCGAAATAAATTAGAAGTGATGGGGAAAGTTTGGTCGGTAGATGCCATCGCGAAGAATGGTAGTACTGATATTTTCGGACAGACAACAACGATAGCAGAATCGAGATTGGATGAAAATATTTTATGGGTTGGTACCGATGATGGATTGATTCATATGAGTACTAACTCAGGAAATTCTTGGACGAAAATAGATAATCTTCCAGGTGTACCCGTTATGAGCTATGTGCATCAAATCATTGCAGGTTATCACGATAAAAACACAGCCTATGTATGCTTCAATCATCATAGATATGGCGACTTCAATCCTTATGTTTTAAAAACATCGGATGGAGGAAAAACTTGGAGAAATATTTCGTCGAATTTACCTAAAAGAGGTAGTGTTTATTCCATCGCAGAAGATCATGTAGATCCAAATTTATTGTTTGTGGGAACTGAGTTTGGTGTATTTTTTAGTAATAATGGTGGAAATAATTGGATACAATTAAAATCGGGATTACCAACCGTTGCAGTTCGCGACATCGAGATACAAAGAAGAGAAAACGATTTAGTGCTCGCAACTTTTGGTAGAGGTTTTTATATTCTCGATGATTACTCGTTATTGAGAAATTTCAAGAAAGAAGATTTAAATAAGCAAGCGATATTATTTCCAGTGAAAGATGCTTGGATGTACAATGAGCGATTCCCATTAGGTTTGCGTGATAAAGGACATTTGGGTAGCAGTTATTTTGCAACACCTAATCCAAAAGTTGCAGCTAACATTCATTATTATTTGAAAGACGATGTGAAGACGTTGAAAGATAAACGTAAGGAAGCAGAGAAAGCAAAATATAAAAACAATCAAAAAGTATATTATCCTTCAATGGATACATTACGATTAGAAGACAATCAGCAGGACCCTTATTTGTTATTTACCATCAGCAATGCGAATGGCAAAGTAGTAAGACATCTGAAAGCTCCGGCAAAAAAAGGTTTACATAAACTTGAATGGGATTTTAGAGCAAATTCTACTGCACCGGTTTATGAAAAATACACTCCAAGTCCTGATCAACTTTTTGCAAGTGCAGAAGTAGGAGCACTAGTAGCACCAGGAAAATATACGGTAAGCATTGCGAAAGTGGAGGATGGTGTGTTGACGAAATTAGCAGACGATCAAACACTAAATGTAAAATTATTAGACAACAGCAGTATTCCTACAGATATCAATGCAAACGTAGCGTTCTATGAAAAAGTTGCTGAATTCAGAAGAGTATTAGGAGCAACAAACGATTTGTATTCGAACATGCAAAACAGAATCAAGAACATCGACCTAGCTATAACATCTATGCCAGCAGCATCGAAAACATTATTGGAAAAATCACATGACTTGAGAAATGAATTGTTAAAAATTTCATTGGTATTAAATGGGGATGCTAGTCGTGCAAGAAGAGAGTTCGAAACGGTGCCATCTATTAATGATCGCGTGTTTGGAATTCAAGGAAATATCTGGAATTCAATTGCACCAATTCCTCAAATTTATAAAGAGTCTTACGATATTGCGAGCAAGCAATTTACAGAGGTATTGAATGCAATGAAGAAATTAGATGCATCGATAGAAGGATTGGAAAAAGAGTTGGAGTTGAATAAAGCGCCGTACACCCCAGGTAGATGGCCGGAATGGAAGTAATAAATTAAATTTTTAAATACAAATGCCCTCGAAGATTGCATTACCGAGGGCATTTTTTTAGTTGCAGCATCCGCTTTCAACACCACAACATCCGCCACCGAGTGTAGAACCTCCGCAGCATGAACTTGAATTTTCTGTATTCATAAGATTTGATTTTAGGAACAACACCATTGTTGTTCGTATGTATCACATCCATTCATTAAAAAAGACGCAAGAAATTTAACAGCGGCAAGAATTCTTTTTCTTATCCATAACATTACCATACGAATCTATTTCTAAAGCACAACATCCCAAGATTAATTCTTTTAATTTTTCTTTAGCTCGTTGTACCCTCGACTTCGCACCAGAATAGGAGATGTTCAGTTTTTCTGCTAATTCTTTTTGAGGTATGTTTTGAAATTCAGTAATCAACAATGCTTCTTTATATTTTTCAGGTAGCTGATGTATGAAAGGAATAATACAACAATTGGCAATGGTAGCATTCAAGCTTTCACTTTCTATAGTGTCAATTACATCGTACTCATCGGAAAACTCTTGAACCAACTCTTTCTTTCTAAAATAATCGTTAACGGTGTTCCGAACCATTGCAAATAAGTATTTCCGAAGGTTCTCCGCTTGGTTGATTTTATGCATGTTCTGAATGATTTTCAGAAACACTTCCTGCAATAGATCATCGCTGTCGTTCGCATTACGCGTTTTGTTCAGGATAAAGGATTTTAATTCCTTATGAAATTCCGACCATATTTGATTGGCATCTTTTTGCATTGACATAAATTTACGTATTATTCTATATAAGACGCGTGAAATAATAAAAGACGCAATTTTTTTTAGAATTATTTTATTGCACAAGCTTTGTTGAAATTACCTATTGTATTTTCAATTTTCTCACCATCAATTAAAGCCCAATGTGCAATGATTTTTCCTTCTTTTACTTGAAATTGCCTAAAACCATTTGTGTGAAATTCTAGATTGCTAGCTGAGTGTGTTCTCCAATAGCCAATATGTTTTAATTGCATTTTAATTCTAATCACACATAAATCATTCTCCTCTATACTGCTTTCAATTTCAGTATTATGTTCAAAAGATAATCCAGTAGTTTTGATCCATTGTAGTGTGCCCTCTATGTTTCCTTCGATAGTAGGTGGAAGTGAATAATCGCGAAATTTTGGATGTAGATAATCGTCTATTTTTTCATACATGTTATTATTCCAAATTTCTTCAATAAATTTTTGTACTAGTTCTGAATTTTTCATTTTTTGCATTTTTTTACGATGCAAACCTACAAGGAGCAAACTAAAATAGACTGTGATAAAAATCACAAAATTATTTTTTTCCTCTTAGTCGACTTAAGCTCTCTCTACTAATACCTAAATATGAAGCGATTTGGGTTAATGTTACACGCTCTAAAATACCAGGATTATCTTGTATTAACTTTTCGTAACGTTCTTTAGGGCTTAACAACCTAAAGGAGTTTGCCAGTTCTTCACTGCGCGAATTTATTGATTCTAAAATTTTTCTTCCAAAAGTTTCTATCTCGTGTGACCTTTTATAGGCATCTAGAAGTTTTGTTTTATCAATTTTTATTGCAGTGCTTTTTTCTAAGGATATAATATTGTATTCCGATGCTGTGTTATTTATTAAACTCTTGATATTCGTAACAAAAGAATACTCAAAATGAAAAGCCGTATTAATTTCCTCTATATCTTTTAGATAGAATGACTTAAAAAGTCCTTTTTCAATAAAATATACCGAACTGCAAATTTCAGCTTCTCGTAATAAATAGTCGTGCTTGGAAAACTCAACTACTTCTATGCAAGAAAGTAGAATTTGCCAACTCTTATCGGAGAATTTGTAATCCTCAACTAATAATTTTTCAAAATTCTTCATCAATAATTTTAGAATTGATTAATATTAAATACCAATTCCAATTGTTTGTTATTAATCGATTTAGGAATTCTTTTAAATACAAAATTTCTAAACTTTTGAACAAGCCGATTTGGATGATGAATGAATGCTCCAATTCTCCAGCTGTTGTTTACCACCAAATGCGCTTTTTTCATTCTTAATTTTTGATACTCTGAAAATACAAAAGTAAAATCTGTATTCTTCTCTAATAATTTCGATATCACATAGGCATCTTCTATGGCCTGACAAGCACCTTGACCCATGTTGGGAGTAGTGGCATGTGCAGCATCGCCTATCAAACAGGCTGTCCCGTTTTGCCAAGTATGGATAGGCTCTAGGTCGATGATGCTATTGAAATAAATATCTTCTTTCTTAGTGGCTTCAATAATTGCTACTACATCGGCATGATAATTTTTAAAATAACTCGATACCGATTTTGCATCGTCCATCAAGTTTTCATTGATCACCGCAAACCAATACACCTTGTTCCCATGTAACTTCACAAAACCAAATCGGGTACCATCGCCCCAAGCCTCAAATGCTTCTTCGTTGTATTTATCGCTCGCATCGTACTCGCACACACCCCTCCAACATCTTTGTTTCGTGTCGCGAATCTTAGCATGCTCAAATAATTGATTCCGCACTATGGAATGTATTCCGTCGGCAGCTATCAATATCTCCGTTTCCACACGACTGCCATCATCAAAATCTAGGATGTACGTTTTATCTTTTTCGATTTTCGAAACGCGTTTATTCAAATGGATGTTTTCATAGCCGAACTCTTCTGCCAATATTTTTTGTAATTCGGCCCGATGTATTACTACATTGTAAACCCTGTACTTTTTTTCGAAGGGATCTAAATCTGTATTGAGTATTGTATTCAAAGAGGCATCACAAATTTTGATGCTAGAAATTTTCCTTCCAGCGCTTTCGATTTTATTTCGAATGCCCAGTTTATCATAAACCTGCATCGCATTATTTGCCAAAACAATCCCTGCTCCAACAGGCTTGATTTCCTTAGCCGATTCGTAGATTGTACAATGAATGCCAATCTTTTTTAAAGCCAAGGCGGTACTTAAACCGCCTATGCCAGCACCAATTATTAGTATGTTCTTATTCATGTTGATGTTGAATGGAATCGTATTCTTTGTAATAACTTTTATATCCTAACAAACGCGCTAATGGAGTTAAAAAGAATGAAGTAATTTTTTGCACCATTACTGGTGGACCTTGTACTAGGTAGGAATCAAATCCTTCGGTCGACAATAAACTCATTTGCAATAGGATGTTTGGAAACTTTGTAAAGTTCGGATTATTATCGAGCATCCCATACACTTGTACAAGATTGAAGGCAAACTTTTCTGGAAAAGCTACTTCACCACTGAATTGAATCGTATCGGCCGTCTCATTAAAAGGTTTATGCGGAACACCTTTAGGTATTAACAATTTCTCTCCCGGTTTTATTTTTTTCACTTCCCCATTAATCAACACACTCAACTCCCCATTCTCAATAGCCATCACCTCATCGAAACCATAATGAATATGTTCAGGAGGTCCTGGAGCATAGGGGCCAATTTGTGAATTGCAATAGACAATGCCGTTCTCATGTTTTACTATGGTTTGCTTGGCATTCTCCATTTTGGATTGGAAGCTAGTTCCTGCTTTGAAATAAGTACTTACATTGGGTTTTTTCTCTGGGAAAATCACCAAATGAAACAAATACCCTACACCAAGGTATAATGCAATAAAGGCTAAAATGTACATGCTTGTTTTCTTTAAAATTTTCTTTGTCATAATGTTGTTTTTTCTTGATGCAAAGAAAGATTAAAGTATGTCGATGTCTGTTAACATTTGATAAGACTGCTCTTAACAAATGATAAGATTTTACTCCTTGCTCAGCTCGCTTCGGATTCGACTTAAGGATACCGATGTAATGCCTAGGAAGGTAGCGATTACTAGATGAGGAATTTTATTTTCCAATTGAGAGTAGTTCTTTCTAAAATGTACAAGTCGTTCCTTCGCTGAACCTACTCGAAACAATATTTCTAAGTTCATCATTCGCTTGTACTCCGTTGCAACTACTGCCTGAGCGAAATGCTCCACCTGCTTGTATTTCGATCGTAAGGCTTCGAACTCTTTTACAGGTATAATAAAATAACTTGAATCGCTTAAGGTTTGTAAGCTGAAAATATTTTGAGCTTCATTGGTTCTACCGAAATGCGGAGTTATTACAATTTGACCTTCGTAAATTCCTGTAGTCAATTTATTCGATGTCGAATCAAAAATATATCGATGCGACAAGCCCTCCAACTGAAAGTACTCAAACTCACTGAAGCGTTTTTCATGAAAGACAATTTCATCTTTTGCATAGGGCTCTACTCTTCCACTTTTAAAAACTTCCTCAGCAATTTCAGTTGGAATGGGATTGAACCGATTTAGTAGTTCATTGAATTTATTGAATGTTTCAGTATTCATAAATGTGGAATTGAAATAATTTATTTTTTCTTTTTCCCCTTAATTAAACTCTTTAACTTCCATTTCGCCAATTCAGGTATTTTTGGTTTCTCAATGTAATACGAAGTTGTTGTAGACACTAAGCTCGATATATCACGGGGTGGAATAGTTGTAACTTCGCTATTAATTACATAAGTATCATTCCATTGAATTTGTGCATTTAAATCTTTGAATACCCTTAAGCTTTTTTTGATATCTCCATAAACGATCTCTAACGTATCTGTTATATTCTCTTCAGGCAATTGCTTTAACACCAATTGAAACTTTCCATTAGAATCTGTTGTTGCACTCAATTTACTTTGCTTCAAACTTACCAATGCATTTTCAATCGGTTGATTACTCTTCCCATCCAACACCTGTCCTTGAATTAATACATGATCAATGGGTGCCGATTGACCCATTGCGCTTGTGGCCATCGTTATAGTTAAACTACTTAGGCCGATGAATTTTTTTAATTTAACATTGTTGCTCGGAATTTCTCTACCCCAATACTCCAACTGCTTTGGATTATACATTCCACAGACAGTATTGTTATTAGCTAATTGTATCGCTTCAATTTCAGACCAACTCATTTTCGAAAAATCAACAATCATTTTCGTGCAGGCTGAACAAATTCGACCTCCTTCAGTTTTTTCCATCTCTAGCCAATTCTGGCCACAATATGTTGGTTTATTTACAAATCCCATTTTTAATTATTAATTGAAAATAATCCATGATTCAATCTATTCGTAAATGATTAATAGTTTGAAATAATTATCATTGTAATCTCCATTGCTTATTATTCAAATCATCAAAACCAATAATGCCAACACCTACAGAATAGTATATGATATGAACATTGCGCTTTTGAGAATAGGGGACATTGTCTTTCGAAACAATTTTCAAAACATTATCGTATACTTTTCCATTGATGTTTAATGTTGATTTTTGTTTCGATATATCGACTAAGATTACTGAATTGGTATATCCACTTGGATCTTTTTCATTCCAATATGGAAAACCATAAATGTCGGATATCATTCTAGACTCCAGTTTAGTATATAAGTCTTCCTTAGCTAACTCTTCATTAATGGGCCATTCTGAATACCTATATGAAAAAGTATAACACGAATCGTCCATAAACTCTATATCCATTTTGTCATAAAAAAAGTACTCTGCAGCGTAAGGTCCAAAGAAGCCCATTCCAACACCATAGATTTTTTTTTCAACATAATTCAGCTTATTCACCTTGAATTTAATTTCTTCACCATCTTGGTTCTTATAAATCAAAACCTGACCGATTGAGTAATCTGGTATATTTAAACGATCTGTTTCGTCGAAATTATAATATGCCTTACTCGGTTTTTCTTCTGCTTTTTCGCAAGCGATTAAACCAACAACTGCCGCAAATAATACGATGATTCTTTTCATAATTAAATTATTTCAAAATTGATATTATTTATCGATATACGCTATATCGATATTATCTAAAAGTAAACAGTTGCCGTAACCATGGACCCCGTATTAAAATTCAAGCCATCGGGATTGCCAAAGCGATACGAGTATTCATCCGACAAAGAAAAATTTCCTTGCAACTCTACACCTAAGCTAAATTTTTCATGCAAAAAATATTCGGCACCAAAAGCGAGTCCCGTAACAATATCTAATTTTGTTTTCGTATCAATTTTATTTTTTATCGATGGTACATTTAAAATAGCTCCAGCACGTAAACCCAGATAGGGCATTATTTGATCTTTCTTGAAATAGTAGCGCGGTATCAAGGCAAAGGCATAATCGGCTCCAACATTCTCAACCGATTTAATTTCAAATGCGGGTGCCAATACCAATCGATCGTCCAACCAAATGGGTAGCATAATTCCAAACTGACTTTCTTGGATCGATGCAGAAATACCAATCGTTCTTGATTTTTGTGAATAAGCTAATGTGCTGCTTAACGCAACGGTTAATGCTAAAATAATTTTTTTTATGTTCATTGATTTGCTAGTTGGGTTATGACTATATTATCATAATAGATTTCGTCTTGAATTTTTACATACACTCGATAATACCCTTGTTCTATATTTCTCACATCTAATTCAGGATTAATTTCTCTTGTTTCTAATTGCAGTACTGGTGCAGCTCCAGCTTTTAGGTAAAGCGCATTTGCAATATAGGGCGGTGTATAGCTGATGTTATCTTCATATTTAGCTTGCACTAACCAGATGTAATATGGCGAGCTATAATTTTGAGTAATGATGTTTAATCGAAAAGTACCAATGCTTGGGTTTGGATAAGCGTAAAACCCAATTTCCCTTTCCATTGCGAGATTATTGCTGGTTTTAACATTCGGTATGCCATAAGTTCCTAGACTATGACCAGCATTATCAAGAAATTTGAAACCTGTAATAATTGGTGTTTCAAATTGAGCCATTCTTAAATCGGCATCCTCCTTCGTACAAGATTGCATCGAAAGAAAAAGTACGATTATTACAATTCGTATTTTATTCATTTTCTTTTCTTAGCAAATAAAACAACTCAATTACTCCAGAATTAAAAACATGAGTACGCTCCAATTTTAACTTCTTTTGTTCCTGAATATTCTTAAACAATGGAATCCCCTTGCCGAGCACAATCGGATTTTGAAAAAGCCAAAAACCATCAATTAAATTCTCAGCTAATAACGCATGTGTTGCCGATGGACTTCCAAATACGAGTATGTCTGGTCCTTCTTCTTCTTTGATAGTTTGCAATGCTACTTTGAAATCAGAGCCTAACACTATCGTATTCGAAAAATTCTCTTGATTCAAAGTGTGCGATAATACTATTTTTCGAATGCCCTTATACCATTTTGAATGGTCGATGTCGTGCTTCGTCGCATTCTCTTTCTCAGCTGCAGTAGGCCAGTAGCCTTCCATCATCTCAAACGTTTTTCTACCATACATGGCCGTGTCACCTGCTGATATTTTCTTTCCAACAAAATCGAAGATATCCTCATTAATGGTAATCCAATTCATTTCCCCATTCGGTCCAGCAACAAAACCATCGAGAGAAATATGCATGAAAGAAATAAGTTTGCGCATAATTTTTAATGAAGATAAGCAAAATCTTTAATTTTTATCAACTTACTTCTTACACTTGATGACATAAAATGGGTAATTCTCTTGTACTTGACTTAACTCAAAATATCCATAATTTCCAAATTCTTCTTCAATGCTTTTCTCATCATAAAAGAAAATAGAAACACCACCAAACATTTCATATCGGTCTATGCCGATTTCTTTTCCCTCACCATAGGTCTCAGCATTTTTCGTGATGGCAGTAAATACCATGTAACCGCCATCAGTTAATTGATTATAACAATCCTCAATAAGTTTCAATCGCTCGCTTTTGTCGAGCAGATAAATCAATCCATAACAATAAATGCCTTCATACAACACATCGTCAAAATGCATTTCCGTAACCGAACCATGATGAATTTTCAAATCATCGCCAAAATGTTTTTGTGCTAAGTCGATAGCCGTTTTAGAAATCTCAATTCCAGTTACCTTCATGCCCTGATCCATAAAATGCTTGGCATTCCTCCCATAACCAACACCCGGTATCAATACATTTTTTATCGAATGTTTCAAGAAAAATTCAGCTGTTAATACTGTCGATGCCGCAGCATCCAATCCCCACATCTCATTTTTATCCTTGAAGGCTTCTTCCCAAAATTCTGTCGTGTTGTTTATAGAAATATTTATAAGTAAAATTCTGATATGAAAAATATGTTGTATAATTTGTTCTGTACGGTATGCTCATTTAGAAATAAGCAATAAAGCATTACTACATCACCCTTTTCTATTTCTTTTTTAAATGCTTTAAGTATGTGAGTTTGAATTGGCATCCAGATTTCTTCATCGCCAATCTTAAATAAAACAGAATTCTCAGTCATACCATCTAACTGTTTTGCATCTCCAACAAATAATTTAAAAACATCTTTCATTGATCTAATGACATGCAAATCTGTTTTATTTATCTTGCCCAAAAACTCCGCTTTGAATTTATACTTATCTATTCGAGAATAATAGCTCGGTATAGAAGGGTTGTTTTCTACACTATCCGCATAATTTCTCTCCATTCTCAATAAATACGCTGCATCAATGTCTTGATAATTTCTATTCCACTTCTCCCAATATTCTTCATTACTTTGAGCAAATACTGAGTTTGTGAATGAAAAAAATACAGGGATTAACCAGTTCAATAAAAGTTTATAGATTCTCATGATTGCAAATGGCCATTTAAATAATTTTTATTTTCTTTTTTTCTTATTACTCACCTTGGCTTTATTAAAATCAATCCAAAAGTGATAGACATGTGGGATGGGATTACCTAGTTGTAATGCAGGTAAAAATTCTAGTTGAGATAATATTCTTAATGCTTCCTTATCAACGATTGGATTAACTCCTTTTAAGATTTTAATACATTCTTTATTACCATCTGCTGTTACTATCATGCCAAGATATACTATACCACTATATTTTTTTCGCTCTAATGAATCATAATATACTAAAAGCTTTTCCAATTGTTTATCACCACCTTTGATTTCAGGCATTCTTTCAGCATTTAATATAGTATGTGTTTTATAATCATCCTTCAATGAGTTAATTACAACTGAACAATCAGGATTTGTAGTAGTTATAATCTCTTGGGCCTTTGATCTGTACTGTGCAACACAAATTATAATTAAGAACCAAAATAATATTTTTTGTTTCATCTAGTTTCTATGATTTATGCTTTGAAAAACGTATCACAGTTCGGCCTCGGGTATAAATTAAGATACACAAATAATTTATAGTCCTTATAAATTATAACATATTTTATCTGCTAAAATTAAAGATATAAGCACAAATTCTTAAAATGTTTTAATTACACACATTAGAATCTTTTTAATGTCTAAGTTTCTTTATTCGATAAGGTACAATAGCATAAAAGCTGAGCATAATATATTTAAAAAATAATAGGTAGGTTAATTTGTGTACGGGCGGGATTTCCATTTTGAGTACCAGGAATCCATTTAGGTAGAGACGATATAATTCGAACTGCTTCATTGTCGTAATATTCGTTTAAAGATTGTATTACTTTAATTGTATCACCTACACTGCCGTCTTTTTCAATAACAAATGATAATTTCACTGTCCCTACTTTTCGACTATTATTCTTATCATAGGTATTCGCATAAATTATATTTTTATTGATATGTTTTATAAGTTCTACATATCCACCAGGGTATGAAGGTGGTATTTCTATTTTTATAAATGTTGAGGTATTTGTTGTATCCTTTATTTTTGAATCTTGAGCATTTGACTTTAACACTAAAAGGAGTATTATACTACTTGCGATTATGATTTGTTTTAACATATTTATGTGTGCAGTTTGTTTAATTAATTATAGCTATTTAAAGATACATATTAATGTCAATATTAAACTATTCTAATTTAATCGAAAAAAGTTATACCTAGTTTTAACGTTCCTGCGCTTGGCGATGGTCGGCGTTTAGAAGTACTAAACTATCAGCCAACACGAATTTACAATAGAAGCACAACACTTCAATGAACCACTGTCCATCCGCTATTGCCAAGCACCCATGTAAAAGCAGTAGCAAATATTCCATCAATAAATATGTGACAATACTTAAATTCATATTTCACCAAAAATATATAGGTTATGGCAACACTTAAACTGCAACACCTAAGTTATATATTGGTATGGACATACACAAACGAAATTGGGCAATTCATATTCGCACTGATATTTCTGATCATAAACCTATGACTATCCCTCCTAAAGCGAATGTATTGTATGATTACGTAACTAAAAATTTTCCTCAACATGATTTAACATAGTATATGAAGCTGGTTGTTGCGGTTTCTCAGCATCTCGATATTTTTTAAATGTTGGATGGAATGTGAAAGTTGTAAATCCTTCAGACATCCCAACAATGGACAAGCAGCATTATCAAAAGAATGATAAAATCGACTGTCGTCCCGATAGCTATCGGGATTATCAAAACAATTAGAAGCAGATCAACTGCGTGGTATCTATATCCCCGATGAAAATGAAGATCAATTAAAAAGTTTAGCACGCCAAATAGTTTCATTAACACATCAATTGCGATCATCAAAAACAAGTATCAAAGCATTATTATTATACCAAGGCATTGAAATACCAGAACAATACGATAAACCAACTTGGACAAAAGAATTTATTAATTGGTTGGAAAACATAAACTGGTCAAATGAATCAGGTAAAATATGCATGAAGAGTAAATTAAAAATTTATCAATGTGTGTATCAAGAATACTTATCTGTTGCAAATGAATAAAGAGCATATTGTCGTAAGCACTTGAAAAAGGATTATTATCTATTAAAGAGTATACCTGGTATTGGTGGATATTTAGCATCAGTTTTATTAGCAGAGCTTGGTGATATAAGACGCTTTAACAAAGCTTCTGAATTTGCATCATATGTTGGATTAATTCCCATGATGAGAAGTTCTGGTGACACAGAAAACGTATTCGGTATTACACCTAGAAGTAGACCTCATTTGCGCAGCTATTTAATCGAAAGTGCATGGGTGGCATTACGTATAGATCCAGAAATGCAAGCATACTACAGAAAACATATCGGTAAAAATCCAAAATCAATAATTGTAAAAATTGCAAGAAAACTTTCAAATAGAATATTATCTTAATCAAAACAGAACAAGCATATGAAATAAATCATAGTATAATGAATAAATGATTGTAAGCAATGCTCATTAAAATTTAAAAGATCACAAAACAGCCGTGGTATTTGAGATACATCGCCAAGCAGAGCGCAGTCCCGATTATTCGGGATGACTAGTTATATGTACTTATAGCATACTGGTGCAGGTAGAGTCTAAATTTAGATTGCTACACATAGGAGCCTGCGTGTCCTGCATTTCGGGAAGCATAATTATTATCAAAAAGAATTAAAAATTTTAGATGATTTTTAATTCTTTTTTAACGAATTATTTTGTTTAATTTTATCTAACTGCTTTACATAGGAACGGCTGTTAGCGGTAGGTGTTCTTTCAGCTTTCACGATACCATTTGTATTAGTGTTTCAAGTTCCTTCGCAGTCAAAGCTTCATTATATAATTCATTTACTTGCCAAAGTCCGCTTGCTTTTATTTTGTCTTTTGTCGAATAGTTGCCTAACCAATTTTTTGACGGTTTCAATTCGTTTGATTTTGCAAGTGTCGAAACAATTTTACTTTCCCAAAAAAGTCTTTGTACTTTGGTGTCAACTTGGAAAACGCAAAATGAAAGATTATTTTGTATATAGTCACTTATTCTCTTCTCAATCTTTTTTTCAAAGTCAAGGTCAAGAAGTTTTAAATTCTTTTCCTTTTCAGCTTTTGAAGTTATATCAAGTTCCCACAATGTTAAATATGGGCTTTGGTCTTTATTCAAGAAGCAACGTCCAATGTTTTTCCTAAAAATGCTTCTATTTTTATTCTCTTTTACGAAGTGCTGGTTGAGTCGAGAACGTAATTGCTTCTCTCCTGTATGAGTTCCCACTCTAACAATTCTATCAAAGTTGTCGAATAATTCTCCTTTTTCGAAAATTATGTAAATACCGTTCTTTGGAATATCTTTTTCCTTGTCCTTAAATGGAAAAGAATATCTGTCAAGTTCGTTGAATAATTTATGCAGTTCTTTTATCATTTATTTTACTTAAAAGTTCTTTTAACTTACCTGGTCTCTTTGCCTGCACAATTCCTTTCAAAGGTTCTTCAATTTTTGTCAAACCATTTTGAATTGGTTCAAGATATGATTGTCCTGCTAAAATTATAAATGTGTCATTTCTTAGGTCAGCAAAAACATCTAATTGTTTTAAAACTTCTTGTCCCCATTTTCTAGCTTCATCTTTTGTCAATACTTTCAATTTTGGTTTTTTCTTTCTTTTCTCGGGTGAAACGTAACTTAATGTTACGTCATATGGTTCTATTTCTTTGTCAAGGTCAAGCAAGTGGTAATGTGCAGATAAAATAAAAATTTTGTCAGGGTTTAAAGCTTGTCCGTATGTCAAACTATTAGTAAACAAAGGACCTTTATATAAGTCCTTCGCTTTTGCTTTGGTAGTTCCTTTTCTGGAAACACAAGATATTAATACTATTCGTTTCATAGTCGTAAAGTCGTCCGTTACACTTACCGCTAACGGTTCGGGGCTTTGCGAAGTGGCGGAAAATCGAAGACGAAAGTTTCGATTTAGACGACATGTAGCAAAAGCCAATTTCTATTTGCTAAATTACAAAAAAAGCCAATAAAATTGGCTTTTGCGGATTACGAAGCCGAAAACTTTCAACTTAGACGAAATCCCGCCATTTTGCAAAACCCTTGTTACAGGCAGTATTTTTTCAGAGTGCAATCGTTCGTTCTATATTTATTTGCTCCAAAAATGTTTCATCGTGCGATACAACAATTAGTGTTCCTTGATATTCATTTATGGCTGTTGTCAAAATCTCAACATTCTGAATGTCCAAATTATTAGTTGGTTCGTCAAGGATAATAATATCGGGCGATTTGCTGTTAATGGTCAGACAACACAATAATAAACGCATTCTTTCGCCTCCACTCAATGCAATGCAAGGTTTATCCCAATCGTCCTTGCCAAATAAAAAACGATTTAAACGGATTTTGACTTCGTGTTCTTGTAGTGCCGTAGTGTTGAATTGTTGGGCTTGTTCGTAAACTTTCAACGTGTTGTCGAGCAAAGAATAGTCTTGGTCAATATAAACCGATTTATTGTCCGCTCGGTAAATTGTTCCTAATTGCGGTTCTAAATTCCCTAAAATCAAGTTGATTAAAGTCGTCTTTCCCGAACCGTTTTTTCCTTTCAACGAAATACATTCGCCACTTGTGATTTGAAAATTTAGATTGTCTTTCCAAAGCGGTTGTTTGTCATAACCAAAGTTGATGTCCGTTGCTGTAAATAGAATTTTCCCTTTATGCAAAGCTGAATTATCAAAGCCAAATTTCATTTTATCAATGTCGGGTATGGAAGAACGTAGTTCTTGTAAGTCTTGAGAAATTCCTCCGATTTTTTCTGCGTGAACACTCTTCAATTTTGAAGTACTGTTTTCTGCATTGTTTCGCAAAGTGTTCATCATTATTCGAGCAACGCCCGATTTTTCTTGTTTGCCTTTGCCACGACTGTCCAATTTTTGTTGTCGCTCTAAAGTTTCTCTTTCTTTTTCTTTCGCTTTTCGCAATGCTTTTTCTTTGCTTTGAATATCTTGGTTCAAAGCGTTATTTTCTATTTGCTTTTGTTCTTTATAAAAGTCGTAATTACCACCATAAATTTTAATTCCGTATTTGCTCAATTCGCAAACATTATTCAAAATGTTGAGTAATTTTCTGTCGTGGCTTACGATGATTAAAGTACTTTTTGTGGTTTGAACAAAGTCATACAAAAGTTGTCGGCTCGTGATGTCTAAATGATTACTTGGCTCATCTAATAAAACCAACTCGGGTTGATGAATGGAAATTCCTGCAAGAAAAACTTTTGTTTTTTGTCCACCACTCAACGCTTCCATTTTTTGCGATAAGTCAAAATTGTTAAGTTGCCAATAGCTTAATGCTTCGGTACAACGGTCTTCGATTGTCCAATCGTCATTGAGCAAATTAAAATTTTCTTCGCTTGTGTTTCCGTTTAGAATTTCTTTCAAAGCGTTCAGTTTCTCATCAATTTTCAACGCTTGTGAGATGGTCAAATGATTGAACTGACCGAAAATCTGCGGAACATAATACGGTTCGGCTTCAACGTTTATTTGTCCGATGGTTGGTTGAAGTTCGCCTGCTATAATTTTGAGCAAAGTAGATTTTCCAACTCCGTTGTTGCCAATTAAAGCGGTTTTTTCGTGATTGTTTACTGTCAGGTTGATGTCGCTAAACAGTAAATCTTTGTTTGGATGTGTATATGAAATGTTTTGTAAAGTAAGCATAATTCCTTTCTTTAAAAGATGAAACAATACAGCGACCGCTTTGCGGTTGTTGTTCTGATTTGTCTGAAAGAAATTATATTTTTACATTTCGAGTTGTTTAAGTTTTTTGTGTCTGCAAATGTACGACTTTTTTATTTTAGGACGGTCGTTCGTAATATTGCCAATACGAAGTTATGCCTTCGTTGTTCTTTCATTCTGTCGGCAAGTAAAGTTTCACAGTTCCTTTTTTAAACAACACTTCGTCTAAATGTCCCATTTTTTGTCTGTCTGTTGTGATTAAGTGTATATGTAATAAGTGTCGTTATGTGTAAAAATCGCTTTGTGTTCTGTCGAGAAAAAGTCAATTATTTCCAATTACTCGTTATTTATTTTATTCGGTAACACTATTTTTCTTTGCTAATATAAATAGTAAAGAGGGTGTGAATATTGAAAGTAAAAGTAAGCCAAACTTTGCTACCGTAATCAACCCTAAAGAATTTCCAAGAAAGTCAATTTGATTTGGAAACGCAGATAAAATACTGAATATGATTGCATTTTCAATCAAGTCTGCCGAAAACCAAAAATAAGGCAGTCCTGTCAGGAAGTATGTCATTTGTTTCAATATTATTCTGGAGGCAACGAAGCGAGAAAATGTCAACAGAAATGCAAAAAATGAAATAGGAAACAATATGTCGGTAGTGTATGTAAACCGTTTGTAAGCAAGTAGCCCTTTTGTGGAAAACAACCGTACTCGCTCATAAACCTCATCACTTGAGAATACGGGATTTCTGTCAAATATCTTAACACCATTTAATAGTTGATTGATTTCTTTTAATCCCCCTGGAATTTCAAATATATGTGTGATTACAAAAACAAGTATGAAAATGAGAAAAGTGTAAAGCAATCTTTTTTCGGAAATTTTATGCTGTAATGAGCTACTTGCTGTTCTTGTATTGCCTTGTTTGGATTCGCTCACAATTGTGCCAAATATAAATCCAAGCAATAAAATTGCAGGGATATAAAAAATATGTTGTAATGTCATACCTGATTTTGTTAAAAGAAACGCCACAAAGTTCAGGATTATGATTTAAAAAAAAGTTGGCGAAGACCAAGATTAGAATTTTACATTATTAAAGAGTTTACTAAAATTAGTAGCGTCAATTGCCAAATAAGAAGCAATGTATTTGTGTGGAACAAGTTGTAACAAATGCGGACTTCGTTGACAAAATATTTTAAATCTTTCCTCAATTGTTGTTGTTCTTAATTCTATTTGCCTGTTAATTAAACCTATTCCGACCGATTCGGCTAATTTTCTAAAAAGCCTTTCGACTTGTTGAGATTGGTCAAATATCTTCTGCAAATCTTCAAAGGTCAAATAGTATAACTCGCTATCGGTTAAACAAGTGAGATAATATTTGGAGGGTTTTTGAAAAAAGAAAGATTCGGGTATAGCACAAATGTTTGGAGCGTACGAAAACCCAATAATGTTCATCTTACTGTTTGCATCAAAACAGTACATCTGAACACCGATTTTAGTAAAAAATATTTCACGCTCTATTTGCCCAGGTTTAACAATATGCTCTCCTTTTTTAAAACATTTTGTCTTAAAATTCTCTGTTAAAAGTTGAAAGGTTTCTTTATCAATGTCATGAACTGACCTAATAAAGTTGTAAAATTCATTCATCATTGTATCGTAATCAATATTGAACTGTCAATTGAAAATTGCTAGATTTCTGTATCGCTCTACAATGAGGCATAACGTTTTGGGCTTGGCGAAGGTGGCGATTTTTACCACAAATGTTGATGCGGAGAACCAATGTATTATTAACTAAAAAACTGTCTGCGGAGCACTGAACCGCCACTTTTGCCAAGCACCCATGTAAAAGCAGTAGCAAATATTCCATCAATAAATATGTGACAATACTTAAATTCATATTTCACCCAAAAATAGAATAATATGGCAACACTTAAACTGCTCCACCTAAGTTATACATTGGTATGGACATTCACAAAAAAAAATGGGTAATTCATATGAGAACAGATATTTCGGATCATAAACCCATGACGATACCACCAAAAGCTGATCTATTGTATGAATATGTTTCAAAGAATTATCCTGCACATGAAGTTAATCTCGCATACGAAGCAGGATGCTGTGGTTTTTCTGCATCAAGATATTTCTTAAATGTTGGTTGGAACGTAAAAGTGGTCAACCCATCAGATATACCAACGATGGACAAA
>JAEYZM010000014.1 GCA_023427985.1 Bacteroidota bacterium | reverse complement strand
CCCCCCCCCCCCCCCACCCCCCCCCCACCAGTGGGGTTAGATTTTTTCTATAACAATTGCAGAAGCGCCGCCGCCGCCGTTGCAAATACCTGCAACGCCAATTTTTGCGTTTTGTTGTTGCAATACGTTAATCAATGTTACTATGATTCTTGATCCTGAACTTCCCAATGGGTGTCCTAACGAAACAGCACCACCATTGATATTCACCTTCGCAGGATCTAAATTTAATTCTTTATTGTTCGCTAATGAAACTACCGAGAATGCTTCATTGATCTCGTAATAATCTACATCTGAAGCAGAAATTCCTGCATGTGCAATTGCACGAGGAATTGCTTTAGAAGGCGCAGTTGTAAACCACTCAGGTGCTTGTTGCGCATCCGCAAAACCACGAATAATTGCTAAAGGCTTAACACCTAAAGCTTCCGCTTTTTCCTTACTCATCAACACCAACGCTGATGCTCCATCGTTCAATGTCGAGGCATTCGCCGCAGTTACCGTACCATCCTTTTTGAAAACAGGCTTCAATCCCGGTATCTTATCAAACTTCACCGCTTTGTATTCTTCATCTTCCGCAACAACTGTTACAGAACCTCTGCTTTCAATCTCAACCGGAACAATCTCATTCGCAAACAATCCTTTTGCATAAGCTTCCTGCGAGCGCTTATACGATTCTATCGCAAATGCATCTTGCTCCTCACGCGAAATCTTACACTCCGTTGCACACAATTCAGCCGCCGAGCCCATATGATAATCGTTGTATACATCCCAAAGTCCATCTTTAATCAACCCGTCTGTAACTTGCTGATGTCCCAATTTATAGCCATTGCGTGCTTTGTCTAAATAAAACGGAACATTACTCATGCTCTCCATTCCTCCCGCAACTACTACATCGTTCATTCCTAATTGAATCGATTGCGCCGCCAACATCACCGCTTTCATGCCCGATGCACAAACTTTATTAATAGTGGTCGATGGTATATCACCCAAACCAGCGAATTTAGTTGCTTGTGTTGCAGGTGCTTGACCAAGATTCGCCGACAATACATTGCCCATAAATACTTCTTGGATTGCCGATGCATCAATTCCTGCTCGCTTTACTGCTTCTTTAATCGCAATTGCTCCTAATTTAGGCGCTGATAATGAGGATAATGCACCTCCGAAACTGCCCATCGGCGTTCTTACTGCCGATACTATATAAACTTCTTTCATTGTGTTTGTATTTCTTTTGCAGCGCAAATTAAGAAAAATATATCTTGAAAATCCTATTTTTGAATAATGCAAAAAGTCCAAAGTACCTTACGTCAAGATTTTACTAAATATTTGCTGATGTTCTTGTGCGTATGTATCATCGTATACGTACTGCCAAAAGGTCGCAAATTCAAATATGAATTTGATAAAGGAAAACCATGGATGCATGAGAAGCTCATTGCGCCTTTCGATTTCGCGATAGAAAAATCAAGTGCCGAACTTGAAAAAGAACGCCAAGAAGTTATCGATCAAATCCCTACCTATTACGAACGAAATCATAATATTGAAGAGAATAGTATAAACTCTCTTCGCACCGAATTGAATGGTTTGTGGTCATCGAAATATGGAAATAATAAGTCGGTCGAATTTAACCGAACTCTTAGCGCAGTTAGTAAATCTTTAATTGATATCTATAAAACTGGTATTATCAATAATAAGTCCGATGCACAAGAAAAACATAAGGACCTTATTTATATAGTCGATAATAATATCGCAAAACCTTATACTATCGATAAACTCTACTCATTCAAAGAGGCCGAAGTTCAAATTAGAAAATCACTTAATAATTTTCAAAACATCGATACAGCATTAATCTCTACTGTACTTCAACAAGTGTTAGCTGAGAATATTATTTATAGCGAAAACATCAATCAAAAAATTCTCAATGAAAATTTAAAATCCATATCGAAATTTCGAGGTATGGTAAGCGCAGGAGAAATAATAATTGATAGAGGAATTTTAGTCGATGATTATAAATTCAATGTCCTTGAATCTCTAAAAAACGAATACGACAAACGCCTTGGAATATTAGGTAATAAATATATTGTGAGCCTTGGTCAAGGTGTGCTAGTAGGACTCATCTTAACTTTACTCATGGTATTCTTGTCGATGTTTAGAAAGGATATTTATGCCGATCTAAGAAAGATGATTATCATTTTACTAATTGTCACCACAATGTTAGTTGTACTTTCATGGGCATTGAAAATGCAGTTGCCGAGTTTGTATTTCATACCATATTGTATTGTACCAATAATAATAAGAGTAATTTTTGATACTCGACTTGCATTGTATATCCATCTACTCGTAGTAATTGTTGCTGGATTTTTTGTGCCTAATGGTTACGAATTTATTTTCCTTCAAATCACTGCTGGTATGGTTGCCATCAACAGTATTAAAAATTTGTTGAAGCGTTCTCAATTCTTAATATCAGCATTACTTATATATGCAACGTACGTTGCAGGTTACATTGGTATTTCTATTATTCATGAAGGTTCATTTACCAATATCGAATGGTCGCACCTCATGTGGTTCTTAATTAGTGTTGTTCTTTCATTAATTGCTTACCCATTAATTTATGCTTTTGAAAAGTTGTTCGGCATTACTACAGAAGTAACCTTGATGGAATTCACCAATATCAATAACCCACTCTTGAGAGAACTTTCTTATAAAGCACCTGGTACATTCCAACATTCTTTACAAGTAGCCAATTTAGCCGAAGCTGCAATTTTTGAGATTGGGGGTAATGCATTGTTGGTGCGAGCAGGTGCCTTGTATCACGACATCGGCAAAATGGAAAGTCCTCAATATTTTATTGAGAATCAACAAAAAGGAATGAATCCGCACGACGATTTGCCATACGAAGAAAGTGCGAAAATTATTATAAGACATGTTTATGCAGGGATAGAAATTGCAACAAGAAATAGATTGCCATTAGAAATAATTGATTTTATTAGAACGCATCATGGGAATACCAGAGTCGATTATTTTTATCAATCGTTTTTGAAAAATTATCCGGAGGCAGATGTTAACGAAAATATTTTTAAATATCCTGGTCCAATTCCATTCTCAAAAGAAACTGCAGTATTAATGCTTGCCGATAGTGTGGAGGCGGCATCCAGAAGTTTGAAACAACCAACTGCTCAATCGATTTCTGAATTGGTTGAACGCATCATCGATTTTAAAATTCAACAAAAACAATTGATCAACTCCGATATTTCTATCAAAGAAATACATCGCATCAAACAATTATTTAAAGAAATGCTCATGAGTATTTATCATGTGCGTATTGAGTATTAATCTGCCGGTTGTCGTAAACGGTTGCCTAATCTTGGTTTTGAAGGAGGTGGCAAATTTCGCTTAAGTATGTCGATGCTTGCATTTAATTCAAATCCAATCAATAATATCATCGAATTCAAATACAACCAAATCATAATTACTATTAGGGTTCCAATTGATCCATATAGTTTATTATAACTCGCAAAATTGTTTACATAATATGCAAATCCTACAGAGCTTAGTATAGAAAGAATTGTGGCTAGTGTTGAGCCAGCCGATATGAATTTAAATTTTTTAACAGTAGCTGGACAGTAATAGTAGAGTAAAGAAATCACACTAAAAAACATCAAAAGTATTACCAACCAATTCAATGCAACTAATGAATATACAACTATCCAGCCTTTAATAATCGCTTTCTTTTTCAAAAACGCAATGATGAAATTGCCTGCAATGACCAATGTTACTCCAATGATTAATAATGTTGAAATAAGAAAAGCTAACATAATTGCAATTTTTCTTTTTTGCCAACCATTCCTAGTTTCTTGAATTAACGATGCTTTGTTAAAGTTTCTCATCAATGCTACAATTCCATTGGTCGAAAAAAACAAAGCCGCTAAAAATCCAAAAGATAGCAAACCGGAATTCTGATTTTTTATAATGTCTATTAACGTTTCTTGTACAACTAATTGAGTACTCGAAGGCAAGCCCTTTAATAACAATTCCAATAATTTATTTTGAAAATTATCAATAGGCACGTAGGGGATAAGGGTGAATAGAAAAATGGTACCAGGAAATATTGCTAAAAAAAATGAAAATGCTAATGAACTCGACTTGGTATTTAGATGTTCCTTTTGAATTTCTTTTATAAAAAAATCCAATACACTGTAGATGGGTAAACCATTAAAGCCAGGTATGGTAGTGCGTTTACTCTTATCTATAATTCGTTCTACAAATCCAATATTTAAAAACCAAGCTTTTAATTTATTCATCTGAAAAATTATCAATTGAAAAATGCTTCAAGTTTATTCATGAACAAATCGGGACCCAAACATGGTCGTTTACTTTCTATATTTACAAATACCAATGTTGTCTCGCCTAGATTTATCAATTCATTCGCCTCGTTAAACAATTCGTAATTAAACTTGATCCGTGTTGCTGGCTTTTCGTGTATGCGGACTTTTATCGTGATTAAATCATCATAATACGCAGGTTTGATGTACTTACATTTCAACTCTAAAACGGGCATCATAATCCCCGTCTCTTCCATCCATTTATAACTCAGTCCCAAACTTCTCAACATTTCAACTCGTGCAACTTCATAAAACTCTGCATAGTTCCCGTAATAAACATAACCCATTTGGTCGGTCTCACCATAGCGCACTCTTATTTTCGTTTCAAATTCAAACATATATTTTAGGTCGATGTATTAAGGTTCAAAAAATTATTTCATAATCCCTCTTTTGCTTAATGCTAATTGAAATTTTTTAGCATTTAGCTGATGATCTTTTAAATTACTTGCATAATTATGATATCCTGAAAAATCTTCTTTCGCACAAAAATAAATATAATTATGTCGTTCATAATCCAATACTGCATCAATCGCTGCAATAGAAGGCATACAAATTGGTCCAGGTGGCAATCCAGTATATTTGTATGTATTATAAGGTGAGTTGAATGCTAACATTCTATTGAGTACACGTTTAATGTTAAAATCACCAATTGCAAAAATTACAGTAGGATCAGCCTCCAATTTCATTCCCTTATTGATTCTATTCATATACACGCCAGCAATTCTTTTCAATTCCGCATTTACCAATGCTTCTTGATCAACGATAGAGGCTAGGATACTCACTTCTATTGGACTTAATCCAATTTTCTTTGCTTTCGATTTACGTTCTTCGTTCCAAAATTTTTTGTACTGATCATTCATTTTCTCAATGAATTTTTCTGCACTCGTATTCCAATACAATTCATAGGTATTAGGAATGAACATGCAAAATATATTTTCTTCATTGAAACCATACTTTCTAATAAGATCAATACTATCTAATTTATTGATTAATGCCGATGAATCACATTCTAATTGTTTACCTACGTAACCCGCAAAGTCAGTTAGTAATCTGAAATTTTGAAATTGTAATTTTACTGCCTCTTGATTGCCCGATCTAAGTTTGCGAATTAAGTCCACATTACTCATCCCCGGTTCTAATTTATACTTACCAGGTTTAATGTTTTTATAGTTCATTCGCTCAGCTACCCACTTGAATGTTTCTACATTTCGAATGATTCTATTTGATTCAATAATTCTTACCACATCGTCAATACTAGAACCTGTAGGTATGAAAAGATATTCTGTTGCCTCTTCTGCAATATTATTTTTAAATAATTTGTTATAATAACTAATGCCTGTAGTTAAGCCTATAATGCATAGGATCAATACGATTGCCCAAATTATTTTTTTGTTTTTTTTCATCTATTCAAACTGTTTAATGCCTGTTGTGCTTTTATACTCTTAGGGTTTTTCTTTAATATATAAGTTAAAATATTTTTTGTTTCTTTCATATTGTTTTCCGACATATACAAAGCTGCTTTATTAAACAATGCCTGTTCATAATCGGGATCTAATTCTAAGGCCTTATTAATATAATTCCATGCCATTTCTCGATTGCCTTGTTGTAAATAGATAAAGCTTAAGTTCGACAATGCAGGCACAAATTTGTGATTTTCTTTCAAAATAAATTGATATTCGTTCATTGCTTCCGATACTTTGTTGATTTGAATATAAATTCCAGCTAATTTATTTCTAAACTCTAAATGATAAGGTGCTCGATCTACCGCTAATTTGAAATATTTTTGTGCATTCGCAATATCTGATGTATTGTTATACGCTTCGGCAATTCTGTATAAAGTCCATGCATCATTACTAAATAATTCGGGTTTGTTTTTTGCAAGTTCAATAATACCCGACCAATTATTTTTTAGGTATTCTAATCGAACTTGATTGTTGAAATAATGTACAGGTGTGAAACTCCCTTTTTTATCTAAATATTTTTTTGCCGAATCCAAATACATCAATTTATTGTCGAACTTCTCGTAATAAGAAATGTATGCTTCTGCGATGGTATGCGCATCGGGATTCGGATTATTAACTGCGACCAAACCAACAAATTTTTTAATCTGATTCAACTCTTTACGCTCAACTGGAATTTGAATTTTATGGTCATGCACACTAACATGTGGAATATCTTCTGTACCACTGCTTGGCATATGACATTTCCAACAGTTATTATTATTTGCAGTTACTCTTTTGTTCATATCAAGCTTACATAAACTCTGCAAGGCATCGCTTGAATTGGAATTATGACAGGAATTGCATGCATTGTTGAACTGTTCGTCCTTGGTAGATTTCACACTAACATGCGGATTGTGACATGTAATACAGGTGAGTACATTGCTTGCTTTTTTACTAGATGTTATAAAACATTTACTCTGTTTTAATCGATCAGCATGCGATGCCATTATAAATGAATGTTCGTTCTCATATCTAGGTAAAAAAACATTCATGAAATCCGATAATTTTTGGCCCGGTTTAAAATCAAAAAAAGATTTTCCTTCTTTTAAAATGGCATTGCCCTGTAAATGGCAACGTTGACAAACGTCTACTTGTAAATCGTAAGGAAGCTTTCCAGGATTTACAATGGTATAATCTATTTCTTTTGAGGTATCAACAAGTTTACCTTGCATTTTTTCTTGAACGTGAATTTCACCAGGACCGTGACAACGCTCACAATCTATTCCTTGTAGTACCGAACTGTATTTGTTTTTTGAACCATTGACAAAACTTGGATAAGCATTGTGACAACTCATACATTCCAATTCAATTGTCCTGCTAAATCTAGAATTATGTCCATTTTCAAAACCAGGAGGGAAGTCCCATTTTTTTACTTGGGTATAATAAGTCATCGGCATTTGATAAAAATATCCATTGACTTGATACATGTGTGAATTGGTATGTTGACCAGAACCAACTATGTATTCAACTTTCTCTATACGTTTATGCACCGTATCTTTTCCTAAAAGACGGTACTCCAAGATGTATAAGGAATCCTTTTCGAAATACGGATGATAATAAAAATCTAAATACGGATCATAAATATGGGTATGCTTTGAAAATTCTGCAGCCGATTTTTCCCGACTAGCTGCTGCAAAAGATTTTCCCATTCCTGTTTCTATGAATGTATTGTAAATATCGGAGTGGCAGGTCTTACACGTTTCCATTCCAACATACTTTACCCCATCGGCATGATTTTTATATGGACTTTCTGTTGCCGATTCAGAATTGGTAGAATCAGAACAATGAATATTTGCAAGTGTAAATACAGCAGCAATAATTATTAAGATGATGTTATATCGATTTGCCCACTTCAACATTTTATAAAAATATCAAATTCGAGCGAATGTGCTCAAGCCTCCTTTAAGATTTTTAACATTTTTATAACCGGCTTGCATTAAAATGGTTTGGGCAGTCTTACTTCTAATACCTTTTTGACAGACTACTATAATTTCTTGTTCCACATTCTTTGGAAGTTCTTCTAATGCATCCTGTAGTTTTCCTAATGGGATGTGTAAGCCACCAATATTATAGGTATGGAACTCAATTTTTTCACGGACATCGATCACCAAGAAAGATGAATCGGAATTCGTCATTTTAATTTTTAATTCTTGCGCAGAAATCTCATTCATGTTTCAAATATTTTTGAGTATTTAAAACATTTTCTTTTGCATCTAATAATTGTATCAAATACATGCCCTTGTTCAACTCTGTTAGGTCGATGTTTTGCGAGTAGGGAATTGTTTTCAAAATTCGACCTTGTACGTCGAGCACTCGAATAGTATATGCAAACGATACCTCGTTCGAATGTAAATTCAATTGTCCATTTCCTGGGTTGGGGTAGATTTTAAAATCACTAATATTTTTATTACGATTTATACCCGTAACTAAACTGCTTCTAAAAATTGGTCGAATCATAACGGAACCTTGTTCAGAACTCTGACGCCATCCGAGAGCATCTGTTTTGAAAAACATTCGATCGTTATTTACCGTATTTCTATCGAGACCAACATTCATAAAAAAGTTCGATGCTTGAATCCAACCCACATAAAAATCTGCTTCCACTTCAACAATCGAATCTAGTTCAAATAGCGCGAAACCATTGATTTCAGTAGTGTATACGGGCGATAAAGAAGTTTTCTGATAAATTATTTCTTCTGGATTTAAACTCTTCCAAATGGTAAGAGTGAATATTTCATTCGTTAAGGGCACTTGTTTTTGTGTGAAAAAAATGCCTACATGTGTTAATGTATCTTTCTGTTTTGCAGAAAATAAATAGGCAAATCGAGCATCTCCAGAAACTGACAATCCATATCCATTTTCCGCACTACCATCGTCATAAGAAAAATAGTCACTAAATATTTGTCGATTAGTAATAGTGTCGTTTTGTTTGATGTTATCGTTATTGGTTGTCACGTAATATTTTGTTTCAACCGAATAGGGATAATTTCTCTGAGGTATGCTTACTTTTTTAGAGTCTTCGTAATCTGATCCGAAAGGTGGTAGAGGCAAGCCTTTCGTTACAGAATCCAATTTTAAATTTTCTTCTTTTAAATAAGAGGTAAATGTAAAAGTTACCACCGTAATAGGATCAACCGAATAATTGTTCCGAATATTTATAAAATGGTTGTTTGCTAATAATGTAGAATCGTACTGATTGTAAGGAACTGCAGTATAAGATTGCAATAATGATGTCGGATTATTATTTAATGACACATCAAAAAAACTGGTATCGTTTACAGAACGCAAACGATTTAAACGTACGTAATCGATATGCCAATGATCATCACCACCGTATTGTGAACCCTTATTCTTGAATCTAAATTGAAAACCTCTTTTCAAATATTTATCTTCCGTAATGGGAACCATTATTTGACGAAAATTTCTATTAGAAGTACCTGGCCAAGCCAACACTTTTTCGAATCTCCCAGTGAATTCATTTTTAAATTCAAGAATTAAGGAATCGTTGGTAGCTGGTGGCCTTCCAAAACCTTGTGGCTGTATATAAAAACTTAAATAGATGGAATCACTCGCAGGATAATTTAAGTTCAGAGGTTTTGAGGTCAAGGTATCACACACTCCATACGCAAATTGAGAAATCACATATGGCACACCTCGCTCATCGAAACCATCGAATGTAGCCACCCCTTTTGTTGGCGAATTTCTTGCAAAAGTATTGTTAATGTATGCAGTTTTGTTGATCCATAAACTTTCTTTTGGATAGACAATGGCGTCTGAAAAATCATCGAAAAATGGAAGTTCAAGAGTATCAATAGCCATAGCCTTTAGGCCGATGTGTTGCTTCTGGTATTCTTGATATGCTCGATTCAAAACACTGGAATATTCCATAGCTCGAGTTTCTTCTTGAGCCTTTACTTTATTAATTAAGAGGGTAATTATTAAGACAAATAGTAGATGTTTCATAAATAATCAGATTAAACGAAAAAGCCGTTTAATTATTGCACTTTTAAATAGATGTCGATGGTTTCGCCTTGACTAATTTGATTGATGCTGGTATCGCTTGAAAATTCTGGCGACTGTTTGTATACAACTGCATTGACAGTGTCGCTCGTATTTCCATCGAATATTATTGCACCCATTAATAATTTGGAACCTTTTAATACAAATAATGCTTCGTCATATGTTAGGCCGATTAAGTTTGGAATATTCACTTTCAGATTCCCATATCCATCGCCTAAGACTAGATTCACTACATCGCCTTTCTTCAATAAATCACCTTTGTTCAAGGTTTTACCTTTATGTTCAACAGCTAATACGGCATTCTGTGCTAAATCAGGTTTGTATATTAATTGCCCCACTTGAATTCCATAGCTTTCTAAAATTGCTTTGGCTTCACGTAAACTCACATCGATTAAATCTGGTAGTTTTACGCTTGGAGCATCGGACGATACAATGGTTAGGTAAATGGTTCGATTTTCTTTTACTAATGCATTTGCTTCGGGCTCTTGTTCGTAGACTGTGCCAGCATCTGCTTTATCGGTATAGATGGAATCGACAACGTATCGAAAACCTTGTTCCTCCAATACCTCCATAGCTTCGGTAATATCTAATCCTTTTAAATCTGGAATACTTACGGTTTCACCATGACGGGTATAAATGTTAAGCCATTTAAACACTAAGAACAATACGCATGCAATTATGAGAATTGCAATGCTTAAATGTTTAATGAAATCTTTACTTTTTAAAAACTGAAAAAATGCCTTCATATACTTTTTCAAACATATTCAAATCTTTTTAAAATAAGGAATCAAATCTATGGAGATGCATAAAAAATTTATTTATTTGCATTAAATAATATGAACATGAAAAAGAATATCGCATTGGTGGCTGGTGGCTTTACGGGAGAGATTGTTATATCTATGAAAAGTGCTGAGACGGTGTATCATAATCTCGATAAGGAGAAGTACAATGTTTACCGCTTGATTATCGATAAAGAATCATGGCGATATGTGGACGATGAAAATAACACATTTCCAATCGATAAAAATGATTTTAGCATTCAATTGGGAAATCAAAAAGTAAAGTTCGATGCCGCATTCATTATCATTCACGGCTCTCCGGGTGAAGATGGTAAGCTGCAAGGTTATTTCGATATGTTAAATATACCCTATCAGACCTGTAACGCCATTACATCGGCCATCACAATGAATAAAGCTTATACAAAAAGTGTTATTGCCGATATCGATGAAGTTTTTGTGGCAAAGTCGATGCAATTGTTTGCTCATAGTCCAATGGCTGCTGAAGAAATTTTATCCAAACTCCAATTGCCTTTGTTTGTAAAGCCTAATAATGGAGGAAGTAGCATCGGCATGAGTAAAGTGAAGCAAGCCGATGAATTGCCATTGGCTTTAGAGAAAGCTTTTGCTGAGGACGATCAAGTCTTAGTGGAAGAATTTATTGAAGGACGGGAATTTACCATTGGGATTGTGAAATTGAATGGAAAGATTCAAACTTTGCCGGCTACAGAGATTGTTTCGTCGAAAGAGTTTTTTGATTTTGAGGCAAAGTACACGACGGGTGTTACGGAGGAAATTACTCCGGGCCGAATGACGGATGAAGAGAAGGCTAGGGTTGAGCGTGCGATGGTTCGAATTTACGATCGACTCAATTGTGCAGGCGTGGTTCGTATCGATTATATCCTAGAAAAGTCGGCGAACAATATGTATGTCCTCGAGGTGAACACGGTTCCTGGTCAGTCGGAAAATAGCATTATTCCCCAACAAGTACGCGCAATGGGTGGCAATATGAAAGATTTTTACGGCAGTCTTATCGAGCAGATTTTGTAGAAACTTTTGAACTAAATACTGTATGCTTCTTTTATCCAATCCGGAACAATTTCAGATCGGCCTGTTTGAATATTGACCATGGTATAATGAAATTCGCCATCACAGCAGACCTTATTCGTTTTTGCATTCTTAATTTCGAACTCTACGATGCAACCTTTGTATAGCATTTCAGTAATTCCTGTCGTAACAATAAATTTGTCGCCCAATCCTAATGCTCTTTTATACTCCACAATCGCCTTACTCACTACCCAGCCGTAATTGTTTTCAATAAATTTCTCCATAGGGAATTTATAATGCTCTTCCATTTGAATATATCGAGCCGCCAATACATAATCGAAATACCTCGAATTATGCACATGCTGATTCATATCGATGTCATCTGGCCTGACCTGCATCTCGGTCGAAAACTTGCTGAATTGAACTTTATTTTCCATTTTATTTGCTGCCCTAAAAATAGAATAAATACTAATATTCTAATAATTTAATTGAATTTTAAACGAAATAGACCATTTTATGTTTTGGTCTATTGTCTATGCCGATGTGTTGCATCGAGTAAAATTTATACAAAACCGCTTTTAAATCGCTCTAATCCAACATTTAAAAATTTATGTAAAAAATCCTTTCCAAAGTTCAGGAATTGCCTTATTTTTGTAGTCCAAATTAATCAATTGTTTAACGCTTTAGTACCATTCAAGTAATGTATTTAAGTACAGAAAAAAAGAAAGAGATCTTCGCATCTCACGGAAAAGGCGCAACCGATACTGGTAGCGCAGAAGGTCAAATCGCATTATTCTCATACAGAATTAGCCATTTGACAGAACATTTAAAGAAAAATAAGAAAGATTTTTCTACACAATTGTCTCTACAAAAATTAGTTGGTAAGAGACGTGCATTGTTAAACTACTTAATGAACAAAGACATTGAGCGTTACCGTGCAATTGTGAAGAAATTAGATCTTCGTAAATAATTTTTTCATGTTTTATGTTTTAAGAGCCGTCTCCGATGTAAATCGGAACGGCTTTTTTCGTTTTAAGCCTATAAATCTTCATTTTAAATATAATTCAGTACCTTTGCGCCGATAAATACAGAAAAAATAATATGTCGAAAATTGGAATTACCCATGAATTTGTCATGGGAGATGGGAAAAAGATTTCCATCGAAACTGGGAAATTAGCAAAACAAGCTGATGGATCAGTAGTGGTAAAAATGGGAGATACGATGCTCCTAGCGACGGTAGTTTCGTCGAAAGATGCAAAAGAAGGGACCGACTTCTTACCTTTATCGGTTGATTATCAAGAAAAATACGCTTCTACAGGTAGAATACCAGGTGGTTTCTTAAAGCGTGAATCAAAATTATCGGATTACGAAGTTTTAATTTCGAGATTAATTGACAGGGCATTGCGTCCAATGTTCCCAGAAGATTATCATGCCGATACGCAAGTAATGGTTTCATTAATTTCTGCGGATAAAAATATTATGCCCGATGCTTTAGCGGCATTGGCAGCATCGGCAGCCTTAACTATTTCTGATATTCCATTTAATGGTCCTATTTCAGAAGTTCGTGTTGCAAGAATTGATGGTGCATTCCAAATCAACCCATTAATATCTGATATCGAAAGAGCAGATATGGATTTAATTGTTGCGGGTAATGCGAAAGATATTTGTATGGTGGAAGGGGAGATGAACGAAGTATCTGAGCAAGAGATGGCAGATGCAATTATGTTTGCCCACGAAGCAATCAAATTACAAGTTCAAGCTCAATTAGATTTTTTAGCTAAAGTTGGTGCTAAAACTAAAAGAGAATACAAGCATGAGCCAGATGCGATGCCAGAATTGATGGAGCGCATTAGATCTTTTGCATACGATAGAATTTACCAAGTTGCAAAATCAGCACTAGGTAAAGATGAAAGAGCGGTAGCATTCAGAGCCATTCGTGACGAGTTTGAAGCAACGGTAACGGAAGAGATGGCCGATTCTTCATTCGCTTGGTTGATGAAAAAATATTATCACGATTTAGAAAAAGAAGCAGTACGTGCTTTGATTTTAAATGAAGGTATTCGTTTAGATGGTAGAAATACAAAACAAATTCGTCCTATTTGGTCGGAAGTAGGTTACCTTCCATCGGCACATGGATCAGCGATTTTCACACGTGGTGAAACTCAATCTTTAACGACAGTTACATTGGGTGCAAAAACAAACGAACAAATGATCGATGGAGCAATGTTCTTCGGTTATAACAAGTTCATCTTACATTATAACTTCCCAGGATTTTCTACAGGTGAAGTTCGCCCGAACAGAGGTCCAGGTAGAAGAGAAGTTGGACATGGTAATTTGGCAATGCGTTCATTGAAAAAAGTATTACCTCCAGATACAGAGAATCCATATGTTGTTCGCGTAGTTTCTGATATTTTAGAATCAAACGGTTCTTCTTCAATGGCAACTGTTTGTGCTGGTACATTAGCATTGATGGATGCGGGTGTGAAAATTAAGGCACCAGTATCTGGAATTGCAATGGGATTAATCTTAGATCCTAAAACAGGTAAGTACGCAGTGTTATCAGATATTCTAGGTGATGAAGATCATTTAGGTGATATGGACTTTAAAGTTACTGGTACTACAAAAGGTATTACTGCTTGTCAAATGGATTTGAAGATCGATGGATTAGCAAGTTCAGTTTTATCGGAAGCATTACAACAAGCTAAAGAAGGTCGTGCACATATCTTAAATGAAATGTTGACGACTATCGATACTCCAAGAGAGGATTATAAAGCACATGCTCCTAGAATTGTGGAGTTGAGAATTGCGAAAGAATTTATCGGAGCAATTATTGGCCCTGGAGGAAAAGTAATTCAAGAAATGCAACGCGAAAGTGGTGCTACGATTAGCATTGAAGAAAAAGACAATGTTGGTGTAGTTCAAATTTATGCCGATAATAAAGATGCTATTGATCAAGTGTATGCGAAGATCAAAGGCATGACAACTGTACCTGAAGTAGGAGAAGTTTACGAAGGTAAAGTGAAATCTATTATGCCATTCGGAGCATTCGTTGAAATCTTACCAGGTAAAGATGGTCTTCTACACATTTCAGAAATCGATTGGAAACGATTTGAAACTATGGAAGGTGTGTTAGAAGTAGGTGAGGAAGTAAAGGTTAAACTTATCGAGGTTGATAAAAAAACTGGTAAGTTGAAATTATCGAGAAAAGTGTTATTGCCTAGACCAGAGAAGACAGAGAAATCTGAAAAGTCTGAAAAGTCAGAATAATGCTGAGAAAACGAAAATCGCATAAACTAAAATTGTAAATAAAAAAGGGTCGAAGAAATTCGACCCTTTTATTTTATTGAATGTTTTAAGATTTTTTTAAGCACAGTTTTATCAATATCTACGAGTTGTTTAATATAGATACAACTTTTCCCCAACTTATATTTTCCAAGTTTACTGAGTATTGAGTCATAATCTTTGAACCCAGCCGTTACATAAATCGTAATGTTTTGTTTTCTTGGAGAAAATCCTATTTTAAACCAATCACCTTCTCTTCCGCTTTCATATTTGTAATGGTGTTTGCCAAAACCAATAATACTACTTCCCCACATTTGAGGTTCTTCATTTGTAACTTCTCGCATCAATTGAATTAACTCTTTACAATCGCCTTGTTTTTTTTCACATTCTTGTAAATCTATAATTCTTTCAATAGGTAGTTTCTTGTTGGGTTTAGTTAATAGTTCAGCCATAATTTTTTAGAGGGGGAACTAATATAGCAAATCCCAGCAATAAAAAATTAATTTTTATTTTTTTAAATAAGGAGCATAAGCACCATCAACACTAACAGCAACAACTTCCGCAATTTTTTCGGTCATCATGGATGGAATTTTTATTTCATGTTCTTTACACGAAACATCGAACTTCGATTGTATACTGATAATCCCATTCTTAATGATAACTGTACCATTAATGGTTCTTTCCTTGTTTACACCATGAATCGATAATTTTCCTGTAACAGTTACTGGATAAGTCCCATCTTTTTTCCAATCAATTGTTTCGTTGATCTTACCAGAAAACCGAGCATCCGGATACTTGTCGCTCTCCATATAATTTTCATTAAAGTGCTCTTGCATCAATGAACTTTTAAAACTGAAGGATTTGATGGGCACTAAAAAGAAAAATTCATTTTTCGAAAGTGTTAATACGGATGTGCCATTTTTAGTTATTGCTTCAATATCTTCTAAGGGTGCAGATGAGAAGAATTTTACATTAATAGCTTTCGATTGTTGAATGTCTTGTGCGTATAGATTTAAGCTTATTATAGCTATAAATACTAATAATATTATTTTTTTCATGTTAATTGGGTATTATAATATATAGGTATTTGTTTGTTAATTTTACTGTTCAATATACGAATGTACTCATAGTGAAGATTGAAATGAAATTTTAATTCCCAAACGAGTATATTACCTAACTGAACCTTGTCATCTAAGATATAAAACGTATTTTTGCTTATATTTATATACGAATGAAACATTTAATAGCACCATCAATTTTATCGGCCGATTTTGGGAATTTGCAACGCGATATTGAAATGATTAACAGGAGTGAGGCCGACTGGTTTCATGTGGACATAATGGATGGTGTATTTGTACCCAATATTTCATTCGGTTTTCCATTAATGCAACCTTTAAAAAAGCACGCAACAAAAACACTTGATGTACATTTAATGATTGTTGAGCCTGATCGATACCTCGAACAATTTAAAAATGCTGGTGCCGATGTGTTAACGGTACATATGGAGGCTTGCACTCATTTACATCGTACGGTTCAAGCCATTAAACAATTGGGCATGAAAGCTGGTGTAGCATTGAATCCGCATACTCCAATATCGTCATTAGAAGATATTATTGCCGATATTGATTTGGTTTGTTTGATGAGCGTTAATCCAGGATTCGGTGGACAAAAATTTATTGATAACACTTATTCTAAAATCAAAAAACTTAAAGAATTAGCTAGACAAAAAAATCCTAATCTATTCATAGAAATTGATGGTGGTGTAGGTATACAGAATGCTCAAAAGTTAATCGAAGCAGGAGCGAATGTATTGGTTGCTGGCAATGCAGTTTTTGCACATGAAAATCCAGAAGAAATGATTTCTAGTTTAAAAAATATACAAGCAGATACCTTAAAAGTATAATCTGCGTTATACCCAACATGCGTTTATTTTTCCTTAGTATACTTCTTAGCCTTGCATTTACAAGCTTCTCACAAAAGAAGAGCAGTGTGTTTGGTATCATTAAGGATGAAAATAATAAAGCAATGCCCTTGGTTACCATTAGTGTCGTAGGAACCAATATTGCTACCCAAAGCGATGAGTTGGGAAATTATAAATTAATACTTCCTTATACCGATACTACGATTGAATTACAATTTGCATACATCGGATACGAACCGGTAAAGCAATACATCGGCATAAATGAAAAGGAACAAAAAAGAATTGATGTGGCATTTACAAAGAAAAATGTGAACATCAAGGAAGTAATTGTTTTAAGTCAAGAGGAGAGGACCTCTACCATCACAAAAATAGATCCGAAACTAATTAGTAACCTACCATCGGCATCAGGAAATTTTGAGTCTATTTTAAAAACTTTGCCCGGAGTTCGATCGAACAATGAGTTGAGTGCTCAGTACTCTGTACGCGGTGGAAATTTCGATGAGAATTTGGTGTATGTGAACGATGTTGAAATTTACCGACCGTTTTTGGTGCGCTCAGGTCAGCAAGAGGGCTTGAGTTTTATTAATGCCGATATGGTGAGCTCGGTGAAATTTTCTGCGGGTGGATTTGATGCAAAGTATGGCGATAAATTGTCGTCGGTTTTAGATATAAAATATAAAAAGCCAAAAGATTTCGGTGGCTCAGTGTCGGCCGGATTACTAGGTGCCAGCTTGAACTTAGAGGGTACGAATAAAAATAGACGACTGAGTTATTTGCTTGGTTTTAGAAATAAAAATACACGTTATGTCTTAGGGACATTAGATGTAGATGGTGATTATCAGCCTTCATTTTATGATTTGCAAACCTTTATTTCTTACGATTTAAGTACCGAATGGGAAGTATCTTTTTTAGGAAATTTAAACATCAACAACTATACGGTTATTCCACAAAGTAGGGAGACAACGTTTGGTTCTTTTAATGAGATTTTACGATTGAGTATCGACTTTGATGGGGAGGAGCGGAATAAATATCAAAGTATGATGGGTGCAGTAACTGCAAGTTATAAACCCAATAATAATTTGAATTTAAAATTTATTAGTTCAAGATTTGTAACCGATGAACGAGAAGCTTTTGATATTGAAGGCCGATATGTATTTGATGAAATTGAAAGTGATTTTGGTAAAGAAACATTTGGTGAAGTTAAAGCTAATAGAGGTATTGGTGGCTTTCTAAATCATGCAAGAAATTTTTTGCAGGCACAGGTTCAAAGTTTTGAGCATAAAGGGGAGTATCAGAATAACGATAGGTATTGGAATTGGGGCATTAAATATCAGAATGAACGTATCGACGATCGATTGAGTGAATGGACATTGATTGATTCGGCCGATTATGCTGTTCCAGATTTGGATAATTCCATTGTCATGCAAGATGTAGTAAAAGCAAAAATTAATTTGAATACCAATCGAATCAATGCTTTTTTACAACATACCTTACCCATATCTACTAAACAAGATTTGAAATTAGTTTTTGGAGTACGTGCTACCTATTGGGATTTTACAGATGAGTTTAATATTAGTCCTAGAACAACATTGTCTTTTAAACCCAATTGGGAAAAAGATTGGGTGTTCAGAGCAAGTGTAGGTTCATACGTACAACCACCATTCTATAGAGAATTAAGAAATTTCGATGGCAAGGTTTCTAATAATCCGGCATCTCAAAAATCGATTCATTATGTGCTTGCTGCCGATCATCAGTTTTTATTTTTCGGTGGAAGGAAATTTAGATTTATTTCAGAAGTATACCATAAGCAAATGTCAAATGTGATTCCGTATGAGGTAGATAATGTGCGGATACGATATTATGCGAACGAGAAAGCTGATGCTTATACGACTGGTGCCGACTTTAAAATCAATGGTGAATTTGTGAAAGATTTAGAATCCTGGTTCAGCTTATCCATTTTACAAACACGAGAAAATTTATACAACGATTCATATTTTTTAAAAGATCAGAATGGAGTAGATTCTTTGAAAATTAATCCAGGTTATATTCCTCGACCTACCGATCAGAGGGTAAATTTTTCTATCTTTTTTCAGGATAAGTTAAATAAAGATCCAAGTGTAAAAGTGCATTTGAATGTTGTATTTGGATCGAGATTACCATTTGGTCCTCCGGATTTCAACCGATATAAAGACACGCTACGAATGCCACCTTATTGGAGAGCCGATATTGGTTTTTCGAAAGAATGGATTGGCAAGAGATCCGGTGGTTCTGCTAAACTTGGACCCTTTAAATCTATGATGTTATATGCGGAAGTATTTAACTTATTCCGAAGATCAAATACAATTTCATATTTATGGATTCGCGATGTTCGTGCACAACAATATGCGGTGCCTAATTTCCTAACATCCAGACAAATAAATTTAAGGTTAATTGCTAGATTTTAGTTACAAAGAATACTTGCAAGAGGATTAGTATTCATTACCTTTGTGTAACAAAAAACACAAAGCATGCAACATCACAATTTTGGTGCAGGTCCTTGCATCTTACCCCAAGAAGTTTTTCAAGAAGCATCACAAGCTGTATTAAAATGGGGAAACACTGGATTATCAATCTTAGAAATTTCTCACAGAACTCCTGAATTTGAAGCAGTGGTCGACGAAGCCTGTGCTTTAATCAAGGAATTGTTGAATGTTCCTGAAAAGTACAAAGTAATTTTTGTTCAAGGTGGAGCAAGTCAGCAATTTGGAATGGTACCTATGAACCTATTAAATGAGAATGAGACAGCAGCATATTTAGATACTGGGGTTTGGGCAAATAAAGCTATTAAAGAAGCAAAATTATTTGGGAATGTAAATGTAGTTGCAAGTTCTAAAGATTCAAACTATACATTCATACCAAAAGATTATGTAATCCCTGAAGATTCAAAATATTTTCACTGTACATCTAACAATACAATATACGGTACACAAATAAAAAACTTTCCGAAAACAAATGTTCCAATGGTATGCGATATGTCATCGGATATAATGAGTAAGGAAGTTAATGTTGCCGATTTCGATTTAATTTATGCAGGAGCGCAAAAAAATATTGGTCCTGCAGGAAGCACTGTTGTGATAGTGAACGAAGAGATTTTGGGTAAAGTAGATCGAAAAATCACATCGATGCTCGATTATAGAATTCACATTGAAGGTGGTTCTATGTATAATACTCCACCAGTCTTTGCAATTTATGTGTCGATGCTGAATTTACGCTGGTTGAAAAAACAAGGTGGTGTTAAAGAAATGCAAAGAAGAAATGATGCTAAGGCTGAATTGTTATACAATGAAATCGATAGAAATTCTTTATTCAAGGGAACTTGCGCAGTTGAAGACAGGTCGCATATGAATATTTGTTTTGTAATGAACGATTCGAGTCTAGAAAAAGAATTCTTAAAAGCTGCTGAAGCTGCTGGATGTATAGGTTTAAAAGGGCATAGAAGTGTTGGTGGATTCCGTGCGTCATTATACAATGCATTACCAATCGAAAGTGTTCAAGCTTTGGTCGATGTGATGAAAGATTTCGAGGCGAAGCGATAGATTACATATAGAGCGGAAAAAGAAATTAATGCTTGATAAGAAAATAAAGATTATAGAACGATGAAAATATTAGCGAACGATGGTATAGATCCTGTAGGTAAGAAAATGTTGGAGGAAGCAGGATTTACGGTAGATACAACAAACATTCCACAAGATCAACTAAAAGATCGTTTAAACGAATACGATGCAATTACTGTTCGATCGGCAACAAAAATTCGAAAAGAACTAATCGATGTTTGTAGCAATATTAAATTGATTGGTAGAGGTGGAGTGGGAATGGATAACATCGACGTAGAGTATGCTCAGTCAAAAGGAATCGCTGTAGTAAATACACCAGCTGCATCTTCGTTATCGGTTGCCGAATTGGTATTTGCACACTTATTTTCTGGTGTAAGATTTCTGCAAGATGCGAATAGATCGATGCCTGTTAAAGGGAATACTGATTTCAACGATTTGAAAAAAACATATGCGAAAGGCATAGAACTGAGAGGTAAAACTCTAGGTATATTGGGCTTTGGGAGAATCGGCAGAGAAGCTGCAAAAATTGCTTATGGCTTAGGAATGCAGGTGATGGCTTACGATTTATTTGAATTTAATCCTGAGACTGAAATGCAATTTGCAGATGGACAATCGATTAAATTTAAGGTGAAGGTTTCTACAAAGGAAGAGGTATTAAAGCAGGCCGACTTTATCACTTTGCACGTACCTGCTATTGATGGAAAAGCAGTGATTGGTAAAGATGAATTAGCATTAATGAAAAAAGGCAGTGCATTAGTGAATTGTGCTAGGGGGGGAGTTGTAGACGAGCAAGCTTTAATTGAAGCTTTAAATTCAAATCATTTAGCGTTTGCAGGATTAGACGTCTTCGATAATGAACCCGCACCATCGGCATTAATCTTAAGTCATTCAAAGATATCCTTGAGTCCTCATATTGGTGCTTCAACGAATGAAGCGCAAGAAAGAATTGGTGTTGAATTGGCTCAAAGAATTATTCAAGAGTTAAAGAAATAATTCATGCCTAAGATTAGAGCGTTTAAAGGGATTCTTCCTGCAAAGGAAAAGGTATTGCAAGTTGTTGCGAAACCTTTCGATCAGTTTTATACAGAAGAAGCCAAAGCGATACTTCAATCGAATCGATATTCTTTTTTACATGCGATTGAACCTCTTATCGAGAATCCTTTTTTACGTGGTTCTCGTGAAGAAATAATTTTCAAAAAAGCTAAAGAACATTTCGATGAATTCTTGGATGAACAAGTATTAATTCAAGACGAACAAGAAGCGATATACGTTTATCGAACCTATAACAAAGGCCATTGGCAAACTGGAATATGGTGTGTTACTGCAATCGATGATTACCTCGATAATACTTTGAGAAAGCATGAACATACAAGAGCAGATCGTGAAAAAGATTTGATTGAATACCTCGACAATACGGGAATCGATTCCAATCCAGTACTCGTAACGTATAGTGGAAGTCCAATCATCAATAGCATTCTAGAGCGTACTATACAATCGGAGCCTCTGTTTGATTTTAATGCAGACGATCAACGACATTTATTATGGAGGATTGCCGATGTAGAAACGATTCAGTTAATTGTTCAGGAATTCAAATCCTTGGAATCGTCCTACATTGCAGATGGTCACCATCGTGCAGCAGCTGCTTCATTAGCTGGAATACAAAGAAGGAAGAATAATTTACGACATACTGGCAAGGAAGATTATAATTATTTTAGCACACTTTACTTCACGTTCGATCAATTATTGGTATATGAATTCCAACGATTAATAACTGATTTAAATGGCTTGAGTAAAAATGATTTTTTGTTAGAACTGTCTAATGTTTTTGGGTTAAGGAAAATTAATCAAAGCAAGCCTGAACATGCGCATACTTTCACTATGTATATTGAGTCAGAATGGTATGAATTAAGCATTCCTATGACATTATTACAAGATCCAAATCCTGTTAATAATTTGGATGTGAGTATACTTCAGAATAAAGTATTGGAGCCACTTTTAGGAATTCAAGATCCAAGACGCGATAAACGAATTAAATTTATTGGTGGATTAACTCCTATAGATGAAATTTTAAAAAGCATTGATAAAGGAGAAATGAAATTGGCATTTTTCTTATATCCAACATCTATTCAAGAGTTAATAGAGGTGGCAAATGCTTTCGAAGTAATGCCTCCAAAATCAACTTGGTTCGAACCTAAATTACACTGTGGACTTTTGGTTCATAAAGTGGATTAAAGATGATTATTCTTCTGTGAAAAAATCTATCAATGCTCCAAAATAAGCATTGTTCCATCCATCTATAAATTCGTCGTAAACATCCTCGGGAATATTCGTATGAACTAATTCTAGAGAGGTACTTTCAGTTTTTTTACCTTCATGTAGTTTGATGGTAACAATGGAGTCATTTGTAACACCGTCGAAATACCATTGCTGAACTATTTTTTTATTTTCTATAAATTCCAAATTCTTACCAAGAATATCGCCATCCCAAAGAGAAAATTCAGAATTTGGATTTGTAGACATTTCAGCCTCTGCGCCCGACCATAAATGAATAGTAGTTGGATTGGTTAATGCAAGATATACTTGTTCCGGATCTGCAGGTATTTCGTAATACTTTTTGAAATTTTTTAAATTCATTTTATAGTTGATAAGCAATTGATTTTTTAGCGATTTCTGTTGTGTATCCCATTAATTCTAAATTCGTTTGTAGTGCTTGCATTGATTTAGGTTCACCATGCACTAAGAAAACTTTCTTCAATTTATTTGAGTCGTTCGATTTTACAAAATTAATCAAATCTTCGTGATCTGCATGTGCCGATAATAAGTCGGTTTGTTTAATTCCAGCAAATACCGATAATTCACGTCCGTTGATTTTTACTACTGGAACACCGTCGAGTAATCTTCTACCTAAAGTACCAGGTGCGCAAAAGCCAATGAAAAGTATGTTGGCGTAATAGTTCTGTATGTTATAATACAAATGATCTTGTATACGCCCTCCTTCGAGCATACCTGCAGAAGAAATGATGATACAAGGTTCAAAATAATTGGAAATCTGTTTACTTTCTTTTAAAGTTTCAACATATCTCAATCCCTCAAACTCAAACTCATCTCCAAATTGTTTGAAAAAACTTTGTGCTTCATCGTTTAATAATTGATGATGTTTTCTATACACTTCTGTACCTGCAATTGATAATGGACTATCAACAAAAATTTTTACAGGAGCTAATTTTTTATCATTGAAAATTTTGTGTAAAACATAGACCAATGCTTGTGTTCTACCTATCGAAAATGCTGGAATGATAAGTCGACCCGCTTGCTTGATACAGGTATCTTCAATAGGTTCAATCAGGACCTCTTCAATCGTCTTCCCTTTTGAATGTAATCTTCCTCCATATGTCGATTCACATACTAAATAATCGATATCCTTTGGGTATTCAGGATCACATAATATTGGGTAATTTCTTCTTCCAATATCTCCAGAAAAACAAATTGATTTCCTTTGTCCCGATTCATTTACTTTTATAATTACAGATGCAGCACCGAGTAAATGTCCGCTAGGAATTAATTCAATACTTAGGTTTTCCGATATTTTAAATTCTTGATGAAAAGGTAGAGTTACAAATCGATCTACGGTTTCTGCAACATGTCGATGTAGATACAATGGGCGTTCTGGTACATCTTTGAAAGCCCTTTTATTCTTTTTGTTTTTCCTGCCTTTTTCTACTCTACTCATGAATACTTCTACAGAATCCGACATCAAAACTTCTGCTAGGTCTCTAGTCGCAGCAGTACTAATAATTTGACCACTATAACCATGCTTTACTATAGTGGGAAGGTTACCACTGTGATCAATATGTGCATGCGTTAAAACAATTAAATCAATCTCGTTTATATCAAAAGGGAAATAATCGTTTTCAATTGCTTTTCGGTTATTGTCATAATCAAGACCACAGTCAATAAGAATGGTATATCCATTGTCTAAACTTAACATATGCATACTACCAGTGACTTGTTCCGCAGCTCCCCAACTAATGAACTTCATTTTAAATATCTTGACTTTGTAATTGTGTTAAATATCTATATAATCCCGATTCGTTTTGCATCAAACTTTGATGATTTCCTTGTTCCATTACTTTGCCATGATCTATAACCAAAATTTGATCTGCTTCTCGAATGGTTGATAGTCGATGTGCTATAATAATAGAAGTCCTGTCTTTCATCAAGATTTCCAAGGCCTCTTGAACAAGTCGTTCCGATTCAGAATCTAAGCTACTCGTTGCTTCATCTAGAATTAGAATACTAGGATTTTTTAATAAGGCTCTAGCAATGGCTATTCGTTGACGTTGTCCACCCGATAATTTCACACCGCGTTCTCCAACAACAGTATCGTATCCTTCGGGGAAGGTTGAAATAAATTGATGTGCATTAGCCTTTTTAGCTGCTTCTACAATTTCTTCATCGCTTGCGGTAATTTTACCGTAAGCAATATTTTCTTTGATACTTCCACCAAACAATAATACATCTTGAGGAACAATTGCTATTTGGTTTCTGATATCGGATAATGAATATTCTTGTGTACTTCTATTATCAAATAAGATTTGTCCTGCGTCTATATCGTAGAATTTTAAAATCAATGAAGCTAAGGTCGATTTCCCAGCACCACTTGGTCCTACAATAGCAATTCTTTCTCCAGCATTTGCTTTAAAGTTAATATCTTTTAAAACTTGAATTTCTTTACGAGAAGGGTAGGAGAATGCTACGTTTTTAAATTCTACATTACCATTGATCTTTGTTTTTATTTCTTGTTGTTTGGTATGAATGCTAATATCTTCGTTTTTCTCATTCAATAATTCTATTACACGTTCAGTAGCACCAAATGTTTTCTGTAATTGTGCATACAGTTCTGCAAAGCTACCCATAGCAGCCCCTACGAAAGTAGAATAAAGAATAAATGATGTTAGGTCGCCAATGGTAATTTCACCTGCTTGTACTAGACTAGAGCCATACCATACCACTGTAACAATTGCACCGAACAAACAAAAAATAATGAATGATGCAAATGCACCTCTGAATTTTGCACCCTTTAGTGCTAGGTCTACAACTTTCGACATGGCTAGTCTATATCGATTGCTTTCGTAGGCTTCATTCACAAATGCTTTCACATTGCTAATGCCCTGCAAGGTTTCCTCTACAATCACGTTAGAGTCGGCCAATTGATCCTGTGCTTTCTTTGAAATTTTACGTATGTATCTTCCAAAAACAACAGCAACAATTACTAAAATTGGGAATACCCCCAACATCATCAAAGTAAGTTTGGCTGATACAAAACTTAAGGCTATAACACCTCCAATAAATACAATGATTTGCCTTAATATTTCTGCAATTGTTGTAGTAATACTGTCTTGAATCTGCGATAAATCTGCAGAAATCCTTGAGTTCAATTCGCCCACCCTTCTCTGTGAGAAAAAGCTCATAGGAAGTGTTATAAGTTTGAAATAAGTATCTTTTCTAAGATCGGCGAGTGACTTTTCAGCCACTTCTACGAACCAGATGACTCTGAAAAATGAGAATATTGACTGAACAAAAAGGATTGCAAGAATGATTAATGCAATTTGATTGATGTTCGAGAAGCCTTTTGCTAGAGTTGCAGCATCGATCAACATCCCCATTGCTTTAGGAAATGCCAAAGAAGACAAACTCGATAAAATTAAAAATAGGATACCGATACCGAATTTTAATCGATACGGTTTAAGGTAATTTGCAAGGGTAAGAAATTGTTTGAATGATTGTTTGTTGATTTTTGCTTTGGGAAGTTCCGTTTCAGCCGCATTTCCACTATTCAGTCGTGCTCTAGCCATAAAATATTTTAATTATGATTAAACTCATTGGATGAGTTTTTGTTTTTATTGAAATTAGTATACAAACCTACGCAATATTCTTAAATAGATACGTTTATTGGTACGATTTTAGAGGTAAAAATGAGATGAAAAAACAAATTCTAATTATTATGTCGATGTTCATTCTATTGGGATGTGAGGAGGATGAACCGATTGTTGCTGGAAATTCAAATACTTTAAAGATTGAATTCAAGCAATATTATAAAAATCAATTGATATCGATTCAAAACGATAATACATTAAATTATATTAATAGTTCTTCAAACGAGTATAATGTTAAAAGCTTGAAATATTATATTTCAAAATTAATGATCGAGCGTGATAATGGTACATTATACGATGTGGATATGTATAAGCTAATCAATGCAGCTGAATCGGATACTTACAATACTTTTACGCTAACTGATATTCCAGAAGGAAGATATACCCAATTACATTTTATTTTTGGGATTGATAGTGCTAGAAATGTATTGCAAGGTTTGCCTAATAATTCAGAAACCAATTCAATGGAATGGCCTGTGAATTTAGGGGCTGGATATCATTTCATGATGATGGAAGGCGTCTTTAAACGAAGTGATAATAGTTTGTCGGGATATGCCATACATTTAGGTAGAACACCCAACCAATATAAGGCCGAATTTGGTATTGATTTAACAGTTAGCAACACATCGGCACAAGTAATAGAAGTTCAAATGAATGTTGACCAATGGTTCGATGGTTTCAATAAAATCGATTTGAATAATGGATATAGCTATATTATGGAAGATTCATTGAAGCAATTACAGTTTAAGCAAAATGCTACTAGTGTTTTTTCAATTGTACAGAAATGAGAAAGTATTTTATAATTTTCATAATCTTTTACGGCTTTATAAGTTTTTCTGTTTCTTGTAAAAAAGAAACAGATGAAGTAGTAAAAAATACGGATGTTATGGACACATTAATTAATTATGAAAGCCCTCAATACTTTCCTGAATTTAGAAATCCGGCAAATAATCCTTTAACAAAACGTGGTGTTGAGTTGGGACGTATGTTATTTTATGATCCAATTTTATCGAGCGATAGCAGCATTAGTTGTGCGAGTTGTCATAATGCTGCATATTCTTTTTCTGATAACAGGAGATTTAGTGTTGGTGTTGATGGTGCTATTGGGTCGATTCAAGCGATGCCTCTTATAAATTTAGCTTGGCAAAATAAATTCTTTTGGAATGGAAGAAAAAACTCTCTAGAAGAGCAAGCTTTGGAACCAATTAACAACCCAATCGAAATGCATGAAACATCTGCAAATGTAGTTGCTAAATTGATGCGAAATGAGGATTATCGTAAGAGATTTAGATGGGCTTTTGGTTCAGATCAAATTACCCCAGAGATGATTGGTAGAGCTATAGCTCAGTTCGAACGAACAATGGTTTCATACCAATCAAAGTACGATATCATTTATGATAAAGCAGTACGTTTAGGTATTGGACAAGCATTTGACAATGCCGATGAATTTTTTGGCTTCAATATTTTCAATAGTGAACGAGGACAGTGTTTTCATTGTCATGGTACGCAAACTGCCTTGTTAGCTCATAACATCGACACGCTATTTAGGAATAATGGATTAATGAATGATTCTGAAATTTCTGGTAAGGGTTTATCAGAGATTACTGGTAGGCCAGAAGACGATGGACTATTCAAAGTGCCTATTATGAGAAATATTGAATTGACTGCACCTTACATGCACGACGGTCGATTTACAAGTTTAGAGCAAGTGGTAGAATTTTACAGTTCGGGTATCAAGCAAAATCGAAATTTAGACATTAATTTTAGTAAAGATCCTAATAGAATTGAACAATACGGTGGACTTGGATTTACCGAAGATGAAAAAAGAGCTTTGGTGGCCTTTCTAAAGACCTTAACCGATACCAGTTTTATAAATAATCCAGCATTTCAGAATCCATTTTAGTTTTGGATATTTTTCATGTTGGGGCTTATTGTTATGAAGCCCCAATACGAATCTATTGTTTGATGAATTTCTTTATGCCAATTCCGTTCATATTTGATGCATGAATGGTATATACACCACCATTAAGTTGACTAATATCTAATTTGAAATTTGAATTATTAATGAGCGTTTCTATCATTAATTGACCACTCATATTGAATACTTGTAATCTATTAATATTTTCAGAAGCATTAATTTGAATTAAATCTGAGCTTGGATTCGGATGAACGGTAAATTCGAAGGCATTTTTGACAAAGTTTGCCGATTGGTAGATAGAATTATTTTTAAATAGATATAATCCACCTTGTGGGAGACCACTTATTATTTCTGGCAAACCATCGTTATTTATATCTGCAACATCAATTTTAAATCCAGCATTGCTCGCACCTACCATAGAATTTGAAATGCTAAGAAATGCAGGCCCAGTTAAAGATAGTTGGATTGGTTCAGTGATTGAATTTGGGATTTGATCGCTTGAGTATATTGAACCATTTCCATTTGATACCAATAGTGTTTTTACGTTAGTATTAGGATTCAATTTTACTATTTTGACGCTCGACTTTCCATCTTTATAGCGTTCATTACTTTTTAAATTAATTTTCCAAAGTGAGTCCGTCGTAATAGAATAAATAGGGTTCTGGATAGTCCCTGTATTCGATACTAGATTAATATTATAACTTCTTTCACCAACAATTATTTCGAATTTTCCATCGTCATCTATATCGTACGCATATGGACTGCTGTTATTGCCAACATCAACTCCAGCAAAATAATTTGGTACGAACTCTAAATTAATGGCTTGATTTGGTCCTGCTGTATTTCTGAAAAAGTATAATTGACCATCAATGGAACCACTTATCATATCTAAATCTCCATCTTTATCTAGATCGGCAAAGTCTACCGACATATTTGAAATATTTAGATTAGAAAAGCCAAACCAATCACGACTAACTAGACTAAATTTTGGAGTATCGATTGTACCTATATTCTCAAATAATGTTAAGCCTGTTTTATATACTCCTAAACCTAGATAATATCCTGTATTACCAATAACGATATCCATTAAACCGTCGTTATTAAAATCAACAAAACTAGGGAAGGCACCTTCTCCAACTTCAATCATTTCATCGCCCAAAAAATTATTTGTAGTAAAATCAAATAAGTTATCTCCAGAAACGCTGTCGTTGCTTAAATACAATAGTACATTGTTGAAATTATTTGAGTTGTTGGCTGTATTAGGTGCAATTAATAAATCTTTTTTCTGATCGTTATTGACGTCAAGAGAAAACGATGCAGGAAACATTTCTAAATCTATTGGATGCGTAGTTGGGAAAAACTTTTCGAAGCGATCAAATAGGGGATTTAAATTATCTGTAGAATTGTATAAAATATACATACTTGTACAGGTAATATCTCCTACTAATAAATCGTATTTATTGTCATTATTTGCATCAAAAACAAGAAGTGTAGATCCGGCATGTGCTGGATCATCTGGATCTGTTTCGAACAATTCTTTTAATTCAATTTCCGATAAATCTCTAATTCCTCTTCCACCTTGTCCACAAATTCCTCCACTGTATTGCAGATTTGGTCTACAATCAATAAATGATTCTCTGAATCGACCCCAACACTCTTTACCAGTTTCGAAAACAAGCGTATCTATTCTACCAAAATTTTCAACGGATAAATTTTTGTACCAATACATTGCTTCTCCAGATGTATCAATGGATTGATAAAACGATAAAATATCAATATCTCCATCGCCATCTACATCTAATACAGCAGGTATATCGGTATTTTCAACAAATAACGGTATAGTTATAAAACCATAATCATTGTACAATAAGTTACTAGCTAATTCGAATTTAATACCAGTAGATATTGAACTAATGTTTTTATATACCTTCATACCTCCTGGCACACCACAAAATATATCCTCTGCACCATCTCCATTATAATCGACCAATGTCATACGACTATCAAAAAATGGAAATAGCTTTTCATATTCTGGTGCGTGTATATATGAAATTTGATTTTCTATACCTTCATTGAGAAATGTGGTAATTCTAGAGCCCTCTCTATCAAAAACAATTAAATCTTTGATGCCATCAAAGTTCAAATCCATACTTGAGAATTGAGGGGCATCCATTCCTCCAGCAAATGGATTTTTCAATTTCTTGTTGTTTTCAACAAAAACATCAATGTTTTTATAATTTTCAAAGAGAACTTGGGCTTTAGTAGCTACAAAAAATAGAAGTAAACTTGATAGAATGAAGATTTTTTTCATTTTTGTGAAATGTTACAGAAGTTTATTTTAAGGATTTTAGCAATAATCATACCGCTTTGTATAGCAAATAACTCCATTGCTCAGCGTACTGTCTATATAAATTTATCTGATATATTCCCAATTCAAGATTTTACATTGGTTCAAGCAGATGAGTTAGAAATTCATGCCCTAACTAAAGAAGGTAAAATTGATGTCGATATTGAAGGCAATTACAAATTTGTAATTAATGGCTATATAGAGAAACTCGACTTTAAAAATGGTAAAGCAATACTGCCTGGAAAAATTGTCGAGAATTCTATCTTATTTATCAAACACGAACAAAAAGCTGATACGATTCAACATTTATTTTATAGCATTTCAGATTGGGTAATACCAATTCCTTTTTGGATTCTATGGGTAATACCATTATTGATAATTGTAATTGTATTTATAGTTAAACGTTTTATCTATCTTTTTTTAATCTTACTTGTGCTCATGTTTTTTATTGGCCAAGGATTAAACTTAAGAGATTATTTTTCTATAATACTTGATTCAATTAAAGGACTGTTCAGTTTAAATTAGAACGGATAACCAATACCAAAATTTAAATTCCAAAATCCATAATTGTTGTTCCTTTTCCAATTTTCATCATTAAAATTTCTGATGACCCATTGCTCGGAACCATCGAATCGTGGATCTCTTAATTTTAAACCTAAGTCAAGTCGTAACAATAAAAAGCTGTAATCAAATCGTAATCCAAGACCAGTACCAACCGCTAGCTGATTGTAGAATTTATCCCAGTAGAACTTCCCCTCATTATTTACTGAATTGGAAATGGTCCACACATTTCCAAAATCAAGAAAGCCTGCTGCTTTGAGTTTAGCTCCAATAAATTGATCCAAAAGATCAAAGCGATACTCAACATTACCTTCAATTTTCATTTCTCCCGTTTGGTCCAAATTTAAGGTCGATGTATTGATGTCCGAAAATCCGCCAGGCCCTATAGATCGTGCTCTATAGGCACGTATACTATTGGAACCTCCCGTGAAAAACTGTCTTTCAAATGGTAGTACTTTTGAATTCCAATAAGCAAATCCAACACCAGTGTTTAATCGATAGACTAGTTGTGACTTTTGACCAATAAAATTAAAATAGCGAATGTCTATTTCAGGACGCGTAAAATTATAATAAGGTAAATCAAAGTATTGATATGTTCCCGAAACACTTTGTTGCTCGTCAAGAATTCTGCTTACAGCATATAATCCCGTTCCCATTACTTCGAGGTTAAATCTAAAAAACAGATAATCTTTCTTGAAATTTAAAAGCTGATTGCTAAAGATTAAACTATAACGAATCCCTTGTGTGATGTGTGGATTAAAACTTTCTTTAATGAATTGATTGTCTAGATTGTTTAATAAGTTTAAAGCTTCCTCAGATAATTCTGATCGTACAAAATTGATACTTAAAGGCGAAAATGAATGTGTGATGTATTGATTCTGTTTCCAATCGTAGGTTAAAGATCCAGTAAAAGTTCTTCTTAAATATTCTGGTCGACGTTCGGTGATATAATTCACACCTACACGGGTTTTTGGATTAGAATACAATCCGTATGTTTTTTTATCTCTAAAAAATAAGAAACCAGGAAAAGTTACACTTAAGGAGGTATTACTCTCTCTACTATTAAACACCGGAATATTTTGTGCTTGCTCGTCAATAAATGCTTGTGTCTCCAAACCTAGTCGAATTCTAAATTCAAGTAATTCTGCACCTCTAAATATATTCCTATCGGTATACATAAAGTTTGCCGATGAGCCAACATTCTCTGAAGCAACATATCCTTCTATTTCAGTTTGTGTTCCTCTTCGTTCACCTTGTGTTAAGGTGATGTTCGCATTGAGTGCTTGTGCATCAATAGAATCGGGTTCAAATTCAATATTAACAAAGCGAAACAATCTTAAATCTCCTAAACGGTTGTAGGTTAACTCTACATTTTGATCGCGATACCTAGCATCTTTTTCAAGAAAAATCATTCTTCTTAAAACTTTAGATTTAATAATCCTACCTGGATCATTAAACTCATACCCGCCAAGGGTATCGGGCTTTGTTTTGAGGCTTAAGAATTTTTCTTTTGGATTATTTACATTAATTCTGATGGTATTTAGTTTATAGGATTTATGTGCACCAACATCGGGATTCGAAATTACTAATTTCAAATCGATATAATTCCCTTTTAGATTCGTGTCGGCATTAAACCAAATGTACTCTCGATTAAAATAGAAATATCCGTAATTTCTAATGTCCTTAACTATTCGCTCACGTTCCTCTTGTATTTTATCTTGGTCGAATACATCCTCAAGTTTTATTTTTGTATTTACAAGATTTAGAAAATAAATGTTTCTAAGCGTAGTATCTTTAATATCGTATTGGATATTCCGAATGGTATAACTTGATCCTGTTTGAATATTATAGCTAACAAAAGCTTTTTTCTTTTTCAACTTAGTTTGAAAATCAACCCGTGCATCAAAATAACCCTTATTGAAAAAATACAATTGCATTTGTTGTGCAGAAAATGCAGTTATCGTACTATCATAAATAACTGGAGGCTCTCCTAATCCATTTTTAATAGACCTGCTTATTTTATTATCATTTTTCCAATCAAATGCATTGTGAATTCCCAAATAAATCTTCAACCAACCAATACCTAAAAATTTTCGATTGGGTTTTTGTCGAATGTAAACACTTGCATTTTCTTTTTGGATGGAGTTGAGGCCTTCTATCTTTACTTTATGTAATAAAGCTTGGTCCTGTTTTAAAGATTTCGTGGTGCTACAGCTCGATAAACTCAATAGAATTAAAATGAGTATACTTGCATTAGGTATATACGTTTTTACGAATGATTTCGAAATCACAAATCAGCTATATAAAGTCTTTACATCAAAAAAAATATAGACGCGAACACCAACAATTTATTATTGAAGGCGATAAGTTATTAAGGGAGTTTGTACACTCTGCTTATGAACTTGAAGCGATCTATGTTATTCCAGAATATTACGAAGAATGTTTGGAATATATTTCAAAAGTATCGAAAAAATTAGAAATTGAAGTGATAAAGCAGGAAGAAATGGCAAGAATATCAACACTTGCAACTGCTTCGGAATGTTTGGCGCTTGTGAATTTCAGAAATGTCGATCAGGCTCAACACATCGACCCAAAACTTTTCCAAGAAGAATTGGTACTCATGCTCGATGGTGTAAGGGATCCGGGGAACTTGGGGACGATCATTCGAATTGCCGACTGGTTTGGGATAAAACATATTATTTGTTCGGAGGATTGCGTGGAGTTGTACAACCCAAAAGTCATTCAATCGACCATGGGTTCTATATTGAGAGTAAGTATACATTATGCCGATGTGTTAGCGCTATTGAAATCAGTAAAGGGAATAAATATTTGGGGAGCAGTTTTGGATGGGGAGAATATCTATGAGGTAAATGCAACGGAGAAAAATAATGGAATTTTGTTGATGGGAAGTGAGTCGCACGGAATTCATGAGCAATTGCTGAACTTTATCAATAGACCAATTACCATTCCCAATTTTGGCAAAGGGGCAGAGTCGTTGAATGTAGCCGTGGCTACTGGGATATTATGTTCTGAGTTCATTGCCAGGAGATAAGCTCAGTAAATTTGAGATATTTTCATAAATCCCTTGTGCTAATGATGTTTTTTAGTACATTTGCAAACTCTAAAATTAGGGTCGAGTGGCCGAGTGGCTAGGCAGAGGTCTGCAAAACCTTGTACAGCGGTTCGAATCCGCTCTCGACCTCATAAAATAGGTTGAACAAAAATTTTTAAGAAAATGGGTGTTACTAGACTAAAAAGAAAAGACAGAAAAAATAAAACGGTTTCTAGACTTAGAAAACAACGTTTGAAATTGGCTACGGACAAATCAATTAAGAAGCCTGTAGCAAAGTCGAATGAAGAAAGTTCAGCTGAATAATTCTTTATAATTCAAAAGATATTCAATCCCCTTGAGCCATCTTGGGGATTTTTTATTTCCGTTTGGAGATTTTATTGAATGTAATTTGCCTTTGCAGATTGCATTTAAATCGGTCTATGTCGCCGCTTCTTTTATTTAAATGTTTGCTGTTGCGTCCCGACATTCGTTTACGCCACATTTCAAAACTTGAGCGTTTCATGTGCTTGCGCATCAAGGAAATAACATCTTTCTCGGGAATCCCAAACTGATTTTCAATAGCTTCAAAAGGGGTACGATCTTCCCAAGCCATTTCAATGATTCTATCTAAATCTGCTTCTGTCATTCAAGCAAAACAGAAATACAGGCATTAGGTTTTTCTTATTCCAGCAACTTTTTATTGATCGCCTTTACTAAGGCTGGACCTTCATAAACAAAGCCAGTATATAATTGAATCAAAGATGCTCCTGCCTTTAATTTTTCAATCGCATCTTCTGCTGTATGAATTCCACCAACACCAATTATTGGAAATGCTGCATTTGATTTTTCATGCAAATAATTGATTACTTCTGTCGACCTATTCCGAAGTGGTTTCCCACTCAATCCACCCATTCCAATTTGCTCCACTACATCGGCATTCGTTTTTAAACTCGACCGTGAGATGGTGGTATTGCTGGCGATTACACCTGCAATTTGAGTGTCGCGCACAATTTCTATAATGTCGTCCAATTGCTCGTTTGTTAGATCGGGTGCAATTTTCAATAAAATGGGTTTCGCTGTAGGCTTGCTGCTGTTCAGTGTTTGTAAATGCTGCAGCAAATTTTTCAAAGGCTCTTTTTCCTGCAAAGCCCGTAAATTCGGGGTGTTCGGCGAACTTACATTCACTACAAAATAATCCACATACTCGTACAAGGCTTCAAAACATTTCTCATAATCCAATACGGCATCTTCGTTTGGAGTAATTTTATTTTTGCCGATGTTACCACCCACAATAAGTCCTGCTGGTCTGTTTTTAAGTCGATGTATTGCAACATCAATGCCTTCGTTATTAAATCCCATCCGATTGATCAAGGCCTGGTCAGCAGGCAGTCGGAACATGCGAGGCTTGTCGTTGCCCGACTGTGCTAGGGGAGTAATGGTGCCAATTTCTATGAAACCAAATCCGAAATTCGAAAGCTCTTTGTACAAGCGCGCATCCTTATCGAAACCAGCTGCTAATCCCACTGGATTCGGAAATTTAATGCCAAAAACTTCGCGTTCTAATCTTGGGTCCCGCATAACAAAGATTGCGCGAGTGATTGTCGATACGCCTGGAATGGCTTGCGATATCTTGATAAGTTTGAAAACTAAATGATGAATTTTTTCGGGATCAATTTTAAAAAATAGGGGACGAAGTAGAAGTTTGTATAACATGTTAAAGTTTTGTTGCACGCATCATTTCGCGTTTACCGGCAGCGCCTTGAGGACGCTCAATTTCAAAATTCAAGGATTTCAAAATTCGTTTTAATTCACCAGTAACGCTATAGGTCACAAATATACCTTTATCTTTTAAAAAGCTACAGGCATGTGCAATTCTTTCTCGCTCCCACATTTCAGGCTGATGTATTGCTGCAAAGGCATCGAAATACACGATGTCAAACTTTTCATTGGATATAAACTCCATTACATCGCAAGCATAATTTTGTAGGTCGATGTGTTGCGCTATTGAAACCTTTTCTTGAAATGATATTTCGTATTGCACTAAGCATTGTTCCCATATCGCTTTATTTTTCAGGTGTTCTAGGTATTTGGTCTGTTCAAATAAACTTTTTTGTAGAGGATATTTTTCAATACCTCTGTAACTCAATTTGATGCCTTGATGTATAGCAAAGTCGGCACTCAAAAGAAAATTTAAGCCCGTACCAAATCCTATTTCTAAAATTCTGATTTCGGTCGATAAATGTTTTTGCTGATAATGAACAAGACCACTGTTTACAAAAACGTGTTGCGATTCTTGTAATGCCCCATGTTTAGAATGATAGTTTTCACCAACAGCAGCATTGTAGATGCTCGCAGAACCATCGGCAGTGATTACTAATTCTAAGAAATTGTCTAACATTTTATTTGGTAGCACGCATGCCCACTTTTACTAGATCTTTATACCCACCATCGAGATCAAATACATATTTGAAGCCTTTCTTACGAAGGATAGCCGCAGCTTTGGCACTTCTAATTCCTACCCCACAATAAACAAATATAGCTTGATCGCGGTCCAGTTTGTCAATTTCTGCTTCAAAACCGGGCACACTAATGTCAATGTTTCTAGCATTTTCTATATGACCATCGGCAAACTCATAAGGGGTGCGCACATCAATTAAGATGCCTTTGTATTTATAGTAGGAGGCTTTAAATTCAATGGAATTGACTTTGAGGGCCGACTGTCCGAAACTGAAGAAAGCGCTCAATAGGAAGAAAATGGTATATAATAATTTTTTCATTAACAGCTTGCCCTAATCTTAATACGAAGCTAATGAATATGCTCGAGATTCAAAATTTTGATACACATGAAATATCGTTTTTGATTTTTGAGCATTGAACATAAACTTTTGCTCGTAGGTACTCTTATTATCAAACGATCGAAGTTTAAGTTTTATTTCATTGTCACCTACTTTTAGAGGGATTCTGGTATAATGAATGGAATATGGTAGTGTTTGCCAATTTCTAGTATCGGCTTTTTCCGTGATGGCATTTACGATGCCCACCAAAGAACCAACGTTTTGATTTTGATCGCGAGCGGCATATTCAGCTGCCTTTTTGGTAGCTAAACGCAATAATGAATTACTCATTTCACGCAACATTCGATCGTCTAAAGTCTTGAATGCAATGTTGTTAATATTTTCCGCTTCATCTAGCTTGAAATTTTTACCATCTATTTCAATTTGCGCTTGCTCGTAATAAGGTTTGCGTTCAACATATTTTGGAAATGCAACTCGAATAAAAGAAAGATCACCTAATGCAGATCCCGTGCTGTTGCCTGGTGGCAGAGGGAATGGAATATTCAGTCCCATTTCTTCATTCACAAAAGTTACATATCCACCCTGACCTTTTACCACTGAAAAATTAATGCTGTTCTCTGATTTTACAGGACCTAAACCATTGTTCCAGAAAAACACTAATTCTGGACCTTTATAATCTTCTTTGTTTATTCCGATGTTGAAGCGCTCTTCAAATTGCTTGGCTTCTTCATTAAAGCCCATGCGATATGCAGATCGAATGACATCTTTTTTCAATTGATCGGGAATGGCTGTATTGAATTGTTTGCTGTAAATTTTATCGTAAGCCTCTACTGCATTTCTGTATGCAATGAAGGCATTGTTGATATCTCCAGCACTCTCATAAATTATACCCATTAGGTTTAATCCAAATGCATCTTCGGAATACCTGTTTTTCTTAGTGTATTTATCGTTGAGTTGCTGAAGTTTTAAATTGATACGTCTGCATTCTACCAATGCTTCCTCTGTCTGACCTAGCTGTACGTAGTTGATGGCTTTGTAATAATGAATCATCACCTTTTCAAAATCTTCGGCTTGATATTCCATCGCCATCGGATTGCTGATGAGTGCCAGTGCTTGTGTACTTGCTTTTTTTTGATAGTCTTCTATGGCTAAATCGGCTTGATTAAAATACATGTTACTTTCTGCATAATTGCCAGTGAGCATTTCCATGGTACCTCTGTTCATAAAGTAGAGGAGACGGTTTTTGCTTTCGGCCGACTTCTTATCGTTTTCCAATATTTTTTTAGCTTCAAGTATGTTACCCGTTTCAACTTTAGAGTTAAACTCAGCAAGCTTTTGATAATAGGTAGCACATGAACTTAAAAATAAAATCGATAAAACTATTGCAGTAAAGAATTTCCGATTCATGCTGTTTTCAGTAGTAAATGAATTGCATTCCGCTCATTTGAATGTACGAGCAGAATGCAATTAAATGTTGTATTAGTTTTGAATTGCTTTCTTAATTTTTTTGTCGCCAATCCAAACTTTTTCGTTGGTTTCTAAATTGGTTAACTCTAAATCAATTTGATAAAACACGACTTTGTTTTTACCGTATTGGTCTACTATAGAAGTCATTACTCCATTCAACATAAAATCGGCACCTTTTTCTAATCCCCATTTCTTCTTAGTATCGTCCGAAGCAAATGTCTGTTGATCGTTACGCTCATCACGTAATTCTTTACGTGCATCGCCTGCTTGTACTACAGAAACCAATCCTGAATTAATAAATGCTTTCTCGATATCTTTAATGAATGTTTCCGATTCAATATGCTCTGTTGTTTTGTTACGGATTGTTCCTACAATAACAACTGGCTTCTTGCCTTTAGCTGCTTGGAAATCTGTTCTCCAAGGACGAGCCATACAATCGGCAATCATTTCATTAGAAACAAGTCTAGAATCGGTATCGTTCCATCTTCCACTTAAATCTGTTTGTTGTGTTGGATCAATGCGTTCTACTTTTCTGGTCTTACATGAACTCATTACTAAACTCGCTGCGAATAAAGTAATTACTGCTAAACTGGCTTTTCTCATATTAATATTATGTTTATGGCTTTTTAATCTAAATAACGTATTTAATATCTAAAATATATTTTATCTTTATAATGTTACAATTACACAAAACTATGTATATCAAAAGACAATGGGTTTTTTTATTACCCTTATTTGCTGTCATCTGGAGCGGATGTCCTTTTCCTCAAGATGAACTCGCTATTCCAGAAACCAATTATGTTCCTTTGTTTATGACCCGAACTCAATTAGAGGCATCGGTAAAATCACAATCTGCTCGCAAATTAACGAATCCGGGCAAATTTATTCTATACAATAACTTTATTTTTTTAAACGAAAAATATGAGGGGGTACATGTAATTGATAATACAAATCCTGCAGCTCCTGTAAAGCTTTCGTTTATAAGCATTCCTGGTTGTATCGATGTTAGTATACGCAATGATAAGTTGGTGGCCGACAATGCAGTGGATCTCGTTGTACTCGATATTTTCAATAAAACTCAAGTGGTTGAAGTGCAAAGAAAACCCAATACTTTTCCAGAAATGAATCCACCTGACATGGGAGAACTTCCCGATAAGTATAAAAAAGAAAATAGAGATGAAGGTTTAATCATAGTAGGATGGGAGGCGAAATAATTATGAAAAAGTATATACTATTTTTATTTGCAGTATCCTTGTTTATTTCATGCGATACTAATTCTGAACTTTCTGCATCTGGCGAAAATTCGGTGGCAGGATCTACGGCTCGATTTACCTTGAATGGCAATACCTTATATCTGATAAATGGCAATAACTTAGAGACATATAATATGGACGACGATGGGAAATTGACATTGTTGGACGCTAGATTAGTTAGCACCGATGTAGAAACAATTTTTAGTAGAGGCGATGCACTATTTTTAGGCACTTCATCGGGAATGTACATTTATTCTTTAACTGGTTCACGCATTCCAAATTATCAATCCTTTTATAATCATATTATTTCTTGCGATCCAGTGGTTGCCGACAGTAATTTCGCGTATTTAACACTTAATAATTCTTCAAGCTTAAGATGTAACAGAGGAGTAAACCAGTTGGAAATCATCGACATAAAAGATTTGAAAAACCCTGAACTACTTAAAGTCTATGCAATGAAAAACCCTAGAGGTCTTGCAGTTTCGGGTAATCTATTATTCGTTTGCGATACTAAATTTAAGATTTACGATAAGTCGAATGCTGATTCTCTTGTATTGCTAAAGGAATTGAACATTCGGGCCGATGATGTGATTCCTAATAATGGTACATTATTCCTCACAACAAGTAATGGATTCTATCAATATATCGAGGAGGCCGATACGCTCAAATTAATCAGTAGCATACCAATTGGTCAATAAAATTTGTATTTTTGAAAACCCCTTTTTTAAGGGGTTTTTTAATTTATTGACATGGAGAATAAGAAGAGCGATTCAAAAACGTATTTAGCATCAGAAGCAGAAGCAAAGTGGTATCCCTATTGGATAGAAAAAGGATTCTTTAAATCGGTTCCCGATGAGCGTGAACCATACACCATCGTTATTCCTCCACCAAATGTTACGGGTGTTCTGCATATGGGACATATGTTAAACAACACCATTCAAGATGTTCTTATTCGAAGAGCTAGAATGCTTGGGAAAAATGCATTATGGGTACCGGGTACCGACCATGCTTCTATTGCAACTGAAGCTAAAGTGGTTGCTATGTTGAAAGAAAAGGGGATCAATAAAAAAGATATTGGTCGTGAAAAATTCTTAGAACATGCCTACGAATGGAAAGATAAATACGGCGGTATAATTTTACAACAGCTAAGAACTTTAGGTGCTTCGTGCGATTGGGATAGAACATCTTTTACGATGGATCCAGCAATGTCGGAAGCTGTAATCGATACCTTTATACATCTGTATAATGAAGGATTGATTTATAGAGGGATTCGCATGGTGAATTGGGATCCTAAAGGATTAACCGCGGTGTCCGATGAGGAGGTAATTCGCAAAGAAGTAAATCAAAAATTATATTACATAAAATATAAATTAGTAGATAGTGCCGATTTTGTGATGATTGCAACGACTCGACCAGAAACAATTATGGCCGATACAGCAGTGTGTGTGAATCCAAACGACGAGCGCTACAAACATTTGCATGGTAAGAAAGTATTTGTGCCATTAATCAATAGAGAGATTCCAATCATTTGCGACGAGTATGTAACCATGGATTTTGGTACCGGATGTTTGAAAGTTACGCCTGCACATGATTTGAACGATTATGAATTGGGTATTAAGCATAAGCTTCCTGTTATTGATATTTTGAATGACGATGGTACATTAAATGAGAAGGCAGAAATTCTAGTTAATGAAGACCGATTTATTGCAAGAAAAAAAATTGCATCACTTTTAGAAGAAGCCGCACAATTAGAAAAAATTGAAGAGTATAAATCGCAAGTTGGATTTTCTGAACGTACCGATGCTGTCATAGAGCCTAAACTTTCATTGCAATGGTTTGTGAAAATGGAAGTATTGGCAAAGCCTGCATTGGATGCTGTGTTGAATAAAGAAGTAAACTTGATACCCGATAAATACATAAATACGTATAAGCATTGGATGGAAAACGTGAAAGATTGGTGTATTTCTCGACAGCTTTGGTGGGGACAAAGAATTCCAGCTTGGTATCATAAAGATGGTGAAATTGTAGTTGCAAAAACTGCAGAAGAAGCATTAGAGAAATTTAAATCACTTGATACGAAGTATGCCAATGTAAGTCTTGCCGATATATCACAAGATGAAGACGTTGTTGATACTTGGTTTTCTTCTTGGCTATGGCCAATTTCTGTTTTTGATACCAATGTTTTCAAAGGTAAAAATATTGAAGCCAATGCTGAGTTGAATTACTATTATCCTACTAGTGATTTAGTAACTGCACCAGAGATTTTATTTTTCTGGGTTGCACGTATGATCATGGCTGGGAAAGAGTTTAGAAATCAGGTTCCTTTTAAAAATGTTTATTTAACTGGAATTGTACGCGATAAAGTTGGACGTAAAATGTCTAAATCTTTAGGCAATTCACCAGATCCAATTGATTTAATTAATAAATACGGTGCCGATGGTGTTCGTGTAGGTATGCTTTTGTGTTCGCCTGCAGGTAACGATTTAATGTTCGATGAATCGTATTGTGAGCAAGGAAGAAATTTTGCTAATAAAATTTGGAATGCATTCCGATTGATTAAAGGTTGGAAAGTAGACGATCAAATTAGTAATGTAAATGGAGTAGCTAACGATTGGTTTGAAAATAGATTTAATGAATCTTTAACTGAGATTGAACAGTTATTTGCTAGCTATAGACTCTCAGAAGCTTTAATGAATATTTACAAATTAGTTTGGGACGATTTCTGTTCTTTGTATTTGGAAATGATAAAACCTAATTTTCATAAGTTGGAAAATGGGGAGTCTTATCAAGATGCCATCGATGCAAAAACATTTGGATTTGTAACTCAAAAATTTGAAGATATTTTAAAGCTAATTCATCCTTTTATGCCATTCCTTTCAGAGGAGTTGTGGCACGATGAAGAAGTGTTTAAGAAAAGAGCCGAGTTAGAATGTTGTATTGTTGCCGAATATCCAAAAGCGAAGAATTACGATGCATCAATATTAGCTGATATGCAAAATGTTTTCGCAATTGTAACAGAGATGCGAAATATTAGGAATGCAAGGCAAATTGCTCCTAAACAAGCATTGCCATTGCTAATCAAGAAAAATTCAAGTATTGCGTACGAAGAATATGAAATGATTTTACGCCGACTTGCAACTATTGCTTCCTTGGAATTTACAAAGGATAATGATGTTCAAGGTTTGCAGTTCTTAGCCGGTAAAGACGAATGCTTTGTTGACTTAGGTGATACAATTGATGAGGAAGCAGAAAAAGAAAAAATGATCAAAGAATTAGAATACTTAGAAGGATTCTTGAAATCAGTGAATGCAAAATTATCGAACGAACGATTTGTGCAAAATGCCAAAGCAGATGTTGTTGCCAATGAACAGAAGAAGAAAGCAGATGCTGAACAAAAAATAACTATTATAAAAGAAAAGTTATCTCTATAAATGTACACACTCAATCTTCCATACTATCCATTTAAATTAAAAGAAGATGCCGGCAAGCATTTAATTATGGACGAGTTGAGAAAAAAATTTGTGGTTCTTACTCCCGAAGAATGGGTAAGACAACATTTTGTACAGTACCTCATTCAATACAAACAATATCCAAAAGGATTAATCAGTATTGAAAAAGGTCTGAAGCTAAATGAAATGCAAAAGCGAACAGATGTGTTGATTTATTCTTTAGATGCAAAACCAATTATGCTAATTGAGTGTAAAGCTCCAGAGGTTAAATTAACACAAGAAGTTTTCGATCAAGCGGCTCGATACAATATGGTTTACCGAGTTCCGTATTTGGTAATCACCAATGGTTTGGAACATTTTTGTGCAGAAATATCTATCGATGAGAATCGTTTTAAATTTATAGATGAAATTCCAAGTTTCGAATTATTACATCAGTAATATTATGAGTTATGAGTGCAGAAAAAATTATAAGCGATATTCAAAATAGAAAATTTAAACCGATATATTTTTTACATGGCGATGAATCGTACTATATCGATTTAATATCAGATACCTTAGAACGCTCTGTATTAAACGAAGCAGAAAAAGGATTTAATCAAACTATATTATATGGTAAGGATACTGATCTTATGAGTATTCTAAATGCAGCCAAGCGTTTCCCTATGATGTCGGAATACCAATTAATCATCGTTAAGGAAGCTCAACACATCAAGTTTGGTAAATCCGAAGGGAAGGAAGCCGACATCTTTAACGCTTATTTAGAAAATCCTCTAAAGAGCACCATTCTTGTTTTTTGTCACAAATATGGTTCTTTGGATAAGCGTTTGAAAATTTCGAAGATTATTGAAAAAACAGGACTCTTATTTGAGTCGAAAAAAATTTACGAAAGCAAAGTAGCAGAATGGGTAGTCAATTATTTGAAGTCGAAAGGATTTGCGATTGATGCTAAAGCTGCTTTTCTAGTTTCAGAATTTTTAGGGAACGATTTATCTAAGGTGGTAAATGAACTTGATAAATTATGTATCAATGTCGACAAACAAAAAATAATTGGTGTTGACGATATTGAAAAGAATATTGGAATAAGTAAGGACTATAATCCATTTGAATTCAACGCGGCACTTTCGAAAAGAGATGTTTTGAAAGCAAATAAGATTGTGGATTATTATTCAGCGAATAAAAAAGAACATCCAATACAAATGATTATTGGTACCCTAAATGGTTATTTTTCTAAAATATTCACCTATCATTTCTTAACAGATAAGTCTGCAGCTAGTGTTGCATCGGCATTAAGAGTACAAGCATTTTTAGTTCCAGAATATCAATCGGCCGCTAGAAATTATTCGATCGATAAAACTTGTCAAGTAATTTCATTGTTAAGAGAATACGATTTAAAAAGCAAGGGAGTTGATGCTACTGGCAATACAGATGAGTCTGAATTATTGAAAGAGCTGGTTTGGAAAATCTTACATTAAAATAAAACATACATGAATTATTGGTTAGTTAAATCAGAGCCTTTTAAATATTCTTGGGAGCAATTTGAGAAGGATAAAAAAACATTTTGGGATGGTGTAAGAAATTATCAAGCAAGGAATAATTTGCGAGATATGAAGAAGGGCGATTTAGTAATGTTTTATCATAGCAATGAGGGGAAAGATGTGGTGGGTATTGCTAAGGTTGTTAAGGAACATTATCAAGATCCAACAACCGACGATAGCAATTGGTTGGTCGTCGATTTAGCACCGTTTAAAAAGTTGAAAAAAAGTGTAACTCTTGAGCAGATTAAAGCCGACAAACAGTTGCAGAATATTGCCTTGGTAAAGCAGGGTAGATTGTCTGTAATGCCTTTAAAAAAGGAAGAGTTTGACAGAATTTTAGAACTTAGTGAAATAAAATAATTATTTCACTAAGTTAACAATATCGGTTCTTCTGTATGGCAGATTGTCTTCTCCAGTTGCTACTATATGATACACATAAGCACCAACTTGACATTCTACTCCATTATGAGTTCCATCCCATTCGAAGTTTGGATCTTTAGAGGTGTAAATAATTTGACCCCACCTATCGAATATTAGTATTTTAAAATTACTAAGGTTTCTTTCGTAAATTCTAAATTTATCATTAATACCATCACCATTCGGAGTGAAAATTTGTGGACTGTTCACATTACTTATCACTTCTAAAGTAATTGGTCTACTGAAATAACTAATACATCCCGTTACTGTATCAGTTACTCGTAATTGAACATTGAAGGTACCCGCATTTCTATATTCATGAGCAGGATGCATACTCGTGTCGGTTTCACCATCTCCAAAATCCCATAGATATTCTGCATTGGTGATGCTCGATAAGTTTTGTAAGAACAAGGTATCGTTTGGATAATACAAGATGCTAGTAGGGGCATTGATGTAATTAAAATCTGCTAGGGGATCGTCGAATACCGTTACGGTTGTTGCAATAGTATCTGTGCAAATTCCATTATTCAATACATAGCGAATATTATAAACGCCCGGAGTATCGAATGTAATTTCTGCCGACTTAACATTGAAGGTGTCGCTAGAGTTGATAATCCACTGATGTGTTAATGGACCTGGATTCGCAGAGTTCGCATCGAACAATAAAGTTAATGGAGCACATCCTTCTTCATTAAAAGGTTGAATAGTACTTACTAATAATGGAGTAAATGAAAAATTTAAAGTATCACTTACAACACATCCTAAATTACCAGTTTCAAAAAGTCGTAAACTTCCTGAACCATTCCATTGCACATTTACTGTATTGGTGTTTTGTCCACTTAAAATCGTACCGTTTGTAATTTGCCAATTGTAAATACTTCCTGCGTTTAGTGCAGCTGTATAGGATTGATTAAATGCACTTGCATTACAAACATTGATTTCACCGCTTACACTTGGTAATGACATTCCAACATTTGTGATCGTTGTGTTAATGATAGTATCGCAATTTGCCGCGTTACTTGCAATAAGTGTTAAGGTGCCACCAGCAGCTCCCCATTGAACAAATACAGCATTAGAATTATTGGGCCCAATGATTGTACCTCCATTAGCTTGCCAAGTATAAAATTCACCTGGTATACTTGTGACACTGTACGTCACGGTATCGTTCAACAAACAAACAGTGCTTGGACCTAATAGAGTAGGACTTGGTTTTTGTATAAAGGTATATTCAACAGTATCTGGAATAAATGTACAACCGGTGATCGTGCTTGGCTGTAAAATCAATCTAAAACTTCCATTCGATTTTTCAGTTGCAGTTGGAATATAAAGCGCATTTAATGCAGTACTGTCGGGTAGGAATATACCGTCGCCCTCCCAATGTCCTGCATTAATACCTAACACATCGGCATTCAATTGAACGGTGTCTGTACTAATACAAATAATGCTGTCGTTACCAGCTCTTGCTTGTATGATGGTATCTACGCCTATCACTTCAATCGTATCGTATTGAGGAATGCAATCGTTGATGTCTTGAATACGCACAAAGTATGTACCGGGGCGCACAGTTATGCTTTGAGTGGTATCCCCCGTACTCCATAAGTAACGGAAAGGATTTGCACCCGTAGCGTTAGCAAATAATGCAGTAACTGAATCGCCATAACATACGTATCTATCGGGTCCACCAGTAACGCGAGCCGATTCAAATAAGTTAACATTTAATTCATCGAAAATTCCTACACAATTATTTAATGCATGGTCGGAAGTACTTAATCTTATGCTGATGTTTCCCGCTGTAAAATCGGCTTGACTTGGTTCATAGACGACGTTCAATGCAGTATTGTTTGGAATGAAATTACCAGTACCAGTAGTGGTCCAAATACCCGTACTAGCACCACCAGAAATAAAACCAGCTAATGTGACAATTCCTGAATTATCGCAAACACTGATATCCGGTCCAGCATCTATAATTGGCGCTGGTGTTAATTCAACAACTAAAACGGACACCGATGAATCACAACCTCCATTATTAGTTGAAACTAATGTTAGTCGAAGTTCGTTGAGCAATGTGTCTGTATTCGATAAAACATAAATCGCATTTAATGTTGTATCGTTTGGTAAAAAGTTTCCTGTTCCTGAACTCGACCATCTTCCTGAATTTGTTCCACCAGAAATAGATCCATTTAAGTTGATGTTGATATTGTTTTTACATACTTGTATGGTATCTCCTGCATCGACAAAAATCAATGGAGTGAAAATTATAGTAACCGTATCACTTTCAGCCAAACATGAATTGTTTGTATTTCCGGTACTATTAATAACTAGTTGGACAGAACCGCTTAATTTATCAGCAGCACTTGGAATATAATTGGTGATTAAATCGCTTGAGTTAGGACTAAAAGTTCCACTTCCCAAACTTATCCATTGACCAGTGCTTGCGCCTTGACTAATGGAGCTTTCTATAGCAACGCTTGTATTGGAGATACAAGCAAAAACGGTATCTTCTGTAACTATAAGAGGCATCGGTGTAATTTGTACAATTACAGAATCTATCACAGGATTACAATTGAAATTCTGATGATCGGTACTAATGAAGTACAAACTTACTTGAGTTGCGTTTATATCATTTATAGAAGGCACATAAGTAGGATTTAAAACGGTATCAGAAGGTGTGAAATTTCCGGAGCCTGATGTAATCCAAATCCCTTTACTCGCTGAGCTGCTAATGTTTGCCGACAATAGAACATTAGCATTGTTTTCACAAACGATAATAGTGTCTTGTGTAATAGTTAGAATTGGGGCTGGATTAATGTTCACAGTTATTGTATCGGATACTGCAATACATGAGTTGTTTGTGTTTCCTGTACTGGTTAATATAATTTGTGCAAAACCATTCGAAATGTCTTGAGGACTTAAAATGTATTGAGCATTTAAGTTGTTATTGTTTGGAATAAATTGTCCGCCTCCAATACTCGACCATAGTCCAGTGCCTTCATTAGAAAAAATTTGTGCATTTAAATTCACAGTATCTTTGTTAACACAAGCTGTTAAAGTATTGCCTGCATTTACAATTGGTGCTGGACTGATAATCAAAATCGTACTATCAATCGTACTTAAACATCCACCAGCATTTCCAGTATTTAAAGTTAAAGTTACTCTTCCAATTGTTGTATCATTAACCGAAGGAAGATAAGTTGCATTTGACGTTGTATTATTTGGGAGGAATGTCCCACTACCATTGGTTGTCCATAAGATTGATGTTGGAATAGCGTTAGAGAAGGTAGGATTTAAATTGACAGCAGCATTGTTTGCACATACTTGAACTGTATCGATCATTGAAATTGCAACTGTTGGTAGAACTGAAATTACAACGCTATCCACAACCGATAAACAAAGTCCATTACTATTATCGGTAGAGTTTAAATATAAAGTTAGATTACTTGAAGTTATATCGTTTGGACCGAAAATATAAATGGCATTTAAACTTGAATCGTTAGGAAGAAAACTACCATCACCAGTACTCGTCCATCTACCTCTTGTAGCACCACTTGTGATGCTGCCAGAAAGTGAAGCTTGATTTATATTAGCACAAATACTTTGATTGCTTCCTGCTTCTACAATTGGACTAGGTAAAATGCTTACTTGTACTACATCAGAATCTTGTTTACAATTCAAAATATTGCTCGAAAGAAGGGTAAATGTAATACTGCCATTAGTAATATCACTAGCACTAGGTGTGTATGTATTATTTAAATTTGTTAGTGCCGATCCAAACAATCCATTACCTGAACTTTTCCAAATTCCTGTAGTACTCGAACCGCTTACCAAACCCGTTAATGTGATAAGAGAATTGTTCTCGCAAACACTTGAAGCAGCAGATGCATCGACAATTATATCTGGATTGATATGAATGCTAAGAGTATCGAAACGTTGTGCACACTGACTTGGACCACCTGTAGAACTTAATTGTACTACTATAGTAGATAAAGTTCTATCGAGGAGACTTGGAATATACTTTGCATTTAAAGTGCTAGCATTGGGAGAGAAAAATCCGGTTCCATTACTCGACCAGATTCCTGTAGTTGTTGGACCTGTTACGGCCCCATTTAAAAAAATAGAATCCACATCGGCACAAACTTGTTGCGATGCACCTGCATTTACATTAGGTACAGGAATTAGGTCGATGTTGATGCTGTCGTTTACATTAATACAATTGGAATTATTTACAGTACTTCCATAAATTATAAAATCACTTAATGCATAATCGGCAGGACTAGGTCTATACACTGGATTTATAACTGTATTACTAGGTTCAAAGTTACCGGTTCCTGTACTGAACCATTGAATTCCTGTTGCTGTATTCGATATAGATGCATTTAAAATAATCGTATCTCCAACACAAAGTTCTCTGTCAACACCAATGTTAATGCTAGGAGCAGCTTCAATTAAAATTTCTGTTGTATCGCTTACCGCAATGCAGGTCCCCGATGTATTACCAGTACTTGTAAGTACAATTTGTACACTACCATTTGCAATGTCATTGGGACCTGGTGTATACGTTGGATTCAATACAGAATCGTTAGGAGCGAAGGTACCATCGCCCGAAATACTGCTCCATTTTCCTGTGCTAGCACCTTGACTAATGCTGGCATTTAATTGTGCAGGAACAATATTGTTGATACATAAAGTATCGGCTTGCAGAATGCTCACAATTGGACTTGCTGTAATAGTTACAGTTAAGGTATCACTTACTACTAAACAAGAATTGTTTGTATGATCTAATGTTGTTAAAACGAATTCGAGATTACCTAAACTTTCATCTGCATTTGAGGCAATGTATACAGCTGTTAAACTAGAATCGTGCGGACTAAACGTTCCAGTTCCGTTTGTTGTCCAGCGACCATTTGTCGCCCCGCCGCTTATACTCGCATTTAAATTTATAATTAAATTATTTGCGCATGCACTAAAATCCGCACCTGCATTTACAATTGGTGCAGGCGTGATATTAATTTGTACGAAGTCGCTGTCTTGTGCACATGAACCTGGATTAATAGTTTTTATTTGAAGAATGACAGAACCATTTATTTTATCGTTAGGACCAGTAACATATCTGTTGTTGAAATTAGTTAAGGGATCAAGAAATGTTCCGTCACCGAATGTCGACCAAACTGTTTGATTTCCTGTACCTGTAATGCTAGGATTCAAAATTACGGTATCGTTGTTTGCGCAAACTGTTTGAGTTAATCCAGCATCAATAACTATATCAGGATTGATAGTTATTACAAGGGTGTCAGAAACAAAACTACAAATACTTGTTGCTGCAGAAGAGTTTAGTGCAAGTTGAACAGAGCCGTTTAATTTGTCGGCATTTGATAAAACATATCGTGCATTAGTGCTTGTACTGTTTGGAAGGAATGTACCTGTTCCAGAGCTAACCCATACACCAGTTGTAATACTTCCAGTAATGCTTGCATTTAATTGGATGGTATCGCTTTCAAAACATACCACAGTGTCTGCACCAGCATTAATAACTGGATCTAATAATAAATCAAATATTACCGAGTCGACAACCGCATTACACGTATTATTGGTATTCCCTGTAGATGTTAAATATAATTTTACTGAACCGTTTATTCTATCTTGAGCCGATATAAAATAATTTGCATTTAATGTATTTGCATTGGGCACGAATACACCAGCACCACCTTCTCTCGTCCATGTACCAGTTGTTGCACCGCCATTTATTGTACCGTTTAAAGGAATACTAGTAGCTGCAGCACATATTGTATCGGGATTACCTGCATTTACGATAGGAGCTGGGGTAATGTTAATCACGATGCTTGCAGAATCTGGATCACAGACACCTGCAGGAGTTGCTGAGATGAATTGAACAGTTACTGTTTTAGTAAGTAAGTCGTTAGCACCCGGACTATATGTTGCCGATGTACCATTGGCACTTATGTTGGAAAAAATTCCATCGCCAAGTGTTATCCAAGTTCCAGAGTTTACTGCAGGGTTTGATCCTGCAGTAAAGTTAGCTTGTAAATTAATGTCGGGATTATTCTCACAAACTGTTCGTAATGTTGGATTCAAATCTAAGACTACCCAACGCTCAATGGTTATTAATTCCGAATCAGAAACTCCAATACAAGTGCCAGATGCTGGAATTGTATTCGTGATGATGTAGGTTCCAGGTGTACTGTTGTATAAATCAATTTCACCGGTGTTTGCATTGATAAATTGTAAATTACTAGAGTTTGCTGTGAATATGCCAGGTGTAGCTCCAGGAGCAAACACTGGATTTAAAGTTGTTCCTCCTTTACAGAAAACTTCGGGTAATGTAAAACTTGCGTTGGGTGTGTTGTTAATTATATGTACTGTAGCAATTGAACTATCTGGACATGGACCATTGGTAATGAATTTAACTTGATAGCTTCCAAGTGCAGATCCACTTACAGTGATTTCACCTGTGCTAGTATTTAAATTTAATCCTGCAGGTGAACTACTAAACACACCACTCGAACCTGTAGCAAGAATTGGAATTACAGGTATATGTGCATTGGGATCGCTAGTACAATATGTTGCAGAAGTATATGTGAAACTAGCATCGTCACTTTCTGAAAAAGTAACAATCATGGTATCACTACTACCCAAACATGCTCCATTATTTGTACTGTTTAAAACAAAAAGTATAGAACTTAAATTCGTATCGGTAGGACTGATAATATATGTGGCATTTAAAGTACTTGCATTTGGAACAAATGTACCCGTTCCTGTAGTGCTCCATACACCTGTTGTTGTACTTCCCGACACAGAGCCATTTAATTGTATGCTCGGAGTTATTTTACATATTGGCTGATCGAGTCCGGCATTGCTAATTGCTGATGGTAATATGGTTATGCTTAAACTATCGCTCACAACTAAACAAGTATTACCCGAATTACCAGTGGAGCCTAGAAATAATTTAACCGTTCCATTAATAATATCATTTGGGCCAAGTGTATATGTTGCATTTAAAGCCGATGAACTTGGACTAAATGAACCATCTCCATTCGTAGTCCAATTTCCTGTACTTGCACCACCTGTAACAGATCCATTGAGTGCTATGGTATTGACATTAGAACAAACTGTTTGATTGATGCCGGCTTCGACTATTGGAGCTGCTGAAATGGTTAAGGTGAATTGTGAATTTACTTCATTACAATTATTTGAAGGATTTGAAATAGATGTTAGTGTAATTACAACAAAACCTTTTGTAATATCGGCAGCCGATGGATTATATGTGGCGTTTAATGTATTGGCGTTTGGACTAAAGCTTCCTGTTCCATCGCTGCTCCAAATACTTGATATTGCAGAACCTCCAATTGTCGCTGTACTTAATGATACTCCTGCAATGTTGTTAGCGCATATAGTCCGATTTACACCCGCAAAAACTCTTGGACTTTGATTAAAGGTAATGGTTAAGGAATCTCTTACTGCTAAACATGTTGCTGATGTATTTCCTGTCGATGTTAAAAATAATTTTAACGCACTTAATGATGTATCACTTGGCCCTAAAATATACTGTGCATTCAAAGTGGTATTATTAGGACTAAAAAATCCAGAACCATTACTCGACCAAATACCAGTTGTTGCACCACCGGTAACTGTAGCGTTTAATGCAATTGGACTAATATTGTTTTTACACATTGTAAAATCGGCAGTAGTAATATTTACAACAGGTGCTGGAGTAAATGTAACTATTACTTGATCTTGAACTGGATTACATAAATTTTTATTTGCAGTAATTGTGAAGGTAAGATTTGGAAGTAATAAATCGCTTGGATCAACAATGTATTGTGTACTTAATCCATTCGGATTACTAAAACTACCAGAACCATTACTTGTAGTCCAGGTAACATTCGACGGACCTTGTAATAATGACGCCGATAGATTAATAATTGGATTATTAACACATACAGAAAAATCTGCGAGAGCATTTACAACTGGACTTGGTGTAATTGTTATAACTACTGTATCTCTAACCGTTTGACACAATCCACCTGTATTACCTGTAGAGCTAAATACTAAAGAAACAGTTCCATTTGTTCTATCTGAAGCACTTGGAGTATAGGTTGTTATCAATGCGTTTGGGTTAGAAAAAACTCCTGTGCCATTAAATGTACTCCATTCACCGGTACTTGCACCTCCTGAAACTGTAGCCGATAAATTTACAATAGCATTATTCGCACATACCGTTTGATTAGGTCCAGCATTCACGATAGGTGCGGGACTAATTGTAAGTGTGAAACTATCGATAACTGCTAAGCAGGATCCTGCTGAGTTACCTGTTGATGTTAAATAAAATTTAATGTTCGATAAACTTCTATCTGCATTGACTAATGTGTATGAAGTATTTAAATTATTTGGATTGGATATTGTTCCATTACCTGTCGTCGACCAAACTCCTGTGTTTGCTCCAGCACTTACCGTTCCACCTAGTAGAATGATATTTGTATTGGTGTTGGCACAAATAGTTTGATTCGCTCCTGCATCGACAATAGGAGCAGGGTTAATTATTATAGAAACAAAAGAAGAATCGGGACCACAAGAACTTACACCATGATTGCTCGTTCTTAATTTTAGAGTGACAATACCATTGCTTATGTCTGAAGCGCTTGGAGTATAAATGGCATTTAATAAGTTTGGATTGTTGAATGTTCCCGATCCATTGCTAGACCATATTCCCGTACTAGCACCACCTGAAATGCTACCATTTAGTACTACTCCTGATCCAATATTGTTTGCACAAACGTTGATGTTCGCACCAGCAGAAACTATAGGCGCTGGCGTGAAATTTAAAACAATTGTATCGGCAATCGGTGCGCACAATCCAGATGCATTCCCACTACTCGTAGCAATTAAGAAGATCGATGTATTACTATTTATGTCGGCATTGCTTGGGACATAATTTGTACTTGCTAAACCCGGATTTGCAAAACTTCCAGTTCCCGTTGTTGACCAAGAGATTCCTGTGGCTGCACCAGTGAAATTTGCAGAAACATTGATTGTTCCAATATTATTTCTACATCTCGTAATGACAGTTTGATTTGCTGTAACTGTTGCTAGTGGAACTATAGTAACTGTAACAGTATCTCTAACTATAGCACACGAATTATTTGTATTTCCGGTTGAACTCAAAACAAATTGAACAGAGCCGTTAGTAATATCAGTTGAGCTAGGTGTATACGTTGGATTTAATAGCGATGGATTATTAAATACACCAGAACCATTCGATGTCCAAATTCCAGTTGTTGCTCCTCCAGAAATTGTTGCACTTAAAGAAATTACAGGATTTGTTGAGCATATAGTAAAATCTGCGACTGCTTGTACAATAGGAGCAGGTGTAATGTTTACAAACATCGTATCAGAAACTGCAAGGCATGATCCAGCAGAATTTCCTGTTGAACTTAGTATAATTCTTATCGGATTTCCTGAACTAATCTCAGCAGCGCTTGGTACATAGGTAGCATTTAGTGAACTGCTATTTGGTAAGAAATTTCCGGTGCCATTAGAACTCCAAAAACCTGTACTTGCTCCACCCGATATTGTTCCATTCAAATTGATGTTGATATTATTTGCACATACTGTTTGATCTGCACCTGCATTTACAATTGGAGCAGGTGTAAATTGTATTTGTAAGGTATCACGCACAATTAAACATCCATTACTTGCATGGTTCGTTGTGCTTAATATCAATTGAACATTTCCATTTAAAATATCGGCCTGACTAGGAATATAATTTGCGTTTAATGTTGTATTGTTAGGACTAAAAGTTCCAGTGCCATTTGTTGTCCAAATTCCCGCACTTGCTCCACCTGTAATGTTTGCGTTTAGACCGATGGTACCAATGTTGTTTCTACACCTCACTACATCGGCACCCGCATTAACAATTGGAATAGGTCCGAAAGTTATATTAATGGTATCGCTAACTGCTGAACAATTTCCAATATTCGTTGCGTTTAAGATTAATTGAACAGAACCCAAATTTAAGTCGCTTTGTGAAGGAATATAAACTGCATTAAGCGTGTTTGTGTTTGGTAAGAAAATTCCATTACCACTACTGCTCCAAGTACCAGTATTTGTTACGATTCCACTAACAAGTCCATTCAAATTTACGTTTGGATTGTTTGTGCAAACGTTCGTGTTGTTGCCAGCATTTACTATAGGTGTAGGATTTATCGTAATGGTAACGGTGCTCGCAACTGGATTACAAATTCCATTATTAGTTGATGTAAGTGTAAGTAAAACTGATCCCGAATTGATATCGGCCTGACTAGGAACATACGTTGCATTTAATGTATTGGCATTCGGCAAAAATGAACCGGTACCATTTGTTGTCCAGGTTCCTGTAGTTGTTATACCACTTACAGTACCATTTAAACTCACATTAGGATTATTTGCACATACTGTTTGAGGATTGCCAGCATTAACTATTGCTGCATTTGAAATTCTTATAAATACTTGATCGGTATCGGCCGGACAAGTACCATTGCCTGTTGTTGTGAGTGTGAGTAAAACTGAACCTGCTGCTAGTTCAGCAGGGCTAGGTAAATAATTGGCATTAAGTGTACTGTTGTTGGGTGAAAATGATCCGGTGCCCGTGCTCGACCAAATTCCACCTGTTGCCGCTTGAACAGAACCATTTAATGGAATTGCAAACGGAGAACTACTATTGCATTCAATTCTATCGGGTCCCGCATCTGCAATGATTGCCGATGGAAAATCAGTAACGATAACTGTATCGAATGCTATAGGACAACTCGTGCCATCGTCGATGATAACTGAATACGTGCCAGCAGTTGCAGCGGTTATGCTTTGTGTAGTTGCACCAGTATTCCATAAATAGGTGTATGGAGCTAATCCTCCAACTCCATTTGCAGTGAGCGTAGTGCCTACTGAACCAAAACAAATCGTCGCATTTTTAGGTTGAATATCGGCAGCTAGTGTATTGACAAATTGTACGCGTACGGTATCGCAAACAATAGTACCGATACATCCACCAATTGGTGTTCCACATACTTCATAATCTACAAATGCAGGAGCTCCTGGTGCAAAATTTACCTGAACAGTATCTACTCCAGATAAAGCCGATAAGTATGAATCGAATACCGGATTGTTTGGCACTGACCTCCAAACGATTGAGCTTACAACATAATCGCTTGCGAATATTGTACCATTACATCCATCACTTACCACGGTTGGAGGCGATACTTTAGGTTTTGCAATGGATGTGATTCTATAACTGTTTGGATTGTTACCAGGTTTACAAAAGGTGATGTTGTGTGGACCTGGTCCGTTTAAACAAACTGGCTGACCCACTTGTATTTGTGGTCCACAATTTACTTGATAAAACATTGCACCTGGAGGAATAGCCCCCGATGCAATATCAAATTTAATTCCTTGTGCATCGTTATCTAGAGTTACAATAAACTCTACACATCTATCTGGATTTGAATTACCACAACATAAATTACTTCTCGATTGAGAAGGACTTGTCCAAACACTATCTGGATTTCCAGCTAAGTTTGCTGTAAACAGCGGAACATTCGTAGGACAAATTCTTATCTGTGCGTTCGAGTGAAAATAATATAGCAATAATAGAACAAAGAGTATGGCTCTCTTCATTGGGTTGTCGTTTAAGTTTGTTGTAGCTCTTTGTACGTGTTATTCTAAATATGTTACAAAATAAATTATCTTTATTTTCAACTACTTAAATCACAAGTACTTGGATTCCAAATTTAATTATTTATTTGAAATTATTTCGAAATAATAAATATCGTCTTCACCTAGTCCGCCAAATCGATTGGAACAGAAGAATCCTGTATTCTTATTATTTAAAAAATAAATGGAGAAGTCGTCTTGTGCCGAATTAAAAGGAGGATATAAATGGTTAATTTCTCCAAATTCATAGTTTCTATACTGAGATACATATAAGTCTAAGCCACCCATTCCTAAGTGTCCGTTCGACGAAAAGTACAAATCACCGAAAGAATTAAAACATGGAAAAAGTTCGTCACCTTTTGAATTGATGATATTTCCCATGTTGACAGGAGTACTTACACTGTCGTATGATAATATTTCGGAAATGTATAAGTCATAACCACCATATCCACCTGGCATGTCAGAAGCAAAGATTAAGAACTTCGAATCGGGACTAACAGTTGGATGTAAAATGGAATAGGACTGGGGCTTATTAAAATCTAGCGGAACAGGTATGCTCCATCTTTTTCCATTTGATGAATTACTCTTAAATACCTGGACTCTGTTGCTAAATTCTTTTGTTTTTACTTGATATGCTTTATTTGGATTCTTCTCAAATTCTGTTCTGTTGAAATAGATTTGATTGTTTAAAATATCAAATGCAGGAAAAGCATTGTGATACCCTTTATTGATGTTGGTATTTTCAAAAAGTTTAGGTCGTTGATACTTGATTATTGATTTTTCAATACTGAATGAAGATGCGTAGATTTTATAATAATAATTATTAGTCCAATTGTCGATAATTTGATTACTGCCATACTTTCTATTGCTAGAAAAGATAAGCTGATTGTTAAACATTGTAACCCCACTCTCTGAATACTTGGTATTTAATTCTTTTACATTTGAAACTTTAATGTTTTTTAGAGGTTCAATTTGCTTTGCATATTCACAGCTTTTAATTTCCTTTTCTAATTCCTCTTTCTTTTCTGGAGCGTATAATTTATAGAATTCAAATTGCTCAATAGCTTCATTATACCTCGCATGGTATTTTAACATTTCGGCATAGTATAAAACAGAACTCGACGAAAAATAAGGAATCTCTAAAGCACGATTATACCAATTCAATGCCTCTTGGTATTGATGTGTTTTTTTATAACAAAAGGCGAGTTTCTCTACAGCTTCTAATGTTGTGTCGATGTATAAAGCATCTAAATACAAAGGTATAGCCTTTGAAAATTCGAAATTCTCAAAATGGTAATTTGCAAGTTTTAATTCTTTCTGTGCAAAACTTGATTCTAATTGTAGAAAGGAAAAAGTAAACAGAAATATAATTACAGCTATGATTTTTTTCATTATAAATACCGTGGATTAAGAATTCTATTTATTCGCTTTGTCTTAAATGTATAAGTTATAAGAAGCTCATGCGATCCATTTTCAAATTGATTTAAAGTAGATAAACTATAATCATAGGCATATCCAATTCTCATATTCTCTAAGATTTCTATATTCATTAACATACTTAGAACCCTTGAATTGGAATTGATGAATTTTAAATTTTTATTATTAAATGTGTTGATCCCATTTCTATAACTAAATCCAAACCAATACTTAGAATTTATGCCGATGTATTGCGTGAAATTAAAAACTCCACCAGTCATGAAATTATCTTTATATAAAAATGATGGAAAAAGGGTTAATGTAGGACTAATTGATTTTGTATATCCCGAACTTAAATAAAATGTACTGTAATTGGTTATGGAATTGCTAGCCTCTATTGATTGTGATAATAATGAAGTCGCCGAGAGTCCAAAATAAAATCGATCGGAGCTAATATATATCCCAGTTCTTGCATCAAATGCATGTTCGTTAAAATTTAAATTATTAAATATTGGATCAACAGATGACGAATTATTTGGTCTATTGTTGTTTCTATTCTCGTAACCCATCGCTAAACCAAATGAGGCTCTATAATTTGAATTTAACTGAATCTTATATGCATAAGAAAGGTAAGATTTTAATACAGAAAAATCACCAATCTTATCGGCATATACATCGGCTGCAATGGCCATTTTATTTGAACGCAAAGGTAAATCAGTACTTAAAAAAAATGTTTGAGGAGCACCTTCAATTCCTATCCATTGCATTCTATATGACGATATCAAAGTAGGATTATCTTTATTGCCCGCATAGGCAGGATTAAATGGTAATGAATTAAACATGTAATGTGCATAATTGGCGTCCGACTGTGCAATTGTTGCCTGAATGTCGATTATAATAAAAGCCAATATGGATATGAATAACTTCATTATTTATAAATAGTAAAATACCCTTTGAATTTTTTTTCTGTATTGTTTAATCTTATTGTAAGAATATAAAAATATGTACCATTTAGCACATTGTCTGGAACCCAAAACTTTGAGCTAGAATAATTTTTTGTTCTAAACAATTCATTAGCATTTCTATCAAATATGATTAATTCATTATCTGGATAATTATCGATATCCGCAATTTCAAATCTGTCGTTTATACCATCTCCATTTGGACTCAATACATTAATAGGTTGAACATTTATATCAGACTCTACTTGAATGCATACTTTAATAGATTCAGTCTGTAGTCCATCTATATCTCTTAGTACATAAGTAAAACTATCTAGTCCTGTATAATTTTGATCCGAAATATATGCTATGCTTTGATTAATGGGGTTGTAGAAGCCAAGAGTTCCATGCAGAGGTGCTCTATTTATCAAAATAAAATTATCGTCAATTTCCTTATTCCCAGGAATACTATTACTTTGAACAAAAATAGTATTGGATTGTCCACTAATATTAATTATTGGACATTGATCGGGTACTCTAGCTTGGGTATTTACTCTAATGAGGATACTTGCAATATTGGATGAAGAATCGATTGTATTCTTGAATCTATATTGGATAATTTCCTCACCTATAAAATTATTATTTGGAGTATATGTAATTGTACTATCGTCATAACTAAAATTTCCATTAAGGGCTGAATTCAAAAAAACAATCGAATCTGAATTTAAACCATAAAAACTTGAATCATTTTTAAGAATATTGATTCGATTGTTTGTGCTATTGCGTTTTACAACTAAGGTATCATTGATTGCGATAGGTAACTTAAAGACTTCTTGAACATTTATAAATAGGTATGCTGAATCACACAGATTAGGATTGCCATTATCGCAATAAGAATAGAACAATGAATCTCTACCAATAAAAGTGTTATTTGAAGTATATGAAATAATTCCTGATGAACTCAAATTCGATAATCCATTCGATGGATTAATTATTATCGTATATATTTTTTCGGGACCATCTATATCAGAATCATTTGCATTCAAATTAAAATTACTACTAATACCTTGATAAACATTTATGGTTTCATTTATAGCAATTGGTGGATCGTTAATTGGGCGTACACGAATGTAAATATAAGCCGAGTCACATAATTCATCGCTTTGATCTGCGTCGCAAAATGAATACAGTATAGAGTCTAATCCAAAAAAGTTGGGATTCGGTTCGTAATGGATAACAAAAGCAGATCCAATGCTTGCCACTCCGTTCTTTGCTTGTTCTGCTATTGTAATTATAATTTCTGGACCATCTTCAAAAGAGTCGTTGTCAAAAACATTAATGCTATCGCGTGAATCTTCATCTAGTATTAAAGAGTCGTTCTCTGCAATGGGCGGCAGATTAAAGCACGTAATTGTGATATAAACAGTGGCAATATTTGATACCTCATTGTTTAAATCTCTGATTCGGTATTTTATAGAATCTTGTCCGCATACGTTTGTAGATGGGGTGTAAGAAATCTTTTTATTGATTACTTGGAAAATACCTAATTGTGGAGCACCTACTACTTGTATACTATTGGAGTCAATGTTATTATCGGGATCGGAATCGTTAAATAATACATCGATTAATCGCGACTGGTTTTTGCCTAATAAAATGGAATCATTGAGTGCAAGAGGAGCAACTACAATTTGTTGAACAGATGGAACCTGCCCATATGAAATTGCAAAACTGAATATCAGAATTAATAATGTTGTTGTTGCCCTCATGTTAAATCAAAAATTGACTTATTTAAACTAAATTATCAATATTCCACAATTTGAGATTTCCCAAAAATATATAAATTATTGATACATATGCTTAATTTTAAATATTAACTATTTGTAAATTAATTTTTTATAATACCTATAGGCATGAACAATCTTGACAAATGTTATGAGTTAAGGATTAAATTAGCCTTGAAAATGAAGTTGTAATCTCAGGAATTACAATAGAAAGAATATTGTAAGGTACTTTTTTTTCAGAATAAATCAAGAATTCTAATTACTGTTATAACGAACAATAAATAGATTTAAATTTACAAGTATCAAGGTAGTTATTTGATTACCTTGATACTTCTTATTTCATTATTGCTTGTATAGATTTTTAGAATATAAAAGCCGGGATTTGTGATGTTTTGTGTATTGATCTTTATAATTGAATTAGAATCTTTAATTACTTGTCGATATTGTAATTCGGCTACGTTATTATAAATTTCAATTTGTTCAATGTATTTATTGTTGATGTTTTTAATATATAAATCATTTTCAAATGGTATTGGATATGCATTGATGTCATTCAATTTTGAAGATTTTATATCCATTCCTGTATTGATTCTATTTACAACTAATTTAAATCGATTGTTACCCATTGATTCTGTAGCGTTATCGATTTCGAAATTATAAATGTTTTCTTCTCTAACATCTATTCTTTTTTGAGTATATGTATCTAAAAGCGTAACGGTATAAGAATCGTTTAACTCATCAATTTTACTAAAATCTAATTGATAGTTCCCTATCCATTTTGAACCTGAGGCATAGGAGAAAACCGATAAATTAATAGTATCGTTATTTAAATTTTTTGGATATTCATTGATAGCTAAATTATAGCCATTTGAAGATCGTGAGTAAAAGTTTAATTCATCGTTAAAAAATTTACTAGCGTCATGATCATCGTTATCTAATGTGCTGGCATTATCTGAAAAATATATGATGCTTTCGTCGTAATAAGCACTGTCTTTGAATAAAGTGATTTTTAATAAATCATCGTTCATGTTGGCACGATAAAAGTTAGAGCCAGGAGTGTCCGCTTTCGAAATTTCTTTAAATACAATTGATGAATTGCTTGAAGTAGATTTTACGAAAAATCCTTGTCCACTTGCTATAAATCTTGTTGCACTATTTGTACCAACGTTTAAGTCGGCATCAAAAATTCCATAACTCGCACTCACCGGATTGTACATCCATATTTTGTTTTGCACATTCGTTTTTGTTATGGTACCATCGGCCCAATTAATAGCGGAAGGGTAGGGGTTGCCAATTAAATTAAAGCCATCTGCGCTTGAGCTATTATTTGTATATGATAAGTTCACTTGAATGTCGCCCTTGTTAATAACTCCAATATAATCTATCGTAGCATTATTAGGAGTGGCGTTAGGATTGAAAGGGTCTGTAGTAGTTCTATCGCCTCGAACAAATACACAAATACCTGTTCCTGTAGGTACTGTTGAATTGATGGTCGAAGGAAATGTCCAACCATTCGATGAACTACCAGGAACAGATTCTGAATACGTTTTAATTGAATAAGAATTTTGAGGACTTTCATCAAATCCGTTGAGAGTTCCGCCTTGACCTGTAACAATGATGTCGTCGATTAATTGATTGTATGCAATAGAATTCGATACGTTTACTGGGCTCGATAGTAGGCGCCATTTGCGTTTACCATTTCCGCCAGGGATATATCGTTGTGCAATGACATTTCCTGTTATACCGCAATTCTCACAAGCTATAGCTGCAACACGTGCTGTTCTATTAGCATTCGAGATAAGTGTTAAATTTCCATTTGATATTAGATTGCCATTTGAGATTTCAACCGTTCGAAAAACATTCACTGCATTTGTAAGTGTTACGTTATTTGTTCTATTTAATTTAATTGTACCAATGTTATTTTGTGAGGATGTTTGATTGAAATTCAAGTTAATGGCTGCACCTGAAGCAGCTATTTCAAGAGTTGAAAATTCATTACTTGCGATAGACCCAGAAAAATTACTAATACTTCCTAATAACCTCAACTGATGATTATCGATTTTTAACATACCCGCACCAAAATTTAATGCATTATTCACAGTAACACTTCCAGTAAATGTTTTCGTCCCAGTATTTAAAATATTCAGATTTGCGTAAGTAATACCCCCAGTTATGTACTGATTGCCATTTGTAGAATACGTTATTGTTGAAGAAGCTCCAGGGATAATTGTAGCAAATGCTGAACCACTAAAAACACTATTAGCACGGTCTGTTAATCCTTCTGAATTGGTAGTTGTAAATGTACCATCGATATAAGCATTTATTCCTGAACCGCTACAGATGAAACGATTGGTTTGCATATCTACTGTGGTACCCGATTCTACAGTGACAGAACCATTTTGATTAATCGTAAAGTTATTTGCAATGGTTTTAGTGCCAGCACCAGCAAGCACTAAATTATAATAAGTAATGTATCTGAAGGTTTGAGCGCCAGCGCGTCCATAACGAAAAGTCCCAGTCCCAGGTGTAAAGGTTCCAGTATGCGTGAAATTTCCAAAAAGATTAATCGTAGCATTATTATAGTTCATGTATACGATATTTTTCGTGCCACTTAAATTTCCATTTATCGTAAGTGTTACTGGGTTTTCAATTCTAAATTCATTGGAACCGTTTAATGTTGCATTTCCATTTATTGTTAAGCCCGACTGAATTAATATATTACCTGATGAACTTACATCGGATGTGAAATTACCATTCACAGCATACGAACCATTGAATACACTTGTTTGAGCACCTCTTATTTCGATGTTGTGGTAAGTGGCAGGTCTTACAGTATTGTAAAAACTAAACTGATAAATTACAGTGTTGGGATTTGCCGATGCAGTGAAGTTTCCTGTAGACATTGGACTTACACTGAATAATACACGTGCGTTTGTGGAATTGATAAATCCAGAATTTGCATTGGATCCATTGAACGTTCCATTAACGGTTAGTAAATTAGTGTTCGTATTGGTAAGTATTATATCGTTATTGATGGTAATGTTATTGAACGTTATAGGCTGATTTCCACCAAAGGATTGGTTGTTTGTACTAATAGTTACACTACTCCCTGAAGCGCTAAATGTACCGTTGTTCGTTAATCCATTTTGAAATTCCATAGGACTTGAACCAGTGTTAGTAAAGCTTCCAGAATTTGTAAATAAACCTATGAAAGTACTTACATTGTACGCGCTAAAATTCATTGTACCGGAATTATTTACGATACCAAAAATATTTGCACCACCACCGTTGTCATCTAATAATGTAGCTCCTGAACTAATACTTGTAGTACCATTCACAGTTATGTTATTGTATTGTAAACTTAATGTACCCTGAGTTATGCTTAAATTATTTCCAATTGTTAGTCCAAAATTATAGGTCTTCGTACCTGTACCAGAGCATATGAGGTTGTAATAGTTTTGATTGGTATAAAATGTACTTGGATTTAAAATGCTTTGACCTGAATTACTTGCATATTCGATGGTACTTAATGTACCAGGATTGAACCAACCGTTAGATATAGTGAAAACATTTCCAAATTTCAACTTCCCTGTGCTTGTAATATTGATTTGATTTTCGTCGGTATTCCCATTAAATGTAATGTTGTTACTTACTTCTAATGTACCAGTGCTAATATTAATAATATGACTTCTACCATTCGTATTGTTGTCGCCCATACTTATATTTTTGCATTTTAAAGTACCTGCTCCAATATTTATGGTTTTGGTTTTTGCAGAACCTGACATTGCGGGGAATGTAGCATCGTCTGAAAGGGTTAATGTAATATTTGTGTTGATGTTTATCGCTGAACTACCATTATCAGTATTAAAGGATATCGACTTACAGCTTGCATCTGCAGTCACCGTTACTGTTCTATTTGCTGGAATGACTACATCATCAGTAGAGCTTGGTACACCTGAAGGGCTCCAATTGCCAGCAACATTCCAATTGCCCGAACTTACATTAAAAGTTTTTTGAGAATATGCAAAGTTGATGCATAAACATAACAATAGTGTTATGAACGAGGCTTTGTTCTTCATTATTAATAGCGTAGATGCTACAAATATAACAGAAAATGCTCTAAAATGTTTAAGCTCTGTCTCTGAATGTACTTCCAACATAATAAGTTTGCTTTGGGTATAGTTTTTGTAATAATATTTTTTGTATATTACATACGTAAAGAATTGAAATTGGGATTTTAATAAATTTCATTTTTTTAATTCTCTAAAAAATTATGCTTTACTACAATTTCATACTATGAAGACCAAAATTTTCTTGCTATTTATCCTGGTAAGTGTATTTTCTACAGAACTTTTTTCTCAGTCCATTAATAATTACACCGTTAGTAGAAACACTGGAATTAGTTATACGAGTATATCCTCAACTGGGACATCTGTTCCCACATGGAGAAATACTGGTCAATATTCCCAAGACGATAATAGAAGCATCTTTATAGATATTGGATTCGATTATTGGTATAATGGAGTACGTTATACTAAATTTAGTATTTCTACTAACGGATTTATCGATTTTTCATCGTCAACAGCAAATGGTACGGGAACAGGTGCTTATGGTTATCAGAATACGCGATTTTCAAATACTACTCCTACCGGATTATCATTGGCTCCGATGTACGACGATTTAACAGCACAGGGTGGAGTAGAAGCCTTGGGAAATAGCATTAAATACCAAACAACAGGATCCTCTCCAAATCGAGTATTGACAGTTGAATGGGTAAATTTAGCAGTATACAACAATACAACACCTAGTATTAATTTTCAAGTTAAATTGTATGAAACTACTGGTGTAATTGAATTTGTATATGGAACTATGACGGCAGGAACGGCTAGTTATTCATATTCTAGTGGTATTAATGCTGGAACAATAAGTAATCCACCTACATCAGCCCAATTAAAAACACAACAATCGGCAAACAGTAGTACATTTAGTAATACTGCACAAAATAATTTAAGCACATTACCAGCTTCAAATAGTAGAATCACATTTACACCTCCAACCCATACTGGTACCTTTAATGGAACTCTATCATTTTCAGGAGTTTCAAACTCAGCCATGACGGTAAACTACAACAATTGGTGTACGAATGAAGTGGGATATGCCATATACGTTTCAACTGATAATACAAATTTTACTTACGTAACTCAAAATGCAGCAAATTCTACATCCTATAGTGCTACTGGTTTAGATCCAAGTACTACTTATTATTGGAGAGTTTATGCAGTGACAGAAGGCCGATTGAGTACTGCTGCAACTGGGAATAGAACTACTAATGCGGCAGGTAATAAAGTAAGTACTGGAACTGGAAGTTGGAATACGAGTGGCTCTTGGAGCCCGAGTGGAGTACCAAGTGCAACAGATAACGTTACGATTAGGAACGGACATACTATTACCATAAATACAAATGCGAACTGCAATAATTTAACTGTTGGTGAGGGAACTAGTGGTACATTAACTTTTGATGGTACATCTAGAACTTTAACAGTAAATGGTAATGTAACTGTCAATTCTGGAGCAACATTAATTACATCAAACACAAACGATATTCATAATATGATCGTCGATGGAAATATTAGCAATAGTGGGACATTTAATTTAAGAAGATCTGGTTCTAGATATACAAATATCAGTTTTAATAGAAATGGTAATCAGACGGTATCAGGCAATGGTAACTATACCTTTGCAAACATTACCCAAAATATGGGTACTTCAAAAACAAACATTCTTGAATTTACTGCTAATGATATAAGTTTTCAAAATAATTCTGTAACGATAACAAATGGAACCTTTAAATTATCTGGAACATCAACTCAAACTTTAAATTTCTATACGGGTGATGCAACATTAGGTACATCTACTGGATTTCATTTAAACAATGCTAATGCAGCTATTACTTTTCAAGGCGATTTGAATTTAGGTGGTGATTTGATTGTTGAAAATGGAACATTAAATATAGGAGATGCAGCCAATGAATATTTACTTTCTACAGGAGGATTTGTTGAAGTTCGAGGTGGCGCATTGAATGTTGCTGGTCAATATTATTCATCGAATATAAATACCATCTCAAATTTTACAATTAGTGGTGGTACTTTTACTGTACCTACACAGAGTTCTTCAAGTACTACGATTTATCCGTTTCAGATCAATGCTAATGGCTCTACATTTAATATGTCAGGTGGTACAATAGTAATTCAGAGAGAAGGTGGGGGAGGTTCAGAAGATTTAGGAATGTTAATCGAAGGCCTTGCTTCAAATGAGATAAGTGATGGAACGATACAATTTGGAAACGCAAGTACTCCTGCTGGACAAACAATGATATTATCTACTACATCAGATGTCCCTAGATTAGTATTATTTAATGCAAATGCAAATGTTCGTTTGGCAAGTGCTATAAATGTGCTTGGCGATATCGACATAACAGGAGCGAACTTAAATACAAATAATAATAACGTAGTAATAGAAGGAAATTGGATTAGTTCTGGAACCTATACAGCGGGTACAAATACTACTTTGTTCGATGGTACTGGAGATCAAACAATAACGAATACATCTGGAGAAACATTTAATCATTTAGAAGTTTTAAAGACAAATGGAAATCTTGTCTTAAATAACAATGTTTCATGTAATAATTTAATCCTTACTTCAAATGATATTTCTATCAATGGTCAAACATTAACTGTTGCTGGAAACCTAAGTGGATCGGGCAAAATTCGAGGTTCCAACACTTCGAACTTAAGCTTAACAGGTACGGGTAGCATTGGCACTTTGAACATGTCGAGTGCTTCTCAATTAACGAAACGATTAAACAATTTAACAATCGAATTAGAGTCGGGATCGGTAACCATAGGATCTGATAGTTTGTTTATGAAAAACACATTGGATATTGTTTCAGGTACCTTGGTGTCAAATGGTCGACTAACCTTAATTTCTGACGCAACGAATACAGCTAGGATTGCCGACTTAACAAATGGAACAATTACTGGAAATATAACAGCACAACGATTCATTCCGGGTGGGGTGAATAAGAGAAAATGGAGATTTATGTCGAACCCAGTGAATGTAAGTGGAGGCATTGCTCTTACTCAATACATCGATGATATGTGGTTAACGGGGCCAGGTGGTGCAACAAATGGATTTGATAACAGCCCTAATAATGCATCATCATTTAGAACATATAATGAAGCCGCTGCTGGTGCTGCAGGTACTGGTTGGGTAAGTGCTCCAAATATAAATACTGTAATTAATACTGGTGTTGGATTCGAAGTCTTTGTAAGAGGAAGTAGAGAAACACAGAATCCTTTTGAACTATCAACTGTTCCTTTAGATGCAACCCTTGATTTGACGGGTCAGGTAAATAAAGGAACGTTTGTACATAATCTTTCCTACACGAATAATAGCACTCCAACAGCCGACGGATTTAATTTAATAGGAAATCCATTCCCTTCACAAGTTGACTTGATGAATACGAATATGTTGAATGCAAATAACCTCACAACTGTTTGGGCTTACAATCCGAACACAGGTGGTTACGGTGTGTTTGATCTTTCGCTTGGAGTAGGAACAAATCAGTCGAGCCGATACATACCATTAGGACAAGCTGTTTTTGTGAAAGCGACAGGAGCAGGTCAGACATTTACTTTCTTCGAATCGGCTAAAGTAAGTAATACACCATTTAACTTTTTCCGTTCTAAAATGGATAAGGAAAATTTATTGAAGTTTACGGTACATAGAGATACTGCCCTATACGACGATTTAATCATTTATTTCAAAGAGGGTACTAGTAAATCAGACAGTGATCAAAATGATGCCAATAAATTATTCAATGATGAATTAAATTTCTATTCAAAGTCTAGTAATAATACAAACTTATCTATTAACTATCATCCGCTACCTGGCAATAACGATTCCATTAAGCTTAGTTTATTTAGTACTAAATCGGGCAACTTAGCAATAGGAACTTATACGATGGAGTTCGATGGTGCAACAAATGTCAATGACTCAATTGAAATGTATTTGTACGATAGGTATACAAAAGCACATACCGACATAAGAGCTAATAATTATTATACTTTTGAGATTAATTCAGATTCAAGTTCTTGGGGAAATGAACGATTCGTATTGTTATTGAATAAAAAATTAGTTGGCATAGACACAAAAGCAAATAGAATTGGATTTAGTAATGTATATCCAAATCCTGCTAATGAATATGTAAACATTTCAATTAATTTCCCATCAACCTATAAATCGAGTAAACATGTATTGAACTATAAAATGTTTGATATGAGTGGTAGGTTAATTTTGCAATCGGACATTAAAGGGATGAATTCTATTTATCCAATTAATATTAGTAGCCTCGACAATGGCATATATTTCTTGCATATTAATTCTGAATTAGGAACGAGCGTACATAAAATTATTAAAAGGTAGTTTAGATTATTATACCAATTTTTAGGTATAATAATCTCAGGATTTATATTTAAATTTAAGTAAATATAAATCCTATGACTATGCTTATAAAATTTCCCAAATTTAAGGTATTCGCAGCTTTATTGTTATTGATATGTACCAATTTCTTTGAATTGGACATCTATGCGATGAATAGTTCATATAGTTTATCGAGCAATGCGCAATCTATTTCTATAAAAACAACAAGAGTCAGATACATTGGTATTGACTCTGCGATCATGGGTGGGGTGATAGTTGATAAAGGTTCAGAAAATATTTTAAGAGCTGGTCTTTGTTACAGTTTAAGTCCTCAGCCAACGATTGCGAATTCAATCGTTGAACGAATTGGGAATGCCGATTCTTTTACTTGTGTAGTTAAAAATCTAGAGCCTGAAAAAGCATATTATGTTAGAGCTTTTCTAGAAACTTCAAATGGAGTGATTTATGGACCTCAGAGAACATTTGCTACAGATCCTCTTCTAATAGGGTCATATATACATGGTGGATTTGTTTTTTACATTTTTAAACCTGGTGAGGCTGGATATGTAGAGGGTGAAAAACATGGTTTAGTTGTTGCGACAAATACAAACACTACAACTTATTCATGGAGGAATTTAAGTGATACCTTACTCAATGTATTGGATTCCTCTATTGGTTCTGGTAGCACGAATACTCAATTAATTGTTGCAGCCTTGGGTCAAGGCGATTACGCTGCTAAAATATGTGACGATTTAGTGTTAAATGGCTACAGCGATTGGTACCTACCATCGGCATTAGAGTTAGATGCCTTAATGAAAAATAAAGTTCGCCCAGGTTTAAATGCGCAATTTTGGTCATCAACAGAAATTTCTTCAACCTTAGCACAATACATTAATGTTGCTGGTGTAAGAAGAGCTGGATTGAAAAGCACAAAGTATCGTGTAATCGCAATTCGTAAATTTTAATTTAATCATTATGAAAAAGTATATACAAATTCTATCTATAATTGCTCTCATTGGCGTAACGAATACAAGTGTTATTGCGAATGACTGTAATCCTCCAACTGCAAGTATTGACTTAGATGTAAATAATGTTAGAGCGAAGCTTTTAAATGGAGGCGATAAATTTTGGGATATTTTCGGTAGCTCCAACTCGGCATACGAAATTCCAAAAGGTTCTAATAAATATTCGATGTTTGCTTCTGCTATATGGATTGCAGCACTCGATCAAGGAGGAAATTTATACACAGCTGCACAGACTTATAGACAAAGAGGTAACGACTTTTGGCCGGGAGAATTAAATGCATTGGGTGAAACTCAAAATATCGATTGCAGAGAGGGTGATAAAATGTATTCGGTTTATGGTACTGAAGTTGTAAATGCAAAAATAGGAAAGGGGATTGCATATAATGTTTCAAGATGGCCCGCTCATATTGCAGATTTTTACGATGCAAATAATGATGGAATATACGACCCAAGTCTAGGCGATTATCCTTTATTGGATAAAAATAAACCAAACTTAATCCCAGGTCAAATGGTTTTCTGGACCATTAATGATAAAGGCAATGTACACGCAGCTATTCCAAATAATTTGAGTATGGGTTTGGAAATTCAAATTACTGCCTATGCATTTCCTTCAAATAGTTCTAACGCTATAAATAATTCTACGTTTTATAAGTATAAAATTATTAATAAGTCGGCAACTAATTATACCGATTTCCATGTTGCTGAATTTGGTGATTCGGATTTAGGCAATCCTCAAGACGATTATGTAGGGTGCGATTTGTCTACCAATTCAAGTGGTAAGAAAAGAAATTTGTTTTATACTTATAATGGCGATGCTGCGGATGAAGACGGTGTTGCTCCAGGTTATGGTAACAATCCACCTGCTATAGGTATTTGTTTTTTAGAAACTGGATACGATTCTGCTGGGTCGAAATTAGACATGAATTCTTTTATCTATTTTGGAAACTCAGCCATTCCTGGTGTTAATGCCGATCCTAGAAATCCAATTGAATTGAATAGGTATGTAAAGGGTATGTGGGCCGATGGATTAGCAATTCAGTATGGATCTGCTGATGGTAGAACTGGAAATGATCCGTATAATTTTGTGTTTCCTGGTGACTCAGATCCAAGTGGAAAACCTGCATGGTATGAATCAGATCTAGTAGGAGATCGAAGAATGGTCGCTGGTATTAAACCCAAAAAACTTGCATCTGGCGAACAAATGATAGTAGAACTATCTTATGTTTGGGCTCAAGATTTATCTGCAAATCCTGGACTTCGACCATCATTAGAATTACTTCGATTGACAACAGATACGGTTATAGAGGCATACGCAAGTAACTTTTCAAATTTTAGTACGAATATAAAGCACAAAAAGAATAGTACATTTAAAGTATTTCCAAATCCAAGTAAAGAGGTTTTACACATCGATTTTGAAGGCAGAATTACTTCAATCGTAATTTATGATATTAGTGGTAAACTTATTAAATCAATTAGAAATACTAATACCAGAAAAATCGATATTTCTGATTTAGAAAATGGCACTTATATAATTAATATCAATGAATCTGCAGTAAGGTTCGTAAAAATGTAGTTTAGTGTAAGCATAAAACAAAAAAACCACTCAATATGAGTGGTTTTTTTGTTTTGGAGTGATCCCGCTGGGACTCGAACCCAGGACCCCAACATTAAAAGTGTTATGCTCTACCAACTGAGCTACGAGATCGTCCTTTGTTTAAAAGGTCTGCAAATGTACAAGTTTCTGAATAGATTGCAAACCCAAAGTTTAATTTTTTGCTATTATTGCCTTAACCTGTTATTAATCAGTTCAATTTTTTTCTGTAAGCTTCGATTTAGTATCGACCGCAATTTCTGAATACCGCTTAAATTCAGCATTAGGATCAAATAAACAGCGATAGGTGATATGCTTTTTACCCATAACCGAACCTGTTGAATCGTGTAATGAACGCATCTTCGGATTGAAGTCACCTACCCAGGATAATTCCACTTCCTTATAATGTTTCAATGGTACTACAGCATCGTGTGCGCAAATTATGAGGGCCGACTCTAAACCAAGTTTTTGGAATTTTGGTTTAACCCCCATAATGATTACCCTAAGTCGGTCCATTGTTCCCCTCCATTTATGATATACAAATTTGAGTTTACTTATCAAATTCATTTTACCATTCAAATGTTTGATGATTTGATTGATGTCGGGCACAATCACAATAAATGCAGCTGGCTCATTGTTTACATAGGCAAACCAGATGAATCGTTCATCCATGAATGGTTTGATTTTATCTAAACTTTCACGCACTACATCGTCAGTCATAGGACTAAAATTTTCATGAAATTGCCATGCATCGTTGTATATTTCTTTGAAGTCAGAAGCGTATTTGTTCAAAGCCGAAACTTTTAAATGCTCGAATGTGTATCCCTCTTTATTCTTCACCCAGTTTGCAATTTTAGCAAAACGATCGGGTAGGGGCTTAGTCATATCCAAATGATTGGATACTTGTTCAAAATAATTTTTGAATCCATATGACTCAAACATTTCTTGGTAATAGGGCGGATTGTAATTCATGCCCACAGCGGGATGCGTAAATCCCCATACCAATAATCCCCAAAAATTATCGTTCTCTCCAAAATTAATTGGCCCATCCATAGCTTGCATGCCCCGCGCTTGCAGCCAAGACTTTGCAGTATCCATCAATAGCTGAGCCGCAGTTTTATCCTCGATGCATTCGAAAAATCCCATTCCTCCTGTTGGGTATTCATATGTGTATGCTTTTTTTTCGTTAATGAAAGCCGCAACTCTTCCTATCGCCACATTCTCATCATTCAGTAAGACCCATCTGCAAATGCTTCCGTGCGAATGAAATACATTTTTTGTTGGATCAAATATCGATTCAATTTCTATATCGAGCGGACGAACATATACAGAGTCATTTTTGTACACCAAGTCCACCACATCGAGAAATAATTTTTTGGTATGATGATCAGTAACTTCAACAATTTTCATAGACTAATTTTTTCTTCTTACATAATCAAGATATGCATACTCGTATAGGTGCTTCTCGTCTTTCTCTTGCTTTTCAAATTTCACCAATTCCCATTCCGCCTCGTTAATACTTGGAAAATAGGCATCGGCCTCCAATTCTGTATCCACTTTTGTCAAATATATTTTATCGGCCAAAGTCAATGCTTGCTTATAAATTTCAGCACCTCCAATAATGAATACATCTTCCAGTGCATGTGCATTCATCGCACTTTCCAAGGAATGATACACCTCACAATTTTCTATTATTAGGTCGATGTTTCTCGATACAATCACATTTTTTCTATTGGGTAAGGCTCTGCCAATGGACTCAAATGTTTTTCTTCCCATTACAATGGTATGGTTATTCGTCAAAAATTTAAATCGTTTTAAATCATTTGGTAAATGCCAAAGCAATTGATTGTCCTTACCAATTCCACCTTTGTTGTCTGTTGCTACGATGATGCTTACCATATTTAGAAATTCAGAATTCAGAATTAAAAATTAAAAATGAGTACCTTCTTCGCAATACGCACTACGCACTACGCAATATTCTTTACGCTGTACGCAAACTAATCACACCGCTACCGCTGCTTTAATATGCGGATGCGGATCGTATCCCTCCAATGTGAAATCTTCGAATTTGAAATCGAAAATATTTTTCACATCGGGATTTATTTTCATCGTAGGAAGTGGTCTAAAATCTCTCGACAATTGTAGTCTTGCTTGATCCAAGTGGTTGCTGTAAAGGTGTGCATCGCCCAAAGTATGAACAAATTCACCCGGTTCTAAACCACATACCTGAGCCACCATCATATTTAGCAATGCATACGATGCAATGTTAAATGGTACACCCAAAAAGATATCGGCACTGCGTTGATAAAGTTGACACGACAATTTTCCATTGGCCACATAAAATTGAAAGAAAGCGTGACAAGGAGGGAGGGCCATGTTTTCAATTTCGGCAACATTCCAAGCGCTTACGATTAATCGGCGTGAATCCGGATTTTTCTTAATCTGTTCAATAACCTGCGATATCTGATCCACGGTCTTCCCATCGGCACCCTTCCAAGACCTCCATTGAGAACCGTATACTGGTCCTAAATTCCCTTCTGCATCGGCCCACTCATCCCAAATGGATACCCCATTTTCCTTCAAATATTGAATATTGGTTTCACCACTCAAAAACCAGATGAGCTCATGAATAATCGACTTTAAATGCAATTTCTTTGTTGTCACCATCGGAAATCCATCGGCCAAATTAAAACGCATCTGATATCCAAACACGCTGATAGTTCCTGTACCCGTTCTGTCGTGCTTCTCCACCCCGTGGTCCAGCACATGTTGCATTAGGTCGTGGTATTGTTTCATGTTAATTAGTATTTAAGTAGCTAGTAGCTAGTAGCTAGAAAATTTTGGTACATGTATTAGGTTGATTCTTTGTACTTAATACTTTGTACTCAATACTTAGCTCTTCTATTATACAAATAAAATAAATGTATTTTTGTTAAACTATAGCTGTTGAAAAGATGCTTGGATTTGCGAATGCGAAGATTAATTTGGGATTAAATGTGCGATTTAAGAGAGCAGATGGCTTTCATGAACTCGAAAGTGTTTTTTTTCCTGTTGATATCTTCGATGTGGTAGAAATTTTGGAATCCGAGCAAGAGGATTTTCAGTGCTTCGGCATGGGTGTTCCTGGGGATGCCGCTGATAATTTATGTGTAAAGGCATACCGATTGCTGAAAGAAAACTATGAATTTCCCAAATGCAGTATTCGACTTTTAAAGAACATACCTTTTGGTGCTGGACTCGGAGGGGGCTCTTCCGATGCGGCAATGGTCCTAAAGCTGATCAACCAGAAATTTAATTTAAAGATTGCCGATGTAGTGCTAGAGGAATATGCAGCACAATTAGGCAGCGATTGTCCCTTTTTCATTCGAAATTCAGCGCAATTAGCGAAGGGTAGAGGTGAAATTTTGGAAAATGTGGACTTGGATCTCAAAAACTATTGCTTCTTGCTTATAAAGCCTGATTTTGGGATTTCTACGAAAGAGGCATATTCGGGCATCCATCCAAATGATTGTTCAAAGCCAATTATGAGCATTTTGACTGAACCCATAGAAAGTTGGAAATCTCAATTGAAAAACGATTTTGAATCGGCTTTATTCCCAAAATACACAATTCTTCAAAAAATCAAAGAGCAGTTCTATGAATTCAATGCGCTTTATGCTAGTATGTCGGGAAGTGGATCTACTATGTTTGGAATTTTCCCAAATAAGGAATTAGCTAATTTAGCCCTTCAAAAGTTCAAACAAATAGGAGAGTTCCATAAATACCAATTCTTCCTCATCTAATCCAAATTAATCTGCCTACCCCTTACAGCCAGATTCACCAAACTCATTTCCCTCTTCCCATTTTCCATTTTCTATTTTCCATTTTCTATTTTCCATTTTCTATTTTCCCTTTCTATCAACTAAGGAATTCCCTGTCCTCCTCCGACAATTCCGAAGCATCCGATTCCACATTTTTGCTTTTAGAAGATGCCCAAAGAAGTCCGACAATTAGTCCGGCGATGAAGAACAGCAATAATGCTATTACTTTCGAAATTTCAAATTCTAGCCATAAAAATTTGAATAAAATAGGCTCATGATTCTGTACCAATACTAAAGTCAGTATGGCAGTTAAAGCGATGGTTAAAATGGTTTTAAATTTCATGTTTAAACATTTAGTGATTATTTAAGTTAAGTTTATTAAGTTATTGATAATTACGTGTATTTAGTGTTATTGATATACGTATTGCTAATTATTTTAGTATTTTCTTTCAATTTTAATCAAACAATACTTTAAGTTAAATTATTTAAATATATTGATTATCAATTAAATAAATATCTGTATTTTAATTTAAATTTTACTGTTTAATGCTAATTTCAACTCCTCTAAAACATTTTTATCGATGTTGTGAGCCCCCTCGTATTTTATGACAAGATGTCGAAATTGAAGCTTATTTAAAGTTGCATAAAATTCGTTTTGTTTCTCTTCAGTGAGGAATGGATCTTGATTGCCTAGCATAAAGATGAGTCGACAAGCATTGTATTTTTCTGCCATTCTGTCGTCCGTCTCTATTGGCAAGCCCGCACCCCAAACCACCAAATTTTGCACCTTACGATCGGTATGTTGGTACCATCGGCAAGCTACTGCAGCCCCTTGAGAGAAGCCCAGAAGATTCAATTTATACTCTTTATTGGGGTCTAAATGTTGAATCAGTTGGTCTATGAAATGATGTTGATCTTTTATCTCAAATTCCCTTTTTTCTCGTGTCATCCAACTAGCCCCCACCCTTCCATCGAAGCCCTTGAGGTAAAATCGAGAATGCCCTTCAGGTGCTATTCTAAGAGCATTTACCTTGTCGAAATGCCTAAAATGTTGCAAAAAATGTTCTGCGCTTTGACCATAACCATGAAAAAGCAACCATATTTCCTGTTGTAACACATCGGCCTGCATAGCATAATAATGAGCTGTTTTAGGAACAGCAATTTGAAAAGATTGAATCATATATGAAAGTTTAAAAGCGTATTATTGCTTTTCTAATCGTCTCTTAATGAAGGGATAAGCAAAAACGGATGCTAGAATGATGAAAGCTCCTTGGTAAAATCCGCCCGTCATCAATTCTTTCTCCCCGAAAATGATAAAGGCTAAAATAATGCCGTAAACTGGCTCTAAATTAGTGCTTAAGACTACAATATATGCCGAAATCTCCTTCATAACCGCCACCCCAATGACATATGCCAAGGCAGTGCAGATGGTGCCTAAAATAAGGAGGTAAATACCGTCGGATAATGATATAATAAGTTGATAATCAGTATTAATTGAAGTTGCAGCTAAATAAATAGTCATGCAAATAAATCCCCCGATCATTTCATACATACCTATTGTGCTGGCTTCTATGCCTTTAACTTCTATCTCATTCAAAATTGTGAACAAAGCCGCCATAAATGAGGCTAATAAACCATAAATAATACCTTCTGTATATCCCGTTTCGAAATGAAAAATGAGTATTATTCCAATAATGATAATAATTCCCGTTATGAGATCGAGCCAAGAAAAACCTGCTTTTTTATGAAATAATGGATTTAGGAAACTGGTAAATAATGCGGTAGCCGAAAGGCAAATCAAGGAGACCGATATGGTGGAGGTTTTGATAGAATGGTAAAAAAAGAACCAATGCAAGGATACAATTCCGCCTATTCCAAGGAGTTTTAATACTTTTTTCCTATCCAATGAGGACTTCTCTTTCACAAAAAATCGATGATAGAAGTACAAACTTATACTCGCAATGAGCATGCGGTACCAAACAAGTTCGTAGGCAGAAATACTGATCAGCTGACCAAAAATGGCAGTAAATCCCCAAATGAATACTGTAAAATGGAGTAATAAAAGGTTTTTATTTAGGTGCAATTTTTAAGAGATATAGTCCGTAAATTGTAAATATAAAATTTGGTATCCAAACGGCAACAGCCGGATGTAGGCCTCCTTTTAGGGCAAATGTCATGGTAAATTGCTGCAGCATAATATACGCAAAACTGCTACCTATACCAATCCCGAGTTGCGCCCCAACACCACCTCTCACTTTTCTAGAACATAAAGAAACTGCAATTAATACCAATATAAAGGTCGATGCTGCCATCGCCGATCGTTTGTAATATTCCACTTCATACATTTCCAGACCTGTTGCGCCTCTTTTGCGTTCTTTTTCAATATACGTTCTTAATTCGGGATTAGTAAGCGATGCTATGGAATTGTCTTTTCGTTCAAAGTCGCCCGGACTCATATTCAAACTTGTATCTATTGTGCCACCTCTTTCGAATCGTTCGTTTAAACCCTGAATGTGCTTTATTGAATAATTATAGATCTTCCATTTGTTCTGGGTTGAATCCCAACGGATTTGGTCCGACATTAATTTATATCGCAGTTCTTTGCCATTAAATTTCTCTAATGAAAACTTATATCCAATGCCTTCTTGGTTGTTATAACTTTCCATATAGGCATAGGTACTATCGTCGAGCTGCAAGTGGATGTTGCGTTCTTTGTAAATGTATTTATTGTTTATGTAAATATTTTCAAATTCTACTCTGGTTTTATTTGCATTAGGTATTAAAAATGAATTGAATACATAACTTATTAATGCTAAAAACAATGAAGTAACGAAATACGGGTATAACAACCGTTTGAAGCTAACTCCACCACTTAAAATTGCTACAATTTCGGTGTTGTTTGCCATTCGCGATGTAAAGAAAATGGCTGCTATAAAAATGAGTAATGGGCTTAATAATCCAATATAATAGGGAATAAAGTTGAAATAATAATCAAATACAATGGCTTTGAGGGGGGCATTGGTCTTAAGAAAATCGTCGACTTTCTCGGAAATATCAAATACTACCGCAATTGCTATGAAAATAGCCATCGTAAAAAAGAAAGTCCCTAAAAACTTTCGTATGATGTACCAATCAATTAAATGCAGCTTGAGTCTCCGAAACATATTACAATCGTTGAGCTAGTTTTACCACCATTTGATCTTTCCAAGTTCTAAAATCACCTGCTATGATATGCTTCCTAGCTTCTGTCACAAGATATAGATAAAAATGCAAATTGTGTAAGGTCGCAATCTGAGCACCCAAAAGCTCCTTTGATATAATTAAATGTCTCAAATAGGCTTTCGAATATTGCTGATCCGAATACAAATCGCTGTTAGGATCTATCGGATTAAAATCATTCTTCCATTTTTCATTTTTTATGTTGATGATTCCCTCCGAAGTAAATAACATGCCATTACGAGCATTTCTAGTAGGCATTACACAATCGAACATGTCGATACCCAACGCTATACATTCCAAAATATTCACAGGCGTTCCAACTCCCATCAAATACCTCGGCTTATCACTCGGTAAAATCTCAGTCACCACCTCCGTCATCGCATACATTTCTTCTGCAGGCTCTCCAACGGATAGTCCGCCAATGGCATTGCCTTCACGGTTGAATGAGGCAATGGCTTCGGCCGACTGTTTCCTTAAATCTTTGTAGGTACTTCCTTGAACGATAGGGAATAAGGTCTGATTGTAACCGTATAATGGCTCCGTTGAATCAAATCGCTCGCAACACCTTTTCAACCAGCGATGCGTCATATCCATTGAACGTTTCGCATATCTGTAATCGCAAGGATAAGGTGTACATTCATCGAAGGCCATGATTATATCGGCTCCAATAATTCGCTGTATATCCATTACTCCCTCGGGAGTAAATAGGTGTTTTGAACCATCGATATGCGATCTAAAAGTCACGCCTTCTTCTTTAATTTTTCGAACTTGCGATAAGGAATAAACCTGATAACCACCACTATCGGTAAGTATAGGTTTATCCCAAGCATTGAATTTGTGTAATCCGCCTGCTTGTTGTAAGGTATCTAAACCAGGACGTAAAAATAAATGGTAGGTATTACCCAAAATGATTTGGGCTTCTATATCATTTTTTAACTCACGCTGATGTACTCCTTTGACTGTACCTGCGGTGCCAACTGGCATAAATATAGGTGTTTGTATGGTACCGTGGTCGGTTGTAATTTCTCCTGCTCGTGCTTTTGAATGCGGATCGCTGTGCTCTAATTTAAATTTCATTGCTACAAAGATATGCATTATGCGCGTGCATGTGATTTAAATACCTAAATGTTGAATACTTTTTGTAAATAATTATTCGAATATATATAGTTTCGCATGACGATTATTTATGGACATTAACCTATACGGCATTATTATATTATCATTAATTGGGATTTTACTGATAATACAACTTTATTATTATTTCAAGTACTTCAGTCAGCTTGCTTTCTATAAGGCATCGGCACAAACAAATACAAAAAACTTACCTATTTCTGTAATCATTGCAGCACGTAATGAAGCTAAAAATTTAGAGAAATACCTTCCAGAGATTTTGGCCCAAGATTATCCCGATTTTGAGGTAATTGTTGTGAACGATTGTTCATACGATGAATCGGAAGAGTTGTTAAAAGAATTTGTGAAAAACCATTCTAATTTAAAGGTTGTCGATTTAAAAGAGGATGATAAATACAAGCATGGAAAAAAGTTTGCTATTACATTAGGAATAAAAGCGGCTAAGCACGAACATTTATTGTTTACGGATGCCGACTGTAAGCCAAGTTCAAAGCATTGGATTCAACACATGCAATCGCATTTCAATAATGGTGTTGAAATTGTAATCGGTCACTCGCCATTTATAAAAGAATCCACATTTTTAAATTATTTTTCAAGATTTGAAACCTTTTTTACAGCCTTTCAGTACATATCGTTTTCCTTGAAAAAGAGGACCTATATGGGGGTTGGAAGAAATATGGCTTATACAAAGACATTGTTTTTTAAAAATAAAGGATTTGCTTCACACATGCATGTATTGTCGGGCGACGATGATTTGTTTGTGAATCAAGCTGCTACTACTTCCAACACTGCCGTTTGTTTACATCCAGATTCATACGTTTATACCGATGCAAAGCCAACATGGTCGGAATACTTTCAACAAAAATTACGTCATTATAGTGCTGGAAAACTGTATAAGACCAAAGACAAACTTGATTTAACCTTAATTACTTTGTCTAATACCTTCTTTTATCTAGCTGTAATTTCAGCATTTTTATTAATTGTCGATTATCGAATTTTATTAGGCGTTCTTGGATTCAAATATTTATTAACCGGTATTTATTACTATAGGTCGATGCATCGCCTTGAAGTAAAAGATTTGTTCTGGATTTTTCCTATATTAGATATTCTATATTTTATCATAATACCTTGTTGGACTTTAATAGCCTTATTCACTAAACGGAAAAAATGGAAGTAAATCCAAACTTATCGCAAAAAGCAGTAGAAGATCTAGAACTTGTAAAACGTGCAATTCAGAATGATCAGAAAGCTTATGCTGAATTAATGTTGAGGTACAAGGATGCGATTTATTTCATGTTATTAAAAATGGTTAATAACAAAGAAGACGCCAACGATTTAACGGTTGAAGCTTTTGGTAAGGCCTTTGAAAATATAGAAAAATACAGACCTGATTTTGCCTTTTCTACTTGGCTTTTCAAAATAGCAACTAATAATTGTATCGACTTTATTCGAAAACGTAGATTAAAAACATACTCAATTGACCAGACAATTGAGTCGGAGAGTGGATCGGAATCTAAATTTGATTTTGCAGCAGAAGTATTAGACCCTGAAGAAAATCTAATAAAAAAGCAAAAGAACGATTTAATGCGTAACATCGTCGATAAACTTCCAGTACGTTACAGACAATTGGTGATTATGAGGTATTTCGATGAAAAATCTTACGAAGAAATTTCTGCTGAATTGGATTTGCCATTAGGAACAGTAAAGGCTCAGTTGTTTAGAGCTAGAGATTTATTATACAACACAATTAAGAAGGGGAAAGAGAAAATCTAATGACTCTGGTAGAATCTTATTTCGATGCACTTACATCGACACAACAAGAACAATTCAATCAACTTGAAGAATTATATGGGATTTGGAATGCTCAAATCAATGTGATTTCACGCAAAGATTTTGACTCCTTTTATGAACATCACGTGCTGCATTCATTAGGTATTGCAAAGGTAATTCAGTTTAAGAAAGCAAGTAAAATATTAGACGTTGGTACGGGCGGTGGTTTTCCTGGTGTACCATTAGCGATACTTTTTCCAGATGTAGAATTTCATTTAGTAGATTCTATTGGTAAGAAAATCAAGGTGGTGAATGAAGTATCAGCAGCCTTGGGATTGAAAAATTTAACAGCTGAACACAAACGTGCAGAAGAAGTAAAAGGCAAATTTGATTTTGTAGTGTCTCGAGCGGTTACTCGTTTAATTAATTTCTATCCTTGGGTAAAAGATAAATTCTTGAAGAATTCGTTTAACGACTTGCCGAATGGAATTTTATATTTAAAGGGCGCCGACTTATTAGAAGAGTTTGATGAAATTAAAAAGCCGTATCAAATCTATCCTTTGAAAAAATATTTTAAAGAAGAATTCTTTGAGACTAAGGCGGTGATTCATATCCCTGTTTCTTAAAAAAAAGTTGCATAAATGCAGTTGTGATTCTTCTGCATCCTGATTAATTTCAGGAATGCGTGAAGAGGTATTGTATGAGTTGGCATTAAGTTTTGTCCCCAGTTTAGGTCCAGTAGGTATTAAAGATTTGATGCAAGAATTGGGTTCTGCCAAGGAAGTATTCTTTGCATCGAAGCCCCAATTACAAAAAGTTTCTGGCATTGGTCCAATTATAGCTAAGAATATAAAGAGTACCGATTATTTAGCGCTAGCTGAAAAGGAGATGAAGTTTTGTGAGGACAAACACATCGACATACTATCTTATTTTCATTCGGAACACTTTCCTCATAATTTAAAAAACTGTTACGATTCGCCGGTCATTCTGTATCATATTGGTAATGTGCATTCCGATAAACGCTTACATGTAGGGATTGTTGGCACAAGGGATGCGAGCGAGTATGGGAAAAAAGTTTGTGTAGAATTGGTTAAAACTTTGGCACCGTATAATCCAATTATTGTGAGTGGATTGGCAATGGGCATCGATTATGAAGCGCATCGACAAGCATTGAGAAGTGGTTTGGATACAATAGCAATTGTGGCACATGGTCTTGATACGGTTTACCCTAGGGAACATTATAACATCGCTCTGGAGATTGTAAAACAAGGTGCGATCATTACTGAATTTGGGAAAGGCATTAAGCCCAACAGGGAAAACTTTCCTGCAAGAAATAGAATAATTGCTGGGATTTGTAATGTGATCGTAGTGGTTGAAGCGAAAGAAAAAGGAGGAGCACTGATAACTGCAGATATTGCCAATTCGTATGGTAGAGATGTATTTACTTTTCCGGGAAGGATTTTCGATAAACGTAGTGCGGGATGTAATAATCTCATCAAACAGAATGTGGCATCTATTATTACTCATCCAAATGATATTGTACAAGCACTAGGATTGGAATTGAAAACACCAGTTTCAATCCAGAAATCGATGTTTGTAGAATTGAGTGCGATAGAGCAACAATTGATAGATACGATGGTATCCTATGAACACCCCGTTGAATTTGATGATTTGTTGAGGGCTAATTCCTTAAGTTTTGGTCAAATTTCAAATTTGCTATTAGGTCTTGAAATTAAAGGGATTATACGAGCTATGCCTGGAAAAAAGTTTGAAGTAATTATTTAATATTCAATTCTAAGATTAAAACTCTAAATTAGAATTTCTAAATAGTTATCATATGAAAAAACATTTCCTAGTATCGCTGATTTTAGGATCGGTAATCCTTACGCTCAGTTCGTTTAATGGGCCAAAGCTAAAGTCGAAAACATCAAGTACAAAGCCTAAGAATGTGATATTATTGATTGGCGATGGAATGGGTTTGAGCCAAGTTAGTTATGCGATAATTGAATCAAATGAACGCTTGAATTTTGAACGGTTTAAGAAAATGGGTTTTAGTAAAACTGCGGCATCGAATCATAAAATTACCGATTCAGCAGCAGGTGCTACAGCACTTTCTACAGGTAAAAAATCATACAACGGCGCAATAGCTGTTGACGATAATAAACAAGCATTGCCAACCATTCTTGAATTGGCAGAGAAAAAAGGGATTGCTACAGGTATGATTGCTACATCTGCAATTACTCATGCAACACCTGCATCCTTTATTGCACATAGGGAATCACGTGAGATGTATGAGGAAATTGCATTGGATTTTCTGAATACCGATATTGATTTATTTATTGGGGGAGGTTACGATCATTTTGCAAAAAGAAAAGATAATAAAGACTTAATTCAGGCATTGAAAGATAGAGAATATGAGGTGGTATCTGATGTAAATGGTTTGTACAGTTTTAATAGCACTAAGAAATTAGCTGCATTAGTTGCGCCAAAACATTTAGCAGCAGCTAAAGATGGAAGAGGGAATTTCTTAGAAGTTGCGACAGAACTTAGTTTGAATATATTATCTAAAGATACAGATGGTTTTTTTCTGATGATCGAAGGTTCACAAATTGACTGGGGTGGACATGCAAACGATGCAGAATATATTAGAACAGAAGTGTTAGATTTTGATCGTGCAATAAAAAAAGCCTTGGATTTTGCAGAGAAAGATGGTAATACTTTAGTTATCGTGACAGCGGATCACGAGACGGGTGGATTTGCATTAAGCGGTAACGAAGAAGATAAAACGCAAAATAAAATTGAACCAAAGTTTACAACTAAAAATCATACAGGTGTTTTAGTGCCTGTATATGCTTATGGTCCGGGCGCCGATAAGTTGACAGGATTTTATGAGAACACTTATATATTTAGCGTAATGAAAGAAGTATTAAATATAAAATAATAGATATGAGAAAATTATATGCATTCTTATTGTTGATCTCTTTGACATATTTTGCATGTCAGCAAGATCATTCCAAAATTCAATCCGAAGCACAAACTTTTATTGATACCTATACATCGGAATACGTAAAATTATATGCCGCATCCTCAGAGGCACAGTGGAAATCGAACATCGAAATTATCGAAGGCGATAGCACCAATGCGAAGGCAACGGAACAAGCAAATGAGGCTTACGCAAGTTTTACTGGAAGTGTAGAAAATATTGAAAACGCCAAGAAGTTTTTGGAGCATAAAAAGCATTTGACCGAATTGCAAGTGAAACAGCTTGAGTTTATTTTATATGCAGCAGCGAATAACCCACAAACGGTTAAAGAATTGGTGAAGGAACGTATTAAAGCAGAGACAGCTCAAACGGAAAAATTATTTGGTTTTGATTTTAAGATTGATGGAAAATCTGTAAGTACCAATGAAATTGATGAGGTATTAAAGAGCTCTAATAATTTAGAAGAAAGAAGGAAAGCTTGGGAGGCAAGTAAAGAAGTGGGTAAGAATTTGAAAGATGGATTAGTGAATTTACGCCGATTGAGGAACGAGACGGTGAGTGCTTTAGGTTATAAGGATTACTTTGCTTATCAGGTATCAGAATATGGAATGAGCACCGATGAGATGATCGAAATGATGAGAAAATTAAATCAAGAGTTGAGACCGTTGTTTAGAGAGTTGCATACTTATGCTCGTTATGAATTGGCAAAGAAATATGGTGTGAAAGAAGTTCCAGATTATATTCCTGCCGATTGGTTGAGTAATCGATGGGCACAAGATTGGAGCAGTATGGTTCGAGTTGAGGGTTTAGATATCGAATCGATATTAAAAACAAAATCGCCGGAATGGATTGTGAAAGAAGGGGAGCGCTTCTACATCAGCCTAGGGTTTCCTGAATTGCCAAAAACATTCTGGGAAAAATCGAGCCTTTATCCATTACCTGTTGGTTCAAAAGTTAAGAAAAACAATCATGCTTCTGCATGGCATATGGACTTAGATCAGGATGTTAGAAGCCTGATGAGCGTAGAGCCAAATGCCGAATGGTTTGAAACATCGAATCACGAATTAGGACATATCTATTATTATATGACCTATACTAATAAAGACGTACCTCCATTATTAAGAGGTGGTGCGAATCGTGCCTATCATGAAGCAATGGGAAGTTTAATGGGATTGGCTGCAACACAAAAACCATTTTTGGTTGAACGTGGGCTGGTAGATACGAATGCGAAAGTGGATCAAATACAAAATTTATTAAAAGAAGCATTGAACTACGCAGTGTTTATTCCTTTCTCAGCAGGTGTGATGTCGGAGTTTGAAAAGTCTTTGTATTCAGATAATCTTTCAAAAGAAGAATTTAATAAAAGATGGTGGGAATTGGTTAAAGAATATCAAGGAGTGATTCCTCCTACAGAAAGAGGAGAAATGTATTGTGATGCAGCAACCAAGACACATATTAACGACGATGCTGCTCAGTATTACGATTATGCTTTGTCGTATGTCATCCTATTCCAATTGCACGATCATATTGCAAAAAATATTTTAAAGCAGGATCCTCGTGCTACAAATTATTGGGGCAATAAAGAAGTGGGAGAATTCTTGAAAAATATAATGTATCCGGGCGCGAGTAAGGATTGGAGAAAAGTATTGAAAGAAACAACTGGTGAAGATTTGAATGCAAAAGCAATGGTTTCTTATTTTGAACCTTTGATGGATTATCTGAAAGAAGTCAACAAGGGTAGGAAATATACTATGTAATTTAGGAAATGTCGGATAATATTATCCGACATTTTTTTTATCTATAATTTCTGCTGTATTTTCAGTACATTCTATCCATTGTTCAATATTTAATTTTAAATAAACCATACCTGAAGTTTTTAGCTGGATATAGGAATTTCCTGTAACATAATTTACAAAATCTTCCAAACCAGGATTGTGTCCACATAGTAAAACCCTGTCATATTTGTTGTCTAATGATGAAATTAGTTTAAGGATATTTGTATATGTCGATTCGTAAATAGATTCTTCAAGTAGAATTGAATCGGTTGGATAGTTTAATTTTTTAGAAAGAATTTTTGCAGTTTTAAATGTTCTTTTTGCTGGGCTTGCAACAATAAGGTCAATGCTTGATACAATAGAAGCTAGATATTCTGATAAATTTTGAGCATCTGTTTTACCGCTTTCAGTAAGTTTGCGATCGAAATCAGTGCTATTGAAATTAGGGTTCTCTGCTTTTGAATGTCTTACTATAATTAATTCTTTCATTGGATTTTCTCAAGGATGGAATCAAAGTTTTGCTTATTCATGCAGTTGAAATGTTTTTTAGGACAAGCATTATATCCAATTTTACTACATGGTCTGCAATTTAAATCATTAACTTCTAATGAGTGGTATTCAGTCTTGTAAGGATACATTCCAAACTCTGGAATAGTATTTCCCCAGATACTAAAAACTTCTTTTTTAAAAGCCGCGGCAATATGCATTAGTCCTGTATCGTGACTAATAATATACTTTGCATTTTTAACTAAGTACGCACTTTGATTCAAAGGGAATTTCCCACAAGCAGAAAGTATTTTTTCTGGATTTGATTTCACCAATTCATCGGCTATTCTCGCATCATCTTTTCCACCCAATAAAATAATAGGTAATTGAATTTTAGTACACAATTCAAGTAGTTTATGTTTGGGTAAACGTTTTGTAGCATGTTGTGCTCCAATGACTAATCCTACATAATCTTTTCTAAAATTTTCAGGTAAATTAGTTAAGTCAAAGGCATCTTTTTCAGATATAAAATAGTCGAGCCCTTCCATATCGTTTTTCACACCCAATTTAGAACAAGTCTCTAAGTATCGATCTACTATATGTTTTTTAGGAAGTTGATTCCATTTGAAATTCACCATCAGCCATTTTTTCCAATTTAATTTATTGAAAGAGTAGGAGCGAACAGCTAAAGCCTTCTTAAATTTTAAGCTTCTTAAATTATGATGTAGATCAATAATATAATCGAAATTTTCAGACTTTAATTCTTTTACTTGTTCAAAAAAATTCTCAGATAAGAAATGTATTTTGTCGATGTAGGGATTATGAATTAAGACATCCTTAAATGCAGGTTTTGTTAGATAATGAACTTCTGCATTGATTTGTTTTTTCAAACATCGAATTACAGGACTTGTAAGTACAATATCACCAATTGAACTAAAACGAATTACAAGTACTTTCATTTATTTTTTCTGATTAAAAAAATCCGTGATTTTTGAAATATCCCAAGCGTTTAAACAATCCTCTGCACTTAATCCTGCTTTTTGTGCGACCATAACACCATATTGCATATCTGTTAAGCCTTCTTTTTTATGAGCGTCTGGATTGATGCAAAGTTTCACTCCTTTGTTTAATGCATAATCAATCCATCGCCAATCTAAATCCAATCGCAGTGGATTTGAATTAATTTCAATTGCAACGTTATTTGATGCACACGCATCAATGATTAAAGCATGATTAATTGGATAACCCTTACGAGCCAATAACAATCGACCTGTTGGATGCCCTAAAATCGTAGTATATTTATTTTCAATAGCTTTTATTAAACGCTGATTTGCTTTCTCCTCATCCATTTTTAAATTAGAATGAATAGATGCCACAATGAAATCGAAACTCTTCAATATACTATCTTCATAATCTAATGATCCATCGTTAAGAATATCGGATTCTATACCTTTGAAAATTTTGAAGCTAGGATTTTTTGAATTTAAAGTGTCAATCTCAATATGTTGAGCCAAAACTCTTTCTTCGTTTAGACCGTTGGCATAGAATGCCGACTTACTATGATCGCAAATACCTAGGTAAGAATAGCCAAGCAATTCACAATGTTTGGCCATTTCAGAAAGTGTATGTATCCCATCTGACCATGTACTGTGATTGTGTAAGGAACCCTTTAAATCGGAATCTTCAATTAGTTTGGGTATCTTATTTTCTTTTGCCAGCTCTACTTCTCTCAATCCTTCGCGCATTACTGAAGGTATGAATTGTATATTTAACTGCTCATAAATTTTGTGTTCGTCTACAGTTATTGTAGACTTGAGTAAATCTTCATTAATAGATTTTAATTTTTGGATGTGATTTTCATGAGCTGATAAACGGAATTTTAAATCGAGATAATTAGATTCATTAAAGAAATGGATGTATATTTTGTTTTGTTGTACCGATTCCGCTATAAGTAAATCATTGTTGTCTTCAATTACAGTGGGGTAGTAATCTTCAGAATGTATAAGCTCTTTAATTTTTGCTTTATTTACGTGTTTTGCAAGAAATTCTAGTTTTGTAATTACTTCTGTATTCCGAACTAATTCTCCAGTTTTTTCTAATTGTATAGAATGTTCTGAAAGTTTATCATTCAATTCTTTTTCTAAGTTCAATGCGGTTGAAAGCAAAATTGAACCCTTATTACTAAAGTTAAATTCAATTAATTTTTTAACTTCTTCTTGAGTTTTTAACCCAAAACCTTTTGCTTCAACCAACCTATTCTCGATGCAAGCATAATACAATTCACCAATGCTCTCAATACCCAACTGCTTCCAAATGATTTGGATTTTTTTAGGACCTAGTCCTTTGATGCTTAATACATCGATTATACCCTCGGGTGTAATTGACTTTAAATCTTCTAATTCTTTAATACTTCCAGTACTAACGAATTCTAGAATTTTAGTTGCTACACTTTTACCTACACCGTCGATGGCCGACAATTCTTCTACAGATTTGTTGGCTAAGGCTTCTTCATATTTACCTAATTTGTATGCGGCATTATTTATTGATTTTATTTTAAAAGAATTCTCCTCGTGCAATTCCATCAATTGCCCTAATAATTTAAGAGCTTTAATAATACTTTTATTATCTGTCTTCATTAATTGATTACTGGTATATTTAATGCACGCATCTGAATTCCTTTATTATTCTTCATTTCATCTAAGACTTTTGCATAGGGTAATAAGGACTTATATTCGTCTGGAACCATGTATAATTTTGCTTCCGATTGTAAGCTCTTCATGATTTTTTTGAATGGATCTTCTATCTCTGGCAAAGAAATAATTCTATAGCTATCCAATTTTGCTCTTTTTGCTGCAATGACAATTGCAGAATCAGTACTTCCAAAACCATCTATTAATCCAATTCTTTTTGCATCAACACCACTCCATACACGTCCTTCTGCAATTTGCTTTACTTTTGAAATTGGCATATTTCTACCTTCAGCTACTTTCATTGTGAATTCGTCGTAGATACGGTTAATTTCTGCTTGAATAATACTGCGCTCTTCTTCCGTTAAGGCTCTTGTATAGTCACCTAAATCGGCATACTTACCAGTCTTTACTTGGTCAAATGTTATACCTAATTTGTTTTTGAAAAAATTCTGAGCATTAAATAAAATTCCGAACACACCAATAGATCCAGTGATGGTAGTAGGTTCGGCAATTATTTCATCAGCAGCACATGCGATGTAATATCCGCCAGATGCAGCAACATCCCCCATACTTACAACAATAGGCTTTGCTTTTTTACACAGTATCATTTCTCTCCAGATAACATCCGATGCCAATGCAGAACCACCTGGTGAATTAACACGTAAAACTACTGCTTTTACATTTTCATCAAGTCGGGCATCGCGAATCGCTTTTGAAATTCTTTCTGAGCCTATAATATTATCATTACCCTCCCCACTTACAATTTCACCTACTGCATAAATTACAGCAATTTTATTTTTATCAGTGCTTATTGCAGGCTTAGCTTGCTTCGAATATTTTCTTAAGTCAACAAATTTTAAATCTTTGATGCTCGATTGATTGCTTGCTTTTCTAAGCTGTTCTAATACCTGATCCTTATAAGCTAAACGATCAGCCAAACCATATTCAACTGCATTCGATGCATTACGAACTTTTAAATCTACTGCAATTGACATTACGGTATCTACTCCAATTTTTCGAGCATCAGCAATGTTGCCAATCATATGATTAAAAATTGATCCTAAAAATGTGCGAGTCTGCAATTTATTGGAATCGCTCATGAAGCTCGACATATAAGGCTCTACGGCCGATTTAAAAGTGCCTACTCTAAGAATTTGAGGCTCAATTTCTAGTTTCTCAAAACTTCCTTTGAAGAACATGTATTGCGCATTAAATCCTTTTAATTCTAATAATCCGTATGGATTCAAATAAATACTATCGGCAATAGAAGCCAAATAATATCCTTTTTGAGTATACATTTCGGAATAAGAATAAATAAACTTTCCTGACTTCTTAAAATCAATTAAAGCATTCCTAATCTCTTCAACTGCAGTAATTCCAGCATTCGTCCCAGTTATGTCGATGTAGATGCCTTTAATTTTTGAATCGGTAGCCGCATATTTTATGCTTTGAATAATTTCTTTTAAACCTAAAGTTGAATTACTCTCGAGATTCAATAAATCATAATTTTCGAATGGGTTGTCTACCGTACGTTCCGAAATATTTTCTGACAAACTTATTCTTAAAATACTATTCTCAGAAATGTTTATTTCTTGATCGGAACTAGAACTTGAAACAATTCCAATAAGGATTGCGAATAAAAGAATGCTCATGACAAACAAGGATAAAATTGTTCCAATCATTGAGGCAAACATGAATTTGAAAAACTGCTTCATCTTTTTATGATTTATACATACAATAATAACTATTTCCCTTTATTTTTACGCAATGAAGGCATTATTAATGTTGGGTAGTAATATGCAAGATCCAAAATATCAATTAGAACTTGCTGTGCAAAAAATTCAGTCCATAGGTAAAGTGCTATCCAAATCCTCTTTATATAAAACAGCAGCTTGGGGCAAGACGAATCAAAATGATTTTATGAACCAAGCACTAGTATTAGATTGTAATTTGGAAGCTGAAGAATTAATGAAAGCATTGCTAGAAATTGAGATTAGTATGGGCCGACAAAGGATTAGCAAATGGGCTGAGCGTAGCATCGACATCGACATAATACTATATGATAATTTAATTATGAATACCGATGTATTGCGTGTGCCACATCCTCATATGCAAGACCGAAAATTTGTTTTAGAGCCATGTGCCGAAATAGCGGGAGATTGGAAGCATCCTATATTGCATTTTGACATTCAAGAATTACTTAAAAATTGCAAAGATGTTTTATCAGTCGAAAAAATAAGTTAATTTTAGATAATTAAGTATATATAGTTGCCAGAATTTAATACAAAATATTTAGAGGAAGTTTCGGGCGGAAATCAACAATTCATTCTTGAAATGTTACAGATTTTTCTGAGCAGAACTCCGGAAGCCTTAGAAATACTTCGAAAATCGGTGCAAGAAGAAGATTGGGATACCATAGGATTTTATGCTCATAAATTAAAAGCAACTTATGCCTATGTAGGATTAGAGGAATTGAAGAAAATTTTGATCGAAATAGAGCAACGTGCAAAACATAAAATAGATACGCACACTTTGGGTGAGTTGATCGATTACTTAATAAATATTACACAGCCTGAGTTAGAAGTAATTCGAGTATTTAAACAGAAAATCAGTTAGATATGAAAATATTAGTTGTTGATGATGAAGAAATGTCTATTAAGTTAATAGAGATTCAATTAAAAAAAGATAATCACGAAGTAATTAGCACAACCGATGGACGTGAAGCGGTTGAAATGATTAAAATGGAGAAACCCGATTTGGTGATTTCCGACATCATGATGCCTTTTATGTCGGGGCTCGAATTGCTCGAGATAATCAAAGCTGAAAACAAAAAAATACCAGTAATTCTCATTTCAGCCTTAGATGATGTAGAAGTAGTCCAAACTGCTATCGGTATGGGGGCAGACGATTTTATTATCAAACCTGTAAAAGTAGATGAATTAACACTGCGAATGCACCGAGTAATGGCAAATGTTACTGCATCAAATTAATTACATACAATTCTGTACATTATTAGATTTTTTGGAGTCATTTTTGCTTATAAATGCCCAAATAAAACCCTTATGAACAGAATTTTTACTTTGATTTTTTGTCTAATTACAGGCAGCTTATTTGCACAGAGTTCATACAATATGACTCAGCTAGGGGCATTGAGTATTGGCAACAATAGATATGCAAATATCTGGGGCTATGCACAGGCCGGAAAGGAATATGCACTATTAGGATGTGCGGGTTCTTCTACATTAAACGATGCATGTGCAATAATCGACGTAACGACACCTTCATCACCAAATCTATTGTTTAAAGTCCCTGGTCCACAATCTACTTGGAGAGAAATAAGAACCTATGGTCACTATGCATACATCACTACAGAAGCTGCTGGTCTAGACTTTGGTGTTACAATTGTAGATTTGCAATACCTACCAGATAGTATTCGTACCAAACAATGGAGTGCAAATGGACTCTTCGGAAATGTACATGCATTACACATAGAAGGAGATTACATGTATCTCTATGGTTCAAACAATCCGCTTTCTCTTGGTGGTGCCTTAATTGTTAATATTTCGGATCCTTGGAATCCTGTAGTTGCAGGTGCTTATAATGAAAAATATGTTCACGATGGAACGGTCTTAGGAAATACAATGTATACGGGTGAGATTTTCAGTGGTACATTTAGTATTGTCGATGTTACCAATAAACAACAGCCTAACGTAATTTCAACCCAACAAACACCTAATCAGTTTACACATAATACATGGCTATCTAGTAATAACAATATTTTATACACAACAGATGAAGTTGCAGATGCCTATGTTGCAGCTTATGACATAAGTAATCCGGGTAATATAATTGAACTCGACCGCTACAAACATGCCAATAATAATCGGGCCATACCACACAATACTTATGTATTAAATAATCCAACCGTAACAGGGAATAATTCTGATTATGTATGGACGTCCTATTATACAGTAGGTGTTACCTTAGTGGATGCAACTAAACCAGATAACTTAGTAGAAGTCGGCCATTTCGATTGTACACCCTTAGTAGGAGATGGTTTCCAAGGTGCATGGGGAGTTTATCCATTCTTGCCATCTGGGAATATTTTAGTTTCAGACATGGAACAGGGTTTGTTTATTTACGATCCCAATTATACAAGAGCTTCTTATTTAGAAGGAGTAGTTCGAGATAAAGTAAGCAGTGTTATTATTCCTAATGCTAGCGTACAGTTACTAACAAACGGTTATCTAAAAAATGGAAAGATTGATGGCTCTTATAAAACAGGTTTTGTACTTCAAGGAATTCAACGATTTAGATTTTCGGCACCTGGATATCAATCCAAAGAAATTGACGTAATGTTACAATCGGCACAAACAGTAAATCTAGACGTAGAATTAGAAGCCGTTTCTACATCTGTGATAGATGAGAAATTCAAATCGATCAATATTTATCCGAATACATTTTCCGATTTAATTTATGCTGATAACAAGTCGAGTCAAACAATTACAGCATACATTACCGATATAAATGCACGCTTGATTAAAACATTAACTTTAGAAAACGGAATAAATACCATCGAACTTAAGAACATCAATCCTGGAATGTATTTCATAACATTACAAACTTCAGAATATTCAAAACAAATTAAGATTATAAAACAATAAAAAACTCAATGCTTAAAAAATTACTTTTTGCCTCAATTATTGGTTTAACCAGTTTAGGAGCAGGCGCTCAAAACAAAAATATCAGTTTCAGATCTAGTATTCCCTACAGTAATTTATCAAACATCTGGGGCTATAAAGACAGTACCGGAAAAGAATATGCTTTAGCTGGAGCATGGAACAATCTTTCAATTGTAGATGTGACAAATCCAGTTGCACCTTTTATTAAATTTTCTATTCCAGGAGCAAGTTCAGCTTGGAGAGAAATCAGAACTTTAGGTAAATACGCATATGTAACTACTGAAGGTGGTGGTGGCGTAACGATTGTAGATATGAGTCATTTACCCGATACCGTTTATTATAAGAACTATACAGGGAATGGTGCAATGGCTGGAGCAATTGATCAAGTGCACGCTTTACACATCGACAATAATAAATTATATCTATACGGTGGTAATTCACAAGGGGGTAGAGCAAAAATATTTTCATTATCGGACCCTTGGAATCCTAATTATTTAGGTACTGTTTCGAATAGTTATGTTCACGATGGTTTTGTAAAAAACGATACACTTTATTCATGTCAAATTTATAGAGGAGAACTCGTAATAATTGATGCAACAAATCCACAAAATCCACGTGAAATTAATACTCAATTAACACCTAGTGCATTTACTCATAATTCTTGGTTGTCTACAAATAATAAAGTGGTGTATACTACAGACGAGGTTGATGCATCCTTTGTGACTTCGTACGATATAAGTGATATTAATAACATCAAAGAGTTGGATCGTTATAGACATAATAATTCTGGTTCAATTGCTCATAATACATATGTATTGAACGATTCGAGTATAACTGGGTTTAATAATGATTTCTTATGGACATCTTATTACACGGATGGGATTACTTTGGTCGATGCGGGTCGACCACATAATTTAATTGAAATTGGGAACTATGACTCAAGTCCAACTTCGGGCCCTGGATTTTCTGGTGCTTGGGGCGTGTATCCTTATTTACCTTCTGGAAATATTTTAGTTTCGGACATTGATAATGGTATGCATGTGGTAACTCCAACGTATAAGAGAGCTTGCTACTTGGAAGGTGAAGTAAGAAATTCAAATACAAATAATTTATTGGCAAATGCTCGATTTATTTTACTAGAAGATACAAGTAAAAACACACTTTCTAAATTAGACGGTTCATTTGCATTTGGTACAGCAGATTCTGGTACATATACGCTTGTTACATCTTTATTTGGGTATTACAACGACACAACTGTGGTTGAACTTAAAAATGGAGTATTAACAAATATTACCGTACAATTGGTATCGATTCCAAATTTCAATCTATCAAAAACAATCGTAGATAGCAATGCAAATCCAATACCTTCGGTAGATGTGTATATCAAAAACAATAGCTTAGGTAATGTTTATGAATTTAAATCCAATAATAATGGTGCAATCAATATCCCTACATTTTATGCTGGAGATTATACGATTAGAATTGGGAAGTTTGGATACTTTACAAAAGAAATCGATCATATAAATATTCAATCGATCTCAGATGTTCCTGACTTGGTATTAGTTAAAGGGTATTACGATGATTTCTTGTTTAATAACAATTGGACTGTAACTGGAGATCCTGATAACGGTGGATGGGTGAGAGGTATACCAGTAAGAACAACATCGAATAATACACTTGCGAATCCGGATTCGGATGATCAAAATGATTTTGGTGAATATGCATTCATTACTGAAAACATTTCAGGTCCAGCCACATTTGGTGATGTCGATAATGGTGAAGTGATTCTAAGTTCACCAACTTTAGATTTAAGCGCATACAAAAATCCTCACATCCATTTTTCAAGATATTTTAGTAATTTATCTAGTGGTTCAACGCCTAATGATACATTAACTATTAGTTTAACAAATGGTGTTAATACTATAGTCTTAGAAAAAATTTGGGGAAGAAGAGATGATAACGCAACTTGGGTATCTAAAACAATACCGTTAAACAATAGAATTACATTAAATAATTCTATGAAATTAATCGTAAGAACCGCTGAAACTCCAAGTGATCACATAGTTGAGGCTGGTTTTGATAAGTTTTTTATTAGTGACTCAGCGAACTTTGTTGGCATTGATGCTCATAAATCGATTTATGAGTTTGTTATTTATCCTAATCCAAGTTCTGGTACATCTAAATTATCATATGCATTCCAAAGATTAAATTCAAACGCAAGCCTTGAATGTTTTGATGTATTAGGTAAAAAAGTGTTTTCGAAACATTTAACTGAAATGCAATCAGAAATTGAGTTGAACCTTGAGAGAAAAGGAATATATTTTGTGAAAATCTCGAACGGTTCCGATGAGAAAACAATCAAATTCATAGTACAGTAATCTGATTATTCTATATAAAAAAAGCCAAGTTTATTACTTGGCTTTTTTTATATATATGGTATTGAACTAAATCGCTTTTACTTCAAAGTCGTAAGACTCCATGATCATATTGGCCAATAAATTTTTGCAGGCTTGATCTACTTTTGATTTTGCCTCTGATTCATTTGCGGCTTCCAATTCGAGTGTAATATGCTTACCAATTCTAACGTTTTGAATTTCCGGTAAGCCAATATTTTTCATACTACCGGTTACTGCTTTACCTTGTGGATCTAAAATCTCTTTTAAAGGCATTACATTGATTTCAGCTTGAAATTTCATATTGTTTTAAACTTTTGCTTGAAGATGATCGAAAATAATATATATGTTGTGATGATCATCGGAACTGCTGCAAACTTAAATAATATTATTAGTATTAAAGAAATTGCAAGAAAAATGTACTTGAAATTATTTTTGTCCCAAGCTAAACTTTTGAATTTCAGAGAGAATAAAGAGATCTCTGAAACAAGTAAGTAGGAAAAGCCTAGACATAGAAAAATAAGAATCAATGGATGCGTTAGAAACATCAATGCTTCAGTATCTTGTTCTGTTAAGAATGGCAAACTAATGAAGAATAGGGTATTGGCAGGAGTTGCCAGTCCTATGAAGTTTTCCGTTTGTCTGGTATCGATATTAAATTTGGCTAAACGTAATGCTGAAAATACAGTAATTAAAAAGCCTACATAAGCTAATTCTATAGGCAAACCATTAGATTCTAAGCTCATTAATAGCATATGATATACAAATACACCGGGCAATAAACCGAAACTAACCATATCAGCTAATGAGTCTAGTTGCTTACCCAATTCTGAATAGGAGTTGAGTAAGCGAGCCAATAGTCCATCTAAAAAATCAAAGGCCGCAGCCAGCATTATAAAATATGCAGCAGTTTGTAATTGTCCACATATTGCATAGGTGAGAGCAACACATCCAGAAAATAAATTCAAACAAGTAATAAAATTGGGAATATGCTTCTTCATTTTTTAGCCATTCATTGAAATTAAGAATTCTTCGTTCGATTTAGTGCCCCTCATTTGTTGTTGCAAGAATTCCATCGCTTCAACTGGATTCATATCGGCTAGATGGTTTCTCAAAATCCATATTCTTTGTAAAACATCTTTATCCAATAATAAATCATCTCTTCTAGTTGATGAGGCATTGATATCGATAGCTGGGAATACTCGTTTATTCGCTAGTTTTCGATCCAACTGCAATTCCATATTTCCTGTTCCTTTAAATTCCTCAAAGATTACATCATCCATCTTAGAACCAGTCTCTGTTAATGCTGTTGCAATAATGGTTAAAGAACCTCCATTTTCTATTTTACGAGCTGCACCAAAGAATCGTTTTGGTTTATGCAATGCATTTGCATCCACACCACCCGATAAGATCTTTCCGGATGCAGGTGCCACTGTATTGTATGCCCTAGCAAGTCTGGTGATAGAGTCAAGTAGAATCACAACATCGTGTCCACTTTCTACCATTCTTTTTGATTTTTCTAAAACGATATTTGCAATTTTAACATGTCGCTCCGCAGGCTCATCAAACGTAGAACTTACTACTTCTGCTCTAACACTTCTAGCCATATCGGTTACCTCTTCTGGACGTTCATCAATCAATAAAATGATTAGATAAACTTCTGGATGGTTCGCTGCAATTGCATTTGCTACATCTTTCAATAAAACCGTTTTACCTGTCTTAGGCTGTGCAACAATTAATCCACGCTGACCTTTACCAATTGGTGCGAAAAGATCCATCAAGCGAGTCGAATAATTGTTGGGGTCTGAAAATAAATTAAATCGCTCGTATGGAAATAATGGCGTTAAATAATCAAATGGTACTCGATCTCTAACTTCCGATGGTATTCTGCCATTAATGGTTTCTACTCGAACCAATGGGAAATATTTTTCACCTTCTTTCGGCGGGCGAACACTTCCTCGTACAGTGTCTCCAGTTTTCAATCCAAATAATTTTATTTGAGATTGTGATACATAGATATCGTCTGGCGATGTGAGGTAATTATAATCGGCTGATCGTAAAAATCCATAACCGTCGGGCATAATCTCTAAAACTCCTTCATTCACAATAGAATTGTCAAAATCCAATGTGTTTAAAAGCGATTCCGAATTACGCTGATTATTGTTTCTGTTGTTATTATTATTTCTATCGTATTTATTGTTTTTATTCCTCTCAAATCCACGTTCTATACTAGCCGAGTCGTTCGCTGTTGATGTATTGTCGGCTTCTACTTCTTCCGTTGAATTGTTTTCTGTACTTGACTCAGTTTGTGTAATTTCTTCTGCAACTGCTTCTACTGGAGCTTCTTCCTTGCTAGCTTTTGCACTTCTTTTACGTTTGGGTTTTTCTTCAGAATTGATTTCTGATGTTGAATTGGAGTTGGTTTCCGATGGGTTGTTTTCTTGCTTATCCATTATCTTATAGATAAGTTCTTGTTTTCTTAGCTCGTCGTAATCGTGGATCTCTAAATCTTTGGCAATCTGACGAAGCTCTGACACGAGTTTGTCGCTTAAAGTTGAAATGTCGTACATTGATATTTAATTAAAAATAATTTTTTCATTGTGCTGAAATCAAAGCAAAAAATAATTGGATTTGATTATTCTGAAATGATATTCGGGAAGTGTTATGAAATTAACACCTTGCAATGTTAATCATAAAAATCAAATAAACAAATAACGCACTTAAATTTTACAATATTTCTTAATTTCGCTCCATGAACAAGAAAGAGCTCATAGAACAGATAAAGCTTAAAAAAAGTTTTTTATGTATTGGATTAGATGTTGATATACAGAAGATTCCTTCCTTTTTGTTGGATTTTGAGGACCCAATCTATGAGTTTAATAAGCGAATAATAGATGCTACTGCCGATTTGTGTGTGGCATATAAACCCAATATCGCGTTCTATGAAAGCAGAGGTATTAAAGGCTGGAAAAGTCTAGAACAGACCATGCATGCTATACCTAAAAATATATTTACGATTGCAGATGCGAAGCGCGGCGACATCGGCAATACATCTGCTCTGTATGCTAGAGCATTTTTTAACCCTCAAGAATCGGGTTTCGACTTTGACTCGGTGACCGTTGCTCCGTACATGGGATCCGATTCTGTTCAACCTTTTTTAGGGTACTCAAATAAATGGGTGATACTTCTTGCTTTAACTTCTAACGAAGGTGCTCAAGATTTTCAAATGTTTGAGGACGGGAACCAAGAAAAACTTTATCAAAAAGTTCTGAAAACTTCCATGTACTGGGGGACATCAGAAAACATGATGTATGTCGTTGGAGCTACTCGCCCCGAATACTTTAAAAATATACGCGCTATATGTCCCGATCATTTTTACTTAGTACCTGGAGTAGGCGCTCAAGGTGGTAGCTTGAAAGAAGTTTGTGAATACGGACTCAATAAGGAGATTGGTCTATTAATCAATTCTTCTCGTGGAATTATTTATGCCTCAAACGGAGCCGACTTTGCAGAAAAGGCTAGGGAAGAAGCTTTGAAAATGCAAAAAGAAATGCAAGCAATTTTAGAGCAAAACAATTTGTTATAATCCTAAGATTTTCTTACCTTGTATTCATTAAATAATTATGGATATGAGGGAGGATTTTGTGCAGTCGGTATGGAAATATCAATTATTTGACCGAAAAAATTTATACAGCAAGGACGGTAGCAAAATAGAAATTGTTCATCAAGGATTCTTGCAACATCATTCAGGGCCCGACTTCTCAGCGGCTAAAATTAAAATCGATGATACATTATGGGTAGGGAATGTGGAGATACATTTACAATCGCGCGATTGGAATGTTCACAAACATTTTTTAGACGATGCATACAATAACGTGATTCTTCACGTCGTATTTAAAGACGACAATACTCCATGTAAGACTGAAAACGGAAGAGTAATTCCTTGCATCGAAATTGGTCCAAGAATATCGGAACAAGTGCTTAGTAAATACGAACATTTGGTACAAGATTTAAGCATACTTCCTTGTGCCGATGTGTGGCCTCGATTGAAAGAATATGAGATTAATGAATATTTGATTCAATTGGCATTGCAAAGAATTGAAGAAAAGTTACTACCCATAAAGCATCGACTGGGTCATACCAAATCACACTGGGAACAAGTTTGTTTTGAATTCCTATGTAGGCATATGGGTTTTCATGTCAATGCCGAACCTATGGAACGATTAGCTCGTTCGATTCCAGTAGAAATTATTCATAAGAATGCCGATAAGCCTCTGTTGATTGATGCATTGTTGTTCGGACAAGCAGGAATGCTCGAACGGAGCTTCATCGACGATTACCCCAATGAACTAAAAAGTAATTATCGATTTCTTAAAAAAAAGTATAATCTAAACTCAATCGATCAAGCCAATTGGAAGTTTGCGAAACTCAGACCTTTAAATTTTCCTAGCATTCGAATTGCTCAATTATCTTCTATTATGTATCATCGAACACATCTTTTTCAAGATTGCCTGCATTCAAATGGCATGAATCATTTAAAAGAATTCCTTAAAACAAATGTGAATGCTTATTGGGAAAATCATTATGTATTCGATAAAGAATCAAGTCCATGCAATAAGAATTTAGGAGCGGAATCTATAGAGAAAATACTGTTAAACACACTATTATTGTTGTGGATCTGTTATGGACAAAATAATAATGAAATCGATTACATAAATAAAGCTATTGATTTAATGGAGGAAATTAAAGCCGAAAAGAATATGTATACCCATGTTTACGAATGTACAGGTTATAAAGCAAGCAATGCCATGCAAACTCAAGGCCTAAGATTTTTATGGGAAAATTACTGCGATGAAAAAAAATGCTTAAATTGCAACATCGGAATAAAAAGTTTAAATATATGATACAGTCCATCATTTCTTTCTTTGAGAAATACTCGTTTGGAGTATGTACATATTTGGCTCAAAAGTTTAGACTTTCATTGTCGAGGGTTCGCCTATTTTTTATCTATACATCATTCCTTTCAGTAGGAGCGCCTATACTTTTTTATTTTCTTGCATTTATTGTGTTAGACATTCGAAAGTATGTGAAGCAAAAAAGAAAAACAGGCGTATTCGATTTATAATTCTGATTTCATAAGACTTTGTACAATGTCGGGTTCAAAGCCCCTAGACATAAGGTATTTCATCGTTTTCTGATTCAAGATATATGCGTTTTTTTCTTTTTTCTGAAGCTCGCTTTTTTTCTTCTCTAATAGTTTGAATATACATTGTTCGTATTCATCTGGCTCTATCTCTAACATCGCTTTTTTAATGCAATACTCCGATACTTTTTTGAGTTTCAATTGTTGCTTAATTTTAATCCGCCCCCAATGTTTTATTCGAAATTTCCCCCTTGCATACGATCTTGCGAATCGTTCTTCGTTTAAAAAATTTGAAGTAATGAGTTCGCTTATGAGCTCCTCTACATCGGCCTTATGCAAGCCCATATCGTAAAGCTTATCCCTAACTTCTTGCTGCGAACGCTCCTGATAAGCACAATATTGTTCAATTTTTGGCTTCGCCGATTTCTTGTCGTAAAGCTTCTTTGCTTTTACTTTGTCAATCTCAGCGTTCGGAATAAATTTTGTAGATTTAGCACACATCTTGTTCACATATAGCATAAATTTAAAACAATTAATTCAATTTTTAATACCGATATTTGAACATGCAACATAAATACCTTGCTACACAAATCAAAGAAATCCTCGAGTGCCAAGCAATCATTCAGCAAGAGCAATACGAAATCTTTTGGATTCTTACAGACAGTAGGAAAATTATTTATGCCGATGTGAGCCTGTTTTTTGCATTACCTGGAAAACAAAACAGTCATCATTACATCAAAGATCTGTATCAACAAGGTGTCCGAAATTTCGTAGTATCTGATGCGAATTTTGCAAGTAAAGAATACCTTTCTGCCAACTTTTATATAGTTGACAACACGCTGGAAGCCTTGCAAAAACTAGTAGCATATCATAGAGCACATTTTTCATTCCCCGTAATTGGTATTACTGGTAGCAATGGTAAAACAATCGTAAAAGATTGGCTCTACCAATTGATGTCGCCCAAGTTTTCTATCATTCGAAGTCCCAAAAGCTATAATTCCCAAATTGGTGTTCCCTTATCGGTCTGGCAAATGAACCATAGCTATCAACTTGGTATTTTTGAAGCTGGAATTTCAACAATAAACGAGATGTCTAATCTTGAAAAAATTATTCAGCCCGATGTTGGGATACTAACAAATATTAAAGCTGCGCACGATGAAGGTTTTCAGAGTAGGGAGGAAAAACTTCATGAAAAACTCTTGCTATTTAAGAATTCAAAAAAAATTATTTATGGCAAGGATTACGTACCCGATGGATTAATACCCAAAGAAAAATCCTTTACTTGGTCTTTTAGTGCCGATGCAGATCTTCGAATATTATCTGTTCGTAAATATGCTAAATCTACCATCCTTAGTATATATTTTCAACTAAATGAGTTCGATGTAGAGGTGCCCTTTATTGACGATGCTTCGATTGAAAATACTGTAATTTGCATTGCAACACTCTTGCATTTTCAGTTTACTATTCAAGACATACAAACAAGAATTAAACTCTTGCAAGCAATACCCATGCGCTTGGAAATGAAGCAGGGTATTAATCGATCTGTATTGATCAACGATAGTTATAGCGCCGATATTTCTTCATTACTTCTTGCAATTGATTTTTTAAATCAACAAAAACACGACACTAAAACCATCATCGTTTCAGATATTGTTCATTCTGAAACAGAACCAGTGTACGACATTTTATCGAATTATATACATCAGCATTCCATCAATAGAATTATAGGAATTGGTAGGGAGATTAAAGCATCCGCACATCTCTTTAACATCAATAAAGAATTTTATGAAAGCACTGAAGACTTCATTCAGAATTTTAAAAATATTGAGTTTAATAACGAAGGTATACTCATTAAAGGGGCAAGAAAATTTGGTTTTGAACGCATTGCAAAATTGCTCGAAGAAAAAGTTCATGAAACAGTTTTAGAAATTAACCTCAATGCCATAGTTCATAATTTAAACTTTTATCGATCTAAATTAAGTCCTGGTACTAAAGTAATGGCAATGGTAAAAGCCTTTGCTTATGGTAGCGGCAGTGCAGAAATTGCCAGTATTTTGCAATGGAATAAAATCGATTATTTAGCAGTGGCTTTTGCCGATGAGGGTGTGAGTCTTCGAAAGGCAGGAATACAATTACCTATCATGGTGATGAGTCCAGAACCCGCTGCATTTGATAAAATGCTTGAATATTCACTGGAGCCAGAAATATATAATGCTCGTATATTAAGCGCATTCTATGAATTTGTAAAATCACAACATCGATCTAAGTATCCAATTCATGTAAAGTTAGAAACAGGAATGAACCGTTTAGGATTTTCAGATGGAGACTTAGCCGATTTGTTTAAATTTACGAACGACGATGTGTTGCAGATTGTATCCGTGTTCTCTCATTTAGCTGCCTCTGAATCGGAAAATCACGACGATTATACGCAACATCAATTATCAATTTTTGATCATACCTATGCCCAATTGCGCAATCATTATAAAAAAGATTTTATCAGACATATTTCGAACACTGCAGGAATACTAAGGTTTCCAGAGGCACAGTATGAAATGGTCCGACTCGGAATCGGATTATATGGAATTGAAAATGTTGGAAATTATCAGAACGAATTGCAACGAGTTGGAACTTTGAAAACAACCGTAACACAAATTAAAAAATTAAAAGTAGGAGATACGGTTGGTTATGGTAGGAGAGGTTTAATTGAAAAGGATTCTGAAATAGCAACAATAAAAATTGGTTATGCCGATGGGTATTCGCGATTATTCGGAAACGGAAATGCATATGTAAGTATTAAAAACTCGAAAGCAAAAATAATAGGAAGTGTATGTATGGATATGTGTATGGTAGATGTAACAGGGATGGGGGTTGTAGAAGGAGATGAAGTCATAGTATTTGGTGAAGATCCTAGTATAAATGAGTTAGCGTTAATTGCAAACACAATACCTTATGAAATTTTAACATCGATCTCTCAAAGAGTTCAAAGAATCTATTATTATGAATAAAATTATTCGACTAGTATTAAGTTATTTTTTTAAAGGCATATTGGTGATCATACCATTAGCACTTTCTATTTATGTGATTTATTACGTGGTAAGAAGTATCGATAGCATTGTAGACTTAGGATTCCCAGGTTCAGGTATACTCGTGAGCTTCTTAGCTTTAACATTTGTAGGTCTACTAGTAACTTCTTTTATAACGGAGCCTATTTACAATTATTTCGATAAGCTATTAAACAAATTTCCTTTATTTAAATTAATATATTCCTCATTCAGAGATTTATTGGAAGCTTTTGTTGGCGAAGAAAAAAAATTCAACGAACCCGTATTGGTACTTATTTCCGATGGTGTAAAACAAATTGGATTTATTACACAAAAAGATTTATCAAGGCTAAATTTAGAAAATCAAGTTGCAGTATATTTTCCTTTCTCCTACAGCATTGCTGGAAAAGTATTAATAGTAGAAAAATCACGCGTAGAAGCTTTGAATATGAAAGCTTCAGACGCTATGAAATTTGCTGTTTCAGGAGGTGTTAGTGATTTTTAATACTAGAAATTAGGTTTCAATACATATTTCTCGTAGAACTCTACAATATGCTGCACAGCATCATCTGCAGTATCTACGACTTTAAATAGAAACATATCTTCTGCACTAACATTTTTCTCTTTTTCTAACATTACTTTTTGTATCCACTCAACCAATCCACCCCAGAATTCAGAACCGACCAATACTACTGGAAAGCGAGCAACTTTTCCCGTTTGAATTAATGTTAATGCTTCAAACAATTCATCCAAGGTTCCAAAGCCACCTGGCAATACCACAAAACCTTGCGCGTATTTTACAAACATTACTTTACGCACAAAGAAGTAATCGAAGTTCATCAATTTATCTAAATCGATATACGGATTATGTGTCTGTTCAAATGGTAAAACGATGTTCAAGCCTACCGACTTTCCACCAGTTGCTCGAGCCCCTTTATTACCTGCTTCCATGATACCCGGACCGCCTCCTGTAATAATTCCATAGCCTTTCATCGTGAGCTTCTCTGCTACTTCTTCTCCCAATTTATAATATGGATGATCGGGCTTAGTTCTAGCAGACCCGAAGATCGATACACATGGTCCTATCTTCGCCAACTTTTCAAAACCCTCAACAAACTCTGCCATCACTTTAAAGATTTGCCAAGAGTTCTGAGTTTTTATTTCATTCCAATTTTTGTTTTCAAATGCTCTTCTAATTTTGTCGTCGCCTGTCATTTCATTCTCCTTTTTTTAATAATAATAATCCTACAAATGTTATAAGTCCGTTCAAAATCAATAATTCAAAGCCGAACTTATATCCGTTTAACCAATTAACAGAATTCGTATCTAATATCCAAACAATAATAGGAGATAGTATACAAACTACTGGTACAATTTTATCCTTTACTTTATACTTTGTGAATAATCCAAAACTAAATAATCCCAACAATGGCCCATACGTGTAACCCGCAGCTGTGAAGACGGAATTAATCACTGCATCGTTATTGATCTTTTGAAACAATACGATCACAGTTAATAACAATAACGCAAATGCCACATGTATCCAATGCCTTGTTCTCGTATTTTTTGCACTCTCTTCCTCTGGATTAATCTTAAGAAAGTCGATGCAGAAAGACGTGGTTAAGGTGGTGAGTACCGAATCGGCACTCGAAAAAGTAGCCGCCGTTATTCCTAAAATAAATACCACACTCGCAAAAATTCCCAAATGATTCAAAGCTAACATTGGAAACAATTGATCCGTTTTTGCAGGCAATGCGATTTGCATCGTGTCTACATAGGTATACAATAATGCACCAAGTGAAACAAAGAACAAATTCACAAATATCAAAACAAAGCTAAACCAGTAAATGTTTTTCTGCGCTTCGCCTAGTGATTTACAACTTAGATTTTTTTGCATCATATTTTGATCCAATCCTGTCATCACAATCGCAATAAATGCACCACTGAAAAATTGTTTAAAGAAAAAGTTTTTCTCTTGCCAATCCCAGAAAAATATGGTCGAATACTTACTGTTCTTTACCGTTTCCATTAGTTCAATCGCATTTAATTCCAATGCGTTTGCAATTGCTACAATGGATAGGATTACGCCCATTAAAAGGAATGCCGACTGTAAAGTATCTGTCCAGACGAGTGTTTTGATACCTCCTCTGTAGGTGTAAATTAAGATCAATGCAATGACGATACTCACCGTAACTCCAAATGGAATGTTCCATTGATCAAAAATGAAAAGTTGCAAAACGGTTGCCGATATATACAATCGAAATGCTGCACCAATGAGTCGCGATACGATAAAAAAGAATGAACCCGTTTTTTGTGAATTGTTTCCTAAGCGATCGCCCAAATACGAATAAATGGATGTTAAGTTTAAGCGATAATACAAGGGCAATAATACCATCGCTATAACCAAGTAACCAAGTAAATAACCCAATACCAATTGCATATAACCAAACTGCTGATTATAAACTGCACCCGGAATAGAAATAAAGGTGACGCCCGATAGGGAATCGCCAATTAAACCGAAGGCTACTAGGTACCAAGCCGATTGTTTGTTGCCGTTGAAATAACTTTGCTGATTGGCATTTCTACTTGTATACCAAGAAATTAAAAGCAGTAAAGAAAAGTACAGCACAATGCTGCATAATATTATTGTAGTGGTCATTGAAACAAATGTAATAATTCTAATTTCTTATTGCTATTTTTATCACATGAACCTACCATCAAAGCGTTTAGAACAAGCAGTCCAAGCCTTTTCGGCATTGCCCGGCATCGGCCAAAAAACTGCTTTACGTTTAGTGTTGCATTTATTAAAACAAGATAATCAATCAGTTAATAAATTCGCTGCTGCCTTTGATAAATTGAAAGAAGAAATCAAGTACTGCAAAACTTGTCATAATATTAGCGACGATGATACTTGTAGCATATGCCTGAACACTCGAAGAAACAAGGATGAAATTTGTGTGGTGGAAGACATTCGCGACATCATCGCCATAGAAAATACGCAACAATACAATGGAATGTACCATGTTCTAGGCGGACTTATTTCGCCAATGGATGGTAAGGGCCCAAACGATTTAAACATTGAATCACTTGTTCAGCGCGTTCGTGAAGAACAGCCAAAGGAAATCATCATGGCTCTGAGTGCAACTATGGAAGGCGATACGACGATCTTCTACATCAACAAAAAACTTGCTGAATTCAACATTAAAATTTCCACTATTTCTAGAGGTGTTTCATTTGGAGGTGAGTTGGAGTATGTCGATGAAGTGACGCTTGGTAGATCGATTCTCTCAAGGGTAAACTACCAGCAATCTCAATAATTTTTCTAATTTAGAATCAATGAAATTATCCATCATAATAGTTAATTACAATGTGAAGTATTTCTTAGAGCAGTGCTTGTACTCTGTACGTAAAGCTACTAAGAATATTCCTTTGGAAATAATTGTGGTCGATAATAATTCGGTCGATGGTTCCTTGGAAATGCTTCGTGCTAAATTTCCTGAAGTAATTCTCATAGCCAATCAAAAAAATACTGGATTTTCTGTTGCGAACAATCAAGGTATTGCGATTTCAAAAGGAGAGTATGTGCTGTTGCTCAATCCCGATACGGTTGTTCAAGAAGATACCTTCGAAAAGGTCATTCAATTCATGGACGAACATCCGGATGCAGGCGGACTAGGTATTAAAATGGTAGATGGGAAAGGAGTGTTTTTGCCAGAGAGCAAACGAGGTCTGCCTACTCCAATGGTAGCGTTCTATAAGATCTTTGGACTTTCTAAATTATTCCCCAAATCTAAAACTTTTGGTAAATACCATTTAGGATACCTCGATAAAAATGAAGTACACGAAGTAGACGTTTTGGCTGGTGCTTTTATGCTTATGCGTAAAAAAGTATTAGACCAAGTGGGTATGCTCGATGAAACATTTTTTATGTATGGTGAGGATATCGATCTTTCGTATCGAATACAATTAGGTGGTTATAAAAATTATTATTATCCGCATTCAAGTATCATACATTACAAAGGGGAGAGTACGAAGAAAAGTTCTGTTAACTATGTATTTGTTTTTTACAATGCGATGATCATTTTCGCCAAAAAACATTTCAGTAAACAAAACGCTAAAGTATTTTCATTCTTAATTAATATTGCCATTTATCTAAGAGCGGGCCTTGCAATCATAAGTAGACTTTTACAAAAATTGATTCTACCTTTTCTCGATGCGAGCATTTGGTTTGCCGGAATGTATTTTATAAAACTGTACTGGGAAGAGAATCATAAATACGTAAGAAAAGCCTATGCCCCCGAGTTAATGGAAGTGGCAGTTCCTTTATACATTCTCGCTTGGTTAATTTCTACTTGGTTAGCAGGTGGATACGATAAACCCTATAAATTATCTCGACTTATTAGAGGTCTCTTAGTTGGATCTTTAGTGATTGCATGTGCTTATGCATTCTTGAATGAAGATTGGCGATTCTCAAGAGCTTTAATAATTCTAGGTGCATTTTGGACAGTAATTTCTTCTGTATCGCTTCGATTGCTCTTAAATGCTTTTGGATTTAAAAACTTTAAGCTCGATGGAATTTCACAAGAAAAGAAAATTGTGATCGTGGCGAAAGTTGAAGAAGGTAAGCGTGTTTTAGAGATGTTGAAACAAGCCATTACTCAAGTGAATTTCATTGGTTTTGTACATCCCGATAATGTCTTTAAAGAAAAGGATGAAAACTATTTAGGGAATATTGTTCAATTGGGAGAAATTGCAGAAGTATATGCCATAGATGAAATAATTTTTTCAACTAAGGAACTTGCATTGCAAGAAATTATTAGTTCCATGGCTATGGTGAAAAATCCACAAGTCGACTATAAAATTGCTCCTGAAGAAAGTTTATTTATTATTGGAAGTAATTCTGTAGATAATCCGGGCGACTTATACACCATCGATATTAATTTCAATTTAAGCAGGGCCAATCATATTCGGAATAAAAAAATATTCGATTATGCCTTGAGTATCCTGTTTTTATTAAGCTTACCACTTCATTTAATTTTGATACATCGACCTATACAATTTATTAAAAATATTGCGATGGTGTTGATTCAAAAAAAATCATGGGTGGGTTATATAAATTCTACGATAAATACATCTGAGCTTCCTAAAATTTTAAAGGGTGTGTTAAATCCTATGTCGGGTTTGAAAAATAAAATTCAAGTCGATGAGCATACCTGTAAAAGACTGAATTTATTGTATGCCAAGCATTATCAAGTTGAAAACGATTTATTAATTATTTGGAAAGCGTATAGAAATTTAGGGAATTAAGATGTTCGAATTAAAAAATAAAACGGTAATTATTACTGGCGCAAGTTCAGGTATTGGTAAAGCACTAGCATATCAGTTTGCATCGGAAGGTGCTAATCTCGTACTTGCAGCTCGTCAATATCCATTAATGTGCGAGATAGCACAAGATATAGAAAACAAATTTTCAGTTCGCGCAATTGCAGTAGCTACAGATGTTTCAAAAGAAGAGTTCTGCAAACACTTAATTGATGAGGCCATGCGTTTGTTCGGTAGGATAGATGTGTTGGTAAATAACGCAGGTATCTCTATGCGTGCATTGTTTGAAGATGTTGAGATGAATGTGTTGAAAGAACTAATGGACATAAATTTTTGGGGAAGTGTGTATTGTACGAAATATGCATTGCCGCATTTGTTGAAAGTGAAAGGTGCAATCATTGGAATATCTTCCATAGCTGGATACAAAGGTTTACCTGGAAGAACAGCTTACTCAGCTTCTAAATTTGCATTGCAAGGATTTTTAGAATCGGTACGTATCGAAAATCTAAATAAAGGTTTGCATGTTTTGGTTGCTTGTCCTGGTTTTACATCATCCAACATTAGAAATGTAGCACGTTCAAAAGACGGAAGCATTCAAGGTGAATCTCCTCTGAACGAATCAAAAATCATGTCGGCAGAAAGTGTAGCGGAACGTATTGTTGAGGCACTGAAAAATAAAAAATCGGAATTAGTTATGACAGCACAAGGAAAATTAACTGTTTGGTTGAATAAGTTTTTTCCGCGTTTGGTCGATAAATTGGTGTTCAATCATTTTGCAAAAGAACCCGATTCACCATTGAAATAAATTCTATGGAAAAAAACACATTGATTTTGATTGCTCTTGGTAATGCCGTTTTTTTGGAATACATGCCTAGAATTGGTAAGGTTTTCAAGGGTTTCAATACTTTAGTACATGAAAGCGGACATGCCTTTGCTTCATTACTTTTTTCTGCAGAAGTGGTTTCAATCGATTTATTTTATTCGGGAGAAGGTGTAGCAACAACGAAATCGAAATCTTGGTTTAGTAAATTTTTTACGTCCATCATTGGATATCCTTTCGCATCGGCTTTTGCATTTATGCTAGCCTATTTCATCGCTGAATCTAATTATAGTTATGTCATTTATGCTTTTGCAAGCATCGCCATAATCAATTTATTTTTTTGGGTAAGAAATCCATATGGAATTGCTTGGTTGTTGAGCACATTAACACTTCTATTCCTTGCGTATTATTTTAATTGGATTCAAGTAAGACAATATGCAGCGTTTCTAATTGCCGCCTTCTGCTTTGTCGATGCATACTTATCGGCTTGGTACATTTTATACCTCTCCATCAAACAACCAAAGAAAGCAGGCGACGCAACTAACTTGCAAAAAATAGCTTGGCTACCAGCATTTTTTTGGGCATTATTTTTCTGGCTACAAGCTAGTTTGTTTGCACTTCTATCAATTCATCTCTTTCATCCACTGCCTTTCCTCGCGCCAATATTAAATATCCTGTAAGTCCTGAAAGTGCCGATGCAATTAAGATCGAGATCTTCGCTGTGGCTTGCCACTCAATGCTTTCGAAGGATAATAATGCAATGAAAATCGACATGGTAAATCCAATGCCTCCTAAAAATCCAGCCCCAATCATTTGACTCCAATTCGTATTTGTTGGTAAACTCGAAATTTTTAAAATACGTATGCCGATGTAGGAGAACGTAGTGATCCCTATCACTTTACCCAAAAATAATCCTGCTAATATTCCTAGTCCAACATTCGTTCCCAAACTTTCAAACGATTCTTTTTGAAAAATAATATCGGTATTCGACAAAGCAAATAAGGGCATAATGATGTAAGATACTGGTTTGTTTAATAAGTGTTCCAAGAGCTCTAATGGAGATACTTTATTTCCTTTATTAGTTGGAATCATTAATGCTAATAAAACACCCGAGATGGTTGCGTGGATGCCCGATTGGTAAATAAAAAACCAAAGTAATAGTCCGAGTGGGAGATAAGCACTTAATGATTTTACCCTCGAAATATTTAAACCGTACAACACTATCATTACAATACTTGCATAAAACAAATACGCAAGATTTAATTCCTGTGTGTAAAACAATGCAATTACTATAATTGCGCCCAAATCATCTACAATAGCTAATGCAGTTAAGAAAATTTTTAATCCAATTGGGACTCTATTTCCTAAAATCGACATGATGGCAACTGCAAATGCAATATCTGTTGCCATTGGAATACCCCAACCGCTTGACTCTGTTGTATTGAAATTGAATGCAATGTATAAGATGGCAGGAACTAACATTCCTCCGATTGCTGCAATAATTGGTAAGCTGGATTTTTTTAAGTCGGAAAGCTCACCTTCTAACAATTCTCGTTTTATTTCCAATCCAACCAACAAGAAAAATATAGCCATTAGGCCATCGTTTATCCAAAAATGTAAGCTCTTTTTGAATGTATACTGATCAAAACTTAAACCAAAATTTAATTCAAAAATATGATGATAGATTTCTTTCAATGGAGAATTGACAATCAGCAATGCTAGCACCACGCAGATTAATAGTATGATTCCACCCGTAACTTTAGATTGTATAAACTCCCTAAATGGTCTAAAGAATTGTGTTATTTTTATAAGCATACTCTTTTTTTTAGAAGTATTAAGTACAAAGTATTAAGTACAAAGAATTGCGCTTTGTATTAATATTATTTGATCGATAAAGATAATGATTTTGAATTAAAGGTACTTTTCGAAATCACCTTTCCCTTCACGTATAGGTTCTGGTTCACCAGAGCTAAAATCAACAACTGTTGATGCTTCATTACCACCGAAACCAGAGTCTATTACTACATCGACCAGATCTTTATACTTTTCATAAATTAATTCTGGATCTGTTGAATATTCAATGATTTCATCGTCGTCGTGAATAGAGCTACTCACAATTGGATTTCCCAATACTCGAACAATTTCGCGAGCAACATTATGATCTGGCACACGAATACCCACTGTTTTTTTCGACTTGTTCATCAACAATTTTGGGACCTGAGAATTGGCATTGAAAATAAAAGTGAAAGCACCCGGCAATGCACTTTTCAAAATTCTAAAAGTATGATTGTCTATCGGTTTGATGTAATCACTCAAGTGACTTAAATCATAACACACAAACGATAGATTCGCTTTCTCAGGTTTTATTTTTCTAATCTGACACAATCGCTCAATTGCCTTTTGATTATTGATGTCACAACCAATCCCATAGACAGTATCAGTAGGGTAGATGATCACACCACCCGAACGCAATACCTCCACAACTTTTTCAATTTGTTTTGGATTTGGATTTTCGTTGTAAATTTTCAAAAGCATTTTATAGAATTACGAATTAATAAATTGTAAGCACCCACTCTCCACTCTCACTCTCATTAAAGGACTAGCACACTAGCATACTAGCATACTATCAAAATAAAAAAGGGGCTTAGGCCCCTTTTTTATTTTGATAAAACTTCTTTCACTAAATCAGCCGCATCTTGCAGCGCTATTGCTGAAAATACTTTCAATCCCGACTCATCTATTAATTTCTTCGCTTCAACAGCATTCGTTCCTTGTAAACGAACAATGATTGGAACTGGGATGTTGCCGATGTTATTGTATGCATCAATAACCCCTTGTGCCACTCTATCGCAACGAACAATACCACCAAAGATATTGATCAAGATAGCTTTTACATTTGGATCTTTTAATATGATATGAAATGCAGCTTCTACAGTTTTTGCATTGGCTGTTCCACCTACGTCTAAGAAGTTTGCTGGATCACCACCTGATAATTTGATGATGTCCATCGTAGCCATGGCTAAGCCGGCTCCATTTACCATACATCCAACGTTACCATCTAACTTCACATAGTTTAAGTTCGACTTACCTGCTTCCACTTCTGTAGGGTCTTCTTCTGTAACGTCGCGCATCTCCTTATAATCAGGATGACGGTACAATGCGTTATCGTCTAAACTTACTTTAGCATCTACTGCTAAAATTTTATTATCCGATGTTTTTAAAACTGGATTGATTTCAAACATTGCAGAGTCAGTATGCTCGTACGCTTTGTATAAAGCCGCGATAAACTTCGTCATGTCTTTGAAGGCATCACCTTCTAATCCTAAATTGAATGCAATCTTACGCGTTTGAAATCCTTGCAATCCAACTTTAGGATCGATCTCTTCTTTGAAAATTAAATGTGGAGTTTTCTCAGCCACCTCTTCAATGTCCATTCCACCTTCTGTAGAATACATGATGATGTTACGTCCCGATGTACGGTTCAACAATACACTCATGTAAAATTCTTTTGTTTCCGATGGTCCAGGATAATATACATCCTGTGCAATCAACACTTTATTTACTTTCTTACCTTCTGGTCCTGTTTGAGGTGTTACCAATTGCATCCCAATAATTTGTTCTGCTCTCTCCTTAACCTCATCTAAATTCTTAGCCAACTTAACGCCACCACCTTTACCTCTTCCACCTGCATGAATTTGAGCCTTTACAACCCACCATCCGGTTCCGGTTTCTGCTTGTAATTGTTTTGCCGCCTCAACTGCTTGTTCCACATTTTCAGCAACAATACCTTCTTGTATTCTTACACCAAACGATTTTAAAATCGATTTTCCTTGATATTCGTGAATGTTCATTTTCTTTGAATTTGCGGTAAAAGTAGCTTTTCTCAAGCAATTTTAAAAACGATTTATTAAACACATCATTGTTACATATTTATTTTAGGGAATCTTTAAATTTTTATGAAATTTGAGCACCCATGCGCTTATTTCTCTACTTTTTTGTCTTATCCATTAGTTTTTCTTTAGCAACTTTTGCTCAGGAAAAACCTAAAGTATTGAAAGCCAAACGAATTCAGCAAAGTCCTAAAATTGATGCTAAAATTGAAGAGGAGATTTGGGCCGATGTAGAAGCGGCCATTCAATTTACTCAGCGTGAACCATTTCCTGGACAAAAAGCGACTCAAGAATCGGAAGTTAAAATTGCATACGATAATGAAGCCATTTACATTGCTGCCAAATTATACGACACATCGCCCGATAGTATTTTAAAAGAACTCTCTATCAGAGATAATTATGGGAATACCGATTGGTTTAGTGTCCACTTCGATACATTCCACGATTTGCAAAATATTTTTGAATTTGGTGTAACTGCTGCTGGGGTTCAGTTTGACCAGCGCACAGGTGCCGAAACATTTGATGTGGTCTGGGATTCAGAAGTGCGCATCACTGATTTTGGTTGGGTGGTGGAAATGAAAATTCCTTACATGGCAATACGTTTCCCTGAGAAAGATATTCAAACATGGGGATTGCAAATTTCTAGAAGCATTAGGAGAAACCGCGAACTCAATCAATGGCAATACGTTCCGCCCGATGTTCAAAATTTTGTATCCTATTACGGAAAAATGGAAGGCATTCAGTCCATTAAGTCGCCCATCCGACTTTCTTTCACGCCCTACATCGGCATAACGGAAAGTCATTATCCATCCAACATTGCGGGTAAAAGTAATTGGTCTACTTCTTACAATGCTGGACTCGATTTGAAATATGGAATCAATGAGAGTTTTACACTCGATATGACATTGGCACCCGATTTCGGTCAAGTGCAATCGGACAATCGAATTTTAAACTTATCGGCATTCGAAGTGCAGTTTCAGGAATTCCGACCTTTCTTCATAGAGGGTACGGAATTGTTTAATTTGAATAATTTATTTTATGCTAGAAGGATAGGGGGAACACCGCGCCGATTCTATGAAGTGGAAGCTTTACGCAACGATTCATCTTTAATTGTTGTAGACAATCCACAAAGTGTTCAATTGATCAATGCTTCTAAAATTACTGGTAGAACGCCGGGCGGATTGGGAATAGGAATTTTGAATGCTGTAACATCGGAAAGCAATGCAAGAGTTAGAACCTTAGATGGGGTCGACTCGAATATCCAAACTTCGCCCTTCAGCAATTACAATGTTGTGGCATTTAATCAAACTTTAAAAAACAATAGCTTTGTAAGTTTCCTAAACACAAACGTAAGCCGATTTGGAATGCGCGATGATGCGAATGTTTCGGCATTGAATTTTGCGATTGGCGATAAAAAAGATAAGTTCCGTTTCTCTGGATTTGCAGCTATGAGCGCAAAGTTTTTACCTACAACTACCAATACAGGATATTCTTATTCTGCACAATTAGCAAAAGTTAGTGGAAATTTTAAATACAGTATCAATCGGAATGTGAAAAATGAAAGCTTTGATCCGAACGATTTAGGCATACTGTTTTATGCCAATGAAATTACGCATAATTTGAATGTGAGCTATAATGAGTTTAAACCGGGTAAGTATTTCTTGAATTGGAATCAGCGCATACATTTATATCATTCAACAACATACATTGGTAATCAATTCCAAGATTTTCAAATCAATTTATCGCGTGTGCATACTTGGAAAAATTGGTTGACACAATGGTTCAACATCAACATCAACCCATTTGGGAAGCACGATTTTTATGAACCTCGTACTCCTGGTATGAAATTCATTGGTCCCAATTGGTATGGAGGAAATACAGGCATTTCATCCGATTATAGAAAACCATTTGCCCTAGATATGAGTGTTGGTTATTATAGAGATTTTACTGCAGGTGGAATTTTTAGAGATATCAACATCAATCCAATTATTCGTTTTTCTGATCAATTAAAAATGAATTACGAATTCTATGTGTCTATTGATCACAGAAATCAAGGGTATTCTACTAAAGTAGATCCGCATATTTATTTTGCATTTCGAGATGTTCGCAATCACGTGAATACTTTGAATGCTTCGTATATTTTTAATAAAAACACTTCGCTCACTTTCAGAGCGCGACATTATTGGAGCACTGTAGAAATTTTAGATTATAAATTATTATCGGCATCAGGAAATTTAATCGCCGACTCTACTAATTATACGGGAAATAATAATTTCAACGTGAATTTCTTTAACATCGATTTGGTATATCGATGGAGGTTTGCACCAGGAAGTGATTTAATTTTTGTTTGGAAAAATTCGATCGAGACTACGAATAGAGACCTTGCTGTTACTCGATATACAGGCGATCGAATGATCGATAGTTTTTATTCTACGCTAAGAAACAATCAAACCAATACCTTTAACATTAAAATTCTATACTTCCTAGATTATAGATATTTCAACAAACGAGCTTAAGCAACGATCTTTCCGTCTTTCATATGTATGGTACGGTCGGCCGACTTTGCTAGATCTTCGTTATGTGTTACAATGATAAATGTTTGTTTAAATTCTTCTTTCAAGCGTTTGAACAATTCATTAATCTGCACAGCATTTTGAGTATCTAAATTACCAGTTGGTTCATCGGCAAAAATAATTTTAGGATTATTGATAAGTGCTCTTGCAATAGCAACGCGTTGTTGTTCACCTCCAGAAAGCTCATTGGGCTTATGTTCTAGTCGATGGGATAGACCAACAATTTCTAAAAGTTTTTTCGCATCCTGCATGGATTGTTTGTTCGATTTATTTGCGATCCAAGCAGGCATGCATACATTTTCAATCGCCGTAAACTCCGGTAATAAATGATGAAATTGAAAAATAAATCCGAACTCCTTATTTCTTATTTTATTTAAATCTTTATCCTTTAATCGATCAATATTTTTTGATTGATACACAATACTTCCCGAATCAATGGTATCAAGCCCACTCAATACATGCAACAGTGTACTTTTACCCGCTCCACTCGGACCTACAATCGCCACCATCTCGTTCGATTGAAATTCTACATCGATCCCCTTAATAATTTCTAAACTTCCATACGATTTATGAATTCCTATAGCTTTTAACATATTACTTTCTCCAAATTTCTTTTAACTCCGAATCCGATTTTATCTCATACAATTTAAGTCCATTGTATGTCAGAATTTTTTGATTGCTCAATTTGTATTTTAAATCATCCTTACAACTATATGTATTGATTAATTGTGCCGATGTATTACTATCTCGTAAAGTTAAATAATAAATTTTATCGTATTGCTCTACACGGTATTTATGTAATGCATAGGGGAGTGTAAAGGATACATTTTCATGTTGCATGGCATAATAAAATCCCACCGCCTCATCAATAATTAAAACATTTTTGTCTTTAGGTACATGCTGATCCAACCAATCGTATACTTTGTATTCATTCCTTGCATTCCATTGTTGAGCAATTGTAAAATGTCTTACAAAAAAGTTCGCCGAACATAGGCCCAAAACCAGCACAAACAGTCCTATTTGTAAAGGTTTAATGATTTTCAAGTTGACTCTCAAATATCCGTAAACCGATAAAATTCTTTGAATGATTCCAGGTAATAATAAGAAGGTCATTAATGTTAAAATAGAAGTATATCGGTTGAAAGGAGCGAGATTAAAATACCAGAATACAGATGTAAATAGGAAGGCCCATTCCAAGACCTGTACTCTCGGATTCCATCTGAAAATAATCACATATAAGCAGTAAATATGTGCCAAAATATTTAAACCAATCATCCAAAATTGATACTTGTAAATAGGTAAAAATCGGCCAATAAAATGATTGTAAAATAGTTGCCCAGGTACCACCGTTTCATCGTGCTCTCTACCATGCAGTACCAATTGCTCATATATCGTTTGGAAATTAAAATCGGCCATATACAAATAAAAGAATGGTAGAGCTCCAATTATTAAAATGTATTGCAATCGTTTGAAAATACTGGCTTTTTTTGTCAACAAATTCAAACTTAGTACTATGCCAATAGGGTAAAAACCCGGATGACTAATAAATAATAGAGAGAGTAAAACCGCTTGAATACTTGGTCGTATATTTCTAATGTTCAAATAAAACAATGCTGCAATAATGAGCATCGAAGGCATTTCAATTCTTCCGTTACGTAATGAATTATTAATGCACTCATCGACAATAAACAGAGCTATGAAAAGCAATGCAGCCGATGGTAAATGCATATAACGTGCAAGTATGTATTTGTACACAAAAATGCATAGGCCGATGTAGTAGATCAACCATGGCAGTCGCGTGTAAAATAATTCTTTGGGAAAAATACTTAGATCGATAAAATGTAAAAAGGATCCGAGTGGAAGATAGGCTAAGAAAATTGTTTCGGCACCCTCGTGTGGCCAAACCTTACCAGCGAAAGCTCCTGTTTTTAAGAAATTCCAAGCAGGGTCAATGAGCATGATTTCATCGATCCATGCAATGGGAACTTTATTCAGGTGCAGTAAATTGAGTAGGAAAACAATGCCAATAAAAACATATATCGCCTTATTTTTCAATTTCATTCAAAGCTTTCTTTTAATTTCTGTATGAATTTGCATAAAACTAAGTATATTTCATCGTTATTTTACAATTATGTTCAAATCGAGTAAACAAAAGATATTGGTATTGGCCCCTCATACAGACGATGGGGAGTTGGGTTGTGGAGGTAGCATTTCGAAATTTTTAGAACAAGGGCATGAGGTCTATTATGCAGCTTTTTCGGCATGCGAGATATCGGTGCCGAGTCATTTACCTTCAGATATTTTGATAAAGGAAGTAAAGGCCGCTACAAAAGTTTTAGGCATTCCAGAAGAGAATTTATTTTTATTTAATTACGAGGTAAGGACTTTCAGTTATCATCGTCAAGCCATTTTGCAAGATATGATTGAATTGAAAAATAAATTGAATCCGAGCTTGGTATTGGTCCCATCACTTACCGATTTGCATCAAGATCATGGCACCATATCACAAGAAGCATTACGTGCTTATAAAACGATTTCAATTTTATCTTACGAATTACCTTGGAACAATATTTCTTTCGATACCACATGTTTTATTCCATTGGAAGAAAATCATATCCGCAAAAAAATCGACGCACTTTCTAAATACGAGAGTCAAAGTCATAGGCCTTATGCAAACGAAGAATTCTTAAGGGGTTTGGCAAGAACCAGAGGTGTTCAAATTTCGGAACGATACGCAGAAGTTTTTGAAGTAGTACGATGGATCATGTAACTAAAATTCGTGTCTTAATGACGGGTGCAGGTGCACCGGGCGCAGCGGGCATTATTAAATGCCTTACACAAATGCAAAATTTACATTTGGTTGTATGCGATGCCGATGACCAAGCACTAGGGAAATATTTGTATGGAAATTTTTATCAAATTCCTAAAGCAAACGATCCCGAATTTATTCCTGCATTACGATCCATATGCTTGAAAGAAAACATTCAAGTGATCATGCCCCTGGTTACCCGCGAACTATTTCCATTATCGGCACATAAAGATGAATTCCGTACCATCGGCGTTCATGTATTAGTATCCGATGAATTGGTATTAAATATTGCAAACGATAAAGGCCGATTGTATCAGCATTTGGAACAGTTTAATATTAAGGTTCCAAAATATAAATTGATTCAAAATTTAGAAGAATTGGAATCGGCATTGGATTATCTCGATTATCCGAATAAAAAGGTATGCTTTAAACCTACTGTTTCCAACGGTTCAAGAGGTTTTAGAATTTTAGATCCTGCAATCGACGAATATCATTTACTCTTTCATGAAAAGCCAAACAGCACTTATATGAGTGTTGCGAAATTGAAAGAATTAATACAGCAGTATAAATTTCCAGAGTTATTAATTTCTGAGTACTTACCCGGATTGGAATTTTCTGTCGACTGTCTTGCGAACAATGGAGAACCTATTGTGATTGTGCCGAGGTCTCGCATTAAAATGAAAGAAGGTATAAGCACCGAAGGAGAATTTATTTATAATAAAGAAATCATCAGCTATTGTACCGATATCATCAAATCATTGCATCTGCACGGTAACATCGGCATTCAAGTAAAACAATCGGAAGAAGGCGATTATAAAATATTGGAAATTAATCCTCGAGTGCAAGGCACCATTGTAGCAGGATTAGGCGCTGGAATTAATTTACCAGCCTTAGCAGTAAAACAAGCATTGCAATTACCGATTGAAGAAGATGAACTCCAAGTAATTTGGAATACTAGATTCATTAGGTACTGGAATGAAGTTTTTTTTCTAGCTACTAGCTACTAGCTACTTATATACTATCACAACATGTCCAAAAAATACCAACAATATCTCTCCACTAAAAAAGCATTTGTCTTCGACTTGGATAATACAATTTATCCAGAAAAAGATTATTTATATCAGATTTATTATATGATCGGACAGTTTATTGAATATCAAGAGACCTATGATCATGAAAAAGTAACTAAGTTTTTGATTGATGAATTTGAATCGGTAGGTCGACATAATCTCTTTGATAAATTGATTGAACGATTTAATTTAAAAGAAGAGTATAAAGAAAATTTTCTTCGCTTAATGCGTACAGGTCGATTGCCCCTCAAGCTATTGATGTTTAAAGAAGTTGAAGAATTGATGAATCTTCTAGTGGATGAGAAAAAATATATTTTCATCTTAACCAACGGACATCCCGAACAACAATACAATAAGATCACACAACTAGAATGGAAGGGATTGCAAAAGCATATCAAATGTTATTTCGCCAATGAAATAAAACCCAAACCCGCACCCGATGCAATGCTAAAACTTATGGAAGAACATAATTTAATCGCCGAAGATGTAGTGTTTATTGGCGATGCCGACATTGATGAGAATTGTGCAAAAGCAGCGGGTGTTGATTTTTGCCATGTAGAAAAACTTTTCTAGTGTGCTATCCCGATAGCCATCGGGATGCTAGTTGTTTAGTTTTAGTGGATAGTGGATAATGTGTGCTATCTATTTTTTCATCAGGTGATGAAAAGACAAATAGCACAACAAAAATCTTAATACTTAATACTTTGTACTTAATACTTATTTAGCAACCGCTCCGCCAGCATACAATTGCTTAATGTATTTTCTCGATGGTGATTCTACAAAAGGACCTAAGCCTAATTTATCCCACATCGCATCTACTTTTTCAATTACTTCTTGAGTATTAGCTAAGATATTCGGCCAATCGCGTTGGAAACCGTCTAATTCTTTTGTTTTTCGGGTACCATCGAAACCAACATGCGAGATACTGTTTTCGTTATCTGCATCAATCGTGAAAGCATCGCGTTTTGGATCTACGTTATTGGAGAATCGCCATACCGCATCGGCTAAATCACTAATGTCGATGGTATGCTCCAAGTATATAATCACTTTAACTTGTTTGAATTCTTCTCTTGCAAAAAGTTGTTCGTTCAATTCTTTGATATGCCCTTTGCGATTTTTCTCAACCGATACTACTACTAATGAAACTCCTAATTTCAATAGTTCATCGTTGATGTCTTTGATCTCAGGATATTCAGAATAAATTTTTTGTTTATCAGCAATAGGACTTAATTTCATTTTCACATTCTCTGAACCACGCATTTCTTCAGGAAGTTTACGTGTTGCATCGATCCCCATCTTACCGCCAAATGCAGCTTTAGAACATGAATGATCTAAGACATCCATAGGACCACTGGTATAAATGATATCGTTTTGTGGATCTACATTTTCAGAGATGTATTTTGCTACTTCTAAATTATCGTGAATGTTCACATCACCATCGACCACAATCATCATTTTTGTAAACATCATTTGTCCTGCACCCCATAATGAGTTCATCACTTTGATGGCTTGACCTGGATAGTCTTTTTTGATTTTTACAATCACTAAATTGTGAAATACACCTTCCATCGGCAATACCATGTCCACAATCTCTGGTACCATTGTCATTTTGATAGGTGCCAAGAAAATTCGTTCAGTTGCTTTCCCAATCCAAGCATCTTCTTGTGGAGGTATGCCTACAATGGTAGCGGGATACACTGCGTTCTTGCGATGTGTAATACAAGTTATATGAAAGCGAGGATACCAATCGGCCAAAGAATAATAACCGGTATGATCTCCGAACGGTCCTTCCCAAATCCAATCTTCTTGCGGATCTACATAGCCTTCAATGATAATATCGGCATCGGCAGGAACTTGAATGTCTTGTGTGATGCATTGCACCAATTCTACTTTTTTCTTACGCAAAAATCCCGCTAACATGTATTCATCGATACCATCTGGCAATGGGGCAGTAGCAGCATAGGTATATACCGGATCTCCTCCCAATGCAACAGCTACAGGCATTTTCTGCCCTAATTTTTTATATTCATTGTAATGACGTGCCGATACTTTGTGCTTATGCCAATGCATGCCAGTCATATTTTTTTCAAATACTTGCATGCGGTACATGCCTACGTTTCGTATACCTGTCTGTGGATCTTTAGTATGAATAACAGGCAGTGTGATAAAAGGTCCACCATCTTCTGGCCAACATTTCAATACAGGGAATTTAGTAATATCAGGATCATTTAATATCACTTCCTGACATTCGCCCTTACCCGATACAACCTTTGGCATCCAAGATGATATTTGCCCTAACTTTGGTAACATTTTCAACTTGTCCAATAAATTATCTTTCGGGCCTGTTAGCATTTTAAAAAGTCCTTCTATCTCCTTGCTTATTTCATCCATATTTTCAACGCCTAATGCCATACACATGCGTTTGTAATTTCCCATGGAATTAATCAAGACAGGGAAGTCGTATCCAGTATTTTCAAATAATAATGCAGGACCGTATTGCTTAGAAACTCTATCGGTTATTTCAGTAATCTCTAGTTCAGGATTTACGTATTCTTTAATTCTAACTAATTCACCAGCTTCTTCTAGCGCTTTTATGAAGTGTTGCAAATTTTTGTATGCCATAATGTAGGAATATATACAATGACAAAATTGTATGTTCTTTGTTTGGCGAAAATAAGAAAAGGGAGCCTTTAAATTAGAATTATTTCTATTTAAAAACTCCCAATTTATCTTAAAACCAAAAATGAATTAAAACCTAGTTCCTACAGTTAAAATCACAGAATTGGTGTTTACCGTATTTTCGATTTGAGGTTCTGAACCGTTATTCAAAAAATAAGGCGAGTAAATATTTTTATGTTGTTGATTAACAAATGCTAAATCGAAATAATAATCGCTTTGTCGGTATCCAATACCTCCCGATAAAATATTTCTACTCAAATCAATTTTAGTGCTGGTAGTAGGGTCGCCATATCTTGCATATCCACCACGAATACTAAATGGTCCTAATTTACCTTCTGCACCTATACGTACGTTGTAAGCACTCTTATATAAATTTTGTATAACACCATTTTGTTCTGGTCCGAAATCTGCAAAATCACCTCCAGCGCTTAATCGATTGTTTGAATAATCCACAAGCTCTACATCGGCAGAAATTAAACCCAATTTATTAAAGATAAATGCCAAGCCAGCATTGTATCTAAATGGTGTTCGAAGTTTGTATTGAAATAAATATTCGAGCGAATTGTATCTGAAATTCTCAACAGCATTTCCTGTTGGATTTGCAACACTGCTCAAATCGGTAACATAGCTTTCATCCAAGTTGTAATAATCTGGAGTTTGCATGCTCAATCCTACACGCACAAAATCGGTCGGACGAACAATCGCTCCAATTTTAATATTGAAAGAACTACCATCAACTGTCAATCGATCGTTCAGGGTAACATTCTGCAAATTGTACAAAGGATCGTTGATATCGCTTTCCGTAAACTTACTAACACGCTCGTAACGAACCGTACCTAATCCTATGGAAGCCCCTAGATATAGGGTATTCGAATAGTTCGCACCAAAGGCAAATGTCCATTCGTTTTGAGAACCTTCTATCTGATCGGCTTGTGTTTGTCGCACACTTCCATTACCCACTCGAATAAAACTATTGCTAACAGTATCAAAGTCGATGACGTATCCGTACCATGCCATATCTTCTAAAGAAGTAACATTAGTATCGGGGAATGCCGATGCATCACGTCCATTTGCTATCTCTGCAAAATAATTACCGATCGCGCTATTAGAATTGGTTCCACTGAAATACCTGTTTTCGAAAAAACTATTTGTTCTATTCATTCCAAAACCGAAGGTATAACTCACCCAACCGTTTTGAACATCGGCCCCACTATAATCTTGATTTAATTGAGTTACAGTAAATCCTAAACTTCCAATATTTAATTGATCTCTCTTCTCAGAACTCAAATTTCCGAAAGCCTTACTTTCTGTGGTATTAAAGCGTAAGGTAGGGGAGATACTAAAATCAGAACTTCTGTAAAATCCCAGTCCTGCAGGGTTTCCGACTAATGAACTAATGTCGGCTCCCAATGCATTCTGTGCACCTGCCATTCCCATGATGCGCGCTGTTCCACCGGGGAATGTTCTTGAAAAGCGCAAGGCATCTTCTGCGTACTGCGCAGAAATACTGCCGGTAAAAAACATACCGGCAATCACTAAAAATATCTTTCTGTTCATAAGAATCTGCGCTAAAAATTAACGTGGTCTACTTGGTCTTGAACCCGATGATGAACCACCTCCGCCACCACCTGATGGTCTCGACATAGATCCGCCACCTGAGTTACCTCTCGATGGAGCCGAATAACTAGGTCTACTGTTATTCGATGGTGCAGAAGGGCGCGACATCGATGGAGCTCTTTCTTCACGAACTCTCGGTGTAGTCGCAGGTCGGCTCGTTCCATTCGAATTATTTCTTGTGCCTCCAAAGTTTGGATTCACTTTTGGCGGTTCCGCATTTGCATCTTTTTTGCGAATCACTGTACCATTATTATTTGGTCTCGCAGTTGTATTCTCATTTACATTCTCCGATCTACTTGGAATTCGAGGCGGAGTATATCCTGCAGGACTAGGTCTACTTATAGTACGATCGCCTGCATTGGTATTTCCTGTTTCTCGAGTACCAGGTGTAAGTACCTGATTCGGATTGTCAGTTCTATTTCGTTCGATCGGTGCAGAACGCATACTGCCTGTACCTGCCGATCCTCCAATATTTCCTGCTTCTCGTGTAGGTGCTGGTCTATTACCTGAACCCACCGCACCACCTCTCGATGGACGAGGTTTATTCATGACCACATTTCTATTTCCTCCCCATGCGTTTCCGCCATTTCCCCACCAATTATTATCGTTCCTGCCATCCCAATATCCGTTCCAATATCCATTTCTATACGACCAAGAATTCCATCCCCAGCCTCCGCCCCAAGCGTATGGCGAATAATATGGACTCCAGAATGGGTCGTACCATCCGCCTCCCCAGCCAGCACCCCATCCCCACCCAGTTCCCCAGCCAAATCCCCAACTCGGTCCCCAAAGACTAGAATATCCAAATCCCATATTCCATCCGCCTCCCCAAAATGGATCGTTGTAAAATCCACAATATGCAGGAGAATAATAACCAAATCCTACCATCGGCCTATGAAAACGTTGTATCCTACGCGCATAGTAATAATCCTCGTCCTCGTTAATCACATCGCCGTAATAATTATTAGTAATGTACGTCTTCCCATCGGCATACTCTTCTGAACCCGAGTAGTTTGGATTTTGATTGATTGGGGCCGATGTGTTAGCGTTTGGTTGTTCGTATTGGTATTCCGAACTCCTATTTTGCTGTTGAGGCTCCTCATCGTACATGTTGCGATTCGCAGGACTCATATTCGTAACATCGACCTCAGGGTTGTAAACCGCATCCCTTCTGGCATCTGCCTTCGAATAATATAAATCGTCGTTGCTTGTTTGTAAGCTCGACTGATTCATGGTAGAACAAGATACCAACAGTATGCTCGTTCCTAGTACTATGCTTAATGATGTTTTCATGGTATATCCTCCAATAATTTGGACGCATTTGTAGGAATAACGTTTAAAAAGATATAATTGTTATCGAATAATTTCTTTATTTCGTAGCTACAAATTCGGTAAAACAAATTTACCCTTTTTAAACCAAAAAAATTAATATTAAAACGAGAATGAGTAAAGGACTTACGAGCAGAGCTACAGATTATTCGGCATGGTACAATGAATTGGTGAACAAGGCCGACTTGGCAGAGCATTCCGATGTTCGAGGGTGTATGGTGATTAAGCCATACGGCTATTCGATATGGGAAAAAATGCAGCAACAATTGGATAAAATGTTTAAAGATACAGGACATTCCAATGCGTACTTCCCCTTATTCATTCCTAAGTCATTCTTTTCAAAAGAAGCTTCGCATGTCGATGGTTTTGCGAAAGAATGTGCCGTGGTTACACATTACCGTTTGAAAGAAGATGGCAATGGTGGTATCATGGTAGATCCCGATGCTAAATTGGAAGAAGAATTGATTGTTCGTCCAACATCGGAAACCATTATCTGGAATACTTATAGAGGCTGGATACAATCGTATCGCGATCTTCCAATATTAGTGAATCAATGGGCAAACGTAGTGCGTTGGGAAATGCGTACACGATTGTTTTTGAGAACAGCAGAATTTTTATGGCAAGAAGGACATACTGCTCATGCTACTGCCGATGAGGCTGTGGCTGAAACAGTGCAGATGTTAAATGTGTATGCCGAGTTTGTGGAGAATTGGATGGCAGTGCCAGTGGTAAAAGGAGTGAAGACTCCGAACGAGCGATTTGCAGGAGCTTTGGATACCTATTGCATTGAGGCGATGATGCAAGATGGTAAAGCATTGCAAGCAGGTACTTCGCATTTCTTGGGACAGAATTTTGCGAAAGCATTTGATGTGAAATTTACAGGTAAAGATGGTAAACAAGATTATGTTTGGGCAACTTCTTGGGGTGTATCTACTCGTTTGATGGGTGCATTAATCATGGCGCATTCAGACGATGAAGGTTTGGTATTGCCTCCGAAATTAGCGCCTATACAAGTGGTAATCGTTCCTATTCATAATTCCGATGAATCACTAAAAGCAATCACTGAGAAAGTGGATGTGTTGATACAGAAATTAAAAGCGAAAGGGATATCGGTAAAATTTGACGACAGAGAGACACATCGACCTGGATTTAAATTTGCCGAATGGGAATTGAAGGGAGTGCCTGTGCGAGTGGCTATTGGTCCGCGCGATTTAGAAAATGGAACGGCAGAAGTAGCGCGAAGAGATACTAAGGAAAAGCAAAGCATGGCTTGGGATGGTATTGAAAATTCAATTGAACAATTATTGGAAGATATCCAAACAAATATTTACCAAAAAGCATTATCGTATAGAAACAATCACATCACAGAAGTAAATTCATGGGATGAGTTTCAAAAAGTTTTGGACGATAAAGGTGGATTTGTTGCAGCACATTGGGATGGAACACCGGAAACCGAAGAGAAAATTAAAGATTTGACTAAGGCTACCATTCGTTGTATTCCATTAGATAATAAATTGGAAGAAGGTAAGTGTGTGCTGACAGGAAATGCTTCTAAGCAGAGAGTACTTTTTGCTAGAGCGTATTAATTTTTAATTCTGAATTTTCAATTCAGAATTAAAAATTAAAGTGAAGAATTAATAATTAAGAGTTAAGAACGATGAGTGCTATTTTTTAAATTAATACTTTCAAAAACAGTATTAATTTTATAGAATGCAGCACAACTAAACATTATATACTCTACATTAAAACTAACAAGCTGGTAAATTCTTAATACTTTGTACTTAATACTTAATACTAAAGAGAATGACAGATAATTTCAAAGTAGTTGCTGAAAAGCTCAGAACACATTCATCGATGAAGCAATACATTCATCGGAATACCATCGAGAAAATCGCTTGCATCAAAAAGCAAATGATGGTAGTGTCGAACGATTTGACAAAAGATGTAACATCGGTCGATAAAAATGTGGAGATTGTATTTTACGATCGTGGTGAGTTTGAGGCGGAGTTGAAATTTTCGGGCGACTCTTTAGTGTTTGCGATGCATACGAATACTTTTACCTTTGCCGATGATCATCCGATACATCGACTTCCATATGTTAAGGAAGATCCGAAGAGAGCGTATTGTGGATTGATTCAGATTTATAATTTTCTTTCCGATTCAATAAAATACAATCGTATTTACGATTACGGTTATTTGATTGGAAGAATTTTTGTAAACGCGGAAAATAAATTTTTTATTGAAGGCAAAGATCGATTAGAGTTTGGATTGAGAGATTATCATCAGCAAGAATTTTCTGATGAGATCATTCAAAAGATCATAGCCGATTCGATGTTGTACTGCATCGACTTTGAATTGTTAATGCCACCGTTTGAACAAACTAGCATCATCACTTTAGAGGAGAAGCAATTGAATCATACATCATCGGGGATGAGTACGAGGAAGAGGATAGGATTCGAGTTCAAGAATGAGAGGAATGTTGAGTAGGCAGAGAGCGCAGGGGTTTCACGCAAAGGGCGCTAAGAAAGAATCGCAAAGAACGCAAAGATTAAATAACGAAATACTAGCTACTAACTACTAGCTACTTAAATACTAACAAATAATGGAATACAAATTCGGAACAAAAGCAATTCACGCAGGGCAAGAGCCCGATCCAAGTACGGGAGCAATAATGACTCCTATTTTTCAAACGAGTACATACGTTCAGGAATCTCCTGGTAAACATAAAGGTTATGCATATGCACGTGGAAAGAATCCAACGCGTAAGGCTTTGGAGGATTGCATCGCAGCATTAGAAAATGGAAAATACGGATTATGTTTTTCGTCTGGTATGGGTGCGACTGATGCGGTGATGAAGTTATTGCGTCCGGGCGATGAGGTGATTACGGGTAACGATTTGTACGGTGGTTCGTATAGAATGTTTACAAAGGTTTTCGCGAATTATGGAATTAAGTTCCACTTCATCGACCTAAACGATGCGAATAATATTAAGAATTATATTAATTCGAATACGAAATTATTATGGGTGGAAACGCCTACGAATCCAACGATGCAAATTATTGATATTGCTGCATGTTCGGAGATTGCAAAGACGAATAATTTGATCTTTGCGGTGGACAATACGTTTGCATCGCCATACTTACAAAATCCATTGGATTTAGGTGCTGATATTGTGATGCATTCGGTGACGAAATATTTAGGCGGACATTCCGATGTAGTGATGGGAGCATTGATTACAAGCGATGATAAATTGTATGAGCAGTTAGCATTTATTCATAATTCATGCGGTGCAACTCCCGGACCTATGGATTCATTCTTAGTCTTGAGAGGTATTAAAACATTACATCTTAGAATGAAGGCGCATTGCGAAAATGGGAAAGCAATTGCAAACTTTTTACGCAATCATCCGAAGGTAGATAAGGTTTACTGGCCAGGATTTACAGACCATCCGAATCATGAAATTGCGAAAAAACAAATGCGCGATTTTGGTGGAATGATTTCATTTTCTGTGAAGGGTGCCGACATAGATACTACATTTAAATTGGCATCGTCATTCAAAGTATTTTCATTGGCTGAATCTTTAGGTGGTGTGGAATCATTGATCAATCATCCCGCAACCATGACACATGCTTCAATTCCAAAAGCAGAACGTGACACAGCAGGTGTTGTGGATCAATTGTTACGACTAAGTGTTGGAGTGGAAGATGTGGAAGATTTGTTAGTGGATATTGAGAACGCACTTAAGAAAGTGTAGAATTAAGAGTTAAGAGTTAAGAACGGGTTTGTGGTTAAATTTAGAGTTATGAATTAAGGATTAAGAGTTAAGAACGGGTTTGTGCTATTTGATTTTTTTTGCAATAAAATATTATTAAACCTAAGCTCAATACTAGTTACTAGTTACTAATATACTATCTCATGATTCTCAGCCAAGTCCGAAACGAACTCGACATTTTACACGATAGATTCAATCGGAAAGAATTTATTGAGCGAGATCCAATTGTGGTACCGCATCGATTTTCAAAACATGAGGATATTGAAATAGCAGCATTGTTCGCTGCTATTTTTGCATGGGGACAGCGCGTCACAATTATCAATAAATGCAATGAGTTGATGGCATTGATGGATGATGCACCTCATGATTTTTTGATGCAACATCGGCCTAAAGATTTAAAGGTATTTGAATCGTTTAAGCACAGAACTTTTAATTATTCCGATGTATTATATTTCATTGAATTCCTTTCTACATTATACCGAGCTGGCTACACATTAGAGGATGCATTTGTTTATGAAGATATCTTTAATAAAAAACTTAAAGTTAAATCGGAGGAAAACATCGGCATAAATTTGAATACTTTTCGTGCAAATTTTTTTTCATTGGAAGATTATCCAAGTAGGACGAAGAAGCACATCAGTTCACCATTGCAAAAGTCGACTTGCAAACGTTTGAATATGTTTCTGCGATGGATGGTTCGATCGGATGATCGGGGAGTAGATTTTGGGATTTGGAAGCAAATGAAAATGCATCAATTGGTTTGTCCGATTGATGTCCATGTGGAGAAAGTTGCGCGCAATTTGAATTTGATAAAATCGGAATCATTGAATTGGAATACTGCATTGGAATTGACACAGAATTTAAAATTGTTGGATCCAAAAGATCCGGTGAAATACGATTTTGCTTTGTTTGGATGGGGCATGGACATCTAATGTTTAAAGGGCATTGCATGATTTTGGTCATAAAAATCACAGATTATAGTTATTAATTTTGAGGCATGAAAAATTTAGCAATATTGAAATCATATTCTTACGAATCGTACCTACAATTGTCGGACGATTTGTTGAAAAATAATGGTACCACTGGAAATGATCAGTCTGAAGAGCATATTAAATATACTGCTTTGAATCATACGCGTATGGAGCGTTGGAATAAGACTTTGCAATTATCGGAAGAGTTAAAACAAAGCCTACAGGAATTGAAAATTAAAATGGAATGGGTGGTGATTTCAGAATCTTGGTGTGGCGACTCGGCACAAATTATTCCAGTTTTGGCTAAGATGGAACAGGAGAGTGCAGGTAAAATTTCCTTGAAAATTATTTTACGCGATGAGCACCCGGTATGGATAGAGAAGTATCATACCGATGGTAAGAAATCGATACCGAAATTAATTGCATTTGATGAGGCCGGGAATGAGCTGTTTGTTTGGGGACCCCGCACTACATCGGCCATCCAAATTTTTAAAGATTGGAAAGCGCAAGAAGCTAGCGTGCCAAAATCGGAATTTCAGAACCAATTACATCTTTGGTATGCTAGAAATAAGGGTCTGGAAATTATGGAAGAAATAAATACCATCCTTAAGAAATTATAAATATATTGTGCGCAAAATTTGATACAAATAGATGGATATTTTAAAAGACAGAGTGTGTATTATCACGGGCGGAGCATCGGGAATTGGATTTGTAACCGCTAAAAAATTTGCGACAGAAAACGCAACACTAGTAATATGGGATGTGCAGAAGGAGAAGGGACTGCAAGCAGTTCAAGAGATTGAAGCTATGGGAGCGAAGGCATTTTTCTTTGAGGTGAATACGGCATCGTACGAAGCAACAGAAGCAGCAGCAAAAGCATGCTTTGAACAGTTTGGGAGAATCGATGTGTTGATAAATAATGCTGGTATTACGCGCGATGCTACGCTTGCAAAAATGAGTATCGACGATTGGCAGAAAGTGATAGATGTAAATTTAACTGGTGTGTTTAATTGTACGAAATCGGTATCGCAATATATGGTACAAGCGAACTATGGAAAGATCATCAATACTTCTTCTGTAGTTGCTTTGTATGGCAACTTCGGACAAAGCAATTACGTCGCTGCAAAGTCGGCATTAATTGGCGTCACCAAAGTCTGGGCGAGAGAACTCGGCAGAAAAGGCATCAATGTGAATGCAGTAGCACCAGGATTCATTGCTACGGATATGATAAAAACAGTTCCTGAAAAAGTAATTAATGGATTGTTAGAACGCACGCCACTGAACCGTTTGGGCCAGCCAGAAGATATTGCAAATGCCTATTTGTTTTTAGCATCAGAAGCAGCATCATTCATTAATGGACATTGCTTAAGTGTTGATGGTGGTATCACCATTTAAAATTTATAATACAGTAAGCACAATTGCAAATAATGAGGGAACAAAGAATCGATTAGGGCTAATAAGTAAGGCAGTTTGTGTATTGCTTGGAATCTTTTGTAAAGACGATAAAGATTCTGTGAACATTTCTAATGTTCATAAAAAAATAAGTTTGTTTAATTGTTTTAGCCAGCTCTCATAAGGGCTGGCTTTTTTTATGTTAAATAGAATGCAAATGTTTATTTAAACTATTGATTTTTAGGTATTTAGTTTTATTTGAATTTATAAAATAGCAGCAAATAATTAGTAATATTGTATAACTAAATTCTATTATTAAAATACCATAAATTACTATTGCCTAACTAGATATATTATGAAATTACTACTAAAAAACCTTAAGGTTTTGCTGCTGCTATTTTTGACAATAGCATTAAACCTATCGAAAAGTTTTTCGAGTGCAACAGACTTAGATACGATTCCTCCAGTTGCATTGGCAAAAAATATTACTGTGAGTTTGGTCGATGGTGAAGCGTATATTACAGCTGCGGATGTCGACAATGGTTCGTACGACAATGTCGGGATTGTGTATATGAAAGTGATGCCCGAAGGCTTTGGTTGTAAAGAAGAGGGGAGTAGAGAGGTAACATTTACGGTTAAAGATGCAGCGGGGAATACAAGTAGTACTACTGCGATTGTAACTATTTTAAATAGTTATCCTGATATTTCTTTAACAAGTGCAAGTCCATTACCAGGATTATTACCAAATACTATTTACAAGGGTTATTCGAGTACTGGAATTCAATTAAACACGGATGTTGTTGGAGGTACGAATGGATACTCTTTTAGTTGGAGTCCAGAAGAAGGATTGAGCAATCCAAACATAGCTAATCCAATTGCAAATCCAGAAGTTAGTACTTCCTATACCGTGACTGTAACAAGTGCAGGTGGATGCGAGTCTTCTGCAAATATTGATATATGTGTTTTAGATATTCGAAGTGTTGATAAGAAAGGAAAGCAGGATGGTAAAGTATTAATTTGTCACAACACTCCAGGCAATAATTCTAATCCTAAAGTATTGAGTGTTTCTGCAAATGCTGTTGCAGCACATTTAGCACATGGAGATGCAATTGGTCCCTGTGGAACTGGAATCGGTTCATGTTCTGGTGTAAATGCTTTTAGCTTTAGAAAAGGAAATAACTCAACTGAATTTAGTATTGTGGATGAATTAACAATTCAATGTTATCCCAATCCATTTACTACCGAATTGAATGTGTATATAGAATCAAATTCAGAAAGTAATGCATTTGTCCGGTTAATGGATATGCATGGTAGAATTGTTTACGTAAATGAGAATTATGAGCCATTTACATATTTGAATATTGCCGATGAGTTATTACCTGGAATGTATTTTCTAGAGGTAAGTCAAGATCATAACAAAAAAATTATAAAGGTCTCTAAGACTAAATAAAAAGAAAAGCCCGAATTATATCGGGCTTTTTTATTTATCGCGTTTAATAATAACCTTGGTATTTTTATTGATTTTAATATTGCTCAATTCTTTTCGTTTGTTGTCTAAATTATTTAAATATTTTCCAACATTTTTAGAAATAGCACCTAGATTTTTCTCATCGGAAAATAGAATCATTGTTGCCACATCGCTAATATTATCGAGACTTAAATTACTTGCAATTCGCATACCTTTCTGCACAGAAGAAAAAAAACCAGAATCAACCATTAAGTTCTGATCCATTGTATTCAATGAGATTGGCTTAGGGCTCGTAACATCGGCCTTGGCAAAACTGCTTGCAAGGACTAGGGAAAGGCAAAGAAGAAGCTGTTTCGTTTTCATGTATTGGAATTAAAGATATAAATTTTTTAAATCAGAGCCCAAGAACTGATTAAAATCATATTTAAAAGGCCTCAGATTTCATTTCTTCGTAGAAAACAAGCAGGTATGAAAACTATCATTGAACCATTCAAAATCAAATCGGTTGAGCCCATTTTTTTCAATTCTAAGGAAGAACGTAAAGTAATAATAGAGAAGGCGCATTTTAATCCCTTTTTGATTGCAGCTAAAGATGTGATGATTGATTTGTTGACAGATAGTGGTACGAGTGCCATGAGCAGTGCGCAGTGGGCGGGTATAATGATGGGCGATGAGAGTTATGCGGGGAGTACGAGTTTTTATAAGTTCGAAAAGAAGGTTCAAGAGATTACGGGCATGCCTATTGTGATTCCTACACATCAGGGTAGGGCGGCGGAGAAAATTTTGTTTAGCATTATTGGCGGCAAGGGGAAATATATTTTAAGCAATACTTTGTTTGACACCACCCGTGCAAACGTAGAGTTTTCGGGTGCTTACGGCGTAGACCTTTTGTGCGAAGAGGGTAAGAATCCCTTGGTACCATCGGCCTTCAAAGGAAATGTCGATGTGGTAGCGCTTCGTAAATTTATTGTAGATAAAGGTGCAGAAAATATTCCGATGGTGCTTATCACGGTGACGAATAATTCTGGGGGCGGACAACCGGTAAGTATGCAAAATATTCGCGAGACTTCAGATGTGTGTAAAAGCTTCGGAATACCAATGTTTATTGATGCATGCCGATTTTCGGAGAATGCATATTTTATTAAATTACGTGAAGAAGGTTATGCGAACAAAACGGTGGAATCAATTGCGCATGAAATGTTTTCATATGCCGATGGATGTACAATGAGTGCCAAGAAAGATGCTTTTGCAAACATCGGTGGATTTCTTGCACTGCATAATCCAGAACTCGCAGTTAAGTGCAGAAATTTATTGGTGATTACAGAAGGTTTTCCAACGTATGGTGGACTAGCGGGTCGCGATTTGGAAGCTATTGCTATTGGATTGGAAGAAGTGATGGACGAACATTACTTGGAGTATCGAATTAGAAGTATTGAATATTTGACTCAAAAATTAGTGGCTGCAGGTGTACCTGTGATGCAACCCGCGGGTGGACATGCGGTATATCTCGATGCGAAAACATTTTTAAATCATATAGCTGTTGAAGAATATCCTGGACAAGCATTGGCTGTAGCTTTGTATGAAGAGGGTGGGATTCGAAGTGTTGAAATTGGATCGCTAATGTTTGGGAAGTACGATGTGTATGGGAAATTAATTCCAGCGACCATGGAGTTGGTCCGACTGGCTATTCCACGCAGAGTGTATACCCAAAGTCATATCGATTACGTGGCAGAAGTTATCATCCAAGTCTATCAAAATCGTGCTGCCATTAGAGGGTTGAAAATAGTTGAAGAAGCTCCAATACTCAGACATTTTACAGCAAAATTGAAAAGAAATTAGTGCCATAGAAATAAATTTAATTTGTATTCTTAGTACTCAACAATTTCTATTCTCCAGTGACTAATAATTTTGTTCTAAATGTACCGTTCTCCGATCGCAGACGTACTACAAACATTCCTTTACTTAGGCCATCTAATTTCAATGTATTCATGCCTTTTTCTCTTTGGGTACTTTCTGAATACACAATTTTTCCATTTAGATCAGTAACTTCAATCTCTAGGAGACTTGCTTCTACTAAATTTATGTCGATGTTCACGCTTCTATTATTGCTTGGGTTAGGATAGAGGCTAGCTTCTAAAGTATTGCTTTTTGATTGTAAACCGAGCGTAATGAAGTTTTCAAATCGAACTCGCTCTGCTTTTTGTAATGCCGTAATGTTAAAATTGAATACCCATATTATCTTTTCAATTAATTCATCATTGCTTCCATAGCTGTATTCGTACAACTCTTCGTAGAAATTTGTCCATGCACCATTAACCCCATTTCTTATATGATAATAAGTTTTGTTGAAATGACTATCAAATAGATTTGTAAATTCTTGTTCGGGAACAAATAAATTGTTTTGAAATGAGAGTACTGTTGAAACGTTACTTCCGAACGCGTCTAGAATATTTTTCGTAAAAGATTTCTGGATTTCATAGGTATTACTGAGGTCCGACCATCTTTTGTAAAGATAGGATGCTATGTTTTCTTGCTCTGAAATATCTCTATTCCAGATTATCCAATTAATATTATCATACAACTCATTGTTCATCCAAGTACCGGTATTCTTGTCAAACAAAAAGGTTTTTACTTGTTTGAGCGTATCTAAATTATTGTAGGTATATGTCTGTTTATGTACAGAGTCCCATGTTAATGATGTTGTATTGTAAAGTTCAATTATTTGGAAACTAGTTAAACCCTTAGCATTGTACTCATAGCTCACCCTATTTATAGTGTCCCATTTTTTCAATCCCGAATTGTATTTTATAAATGTTTCCTTGCTTTTATTGTTGTTTATGTTGTAAGTGATATCTGTTCTCTCGCCTAAGGTTATTGTAGTATCACCATTAATCACTTGTTCTATTTGAAGTAGTATAATATCGTTGTTTATGTTATAATCGTTGATTTTTCTAGAGCTGAGTTGCCATTGGTTTATATCTTTATTCCAAAGTTCATTTCGCTCTTCTTTAATAAATTTATTTTGATGATAATTTGTAATTCGTCTAAAAGATGGCCTCCAAATATTTGTTAAAGTATCGTTGAACGATATAGTTTCGCTAATAATGTTCCCAAAATTATCGTATTCAAAATCTGTTTTTTCAATATTTTTTTGGTTATTATTTTGTGTTAATTTTTGTGCAATTGTGCCATCATTATTGTACGTATATAATACATGATTCAAATTAATCCAAGTATTAGAAACCGAATCCCAAACGTCGTGATGCTCTAATTGATGTAAAGTTTTCTGAGCATTTACATGGAAAGCAAAACTCAATAACAGGAATGTTGTAGTAATATATATTTTCATATAAAAATTGTTGGCAGCGAAGGTCAGAACAATTCTTAAATACTTAATACGTGTAATAAGCTTATTACCATGTAATTGAGTAACAATTCTGTGAAATAATGTTCAAAACCTTCTTGAATATTAGTAGGTGGCAAATACTTGAAAACAAACTTCTAGCCACAAAAGACTAGCTACTTGAGACTACTTTCCAATACATGATTCGATAAAGACAGATAAGCCTCTGAAACCCTTATGGGCTTAGCTTTCAAGAAATTTGTCGAGCAACAAATGCGCAAAACTGTCTAAAATTGCAATCTTTTGAGCTACAAATAAGCAACAACAACGATTGATAAACAAGTGTAATGAATTGTTTTTTTAATCGCAAATACTGAGGTGATTTTTTGATTTAGTTATTGATGTTTGAGGGGGAGATTTGTCCAGTTTTTTAACGAAAAAACTGGACAAAAAGTAAAATGTGTTTTTCACACTAAGCGACCAAGACTATTGTTTTTATTTAACTTTCGATTAGAAGATTATTGATTGCTAAAAATTCACCTATGAGAGAATTGTAGGGTAGGTGGGAATTTTAAAATTATTAAATAATATTTTTCAAAAGTTGATTAAAAATGATAAAAATATATTAGGAATTGGGTAGTAGTTCTTAAAGTAAGTGGGTCTTTAAATGCGATTATAGTTAATATTGTTTGTATGCCATTTCATGAGCTTGTTTAATTTTTTTTGCTAATACTTCAGGTTCAATTACTTTCATATTGTCGCCAAAAGAAAGCAATTCCATGATAAGATCGTGCGTCAGGCATAGTTTAAGTTTAATTATTAATTCTTTTTCATTATCAACTAGAATTTGTTGAGTTTCATGTAACGGTAGTGTTTTGATATACTTACCTTGAAATGGGTCAAATGATAGAATTATTTCATGAGGTTCTTCGCCATTTGGACTAATAATGCCAAAGCAATATCTATAGCTTTGTTCAATACTATAGTTGTCGGGATACTGATATGATGCTTTTGTTATTTCAAGATTTGTTAAACGATCTAGTGCAAAACTTTTTATGTTATTATCTTTCATGTCTTTAGCCATTAAATACCAGCGGTTTTTAAATTCCTTTAAAGCATATGATTCTACTATACGTTCGCTAAATTGGTCTTCCCAAAATTTTTGATAAGTGAATTTAATTTGAAGTCTGTTTTTTATAGCATGTAGTAAACCATATAAATTTTCAGTTCCTTGTGGTCTACGTTTTTCCAAATGAATAAAGGGTGTTAAGTCCTGTGCAAGATTTAAAGAATTAAACATGTCAAACGCCTCCAACATTCTTTGGAAATTCATATTTTCATTTTCGTTTTGGTTTATGAAATAGCCTTTATGAGATTTTGAATACTCAATTTCAATACCAAATACATTTCTAATTTCCTTTATATCACGTTGAAGTGTCCGCTTAGAAAATCCAATATTCAAAGTATCGTCTTGCATTTGCAAATAGTCAAACTGATTTTCAATATAGGCTTGTAACTCCTCATAAGTTGAATAAGGTTTTACTTTTAATTTTTTGAGAATAAGTAAGTATCTTGATATGTAGCCTCGTTTTGACATTAAATTTATTTCATTAAATTAGAAAGTATTTGTGGCGAGCCACCTTTAAAATCCCCTTTCGTATTTAAAAGTTGTCGAGTATTAATAAAATTTAAATCCATATCCGGATAATTGTAGTGTTCAAAAACAATATAGAACCCTTGAGACCATAATTTATCATGTAATTTGGTGGCGTACCATTTCATTTGTTCATTAAAGTCTATTGTATTTTTATCAATTTCAAATTCAACAACTGTTTCTTTATATAATTCTTCGAATGAGTTTTGTTTATAATTTTCAAAAAAGGTTTTAAATGGATTTGACTGTGTATCAATATTTCTGATAATTTTTTTCCAGTTTGAAAAATGGAAATTCCAATAATACATAGGGCTTTGTCTTTCACAGAATGTGCCATAAAACAATAAGATATTAATTATTTTGCACCAATTAATTTCACTAATCTTACCATCATTCTTTATTGGAAATAGTTCGTAAAATTTATTTTTTATCAAATATATTTCCTCTATGTTGGGCTCTTTATCAAAATCTATCAAATGTGAACAATTGATTGCCTTTGCATCTCTACCATCAAGATTCAATGGATGATCTTCAATTTCCCAAATTAGTTCCTCAAAGTTGTGTATTTTTTCGGGATTTATTTTTACTGTGTACCAACTGTTTTTTTTATTCTCTTCCTCATTACCAACGATTTTCCATGGGCCAAATTGGCTTAAGTTTTCAACATCTGATTTTATACTTTGTACAGAGCGATTATAATTTTTGAATCTGAGATAATATAAACGTAGCACTCTAAATATTTCGGTATTTGATCTTAATACTTTATCTCTAGTATTCATATAATGTAATAAAGACCAAATGAAAACCATTCTACTGTGTTCAAGTCCTCTTTTAGGGTCTTTAAGTTCTGCAAACCAATTTGTTACTGTTGAGTTAAAAATTGAAAGTATTTCGGAAAGGCACTTTTCAACCCAAGTAATATTATTGTAATTATTTTTAAACTTTTCAATATTCTCACTATTAAAGAAGTAAGTAAGTCCTTCAATATAGCTAGATATTTTTGTAATACCATTTTCATCAAATTGACTTAAAACGTCAGTATAGGCTATCTGATTTTTCTTGCCATTTTCTATATCTTCAAAGTCCTCTTTTGAATACACTATTTGATTTGAATTTAAATAGTTTTCAAGTCCAGCTATACAATTAATAAACTCATTAAATCCTTTGTCAGCATTCTGATTTTCTTTTCTATTTAACCAAAAAAAATGCTGCCATTCTTCCCATTTTGCTCCCCAATCATTTTTTATTTTAGATAGAGTTAATTTATCGGCTTCTGTCAATGTAATCCTTCCTAATAAATCAGCCTTTAAATTTTCATTATCCTGCATTTGCTCTCCCCGAGCATTCATATAAATGTAAAGTTCTTCACCTTGCTCGCTTATATTTGTATCAAAATACCAAAACTCAATGTAATCCTGAACATAATTGATGAAATCATCATTTATGATCTCATTATCATTAATAAATTTTTTAATAATTTCAATGCTTGACAATATCGTAGCTATTGTTTTATCACTTTTATAATTATTATAGAACCAAGATTGATTTATAATTTCAATTCCTTTCTTAGAATAATTATTTACTATTTCTTTTAAAAAGTGATGTGAAGCTTCACGAACACGATAGTCAATTATAGGCAAACCATCATTAGTGTATAGCTTAACGAATTTATCTCTAAACTCTGGTTTTTCAGAAGCCAAAACTAATAGAAGCAAGTAAATTGTGGTTAGGCGCTGTTGTCCATCAATTAAAAAATATTTACCACTGTATTCAGGATCATTGTAAGCGTAAATAAAACCTATGTTACATGTGAATTTTAGTTTTTTATAATATTGTTCAAAAGCTTTTTCAATTTCTTCATCTAATTCAGAAAATTGATTTATTAAAACCCCTTTATTAAAGTCTTTATAACCCTCTAGAATGGAAGTTAATAGACCTTCAACTTCCTTTTTCCCCCAAACATAGTCACGTTGTATTTCAGGGATGACAATTTGTTCTACATACCTGTTGTTAAAGAGTTCTTTTATACTATATTTTCCTGCTTTCATCTTTAATTAAAGGTTAAGTTTTCAATTGTATATTTTATTATTGAAGAGTGATTTTTAATATTGTCATTTGTCCATCGCTCAAAATCCCCAGGTTTTTCCCGAAAAATCATTTTACTAAATACATCAAATGTGTGTTTAGGTACAAAACTTCCTTTTTGAATTCTTTCTAGAATATTAGTTCGTTTTTCATCAAAAAAACCACAGCCATTTGAGGCATTGTCTCTATCGGTTAACAAGCACATATTGCCAATTGAATTAAGATTACTGAGGCTTTTTAATGCAGTTTGATAAATTTCTTTCTCTTCAGTAGTTCTTTCTGATTTTGCAATAATCGATTTAATTTCATCAGTTGCTTTATCACCCAAAATATCAAGTAGTATTTGCTTATCTTTTTCTTTTAAAATTTGTCCTTTTCCTTCAGGTGTTTGAGGAAAGATATGTTCAAGAGTCCATTTTTCCTCAATAAAACGGTGATAATTAAATCTTTTATCTATTCCCAATGAAAATACATTTAAGGCAAGTAATACTCTATGAATTTCTGAGTCTTGCTCATTTGAATAAAATAGGTCTTCGATGTTTTTAGGAATTAATAATCTTACTTCATTTATAAGTTCCTGCAAGAGAAGAGATTTGGTGTGCTTTAGTTTAACTAAATAATGGGTTATAGATCTATTTGAACCTTTTGCAAAAAATAAATAACCAAGTAGATTAAAAACTTTATCTTCATTAAACCAATCGTTTAATATAAAATAAGTTGATAGAATATTTTGATAAATGAGTTCTGCTTTCCCGTGTTTGTGATAGAAATTAAATAAGGGATATTCATTTGGATTTGCTTTCTTCTCAACTTCATATCCGTTATTAATTGCTACTAAAGTAAGTAATGCCGTCATTCCTTCCTCATTATTAAAAAAGAATGAGTTAATTTCCGGTCGATTACACCAATTTGTCATTTCATCCCATTGCTTACCTAATGACATTCGCATTTCAAGTATTTCACGAAAATGCTTTTTCCCTTCATCTGAATTGTGAAGTCTACTATATTTTGTGAGCAATAAACCTTTAATTAGTTCTGCCTCTGTTAGTGGTACTTTATTACTATTTAGGTTACTGAATACTTTTTCACTTGAAATATGGTCAACTGCATTTACAATGATTTTAACATAGTTTAGAATAAATACATAGAACAACTCTAATTGCTTTAATACCGAATCATCTGTTAGAAAACTATTAATTTTTAATGCAGCATTAAATAAATAATATATGTCTTGTGTATTAGATTTCTCGTCATTAGAAAAAATTAATCCATGCTCATTATCCCAGTCCATTTTTAGTAAAACTTCTAAATTCTCTTTTGTATAAATGTGTTTTTCAAAGAAATTGTCGCGAATAGCATATTCTAATTTGCTCTTGGAAATGTTATCAATTTCAAGTTTTAGCGAAAAAACAGAAATCAGAATAGATAAGGTCGTTAATCTTTGTTGTCCGTCAATTACTTCCAAATGTCGATTTTCTGTACTCTTTTTCAAAGTAATATATTGCAGGTAATATTCTTTCCTTTCCTGATTTTTAAAAGCCTGATAAGCATCCCATAAATCATTCAATAAAATTGTTACGGCACCGTATTCATCTGAAGTCCATTTATAACCTCGTTGATAGGATGCGATATGATACTTTTCAGCATCATATTCGACTAAACATCCATCTGAACTGTCTGTCGAAAAAATATCTTTTATGTTGTAAATTAATTCTGCCATCTGAATTATATTTTTTGTAAATATAATTTAAAAAGTTCAGCACATGCCATTGCATCACTCAACGCTTCGTGGTGATTCAACGGAATTTGATATTCATCGCAAAGCGAAGCTAAGTTGTTGCCATATATTCTGTAAGTATCATGGCCAGTATATTTTGGTGGTTCAATGTCGTAATACTCCAATGTATGATTAAGACAATGGAAGTCAAAAGCAAAGCCATTGTGTGCCACAACATTTTGATTTTTAATAAATTGCTCAATATGGTGCCAAATTTTATCAAATGTTGGAGCATCTGCCGTTTGTTCGGATGAAATTCCGTGAATATTGATAAAATTATTCCAATAATAATTGTCTGGAGGTTGAACCAAAATTGATATTTGTTCAGTAATAATTTGATTTTCTACACGAACCAAACCTACTTGACAAATACTCCAACGCTTACCTTGTGACGTTTCAAAATCTATTGCTGTGAAAGATGTCATGAATTGTAGTTTTTAAATCCAATTGGAGTTTTTGATAATTTATTGCTAAAGTTTTCTTCTTTGCAAAATTCAAGAAGAATTTTAATATCCACTTTTTCGCCATATAGTATTTCATTGATTTCGTTTTTACGAACGATATTATCTATCTGTCCACCTGAAAAATCATACTTAGAAGCCAATATTTCACAATCTTTATTCGATAAATGGGGCATTTTAGATTTCCATATTTTCGTTTTGGCTGAAACGCTTGACTTTTGAAATTCAATTTTAAAAAGAAATCTTCTCTCAAAAGCCGAGTCCATATTGTTAGCTAAATTAGTTGTAGCTATTAAAATTCCTTCAAAATTTTCAATTTCTTCCAATAAAATATTCTGTATGCGATTTTCCGTATCGCTTACATTTGAGGAATTTGCTTCTTTACGTTTTGAGATTATTGCATCCGCTTCATTGAAAAACAAAATTGGTGTGAGAGTTTGTTCCTTTACAAAGGATTTATATTCCTTAAAAACTTGTTTAATAATTTTCTCGCTTTCTCCAAACCACATAGATCGTGAAGCACTAATGTCAACTTTCATTATTTCACGATTAGTAGCTTTTGCAATTTGAAAAACACTTTCTGTTTTTCCAGTGCCAGGAGCACCATGCAATAATACTGTAATACCTTTTGGTAAGGACTTTTGTATTAAGCGTTCTTTTGTGCTTATAAAATTTTCTTCTAATAGGAGATTCTTAAGTAACTCAAATTGACGTGCTTCATTATCACTGAAAATTAACTTTCTGTAAGTAATGTCCTTGGGTTGAATTACTTTTTCCTTTTTATTTATATCTAAATCTTTGTTAAATAATTTAATATCACACTCTATTAATAGATCTAGTGCCTTTTCAGTTAGTTTCATTTTAGCATCGCCAAAGAAGGCTGCATCCTGGATTTCTAACAAATCTACTTTAATCAGATTATTTTCTTTTGCTAAAAATTTCTGAATCTGAGTAAATCTTTCGTGAGGCTTGTCGTAAATCCCTTTGAAGCTTCGTTCAATCCACGGGTCTCTATCGCCTTCAAGGTATTTCCACACTACGTATAAAAAAAGGTATTTATCTTCAAGCGATATGCCTAAGAACTGTGCTTTTTCAATAAGTGGAAAATGTATATTTTCAATTAGTATGCTTTGAGTCTGTTCAAACAATTCAGTTGTAGAAATTTCTTCATTATCTCTTTGATTACCTATTTCATATAGTTTTTGTAACAATGTAAAAATATCTTCATATTTTATTGTTTCAACCAAAACATCAGGAATCGGTTCGCTCTTTAAAATTTTTTCAGAAACAATTTGATTAATACAAAACTCCTCATCTGCACCCTTAAGATTTATGCTTCCCTGCCAATTACGTTTGTTATTTTTTCGTATCAAACGCCTATTGTACAGATCAACAAAGTCATCACTGAATTCAAGTATTTTCATTGGATTACAATCAAAATGTGAATTCAAGTCATCTAAGTCAACTTTTCGACCTTTGTAATTTAATGCAAAAATAACGGCTACAAAAAGTGCCTGAGTTTTTGTCGTATGAAAGTATTCAGCAAGAAATGTAAGTTCCTTTTCGGTTAACTCAAAAAGAGAATTATTTAGTTTACTATTTTCAGAAAGACTAAATATAAGAGTAATGTTATCCAGTATTTCTTGTTTTAAAGATGCGTTTTTCATACCGATTTGCTTTTAAATTTCTTTTACAAAACTATTTCGATAGAACGCCAAGATATGTCGCTCTGAATTATTTTTTAGTCTATGTGGAAAAATTTGCCATTTTGTATTACTAAGGGTAGGTAATCCAGAATTGAGTGTAGGGAAATGTATTTTTAATTGCAATTTTTAGATAAAGAATTTAGGTTGTCTTGTCCTGAAATAGCTTTACACTATTTCAGGACAAGACAGATTTTACACTCTTTTTCTTAAAGTAACTCTCATGTCTTTATTATTTGATGCTTAAAATTTTGTCTATTTCAATTCTTAGAATTAATCTTCTACCCATGAACTTGATGGTTTTGATTTTACTCTTCATCAAATAGCGATGAATTGTCCAACGGGAAACCCCAAGCAGGGTACAGGCTTCTTCTATACTCAATACCTCTCGGGCTTGAATGTCTTTGATGTCGGCCATCACTTTACTTCGCTCTTCTCGGTTGGTGGCGAGTAATTTCTCCTGTCTTTTGTTCTCTTTATAGGCACGCCTAGCACAGGGTAAAGAGCAGAATTTTGTAGTGCTTTTACGGGCTACAAATACTTGCTGGCAGAAAACACAGTTTTTAGGGTAAGGATGAATACTAGCAGTCATTGTTACCTCCCCTCGATGTAGCAACGTGTAGTAGATTGTTGCAGAATGTTGCAGAATGTTGCACCTTTTCGATTGACTTTTTGTTTTTGTTGTTCATTTGTTGTTTGGTTATGTTGTGGTACATATGAGCAACAAAAAAGATGCAAAATGACAAAATTGACGGTAAAGGCTGACAATCCTTATAAACGACGAAACCCTTACAGTGTAAGGTTTTCAGATAGATTTTCTTATTTTTCTTTATCGATGATTATCGGGTATTACTTCCCTATACAGAACTTGCTAAATATATTATCCAATAAATCATCTGTAGAAATAGCACCAGTAATCTCGCCTAAATAATGCAATGCTTCTTTGATATCCATTGCTAGGAAGTCGGAAGTTACCGGATTGTCTATTCCATGCAATACGCGATGCAATGCATCACTCGATTTTTGCAATGCTTCTACGTGTCGAATATTCGTGAGAATTACATCTCCTTGCTGATGCTGATTGTAATGAATTAATTTTAGTAAACGTTCTTCAATTTGATCGATCCCCAAATGCTGTATTGCAGAAATTTTTATGATTTCTTTTTCCAAATCATCATTGAATGGGAGAGTCGCAAGATCTAAATTTATGCCGATGTGTTGCTTGTCTGTTTTATTCGCTACTAGTATTAGCTGACTTTTATTTTTTGTAGTAATGATTAATAAATCTTGAATAATTTTTTGAAGTTCTGCACCATTACTTTCCGATGGATCAAATAGATAAATTACAATGGCAGAAGATTGAATTTTTTCGAAAGTTTTTTCTACGCCTTTTGCTTCAATAATATCATCGGTATCTCGTATTCCTGCTGTATCAATAAATCGAAAACTAATTCCTTTGATATTGATTTCATCTTCAATCGTATCACGCGTGGTTCCAGCTATATCGGAAACGATTGCACGCTCTTCGTTTAAGAGGGCATTTAAGAGTGTCGATTTGCCTACGTTTGGTTTACCTGCAATTACTACTGGTACGCCACGCTTGATTACATTGCCCAATTCGAAAGAACGTATCAGCTGTGCTTGTACTTTTAATATTTCTTCAATCAAATGTTTCATTTGATCTCTGTTGGCAAATTCAACATCTTCTTCTGAAAAGTCCAGTTCTAATTCCACCAAGGATGCAAAATGAATCAACTCTTCTCTCAACTTTTTTAGTTTAGATGAAAATCCACCACGCATTTGTTGCATGGCAATTTGATGCGATGCCTCCGAACTCGACGCTATTAAGTCGGCCACCGCTTCTGCTTGCGACAAATCCATTTGACCATTGATAAATGCTCTAAATGTAAATTCACCTGGCTTTGCAGCAACTGCGCCTTGTTTGATTAATTCCTGAATGATTTGATTGACGATGTACTGCGAACCATGACAAGAAATTTCAACCGTGTTCTCTTTGGTATAGGAGTGGGGAGCTTTAAATACACTTACTAAAACTTCATCAATGATTTTTTCTTCAGTACGTATTGTACCAAAATGTACGGTATGACTCTCTACTTTTTCTAAATCTTTTCCCTTAAAAATCCTATTGCAAATCTCGATCGCTTCTAATCCCGATAAACGTATAATACTGATAGCTCCAACACCATTTGCAGTGGCTAATGCCACAATGGTCTCGTTTCTTCCCGATTGTAATGAACTCATGAAACAAAGATAAAATTTAATAAATCCATACCCAGTTTATTTACGTAATTCTACTTTACATAATTTTTAGTTTTATTAATAAATAATTGAATATCTGAGATAAATATTAATCAATAAATAATTATTTAAATAATTCACAATATAATTTATAGTTATTCACAGATGTTAATAATTATAGAATGCTCTGCTTAATATTTTTAAAAAAATATCAATATTTATTAGAAAATTTGTTTGTGATTTATATAATATTTAAATAATTACTATTATATTGTATCAAATCTCAATTTTAACAACAACACCCTAATTTTTATTGTAGGAATAATGCTATTTTCTAATTATCGTAGTCTTTGTACTATAATATATTTGTAAAATATCATTATTAATAATAATAATTTAATTATGCGCCACATATTAAATTATTATTCTTTAAATGTTGTAACATTAAGTTATTCACATTTTCCTACAAATAAATTGTTGTTAAAAGTAAAACATGAAATCTAACGCCCAATGACAAACAATTACTTTCGCTCCTTTAAGAGTACGTTTTTTATGCTCTTAAGTGTGGTATTTATGCTCTTAATCTCAGAGCGGACCCAAGCCCAAAACAATCCCATTCAAATTAATGGAACCAACAATTTTTGCGATGGTGAAAGCAGAACGCTTCAAATTCCAGGTGCTGCAAGCACTGCAAAAATTCAATGGTATAGAAATGGACGAGCAATAGCGGGAGCAAGGTCAAAGACATTGATTGTAAATTTTTCAGGAACCTATACTGCACGCGATACTTTTGCTGGCGAGATTACACAATGGGGACCAATTACTTTAACCAGAAATGTAAAACCCGTAGCAAGCATTAGCCCTGCTGGCACTCAAACAATATGTAGTAATGGTTTTACAACTCTTACTGCCTCAGCAGGCGATACGTATTTATGGTCGAATGGCGCTACCACTCGAAGTATCGATGTTTCTACACCAGGAAACTATTTTGTGATCGTAAGAAACAATACAGGTTGTGCCGATACTTCGGAAACGATTTGTGTGAATCCAAGACCTAATTCAAACTTTACTACAAACAGAACTTCTACTTGCGAGGGCAGCACAGTTAATTTTGTTTCAAATTTAAATACTCCTCTATGTGGAACTCGTAGCTACGAATGGTCGGTAGAGTATGTAACAGGCTCTTGTTCCGTTTCAGATTTTACTTATACAAGTGGAACCAATAATAAATCATTAAACCCAGTTATCCGTTTTAACAATCCGGGTTCTTATAAGGTTAAACTAACCAATACTTGGAACAACGGTGGCAATTGTAATGCCAGTACTACTGAACAAATCATTACCGTAACTTCTAAAGCAGCTGTGAATGTCGATGTATCGGAATCTATTTGTACCGGTACTCCTATTGCAATTACTGCTACTCCATTAGCATGTTTCGATGGTTCTAGTATTAATTATTCTTGGTCTTTTCCAGGCGCAGCCATCACTACATCGAACCAATTAAATCCAACGAACATAGTTTACAATACTCCAGGTACATACACAGCAACATTAACTCAGACAAGTGCTTGTGGTACTACCATTACTAATAAAACAATACAAGTTTTACAAAGTCCGAACATTACTTCGGCATTAACAAAAACAATTTGTTCAGGAGATAATGCTAACATCAACATTACATCAGCAGCGAATCCTGCCATCACAAGTTTTACATGGTCGGTAAACTCCGACCCAGCGATTTCTGGTGCAGTTGCAGGTTCTGGAGCAAATATTTCCGATGTGTTATTCAATAATTCGACCAGTCCAAAAGAAGTAATATATACCGTAACCGCTAGTTCGGTTTATGGAACAAGCAGCTGTACTTCAGATCCTGTTAACATTGTGGTTACAGTAAATCCAAAACCGATTGTGAATGCAATACCCAGCTTAACCATTCGCTCGGGTGGATCATTCGTACAAGCGCTAACAGAATTTAATAATTTCCCCAATACAACTTTTACGTATACCTCTAGTGCTGCAGTAACTATTACTGGAGCAAGCAATGGTTCGGGTGCTACCATCAACCAAACCTTAACTAACACTGGTAATACAGTAGCTACTGTGGTATATACCATCACTGCATCGACATTAGTCAATGGAAATGTTTGTGTGAGTACCCCAATCGATTTTATCGTTTATGTGAACCCGATTCCACAGATTACGAATGCCGATACCTTGATATTATGCGAAGAGCCAAACTTTAATTTAATTTTAAATTCCAATACTCAAGCAAGTAATACTTCTTATTCGTGGTACACGACTTCAGTTCCATCTGGTATAAATAATATTATTCAATTGGGATTAACGAGTAGTATACCATTTAATAATGTAAGTATTGATGACACTGCTACAACACATAAACAAATTACGTATTTCGTTACTCCTACATTTACAAATAATGGTGTAAGTACTACTGGAGCTGTAAAACGTATCGATGTGTTTATGATGCCGCAGCCTATTATGAATCCTTTAGCAGATCAGTTAATCTGTTCGGGCGACTCAGTAATTTTTCAACCGAGCAGCAATACTCTTGTGTCGAATACTAGATACAGATGGGTTGCTACCCTGCCTTCAGGATTAAATGGATTTACATCCGGTACGGGAACTCAAATTAGACATAAACTTGTGAATACAAGTGGTAGTCCGCGTACAGTTGTGTATCAGATTACTCCTTATTATACCTTAAAAAATGTCGACTGTGATGGTGAAACATTTTTTGATACGGTTATTGTAAATCCAAAACCTACATTCCAAAATCAAACTCGATATGTAGTTTGTAATGAAACGAATTTTAATATTCCATTATTAACGAATACCGCTAGCGACAATCCATCGAGTACTATTTATAGTTATACGGTTCAGATGCCTGCAGGGGTGTTTGGCGCTACTAATGGCAATACGAATACGATCACTGGAATGATTAATAATACGAATGCAAATTTTGCAGAAGTAAGCTATAAAGTTGTTGCCAGTGCTACTCATAATGGATTAACATGTGTTTCGGATACTTTTAATATTAAAGTTGTAGTGAATCCCAAACCAGAAGTAAATCCATTACCTACAAAAATTATTAATTCTGGAACAAGCACCAATATTGCATTGTCGACAAATAAAAATGCTAATAAAACTTTTTACAATTGGACAGTAAGTGCAAATGCTAGTATTACAGGTGCAACTGATGGAACAATAGGAGGGGCTAGCCCAAGTATTAACCAAACGCTAACAAATACTTCAAATCAATTACAATATTTAGTATATACTATAACTCCTTTTTATCAGAATGAAGGTGTCGATTGTTTTGGTGCGAGTGTACAAGATACGGTGTATGTTTTACCTCGTCCAATTATCAATACGATTGGTGAGAGAACGGTGTGTTCAAATACTACTATCAATGTGAACATAACTGTAAACACAAATCAAAATACAAGTATTGCATGGACAATTGTTGGTGGAAATAATTTAACTGGACATAGTGCTGGAACGGGTTATAATATCAATCAAACATTAGCAAATGCAACAAATTCTCCTCAAACGGTTATTTATCGTATGGTGCCAACCTATACGTATAGAGGACAGAGTTTTGATGGTCCAGCTAGTGACTTTGTGGTGAATGTGAATAATGTACCCATTATACATACATTACAAAAACCAGTTATTTGTTCGGGACCATTTAATTATGTGCCATTAACAAATTCATTAGCAAGTATTACATCCTATTCTTGGACAGTAAGAACTAAACGAGGTACTACTAATGGTTTACAAAATGGAGCAGGTATAAGTATTGCTGCAAATCTCGTAAATACTGCAACCATACCAGATACAATTATCTATACCATTACACCAATTGTTTATTATAAAGCAACTACTTGTAATGGTCCTATTGTAGAGGATACGGTTGTTGTATTGCCTTTACCTAGATATTTAGGTGGAACAAATGATACAATCTTTACTTCAGAAACCACTAACATAACTTTTGCAAATAATTTAATAGGATCTCCTGCAACTTATTCTTGGACAGTTGCTGCCAATCCAAACGTAACTGGGGCAAGCAATGGTACCGGTACCAGTTTAGCACAAACCTTAATTAATACATCTACTAGTCCACAAACTGTAAACTATACTTTAGTAGTTACTTCGAACATTAACGGTAAATTTTGTCAAAGCCAAAACAATGCTTTATCGGTTTTAGTTTATCCGAATGCTAAAGCTCAATTCAATGCGAGCACTACTAACAGTTGTGCGCCGTTCAATGTAGGCAATGTCATCACTCCAGTCTTACATCCCGATGCAAATCAAGAATATTTCTGGTATGCAAACAATGTTTTTATTGGTAATGGTCCTGTATTCCCTGGCTACATTTTATCGGAGCCCGATGATACCGTAGACATTAAATTATTCACAAGTAGCAAATGGGGGGCACTAGCCGATTCGCAAATAACTCGTTTCATAACACCAAAACGTCCTGCTCCAATTTTTGCCTCAGATAAAATTCAAGGTTGTGGTCCATTGACTGTCAACTTTACCAACAGCAGTCCACAATTCGCGGGTCAAACTTTCCGATGGACATTTGGCAATGGTCAAACAACTACTGCATATCAACCTACTGCTATAACATTTCAACCTCATCCTCTTGGTAGAGATACCACATATCAAGTAGTATTGGAAGGTATCACTCCATGTTCAACCATTACCTATGTTCAAAACATAACGGTGAAGTCGGCAGCCGATGCCATCTTTAGCATCAATAAAACTGTTGGTTGTTCTCCAGTGAATTTGGAGTTCATCAATAAATCGAGAGGAAGTGGTTCTACTTTTTACTGGGATTTTGGAAATGGAGAAACGCTAACAACTACTTCATTCGATACACTTAGAAAAACGTACATCAGAGCTAGTACCGATACAATCTATGTCAAATTGAAATCGGTCAACTCCTGTGGAATCGACTCAATGGGTTACTACGTGATCATTAATCCGCAAACTGTAAATGCAGAGATTAATGTCGATGCATTGCAAATCAATGGCTGCGCACCGCATACTATACAGATCATCAATAGTAGTGTGGGTACAAATTTACATACCTATAATTTTGGCGACTTAAGTGCAATTTATCAGTCGACCAAAGCCATTGATACCGTACTTCATACCTATACACAACCCGGACAATATGAAATTGATTTCACTGCAGAGAACGAATGTTCAAGTAAAAATCAAAAATTAGTGATCAATGTATTTGCCCCTCCTCAAGCTGCTTTCACTACTACACGTAACAGATATTGTGAAGGCGATGAAATAGTATTTAGCAATCAGACTTCTGGTGCCGATACGTATTTCTGGGATTTCGGCGATGGCAATACAAGTATACAAAGCAATCCTCGTCATCGTTTTTATACTGCCGGTCAGAGAACAATTAAACTAATAGCGTATAAAAATTCTACAACGGGATTAATTTGTACCGACACTACTGTTCGCACCATTTTTGTAGATCCATTCTTAACACCTGCATTTACATCGACACTAGATACAGTATACTGCGGCACAACAAATATTAATATTGCAGCCCAAAACAAAGGTCAGTTTTTAACCTATTGGACAACCGGTGACCGTATCAATTCGGCCGACTATACCCAGTTGGGATCAAACTTTAATCATACCTATACAGTTTCAGGAACCTATACCATTAAATTGTTTTATGAAACTGCGAATGGTTGTGTCGACTCCATTGCGCAAAACATTTACATCAACAATAAACCTACTGCACAATTTGATGCGAGTAAGATTTATTTATGTGAAAACGGTACAGTGAATTTTAGCAACACATCGACCTATAATGGAACTTATCCAGTGAAGTTCGATTATGAAATTAATGGTGTTCGCATAAAAGACAGCGTAAATCTTACGTATTTTTTCGACCCAAGTTTTACAACAGATTCTTTTGTATTCGATGTAAAATTGGTAGCGTACGATGGATTGTATTGTGCCGACTCTATCACGAAACAAATAATTGTGAAGAAACAATCGGAAAGTATTTTCACACATAACAATGCTAGCGAGGCTTGTGTTCCGTATACCTTAGACTTAAGCAATACATCAAAATACACCGACTTTAACGAATGGTATTTAGATGATGAATTAGTATCGAGCGATAAGATTCCAAACATTGTATTAACCGAAGGGAATAAAAATTACAAACTAAAATTAGTTACTTGGAACAAGGCAGCTTGTGCGAAAGATTCCATGGAGTTGAACATTAGTACCTATCCAGAAGTGGTATCGAAAGTAAGCACTCAAGATACACTCGGATGTTTCGGTCAATTGTTCGTAACCTTCAGTAATCAGTCGAGCAATGCAAGCTCACATACATGGGATTATGGCGATGGTTCCGCGAGAGAAAATTCTGTGAGTCCATCACATTTCTACACCAATCCTGGTACATACCAAGTGATGCATATTGCTCAAAGTGTGAACGGATGTTTGGATACCAGTTATACGACGATCAAAGTTGGCAAAAATGTTCAAGCGAAATATACTCCGAGCAATACTTTTGGTTGTGGAACATTAACGGTTGACTTCCAAAATTTATCGACCGATTATGTTCGATTGATGTGGGACTTTGACGATAATACTGTTTCGTACGATCCGAATCCACAACATACTTTTGTGAACAGAATTGAACCATACAATGTAAAACTCTATGCGTACAACGAAGTCGGATGCGTGGACACCTTTATGTTCCCAACAAAAATTTTAGTAGGCACAGAACCTGTCGTAGAGTTCGATGTAGACGATACTTTGAAAATTATTCCAGAAAAAACATTCTCATTCACAACACTTGCAACATCACCGGTATCCTTTAGAAAATGGGACTTTGGCGATGGTATTACATCATTTGAGAAAAACCCAATTCATGAATACCGCTTTGTTGGAAAATATTTTGTGACCTTAACAGAGATTGATACATCGGGATGCGAATCGATCTATTCAAGAGAAGTAGAGGTACGTGATTTGGAAGGAAACTTATGGTTGCCAAATGCATTCACTCCGAAAAGTGGAACCGATCAAATCCGGATTTTCACGCCGATAGGATATGGAATCGAGTCATATAAACTACAAATCTATAATACAGCAGGTCAGTTATTGTTCGAGTCAACGTCGCTCGATCAAACAGGTCGACCTAACGAAGGATGGGATGGAACATATGAGGGTGAAGACATGCCACAGGGTTCATACATCTGGAGCATCGAAGCGAAATTCTTGAATGGCACAACTTGGAAAGGAATGCCAGATTCAGAAGGCCGATTAAAAAGAACAGGTTTATTATTTATCGTACGATAATGAGAAAGATAGTATTAATAACAACATTCGCATTATGCGTATTTAGTGCGAAAGCCCAGGATCATATGTATTCCAATTTCCTGGCAGCACCACTGTATTTGAATCCTGCATTGGCAGGTACTTCGAACAGTTGTGATCGTTTGGCAGTGAATTACAGAAATCAGTACCCATCCTTACGCGATGCTTTTGTTTACTACGGAGTTTCTTACGACAGGTTTGTGAACAAGATGAGCGGAGGTATTGGAGGTATGTTGCAACGTTCAGTAGAAGGCAATGGGTTTTACAATAAAAATGCCTTCTCGCTGAACTATGCATTCCATGGTATTAAGACGCGCGACATGCAATTGAGTTTGGGTGTACAAGCAGGAGTGGTAATGCGAAGTGTCGATTATAGTAAATTGGTTTTTTACGATCAGATCGATGAGAAGCTAGGTGTTATGCCAGGTGCTCCTTCGGAAGCAAGTTTGCCTGTTAACAACAATAAAATGTATCCCGATTTTGCAGTAGGCGCAGCCTTTGTTTGGAAGCGTGCAATGATCGGTGCATCCTCATATCACTTGACGGAACCTGATGAGTCGCTTATCAACACCTACAGTAAATTACCGCGCCGATATAATGTTCATGGTAGTTTCAACATTCCTTTGTCGGTGAAGAAAAATATTGGCGATCCAACATTGATTCCAGCATTCATGATTAACAGTCAAGGTTTGTCGCGCACCATTACCGCAGGTTTGCAATATAAAGTATATTATTTCAACGTAGGCGGATGGTACCGTAATGCAGAGATCTATAATGGGGGCGATGCAGTGCTGGCCTCATTCATGTTCGATATGAACAATATTTATGGAAGCGATTCAAGAGTGATCTTCGGATTTACTTACGATTATTCTTTACTAGAAATGACACAAAGAGCAACGGGTGGTACTATAGAAATGAATCTTATTTATCAAGTTCAGAAATGTCCAAACCGTCGTAAAAAAATTACGTGTCCAGTATTGTTTTAATTTTTAATAAATTCTGATTACGCTTTAAAATACTGGTCTTTTGGCCTGTTTCATGTTTACATAAAAACCCCGGGCGCGGGGTTTTTTTTATTTATTTTTTTTACAAAAAAACAAATAAAAAAAGTGTGCTAGTGTGCTATCCCGATAGCTATCGGGATGCTAGTGTGCTAGTTTGAGTGGAGAGTGATAGTGGTGAGTGGGTTGCTTTCTTTCTATGAAATGAATATGTTTAATTTAGTTATGTGTGTTTAATTTTCAATTAGCACAACCCCGTTCTTCACTCTTAATTTTTAATTCTTAACTTTGAACTTTGAATTTTGAAATTCAAAATTCAAAGTTCAAAGTATGCACTCTTTTAAAGTTATCGTAGAAAAATTCAAGCAAAAGGGAGAGAAAACTTCTTGGACGCATATTATAATTTCAGATGAGGATGCGCAAAAAATAAAACCTAATAATAAAAAAAGTTTTCGGGTGAAGGGTTTTATCAACGATGCTGAAGTTGCGGGTATTGCATTGTTGCCGATGGGTGGTGGTGAATTTGTATTTCCTTTGAATGCAGAGATTCGAAAAAAGACAAAAGTACAAGAAGGCGATGAGGTCTTACTTCGATTAGAAGAAGATGCACATTTCAAAATCGAGATGCCAGAAGATCTCCAAGAGATTTTAGAAATGGAAAATGTACTGGAAAATTTCATGAGCCTCAGTACATCGCACCGAAACTATTTTATCAAATATATTGACTCCGCTAAAACTACCCCTACACGTGTGAAGCGATTAGAAATGACCTTGAACGCCATGCTAAAGGGCTGGGATTATGGGCAAATGATTCGGAACTCTAAAGCCTAAATTCATAATTCTTAATTTTTCTACATACTGTTGATAATTTCAGCAATTCCGCTTATTTTGGATAAAGATATAAGCCATACCTTTGGCGAACCTATAAATACGTAATTAAACTTATTCAGCTTGGAACCTACCAATTACAAAGACCCTGAATACTACCATAAAGTAGTTGATTGTCAGTACGCTTGTCCGGCACATACGCCTGTTCCGGAATACATTCGTTTAATAGCCGCGCAAAAATATACGGAAGCCTATATGGTGAATTGGGAGTCGAACGTCTTCCCAGGCATATTGGGCAGAACCTGCGATCGTCCTTGCGAGCCTGCTTGTAGAAGGGGTCGTGTGGAGGAGGAACCGGTGGCAATATGCCGACTTAAACGTGTGGCAGCCGATAATAAGGGCGATGAGGTGAAGAACCTGATTCCAAAAGGTCCATTCCCATCAAACGGAAAAAAAGTAGCGCTCATTGGCGCGGGTCCTGCCTCGCTTACGGTGGCAAGAGACTTGGCTCCGTTGGGTTATGAAATCCATTTGTACGACGATAATGAGCGTGCAGGTGGTATGATGCGTTCGCAAATTCCTTCGTTCCGATTGCCAGAACAGGTGATCAACGAGGAGACTGGATATATTCTCGACATGGGTATCCATACTCATTTCAAAACGAAAGTGGAATCCATGAAGGACATGCTTTCGAAAAATTACGATGCGGTATTCGTGGGAACGGGTGCTCCAAAAGGTAAGGACCTTTGGGAATTGCCGGGTAGAGCGGAAGCGGGTAAGAAAGTGCACGTGGGCATCGAATGGCTTGCTAGCGTTGCCTTTGAGCATACCGATAAAATTGGTGAGAAGGTGATAGTACTCGGTGGTGGTAATACGGCGATGGATTGCTGTAGAACGTCGCGCCGATTAGGTGGTAAGGATGTGAAGGTAGTGGTGCGCAGTCCTTTCTCGGAAATGCGTGCATCGCCATGGGAGATTGAAGATGCATTGCATGAAGATATTCCAATTCTCGATTGTCATGTGCCGAAATCTTTCGTTGTTGAAAACGGAAAATTAAAAGGTATGATGTTCGAAAAAGTGGTCGCTCAATACGACGCGAACGGCAAACGTTCATTGGTACCATCGAACGAAGCGGAAGTTTTTATTGAGGCCGATGAAGTGCTGATCGCAATTGGTCAATCGACTTCATTCACTTGGATCGAAAAAGATTTGGGTATCGATTTCGATAAATACACGATGCCAGTTTTGAATGAAAAAACTTTCCAATCAACATTGCCAAATGTTTTCTTCGGAGGCGATGCTGCATTGGGTCCTAAGAACGTAATCACTGCGGTGGCGCAAGGTCATCAAGCAGCGATTTCCATCGACCTATATTGTAATCAACAAGACCTCAACGATCGACCATCGCCATTCGTGAATTTGGTAAGTCAGAAAATGGGAATCCATGAGTGGAGTTACGATAACGATGTGACTACTGCATTAAGACATCCTGTGCCGATGGTGCAAAAAGAATTGGCATTGAGCAATAGAAAAGTAGAGGTGGAGCTAGGCTTTGATCATCAGCTCGGATACAAAGAAGCACAACGTTGTTTGAACTGCGATGTGCAAACGGTGTTCAGCGAAAATAAATGCATTGAGTGCGATGCTTGTGTTGATATTTGTCCAACGCAATGCTTAACCATTACAACGAATGAGGATGAAATTTCCTTACGAAATAAACTCACCATGCCAGCCTTAAATATGCATCAAGATATTTTAGTTTCCGATGTATTGCCGGGCACCAAACGCGTGATGGTGAAGGATGAAGATGTGTGTTTACATTGCGGTTTGTGTGCAGAACGTTGTCCAACATCTGCATGGGATATGCAAAAATTTTTCTATAGTGTTACAAAAGCGGGGAATCAATGTCAGATAGTAAAGTAAATAATTTTGTCGTTCGATTTGCGAACGTAAACGGTACGGGTTCTGCTTCTGCGAATTTACTTTTTGCAAAAGCAATTTTTAGGATGGGCATTTTTGTTACGCCCAAAAATATTTTCCCTTCTAACATTCAAGGATTGCCAACTTGGTACGATGTGCGTGTAAGTGAGAAAGGATATTTAGGTCGACGTGAGGGTGTGGACATGATGGTCTGCGTAAACCCACAGAGCATGGCCAAAGATGTGAAGAGTGTAAAACCAGGTGGATACTTTTTATACGACAGCACGAAAGGCTTGAATCCAGAATACATTCGCGATGACGTGAATTACATCGGCGTGCCTCTAATGGAAATGTGTATTCGCGAATTTCAAGATCCACGTCAACGTCAATTGTTCAAAAACATCATCTACGTTGGTGCATTAAGTGCATTACTCAACATAGAGATGGAAGTGCTGGAAACCTTGCTGGCAGAGCAATTCCAAGGAAAAGAAAAATTAATTGCACCCAATATCAAAGCATTGGAATTGGGTATTCAATACATCAAAGATCATTACGAATATCCACTCGACATTCGATTAGA
>JAEYZM010000042.1 GCA_023427985.1 Bacteroidota bacterium | reverse complement strand
CCCCCCCCCCCACCAGTGGGATGCATTTGTGCGGGATTTTAAATAACCCTGCATGAATAGTAATTTCTTAAAAATCCAGGCTTAAAGAGACGTAATACACGGGTTTTTCGGCAACCATGCTGTTTTGAACGCCCCATGCCATGTCGAAACGAATGAAATATCCCAACAAACGAGAACGCGCACCCCAACCAAATCCGCCTACAATCGGGTACTTACCTTGAATCGCAACCACATTGACAGGATCACCCTGCACTTCAATTCTATTGAAACGGTTTTCGTAGCTAAACGGATCATCACCCACCCAAGCCGCACCTAAATCGGCAAAAGGCATTAACTGAAAATTCTTAACAAAATCCGATTTGATCGGGCGATTCAACAAGTACGCAAACACAGGCACTCGCACCTCAGTATTGATCACCAAAAAATTATTCCCGTTCCGAATATTCTGTGTAAAGCCACGCATATTCGTCGCCAAAGCTTGATACTTATACGTTCTATTCCGATCAATCTGAATCTCATTATTAAATCGCGGAATAATCCAACTGTCAACACCACCCAAATAATACATCACCTTCTGCTTCGCCACAGAACTCGAACCCGCAACTCTACCTGCAAAAATTATTTGTCGATGTATCTTCTGATAGTGACGGAAATCAAAACCCAAATTGATCATGTTCTCTGAAGCGTTCCCAACTTCTTTGAACTGTTCTACATAAATTTTATACCGAGTTCCATTGAACAAATTCAAACCTTTATTCACCACATTATCGTAAACATACTCCACGCGATAACCAATATTGTTTCTGTAAAAATTCGGAATGTTTAAAGTAAAACTATCGGTCCCCAAAACCGCCGTTTCATCGCGTCTATAAAACAAAGATGTTCGAATAGAACTTTGCTCGTTGAACGGATATTTTAATATCGATTTAAATTCATAACTGTTCGTTCGCACTGCTGCAAATCCAAAAAAATCATCGCCACCTTGTTTATAAAAAATGAATTGTTTGTCAATCCGCTTTTTCAAATTCTCATAACTGATAAAATATTCCGGCACGGTTAAATTCCCCGCTAACCTAAAGCCCCCAACTATTCTATGATCCTCCATCAAATCGGCCGTACCAATTTTTATCAAAGCATTAATGTTAGAATTCACAAAGATCGGCCCAACTCCCGTGAACTGCTGATAGGTATTTGTAATCAAACTATTATCTATCTGACTCACCACATAATTCGTCGCAATTTCTGGCGTATACGGCCTCGGCGCCGATTTCTTAAAATAATCTTCCAAACTCGGATTCGCCGCTTTCTGTTCCTTCGCTTCCGGCTGTTTGATGTACACAATCTGATAACCCTTACCCGTCTTCTGCGTCACCGCAACCGTGTTCTCACTTTTCTCTCTTGGAAATTCCGTCTGAAAATAATACGTGTCAAACCCACCCGCCATACCAACAACATCAGTATCCAATCCAGCAGAATCACTCTCCATTTTCAACAATGAATCTGTGATACTTTGCATCCGAATCGAATCGGCACGTGCAATGGAATCTTGCCGCAAACCTTCTTCGTACTTCGCCATTTTTTGCTCCAAAGTTTTTCTATACTTCTCGGCATATGGCGTAAATATTACGTTTGAGCTATCCTTAACATTTTTATTAAGTGGGGCGATGTAGAGCTGCGTTTGATTTTTGTTTGCAATAATTTCAGTAAAACGCTTCGAACGTTTCGACTGATCTTGATCTAAAATATTTCTAGAATAATTGCTCGCATTATAAGTGCTAAACGTATCCCTGTAAACAGAAATCGTTGTGTCGTACCAAAATATTGTAGTATCGTACTGATAAGCCAAAACACTATCAAACACTAAAATATTTCTATTTACAATCCCCGACTCATCACTTAAATAGGCTACTGCCGATGTATCAAGTTCTATTGCTTTTGTTTCGTTGATATATGGTGTATTCGTGATTCGCGTCAACTTAGGGTCGCGCTTCAAATAATCATACACAAATAAATCATAGGTATTAAACATCGGAAATCGAACATAAGCTTCTGTCTTTATGCTGTCTTGTTGCCTGTTCGAACTAAAAATTATTTTTGTCGATTTATCTAAGAACCTTGGATACAAATCGTCGTACCAATCGTTTGTAATTTGTTCATCTCTTCTCGATGGAATATCGTACACGTATAAATCCGATTGACCATTTCGTAATGCAGATAAAACCCACTTCCTACCATCGCTCGAATATTCAAAATCTAAAATCTTTTCGTACTTATACATGTTTACCGAAACAGCCTCTTTCTTATCGCGTAAGTTTACGATTTCAACCAATGCCCTACTTTTATGTTCGTATGAAATAGCTAACATTAAACTGTTTGGATGCCATGCAATAATAGGCTCAACTCCAGTAGTAACAAAGGCTGCAGAACGCATCCCTGTTTTAAATAGTTTTCTACTTTTTTCCTTTTGTACATCGTAGAGATACACAAAAAATTTACCATTCTTATTTAATACATAAGCATAAGATTTACCATCGGGCGAAACTTTGAATTGATTGTAAGGTAATTTTCGAGTGCGCTTTTTATTCTTATGACTGAACTGAAATTTTGGATTGAAATTTTCTTTATTCGAATCCTCATTTTTATATAAGTTCTTATAATATTCCAACCACAATGGTCCCAATTCTTTAAAGTCTAGGCCGATGATGTACATAAATCCACTCTCTGCATTTCTATTAACTCGAGTCATGTATACAATGTTCGAAACCGATGCTAAACCATAATTGTCTACCACATATTTCCAAATGGAATGTCCAGCTACCTGCGCATCTTTCTCTGCTATTCGATTAAACTTTTTGAATTTTCCAGATAGTATTCCGTCTTTTAAATCGTTCTCAATTTTAGTATTCCATTCTTCTGCTATATAAGAAGTCAATCCTGGAAGAAACCAGTCGGGCAAAGTAAGTAATGTTGCATTTGAAAGTTTCTCTTGCAAATTCCCACCATACAACATTTCAGAAATTAAAATATTTGCAATGCCAGTTCTTATTTGCTTCTGAAGTTCAATGGTGTTACCATCGAAATAAACAAAAAGTTTATCGCCAATTAATTGTGTTACTCCTCCAGTGTTTCGTTGTTGATCGGTTTGTAATCCTAAATTGGTTTGTTTTAAATCTGACAGTTTGTTGTAAGAAAGAATTTTAATTCGGCCTTCTAATTTATAATCCAAAAGATCTTCAATCTCCTTTAAATTTTGCTCGGCAATTTTACCAACCATCGCAGCCAATTCTTTACCGTCTTTATAGTAATAGGTATCGAAGTGGGGTGAACGATAATAAAACCATTGAAAATCTTTGTACTGTACTCGATTTTTTCCGAAGTCGGTTTGCGTTCCTTGTGCTTGAGCAAAAATAGTTTCGGTCGGACATAGAATGCCGATAAGCAAAAAACATACAATCGCCCAGTAGAATTTTCTCATTGCCTCCGAAAAGAACATTAAATTAACGAAATATTTCCCTTTTTAGCCTTATTCCCTAAGATTTTTATCATTTTTGTTTATGCTTACAATAAAAACATTCACTTTTAATCCCTTTCAAGAAAACACCTACCTACTTTTTAATGAAAAAAACGAAGGCATTTTAATTGATCCCGGATGTTACGAACCTTACGAACAAGATGAATTAAAGCAGTTCATCAGCACTAATAACATAGAACTTAAATTATTGTTGAACACCCATTGCCACGTAGATCATGTACTCGGCAATGCCTTTATTGAACAAGAGTTTGGACTCATTACGCGCATGCACGAATTGGAATTACCCATTTTCAAAGCAGTGACGAGCTATGCCAGCAATTATGGATTTGTTTACAAAGAAGCTGCGTATTCAGAAGAACTTTTGTTGGATTTTGAAATCATTCAGTTTGGCGACGACCAATTAGAAGTACTATTCTGTCCGGGTCATAGTCCGGGTAGCGTTTGCTTTTATTCTGCTAAGCAAAATTTTTTAATTGCGGGCGATGTGTTATTCTATAGAAGCATCGGTAGAACAGATTTACCGGGTGGCGACTTTAATACTTTGATGCGATCTATTAATAACAGACTGCTCAATTTGCCAGGTGAAACCATCGTTATGCCAGGCCATGGTCCTCAAACTACCATCGAGTCGGAAAAATTATACAACCCATTCATCAACGCATAATGTACTTGCCATTTTACATAGCGAAACGATATTTGTTTTCTAAAAAATCGACACAAGCGATCAACATCATCTCGTACATTTCCATCATTGGCGTTTGTGTAGGTTCGGCAGCACTCTTTATCATCCTCTCTGTATTCAATGGTTTCGAAGAATTAAATTTAAAATATTACAAGCAACTAAATCCCGATTTACGAATAAGTCTCAAAGACGAATCGGATTTTACTTATGCCGATGTAGAAGCGTCTCTTAAAGAAATTTCTAAATCAGAAACAGTAGTTCGCGTCTACGAAAATCATGCACTATTAAAATATTTACAAACGCCTTATTACTCAAAAGTAAAAGGTGTGAGTGATGAGTTTTTTCAATTGAAAGCGATTGATTCAAGTATTGTTGCAGGTAAGTTTAAACTTGAAGATGAGTATGCAGATTATGTTGTGATGGGTATCGGTCTGAGTTATAATCTTGGAATTGACATTCGGCAAAACCTTGAATCCATTAGTGTTTTAGCACCAAAGCCAAATGCAAAACCCAATGCATTAGATCCTAGTTCGTCATTAAACAGAGTGGAACTTTTTCCATCGGGAATATTCTCTGTGAAGCAAGAAATGGATGAGAATACCTGTTTTATCTCTCTTGCAAAAGCAGAAGAATTATTTGGTGTCGATGGAAAAATTAATGCTGTTGAAATTTATTTGAAAGATGCAGAACAAAGTCAAGAGATTAAAGAATTAATTGCAGCATCACTCGATGATAAATATAGTATAAAGGATCGTTTTCAACTGAACGAGATGCTTTATAAAGTGTTAAACTCTGAACGATGGGGAGTATATTTAATCATGACATTTATATTAATGGTTGCTATTTGTAATATCATTGCATCCATTACAATGTTAATCATCGACAAGAAAAAAGATATTGCAATTTTAAACACCTTAGGATTAAGCAAGGATCAAATTAGAAAAGTATTTTTAATACAAGGTGTATTAATATCGGCTATAGGTTTAGTAGTAGGATTAAGTATAGCCACAGGTTTTGTATATCTTCAAGAACACTATGGTTTAATTAAGATCACTGCATCGGAAGATTTTTTAGTTCAAGCATATCCGATTAAATTGGTTTATCGAGATTATTTCATAGTTACTGGAACCGTTTTACTACTTTCTTTCATTGCCGCTTGGTTTAGTTCAAAACAAAGTTATATATTAGCAAACGAACTAAATCAAAACTTAAACACCTAAATCCTAATTTTTTGAAAAATATAAATTGTCTAATCGTATTTATATTAATTTCGATTAGCGTCCAAAAAACAATCGCGCAAGATCTAGTATTATTAAGAAATGGCGATTCAATTAATTGTAAAGTTATTGAGGAAACCAAACAAAGTCTAAGCTACTTAATAAAAGACAATCTCACATACACTAAAAAAAGTATAAATATTTATTTAGTAGATAAGATATACAAGAATTACTATAGAAATGCAACTATAGATCATTCCAATCAAGTTGTCTCTCGTGAATTAAATGCCATTGCAGAAAAAAATATAAGGAAAAGAGATTTTAATGTGTTGATGGGACTTAACTTTACTAGTTTCTACGACATGTTCAAAGATTCTCCAAACGATAGCATTAACTCGTATAATACAAAATTATCAAATTCCTATAGTATTGAAGTAGAAATGAGGCAGTGGTTAAGTAAAAGAATAGCCTTAGGATTAAATGGCTCGTTTTATAATTCTTATGCTAAGTTTGATAAAATCTTATTGTACGACCCATCTAGGAATAGGTATAATTATTATTCTATGTCTGATAAGTTTAATATTTTTAATGTTAGCCCCACTCTGTATTATAGAACTGAGTTACTACGAGATGATTTATCAATAAATATGTTTTTAGCACCAGAGTTAAATTTATATCGAAATTATTATTCAATAGATAACAATACCGCAGAAATCACAGGTAAAAGTTATGGATTTAACGCAGGATTAGCTTTTGAACATCGATTTAAACTAGGAATGTTAGCTGGTATAAAATTTAAATATGGAACATCTAGCATAAAAGAAATTCAGTTTACATACGATGAAGTTACGAACACACACGAGTTAAGTGGGTTAAACAGAATTAATCTAACAAGAATTAATATTGGATTATATTTTGGTTTGTATTAAAATAAATCACGCAATAAATTAATTATACAATAATTTAATGATTTTAAGGCAAGCGGAATATTCCAATTCTCTTTATTTCTACGTTCCACATAATTAGAAATGCTTCTTACCTGAATACAAGGTGTATTCATTTTCATGCATACATAAAAAAATGCTGCGCCTTCCATACTTTCAATTTGCGGACTCAAACGCATATTGGTTTCCATTATGCTTTTATCGTTCCCATGAACTTTATTTACAGTAATTCCTCTTACTTGCTTTAGTTTTTGCAAGGAGTTTAACTCTTTATAAATAGGAGGATGTAGCTCCCCCCAAGTAAATGGAAAATCATCGTGTGTTTGTAAACCCAATTGAATAAGGCTCAAGAAATCTTCTCCATCTTCTGCGCCCATTTCCGAAAACAAATCTTTTCGCACCCACACACAATCGCCAACTGCAATCGACCTATCAAAGGCTCCAGCTATACCAACATTGATGGCTAAATCGTATTTATAATTCATCAAACACTTTGTTAACTCAAATGTTGTATGAATCATACCAACGCCCGTAACTAAATAATCTACTTGATGATTGGCAGGTACAAGTAAGTTTTTACGTAAATCTGCAATTTCAAAATCAGTAGCAGATACAACCAGTATTTTCATGTATAAAAGTAATGAATATTTATAGAAACATTGTTTATTGCTAATGTAACATTATGATAATTTAATGAATCGCACAATCTAATCTACCAAAACATTAAATTTTCATCAGCTACAATTTTTGATAAATTATAAATTCGAGGAAATTGTTCTTCGATTGAGATAATTTAGTCTAAATAATAAAATGGAATTTATTATATTGTATTATCAAATGAAAACAATTCTAGTTCGGTCAAGTATAAAAAATGTATCGTTATAAAATAATCTTACTTTTTTTTATTTCATTAGTATTTTCTGTGGGTGTATTTTCACAAAACACTTACAGAAAATACTATGATAACTCTGTGATCGATGGTAACGCATGTTTAGAAATTGCACAAACTGCGGTTATAATAAATAATAATTTAACATTAGTTGTAGTCAGAAATAATTATATAAATGTAGAAGATACTTTAAATTATGCTAAAGTACAGCTTGATCTACTATTAATAGATTCTAATGGAAATTACATAGATACTTTTTATATATATAGAAAAGGTTTTCATTTAAGAACCTGGGATATATTCAAAAAAGATTCAAATAAAATTCTAGTATTTTGCTCAGCATTAGATTTAGTGAAATACAAAAACCAAAACATCGGTGATTTTATTTCTATTGCAGAATTAAACTTAAATACTAAACAAGTAACATTTTATGACATTGATCTTGGATTAGGAGATGAATTAATTGTCAAGACATTAAGAGATTCAAATGGATATACGATTCTTTCTCAGATTTGTAACCAAGCTATTATTAATTGTGATGTTTCGATTTTGAGAATCGATACAAATTATGTTGTACAATGGCATAAGATTTATACGTACAACAATAATACATTTGAGAATCCAAGAGATATTACAGAATTAAATGGAGACTATTATTTTACTACAACATCAATTCAACAAGGAGGGTCTGAATTTTCGAGTGTTCATAAACTAAAGAGTACAGGTGACACATTAAATACAATTCTAGTTTCAAATGCAGGTTATGACAAAACTAGATTATTTTCTATGATTAGCTATAATAATTCGATTTATCTAACTGGTTATGTCGATAATTTAATAAATGAGTACCCATTCATTTTAGAAATAAATGACAATCTAATTATAAAAAGAAGATTTATTGATAAAACATTATTATATAACATTAATTCCGATGAAATAAATATTAAAAATAATTTTATCTATTTGTCAGGCACAACAGGTGAATATACAATTCCGAGAGAAGCAAGAAATTCATTCAGTAAATACGATATGAATTTCAATAAAATTTGGACAAGAATATATTCAGATTCATTATTGACAAATAGAGGTGAAATTATTTATGACGTTTTACCACTATCAAATAATGATTGGATGTTTATGGGATTTGGTACTGATCCAAATTCTACAATTAAAAATCAAGATGCAGTTTTTGTAAGAGTTGATAGCAACGGTTGTTTGTATAATTCATGCATAAATGTAGGAATAGAGGATGAGTTATATTTTAATGAAATAATTGCCTACCCCAACCCAACAAAAGATTATATTTATTTAGAACATCCTAGACATATTAACATAAAATCAATTAAAATTATAGATATCCTTGGTAATGAAATTACTGGATTACTTAATGATTCTAATAAAATACTCATTCAAGAGTTAAAGCAGGGTGTATATATTTTACAACTTATATTAGATAATAATGAAATCGTTAATAAACGTTTCATTAAAGAATAATGTAATAAGAAGTATATTTCCCATCCTATTTAAGCTTTCTTTTATTCCCTTCAAACAAAACTCCAAGTTTTTTATTATTACATTTGTATGTAATTAAAAGCAAATGATCCACATCACACGCCGCGAGCGATTTAACGCCGCACATAAATTGTACAAAGAGGAATGGTCGCAACAAAAAAATGCGGAAGTCTTTGGTAAATGTTCTAATCCTAATTGGCATGGACATAATTACGAATTGTACGTAACTGTTAAAGGAAATGTTAATCCTGAAACAGGTTTCGTAATCGATTTAAAAGAATTAAGAGACATCATTAATAAAGAGGTGATCGATAAGTTGGATCATAAGAACATCAACATCGATGTAGATTTCATGAAAGATAAAATGGCTTCTACTGAAGTGTTGGCTATAGAGATATGGAATCAATTGGCAGCACCCATTGCTAAGACAGGTGCAGTTTTACACAGTGTTAAACTTTACGAAACGGAAAATAATTTCGTAGAATATTTTGGATAATATGTCGGAAAACATCAATCATATGGCCGAAGAAAATGAAATGGACGGCTATTTAAAAATAGATAAGTACAATCCCGAAATCATTGCAAGGATTGCTGAGAAGTACGAAAGTATTCTAGAGGATATTGGTGAAAATCCAAAACGTGAAGGCTTATTAAAAACGCCTGAACGTGTTGCAAAAGCATTGCAATTTCTTACGCATGGTTATGACTTGAATCCATCGGAAATATTAAAGTCGGCCATGTTCAAAGAAGATTACTCACAAATGGTTATCGTAAAAGACATCGAGATATTTTCGATGTGTGAGCATCACCTCTTACCTTTCTTCGGTAAGGCACATGTTGCGTATATCCCGAATGGATACATCGTTGGATTGAGTAAAATTCCACGTGTGGCCGATGCGTTCGCACGTAGGTTACAAGTGCAAGAACGATTGACAAATGAAATAAGAGATTGTATTCAATCCACTTTAAACCCAGCAGGAGTTGCTGTGGTTATTGAATGTAAACATTTATGCATGAGTATGCGTGGTATACAAAAACAGAATTCTGTTACCACTACATCGGCATTCACAGGAGCATTCGAAAACGAAAAAACTCGTGCAGAATTTATGCGATTGATTGCTGCCGATTTAGATTAGAACAAAAACCAATAGGTATAGAAGTAATGACATGCGGCGCCTCCCACTACAAAGAGGTGCCATATTTCATGGAATCCCTTGTTGGGTTTAACCTTATCGAGGTGATAAATCCAAGCACCGAAAGAATAAAATGCTCCACCGCCGAACAATAACATCAAGGCATCGAAAGGTAGTTTTACATATAAGGTTTTAATTCCCAGCACAACCATCCAACCCATCGCAAGATATAAGATGAGCGATAATTTATGATGCATTAATTTGTTCGAAAGTTTCGACCAGATTCCAAACACAACAATTGACCATTGTAAAATTAGCAATGTCCAAAATACCCAGCCTTCATACAATGCAATGAGCGTAGGTGTGTAGGTTCCTGCAATCATTAGGTATATACTGGCATGGTCCAATTTTCTCCATTGTTTGATCCCTTCTACCGATTTAGGTATTCCATGATAAAGGGCCGATGCAGTGAAGAGTAAAATAAAACATACGGTATAAATGAGTACCGATAAAATTTCAACGGGCGAATCTGCTTTTAATAATAAAAAGTAGCCGGCAGGTATGCCTAGTAATGCTGGAATTATATGTGTGTAAAAATTCGCAGGTTCACGTAAAAGTTTATTGCTCATCTTCAGGTTTATTAATCTTTTTAAATAAATCCTCCATACGCGAAACGTATTCCATTGAATCGTCTATGAAGAATTCTAGATTGGGAACAATGCGAGCTTGATTGCGAATGCGTTCGCCTAATTTGAAACGCAGCTCTTTGGTTTGTGATTTAATTTCATTGAGCATCTGATCGTTATTGCTTGAATTAAAAAAACTCAAGTAAACACGAGCAATCGACAAATCGGGTGTCATACGCACCATGGTAATGGTGATGATGGTATTCCCATGAAATGATAAACCCGCTTTCTGAAATATATCGCTTAATTCTTTCTGAATTATTCTTGCAAATTTTTGTTGTCTTTTCGATTCCATATCAAGTACTCACATTGTCTTTTAAATATACATCTAATTCTTCTTTTGTCCATTTATCTGTAAATGCAATCATGTTTTGTGCATCTTCAAATACGGGTGGTTTTGATTTCAAGGTTACGCGGATGTAGTGATGATTAAAAACATCGAGCGCAATATGACATGGCTTCAAATCGCCATACTCTAAAAATCTTTTTTTAGAACGAACGTACAAATCGAAATCTGCTGCTTGAATACGTTCGTCCCAAAAACCTAATAAATCAAGGGCTTTGCGGTTAAACATCACAGAGTTTCCCACGAATCCTTCAACTGTTTGAAGTTTAAATTGCTGGTATCTTTTCTCGCTGAACTTTTCCCAATTGCCATACATCAATTGATGCATCAATCTAAATGCCGACTCAGATCTACTGAAAAATGAAACCAAATTTTTGATTCCCTTCCATTTTCTTCCAAATGCTTTGGTGGCTTCTGCACTTTCTAATCGCTCAATGCCACAAACCGTCACTACATCGAGCCCATTAAAGTCCATGCTTTCTAGCAAATGTTTGTCCCAATGTTTTGCAACAGTTATATCGTTATTCAAAAATGCAAAATGATTGTACTTCGCAATTTTGATACCTTGATTTTGTGTGTATGGATATGAATAGTTTGCCATGTTTTCAATCACAATAGCACCATTCTCTTTGAAAAACTCTTTACTTCCATCTGTTGAATTATTATCGATGATGATCAATTCATAAGGGTGGTAGGTATAGTTTCGAATGTATTCTAAAAAAATTTTATTAATGGCTAATTGATTGTGAATAGCCGTTATAATACTAATCATATTCAAGCACAAAGATACTATTTCAATTAGCTATTATGTATTGAAATAATTGTATTATTTTGCAAATGAAATGAAAATATACTTTAAAATACTTGCTTTCGCTCGACCATTGAACCGATTTGTGCCAAAATACGCTGTTTTAGCGGTATTGGCAGTGGTTTTTGGATTGGTAAACTTTACGCTCCTGATTCCTTTATTGAACGTAATTTTTGAGAAAGTAGAACCTAAAGTAATATCGGAATTGCCTCAGTTTAATCTGAGTTTAGAGTATGCCTCTGGTCTTTTCGATTATTATTTTTATAAAATTTTTAGTCAATACGGACAAGCTGGAGCTTTACAATTTGTTTGTGTGGTCATCATCGTTTCTGTGTTTTTTGCCAACATGTTTCGCTATTGGTCGCAGCGTGTGTTGACGTCTATGCGTACCTATGTTGTTAAAAACATCAGAGAAAGTTTATTTAAAAAAATCACAGACCTCCATGTTGGATATTTTCAATCGCAACGCAAAGGCGATTTAATGTCGAGCCTCTCCAACGATGTGAACGAAATTGAAAATTCTGTGGTGAGCTCTGTGCAAGTAGTATTCAGGGAGCCATTGATGATCATTGGTTATATTATATTACTCTTCACCATGTCGGTGAAGTTGACATTGTTTACCTTAATTGTATTGCCCATTTCAGGTTTGGTAATTACTACTATCTCTAGAAAATTAAGAAGAGATGCAAAAACAGGTCAGACATTGTTGGGTAATATTTTAAGCATCATTGAAGAAAGCATTTCTGGAATTAGAATTATTAAAGCGTTCAATGCGCAAGCATATGTGAATAAAAAATTCGATGAGCAGAACTCAAGATACCGAGCTGTACTTAAGTCGATGTGGAATAAAAGAGAACTGGCATCACCCATCTCTGAAGTATTGGGTGTGGGTGTTGTGGTCTTAGTGATTTTGTACGGTGGTCAAATGGTTTTGGAAAACAAATCGGATCTGAATGCATCGGAATTTATCACCTATATTATTTTATATTCACAGATTTTAGTTCCTGCGAAAAATATTTCATCGGCACTCACCAATATTCAAAGAGGCATTGCATCGGGCGAAAGAATTTTTCAAATATTAGAACATCAAGTAGCAATTAAGGAAGCGAGTGATGCAGTGAGTTTGAGCGATTTCAAAAATAAAATAGAATACCGAAATGTGAGTTTTCAATATGCTGAGAAGAAAGTATTGAAAAATATTAATCTCGATGTAGAGAAAGGGAAAATGATTGCATTAGTAGGTGCATCGGGTGCGGGTAAATCTACCATGGCCGATCTACTTCCTAGGTTTTACGATGTTACAGAAGGGACTATTTTTATCGATGGAGTGGATATCAAAAAAGTAAAGCTTGCCGACTTAAATCATTTAATGGGAATTGTAACGCAAGAATCAATTTTATTCAACGACACGGTTTTCAAAAACATCGCATTTGGAAATGAACAAGCAACTGAAGAGCAAGTAATAGAAGCGGCGCGAATTGCGAATGCTCATGAATTTATAGTTAAGATGGAAGAAGGCTATCAAACCAATATTGGCGATAGAGGTTCCAAACTTTCGGGCGGACAACGTCAGCGATTATCTATTGCTAGGGCTGTGTTAAAAAATCCACCGATATTGATTCTAGATGAAGCTACATCGGCATTAGATACAGAAAGTGAAAGATTAGTACAAGAAGCTATTCAGAACTTGATGAAGAATAGAACATCTATTGTAATTGCGCATAGATTGTCAACCATTCAATATGCAGATCAAATTGTGGTGATGCATCAAGCTGAAATTGTAGAACAGGGCACACATACGGAATTGCTTGAAAAAGCAGGTGCTTACAAGCGATTGTACGATATGCAAGGATTCTAGTTAATACAAAAGATGATTGTTCGGATAACGTTGTAAATGCATAGCCTTTACTTTATCGTAAATCAATTGACGGAACTCAGAAATACCATCACTCTTTAATGCTGAAATAAAAATTGCTGGAGCATTTGCTTTTGCCATCCAGGTATTTTTGAAATCTTGAATGCTCATGGTGTGTTCTGAATTTTTGTATGCATCCACTTTATTGAATACCATGATCATCGGTTTGTCCAATGATTTCAAGTCTTTCAGCGTATCGTTTACTGTGTTGATGTGATCTTCAAATGAATGATGAGAGATGTCCACTACATGTAATAAAATATCGGCTTCCTGAACTTCGGCTAGAGTAGATTTAAAACATTCGATTAAATGATGCGGAAGTTTGCGAATAAATCCAACGGTATCGGAAAGTAAAAAGGGCAAGTTTTCGATCACTACTTTTCTAACAGTAGTGTCGAGTGTTGCGAATAATTTATTTTCAGCGAAGACATCGGACTTACTTAAAACATTCATGATGGTCGATTTGCCTACGTTGGTATATCCTACTAATGCCACACGAATAAGTTCGCCTCTGTTTCTTCTTTGAGTTTCATTTTGCCTGTCAATGATTTCTAATTTCTCTTTTAACAGTGCAATTTTATTCAAGATAATTCGTCGGTCAGTTTCAATCTGTGTTTCCCCAGGTCCACGCATACCAATCCCTCCTTTTTGTCGTTCCAAATGCGTCCACATTCTGGTAAGTCGAGGTAAGAGGTATTGTAATTGTGCAAGTTCTACTTGGGTTTTAGCTTGAGCGGTTTGAGCTCTACTAGCAAAAATATCGAGGATAAGATTACTTCTATCGAGAATACGAACCTTTACTTCTCGTTCAATATTTCTTAATTGTGAAGGACTTAGTTCATCGTCAAATACCACGATGTCTATTTCTTCCACTTTTACGTATTCAATAATTTCTTCGAGTTTACCCTTGCCTACATAGGTACGCACATCGGGCTTTTGCAGTTTCTGGGTGAAATATTTTTCGGTTTTTCCGCCCGCTGTTTCAACCAAAAAAGCAAGTTCATCGAGATACTCGAGTTCTTGCTCTTCGGTTTCATCTGGAGTAATTACTCCAACTAATATTGCTCTTTCTTGTTTAGGTGCTGTATCGTGTAATTTCCTTTTCGTCATTCTCTTACTCTGTCGCCGCAGTATCGGTAGCTGTAGAATCAGTATGACCAGCATGATCGTCGCTATGTACTCTCATCGATTTTACATATTCTGCTACTGCATAAATTTCTTGTTCCGATAATTGATTTTTAAATGCAGGCATTAAATTTCTACCATGCTTGATGATGCCTATTAGTCCGCGGTTTTCGCACATTGATCCGGTTAAATCGGTAGCTCCCGAAATGCCTGCTTTACCATCTTCACCATGACAACGCATACAATGATTGGCGTAAATCACTTTACCATGTGCTAACACATCGTAATTCGCATCGGCTGTATCTGTTACTACATCTGCAACTGAAGGTTTACCGATACCTAATTTTGCATCTTTAGTTTCTGATACGCCCCATATATAAAGGAAAATCAAGGTCGACAAGATTGCCAAACCTTTTTTGTTTTTCTTAAATGCAATCACTCCAAGCACGATGCCCAATACAACCAAGGTAAGTTTCAAGTGGAACCATCCGCCTATATTTCCCATGCCGATGTTTGCAATTTGGTAAATACCGGTAGCAAGAAATAATGTGCTAATGATCATGCTAGGCACTTTAGTTTTGCTTTTGTATGTTTCTAAACTTGCTGAGCCACTTAATAATAAAGCAGTTTTGATGACATAATCTAGCAAGAATATTCCTGCGCTGATAACGTGTATAAGGTTGATAGTTTGCATTTTTGGATGTTTTTTGCCAAATATAGGTCTTTAGCATCGAAAATAAAAAAAGCCTGTCTCCATTTGGAAACAGGCCCCCTATAAACGTCAAACTATGATGAGAAATTTGATCCTTAGATTAATTCGAAGTTTAGGCGAATCACGTATTTGTTGCCTTCTTCGTGTTGAATGTCGCTCAATTGAATTTCTTCAATTTGGCTGATGATGTAATCTTTTATACGCTCATCGCAATTGCAAGTACCCAATACTTCTACTTTTCCTTCGTCGGTTAAAGTAAATTCTACCAGTACACTCGTTTTCTTGATGCCTTCTGATTTTAAGAATTTAGGAAAGTTGATTTTTTCTTTTACAACTTTTGCTAAAGCCATAGTTACATTTGATTTTGCAGCTTCTGAGCTTTCTGTTGCAGCTGCGATAGTCAAGTTGCCTAATACCATTAGCGCAACTAGAGTGAACAATTTCATTTTCATTTTATATTTGAATTAAGGTGAACAATTCGTTTTTTATTTATACTATATCGACACCACAAAAGTATATAGCCCCTATTAATTTAATGTTGATTTTATGTAACGTTGGTAATACATGTATGTAAATAAAATGTGACTGTAACAGACTTGATATACAAGTATTTATTGGGGCATCAGAAGAGAATATGAATTGATTTAATATCGATGTGTTAACAATTAATTTAATTAAGTATATTCGATATTCAAATCGATTCAAATGAAGAAACTATTAAGTCTTATTGCTGTATGTATGATTGGAATACTTACAGTTCAAGCTCAAGAAACGTTTCCAATTAATGGTGTTCGAGACAAGCGTGCAAATGTTTATGCATTAACAAATGCAAAAATTTATGTCGATGCAAACACGGTATTGGAGAATGCTACTATAATTATTAGAGCAAAGAAAATTGAAAACGTAGGTGTTGGATTAACTGCACCTAAAGATGCAGTGATTTTGGATTGCAAAGGAAAAACAATTTACCCTGCATTTATTGATATGTATACCAATTACGGAATGCCTGAATTGAAACGTGCTTCAGGCGGGAACCGTGGTCCACAATTTTTATCGAACAAAGCGGGAGCATATCATTGGAACGAAGCCATAAAGCCTGAGTACAATGCTAAAGATGTATTTGCTGTTTCTGAAGATAAAGCGAAGAGCTTAAGAGAAATGGGATTTGCTTGGGTATTGACCTTGCAGAAAGATGGCATCGCAAGAGGTACATCGGCATTAGTTAATACGAATTCTGAAAAGGAAAATAATGTCATCGTAAAAGATGTTTTAAGTTCGAACTACTCTTTTTCAAAAGGAGTATCCTCGCAAGATTACCCTTCGTCATTAATGGGAAGTATTGCTTTATTGCGTCAGACATTTTACGATGCTGCTTGGTATGAGAAAAATAAATCGGAATATAATATTTCGTATGCGGCATTGAATACTCAAAAGCCTTTGATGAAAATTTTTGAAGTTAGTGATGTACACGATGTGTTTAGAGCAGATAAGATTGCTAAGGAGTTCGGATTAAATTTCGTGTATAAAGCAAATGGTACGGAGTATCAGCGTTTGAAAGAGTTAAAAGCATTGAACGCAAGTTTGATCGTTGGACTTTCATTTCCGAAAGCTTACGATGTAGAGGATTATTACGATGCAATGAATGTGAGTGTTTCAGAATTGAAGCATTGGGAGTTGGCACCTTATAATGCTGCTTTGTTAGAAAAAGAAAAAATCAATTTCGCAATAACAGGCTCGGATAATAAATCGGCATCCGAATTTTACTCTAACCTTAGAAAGGCTGTAAAATCGGGACTTTCAGAGAAACAAGCTTTGCAATCGCTTACAACAGTTCCAGCAAATTTATTAGGAGTTGCGAATCAGGTAGGTGTATTAAAAACTGGATATTATGCGAACTTAATTATTAGCTCTGGAAATATTTTTGTCGATGAAGATGCAAGTATTTTAGAGAATTGGGTAGAGGGAACGCAGTATGTAATTAATACAACAAAGCCATTTGATATAAGAGGTAAATATAAATTGACCTTACAAAATGCTGAATCGTATGAGCTGAACATCAAGGGTTCAAAAGACAATCCAGAAATGAGTGTGATGAAGAGCGATAGTACTACGGCAAAGGTAAATTATCAGTGGAACGGCGATCAAATTTCGATGGTGTTTAATCCCGATAAATCTAAGGTTAGATTAAGCGGAACTATAGTAAATACTGCTAAGTTGAAGATGATGGGTAGCGGGATGACAGATGTGAAAGCAGTAACCTGGATGGCCGAATACACATCGGCATTAGAAGAAAAAAAGGAGGATAAGAAAAGAGAAGAAACCAAAGAAGTAGTAGGTGAAATTATTTATCCCTTCACAGCATATGGTAGCTCGAGTTTGCCGACAGCGAAAAAATGGTTGATAAAAAATGCGACTGTTTGGACGAATGAGAAAGAGGGAAAATTGGAAAATGCAGATGTGTTGATATCGAATGGAAAAATTGAAAAGGTCGGAAAGTCTTTGCAGGCGGGCGATGCAACGGTGATTGATGGAACGGGTAAGCATGTGACAGCGGGTATCATTGATGAACACTCACACATCGCCATAACTCGAGGAGTGAATGAAGGTACACAAGCGGTAACATCGGAAGTAAGAATTGGTGATGCTTTGGATGCCGATGATGTGAATATATACAGGCAGTTGGCGGGAGGAGTTACTACATCGCAATTGCTGCACGGTTCTGCAAATCCAATCGGCGGACAATCGGCAATCATCAAATTGCGATGGGGAAAAATGGAAGAGGAATTGAAGTTTGAGGGAGCCGATGGTTTTATCAAATTCGCATTGGGTGAGAATGTGAAGCAATCGAATTGGGGCGATAATAATAGAGTGCGTTTTCCGCAAACACGTATGGGTGTTGAGCAAGTTTATGTAGATGCATTTACACGTGCGAGAGAGTATGAGAAGAATATGAAATCGCCAGGATTTAGAAAGGATTTGGAGTTGGATGCATTGGTAGAAATTATGAATAAAAAGCGATTCATCACGTGTCATTCTTATGTACAATCGGAAATCAATATGTTGATGAAAGTAGCGGAGATGTTCAACTTTAATGTAAATACTTTCACACATATTTTAGAGGGATATAAGGTTGCCGATAAGATGAAATTGCACAATGCGAATGCGAGTACGTTTTCAGATTGGTGGGCTTATAAGTTTGAGGTGATTGATGCGATACCTTATAATGCTGCAATTATGACGAAGGTTGGTGTGAATACATCGATTAATTCAGACGATGCAGAGATGGCGCGCAGGTTGAATCAAGAGGCTGCAAAGGCTGTGAAGTATGGAGGTGTAACGGAAGAGGAGGCATTGAAAATGGTGACATTGAATCCTGCGAAGATGTTGCATATAGACGATAAAGTGGGAAGCATTAAAGCTGGTAAGAGTGCCGACATTGTTTTGTGGAACGATCATCCGCTTTCAATTTATGCAAAACCTTTGAAGACTTTTGTTGATGGTATTGATTATTTCGATGCGGAGCGCGATGTGCAATTGAGAGAGTCGATAAGAAAAGAGCGCGAGCGACTGATCAGTAAATCTTTGGATCAGAAAAAAATTGGAATGCCAACGCAGAAGCCTGCTAAAGCAGAACGCAGATTGTATCATTGCGATGATGCAGAAAATGAAATGTCGTACTAATAAATAATTAGCAAGATGAAAAAAATTAGTTCTATACTCTTTATACTTTTAATAAGTATAGCATCGATGGCGCAAAAACCTTCGAAGCCACAGAGCAAAAAAATTATAATTAAAAATGCAACGATACATGTTGGCAATACATCGGTAATCGAAAAAGGTGTTGTGGTTTTTGAAAATGGCGTGATTACATATGTGGGAAATGCAGAGCAATCGGAAAGTGGTGCAGAAGTGATTGATGCATCGGGAAAGCATGTGTATCCGGGCTTGATAGCGCCTTATACCAAAATTGGATTAGAAGAAATTGAAGCGGTACGTGCAACATTGGATTATGCAGAAGTTGGTAATTTGAATCCGAATGTTAGATCGATTATTGCATACAATACCGATTCGAAAATTATTCCAACGATACGTTCCAACGGAGTCTTAACAGCATTGATTGTTCCACAAGGGGGATCAATTCCTGGAACATCATCCTTGGTAAAGTTAGATGGATGGAATTGGGAAGATGCTGTATATAAAACAGATTTGGCGGTGCATATGAATTGGCCGCGTATGCGAGTGTTTAATGCATGGTGGGCTCCAGCTCCAGAGGAGCAGCGTAAAAATTCTGAACGTGCGATGGCAGAGTTGAAAAAGTTTTTCGATGAAGCGAAAGCATATTGTAGTGTTGCAAATCCAACAGAGAAAAATTTGAAGTTTGAAGCAATGCGAGATGTGTTTAATGGGAAGAAAAAATTAATCATTGCTGTAGGATCTGCAAAAGAAATTACTGCATCGGTAAACTTTTCTAAGTCCTATGGTATTACACCAATTTTGGCGGGTGCAAATGATGCTTATGTTGCACTTGATTTTATTAAGGAGCAAGGAGTGTCATTAATTGTAGAACAACCACATGCATTGCCGGATAGAGAAGATGAAGATGTTGATATGCCTTATAAACGTGCAGCGATTTTGAAAGAAAAGGGTATACCATTTTGTTTGGCGATTGATGGTTCATGGCAACAAAGGAATTTGCCATTTATGGCTGGGACAGCTGCAGCCTATGGCCTAAGCAAGGAAGAGGCATTGAAAGCGGTGACATTAGATGCAGCTGTTATATTAGGTGTTGCGAATAGTTTGGGATCTATAGAGAAAGGTAAGGATGCGACATTGTTAATTTCAGATGGCGATTTGTTGGACATGCGTAGTTCTAATGTTGTACGAGCATTTATCAAAGGTGCGGAGATTGATTTAGATAATAAGCATAAAGAACTGCATCGACTGTATTCGGAGAAGTATGGGATAAAGTAATTTTAGTAGGCGGGTTTTACCCGCCTTTTTTATTATAACATATTATTATTCTTCTTCTTCAGAAATCATAATGTTTTGGTCCTTAAAATTTGTTTTCACAAACTTACACCAATGACAATCCTCTTTTCCACAACCGGTATTGAATTCATGATTTAGAATTTTTTGGTAAGTGCTTTTGATTTGATTTGTTACTTGTTCAATGTCTTCCTTGCTTATGGCAATTGTTTCGTATTTATATTGTTTCTCTTGATATTTTCCTTCTGAGTCTTTTTCCTTTTCTACGGGTTCAATGAATTCGAAAACAGTATTTTCTACTATCCAGTCTTTACTTCTGTCGTTATCAATTAAAATTTTGTAAAAGACAGCTTGGCGCCAATAATCGCCACCGTATTCGTTTTCTTCCGATGGGCGTTTTAATTTTTCTATAGCGTTCTTATATTTTCCGGTTTTATAATCGACAACGTTTACAAGTTTTCCATTGAATTCTATTTTATCGAGATTCCCTTTGATGGGCACTCCTTCTACTTCTACATTTTTTACAGGGTGTTCCGTGAGCGTAATTTTGTTCCACCTTTTTACATGTTCTGTATAATATTCCGGTAGAATTTTTTCACCGTATTCTATTCTTCTCTTATAATCTTCTTCAGTGAACGAGTCGCGGTTTCGATTCATGTACCATCGGAATTGATCTACAAGATAATTAGCATCAGCAAATTCATTGTCGTTGTCTTTAAGATGTTTGAATAATTTGTTCAAAGCCCAATGCACGGCTTGTCCGAAAGTAGCGCTTGGACTTTTTCCCGATGGAACACGCACTAAATTTTGAAAATAGAATTTAAGCGGGCAGTCGAGATAATTGCTAAGATGTGTAACACTTAATGTATATCCTTCTAATAATGAATTGATGTAATTGGTATCGAGCAATTCAACTTTAGGTTTTACTTGTTCTTCAAAAGGTAAACTTAGGAATTTTATGAGCTCTTGATTTTCTACATGTATGTTTTCAAATTCAAAATCTTCCGATTGTCTTATTTCTGCAATGAATTGTGAAGCTTCGAGATCCTTGCCAGTATTGTCTTTTGAGCAGTATGAAATTTGCAAGGCATGTTTAGCTCTGGTTAATGCTACGTAAAATAATCGGCGCGATTCTTCTAGTTCAGAACCTTCAGCTATGCTTGAAAAAATGGTATCCGGGAATGCATATTCTCTATTGTTTCCTTTTTTAATATCCCATATTTTTTTGTTGCAAGAAATTAAATACACATAATCGAATTCTAAACCTTTGGAACCATGAACGGTCGTGAAGTTCACTCCGTTTTCATTGTAGGTCGACTGATTAACTTCCAAACGAATACCGTTTTGAACCATGAGATCAAGCATATTTACAAAAACGGCAACATCCATTTCTGGGTTTTTTCTATTCTCTTCTTTTAGGTAATTAAACAGTGTGCTTAGCACGTCCATATAATATGCTCGATCATCGGAATGCATAATATAATTTAGTATTCCAGCTCGTAGTATGATTTTTTCAAAGAGTTCTTGCAGGGTGTAATTGTAACTTTCTTTGATCCAATATTCAATATCGTTTGAGAAATTTTTTATGGCCGATGTTTTGCCTTGATTAAACAAATCTGTTTTTTCATTTTTTGCAACATCAGCAATCTTTTTTCTAATGGAGAATTTGTGATTTTTTCCATTTTGGTATTGATAATTTTCTTGCGAAACTTCGATAGAGATTTTTGCAATTTCAATAGGTTCGATGTGGAAGAAATCGTAATGCATGATTTCAAACAGCAACACATCGCCCGAATAAGGAGTATCCCTTTCAAGCGCGATATACCTCAATATATTGCTGATTTTTTCAACGAAGGCGAGAGATAGAATATCTTGTTTTCGTTTAATATTTACAGCGATGTTTTCTTTTTGTAGATATCTTAAGAGCGACTCACCCTGAGCGTGATTCCGATATAATATAGCTATCTCCTTGGGTTCTACTCCCTTTTCAATGCTAGATTTTATTTCATTCGCGATGTGTATGAGTTCTTGAATTGGTGTTTCGTATTCTCTGATTGTCGGTTTAACAGACATCTGGCTGTAAACGGGGTTACTTGCTATTAAATTTTTATTGAGATTTAAATGTTTAGTGAGTCGTTCGAAATTATTTTCGATTAAGATTCTAGAAATGTTGAGTATGGATTGTGTTGATCTATAATTATTTGTTAGAACGATTTTATAAAGTGAGTCGCTGTACTCGTTTGCATAATTGATAATGTTGTTGATGTTTGCACCTTGGAAACGGTAGATGGATTGATCATCATCGCCTACTACGAATATGTTAGGAGTATCCCAGAATGAAATGAGCAATCGTAAAATTTCATTTTGTGATCCGCTTGTATCTTGGTACTCATCGACCAAAACATATTGATATTTTTCTTGATATGTTCTTAATAAATTTTCATCCGATTTGAACGCATTGAGCACCCAAACAATCATATCGTCATAATCGTATCGATTGCTTGCTTGCATTTTCTCTAGGTAACGCGGATATTCTAGAACAGCGGCTTTGAGTATTTCCACTCTGTCTTTTGCTTTTTGTAGGTCGGCAACTTTTAGATCACCAGCCGCGATGTTTTTGTTTTTATTCGCTTTCTTATAGCGGAACTCATCACGGTTGGGCAAGTCATTTATATAGGCATCTATTTTTTCGATCAAAAATTCAGGCGACCAGTTTTCGCGTTTCATTGCAGAATATAGATTTTTCATTCTGCTAGCTTCGTAGTACACATCGCCGGTGTATTTTTTGAGTTTTGAATTTTTAGGTAATGTGTCGATGAGTTCTTTGAACAGAGCTGCTTGTTCTAATTCCGAAATTGGTTCGAGATTGAGCTTGCCGAAATAGTCGAGATTCTCTTGGATAATATCGTTGCAAAATGCGTGAAAGGTATAGATGTGAACACGGTATGCATCGGGCCCGATAAAATCGTACAGTCGTTTTCGCATGGCGATGGTGCCGGCATCTGTATATGTTAGGCAAAGAATATTGTGCGCATCTGTATCTGTTTGTAAAAGAATTTGGCCGATTCTAGCGGCGAGGATTTGGGTTTTTCCAGTTCCTGGTCCAGCCACTACGAGCACGGGGCCTTCTAGATGATTAACAGCATCTTTTTGTGCATCGTTCAGAGAGTTAATTGCATTTATGAATTTCTCATTATTCTTGATCAGTTCCTTATTCATGCCCTAAAGATACTACCTGAAACTGCCAAAAAACGGCATTTTAACAAAATATTATTAAATGCAGGTTTTTAAATAATCCAGCATAAATGCAGCTAACTGGTGGCACGACTTA
>JAEYZM010000027.1 GCA_023427985.1 Bacteroidota bacterium | reverse complement strand
TGGCACGACTTAAGTCGTGCCACCACTCGGATGCAAGAATGCGGGTTTTTATTTACGGCTTTTTATATAAAGCTTTAGAAGAGCTTCGTTTGGCCTTCGCCGTCCATGTCAATGTCGTCTGGATTGGTGATGGTGAACTCAATTTTATCTTTTGGTTTGGATTCGGCGGCGGCGTTAGCGGGCTTGTTTGCTTTGATATTTTCTAACGCTAACTGCACTGCTTCTAAATCGTCTTCGTCTACTTCATCGAGAATTTGTGTTTCAGAAATATCAATTATTTCTTTCACCGGGTATTTACCCATTTTATTCCCAATTGCCTTCATCCCCTTCACATCAATGAACGCTGCAACATTTAATTCAAGATCGGCAGGTTGAGTCTTACCATCCTTATTAAAGACAACTCGAACCATCGGCTCTATCAATGTACTCGCAAACCAACATTTAGATCCAGCGGCTTCAGAGATAAAACTGAATTTTTTATTAATCGTAGTATTCTCAATCAAAAATCTTTTAACGTAGGTCGATTTGTTAGCACCATCGAAATGTATTGCATTCACCACTCGCTCCGTATCAAATTTCTCTAATACAAAATATTTATCATCGTAGTGATTGGTTAAATCAAAATTCGTTAACTCATACGTACCATCTTTATAAATCACTAAAATTTTATCATCGCCTTGGAAAGTCCCTAAATACTTACCTCTACCATCGGTATTCAATCGCTTCACCACTTCGTCGAACCAAATCGCACGACCGCCTAAAGTAGAAACACCTTTACTCAATTGTACCACTTTCTTCACAGGAAATTTAGTTACTGTATTTCCCATCGATGATCTGCCTTTAATGGCTAACTCTGCAAAATCAATATCAATGGTGAGCTTGCGCAATTTCGCCATCGGCTTCAAAGTAACTTGTACCACTTCCGATTCTCCATTCGGATTCGATGTAAAATATAATACTTGACTACCCTTCGATCCTTGTGTTAAATCATAATCTTTATCGCGCGTCACCCCTCCTATCGAAAATCTTTTTACAAAGGATTTTCCACTTGCTCCATCTTTATAGATCATATGATAAACTGTACGATCATCATTTTTTTTGAACACCGCCGCATGTATGATGTCTTTTCCAACAAAAGTTTTCTCCGCAACTTTAATCACCTTAAACTTACCATCGGCACAAAAAACAATAATATCGTCGATGTCTGAGCAATCACAAACGTATTCGTCTTTTTTCAAACCCAATCCCACGAAACCATCGGCCCTGTTGATGTACAGCTTTTGGTTCGCCAATGCTACTTGTGTCGCTTGTACTTTATCAAATGCTTTAATCTCCGTTTTACGTTCACGACCTTTTCCATATTTCTCTTTCAGTCGAGTAAAATAATCAATAGCATAATCAGTTAAGTGCTTCAAATTCGACTTAACTTCTTTCATTTCTTTTTCAATACCTTTCAACAACTCATCGGCTTTGAATGCATCGAACTTAGAAATACGTTTGATTTTAATTTCTGTTAATGCTACAATATCTTCTTGCGTAACTTCTCGCATGAGCTTAGATTTAAAAGGCTCCAAGCCTTTATCTATGGTCTCAATTACTGCTTCAAAAGTTTCACACTCTTCAATGTCGCGATAAATTCGTTCTTCAATAAATATTTTCTCCAAAGAAGAAAAATGCCATTTCTCGTTCAACTCATCTAAACGAATTTGCAATTCCTGTTTTAATAATGACTTGGTATGATTCGTACTTTCAATGAGTATATCGTTCACACTCATGAAATACGGCTTGTCATTCTTAATTACACAAGTATTTGGAGAAATTGAAACTTCACAATCTGTGAACGCATACAATGCATCGATGGTAACATCGGGAGAAATCCCCGGCGCTAAATGCACAATGATTTCAACATTTTGCGCGGTATTGTCTTCGATTTTTTTAATCTTAATTTTCCCTTTTTCATTTGCATTGATAATGCTATCAATCAAACTTCCAGTTGTAGTTGTAAACGGCACTTCCGTTATCGCTAATGTTTTCTTATCGCGCTCCACAATTTTCGCACGCACACGCACTTTCCCTCCACGCTGTCCTTCATTGTACGCAGAAAAATCGGCATACCCTCCCGTGTAAAAATCTGGTAAAATATTCGGACGAACACCTTTTAAAACTTCAATCGATGCATCTATCAATTCATTAAAATTGTGCGGAAGAATTTTCGTTGCCAAACCTACTGCAATACCGTCTGCTCCTTGTGCTAATAACAATGGAAACTTCACTGGCAATGTAATCGGCTCTTTATTCCTTCCATCGTAAGACAATTGCCAAGCGGTAGTCTGCGGATTAAACACCACTTCCAATGCAAATTTTGTCAATCGCGCTTCGATATAACGCGGCGCAGCTGCACTATCGCCCGTCACCGGATCGCCCCAGTTACCTTGACAATCAATCAACAAATTCTTCTGACCAATTTGAACCATCGCATCACCAATCGATGCATCACCATGAGGGTGATATTTCATGGTATTTCCGATGACGTTCGCTGCTTTATTGTATCGACCATCATCCATCTCTTTCAATGAATGCAATATCCTACGCTGCACTGGCTTCAAACCATCGTAAATATTGGGTACCGCACGATCTAATATTACGTACGATGCATAATCTAAAAACCAATTCTCATATAAACCGTTGATCGGAATCACATGATGTGTCATACCTTCCGACTCATTCAAATGATCGCGCTCATCTTGTGGTTTGTATTCTATCTTCTGCTTCTTCGCCATTTCAAAAAATAATTATTTCAACACGCTTCAATTCCAATTCAAAATTTATTCTTGTTCTTCCGTGAGCACTTCTTCCTCTTCTACTACATCTTTCTCCACTTTCAAATTCTTCACAATAAACTCTTGTCGAGCTGGAGTATTTTTCCCCATATAATAATCCAACATCTGCAACATCTTACTTTCTTTCGAAATTAAAATCGGATCCAATCGAATATCTTTCCCAATAAATTTCCCGAACTCTTCTGGCGATATCTCGCCAAGCCCTTTAAATCTGGTAATCTCCGAGCGTTGCCCTAATTTCGAAAGTGCTTTACGTTTCTCATCTTCCGAGTAACAATAAATCGTTTCTTTTTTATTCCTTACCCTGAACAATGGTGTTTGTAAAATATATAAATGTCCAGCCTTCACCACTTCAGGGAAAAACTGTAAAAAGAAAGTCATCATCAACAATCGAATGTGCATACCATCCACATCGGCATCGGTCGCAATCACAATGTTGTTATAACGCAATCCATCAATCCCATCTTCTATGTTCAATGCATGTTGCAATAAATTGAACTCTTCATTTTCATACACTACTTTCTTCGTCAAGCCAAAACAATTCAATGGCTTTCCCTTCAAACTAAAGACCGCTTGCGTTTCCACATCGCGCGACTTTGTAATAGAACCACTCGCCGAATCACCTTCGGTTATAAATAAAGTAGTATCAAATCGGCGTTCGTGTTTTTCATCATCCAAATGCACTTTACAATCGCGCAATTTCCGATTATGCAAGGCTGCTTTTTTTGCACGCTCATTCGCCAATTTCTTAATGCCCGCAATGTCCTTACGTTCTCGCTCACTTTGCAAAATTCGTTTCAACATGGCATCCGCAGTCTCCGGATGTTTGTGCAAATAATTATCCAATTCCTTCTTCACAAAATCCACAATCCAGTTACGAATCGTTGGACCTTCTGGCGCTGCATTTATAGAACCTAATTTAGTTTTCGTTTGCGATTCAAAAACCGGTTCTTGAATTCTTATGCTGATGGCTGCAACTATTGAAGCTCGTATATCCGATGCATCGAATTCCTTCTTAAAAAACTCACGAACCGTTTTCACGACCGCTTCTCTAAACGCTGCTTGATGCGTACCCCCTTGCGTCGTATTCTGTCCGTTCACAAATGAATAATACTCTTCACCATACTGGTTGTTATGCGTCATCGCAATTTCAATATCCTCACCTTTCATGTGCACTATAGGATATCGAATCGTATCATCGGTCTTACGATCTAACAAATCATACAAGCCGCGTTGCGACGCAAATTTCTCACCGTTCAACACAATCGTTAAGCCCGCATTCAGATAAACATAATTCCAAATCATGTTCGTGATGAACTCCGGCAAATACCTGTAATTCCTAAAGATTCCTTCGTCTGGAACATAAGTTATACACGTACCGTTACGCTGCGTTGTACTCTCTTCTTTATGATCTTTCGTTAAATTTCCTTTTTCAAATTCCGCCAACTTCGTCTTACCATCGCGATACGATTGTACTTTAAAATAGGACGACAAAGCATTCACCGCCTTCGTTCCCACACCGTTCAATCCAACCGATTTCTGAAATGCTTTCGAATCGTATTTACCACCCGTATTAATTTTCGACACGCAATCAATCACCTTCCCCAAAGGAATCCCACGACCATAATCGCGCACAATCACTTTATGTTCAGACACCGTAAGCTCAACCGTCTTCCCCGCCCCCATCACAAATTCATCAATCGAATTGTCGATGATCTCCTTCAACAAAATATATATCCCATCGTCATGCGCCGAACCATCGCCCAACTTTCCAATGTACATCCCCGGTCTTAATCGAATATGCTCCTTCCAATCCAGCGACTTAATATCGTCTTCACTGTAATTTAACTCAGCCATAAATTATTCCTTTTCCCTTTTAATTTTTTTAATGATGGTCGATGTAGAAGCATTCCCAAACGGAAGTTCTACAAGCAAGACAAAGCTAAAAATTATAGCATTTTTATCCTTATAAAGATTTCCACAAGGTTTAACAAATTGCTTTTCAGCATTTAAGAAAATCCGAAGCGCTTATTTTTCCAATAAATCGCGAATCACCACGCTGGCAACCGTGATTCCAAAAGCGGCGGGCATATAAGAAATAGTGCCGATGACCGACTTTTTAGGAAAGGCTTTTTCCGATTCAAAGATTCTACTTTGATCGGCCGCCTCGGGCGAAAACACCACTCTAAATCCTGAACGTATTCCGTATTTATGCAAACGTTTACGAACGTATCGAGCCAAATTACATTGGTACGATTCCGATATGTCAACCACTTGAACTTGTGTTGGATCTACTTTTCCGCCAGCACCCATAGAACTCACTAATGGTATGTTCATATCCAGACACGCTTTGATGAAAAAAACTTTAGGCGATAATGTATCGATGCAATCCACTGCATAATCGAAATTCCCTTCTTGAAGCACTTCTACTGTTCGCTGATCTTTCAAAAATTCAGGAATAACTTTTAGGTCGATGTTTGGATTGATGTCACGGATTCTCTCCGCCATTACATCGGTCTTCAATTTACCATCCGTAGAAATCAATGCCGGAATTTGTCTGTTGCGATTGCTTGCCTCCACTACATCGGCATCAACTATAGTCATCCTCCCAACCCCAGCACGGGCAATCATTTCAGCGCATATGCCTCCAACGCCGCCGAGTCCTACAACTAAAACATTTGAATTGATTAACTTATTTATCTTCTCTTCTCCAAGCAAGACTTCTGTTCTTGCCATCCAGTTTGGAATAATCATGCTAGTTTGCTAGTGTGCTAATTGGTTAGTTATAGTGGATAGTGATTAATTTTAGTGGATAGTTTTAGTGGATAGTGGGCTTGCTTTCTAGTTATTTCTTATGATTAAAATAGCAATACTCCGTTCTTAACTCTTAATTCTTAATTCTTAACTCTTAATTTTGAATTCTTAATTCTAAATTCTGAATTTCCTAAAAAACGTATCCCTTAATCATCGCCAATACATTATCCATATCAACTGGTTTATTAAAATATTCGTTCATGCCGGCCGATACTACTTTGAGTTTTGCTTCCATCGTCATATCTCCGGTGAGCGCAAAGATGGGAACATTTTCATAATTTTTCATGCCTCGAATAATTTTTGTGGCTTCTATACCATCCATGTTTGGCATGTGTATGTCCATCAAAATAAAATCGTATTTCTGAAAAGATGATCGAACCAAATCGATTGCCTGCAAACCATCGTAAGCCATATCGGTTACAAAACCGCATACAATAAACGCTCGCTGTGTAGTAAACTGAATTACTTTATCGTCGTCCACGCATAGCACTCTCAAGGGCCGACGCTTATTAAAATCGATAAAAAAATCTTTTAGACTTTGATCCATAAGTAAAATTTGTACAAGTGTTGGAGAGCGCTCGCTACGAATTTATGCATTATCAATTAAAATTCACCACTGAAACATCGCAATAATAAAAATTAATGATTTCTAGGTATGTCCGCCCGAGCTTCGCCATGCGAATAGCACCCTCTTGACACATGCCCACACCGTGACCAAAACCCCTGCCTTTCAGCAAGATCTTGTCTTCTTTCTCCTCCGCACTGAAGTAGGTGGATCTTAAATTAAAATTCTCTCTCAAAAATTTTGTACTTACCGTACAAGAAGGTAAATAGTTAAGTCGATGTTCCGTTTCAAATACATAGGGCACATGTGTATGATCCATTCCATACTCAAAGTATTTTTTCCATTTTTCTTTATCAATTTCTTTGGACCAAAATGCTTGCTTTTCTGTAGTGCAAAACGTGTCGACAACCGACTTTAAATAGCTTCGTGGTTTCAGCCAAATGTCTTCTGAATTTACTGTTAATCCACCACAATTCGCATGGAACACCGCTTCAATTAATTGAGAATCCACATCAACAATCACTTGATAAAATGTAGAATCAACTGCTGGAGAAATATCTAAATTAAATCTGCTCTTTCCATGAAAAACTTGACAATGTACTTTATCACAAAGTTGCGCACCTTCTGCTTTGTGTCGATCTAAATGTCGTAAGGCATAAGTCCTTGAGATCACCGCTTGCATCTTAAGTAGTTCGTGATTTTTCACATTCCCAATCTCCGCTTCTATTACCCCTTTAATGTATTTGTTCAATTCCAATTCATTTACAATTTGCAATCGAGCCCCAACCGTTCTTACAAATAATTGATCTTGGTAACAGCTAAACTTTTGTTTGGGAGAATGAATCTGCAACTTGATAAGATTCTCATCATCATCGGTATTCACAAAAATTTGTCGGTATGTTCCAATAACTTTATTGTTTTTATGTACCGATACTTTGTTGCCAATAGAAATCAATAAAATTACATCGCTTGATTTTACACTAAGAATTTCTTGATTGTCAAGATTCAGAGAATAAATTCCAATGGGAAATTCTAATTGAATTTTTTTAGCCGCATAAGATGAAAGTACGTCCACAAAAATTTCTTTTGCAGAAGATAAAAAAGAAATTAAAACAAAAAATATACTTAAAAATAATTTCATGAATTCTTCAAATACTTAACCATAGAAATTGCTGCTCTGTCCGATGCACCAGGCTCACCTACCATTTTAATCAACTCATCATAATCCTGCATCAAACTTTTGTGTGCTTCCGTACCTTTTCTTAAACGATATAATTCGCTATAAATTTTCTCCACCGAACAGTCGTCCTGAATTAACTCCTCAACAATATTTTTATCGGCAATCAAATTTACCAATGAAATAAATCTCACTTTTATAACAAGCCTCGCTATGGCAACCGAAACTGCATTGGCTTTATAACACACAACCTGCGGCACTTTGAACAAAGCTGTTTCCAAAGTTGCGGTTCCCGATGTTACCATCGCCAAATCGGCATGCTTTAAAATATCATAGGTTCTATCCACAATCAATCGCATGTTCGACGGGATGTTAAACTTCTTATAATATTCTAATGGCAAAATACTGGTGCCTGCAATTACGACCTGATACTCTTTGAACCGATTTGCAGCTTCTAACATCGTTGGAAATATTTTCTCCAATTCCATCTTTCTACTTCCTGGAAGTATTGCCAGTATTGGCTTTCCAAGCAAATCGTTTTTCTCTAAAAACTGCTCTTCGAAACTATATTTCTCTATTGCATCTTTCAATGGATTGCCGATGTATTCCACTTCATAATCGTACTTTGCGTAAAAGGATTTTTCGAAGGGTAAAATTGAATACATTCGATCTACGAATTTTACAATCTTATGCACGCGCTTGGTATTCCATGCCCAAATTTTTGGAGAGATGTAATACACCACTTTTAATCCAATCGATTTTGCATACTCTGCAATTCGTAAATTAAAACCAGGATAATCAATAAGAATCACTACATCGGGATTCGTATTTTTCAAATCCTCTTTGCAGAAATTCATATTTGCACGTATGCTGTTTAAATTCATGAGTACTTCTACGAAACCCATGAAAGCCATGTCCGCTATGTGTTTGCGAAGATGTGTATTAGGAAGAGCAGCCATTTGATCGCCACCGAAAATAAAAAACTCTGCATTCGCATCTTGTTTCAAAATCGATTGCATCAAATTTTTTCCGTGCAAATCGCCCGAAGCTTCGCCTGCTATGATGTAATACTTCATTAAATAATTTTTGTGAATGCAAAAATCATTGCATAAATAAATGTACTTAATAAAATCCCTCTTGCGAGTTGATCGTATTCTTTTTTTATTGCAAACCTAAAAATCAAAACGTTGAGTGCGATGCATGCTATGTAAAAGAAATTCGGACGCATAAATTTTTCCAATTGCTCTTGAATCATTTCTCCAAAAACATAGGCTAGCAAAGGAATTGCAAGGCCATATAATACGCCTAGATAAAATTTATCTTTTATTTTCATGCTTCAAAATTCCAATTGTTCAACACTGAAATAGCATGATATGCTGTTAAATCGAACTGCACTGGAACTACCGAAACATATCCATTTCTCAATGCCCATTCGTCTGTATCTTCGCCCTGATCGTTCAATGCAAACTCGCCAGTTAACCAATAATATTTTCGCTTATGCGGATCCAATCGCTCGTCGAACTTCTCCTCCCACTTCGCTACCGCTTGTCGGCATACTTTTATCCCTTTGATTTCCGATGCAGCACTTACGTAGGGAAAGTTTACGTTTAATAATGAACCTTTTGGCAAGCCGTTTTTTAATACTTGTTTTGCGATGGTCATCACATGTTTATGCAATGGAGTAAAATCGGCGTTCGCCGAATAGTCGCTGTACGAAAATCCGATCGATGGAATGCCTTCGATAGCGCCTTCCATAGCTGCCGACATCGTCCCAGAATAAATTACATTGATGGATGAATTGGAACCATGATTGATACCCGAAACCAATAAATCTGGTTTCTTATGTAACACTTGATTAACAGCCAGCTTCACACAATCTACTGGTGTTCCAGAACATTGGTATGCTTTGATGCCATCAAAAATATCTACTTCTTCTAATCGTAATGGTTTTGCAATGGTGATGGCATGACCCATACCCGATTGCGGACTGTCTGGGGCAACAACTACAACATCGCCCAACTCTTTCATTAAATATGCTAAAGTACTAATCCCCTTAGCCGTAACACCATCGTCATTGATGACAAGGATGCTTGGTTTTTCGTTTTTCATTGATCAAAAATACGAAAAATTAGTGTGCAAGTATGCTAGTTTGCTAACATGCTAGTTATAGTGGTTAGTTTTAGTGCTTAGTTGTAGTGAGTGCTTTCTATTAATAGTTGTGCTAACTCAATTAATATTAGCACAAAACCGTTCTTAACTCTTAACTCTTAATTCTTAACTAAATTTTCCCCAACAAAATTTCTTCCACCACACCTGGATCCAAGAGCGTAGAAGTATCTCCTAAATTCGAACTTTCACCTTCAGCGATTTTGCGTAATATTCTTCGCATGATTTTTCCAGAACGAGTTTTCGGTAATGCTTTTACAAATTGAATCTTATCTGGTTTCGCTATGGCACCAATGATACGCGCAACGGTCATGCTAATATCTGCTCTTCGCAAATCTTCTTCGTGTGTATCTTCTTCGCAAATTACATAAGCATAGATACCTTGACCTTTCACATCGTGAGGAAAAGCAACTACGGCCGACTCTACCACACCTGTATGAGCGTTGATGGCATTCTCTACTTCGGCTGTGCCGATGCGGTGCCCTGAAACATTGATCACATCGTCTACCCTACCTGTAATTCTATAATATCCTTCTTCATCGCGCATACATCCATCGCCAGTGAAATATAAATTCTCATAGGTAGCAAAATACGTTTGTCGACATCGCTCATGATCGCCATACGTAGTTCGAATCATACCGGGCCATGGAAATTTAATGCAAAGATTTCCACTCACTCCATTACCTACAATTTCAGCACCGTTCTCATCCACTAAAATCGGTTGCACACCGGGTAAAGGAAAACTAGCGTGTGCTGGTTTCATTGGGGTAACATCGGCAATGGGCGATATTAAAATTCCACCCGTTTCAGTTTGCCACCAGGTGTCCACAATAGAGCATTTATTTTTGCCGATGTGTTGGTGATACCATTTCCATGCTTCTTCGTTAATGGGCTCGCCTACGGATCCCAGCACCTGCAATGAACTTAAATCCTTACCATCGACATAAGATAAACCATGTTGCATCAGCGAACGAATGGCGGTAGGTGCGGTGTATAAAATATTTACTTTGTATTTTTCAACAATCTCCCAGAATCGGCCAGCATCGGGCCAAGTTGGAATACCCTCGAACATCAATGTGGTTGCGCCTTGTGAAAGCGGACCATACACGATGTAGGAATGTCCGGTGATCCAGCCAATATCGGCCGTGCAGAAATACACCTGATCTGGTTTGTATTGAAAGGCGGTGCTAAAAGTATAACCCGTAAAGACCATATAGCCCGCGCAGGTATGCACCACACCTTTGGGTTTTCCGGTAGAGCCGGAAGTGTATAAAATAAAGAGCGGATCTTCGGCATCCATTGCCTCAGCCTCACATTCGTAGGCATGCAGGGTTTCCATTTTGCGCATCTCATCTTCCCACCAAAGGTCCCTGCCTTTGATCATGGATACCGGCATGCGGGTGCGGGTAAGCACGATTACTTTTTGTACCGATTTGCATTGCACGAGGGCATCGTCCATCACCTCCTTCAAAGGTATCTCTTTGTTGCCACGAAAAGCACCATCGGCAGTTATTACTAATTTGCACTGAGCATCGTTAATGCGGTCGGCAATGGATTGGGCAGAAAAACCGCCGAATACAACCGAGTGAATGGCGCCTATTCTGGCGCAAGCCAGCACAGCGATGGCTAATTCGGGTACCATCGGCATATAAATACATATCCTATCCCCTTTTTGAACACCGTTATGCTTGAGTACATTGGCGAACATGTTCACTTTTTGATGCAATTGAGCATAGGTTAGCACGCGATGATGCTCCTGAGGATCGTTGGGCTCCCAAATAATGGCAGGTTTATCGCCTCTTATTTCTAGATGTCGGTCGATGCAGTTCTCCGTAATATTCAGTTCTGCTCCTTTAAACCATTCTACCTTGGGCTCTTTAAAATTCCATTCGAGGACCTTATCCCATTTCTTCTTCCATGTAAATTCATTGGCAACATCGGCCCAAAAGGCTTCTGGCTGTTCTACAGAGTATTTATAAATTTGCTGGTATTCTTCAAAACTTTGAATTGCTTTCATATTCTAAATCTTTGAAATAAATTAGATGTATAAACATCGAAATATAGGAAAAAAGACGTACTTTTGAACTCTTTAGGGGAATATTCTGATTGTTTCAGAATAATTTTAAAAAATAATTTGTGATAACGGTAAATATTCAGATATTTGCAAACTCTAAAATAATTAATAGAACATAAGAATATAGTCATGTCAAAGGTTTGTGATTTAACAGGAAAAAGTGCGATGAATGGTTATAACGTTTCAAATTCGAACCGTAAGACCAAAAGAAAATTTCATCCGAACTTGAAAACCAAGAAGTTCTATATCCCTGAAGAGGATTCATGGATAACTTTGAAGGTTTCTACATCAGCATTAAAAACGATTGATAAAAATGGAATCACTGCTGTAATTAACAAATTCGTTAAAAACGGTAAGATCTAATAATAAGATATAAGGAAATGGCAAAGAAAGGTAATAGAGTACAGGTAATTTTAGAATGTACTGAACATAAAGAAAGCGGTATGGCGGGAATGTCTCGTTATATCACTACGAAGAACAAGAAAAACACTACTGAGCGTTTAGAATTGAAAAAATTCAACCCAGTATTGAAGAAAGTAACTGTTCATAAAGAAATTAAGTAATCCATTAAATTCTAGAAGAAAATGGCAAAGAAAGTAGTTGCAACCTTAAAGACTGGTACTGGTAAAGAGTATTCTAAAGTAATCACTATGGTGAAATCGCCAAAAGGTGCTTATTCGTTCAAAGAACAAGTTGTTCATAACGACCACGTAAAAGACGTTTTAGCAAAAGGTAAATAATTTTTACCTGTAAACATATTAAAGCTTCTTTCTGCTGAAAGGAGCTTTTTTTATTCTTAAGCATATGGGTTTATTCGATTTTTTTTCATCGAAAAAGAAAGAGACACTTGACAAGAGCTTGGAGAAAACCAAGGAAAGTGTATTCAGTAAAATTGCAAGAACCATTGTAGGGAAGTCGGAAGTTGATGCCGAAGTACTCGACAATCTGGAAGAGATTTTAGTTTCTGCCGATGTGGGCGTTGAAACGACATTGAAGATTATCGACAGAATAGAGAAGCGTGTTTCGCGCGACAAATACGTGAGCACATCGGAACTTAATTCCATACTTAAGGAAGAAATTGCCGCACTCCTATCGGAAAATACTACCAAAGATTTTGATAAATTTGAAATTGACGAAGCCAAGAAGCCTTATGTCATTATGGTCGTAGGGGTAAACGGTGTTGGCAAGACTACAACCATTGGCAAGCTGGCGAATCAATTTAATAAAGCCGGTTTGAAAGTGGTCCTAGGTGCGGGCGATACCTTTAGAGCAGCTGCTGTAGAACAATTGCACATCTGGGGGCAACGTGTAGGCGTACGAGTGGTTTCGCAGAAAATGGGAGCCGATCCAGCATCTGTCGCTTTTGATACCTTGAAGTCGGCCGTAGCCAATGGAGAAGATATTTGCATCATCGATACAGCAGGCCGATTACATAATAAAGTAGGGCTGATGAATGAGCTGACAAAAATTAAAAACGTGATGCAGAAGGTAGTACCCGATGCGCCGCACGAAATTTTATTAGTTCTTGATGCATCGACCGGACAAAACGCTATAGAGCAAACGAAACAATTTACCGCAGCTACAGAGGTAAATGCATTGGCTTTAACGAAGCTCGATGGTACCGCTAAAGGTGGAGTGGTGATAGGGATTTCAGATCAGTTCAAAGTGCCTGTGAAATACATTGGTGTGGGAGAAGGCATGGACGATATACAATTATTCAACAAACAACAATTCGTTGATTCATTATTTGGTAATTAAGCGATGAAAACAAAAGGCAATAAAAATAAAATCAACATCGTAACGCTCGGATGTTCTAAAAACATCGTGGATTCTGAAGTGATGTTGGGTCAATTACGTGGAAATAATTTCGATGTAAGTCATGAATCGGAAGAACTCGATTTCAGCACAGTGATCATCAACACCTGTGGTTTTATTGATAATGCCAAGCAAGAATCGATTGATACCATTTTGAAGTACGTGGATCTGAAAGAAAAAGGAGACATAGAAAAAGTATATGTGACCGGTTGTCTTTCGGCTCGATATAAACCCGATTTGGAAAAAGAAATTCCAAATGTAGATGCTTATTTTGGGACGAATGAATTGGCTCGATTGTTAAAAACAATTGGGGCCGACTATAAGCATGAGTTGGTAGGTGAACGATTAATTACCACACCATCGCATTATGCATATTTTAAAATTTCTGAAGGTTGCAACAGACCTTGCTCATTCTGTGCAATTCCTTTGATGCGCGGTGGCCATGTGTCTAAGTCGATTGAAGACTTAGTGAAAGAAGCGAAGCATTTAGCAAAAAATGGAACTAAGGAATTAATCTTAATCGCACAAGATTTAACCTACTACGGTTTAGATATTTATAACGAGCGTAAGCTTGCCGATTTATTACGAAATCTTTCCGATGTGGAAGGTATCGATTGGATACGATTGCAATACGCATATCCTTCTCAATTTCCAATGGATGTTTTAGATGTGATGAACGAACGTTCGAACATTTGCAAGTACCTCGACATGCCTTTGCAACATATTACCGACAATATGTTAAAATCGATGCGTAGAGGAATTACAAAACGCAGAACCATAGAATTAGTAAATGAAATTCGTGAACGCGTTCCAGGCATTGCCATGCGTACCACATTGATTTCAGGATATCCAGGTGAAACAGAAAAAGATCAGGAAGAAGTATTGAAATTTGTAGAAGAAATGCGTTTTGATCGATTGGGCGTATTCACTTACTCACACGAAGAGAACACTCATGCATATACATTAATTGACGATGTTCCTGATGAAAGAAAACAAGAGCGTGCCGATGAGATTATGGCATTGCAACAAGATATTTCAATGGAATTAAATCAAGAACGCATAGGAAAAACATATAAAGTTTTAGTTGACAGAATTGAAAAAGATTACTTTATAGGTAGAACGGAATTCGATTCACCAGAAGTCGACAACGAAGTACTGATTGATGCAAAAGATGAATATTTACGTATTGGCGATTTTGTAGAAGTGAATATTTACGATGCTACAGAATTCGATTTATACGGAAGAATAAATAAAAAATAATTTAGAACTCTTTGCTTATCTTGTTGTTTGATTTTATATACTCATTCAATGAATCATACTTACTCAGTTCCATATAGCAACAATTATTTTTCAGAATTATTTCTTGACTATATCAATGGAAAAGAATCTTTAAGAAAGTATTACCAATACGAAGCATCCATTGATTCAATTGCAACCGCAATTGAAAACAAAAAATTCAGCGATGAAAAACGTAAATTGCTAGTCGATGTATTGCTTGAACAAAACGCTTCGCTTCAATTGTCCGAATCATCGGCACATAATATACAATCTCTTTTAAGTCCAAATACCTTCACTATCACTACTGGGCATCAACTTGGACTTTTCACAGCAGAATGGTATTTCATTTTCAAAATATTATCGACTGTTAAACTCGCAGAGGAAAGTAAAAAGAAGAATCCTGATTTTAATTTTGTTCCAATATTTTGGATGGCAACGGAGGATCATGATTTCGAGGAAATAAATCATTTTAATTTATCTGGACATACCTTCACTTGGAATAATAAAGAAAAGGGAGCATGTGGAGCTTTTAGCACGAATGGAATAGAAAATATTATTGCTTCGCTGAAAGTTTTTTTAGCAGATCGTAAATTTGCAAATGAGTTAATTGAAAAATTTAAAATAGCATATACTAATACTAATTTATCACAAGCTACACGAATATTAGTAAATGATCTTTTAGGTAAATTTGGTATAGTAATTTTAGATGCGAATGATGCTCGTTTAAAATCTTTATTTAAAGAAGTAATCAAAGACGATTTACAACAACATTCTTCATTTAAAAGTGTGAGTGCCTGTAATACATCGCTAAATGATTTAGGATATGCTACTCAAGTGAATCCAAGAGAAATTAATTTTTTCTATCTCGATAAAAACTATAGAAATCGTATTGTAAAAAATACTGATGGCTTCTATGAAACTACAGATTCAGTCCATCAATGGACAAGAGATGAGTTGATGCAATTAGTAGAATCAAAACCCGAAAAATTTAGCCCAAACGTAGTATTACGTCCATTGTATCAAGAAATGATTTTACCCAACCTAGCATATATTGGTGGACCCGGTGAAATCTCATATTGGTTACAGTTAAAACCAATATTCGAAAATTATTCTACACCTATGCCCATATTGGTTTGGAGAAATTCATTTATGCTTATGCATTCAAATGACTTAGATCGTTGGGAAAAGATTGGTTTTCAAATAAAAAATCTGTTTGATAATGCAGAGCAGATTGCAAATCAATACGTACTAAAACATACACAAAATAAACTATCAATTGAGGATTATAAAAATAAGACATCTGAACTTTTAAATTCCTTAAGTAACCATATTTCGAAAGTAAATCAACAATTACCCAAATCAGTAATTGGAATGGAGAAACGAATTGAGCGTATGTATTCTAATCTAGAAAAGAAAATATTAAAACATGAGAAGCGCAATCAATCTGAAGGGATCGAAATAGCATTGAATCTCAGATCTAAATATTTCCCATCTGGAAAACTACAAGAGCGTAAAGAAAATTTTAGCTTGGTCTATTCAGAAGTTGGTAACGAATTATTTCAAATCCTATATGATAATAGTGTTGTTTTCGATAAACAATTCAAAGTAATTAGCATTTAATTTTACTCCACAATCATTTTTTTACTTAAGGTATATCCATCAACTTCAACTGAATAAATATAAATGCCATTAACAAGACCACTAGCATCAAGTTTTAAGGTATGAGTTCCAGATTCTAAATAATACTCATTACTTTGTAATAGTTGACCATACATATTTCTTATTTTGAGCTGGGCTTTCGCATTTTTTTTCAATGTAATGTCCACATGAGATTCCCTATTAAATGGATTTGGATAATTATTCGACATTTGAACTATTGATTTGTTTTGTTCAATGCCTCCAGGTTTTAGTATTTCTAAGTTATCAAGATAATAGTGATTCAAGGGCTCGTTAACATCCATAGTAAATTCAGAATTTACTACATGAAGTTTCCAAAATTGACCAATGTCAGAAACGATTGTTGCTACAGAAGGCATTCGAACGATTGCTTCAATTTCACTATTTAAAGTTAAATTCATATTGCCCCAAAACGTATTGAACTCTAAAAAATTTATTTCCATAAACATATCTGGAAAGTCGTTGGAGTATGGTACAGTCTGATTATCTATTCTAGTATCTGTCCAAGTATAAAATAGCGTGTAACCGTTTGTAGTTCTAGAAACAGAGGGTGAATTTTCTAAAATAATGTTTGAATTAAAAAAGGGCTTGTTAGTATATGAGTTTAATGAAGTTATTTTCAAAGCAGTCCATTCATTATTTTTAAATGTTAAATCGTATAATCCTAATTTATCATCGGGAAGAATTTCTAAATGATTAGGAGCTGCATTACCAATTGTAAAAACAAAATGTGGATTACCTAAAGCATCAACAACAAGAGAGCTTTCTTTTCCAAAAGCTATGTTAGAATTACCAAATTCATTTTTCATTGAATTTAGTTCTAAAACATCAACGATCATTTCTTCCGACCATATGTTTCCTGCATCGCTACTTTTCCAAAAAACAGATTTTACACGATTTACGGTATCGTTAATTAAATCGCCATTTATCGCAATCCATGCCGTGTTTCCATCGGGTGAAAAGCCCATAGAATATTCAAATTGTTTTAATGAATCGTCTAGTGTATGAAACAAAGAATCCACATTGAATAATGCAATACTTGTCCAAGTTAAAGAATCACGACTCACACTATATACTGCTTTAAATAAACTAATATCTGAAGAGGCATTCTCATTCATTAAGGCCCAGTATTCGCCTGGAATTTTTTCAACTAGAGTTTTAGGAATAGCTTGTGTATTTATTGGAAGGAATGATTCTTTATTAATAGAGCCATCCAATTTAGAGTTGGCCGATTTAATTTCAGACCAAGTGTTGTTTTGTTGATTATTAAATGCACTTAGAGCAATTGCTCGCGCATTATTCGTATTTGTGTTTCCTATAGGATTGTAAATATAACCTTGAAAAAAATTCGGATAGGTGTTATTTGCTTGTCCAGACATTATTGGCCCCACATTAGAACTCCAGGTATGCCCATTGTCGACAGAATAATCAAATACTAGAACATTATCATTTAAATTCGGCAAAGCAGGATTCGCTGTATGTAAGAATAAGACCCCATTTATTTCCTCGTTAACAGAGAGCTTTGATTTATGTAATGGATAATGAGCTTTTGCATTTTTTGAAGAGCCGATCAAAATTGGGTTAGGATAAAAACCTTGAGCAATTGCGTTGAAGCATGAGAGCAAAATCAAACTTGTACAAAATATTACTTTATTCATATAAACAATATAAGAATAAAATTTGAATATTTCAATAAGAACATAAATAAAAAAGCCCCGAAATATTCGGGGCTTTTTTATTATGTGGTGTTAGCTTAATTACTTAACAACCATTTTGTTAGTTTCAGAGAAACCACCTGCTTCTACAGTGAATGTGTAGATACCAGTTGCTAAACCTTCAGCATTGATATTCAATGTGTGTTTACCAGCTGATAAGCTTGATAATTCAGTAGAAATAACTTGACCTAATAAGTTAGATACAGTTACTTTCACGTCAGATGCTTTGTTCAATGATAAATCAAATGAAGTAGTACCTGAGAATGGGTTAGGATAGTTACCTGTAACTTCGAATAATGTATTCTTAACATTGCTTACACCAGTTAAAGCAATATCAAAACCATCTAAGTATGCAAAGTTAACTTGTACGTTTTCATCACCAGTGAATGAAGTTACAACCGCGTGAATTCTCACACCACCAGCAACTGGAGTAGCAATTCTACCAACAGCAGGTAAGTAAGCGATTGATTCAACTGAAGTACCTTCAGTTGCGTTGATTTTTTCACCAAAAGTTTTGCTAGCTACATCGTAAGCTTTTACGTATAAGTCAGGGAAATCATTAGCACCAGCAGTTGTTTGGTTTTCAGCTTTTGTATCGTTCCATACGAAAACTAAAGTTGAACCATCAGCTGTTCTTGCAATGAATGGAGTGTTATCCTGTGAAGTAGTAGTTCCTTGTGGAGTACCTCTAAATGATTGTACAGTATCAACAATATTAGCAACCCAAGCATTGTTATCTCTAGTAATATCTACTAAAGGTAAAGTAATACCTGTACCAATTGAGTATGGAGTCGATGCAGCAGGACCTGCTACAAAGAAAAAGTGAGGATTACCTTGGTTATCTACTGATAATGCCGCTTCGAATGCAGTAGTTGGTTTGAAACCTAAAACTGCGTCAACTACATTTTGAAAATCTTTCAAACGTACATCTTCTGGTGCGCTCCATGTAGCACCACCATCTGTTGATTTCCAGAAAATTGGATATGCAGCAGTGTCAACTGTATTAGATGCAATTTCACCTTGTGTTGCAGCCCATCCGATTTGACCATCTGGTGAGAATGCTACCCAAGTATCGAAAATTGTTACAGTTGAGTCAAATGTAATGTCAAAGATTTCTCTTGCAGTTCCTAAAGAACCTGCAACTGTCCATTCAACTGAATCACCTGAAACGCTGTATACACCTTTGTAAAGAGCCACTTGACCTGAAGTTGTAGTATCATCTACAGTCCAGTATTCACCCGGTACTCTTTCTGTCATTGTTCCAGGGATGTAAGCTTGACCCGCTTGGAATACATTAGCTTTCATACCTGTTCCATCTAATCTAGATGTACCAACAGTTAATGTTCCCCAACTAAAGTTTTCACCAGTTGCGTGAGCAGCCATTGCAGTAACTCTTGCATTTGCAATGTTAGTATTACCTGGTGTAGGGTTCACTAATATACCTGATGGATATCTAGTACCTGGGAAAGATGCAACTAAACCAGCAGGGATTACAGGACCTGCGTTTGCAGTCCAAGTAGAACCACCATCAGTAGAGTAATCAAATACCGTCATGTTTCCTGATTGACCTGTTACAGCAGCATCACCACGGTGAATAAACAATACTGTATTTAAATCAGCAGAAGCAGAAACTCTAGTGTTTCTGTTGTTTAACGAACCAAATGCATTTGCTGAAGATCCGATAGTAATTGGATTAATATTCAAAGCTGATGTAGAAGCTTTAGAAATAGGTGCTCTTTTTACAATGCTGCGATTCGATAGTTTTTGCCCGTCGTGTGCTCCGTTTGTTAAACGAGCTGCTTCTTGAGCACTAGCTTGTAAGATCATTGCAGATCCTAAGCCGACTAAAAGTAGTTTTTTCATCATAGTTTTTAATTGTTTGTTTAATACAAAGTTTCTTTAAAATCAAATTTAATTAAATTGTTACATCTTTTGCAAATATTTACCAACATTTTATGGCTCATTTTTATGCAAATCGTACTTTTGAACAATAAATCAATTAATTATGTTTTCTACACACCCCAAATATCCTGCCAAAAAATTAGAAGATTTTGCTGTTTCAACCTTTCTTTATATGGGTTTAACAGTAAAAGAAGCTACTATTTCGGCTAAAGTTCTCTTATCGGCCGATCTTAGAGGGATTGATTCTCATGGTATTGCTCGATTATCGGGGTATTTCCGATTATGGAAAAAAGGCAGAATTAACGCTCATGCATCGCCCCAAATTATTCATGAAAAATTTTCTACTGCTACTGTCGATGGTGATGCGGGACTTGGTTTATGTGTAGGACAGTTTGCGATGCAAGTAGCAATAGATAAAGCTAAAGAATATGGAACCGGATGGGTAAGTGTGAAGAATTCGAATCATTTCGGTATTGCTGCATACCATGCTATGAAAGCTTTGGAGCAGGACATGATTGGAATCGCGATGACTAATGCGAGTCCATTGGTTGCACCTACATTTTCTAAAGAACGAATGCTTGGCACTAATCCAATGTGTTATGTTTTTCCAGCAAAAAATTATCCAGCTATAGTGATTGATATGGCCACTTCCACTGCAGCCAATGGTAAGTTAGAGATCGCGCAAAGAGAAGGTAAATCTTTACCCGAAGGTTGGGTGCAAAATTCCGATGGCACTCATTCTGTCGATGCCAATGCTCTAAAAAATGGTGGTAGTCTTTTACCTCTCGGAAGTACTCGCGAGCAAGGTAGCCATAAAGGCTTTGGACTAAGTGCTGCTGTTGATATTTTTTCTGCTGTATTGTCCGGTGCGAATTTTGGACCCTGGGTCCCTCCTTTTGTTGCATTTCTTGAGCCAGACCCCAATCCGGTAGGACAAGGTATTGGACATTTTTTTGGTGCAATGCGTATCGACGGTTTCCGAGAAAAAGAAGATTATTTCAAGGCCATCGATACCTGGATTCATCGATTTAAAAATGCCGAAGCTATTAACCCAAATCAACCTGTTATTATACCAGGTGAACCCGAACTTGAATCTGAAAAAATTAGATCAATAGAAGGTATCCCTTTAAATAAATTAGTAATTCAAGATCTTAACGAAATAAGTAAAGAAATTGGGATTGAACCTTTTGAATAGTGGTAGTACTTGAGTAACTAGTATCTAGTAACTAGTATTGAAATGGGACACTCTTCACATCACTTTCTACACAATACGCAATACGCAATACGCACTACGCAATACGCTGTACGCTCTACGTTCTTAACTCTTAACTCTTAATTCTTAACTCTTAACTAAATTCTATTCTATTCCCTTAAACAACCTACTCCAACGAATCTTACTAAAGAACGATGCATTGGCATCCCATGACATCCATATAAACAAGGCTTTTCCTACGATTCTATTCTCAGGAACAAATCCCCAAAATCTTGAATCCAAAGAATTATGTCTGTTATCGCCCATCATGAAATAATAATCCATTTGAAAAGTATATTCGTTCGTCTTCTGGTCGTTGATGTAAATGCCATCGTCTTTAATTTCTAATTTATTTTCCTCATACACCTCTATCGCTCTACGATACATTTCAATATTATTCATATTTAAACTCATACGCATTCCTTTAGCAGGTATAATCAATGGTCCAAAATTATCTTCGTTCCATCCTAATTTTGCATCGTGTGGAAATACATAGTCGACATACTGTCCACGCATACGAAAGGCCTCTTCAACCGATTTTACATTTGAAAATTTAGCTAATTCATCTTTTTGTTCCTTAGTTAATGTAAAAATGTAAGAACCTGCTTCTGCTAATTGTCCGTACTCGTAAATATGATAGTTCGCTAATGTTTTTTTATTAAAACCACTACCATCCGTCTTCACCAAATAACTACCTTGTGCATCTACTGGAAAACTTTCTGCAACACCGTTAATATATACTTTCGTATCTTTTATTTCTAAGGTATCTCCTGCAATCCCTACACATCGTTTGATATAGTTTTCTTGTTTGTCGATCGGCCTAAAATCCTCCATCGGATAATTAAACACAACCACATCGTTCCGCTCAACTTTTCCTAAACCTGGCAATCTATAATAAGGAAGTTTAATCCATTCCAAATAAGACTTCGTTCCAATTACAGGCATGGTATGATGTGCAAATGGGAACGATAAAGGTGTAACTGGTGTACGTGCTCCGTAATTCACTTTACTCACAAAAAGAAAATCACCAACTAACAAGGAACGCTCCATCGATGGTGTTGGAATGGTGAAGGCTTCAATAAACAAACCTCGAATAATTGTTGCTGCAATGACTGCAAAAATCAAGGCATCGAACCATTCACGAGTTGCCGACTTCTTCTTTTTTTCTTTCGTACTTTTCTTCCAAAATTTCCAGTTCATAATTTCTATTTATCGAACGATAATAAATCGTTCATGTTGTAAATTCCTTTTTTCCCTTTTAACCATTCCGCCGCACTCAAAGCTCCCTTTGCAAAGCCTACTCTATTATGCGCAGTATGTGTAATCTCTATTGTATCTACTTCCGAATCGTAATACACCGTATGTGTTCCGGGTACTGCATCTTCACGAATAGAACGTATCATTAACTCCGAAGATCCAACTTTCGTATCATGTCTATCTTCATTTACTGTAACTATTTTGTTAGCCCATGTATTTTTTTGCGGATATACATTCATAATTCGCTCAGCAGTTGTAATGGCTGTACCACTTGGCGCATCGAGCTTTTGCGTATGATGAATTTCATCCATACTTAATTCATACGGAAAATTCTTCATTAAGTTCGCTGCCATCTCATTGATCTTAAAAAACAAATTCACCCCAATGCTAAAATTGGTCGCATAAAATAATGCCGATGTATGAGCGCTCACGTACTCTGTTAGCATGTCGAAATGTTCGTACCATGCAGTTGTGCCTACTACTACTGGAACACCAGCATCAGCACATTTTTTTACATGCTCTACTACCGAATCTGGTGTTGTAAATTCAATGGCAACATCGGCTTGCTTTAAATTTTCAATGGTAAATTCATCTCTATTATCGGCATGAATTTTCATCACAATTTCATGCCCCTTTTGTAAAGCGATTTTCTCTATCTCCTTACCCATTTTCCCATATCCTATTAAAGCTATTTTCATCGTTTCAATCGTAAAGTTAAACTCAAACCATTAACCGTAGTCCAAGATCCTGTATGATAATTCGTAATCTGCGGAACCACCATTGGTTGTACCCGCAAAGTTAAATCATCACTAATATCGAAATTGTAAAACTGTCCGTAAACGTATGCATCTACAATGTTTGCAGCATACAATAAAACCAAACCTATCGCAGAAAAATCTCTATTCCTTCTGTAAAAATCTTTAAGCGTAATTAAATTCTCAACCGAATATAATCCTGCAAATTCAGAGTTCGTTGCACGGGATGTATCCGAGTCTAATTGATATGCTTTTAAGTAGCGCTGATAATTATTATTATTCCATGATATCGCATAGATCAATGCTCCTGCACCCGCATAGATAATGGGCACCTTCCAGTATTGTTTGTTGTAAATCTGCCCAGCGCCGGGTAGCATTGCCGATAAATTTGCAGCACGATTTGCAGAGTGTGGATTTTTTATAATCACTACAGAACTATCTGATTGTTGTGCAATGCTCCTGAATGCGCAAAGCAAAAAGAAAATTACAATCAAATATTTTTTCATTCTTACCAGTCTAACATCTCTAAAATTCGATTCAGATCGTCTGTAGAAAGAAATGGAATATTAATAGAACCCTTACCTTTTTCATCGGCTTTAATGAGTACTTTATTTCCAAACTTTGAACTTAAATCGTCTTGAATTCTTTGATACTCGAAATTATTGCGCAATGTTTTTTCGGTCGATTTGTTAGCGCTTGGCATCGCATCTTTCTTGCCTGATGCAAATGAACGAACCAAATCCTCTACTTTTCTTACCGATAAATCTTTGGTCAATATTTCTTTAAATACATACAATTGCTGATCTACATTTTCAATATTAATCATCGCTCGTGCATGCCCCATTGAAATTTGCTGATCTCTAATTGCTGCTTGTATAATGGGTGGTAATTTTAATAATCGTAAATAATTCGTAACTGTTGAACGGTTCTTTCCAACACGCGTTCCTAATTCCTCTTGATTCAAATTACATTCGTCAATCATGCGTTGAAAACTGATTGCAACTTCCATCGCATTTAAATTTTCACGCTGAATGTTTTCAATCAATGCCATCTCAATCATCTCCTGATCGTTGGCAGTACGAATGTAAGCAGGTACTTCTTTCAATCCTGCAATTTTACTCGCACGCAATCTACGCTCACCTGAAATCAATTGATATGAATTCGCACTTAATCGGCGAACAGTTAATGGCTGTATAATGCCCTGAATCTTAATAGAGTCGGCCAACTCCTGCAATGCTTGTTCTTCAAACGTATCGCGAGGTTGATATGGGTTGGTTTCTATTTGTTCTAATGGAATTGCTGCAATGGTATTTACCGCTGCTACTGCCGCACTCGATGCAGCTGTAGGCTCTGCCTTTGCTGTCGCTTGATCCTTATCGCTCAACAAGGCTCCCAATCCTTTACCTAAGGCATTTCTTTTTACTGCACTACTCATTGCTTTCTGTACTTTCTGTTGTTTTTAATTCTTCTTTCGCTAATCCGTTCTTCACTAATATTTCTTTTGCAAGATTCAAATAATTGATGGCCCCTTTACTTGTAGCATCGTGCATAATCACCGATACTCCAAAACTTGGCGCCTCACTCAAACGTGTGTTTCTTTGAATAATGGTATCAAATACTAAATCCTGGAAATGTGTCTTCACCTCTTCTACCACCTGATTCGATAAACGTAAACGCACATCGTACATGGTTAATAAAATTCCTTCTATCTGTAAATCGGGGTTTAATCTCGACTGAACAATTTTAATGGTGTTCAATAATTTCCCCAATCCTTCTAATGCGAAATACTCACATTGTACTGGTACAATTACTGAATTCGCTGCTGTTAATGCATTGATTGTAATCAAACCTAAGGATGGTGAACAATCTATTATGATGAAATCGTACTGATCTTTAATTTTCGCAAACACCTCTTTCATCTTATGCTCTCTATCGGTCAAATTGATCATCTCAATTTCGGCACCTACTAGGTCGATGTGTGCAGGCAATAAGTCGAGGTTCGGCGTACTGGTTTCTAAAATCGCCTCTTTCGGATCTAAATTATTGATAATGCACTCGTATATACTTGCCTTAATCTCACGTGGATCATAACCTATCCCCGATGTTGCATTTGCCTGTGGATCTGCATCTACCAATAAGGTCTTGTATTCAAGCACCGCTAAACTGGCTGCCAAATTAATGGACGATGTAGTTTTACCTACCCCACCCTTTTGATTTGCTAAAGCAATAATTTTACCCATGTTTCTTATCCTGTGATGTATTAAAAGCCTTAAAAACGTCGAATTTCGTATATTTTTCGGGTTTTTACAGAATTGCTAAAATACAAATCTTTTAAACATTCGGAAACGCTTTGTGTTATAAAAACATATTAAAAGTTGATGATTACACTAATTTCAGGAACCAATAGACCAAACAGCAGAACTGGCTTATTAACAGATTATTACAAAACACAAATCGAAAACAAAGGCATTCCTACTGAACTCATAACTCTCAGTGATTTACCACCAAATATCATTGAATCAGACCTTTATGGTAATCGCTCAGAAGGCTTTCAAAAAATCCAAGAAATCGTCACAGCAACACAGAAATTCATTTTTGTAATACCTGAATACAACGGCAGCTTCCCCGGAGTGCTTAAATTGTTTATAGATGCCTGCAAGTTTCCAGAAAGTTTTAAATACAAAAAGGCTGCATTGGTAGGAAACTCCACCGGTAAATACGGAAACATTCGCGGAGTGGAGCACTTCACTGGGGTGTGCAATTACATCGGCCTAAATGTTTTGCCGCTTCGAATTCATATTCCTTACATTCAATTTGAACTCGATGAGCACGGACAATTGTTCAAAGAGGATACGCTGAAATTTACCAATCAGCAAATCGATGAGTTTTTGAAGTTCTAGTTTTTGATTGCCGACAGTTGTTCCCAAGTTTGGTTTTCAAAACCGTAATAAAATTGATTCACCTGTAGAATCTCTGCAATCATTTCCAATGTGTCAACCAATCTCGGACCCGATCTATTGAAATAGGCATTACCATCGGCAATAAATACATGCCCTTTTTCCACCGCTTTCAATTTTTTGAATTGCGGATTTTCCATTAAAAGATGCAACTCATTTTTTGTGCGCTCCAAATCAAAACCACAAGGCGCAATAATAATTCCATCCGGATTGGCCTCTATAATTTCTTGTAGGCCGATGTATCTCGATTTGCTAAATGCTTCTGATAGCAAGGCTTTCCCGCCCGCATAATCTATTAGTTGAGGGGTCCAATGGCCTGCTGTCATTAGTGGTTCCATCCATTCGATACATACAATTTCAGGTCGATGCTTTACGAATTTAACTTTGTGTTTTACAATATCTATGCGGTCATTCAACTCTTCTATGTAATCACTCGCATCAATGTTCAAAAGCGCTGCTACATCGGCAATATCTTTTAAAACATCTTCTATGCTTTTGGGACTTAATGAAACAATTTGCACTTCTTTTTGAAGTATCTCCTTTACTCTAGATTTCAAATCCTCTGCATGTACCGCACATACTTCACATTGATCTTGCGTGATAATTACATCGGGTTGTAATTCTTTTATTAGTTCCCAATTCAATTCATACAAAGATAGAGCTTGTTCAATATGCTGTTTGACTTTGGCATCAATTACAGCGCTGCTCATCTCGTTGTGAATACTGCTTTTTGTAACGATGGGAATGTTTTGAGTGTCGCTCGGAAAATCACATTCGTGAGAGCGTCCAACAAGATTTTTTTCGGCAGACAATGCATATATAATTTCGGTAGCCGATGGAAGCAAAGAGATAATTCTTTTATTAGTCATACAAATACTTTACTTTGCGAAAGTAATCATTATGAAAAGGACTTGCTATTACATTGGAATTTTAATTGCTATTTTTTTAGTATCTGCTTGTAATTCTGAACGCACAGATCCCAATCGAATATTCCGCATGAATATGGATGTGGGTGTTACTTCCTTAGACCCTGCTTTTGCGCGTAATCAGATGAATGTTTGGTGCGTCAATAATTTGTTCAATGGATTAACGCAACTCGATAGTAATTTACAGGTTAGGCCTTGTATTGCTAAATCTTGGGAACAAAGTGCCGATGGTTTGCTCTACACATTTCATTTACGTAACGATGTTTATTTTCACGATCATCCACAGTTTCCAAATGGCATTGGCAGAAAGGTACTCGCTTCCGATTTTGTTTATTCCTTTAGAAGAATTATTAGCCCCAAAACTATCTCATCGGGTGCATGGATTTTTAACGATAAAGTAAAAGACTCTAGCGCATTTTATGCCTTGAACGATAGTACGTTTTGTGTGCAGTTGAGTAAGCCATTTCCTGCATTTCCATCTTTATTAAGCATTCAATATTGTTCGGTTGTTCCAAAAGAAATTTGCGAATACTACGGTAAAGATTTTAGAAACAATCCTGTAGGTACAGGCCCATTTAAATTTTCGTATTGGAAAGAATCGGAAGTAATGTGTTTTGTAAAAAATGAAAAATACTTTGAGTTTGAAAATGGGATTCGATTACCTAAAATCGACGCAGTTAAAATCACTTTCATCAGCGATAAGCAAACTGCATTTTTAGAATTATTAAAAGGAAATCTAGATTTCTTTTCCGGAATCGATGGTTCATATAGAAACGATGTGCTTAATAAATCGGGAGAATTAAAAGACAAACATAAAGCTCGATTCAACTTAATAAAATCGGCCTACTTGAACACGGAGTATTTAGGTATGTTGGTCGACTCTTCCATTCAAATTGTCAAAAATTCACCATTAAAAGATAAACGTATTCGTCAAGCCATCAACTATGCCATCGATAGAGAAAAAATGATTCGCTATTTGCAAAATAGTATCGGAAATCCTGGACATGCAGGCTTTCTACCCAAAGGAATGCCAGGCTACGACGAAAAGAAAATTAAAGGGTATTCATACAATCCAGCAAAAGCTCGAGCATTGCTAGCTGCGGCAGGATATAAAGATGGGAATGGTTTGCCTGAAATTACCCTGAATACAACATCTACTTATAGAGACCTCATCGAATATGTGCAAAAGGAATTAAGTAGAGTGGGTATTAAATCGAAAGTAGAAGTTCATCAAGGCTCTAGTTTGCGAGAGTTGATTTCTAAAAACAATGTTAACTTTTTCAGAGGATCTTGGATTGCCGATTATCCGGATGCAGAAAATTATTTAGCTGTATTTTATTCTAAAAACTTTGTACCGAACGGACCTAATTATACTCATTTTTCGAATAAGAAATTCGATGCATTGTTTGAAAAAACATTCTATGAAAATAACGATAGTATTCGATTTTCGATGTATCAAGAATTAGAAAATATTGTGCTTGATGAAGCACCAATGGTCATATTATACTACGATCAATCGGTCCGACTATTACCAAAAAACGTACATGGACTTAGCTCCAATGCTTTGAATCTATTGGATTTGAAAAGAGTATATAAAGTTACTGAAAATTAAGTTATTGAACACAGTTCACCCCCTTAATTACTTAATTCCTTAATTCCTTAATAACTTAATAACCTAATTTATTCTATCCATTAACATCTCATAAAACTTTATTTGATGTTCTTGTTTCGATTCCCATTCGTAAGGAACTTTACAGGTTGCATTTAAATAAAATTCAATCTCTTCCCAAGAATCAAGCGTTGCAAGATGAGCCATCACTTTATTGAAATCTTTTTCATCGCCGTTAAATAAATTCTGAACGATGTAGAATTTTTCATTCAATGAGAAGCTTAATTCTTTATGAAAGTAATCGTGTTTCAAAACATCGGCCAATGAATTATCATTCATTTGAGCGCTAAGTTTTTGATGCAATGTATATTCTTCTTTTTGGTCTGGCAGTTCTGTGGTTTTTGATGGAATATCAGACATTTCCACATGCAATTTTTCTGCAGCTGAGAATGATTGAGTAGATTCTACAGGTTTTTGAATTTCTTCCGAAAGATTTTGAGCTATACTATTTTCATTTTTCGTATTCTCATTTTTCGTTTCAGCGTTTTTCGTTTCAGCGATTTTCGTACCCTCAATTTCATGAAGATATTTTCTCAAAATTTCTGCTTGTTCCGAAAGGTAGCGAATATTAGAAAGGTAATTTTCAACTTCTATTGGACTTATAGCATAATCTTTTTGTAACCAAAGACTTGTAATTTGTTGCAATTCATCGGTAATGATTGCGATTTTATCGATATATACTTGCTTATTCATTTCTGAATGTAAATATAAGTCAAAATGTTTAGTTTCGAATAATTTTGTAATTTCAGAGCATGAATATTTTCAGTGAGCCATTTCAGAGGAAGCAGTTAAATAGGGGAAGCATAGAAGTCATTTGTGGTTCTATGTTTTCGGGCAAGACAGAGGAATTAATTAGAAGATTAAGAAGAGCTGAAATTGCGAAATACAGCGTAGAAATTTTCAAACCAGCGGTAGATACAAGGTACGACGATAAGGCAATTGTTTCTCACGATTTAAATTCCATACAGTCGACACCCGTAGCTAACTCCGAATCCATATTAATTTTATCTAACAACGTACAAGTAGTTGGTATTGATGAAGCTCAATTTTTCGACGACGAACTTCCATCGGTATGTGTAAAGCTTGCAGCTAAGGGGATACGCGTTATTGTAGCTGGATTGGATATGGATTATTTAGGTCAACCTTTTGGACCAATGCCTAATCTTATGGCCATTGCAGAATACGTAACAAAGGTTCAAGCAGTATGTGTTCAATGCGGCAGTCCAGCTAGTCATTCGTTTAGAAAAATAGAGAACGACAATCAATTGATGTTGGGGGAAAAAGAAAGCTATGAACCTCGATGTAGAATTTGCTATAATATGACTTTCGATAATAAAACAAAAAAGGGCGGTTAATCACCGCCCTTTTCTTTTACTCGATAATTAGTTTTTCAGATAAACTATAATCAGTATTCGTGATTTTTAAGTGATACATTCCTTTTGCTAAATCAATCCCTTCTAATACATACGTATCGTTGATATCTGAGCGATAGCTATCCCATACTTTCTTACCCATTGCATCAAAAATTTCGATCTGAATTCCATTTAATTCTATTGGAAAAGCAATGCTAATTTTATCTTTAGCGGGGTTTGGATATACCAACACTTTCAATTTATTTTCTTCTGACTCAATTCCTAATGTAGTTACAAACTGATCGTATTTTTGTTGTGCAGCATTTGCACTCGCAATTAAATCGTTGAGGTCATCACCAGCAATGATTGCAAGTGATAACAATGCAGACTCGTTGGAATTGACAGTATATGGTCCTGCGCCAATGGTATACATAACATCGAGCCCAGGTGCAGTTGTTCCATATTGAGGATTTACAATTCCACTAGACAAAGTAGTATATTTCTCGGCCGTTGAGTATCCATTTTCTTGAGGGTCACCTGTTACTTCATACGACTGACCATAATACGCTGGACTTACGTTCGTATTTAATATTTTCACGGCAACCATAGGATTGGCTGCATTAAAAGTTTGACAATATGCCATTCTTAAATTAGCATCGTAAATAATTTTATTGGCACCTGCATCAACAACATCCCAATCGAAAAACATTCCAGCAAACAAATTTGTCATGGCCTGATTGTTTTTATTTCTGATGCGGTATTCCACAATAAAATATTTATCGTCTGGTGTATTAGACCATGCCAACTCTCTATGTTTTACAGCAATGTTCAGGGGATTCGGATTTGCTGAATCGTCAAACTCCCCACTTGCAAAAAAGTCGACCCCTTGCGTAAATGCTCTCTTAATTCGAGTAGTTGTCACGAAATGCTCATTAGGTGTATTCGTTTCTGTTCGGGCATTGTCCGACACTTTAGTGTTAGAGCTTGCCACCATAAACGCAGCTTCGTATAACATGCTTTCTCCTTTATAAACAACACCCAATCCACCTGTAGCATCTCCATTTCTATACCCTACTCTACCATTCCCAGTTGCAGTACTTGCAATTTGATTCACCTGAATGTTTACTGCAGTTATATTCAATTCTAATTCAATGTACTCATAATCGGTATAGCTACCATCGGTATACGTAATTTTGATTGGCACAACTGTATTATCAGGAGTTGTAGGCTTGATGAATATTTTAAAAGTCCCAACGTTTTTAGTTTGAAGCGTTCCAATTACTCCAGCGTTTGCATTAGCTTGTGTGATGGTTATAAATGAACTCGAAGTACTTAAGCTAACATTCAAATTTGAAGTTGCTTGTAAATAATTCATAAGATTCATTGTAAGAGTAATGGTATCACCCGGCAAAAATGCTCCGCTATTATTATCGAACAATGAAAGTTGTGCATAACGAATTGCAGGAGAACTCATGGTCAATGCTTTGTATACATTGATTCTGCCTTTTCCAATTTTATCACGGAAAGCATTATTCAAAGAATTGATGTCATCTGCAGTAACACGTAATTGCTCTGCTACTTGACCTGGTGTATAATTTGGAAATTGGGCTTTCACTAAAGCTGCTGCGCCGGCAGCGATGGGCGAAGCCATTGATGTACCATCATACGAATTGTAAGAATTATTATAAGTAGTACTGTATATGCTAGAACCCGGTGCACTTACATCGATCCAATAACCATAATTTGAGAAACTCGATTTTCTATCCGCTGAAGTACTCGATGCTACAGCTAGAACATTTTTATAGGCTGATGGGTAATGCATCATTTGTTGACCGTTATTACCAGCAGCTGCAACAATTAATGATCCCTTAGCTGTTGCATAATTGATCACATCCTGACCTAATTGTCCGCCACCCGGGCCACCCCAAGAGCAATTGATAATTTGCGCCCCCATATCGGCCGCATAAGCAATTCCTTCATAACCAGTATAAACACCATTGTCATAATTATCAGGTGTGCATTTAACGAATAATAATTTTGAGTTGAAACCCACACCTGCAATCCCAACACCATTATCGGCAACCGCGGAAGCATCTCCTCCAACATGCACCCCATGATCGTTCCCACCTGCTTTGATGCTTGGATCACCATCGGCAATAAAAGTACTAGTACTTGCTCCAACAAAATCCCAACCTGCATAATTATCTACATAACCATCGTTATCGTTATCTAGACCATCTACCGGATCCGCAGTATTGTATTTCACATTCGCGGCTAAATCCGGATGATCTAAATCACCACCTGTATCAATGATACCAATCACAACATTTGAACTGCCCTTATTCACATTCCATGCCTCATATGCTTTGATAATTTTCTGATAATAATTTCTAGAACTGTTCGTATCCGGATCGTTGGGTATATAAGAAAGTCGGTATACATATGAAGGCTCTGCATATTGCACTTCTTTCAATTGTAAAAATTCATTGATGACATCTTCCAAAGGAATATCTGCTGTGTATTGAATCCTATAAATACTTGTTAAGTTATAAGGATTATTAACTATTCCTTTAGCAGTACTTATATTCGAGTTCGGGAAAATTTGTTGCGTTTGTTTCGCAGCTATTTTTTGCATCAAGGACTGAACACTTGCAATTGCAATTGAATTTCTCGACAATGCTGTTTTATTCTCCGCATGGAATTTCACTATCAATGTTTTGGGCATGTAATCCTGCTCCGTCACATTTTTTGGGAATTTAAATTTTTGTTGTGCCGATGTGTTGCTGCGATTAGACTGCAGTGGATTGTCGGCAAGTGCTTGCACTGATTGAAATCCTACTAATGCAATGCATAATGGGATCCATCTAAATTTCATTAAGTTCATTTATATTATAGGGTTTAATTTTTTATTGTACAACGGTTGGCTTTAAATTACAATTCTTCTTAATCCATTCCACATCATACTCCTTCATCTCCTTGCGTTCACCATTAACAATGTAATACTCTTCAAAGTTTGTACCAATTCCGGGCATACGATTTTGTATCCATTCGTCGGGACACTGTTGTATAAGTTGATTAGATATTGTTTGATTCTTCTTACTGCAACAAGAGGTAGTGCTTAGAAGCGCAATGGAAAAAAGTAAAATATATTTCATTGATACAAGATACACAGAAAAAAAGATATGTATCAAAATGTGTTAAAATAAAAAAGCCCGCTGATGCGGGCTTTTGTGGTGATAGCCGGGATCGAACCAGCGACACAAGGATTTTCAGTCCTTTGCTCTACCAACTGAGCTATATCACCTCCTTGAAAGAACAGAATTCTTTCGGGACTGCAAATGTAATGGCTTTTTCCTATTTTAAAAATCTTTTTTGAAAATAATTCGTATCGAATTTAAAATCAGTCTAATTAGTAAAATTTCAATTCTTAAGGCTAAATAGCGCCTTAAAAAGATTAAATTCGCCTCAAGCAATAGATTTATATGGTATTACAACTCTTATTTGTACTCGCTTTAGGTGTAGCTATCTGGCTCTTTTCCAAAAATGTAGCTAAAATCAGAAGAAATATTTTATTAGGTCGCGATGTGGATAGAAGCGATAGAAGTTCAGAACGATGGATGACTATGATCAAAGTTGCGTTCGGACAAACAAAGATGGCGGCACGTCCAATTCCATTTATTTTCCATTTCATTATTTATGCTGGTTTCGTTATCATCAATATTGAAGTATTGGAGATTATGATCGATGGCATTTTTGGAACACATCGAGTATTTGCACCTTTATTGGGTTCCTTGTATAATTTTTTAATCGGCTCATTTGAAATACTTGCCTTCGGTGTATGGTTGGCATGTGTTGTTTTTCTTGCACGCAGAAATCTGTTGAAATTGAAAAGATTTGGAGGGACTGAAATGACTGCTTGGCCAAAGTCCGATGCGAATTATATTTTAATCACTGAAATTTTATTGATGTCGGCTTTCTTAATTATGAATGCGGCCGACTTGAAATTGCAATCATTGGGTGCTGAGCATTATATTCAAGCGGGATCTTTCCCTATCTCTGGATTATTGGTTGATGTACTGCCCAGCACTACATCGGCATTAATTGCTATTGAAAGAAGCGCTTGGTGGTTTCATATTTTGGGGATTTTAGCTTTTCTAAATTACGTACCATATTCAAAACACTTCCATATTTTCATGGCATTCCCGAATACTTATTTTTCGAATTTAGATGCAAAAGGAAAGTTTAGCACGATGAGTAGTGTGACCAATGAAGTGAAGGCGATGATGGATCCGAGTTTTGTTCCGCCAGTGCTTGAAAATCCTGGAAAGTTCGGTGCGAAAGATGTGCAAGATTTAAATTGGAAACAATTGATGGATGCGTATACCTGTACAGAATGTGGTCGATGTACTTCTAATTGTCCAGCAAATCAGACTGGAAAATTATTGTCGCCACGAAAAATTATGATGGATACGCGCGATCGATTAACGGAAGTGGGAAACAACATCGACAAACATGGAAAAGATTTTAAAGACGATAAATCCTTGTTGGATAATTACATTAGTAGAGAAGAACTTTGGGCATGTACATCCTGCAATGCATGTACAGAAGCATGTCCTGTGAACATCGACCCATTATCTATCATCATGGACTTGCGTAGGTATTTGGTGATGGAAGAGTCGGCAGCCCCAAGCAGTTTGAATGCCATGCAAACAAATATTGAAACAAACGGCGCGCCTTGGAAGTTTTCTCCAAGTGATAGAGCTAATTGGATAAATAGTTAAGAATTAAAAATTAAGAATTAAGAACTGAAATAAGTCTAGCTACTAGATACTAGCTACTAAAGTACTATCAAAATGGAATTAAAACAAAGCAGAGACGAAAACGGAAATCTTATAAGTCCTAAACTTCCACAAGAAGTAAAGAACTATATGATTGATATCGATGGTACGATTTGCGAGGATATTCCGAACGAAGAACCGGAGCGAATGGAGCATGCTGCATTGTACGATGGTGCTTTGGAGACTATAAATTCTTGGTTCGATGAAGGACATATCATAACATTTTTCACTTCGCGTACAGAAGAGCACAGGGAAGTTACAGAACGTTGGTTGAATAAAAACGGATTTAAATATCACGGTATTTTGTTTGGAAAACCAAGAGGTGGAAATTATCATTGGATCGATAATCATATTGTGCGAGCAACAAGGTATGAAGGGAAGTTTACACAGATGATTGTGAAAGATGCGAAGATTCAGGTATTTGAGTAAAAAAAGAAAATGGAAAATGGAAAATGGAAAATGGAAAATGGAAAAAAGAAAATGGAAAATAGAAAATAGGAAAATAGTTTACATTTAAATAAAAATTTAACAATTACGTTTATAGAAAGAGGACTCAGTTCCCAATACACTTAATACACTTAATACACTTAAAAACATATTATGGAATTTAAAGTACCAACAATGGCAGAAATGGTCGCAAGTGGCGAGCAAGTAGATATTTTATTTTGGGTTGGGTGTGCGGGGAGTTTCGATGAGCGTGCTCAAAAAATCACCAAAGACATTGCCAGGATTTTACATCATGTTGGATTAAAATATGCAATACTAGGAACAGAAGAAAGTTGTACGGGTGATCCAGCGAAGCGTGCAGGAAATGAATTTCTTTTTCAAATGCAAGCGATGAGCAACATCGAAATTCTGAATGCATATAACGTGAAGAAAATCGTTACTGCATGTCCGCATTGTTTCAATACTTTGAAAAATGAGTATCCAGATTTAGGTGGAAATTATGAAGTAATACATCATACTCAATTGATACAAGGATTGATTAACGATGGTAAATTAAAGGCCGCAAATGGCGAGTCTTTTAAAGGTAAGAAAATCACCTACCACGATCCATGTTATTTGGGAAGAGCAAACGGTGTGTACGAAGCGCCGCGTGAAATTTTAGCTCAACTGGATGCCGATCTGGTTGAAATGAAACGTTGCAAACAGAACGGTTTATGCTGTGGTGCAGGTGGTGCACAAATGTTCAAAGAACCTGAAAAAGGAACTAAAGACATCAACGTAGAACGTGCAGAAGAAGCATTGAGTACTAACCCTAATATCATTGCAGCTTCTTGTCCATTTTGTATGACGATGTTACGCGACGGGGTAAAACATTTTGAGAAAGAAGATAGTGTACAAGTCTTAGACATTGCTGAGATTACTGCCAAAGCAAATGGCTTGTCTTAATCGTATAATTTACAAATAAAATGAACACAATAGCATCTATCAATAATTTAACAGAGGTACATGCCGATTCTAAAATCTGGATCTATACTTTTTCTAAAAAAATATCATCTGCACAAGCAGAAGAAATAGGAAAATCATTAGATGCATTTTGCAAAAATTGGACTGCACATAGCAAGGAATTGCGTGCCTTCTGGAATATTTATGATTTTAGAATTTTGATATTGGGTGTCGACGAACACCTTAATCCTGCAAGTGGTTGTTCTATTGACAAATCGGTTCATTTTCTTCAAGAATTGGAGCAGGAATTTCAATTAGAACTTTTTAACCGTATGTTATTTTCATACATAGAAGATAAGCAAATTCATACGCTCAATAGAGAGGAATTCCAAAAACACATTGATGAAAAAATAATACATTCAGAAACATTAGTTGTAAATACACTTGCAAAAAATTGGGCCGAATGGAATAGTACTGGCTTTCAAAAATTGCAAGATTCATGGATGAAAAATTTGTTTCAAATTCCTTTGTATGAAAATAATTAATCTAAAAATTATTTATTTTCTTTTACTTGCTATTTCATCTACTCTAATGTCATGTGGAAAAGATGAGCTTAGCAAACCTATTGATTCATCGGAATACATCGACATAAATATAACTTTTGATAATGTATTTGATACTGCCGACTTGGTCTTGAACGATGGAGTTTACTCAAGTGATTTTGAGGAATTGTTTACCATAAGAAGATTCAATTATTTTGTAAGTAATTTTGAATTCATCGACGAAAACAACGTGCGTTATGCAATACCTCAAGACAGTTCGTATTTTTTGATTAAGGAGGGCGATGTACATTCTTATACCTGTAGATTTAAGAACGTGCCGAACAGAAAATATACAGCAATGAAATTTGTCATCGGCGTCGATAGCCTTCGCAGCACTATGGGCATTGAGCATCGAACTGGAGTCTTAGATGTTGGAGGTTATGCTTCGGACATGGCATGGACTTGGAATCAGGGTTATATTTTTCTGAAGTTGGAAATGTTTCAGTATAAATCGAAGGGCGACACTTCTGCGCCTCGACCATTTATCTACCACATCGGTGGATATGGAGGCACCAATACACCATCAATAAATAATATTCGCGAAACTACTTTGACATTCCCAAGAACAATTGATGTTAGTAAGAATGCCGATGTACACATTCAAGTAAAAGCAGATGCTTCAAAAGTAATTAATGGTACAACAAAAATTGAAATTGAAAAGTATCAGACCGTAATGCTAACACCATTTTCCTCAACAATTGCGGACAATTATAAAGATATGTTTAGCATTAAAAGTTTGGAATAAATTTTGTCGATAAATTATACATGAAAAAGGCTGCATTATTTTTTAGAAGTATCGTTTTTGCAATTACTTTAATTGTTTTATTAAACGCTTGCAATAAAGAAGCAGATAATACACCAAACCCTAGCCCAGTGAAGGAGTTCGTAGGTTTTGTGCAGCCTCAAGAATTTCCAAATCCATTGTATAAATTCAATAATAACCCTATAACTGAAAAAGGATTTTATTTAGGTAAAAAATTATTTTACGATGGCATACTCTCGCGTGACGGTAGTATTTCTTGTGGTAGCTGCCACATGCAAACTGCTGCTTTTGCACACCTCGATCATTCCTTGAGTCATGGTATCGATGATTTATTAGGCACGCGTAATTCTCCTAGCATACAAAATATGGCTTGGAATCCATTTTTCTTTTGGGACGGTGGTGTAATGGATCTCGATTTATTTCCATTCTCTCCCATACAAAATCCAGTGGAAATGGACGAGAAATTACCAAACGTAATTCACAAACTGCGCAATCACCCCGAATACCCTAAGTTGTTCAAAGAAGCTTTTAATGTGGATAGCATCAACAGCAAAGAATTAATGTATGCGCTCTCTCAATTTATGAACATGTTGGTTAGTGCAAATTCACGTTACGATCAATACATAAGAGGCAATGTAAACGCTATGAATGCCGATGAAGTGGAGGGCATGAATTTATTTATGCAAAATTGCAACAGCTGTCATACTGCACCTTTGTTTACCGACAATAAATTTCACAACAATGGGATTGCTCGATTTGTAGATAAAGGCCGACAACAAATCACTTTACAAGATTCTGATTTATATAAATTCAAAACACCAACATTGCGAAACATCGAAAAAACATTTCCTTACATGCACGATGGTCGCATGAATACCTTAGAAGAAGTGATGAACCACTATACCAGCAACATCGCAAGTACAGGAACAATAGATGCTAGATTACACGGTGGGATTACTTTAAGCCCGAACGAGAAATCAAAAGTACTTGCATTCTTGAAAACATTGACAGATGAGGAGTTTTTGAAGAATCCACTCTTTGCTGAATAAAGTATTAAGTACTAAGTATTAAGTATTAAGTATTAAGACACGAACATTATACGTTCAAGGCAAATCAAATAAAAGCTTGCACAACTCGTTCTTAACTCTTAATTCTTAATTCTTAATTTTAATACTTAATTTTTAATTCTTTTTGGACTTCTTCATTACTTCCAAATAATAATTCTCATACAGTGGCATGATTTTTTTGATGTCGAAAGTTTTCGCATGTTTCAATGCATTCTCTTTGAACTGTTGAAGTCGGCTTTCGTCTTCTAAAATATGAATGGCATGTTGAGCCATTGCATCTACATCGCCAACATTGTCTAAGAAGCCTGTTACACCATCGACGTTTAGTTCGGGAATACCGCCTGCGTTGGACGATAAAACAGGAAGTTTACAAGCCATTGCTTCTAATGCGGCTAAACCAAAACTTTCTGTTTCTGAAGGAAGAATAAATAAATCCGACACCGATAATATTTCTTCTACCGCATCGAGTTTACCTAAGAATCGAACATCGTCTTTCAAATTTAGTTCCCTACACAATTGCTCCACCTCTACCCTTTCCGGACCATCGCCTGCTAATAAAAGTTTTGCAGGAATTTTCTCAATTACTTTTGCAAAAACTTTTACAACATCTTGCACACGTTTTACTTTTCTGAAGTTCGATGTATGCACAATGATTTTTTCATCGTTAGGTGCAATCGCTTTTTTGAAATGATTTTTCGATTTATGGTTGAACCTCGATAGGTCAATGAAATTGGGGATTACACGAATTTCATTTTGAATGTCGAAATGACAAAGCGTATCTTTTTTCAAACTTTCCGATACTGCAGTTACGCCATCGCTTTGATTAATTGAAAAAGTAACAACTGGTTTGTAGGTTCTATCTTTACCAACTAAAGTGATATCTGTACCGTGCAAAGTAGTCACCACTGGAATATGAATTCCGTTCGATGCTAAAATTTGTTTCGCCATATATGCTGCTGATGCATGTGGAATAGCATAGTGCACATGTAAGATATCCAATTGTTCATACTGCACCACATCTACGAGTCGACTCGCTAATGCTAATTCATAAGGTGGATAATCGAACAATGGATATTTCGAAACCGTTACTTCGTGGTAAAATAAATTCTCTGAGAAAAAATCTAAACGCGCAGGCTGACTGTACGTGATAAAATGCACTTGATGACCATGGTCGGCCAATGCTTTACCCAACTCCGTTGCCACTACTCCACTCCCTCCAAATGTTGGATAACAAACGATACCTATTTTCATTGATTTGTTTTAATAGCTCTAAGCTAAGTTAATGAGATTAATTAAATATTAACAAATGTACGCTCGCATTGTTCTGATTATTCTAATTGAGTAATTGCACGTTTATCGAGATATTATGTACCTCCACTACTTTCCTCTAAAGAAAAAATAAACCGACAAAATAAGCAGTCCGAATCCTACCAAATGATTCCAATTGATTTTTTCTGATTTAAAAACCAGTAAGGTAAAAATCATAAACACCGTTATGGATAGTGCTTCTTGAATAATTTTCAATTGTAACAAGGAAAAAGGACCATCGTTTCCTTTGTATCCAATTTTATTCGCAGGTACTTGAAAAATATATTCAAACAAAGCGATTCCCCAAGAAATAAAAATGATAGCTAATCCAATCAATCTAGCAATCCTCGTTCTTAATTCTTAATTTTTAATTCTCAACTTTTTATTCCCATTTTCTTTTCGCCGAACCCATGTGGAATTTTCACATAATACCCCGTACCATCGTACTCACGTTTGCGCGGATGCTCCATGCATGTAGAAGAACAACATCCTTCCATTTTCCAGCCGCATGCTTCACATTGAGTGATGTGTTCGTTGCATTCTGGATTCGCACAATTAATCATCTTATCGGTTTCCGATCCACAGTTATAGCATTTTGCAATTACTTTTGGATTAACCTTATTAACATCAACCGTCAAACGATTATCAAATACATAACACTTTCCTTCGAAATCTTTTCCACCCGCTTCCTTCCCGTATTTTATAATCCCACCGTGTAATTGATACACTTCGTTGAATCCTTCTTTTAACAATAGTGCACTTGCCTTCTCACATTTAATCCCACCCGTACAATACGTCAAAATCTTTTTGTCTTTGTATTGTGCCAATTCATTGATTTTCGATGGGAAATCTCTAAAATTTTCGATGTCCAAAGTCACCGCATTTTTGAATCGGCCTACATTATGTTCATAATTCGAACGCACATCTAGAATCACCACATCGTCTCGGTCAATCATCTCCGCAAATTCCTTCGGCTCTAAATGTATCCCCGTTTCTTTTGTCGGGTCGATGTATTGCGGGTCACGAAGTCCTGAGTGAACTATTTCCGATTTGTAGCGAACATGCATTTTGATGAAGGAAGGTTCCTCCACCTCATCGATCTTAAAATCGGTATGCGCAAATCGAGGATCGGCCAAAACATATTCCATGTATTGAGAGCAGGCTTCTGCTGTTCCCGATACTGTCCCGTTAAGACCCTCATCGGCCACAATAATACGGCCAACTAAACCAATTGATTTACAGATATTTAAGTGTTCTTGTGTGTATTGCTCCGCATTCTCAATACGGCTATAGCAATAATAGAGTAGTGTTTGATACTTCGACATATTCATTGATACCCCTGCAAAGGGCGTTTAATGCGTGCCAAAGGTAGCAAATTTTTACTATTTTTGAGCTCTAGTCTAAAAACATATGTACGATACACTGAAACCCGTTTTACAGAACGAACTGGCTGAAATTGAGAAAGCTGGATTATATAAGAGAGAAAGAATTATTGTGAGTCCGCAGGGGGCCGACATAAAAGTGAGTGATGGAAAGGAAGTGATTAATTTTTGTGCGAATAATTATTTGGGATTGTCATCGCATCCAAAAGTTTTAGAAGCGGCGAAGAAGGCAATCGATACACACGGTTATGGCATGTCATCGGTTCGATTCATTTGTGGGACGCAAGACATACATAAAGAATTAGAGCGTAAGATTTCTGAGTTTTTAGGAACAGAAGATACCATTTTATATGCAGCAGCTTTCGATGCAAATGGTGGTGTATTTGAACCGTTGTTCAACGAACAAGATGCTATTATATCTGATGAGTTGAACCATGCTTCGATCATTGATGGTGTGCGTTTGTGTAAGGCTCAACGCTATAGATATAAGCACGATAATATGGAGGACCTTGAAGAAAAATTAAAAGAGACTCAAGGTTTACGACATAGAATTATTGTGACCGATGGTGCATTTTCAATGGATGGTACCGTTGCACAATTGGATAAGATCGTTGCATTAGCAGAGCAATATAAAGCTTTGGTCATGATCGATGAATGTCATTGTTCGGGTTTCATGGGTAAAACAGGAAGAGGTACGCACGAGCATCATAATGTGATGGGAAAAATCGACATCATCACAGGAACTTTAGGTAAAGCATTGGGTGGTGCATCTGGTGGATTTACATCGGGACGCAAAGAGATCATCGACATGTTACGTCAGCGTTCACGTCCATATTTATTCTCTAACACTGTGGCACCATCGATCGTTGGTGCATCTATCGCAGTATTGGATATGTTAACTGAGACCACAGAGTTGCGCGATAAATTAGAACGCAATACAAAATATTTCAGAGAGAAAATGACAGCAGCTGGTTTCGATATTAAACCTGGAGTTCATCCGATTGTACCGGTGATGTTGTACGATGCAAAACTTTCGCAAGATTTCGCGAATCGTATGTTGGAAGAAGGAATTTACGTGATTGGTTTCTACTATCCAGTAGTACCACAAGGCAAAGCCCGCATTCGTGTACAAATGTCGGCCGCTCATGAAATGCATCATTTAGATAAAGCGATTGATGCGTTTGTTAAGGTTGGAAAAGAGCTGAAAGTTTTGAAGTAAGAATTAAGAGTTAAGAATTAAGAGTTAAGAACGAGGATTGCTAGATTAGAAAGATTAGCAATAAATTTAAAAATTTGAAGTACTAGATACTAGCTACTAACTACTTCAGTACTAAAAAAATGAAAGATTCAATAGATAAATACAGCATCGAAATCAAAGCCACTAGCATCAATAATGCAGAGGAATTGGAGCTGTTTCGATTAAAATTTTTGAGTAGAAAAGGTATTGTAAACGATTTGTTTGAGGCCTTTAAAGCGATGCCGGGAGAAGAGAAAAAAACTTTTGGCAAAGTGATGAACGAATTCAAAAATTTAGCGGAGCAAGTGTACAACGATGCGAAAGAGAGATTGGAATCGAACGAAGAACAAAGTGGATTAGATTTTGACTATACATTACCGGGCACTCCTTTCAATGTAGGGTCAAGACATCCGGTTTCATTGGTATTGAAAGAGATCAACGATATTTTTCAGCGTATTGGTTTTACGATTGCGAAGGGACCAGAAATGGAAGACGATTGGCATAATTTCACTTCACTAAATTTCCCTTTGGAACATCCTGCTCGTGATATGCAGGATACATTTTTTATCCAAAAAGATGCCGAAGATCCAACGAAAGATTTGGCTTTGAGAACGCATACTTCATCGGTACAAATCCGATTAATGGAAAACAATCAGCCTCCATTACGATCGATTATGCCGGGACGAGTTTTTCGTAACGAAGCCATATCGGCGCGATCACATTGTATCTTCCATCAAGTGGAAGGATTGTATGTCGATGAGAACGTTTCGTTTGCCGACTTAAAACAGACCTTGTATTATTTTGTTCAAGAAATGTTTGGGGTAGGCACTGAAGTACGCTTCCGCCCATCCTACTTTCCATTTACGGAACCATCGGCAGAAATGGATATACAATGTAAAAACTGTGGTGGTAAAGGATGTAATATCTGTAAGTACAGTGGTTGGGTAGAAATTTTAGGCTGCGGAATGGTGGATCCAAATGTATTGGAAAATTGTGGTATCGATTCTAAAAAATATACTGGATTTGCATTCGGTGTTGGAATTGAACGATTGGCATTGAATAAATATAAGATTAAGGACATTCGTATGTTTTTTGAAAACGATGTCCGTTTGTTGAAACAATTTAATTCGGAACTGAATTGAAATACATTGCATCACTCATAATTCTCGCATTAAGCTTTTGCATTGCTTGTGAAAATACCCAAAACAATGTAGTGCCGAGTGTGCCTGTGAATATCAATCTAAGCTTAGATGATCCCGCATACAACTCATTAAATGTTGTTGGCGGTACGGCGTATTTTGATGCAGGAATTCGTGGAATTATTATTTATAGGAAAGGGACGTCGGAATTCAATGCATTTGACCGAGCTTGTACCTATCATGTGAACGATACCTGCGGATATGTGAGCATTGATAGTACTTCATCAATTAATGTAGGTTGCAAATGTTGTGGATCACGTTTTCAGTTGGTCGATGGTACCGTTTCCCGAGGGCCTGCTACCGTTTCACTGAGGATGTACAACACATTATTGGAAGGAAGAACTTTAAGAATATATAATTAAATAAATGCATCGATAAAATACTTAAGAAATTATAAACTAAACGAACAACAATGGATGCCCAAAAAATTCAACAAGCGATAAAAGAATCTTCGAAGGAGCTCTTCAGAAAATTCGGATATCATAAAACGAGTGTCAACGAAATTGCACGCAAATCGAGAGTTGCCAAGGCCACCATTTACAAGTATTTTGAAAGCAAAGAGATTATCTTAAATGAAATTCTTATGGATCATTTAAGCCATTCTATTCAAGATCTAGTTACTAAATTACATCCTAATATTTCTAAAGAAGAAAAAATGAAAGCACTCATTCTCAAAACGAGTCGACTTTCATATACCGTTTGTTCTGAATTCATCGGTTGGGATTTCATTCGAGAAAGTGTGAACTCACAAGAATTTCTAAAAAACTTATCGAATGAACTCGAAGTATTATTGGTTAATACATTTATTAGTCAGGAAGATTTTAAAGACATCAGCATCGATAAACTTCAATTCCTTTTAAAATCATCTAAAGCCATTACCTTTTCATTTGCCTTTACATCCGTTACCGTTAGCGATGTACGTAAGAACTTCATCACTTTTGAGAAAGAGATACTTCCGTTTTTAGTGAAAGCTGTGCTTTAAATAGTGTAGAGTTAAGAATTAAGAGTTAAGAACGGGCCCTACGTAATTTAAAATTAAGAGTTAAGAGTTAAGAACGGGGAGTACGTAATTTGAAATTTAGAGTTAAGAACGGGGTGGTAAATTATTAACATAAATTTAACAGAATACCGATTTGGTTTTTGGTATAAAATATATTATATTTGTACTATATGATCCATTTTGCCATGAGAAAAGAGATATTACAGTTTTCTGAGGCTATAAATCGGGAGTTCGACTTTGGAGATGAAAAGTCAATGTCTTGGTTTAAGCTAATTTTAAGGCTGTTTGGCTATTGATATTGAACCATCAATTATTTCACCAATGCAATAAAGCCTGTGCGCTTGTATTCCCCAATGCGTAGATAGTAAACGTATGCGCCTGGGAATTGCCCCTCACCTGTCCATTCGAAGTCGGGATTCCTTGTCTCTAATAATTTCTGACCCCAACGATCGTAAATAATCATTTCAAATTCATCGGGACAAATTGTTCTGCTAGCCAATGCAATTTTAAAGACATCGTTCACACCATCGCCATTCGGTGAAAATACATTTGGCACTAATGGATCGCCCAAATCTAACAATGGCGCTACTCTAAAATTTACTATACGTTCAATGGTATCGTTTTCATTGCAAAACTTATTGCTCAGCAACCTCAATCGAACTGGATAATCGGTGTTCGACTGTAATCCACAATCGGGATACACATTTATCTGAGTATTTAATGCAACATTACCCTGAATGGTTGGCATTTCTACACGTAAAGGAACAGTTGATGGGAACAAGGGTTCAGCACTCAAGACCATTAGATCTTCTAGATCGGAATCCAATGCTTCCACATCAATGCTTCGAGCGTAACCCGCATTTAAATTATATAAAATTGAATCGGGACGTAATAAAGCAGGTATATTATTTATCGGAAGTTCAATTTTAAAAGTGATTCGAACTGTATCGTATTTTTCATTTTCACATTTATTATCGCGAACTAAAAAATCAATAAACAATTCATCCTCACCATAAAAATTGTCGCAAGTTGGCATCCAGCAAAATTCATAGCGTTCCAAATTATTGGCATCATCAATTTTCCTCCAACTAGCACCATTATTAGCAAAATCATAATTGACATTTGAATAAAATACATCTACATCATCGTCGTCAAAATCTTCTCCTAAAATGCTGAAACAATTTTGTTCGTTCAATACTACATTAACAATATTGTTGAGTCCAACTTTAGATCCTTCGGGTTGAATAATAGGCTTTGAATTATCAATGGCTTCTAAGTTTACTCGAATCTCTAAGGTATCTTGAGCTTGATCAGTACATGCATTATCAAAGATTTCAAATTTTAAAATAAATGAAGTGTCGAGTCCCGTACCACAAGGCAAGGTCCAACATACTTCACCCAGCACATTCGAATTACCACTAATCACACTAGGGGTAATTGTTGCGCCAAAATTATATATATTGTTCGAATCAATTAAAGGCAAAATCGTAATCTGATCGTTCGCATTACCATCGCTACCTTGCACAAAAAAACAAGCACTTTCACCTGTTTTCAAATTCAAAGTTGCATTCGGTAGATTCGTAAAAATTGTAGGCGCTTCATTGGGTACTTCAATGAAATTAAAATATACTCTTACCGTATCATCTTGTGTGAATGGGCAGGAATTGTCGTAAATAATAAAGTCGATAAAATTTCCGTTCGATGTATCCACAATCGGACATTTTGGTGTCCAACAAAATTGGGTCGTCACGGTTTGTGTACCACTTATATCAGAAGGATTTAAAATTGCTTCTCCCGAATTGAATAGTCCATAAAGACCAGTAGTATCAATACGCACTCTTAAAACTTCATTAATATTCCCATCGGTTCCAGTAACATCGAAACAAGTCTGCTCTCCAACACGCACATTCAATCGGTTAACCGTTAGATTAGTACTTGCAACAGGTTTAAATCGAGGCGGACAATTCAAAACTTCTAATTGTAGTTCGCGACGAATCTCTCCAATCTTAACACCATTTCTAAATTCCTCACAGAGAATCGATATTACATACACTCCAATTTGAGTGGGCACAATATAGATACTCGCCGTATCTTCATCGGTCACCAAATCTGGCGAACCATCCATAATATTATTGATATCGTATCCTGTTGACCAAAACACATCGTCGTAAGGACCTGCAAGCGAAACTGGAGCAGGATTAAACTGAGAAGTTGCACCTCCTGCCAAAGGAATTATTTTTGAAACACGAATCTCGTCTCCATCCGGATCACGTGCAATAAAATCATATTTGAAAGGCTCACCCACACATAAATAATTCAATGGGTCGCGCAAGAATTCTGGCGATGAGTTCAAAAGAAAATCACCATTACCCGGATAAGGCGATGGTAATTCCATATAAAAAGCCATTGGAGTAGCACCCGGATTAATAATATTCTTGATGATATCGTTCCTACAACAACGTTCCCATGAAACATAATATCCATCGGTATTATTAAACTCATCTTTGGGCATCGTAAACTGCCCCACAAAAATCCCTACTTCCACACATCGTAATTGAGGCGATGTACAACCGGTATTGAAACGTATTCTATACGTACTCACACGCGGCATTTGAATCAGCTTCTTCGCCTGATTGGTGCCTTTATCAAAAACAGAAACAAAAAGTGTATTCTCAAACGGTGCGCCACCTCCTCCACAATCGCGGTACATCTTCATTTTTATCTCGTAGGTATCACCACTAATGTGACGGTATGAAAAATCACCACCTACAATATGCGCAGCCATCACAGAATCTGTGCTAAAAAGAAGCAAACATGCAAGAATTAACTGCCAAAAACGAAAGCGCATATATTCAAATATACTATTATAAAATTAATGTTAAGTATCCAATTTTTTCCAATTCCTTAATCCGTATCACATAAAAGTAGACACCTGCATCGAGCCCATCCCCTATCCATCGGAAAGTAATATCCTTAGACTCATACACTTGCTTGCCCCATCGATTGTATATTTTAATCTCAAAATCTTCAATACACTCCATCGGCAAATTCCCTTTTATATAAAATGCATCGTTGATACCATCCTTATTAGGACTAAACACATTGGGTATACTTTTAAAGGGATTACCATCCGTAAAACCATTTAGGTCGATGTTTAGTTTCAAAGAATCTTCTAATGGTATGGGACAGGAATTATCGCTTACCCAGACATCAAACCCTATGTTTTCGAACTTAGTAAAATTACACCTAACATCGGCACAAACCCTCAGCAAATGCGGACGTACAGAGGTATCGATGGTATAGCTAATTAAATTCTGCAAGACCGGATCTATATTGTCTAAGCGAATGCTGAGGCTATCCGCGTCCACATCGGCAATCTCAAAATCAAAACAGGATTCCTGCATAGGTTCTAAGGTTTTTAAATCGGAATTTAACCAGGCGATGTTCGGTGCGTTGCGTTGCGGACACTGGGTAATAAAATATTGCAATTCGTTCCTACTTTCGGCGATTTTCTCTCCGTTCCGATATTCTTCAACGGCAATTGCTAACACGTACAAGCCCAATTGTTGTGGTATAACGGTAAGAATTCCTGTTCTAGAATCTATATTCAAATCGGGATTCCCATCTAAAATATTTAATCCCAATCCATAACCCGTTGCCCAAACTACTGGCGGGTATGGGCCAGGTTGAACGATGCTAATGCCTGTGGCGTTGTTATTGATATCGTCTGTATTCCCCATCATGGGTTCAACAAGTCTGTAGACCAAGGAATCGCCATCGCTGTCGATATAGGAATAATCGATTTCGAACAATTCGTTCAGGCATAAAAAGATATTCTGATCTTGTATGTTTTTGGCAGTAGAATTTATAAAAGCTTGATTGTTTTTAAGGATTGCTGGGAACTCCAAATAAAAAGTCATTCCGCTGTTGTTGGGGTTGAAAATATTTTTTATTCCAGCATTCCTACAACATTGTTCATAGCTAATATAATACCCATTGGCCGAACTGAAGTCTGCTGGATCCAACAATAACGTGTCGGAGTAGATTCTTTTTTGAACACAATTGATTGGTAAGCTAATGCAATTGCCGACAACGAAATCCAAATCCTCAGTGCTTCTGATTTGTAAATCAGTTCTCGTGATTAATGTGTCGACACCCTTCTCATAAAACCCAAGTCTTAAAGCGCCCGGTGGGAAATCGACAGAGCCCGGAGAACAATCCCGATAGTAATACAAAGTAATGGCATATCGGGTCGACTCAATATGCTGCATTTGAATGGTACCGCCAATGATATGACTTGCATTCAGGTCCATAAACAAACTGCAAAGCACTAGTAATATTGAGCAAAATCGGGCAACAAGCATCTTTAAAATTAACATATTAAACTTACCTTTGAAAACCATTATGAAAAAAGAACGAAAAATCATACCAATTGAAGGAGTAGAGATCATTGATATTGCCAACGAAGCAAGAGGAATCGCAAAAGTGGATGACCTGGTAGTCTTTGTAGAGAAGGTGGTTCCGGGCGATTTGGTGGATATTGAAATTTATAAAAAGAAAAAAAACTTAGCGGAAGCACGAGTTAAAAATTATATAAAATTTTCCGATAAAAGAGCAGATCCCTTTTGTTCGCATTTTGGAACTTGCGGTGGTTGCAAATGGCAGAACATGAAGTACGAAGAGCAATTGCTGTTCAAACAAAAAACTGTGGTCGATGCTTTAACGCGCTTATGCAAAATCGATTTACCCGATATCAATTTCATCCAAGCATCGGAAGATACCAGCTTTTACAGAAATAAAATGGAGTATACCTTTTCCAACAAACGCTGGTTGGAGTCGCATGAAATTTCTGCACAAGAAAATTTAGAGTTGAATGCATTGGGCTTTCATATTCCTAAGAAATTCGATAAGATCCTCGACATCGGCACATGTCATTTACAAGATGATAAAGCGAATGAGATTCGGAATGCTGTGCGAGATTTTACTTTGAAAAATAATTATACCTATTACGATTTGCGCAATCATGTTGGACTCATGCGTAATCTCATGATTCGTAATACCAGCATAGGCGAATGGATGGTGGTGGTTTCCTTTGCGGAGAACGATGAGGAGAAAATCTCGATGCTCATGGAGTTTTTGAAGAAAGAATTTCCATACATCAATTCCTTGCAATACTTGGTAAACACCAAACGCAACGATACCATTTTCGATCAGGAAATTACTACGTACCATGGTAATGCTTTTATTCACGAAAGCATGCGCGATCTGAAAGGCGATGAGGTAAAATTCCGCATCTCGGCAAAATCATTTTATCAGACCAATTCCAAGCAAGCAGAAGTACTGTATCGCATCGCTTGTGAGATGACCGAATTGAAAGGCGATGAGTTGGTGTACGATTTATACACAGGCACCGGAACCATTGCGAATTATGTTGCACGATCGGCGCGCAAGGTTGTGGGTGTTGAATACGTAGAAGATGCCATCAAAGATGCGCGAGTGAATTCAGACATCAACAACATTTCGAACACTGTTTTTTATGCAGGCGATATGAAAGATTTGTTGAACGATGATTTCATTTTAGAAAATGGGAATGCCGATGTGGTGATTACCGATCCACCTCGTGCGGGAATGCATGAAGATGTTTGCAAGCAACTGTTGAAATTGAACGCCGAAAAAATTGTTTATGTAAGTTGTAATGTGGCAACACAAGCACGTGATTTGCAAATTTTAGATGAGAAATATCGCGTTGTAAAAGTACAACCGGTGGATATGTTTCCGCAGACGGAGCATGTGGAAAACGTGGTACTTCTCCGAAGGAGAAGTTAGTTTGCTAGTGTGCTATCCCGATAGCTATCGGGATGCTAGTCCTTTAGTTGTAGTGGAGAGTGTGAGTGGAGAGTGATAGTGACTAGTGGGGAGTGTTCGTGCTAAAAATTGAAATTTGAATAATAGAAATAAAAATTTGTTACTAATTTACCTAATAACTTAGTTCCTTAATTTTTAATAACTTAATACCTTAACAAAATGAATCCAGAAGATTTACTTAACTCCAATAAAGATAAAGCCAACGAAAGTCCACTGAAAAGTTTGGAGACGGATTTGGTTTTGTATTCCGATTCTTTAAAAGAAGTGGCAGATGAGATAATTGCTGAAGGAGTTTCTAAATATCCAATTTTTATTGCACATCAGCATGAGGTAAAATTGGGCGAATTGGTTGTCGACAAAGAAGAGATGGCGACCGATTGGAACATTCACGCATCGACCATCGAAGAGTTCATAGAAGCAGGCGTAATTCAAGCCGAACGCGAAGATTTCTTCAAACAAAATTACAAAGACCCTAAGAAGTTCATTTGCATTTTTGCAATTGTGCCAGAGGGTGCGAATTTTGTTTTTTATCCGTATAAATAATGGGACATTTATACGATATTAAATTTAGAAAGGTAATTTAATTTATATTTACCATTATATTAATTCGAATTGATATGACGAAGAAGAAAATACAAATCTTAAATCATCAACAAATTCAACAAAAGATTGATCGTATTGCGTATCAAATTTTAGAGGACTGCTTTGAAGAGAAAGAAATCATTGTAGCGGGAATTGCAAGCAGAGGTTATACTTTGGCGAAGCGATTGAAAGCGGTATTGGAAAAGATTTCGAAAATAAAAATTCAACTGATAGAAATTAAGCTCGATAAAGATGCGGACCATTTGGAAGCGGAAATAGATATGCCCGTAGAAAAATGCAAAAACAAAACCATTATTATTGTCGACGATGTATTGAATTCCGGAAAAACCTTAATCTACGGCATGAGTGTGTTCTTAAACATACCTACCAAAAAAGTTCGTACAGCGGTACTCATCGACCGTAGTCATAAACTATATCCAATAGCCACAGACTTTGCAGGATATACAGTCTCAACAATTTCACAGGAACATATTTCTGTCGTGTTTTCAGCGAAGAAGTCGGAAGAGGCTGTTTATCTTTCTTAGTAGAGGGAAAAGGATCCCGATGGTTATCGGAGGAATTGGGAAATTGAAAATAGAAAAAGGAAAATCGTGGTAAATAAGAAGATTTTTTTGATTGGTTTTATGGGTTCGGGGAAGAGTACGTTTGGGAAGAAGTTGGCGAAGGAAATGGAATTGCCATTCATCGACTTGGATAAGGCGGTGGAGCAACGTGCGAAGTGCAGCATCGAAGAAATTTTCAAATACTTAGGCGAAGATACTTTTCGAAAAATGGAATCAGAATGCTTGCATGAATTGAGTTTACAAAATGCTGAATTCGTAATGGCAACAGGCGGAGGCACGCCCTGTTATTTCGATAATATTACGTTTATCAATAATCAAGGAATCAGTATTTATTTAGAATTGGATGCACTTAGCATCTTCAATAGATTATCGAAAGCAAAAAATATTCGACCTACGATCAAGGGCAAGAAAGACGATGAACTTCTAAATTTTATTCAAGATAAATTATCGGAAAGAGAAAATATTTACAAGCAAGCGAAGGTTATTGTGAGTGGTTTGAGTGTGGGGTTGAGGGAGGTGAGAGAGTTGCTGAGGCACTAAGGTTTCACGCAGAGGCGCAGAGTTTCTCACAGCCTCACCCTCGGATCCAACACCGCATACAACACATCCACCAAAATATTAATAATCACAAACAAGAATGCAATGAACAACACCGCGCCCATCACTACAGGGAGATCGGAGAGTTCCAATGCATCCACCGTAACTTTTCCAAGCCCGTTCCATCCGAAAATATATTCTACGAAGAAGGCTCCGGCCATGAGCGATGCGAACCATCCGGATACTGCAGTAACTACTGGATTCAATGCGTTTTTCAATGCATGTCGCCATATGATTTGTCTATTGTTCAACCCTTTTGCGCGTGCTGTGCGGATGTAATCTTTACTTAAGACATCGAGCATTGAACTTCGAGTTAATTGAACAATGATGGATAAAGGACGCAAACCTAAAGTGATGGCAGGAAGAATTAGATTTTTAAGATTCAAAATTTTTCCATGAAAGGGATCGTAATCGTATAAGCTGCCCGATAAATTTAATCCGGTATATTCTCCCAACACAAATGCAAAGAGCCATGCAATGATGATGGCAGCAAAGAACGAAGGCATGGAAATTCCAAGTATGGCAAAGGACAAAGAAAATTTGTCGATCCATGTATCGCGATACACAGCCGCGAGTACGCCTAAAAATATTCCAATCAAACAAGCGATGATCATCGAGGCCACAGCCAATACCGCGGTGTTCGGAATGGTGTCGAGCAAAATATCACTCACTTTTTTCTGCGATTGATAAGACCTGCGCAGGTATGGAAATTTCAATACCATGACATGCTCACCAAGCGGAAGCACCTTTAAATACTGGTACTTCAAAGCATTCGCGGAATCATCGGCATGAAAAGAAAGAGGCGATAAATCGTTGAGGTAATAAAAAAATTGTATGTGCTTGGGTTGATCCAATCCGAATTCTTTCTTCACCGCTTCTAATGAAGCAACATCGGTACGCTGACCTTGAGTCATACGTGCAGCATCGCCCGGAAGTATTGCAAACAAAAGGAAGAGCACCACCACAATGCCAAGCATCACGAGAAGTGCATATCCCATTTTTTTGATGAAGTATTGAATCATTTTATTTCAAATACTTTTCAAATTCTGCCGCTGTTGGCAATGAACGATGCGGCCATTTCGCAATGATGTTTCCTGCCTTCAACAAAAGTATTCCCGGATTCGCGCGACTCATCGTTTTCAAAGTCGTAGCATCGCAATAATAATAATCGAACGCAATATTGTTCTCATGTCGGAAAGCCTCTGTCAACTGAGCATTGGAAGCCGTTAGGCCGATGGTACGAATCTTTTTATCTGCCTTCAAAGTACTAGCCAATGCAACAATTTTTTCAAGCGATGCATGATTCGCTTTCTCCACATCGTAGGTCACAACCCACAATTGATACTCTGGATAATTGATGAAATCTTCTGAATAATCGTTATCCTCCGCATCGGCAATTCGCAAATCTTTGATCTTCGGTTTATAGCCTTCGCGAATCAACACATTATCGGTCTTCACCCATTTCCAAGTACTGTCTTCCCAAGGATAATTTTGCAAAGTAAACTCTTGCACTTTACCATCTTTCTCATAGTACATGCGCGTCTCAAAAGAATCGCGCGGCGCACCATCGGGAATCGTCATCAAAGCTGGAATATTATTCCCCGGTTTGTAAGGAAGAAAATCTACAATCGGCAAATACATCACGCAGTAAATACCAATGCCTAATGAAATGATGAAGCTCGATGTAAGCGCAATTATTTGCGAAGTCGCTTTCATAGATGAAGAAATCGCATTGCGTTTTACAAAGATGATCAAGATGAACACCAATAAAACCAAGTCTTTCACGAAGGACTGCCATGGTGTTAATTTCACTGCATCGCCAAAACATCCGCAGTCGGTCACCTTACCTGTCACCGCCGAATATCCCGTAAGCCATGTGAAAAATAAAATCATGAGCAACAAGACCCATGACAATTGTTTTTGATACGAACCAATGAGCAAGGCAACACCCAACACAATTTCCACCGCGCAGATAATGGTAGCTAAACTCAATGCCAATGGATTAAAAAATTCCATGCCGAACACTACAAAATATTCCTCCAACTTAATGGCGAAACCCGTAGGATCGTTCATTTTTATTAAGCCCGAAAGGATGAATAACAATCCAACAAAATACCTGCTAAACTTTACCATGATTTTCTCCTATATAAATTTTATACATCAAATTTTATCAACGCAAAAACAGAATAATTGATGATGTCTTGATAATTTGCATCAACACCTTCCGACACCAATGTATTACCAGCATTGTCTTCAATTTGTTTTACACGCAGCAACTTCATCAAAATTAAATCCGTTAAAGAACTCACCCGCATGTCGCGCCAAGCCTCACCATAATCGTGATTCTTATCGAGCATCAAATTTTTCGTCGCCGCAATTTTCTCATCGTACATCTTACTCACACGTTCCGGCTCCAATTCCATATCGGCCGAATCGCTCATGTCCAGTTGCATCAGCGCAATCACACAATAATTAATTATGCCGATGTATTCCGGCACAATACCCTCGTTCACTTTGCTCACTTTCTTATCTTCCAAAGTACGCACACGCTGCGCCTTAATAAAAATCTGATCCGTAATCGACGGCAATCGCAACACCCTCCAAGCCGTTCCATAATCAATTGTTTTTTTGATGAACAAATCTTTACAAGATTTTATCACCTTATCGTATTGTTCTATAGTATTCGTCTGCAATTTTCTCTAATTTTACCAAGTGCATAAAAATAAGCTTTTTTATAATAATTCAATGCTGCAGATTGGTGCATTAAACATTTCTGCGCAAAGCCCTGCTATTATGGGGATTATCAACATTACCCCCGATTCATTTTTCGATGGTAGCAGAAAACAAAGCGAAAAAGAAATTCTTGAATCTGTTGAGCAACAGTTGAAAGATGGAGCCGACATTATAGACCTCGGTGCTTATTCGAGTCGACCAAATGCTCTGAACATCAGTCCCGAAGAAGAGTGGGAACGCCTCGCTCCTGCCCTCAGCAGCATTCGAAATACTTATGCCGATGTATTGCTTTCTGTCGACACCTTCCGCGCAAGCATTGCAGCGCGTGCCATTGAAGAAGGTGCCGATATCATCAACGATATTTCAGGTGGAACACTCGACGATGAAATGTTCGCACTCATCGCCGAACACAATACGCCCTACATCCTCATGCACATGCGTGGCAATCCGCAGAACATGCAGCAATTGAATCAGTATACTAATTTGATTGCCGATGTAGTGGCAGAGATTGAACATCGGCATACATTATTAAAGTCGATGGGCGCAAACAGAATCATCATAGATCCCGGATTTGGATTTGCAAAAAACGTAGAGCAAAATTTCGAATTATTGAGTAGCTTAGATGCGTTCGAAAAACTCGATGCACCTCTGTTGGTAGGAGTATCGCGCAAATCGATGATCTATAAATCCTTGAACATCGATGCATCGGAAGCCCTCAACGGAACCAGCGTGTTGAACAGCGTAGCCTTGCTACAAGGCGCGGCGGTATTGAGAGTGCACGATGTGAAGGAAGCAGTGGAAGTACGAACATTAATCAAAAAATTAATTTAACAGAATCAAAGCATATGGAAGTTTACGATTTAGGATTGTTTAAGTTAGGCATCTTCGATGTGATTGATATTATTTTAGTAGCCTTCATCATTTATCAGATTTACAATTTAATTCGCGGCACCATCGCGGTAAATATTTTTATCGGTTTAATCTTAATTTATTTATTGTGGTTGGGCGTGAAAGCCTTGAATATGCAATTGCTTTCGGGGATACTCGATAAAGTGATTGGTGTAGGTGTGATTGCATTGCTCATTGTATTTCAACAAGAGATACGCCGATTCCTATTGTTGATTGGAAGGAATGCCGTATCCAGAAAAAATTCTTTTTGGAGTAAATTGCTCATGGGGAAGCCCGTGATTAACGACAGTAATTTAATCAATTTCATTCCCATAGTAGAAGCCTGCAAAAGCATGTCGCTCTCGCAAACCGGCGCACTCATTGTATTTGCGCGCACCTATGAAGAGCAAGTATATCAGAATAACGGAGAGAGCATCAACGCAAAAATTTCGAAGCGTTTACTCGAATCCATTTTCTCCAAGACCTCTCCCCTACACGATGGCGCCGTGGTAATTGCAGAAGGTCAGATTAAGGCAGCATCGTGTATATTACCCTTGACCGATAATTCAGAACTCCCAGAGCAATTGGGTTTGAGGCACAGGGCTGCCGTGGGTATCACCGAGCAGAGCGATGCAGTAGCCATCATTATTTCAGAAGAAACAGGATCCATTTCCTTCGCGAATAGAGGGAAAGTTAGGACGAATTTGAGTGTGGTTGAGTTGGAGAAGTTGTTGAGGAGATACGTGGTGTAGATTTTTCTCGCAGAGGCGCAGGGGTTTCTCGCAGAGGGCGCTAAGAATATTAACGCAAAGATCGCAAAGTTTATATTTCAATTAATATACTTTGCGAACACTGCGAGAAACTCCGCGCCCCAGCGTAAAATTAACAGTATTGCTCGTAAGCCATTTTTAAATTCTCTGCAATCATATGTGCAGGTCTTCCTTCAATATGATGGCGCTCAATCATGTGCACCAATTTACCGTCTTTGAAAAGAGCGATAGATGGCGATGAAGGCGGGTATGGCAACATGTAAGCACGTGCTTTGTCGACAGCTGCTTTTTCCATACCTGCGAAAACCGTAACCAATTTGCTTGGTTTCTTCTCTGCATCGATGGACATTTTTACGCCCGGACGTGCATTCGCAGCAGCGCATCCGCATACCGAGTTAACCATTACCAAGACGGTACCATCGGCATTAATTGCTGAATCTACTTCTTCTGGGGTCATTAATTGTTCAAAGCCAACGCTTGTTAATTCTTCGCGCATTGGCGCTACCATATATTCTGGATACATACTTATTTTTATTTATTCTTAATTAATTCTGCAAATTTAATGTTTTAACTCATAAACAAGGCGAATTGTTTAAATATAAACGCTCTAAATAAGAATATTTTTGTGATTTACAAACCTATAGGGTAATTTTGCGTTTCTGTAAAGAAATTATTTAAAAAAATATAAAATGGTAGATACCTACGTAAAGTACAAAGTAAAAGACATCTCATTAGCGGAATGGGGTCGCAAAGAAATTGAATTAGCAGAGGCAGAGATGCCGGGCTTGATGGCATTAAGAGCAGAATATGGTGCTTCTAAGCCATTGAAAGGCGCTCGCATTGCAGGTTGTTTACACATGACCATTCAAACGGCGGTTTTAATTGAAACTTTAGTTGAATTAGGTGCAGAAGTAACATGGTCGTCGTGCAATATCTTCTCTACACAAGATCACGCAGCAGCGGCGATTGCAGCAGCGGGCATTTCGGTATATGCTTGGAAAGGCATGAACGAGCAAGAGTTCGACTGGTGTATTGAGCAAACATTATATTTTGGTGAAGACCGTAAGCCATTGAACATGATTTTGGACGATGGTGGCGATTTAACCAATATGGTATTCGACAAATACCCACAATTAGTTGATGGTATCAAAGGATTATCGGAAGAGACAACTACTGGTGTATTGCGTTTATACGAGCGTATGAAAAACGGCACATTGGTAATGCCGGCAATCAACGTAAACGATTCGGTAACAAAATCGAAGTTCGACAATAAATACGGATGTAGAGAGTCATTAGTAGATGCGATTCGCAGAGCTACTGACGTGATGATGGCAGGTAAAGTTGCGGTGGTATGCGGATACGGCGACGTAGGTAAAGGATCGGCAGATTCATTATCGAATGCAGGTGTTCGTGTAATTGTAACTGAGATCGATCCAATCTGCGCATTACAAGCAGCGATGGAAGGATACGAAGTGAAAAAATTATCGACCGCGATTAAAGAAGCAGACATCGTAGTTACAGCAACAGGTAACTTCAACATCGTACGTGAAGAACATTTCCGTGCAATGAAAGATAAGGCGATTGTTTGTAACATCGGTCACTTCGATAATGAGATTGACATGGCATGGTTGAATTCGAATTACGGTAACACGAAAATCGAAATCAAACCACAAGTTGATAAATATACAATCGATGGTAACGACATCATCGTTTTAGCAGAAGGACGTTTAGTGAATTTAGGTTGTGCAACAGGACATCCATCGTTCGTAATGTCGAACTCATTCACGAACCAAACTTTGGCACAATTAGAATTATGGAATAATGCAGATAAGTACGAAAATAAAGTATACACTTTACCGAAACACTTAGACGAAAAAGTAGCGCGTTTACACTTAGCGAAAATTGGCGTAGAGCTAGAAGAGTTAAGCGAAGAACAAGCGAAATACATCGGCGTTCCGAAAAACGGACCGTTCAAAAACGATGCTTATAGATATTAATAAAAAAGGCGCTTTTTCAAGCGCCTTTCTTATTTAAGAATTTAGAGTTAAGAGTTAAGAACGAGGCAGTGCTTAATTGGATGAGTTAGCGTTGAATATTTTATATTGGAGACGATACCGTCGACATTAAGTTTTACAACGAACATGCCATTTAAATTTTCTAGCGTTAATGGCAATTGTTGAATTCCAAGAATTATTAGGGCATAAGAGTAGCAAGACATCCGAGATTTACACCCATGTAAGTCAGACCAAAACCAAAACATCCGCAAGCCATTTGACGACCTAGACCTATAAAATTTGGAAAAGCTCAAAATAATCCTACCTTTATATATACAGCTAAAAACCTGCCACATACTTCCACCTTCCGATTTATACGGCACATTTTAGACATATATATACTAGTTAGTGCGCATTAATGAAACAGCAAACATGAAAAAGTATTTGATATTAATTATTTGGATCTTGATAGGATGTAATGAACTAAAAGAAAAAGTTACAGATTTCGTATTTGATACTTCTAAAATATCATACCATACCAACTATTTTTATTTATATGAATCCGATAGATTGTCAAATAAAATAGAAAAAACTTACACTATTATGTTTGGAAAAGCTGTTGATTCAATGATAACTAAAATTGATTTTAAATATAACGACTATGGTTTACTTGTAAAGGAAATATCTAAAACAGACTTTGAGGATAAACCTACAACTAGAATTTATGATTATGATAAAAATGACTCGTTAATCAGTGAGATTTCGATAGATCAAAATAATGACACAACTTTTTGGGTGATTTATAAATATTATCCCGATGGTAAGAAGATAATATTCCATAGAACTCTCATGTTAGATTATAATCCTAATCAGGGTTTAAACGATGTAATTGGGGAAGAGAAACTTGACACAATTTTTTATCGAAACGAATTTGAGTATACTGGTAATTTATGTAAAGTTCAAAGACAGTTTGATAAACAAGGTAAACTCCTAATGACTGTGAATTATGAATATAACGGGAATAAATTAATAAGAGAAATTCACTTTAACAATTCCAATAAACTAGGACAAATAGAGAAGACTAAAATATATGATTATTCAAAATCCGATTTCATACCTGATTTTATCTCTATAGATGCAAAAAACGATACATTGGAATACTGTATAAATACATTTGATTCTAATAAACTAATTAAAGTTGCTACAATGTTTGATTATGGCACAATGTATAATGAATTATATTATAAAAATGGGTTACTTATTGGCACAATTGATTATGATAAACAATTCTCATTTCAAAAAAAAATCTATAAATATAATTATGATGATAATAAATTACTAAAAAGTGAACAATCTTATAGTGAAAAAATTAACGCACACTAACATCAGCTAAGCCACAGGCGGGCTTTAGTGCTTAGGCTTTCAGGTTTTATAAGCTTCGCAAAAATAAAACCTTCCAGCCTATGATAAATATGTGTATCTTAATTCCCGCCCGAGGCCTAGCTGAGAAACGTTATGTGCTATATTCTGACGACCAACAACTAAACGACAATTGACAACAATGAAAAAAATAAAACGACTCCTTTTAGTAACACTTTTGACCTTTAGTTGCGGGACAACTTTTTCTCAAACGGTTGACAGTTTAAGTGTTTTCCCTAATCCATTTGCAACTTCAACAACCATTCAGTTCGACATTCTGCAATCAGACACAATTACACTAAGGGTTTTTAATCCGTTAGGACAAACTGTAAGGACTTTTATTCAATCGACAGTTTTGCCAAGTGGTTCTTACAATATCAACTTTGTTGGCGACAGCTTAGCAGACGGCATTTATTTTGTTAGGCTCGACATCGGCTCGACAAAATCTTTAATAAAAAAGGCTATTAAAAGCGGCTCAACAGCAATTATTGAAAACAATAAAGTAATTGACAAAATTTTTATTTATCCTAACCCGACAAATGACCTCATTACTATTCCTATTTCTGGTAACAAGACAATTAACGTTACAGACCTTAATGGTAAAATCATAAAAACAGTTACAACAGACCAGCAAGTAATTTCACTATTAGACATATCGGCAGGACTATATTTTATTACTATCTTGACTAACCAAAACGAAATAATTACGACACAAAAAATACTGAAGAGTGAATAGAAATACAGCACATAACACACGTTTTGCGTCATGCGGGGTGACGTGCTTACATTCAAGTTCAGTTTTCCGATTGGGCTTTGGTTCTGGGTTGACAGTTTTGTGCTCCGAAAACCCGCACGAACGCAAAGCGTGGGAACGTTAGCACCAATTTTAGGACGACAAAACCGAATGACAGAAAGACCAAACATATTAGTAGTTTGTGGACGAAATAAAAAGCGTAGCAGGACAGCTGAACACATTTTTAAAAATGACGACCGTTTTAATATTCGTTCCGCTGGACTAAGCCCAAAAAGTGACAGGAAAATTTCAGAAAATGATTTGAATTGGGCAGACTTAGTTTTTGTAATGGAAACTGGACAACGAGCAAAAATATGGGGGCTTTATAGACACTTAGAATTGCCAACAATTGAAGTTCTTAATATTCCAGACGACTATGAATTTATGAACGAAGAACTTGTTGAGATGCTTTCTGACAGAATTAACGACACATTGAAAATTGTTTACAAAATCTAAGTTTATCCAATGACAAGCCACAAACCTCTAAAAAGTGTTTCTCACAATTTTGGACATTCATTTATTAGTTTAATGAACTACATAAATGACGACTATTTTATGGGACACTTATTGAAACAGGCTCGTAAAACAAATTGCAATAAATTGACAGTTGACATTTTGCAAAATATAGCAGAGCCAAAAGAGCTTCTAACCGACCAAATAAAACAATCAATTGAATATTGGATTAAATGGTTTCCTACTTTAGTTGAAAGTAGCGGCTCGACAATGGACTTTGTAAGTTCAGCGACAATGACAATTGAATTTGATTTGAAACAGACAAGACCTTATGCAAACAATTTGAACTATTTAGAAAGTCCATTTATTTGTGAGATTGTAATCGTTGACGACAGAGGAAAAGAATATAAGCGAAAACACGAAGGATGGTGGTTTCCAGAGACTAGATAAGAAAAACTGGTGCTAACACGGGTTCCTATGTAAAGCAGTTCTTCCAAAATTAACTAAAAAAGTTTCTTAAAAAGAATTAAAAATCATCTAAAATTTTTAATTCTTTTTTATTAATAATTATGCTCAGGCTCCTATGTG
>JAEYZM010000002.1 GCA_023427985.1 Bacteroidota bacterium | reverse complement strand
CCAGCCTTAGTACCTTTGGGCATACCGGCTTCACTGGCACCGCTACTTGGGCCGACCCAGAAAATGGATTGGTATACGTATTCTTATCGAACCGAATTCACCCTTCCACTGAAAATAAAAAGTTGATAGAGATGAATGTGCGCACTGATATTCAGGAAGTGATTTATGAATCAATGAGAAAATAATTTAGAATTAAGAGTTAAGAACGGATTATCACTACCCTCTATCCACTATTCACTACAACTAATGCATTAGCACAATAGCATACTAGCACACTAGCATAGCACACTAGTTTTGATATTTTCTTCGCCAAATATTAAACAAAAACTTCTTCGAATGATCAAAACTCTTTGGTCCCATTACTTCGTACTCAGATTTGAGTTTCAATAGCAATTCAGGCTCCTCCTTTTCGAAGCGAACTAAATTGATTTTTTTCTTGTTAAAGAATTCTTCGAAAGACATCGTTAATGTTTTGTATTGAGTACTGAGTATTGAGTATTGAGAAGAATCGAAACCACTAAATTTAGCATTACCTCGTTCTTAACTATACATTCTTAACTCTTAATTTATTTTAAGTTTTCAATCATATCTAAAGTTAAACTATTTAAATCAAATTCATTCTTCCAAGCCCAATCATTCCTTGCATAGGAATCATCAATGCTCTTAGGCCATGAGTCGGCAATCGCTTGACGAGGATCATTCTCTATATAGGAAATTGTAAAATCAGGTATATGTTTTTTTATTTCAGCAGTTAAGCTTTCTGGCGTAAAAGACATAGCCGCAACATTATAGCTAGATCGAATTTTAACATCGGAAGCATTGGCATCCATAATTCCTATGGTAGCTTTAATAGCATCGCTCATGTGCATCATTGGTAATTCTGTTTGTGCAGATAAGAAACATTCGTATTTTTTATTTTTCAATGCTTCATGGAAAATATGTACGGCATAATCGGTTGTTCCACCACCTGGTGCCGACTTCCATCCAATAAGACCAGGGTATCTTAAGCTGCGCACATCTAAACCATATTTCAAGAAATAATATTCGCACCAACGTTCACCTGCTAATTTACTGATGCCGTAAATGGTATTAGGATCCATTACACAATACTGTGGTGTATTGAATTTTGGAGAATTTGGACCGAAAACAGCGATAGAGCTTGGCCAATAAACTTTTTTAACACCATAGCTCAATGCAAAGTCTAATACATTGATTAAACCTTCCATATTTAATTCCCAAGCTTTCTTGGGTTTTTGTTCACCTACCGCTGATAATAAAGCAGCCAATAAATAAATTTGTGTAGGCTTATATTTTTCAAAGGTGGCTTGCAAGCCTTGTTTATCGAGCACATCAGAGATTTCGAATGGACCACCATTCAAAATCTCATAAGGTGCCTCTTTTATATCGGTAGCCACAACATTGCTACCTCCGTATACTTTTCTTAATTCCGTAACTAACTCGGTTCCAATTTGTCCATTTGAACCAATTACTATTACCGTTTCTTTCATTTGCTTGTGTTAATTAAGCAAATGTAATTAATTATCATCAACGATAAATGGTAATTTGTATTTATAGTTTATTTGCTATAAATTTATATAACAATAATCTATATTTTTTCTACTAAATATGTTTGATTAATCATTATAAAAATATCTGAACATGAAAAATATTGAAAAAGCTAAGATTTATAGAAAAAGATTTGAAAAGCTAATGAAAATTAAAAACCCCTCGCCTCGCTTGGTTTTAATCATTGAAAAGATCCAACTTAGAGGTATGTATTATTGTTTAATGGAAATGTACAGTAATAAAACTATAAATTAGGGCATCATTAGAAATAGTTTAATTTACATTGTTCGGATAATTCTAAAATGCTAGTTTTTTCCTAAAAATTAGTGTTGGATTTGTTTACCGCGTTGGACATAAATCTATTTTTAAAATGTCCTTCTGAATGATTAAATTAATCTAATGAAATGAAATAAAATAAAATAAAATAAAATAAAATACTATTTCTTAATTATAAATCAAAAAGTCAAAGCTACTACAAAGTTTTGCAAATCATTAGGGAAAATATTTAGTATAAATTTTTAATGGACAGTTGAAATTAATATACAATACAACTTTAATCAATTTCAGAATCAGCTCATTTTCTTATTAAAGTATGTTGTCAATTTTTGCAAGCATTTGTCGGTGATATTCCAAGTAACTTTTTCTTTTCTCGTTTAAGATACTCTTTTCAAGTTTATAGTTTTTCCAGAACTCTTTTACGTCATTCGAAATTCTTTTTGAAAATATCATATTTCCATCATCAGTAAATGAAATGTACTTTAAATCAAATAAAGAATCTATTGTTCTACTTAACAATAAGCCGTTATTAGGGTCATATGCTTCCATTTCGTTTGATTCTATATATGGTTTTATATGACTCGCTATAAGAACTGGATATGCTAATTTTTCCAAAACACACAAAGGTTTACCATAAATTTCCTCACATTCTTCTTGTAATTGATTTTTATATAGGCTATGAAGATAAGGGTCACGTTTTTTAGTTGTTACTGTTAACTCTTCACCAAAGATATTTTGTGCATCTTCTTTAAAGTATAAATCATCTTTTACAAATATTAAATTATCTAATTTGCCAAGTATGTTGTACAAATAACCAACTTGGTTGTATTTTCTTTTAATAAAACCTATATCTCTAGCTTCTTTCACGAATATATGAAGTTCTGATTCAGTAATGAAAGATTTATTATAAGCTTCAATATCTATCAACATCAATGCAATTATCTCTTCTTTCGATAATCTTCCTTTTTCAATCAATGTCTGAATTAAAAAGTTGATTTGTTTAATAGAAGAATCATTGTTTACTGCTCTATTAAAACTAGAATTGGAATAAATTATTTTAGAGAGCAACGTTTCTCTTTTTTTATTTGTTCTAGCTTCAACATATTCTCTAGCTTGCGGGTGATATGATAACAAAAATGAATTGATAAATCCCATTTTTACCAATTGGTTTATTGATTTGCGAATTGATATTAAATTGATTGGATTTATTTTTTTTACTTCTTCTTGTAAACGAGAATATTTTTCGTCCGAATAAGGTTCATTTTTGTATGTATCAATAAAATTGATGCATACAGCAAGGGTGTCCAAAAACTTTTTACCGTTGTAGTCTGTAAAAGCATTAGTTAATTTCCAATACTCTTCATAATTTTGTTCAGTCATTATTCAAATATTTTTTTTTCAATTGGTAACAAACTTGTTAAAGGAATTTCGTAATAAGGAGCACCTTTGTTCTGCTTTATAGGAAATTTTAAAATATCAGAACGTTTTATATAACCTAGAATCTGTACTTCGTTTGGTTCAACTGTTTCATTATATTTAACTCCTATATAAATGTCTTTAGGCTTATCATTAATATCGTGAATTTTGGGCATCAAGTATTTGAAGTGATTTTTTGTTGCAGATTTAATTTCTATCTTTTTATTGTTAATAATCATATCGTAATCATCTACAATGCCAGAATCATCCAATCCTTTCGCATCTTTTTCTGCGTTAAATTTTTCTTTTAACCATTTGCTAGCAAGCATCTCACAAACTATTCCACGCCATGCTTCAACATCTGTATATCTCCAACTGCCTGCTTGTATTTTTTCGAATGCTTCAATCTGTAGCTTCGCAAATTGTTTGTCTTCTTCGCTTACTTTTATAAGCATCATATTTTTGATTTCTTATTATGAATAAAAATTCTTTGTTTATCTCTTTTTTACCTTTTCCTGTTATTTGGTAATTATGTTTTCGTTCTATCAACTGGATGTTATCAGAATATTTACTTAACAATTTTAACATTTCGTCTTTGGGTGGGTATGAAGAATTATTGTAACTTAAAAACCAATATTTGAAGTTTTGAAGTTTTGAAAATAATTTATTAAAAAGTTCTATTGATTCATTTTTACGAATAAAATTATTCTCAAATGGTAATGTTTTAGTTGAGGATATAAAATCATCTATCAATCCATAAAAGCCAAAATAGTTATTCATTGTTCCAGTGTAAGGTGGGTCAAGATAAATAATGTCAGCTTTGACTTTTTCTATTAAATTAAAAATGTCATCATTGTAGGCAATGTTGATTTTTCCGTTGTCAAAAATAGCATCGTTATATTCGTTAACATTCTCAAGAAAATGGTGCTTAAATGATTCATTGTGGTATGCTCTTTTGCGATTATATTTTTGATAGCTATAATCTTCATCTCTCAATTGAACAATTTTATCCCAATTCAAAGTAAATCGTGAGTAAGGCATTTTACGAATCATAGCTCTACGCATTAATGAAAATGCTAATGATTTTTTATCATCCGAATCCAACTTTTCTATGTTACTTCTGTATAAATCCAATTCTTTACATTCATCTGGAAAAAAAAATACATTTGAATAATGATGAAACATAAATCCTTCGAAAGGTTTACCACTGAAAATTATTTCAATATCTTTTGCATCTAAAATTGTATGATTATTTTGAATTAAAGCTTTGGCTATATGATAATTTACTTTTAAAATATCATTTGTATATACTTTCAATCCTCGACACTTGGCTTCATAACTTAAAGAACATCCTCCAGAGAATGCATCAAAAAGTGATTTTGCATCCGAAGGAAATTGGTCGCAAATCCATTCGGCAATTTTTTCTTTATTCCCTATATAGTTTACTTTCGGGTATTTAAACATATTGATTCATACTAATGATTGCACTTGCTATTGCTTCTGCCATTTTAGGAGGTACAGAATTCCCAACTTGCTGTTGTTGTGAAATTTTACTTCCTTTAAAAATAAAATCTTCTGGATAGGATTGTAGTGTTGCTAATTCACGAACGGTCAAAGCTCGATTTTGTTCATAGTGAAAAATTTTTCTCATATCACCAGTGACGCAAACCGAAGGTTTATCACTTTTGTATCGTATATATTTTCTCACATCCCCTGATTTTGGTCTTAATTTCACTGGAATTTCTTCTCTACTTCCACCATCTGAAATATAACTCATTTTTTCGAGCATTTGACTTGAATGTGACATTGCAATATGATTCGGTATTATGGATTCTTCCCCTGCTGAGAGAACAGGATAGTTATGTAATACTTCCTTTACAGTTAAATATTTTTTAACAGATTTTTCAGGAAATATTATTTTTTGATTGAAACGAGATCCGATAAAAATTACTCTTTTTCTAATTTGTGGAACTCCATAATCAGCTGAATTCAAAATTTTACATTCTACTTTATAACCTAATTTTTCAAAATCATTTATAATTTCTTCTCTTGTCATTCCTTTATTGTGATTGTATAAACGGGCAACATTTTCCATAACAAAAAATTTTGGTTTTACTACTTTCACAACTCGTACAAATTCTTTGAATAGTTTATTTCGAGGATCATCAATAAATTTCCGACCTATGTTTCCTGCTATACTAAATCCTTGACATGGCGGCCCACCAATAACTACATCAACATCTTCAACTTCTTTCAAATATTTTATTTCCGCATCTGATAATTTACAGATGTCTTTTTCAATAAGTTTGTGATTAGGGAAATTATATTTATAGGTTTCACAAAAACTTGGTTCGATATCTATTGAAAAAATGTTCTGAAAACCTTTATTATCAAAACCTAAAGAGAAACCGCCCGAACCTGAAAACAAGTCTATATAAGTCATTGCTTTTTTCATGTTTAGAATTTTATTTCGCTTTGTTTTATATTTTTACTTTTCAAGTATTTTATTTTTTGTTTTGCAACTATTAATGTTTCGGGTAAACAGTTATGTTTATGCATTTTTCTTGCAAATAGATCACCAAAGTATTCCATTTTCAACTCATCAATTTCCAAATTAAATACATTTGCTAATTTCTCTAGACGCTTTTCATCAAAATCACGTTTCCCGTTTTCAATTTTGCTCAAATTAGCTGAGTCAAGATCTAATTGAGATGCAAGTTTCGTTAAAGTCAATCCTTTTTTAGTTCTTAAATGTCTAATATATTCTCCAAATGTTACTTTCATTTACTTGTTATTTTTTACTTGTCAATATTTGACAATATTAGCAAAAAAATTCAAACACTGCGAAATCTAAATTACTTTTCTTTGTAAGAAAGTTGGATATATTCAATATTTCAAACGATTTGTTGTTGTTTGAAATATAATCAAACTCTCTATTGTAGGTTAATTTGTGAAGATTAAATAAAATACTTCATGAATTATCAGATGAAATTAAGATTAATTTGTGTAATAAATGCTGGCTATTTAACGTTCTTTAAATGTTCGCATAAACTCTAACTCAGGTTTAATGGTCCATGTTGTTTTACTGTATAATAAATTAGGCATTTCAATATTATAATTAATTTGAATTGAATAATCAGTCTTTTTAATAATATAATCTAAACTATTTTGCGTGTTTTTAAATATTGGTGGATTCTCTAAAAAATATTTCGTGATAACTTCCTCATATGAATTATCTAAAAAAGGATATTTCTTTAAAAGATGCTGTTCATATGGGTCTGTTGGATTTCCTTTAACAATAACCAAATTTGATTTTTTGCGACTTTGTTTTTTATAAATTGTCTGATTAGTTAAGTAATATTTTGAGTTAATTTGAATTCTAAGTTCCAATTTATATGGAACATTTAAATATTTATTTTTATAAAAAATCTTCGCTGGCTCATTAATAACAAATAAAGAATTAAACTTCTGAATTATTTCTGCTTTTGAGCACATCATAAATTCTGTGTTTTCCATTGAAATATATTTGCCATAATAATCAAAAATAGGTTTTTTAAAAAATACATCTGTAACATTACCATTTGAATCAAAAATAAATTCATATTCAATTAACTCTTTAAAACTTTCATCAAATAAACAATTAAGCACGAAATTTTGAAGCCCTAGTGTATCTTTTAATAATAAAATAGGTTGATTTATCGTCTCTAATTTCTTGAAAGGTACATTTGCATCAATTTTCATTTTTTGTTGAGTTTCTAATTCCTTTTTAAACTCATCATTTACAATCTTATTTATTTTTTCTCTCTCAATTTTTAATTTATTAGATAAATCACCTTCAACCATATTATTGGGATCCAAACTATAACTAACTATAATTATATATGGATTATCCTTGTTTATAATAAAAGAAGCAACAACCCCTAATTTGGAATTTTTCAATCCATAAAGACATCCTGAATACGGTATAATTACATTAGAACCATTTGATGACGTTACAACTTCAAAAAGGCACAAATTTAATTCCATAGCTACATCACTAGCATTTTGAAATGGTTCGTTTGTCTTTATAGCATTTAGTTTACCATTTTTAAAAGAAAGTTCAACTATGAAATCACATAGGCTAGTTTTTTTATAAAAATTAAAATGGTTTAAATTCTTATTCTTGAATGAATAACCTTTATTTGACAATTTATTGAATATATATTTTTGATCTTTACCAAATAGACTAATTATTTCTGATGTGCTAAATTCTCTATTATTATAGGCAAAAGATATAGTTGGTAATACTACACACAAAACAAATACAATAATTGTTTTTTTATAATTCATAATTAAAAAATTAAATTATAATAATATAATTTTAGTAATTCAATTTACTACTTCAATCTGGTTCAATTTTACACCGATTTCATTGGTGAATATTTTTATTTTTAGATACGGAACCGTCGGGTTTTAAAACCTCGGTAATTAAGTTCTTCAATCTATTAAAATGGTTTTAACTAATGTAAATAATTTGTTTTTAATATAAAAATCAAACTTCTGACTTCTCAGAAGGCATGTTCCCATGTAAGGGAACTTTAACAATAAAGAAACTTAGTAATTGACATACACACAGAACAATAATAAATATTGCTTTTTTAAACCTAATTCTATATCCGCCCTAATAATTATTTTGTTTGCGATTACAGGGTTAAAACTTATTACTTGTATATATTTTTCGAATAGGTTCATTAATTATATTAAAGTTTTTTTTGTATAAACCACTTTGCTATCAAAGATAAAGTCAATCTGTCCATAGATTTACAATAACTCATCAACAAAATCGTATAAATTTAAGTAGTACTTTTGTAAAAGATTTAGATGTGTTAAGGCAGTTAATTTGATTAAATTATTTATTGTTTCGTAGATTTTATTAAAGACATTTATGTATTTTGTGAAAAAATAATCCGACCATCCACAAAATCTTTCTCATATTTGCAAAGTTGATGAGAATACCATTCTCAAAAAACTGCATTTAATAAGGTTTATTTAATAAGGATTAATTATGAGAATTGCTGTGGTAGGTGCCACCGGCTTAGTAGGCACCAAAATGCTCCAAGTCTTAGCGGAGCGAAATTTCCCTGTTACGGAACTGATTCCTGTGGCTTCTGAAAAGAGTGTTGGTAAGGAAATCGATTTCAAGGGAAAGAAGTACAAAATCCATAGCATCGATCAAGCCATTGAATTAAAACCACACATTGCCTTATTTTCTGCGGGCGGGGGGACATCTTTGAAAGAAGCACCACGCTTTGCCGAAAATGGTACAGTGGTGATCGATAATTCATCGGCTTGGCGCATGGACCCTAAGATCGCATTGGTCGTTCCAGAGGTGAATGCCGATGTGTTAACTTCGAATGATAAAATCATTGCGAACCCCAATTGCTCTACCATCCAAATGGTAGTTGCACTTAAACCCCTTCACGAAAAATACAAAATCAAACGTGTCGTGGTTTCTACCTATCAATCGGTCACCGGAACCGGTGTCAAAGCGGTTGATCAATTGATGAACGAACGTAACGGAATCGAAGGTCCTAAAGCTTATGCCTATACCATCGACCTTAACGTTATTCCTCAAATCGATGTCTTCCAAGACAACGGTTATACCAAGGAAGAAATGAAAATGATTTTGGAAACTAAGAAAATTATGCGCGATGAAAACATCCGTGTAACGGCTACCACGGTTCGTATTCCAGTGATGGGCGGACATTCAGAATCGGTAAACATTGAGTTCGAAAATGATTTTGATTTGGCCGATGTGAGATCGATTTTATCGAATGCTCCTGGCATCATCGTGCAAGACGATCCTGCACATCAAGTCTATCCGATGCCATTGAACGCACACGATAAAGACGAAGTATTTGTGGGTAGAATTCGTAGAGATGAATCGCAAGAAAAAACATTGAATATGTGGATTGTTTCCGATAACCTACGCAAAGGTGCTGCTACCAATGCCGTTCAAATTGCAGAATATTTGTTACAAAACAATATTGTGAAATAACAAACATTATAGCTTTTGAAGAGTTTTATACATTCATGTCAAAAGCAATCAACAATAAAGCAATCATAATAGGCGCAGGCATTGCAGGCATTGCCTCTGCTATCCGACTCAAAGTCAAGGGTTACGATGTTTTATTGCTCGAAAAAAATTCATACCCCGGCGGTAAATTGTCGGAATTCACTAGAGAGGGCTTTCGCTTCGATGCGGGGCCCTCTCTCTTTACTATGCCCCAATACGTCGATGAATTGTTTGTATTGGCTGGTAAAAATCCCCGCGATTATTTTAACTACGAGCGACTCGATATTACTGCGAAATATTTTTACGAAGATGGTACGGTCATCAATGCTTATGGCGAGCAGGAAAAGTTCATAGAAGAACTACATCGGCAATTAGATCTGCCGAAATTTAAAATCAAAAAATTTCTTAAATATTCGGAACGCATTTATAAAATTACCAATCACGTTTTCATCGAACGTTCCTTACATCAACTAAAAACTTACTTGCGTTGGGAAACATTACGCTCCATTTTACGCTTGCCTCAAATCGATTCTTTTAGGTCGATGCATAGCGCCAACAAAAACTTTTTTACAAAAGAAAAAGCCGTACAGTTTTTTAATCGATACGCTACGTACAATGGATCTAATCCTTACAAAGCCCCGGCTACACTCAATGTGATCCATCATTTGGAACATGCCTACGGAGCTTGGCTGCCAAAATATGGCATGTATCACATTACGCAATCATTAATCCGATTAGCGAAAGATTTGGGTGTAGATATTATTTATAATTCCGATGTGAAAGAGATCAAACATAAGAACAACAAGGTGATTGGACTTAATGCGATTATAGACGATACCGAAGTATTTTGCAAGGCCGATGTGATTGTGAGCAATATGGACATTTACCATACCTACCGCAAACTCTTGAAAAACATACAAGCTCCGGAATACTTATTGCAACAAGAGAAATCGAGCTCCGCTTTAATTTTTTATTGGGGCATGCGCAAAAATTTTGATGCCTTGGATGTTCATAATATATTCTTTAGCGAAAATTATTTTCAAGAATTTCAACACATTGAAGAAGCAAAGATTTTCAATGACCCAACGGTATACATCAACATCACTTCTAAAAAAATTCAACGCGATGCTCCTGCAAATTCAGAGAACTGGTTTGTGATGATCAATGTACCGCACAACAAGGAACAGAATTGGGACATACTTATTGAGAATGCGCGCATCAACATCATTCAAAAACTGAATCGCATGTTGAATACGAACATCGAAGAATACATACAGTGCGAAGAAATTTTGGATCCACGAAGCATCGAAACGAAAACCTCATCGCATAAGGGGGCATTGTATGGGAATAGCTCTAATAACAGGTATGCGGCATTCCTCCGACATAGTAATAAAAGCAAGCAATTGCAAGGACTTTACTTTTGCGGCGGAAGCGTACATCCAGGAGGCGGTATTCCACTCGCATTAATGTCGGCCAAAATCGCCAGCTCATTTATCCCTAATAATTAATTATTTTTAGGCCGATGTTACAAGCAATTAGAAATAATCCCAATATCTCCATCCTAATCATTGTAGTCTTTCATATCGTTGGACTACTTGGTTTCAGTTTCGAAGCGAGTATACCATTGTTCCAACAATTGGTGCCCATGCATTTATTGCTTATGGCCTTTTTATTATTTCTGAACCACAAAGATTGGAATACTAATTTTTACATTTTTCTATTTTCCATTTTCCTTTTATCCTTCAGCGTAGAAGCTATAGGAACCAATACGGGCAAGATATTCGGACAATATTATTACTTGAGTACCTTAGGATATAAAGTATGGAACACCCCATTGCTTATTGGGATCAACTGGTTGATTCTGGTATACAGTGTCGGTATAACATTACATCGGTATAAAATACATGCTGTTTTGAAATCCATCATTGGAGCCTTGGTATTGGTTGGAATCGATTATTATATAGAGCCAGTGGCCATTCGATTCGATTATTGGACCTGGACGGGTATGCAGGTGCCTTTGCAAAACTACATTGCTTGGACCATATGCGGATTTGTATTCTTGTTGATGTTCAATTATTTAAAATTTGAAAAGTCAAACTCTGTAGCCAATATCTTGTTAATAGTGCAAACCTTGTTTTTTATATTCTTACAGGGATAATGATTACTTTTGAAAAAAAATGACATGCTGAACTTAAAGGTTGACATTGATCAAGAATCGGGATTCTGCTTTGGGGTAGTGTACGCCATTGAAATGGCAGAGGAAATTCTCGACGAACAGGGATATTTATATTGCTTAGGCGATATTGTGCATAACGATGAAGAGGTGGAGCGTTTAAAGAATAAAGGTTTGCGCATCATTTCGCACGACGACCTGAAAGACATTCATAATGAACGGGTGTTAATTCGTGCACATGGTGAACCGCCAGAGACCTATAAAATTGCATTGCAAAATAATATCACCTTAATGGATGCATCTTGTCCAGTGGTATTGAAATTGCAAAACCGTGTAAAGAATTCATACGACGATAAGGAAAGAATTTTTATCTATGGGAAACATGGACATGCGGAGGTAATCGGTTTACAAGGTCAAACGAATAACGAAGCAGTAGTGTTCCAAGACCTTGCAGAATTAGATGGAGTAGAGCTTCCACAGAAATTTACTTTATACAGTCAGACTACAAAAAGTACCGATAAATTTTATGCGATAAAAAACGAGCTTATCAAACGCGGCTACGAAGTACAGGCAAACGATACCATATGTAGGCAAGTATCGAACCGTGATGAGGAGTTGAGAAACTTTGTGAAGAATTACGATAAAATTGTTTTTGTTTCGGGTCGTAAATCATCGAATGGAAAAATATTATACGATGTATGTCGACAAAACAATGTGAATACTTATTTTGTTAGTTCCCCTGAAGAGTTGAGTCCTTCTATGTTTGAGTCCAACGACCGAGTAGGTATTTGCGGCGCAACATCAACACCAATGTGGCTCATGGAAAACGTAAAAAATATTTTATTGTCGTACTAAACATGTTGTTCAACATTTTAATTACACTGGGAACATTTGCATTCATGGAGTTTGTAGCTTGGTTTGCTCATAAATTTGTGATGCATGGTTTTCTTTGGTATTTACATAAAGATCATCACCAGAAAGAGCCGGGCTTCTTTGAGAAGAACGACGCATTCTTCCTCATATTCGCGGTACCATCGGCCTATTGTTTTATTACAGGTAGTATTTATGCCGATTTCCGTTTCTTCATTGGGCTAGGGATATTATTGTATGGCATTGCTTATTTTATAGTGCACGATGTAATCATTCATCAACGTTTTAAATGGTTGCGCGATTGGGACAATACTTATGTGCGTGGAATTCGCAGGGCACATAAAATGCATCATAAACATTTAGGGAAAGAGGATGGGGAGAATTTTGGGATGTTGATTGTACCGATTCGATATTTTTTGGAGCAGAAGAAGAGTAACTAGTATCTAGTACTTTGTATTTTGCTTATAATCGTTATACAATCCTTTGCATTCGATTTAGAAATTTCTACACTAGATAACAAAACATGAACATTCTTGTTAACCCAATATGAAAAAACTAAACCGATTAATTTTAGTGTTGTGCTTGACACTAATTTATTCTTATGTGAGTGCACAAACGGGTGTAATTAAAGGAAGTATCAAAAATGCAATTAATAACGAAGGCTTACCTTCGGTTTCAGTAATCATACAAGGCACAACCATTGGAGTCTTGTCGGACCTCGATGGGAATTACAGCATCGATAAATTGACTCCTGGTTTTTATAATTTAGAATTCAAATACATCGGCTTTAAGAATAAAATTGTTTATGAGGTGCAGGTTTATAATAATAAAGCAGCGGTGGTTGATGTTGCCTTGGAAGAGGAGTCGAAAAGTATTAACGAAGTTGAAGTAAAAGCATCGGCATTTTATAAGCCTCAAGAAAGTCCTGTATCTCTTGTTACTATAGGTGTTTCAGAGATAAAGAGAAATCCGGGTGGAAATCGTGATATCTCAAAAGTAATACAATCCTTACCAGGAGTTGCATCATCGGCAAGTTTCAGAAACGATATAATTATTCGTGGTGGGGCCCCTAATGAAAATAGATTTTATCTCGACGGGATTGAAATTCCAAACATCAATCACTTTGCAACACAAGGTGCTGGTGGTGGTCCAGTGGGATTGATAAATGTTGACTTTGTTCGTGAAGTGGATTTTTATTCCGGTGCTTTTCCGAGCAATAGGGGAAACGCATTGAGTTCTGTTTTTGATTTTAAATTTAAAGAGGGGAGAACAGATCGCGTAGGAGCCTCACTCACATTGGGTTCTAGCGATTTGGCAACCGTAGTAGAAGGGCCTCTTGGTAAGAAAACTACTTTCTTATTTTCGTATCGAAAATCTTATTTGCAATTTTTATTTCAAGCGATTGGTTTACCTTTTTTACCGGAATACAACGATATCCAGTTTAAAGTCAAAACAAAATTCAACGATAAAAATGAGTTGACCATTATAGGTTTAGGAGCATTGGATGATTTTCAATTGAACCTCGATGCGAATGAAACCGAAGTGCAAAAATATCAATTACAAACTCTTCCAGATTTCGGTCAATCGAATTACTCCATCGGCTTAAACTATAAGAAATACAGAGGAAGCAGCTATTCTACATTTGTAGTGTCGAGGAACTTTTTAAGAAATACTACGATAAAATATCCCGATAATAATGAAAGTTTAGCACCACTTTTAGATTATGCATCAACAGAAGTGGAGAATAAATTTAGAGTTGAAAATACCAATCGGATCAAGGGTGTTAAATTAAACACAGGCATAAATTTAGAAACAGCTGAATACAGCAATGAGACCTTTAATAATACTCCTTTCGGTGTGATTGACTACAGTTCTAAACTTAGTTTCGTTCGATATGGAGTGTTCGCACAAGCAAGTAAAGGCTATATCAACGAACGTTTGCAATTATCCTTTGGATTGCGTGCCGACGGAAATACATTCAGTTCAAGCATGTCGAACCCATTAGAACAATTTTCACCACGTTTCTCTGCAGCGTATTCGATTACCGATAAAATTTCGATCAATTTTAATACGGGTAGATATTTTCAAACACCTGCATATACTGTCTTAGGATATAGAGATTCGCTTAATAATTTGAGTAATAAAAATGTAAAGTACATCGGAAACGATCAGGTGGTATTGGGATTGGAGTACAATACCTTAAGCAATTTAAGATTTACTGTTGAAGGATTTTTGAAATTGTATAATAATTATCCTATGCTCATTACATCGGGCGATACGATTCCATTAGCAAATTTAGGTGTTGACTTTGGAGTTGTAGGCGATAGACCAGTTGCGAATTTGACTAAAGGTAGAAGTTATGGTGTGGAGTTCCTTGCACAACAAAAATTACAAAAAGGATTTTATGGTATAGTGGCCTTGACCATTGTGCGTTCGGAGTTTCAGGACAAACGCGGTGAGTACATTGCATCCTCATGGGACAATCGATATTTATTAAGTTTAACGGGTGGAAAAATTTTCAAAAAGAATTTGGAGCTGGGTGCTAAATTGCGCTACTCTGGAGGAGCACCTTTTACGCCTATAGACCTTGCTACATCGTCCATCAAATCTAATTTCGACATCAATCCACAAGGTAGTCTAGATTATAGTCGACTAAACGCCGTCCGATTGGGCGACTTTTATCAGTTGGATGTCAGAATTGATAAAAAATATAATTTCAAAAAGTTCATTTTCAATGTCTTCCTTGATGTGCAAAATGTGACGGGTTTCTTATATAATGCACAACCTATATTTTTGTTAGATCGTGATGCGAACGGAGCAGCTCAAACAGATCCGAACGATCCAAGCAGATATAAAACGAAGTTGGTAGATAATATTAATGGTAGTACCTTGCCAACTTTAGGATTAATTATTGAATGGTAATATGAACAAGGAAAAGAAAGGAATTTTAATTGTCAATTTAGGAACACCCGATAGTCCGGCAGTACCCGATGTACGTCGTTACCTCGATGAGTTCTTAATGGACCCACGTGTTATTGACATTAATCCCATCGCTAGAACATTATTGGTGAAAGGCATTATCGTTCCATTCCGTGCCCCTAAATCGGCAAAGTCTTATAAAGCCATTTGGACCGATGAGGGCTCTCCATTGATGGCCTACGGTTTACGAGTGAAAAAACTTTTACAAGAGAATTTGGGCGATGATTACCATGTAGATTTAGCAATGCGTTATCAAAATCCTTCGCTCGAAAACGTGTTGAATGATTTTTACAAAAAGAGAATATTCGATATTAAAGTGATTCCTCTTTTCCCTCAATATGCTTCTGCAACAACCGGTTCGGTTCATGATAAAATTATGGACCTAGTACGCAATTGGCAAATCATTCCGAAAATTGAATTCATCAATTCTTATTTCGATAATGATAAAATGCTTCAAGCTTATGCGAAGATTGGAGAAGATTTTGTCAAAGAAAATTACGATCATATTCTATTTAGTTTTCACGGCTTACCTGTTAGACAGCTAATGAAAGCTGACGTTGGCAAAGACCATTGTCAAAAAGTAAACGATTGTTGCAAAACCTTAACAGAGAAAAATAAATTTTGCTATTCGGCACAATGTTATCAGACCGCATACGGTATTGCTGCTAAGTTGGGCATTGAAGAAAAAGATTATAGCATCGTATTTCAATCGAGATTAGGAAAAGACCCTTGGATACAACCTTATGCATCGGAAGTCATAGAACATCTTGCAAAAATGGGCAAGAAAAAAATCTTGGTATTTTGTCCAGCATTTGTGGCCGACTGTATTGAAACTATTTTTGAAATTTCTGTCGAATATCAAGAAGAGTTTGAAGAAGCAGGTGGCGAAAAAGTTCAATTGGTTCCTTCATTGAACGACCATCCATTGTGGATAGAGGCTTTAGCCGATATGGCGAGAAATTAAATATACTTACAGGTTTGTAAGTAATTGGTGATGATTTCTGTCGCCCCTTTTTTCTCCAACACATATTCGCGAGCTGCTGTACCCGCTGTATTGTAAAACAATTCATCATTACTTAGCTTTAGGGCGATGTCTTGCAATTCATTTGCATTGTTCACTGTGTACGCTGCCTTGCGTTCAATTAAATCAATTGCTTCTTGAAACTTATGATAATTAGGCCCAAAAATAATGGGTTTACCAAAGGTAGCTGCTTCTAGAGTATTGTGTATTCCTTTTCCAAATCCTCCACCGATATACGATATGCTAGAGCAATTGTAAATACTACTCAATAAGCCAATGGTATCCACAATTAACACTCTTTTGTCGCTCGAGTATTTTGTGTCGAATTCCGAATATAAAAAAGCGCTTGATCCAATTTTATTTTTCAATGTTTGAATTTTTTCTGTATTAATTTCATGAGGTACCAGTATGAATTTATAATCTGATAAATCTTCAATCAATGGTAAAATTATTTCTTCATCGGGCAACCAAGTAGAGCCTCCAACAAAACTTTTTTTATTGGCTACAAACTGCGAAATTTTTTCATTATCCTTCACACTTAATGAATGCTCAAACACCCTGTCAAATCGGGTATCTCCAGCCATAGTATAATTTTCATGGTCAATACTTTCTAGGAGCGAATCTGATTTCTGATTTTGAGTAAAAAAATGCGTAACATAGCCCAATGTTTTTCTATAAAACCAGCCGTACCATTGAAAGAATATTTGATTTTCTCTAAAGATGGCCGATGTTACAAATAATGGAATTTCGCTAATATGCAATTCCTTCATCGTGTAATGCCAATATTCGTATTTATTGAAAATGGCGATGCTAGGATTAATAAAATCAATAAATTTTTTAGCATTGTTTGGGGTATCTAATGGTAGATAATACACACCTTCACAAGGATAATTTTTTCTTTGTTCGTAACCAGAAGGTGAGAAAAAAGTTATGACGATGCTATACTCCGATTTATTTTTTTCGAAAAAATGGATCAGACTTCTGCCTTGTTCAAATTCACCGAGTGATGCAAAATGAAACCAAACTCTTTTCTGATTTGGTAATTTATTTTCGAAGAGCTTGCCTTGATTTTTCCTACCATCGACCCAACGCTTTGCTTTTGTGTTAAACAAGGATGCAAAACGAATGAAAAGGTAATAAACGTAAATACTGAGTCGATAAAATAACATTATCTAAAGTAATATTCTTTTGGCATTCTTTTATATAATGGCAATACCACACCGAAACGCAGACCAGTTAATGCGTCGAATCGTTTCTCATCGAGCTTACGCATTGCATGGTAATCCCAATCGCGTCTGTTCATTGTGTAACCTTGGTAGAAATCCAATCCTGCATAAAAGTTAAATCTACGGTTGGGGTTCATAAACCAATAACCTACAAACTGACTTGTAGAGATCCCGTTTGTTAATCGATCGTATCCTTTACGCTTATCACCATCCAAACTTTCAACATTTTCTTCTAATACTTCTATCTGCATCTTGTGTTCCATGAAACCTAAGCCAAGTAAAACTAATATTCCAGAGTTTTTATTTTTAGAAATAGGAAAGAGTTTTCCAAACTTAGCATGCGTAACAAAGCCTCTCTCAAACATTCGCACATCTCCATATTCACCCGCAATGGTAATGAATTGTCCTCGAGTAGTTTTTAGGCTGTCTAAAACATATCGTTCATTTAGATTATTCCCGAACAAGAAATTCACATCGAAGCCCCAGAAATAATTTTGCTTGGTCTTATGTAGAAATCCACCACCCAACATAGAGCTGTTGCCAAACCTTGTTTTCATGTCGCCCCCAGGCATATGATACGAATACTGCACTTGTATGCTGGAAACTTTCATAATCGAATCACGCATATTTAAAGGCTGTGCATCGGCATAAGAAAAACATAATATACTGAGAATTAGTACAATAAAACTTAATGTGCGATTTTTGAACATGCGTATAAAAATAAGGTAAAGCCTAATTTAATTAACCTTTTAGCTATATTAGCGCCGAAAATTATTCAATAATACGATAAAATAAAATAGATACTGAATGAAAGTTGCAATTGTAGGAACAGGATACGTTGGATTGGTAACGGGGACATGTTTGGCTGAGGTGGGAATGAATGTTACGTGTATTGATATAGATGCTAAGAAAATTGAGGGTTTGAAACAGGGTGTAATGCCTATTTACGAACCCGGACTAGAAGAAATGGTGCTTAAAAATTTCGAGCGCGGTAAACTAAAATTTTCTACAAGTTTAGCAGAAACGGTGAAAGATTGTGATATCGTTTTCATTGCGGTGGGTACGCCACCGGGAGAAGATGGGAGTGCCGACTTAAAATACGTTTTAGGGGTAGCGTCTGAAATAGGAATGCATATGCAAGATTATTTGGTGGTGGTTACCAAGAGTACAGTGCCTGTTGGAACTGCATCAAAAGTAAAACGTGCGGTTCAAGATCAACTCGATGCTCGTAAATCGGATTTGCGATTCGACGTTGCATCGAACCCAGAGTTCTTGAAAGAAGGTGCTGCGATAGATGATTTCTTACGTCCCGATAGAATTGTGATTGGTGTTGAGTCGCAAAAAGCTGAAGACTTATTAAAAAAATTATACAAACCTTTTGTGTTGAATGGTCATCCGATCATTAGCATGGACATACCATCTGCTGAGATGACGAAGTACGCGGCAAACGCCATGCTTGCAACAAAAATTTCATTCATGAACGACATTGCCAACCTTTGTGAAATCATGGGAGCAGATGTGAATATGGTGCGCAGAGGAATTGGTTCTGACCCACGCATCGGCAATAAATTTATTTATCCGGGCATTGGTTACGGTGGTTCTTGTTTTCCAAAAGATGTGAAAGCATTGATCAAAACTGCTGCAGAAAATAATTACAAAATGCAAGTTTTGAAAGCCGTTGAAAATGTAAACGAAAAACAGAAATCGGTACTCTTCGAAAAAGTATTGAATCATTTCAAAGGAAACATCAGCGGAAAAATATTTGCAGTTTGGGGACTTTCCTTCAAACCTAAGACAGACGATATGCGTGAAGCACCATCGCTCGTGATCATTGAAAAATTATTGAGCATGGGTGCTAAAGTTCAAGCACACGATCCAGTGGCAATGAACGAAGCGAAACATACTTTAAAAGATTCAATTAGCTATTGCGAAAAACAAGAGGATGCTTTAACAAATGCCGATGCACTGCTAATAGTAACGGAGTGGCCTGAATTTAGATCGCCTGATTTTAATGAAATCAAATCGAAATTAAATGAAGCGGTGATTTTTGATGGAAGAAATATTTACGATGCGGTGGAATTAAAAGAGATGGGTTTTGCTTATTATGGAATTGGTGTAAAATAATACATATGTCGAAAAGAGTTTTAATCACCGGTGCTGCCGGATTTTTAGGATCGCATTTATGCGACCGCTTTATAAAGGAAGGATATCGTGTAGTGGGTATGGATAATTTAATTACTGGCTCACTCAGAAATATTGAACACCTTTTCAAGTTGGAGCAGTTTGAATTTTATCATCACGATGTTTCAAAATTCGTACATGTTTCGGGCGACATCGATTATATTTTACATTTTGCATCGCCAGCAAGTCCAATCGATTATTTGAAAATTCCAATTCAAACATTAAAAGTAGGATCGCTAGGAACCCATAATTTATTAGGCTTGGCGAGGGCTAAGAATGCTCGCATGCTCATCGCGTCTACATCGGAAGTATATGGCGATCCAGAAGTGCATCCGCAAACGGAAGATTATTGGGGACATGTGAATCCAATTGGTCCGCGTGGTGTGTACGATGAAGCGAAACGTTTTCAAGAAGCCATGACAATGGCCTATCATACTTTCCATGGTTTGGAAACACGTATCGTTCGTATCTTTAATACTTATGGTCCTCGTATGCGATTGAACGATGGTCGCGTATTACCAACATTTATTGGTCAAGCCATCAGAGGTGAAGATCTAACTGCCTTTGGCGATGGTACACAAACACGTTCGTTCTGCTATGTGGATGATTTGGTAGAAGGTATATATAGATTGTTATTAAGCGATTATGCTTATCCCGTAAACATTGGGAATCCCGATGAAATTACGATTCGCGAATTTGCTGAAGAAATTTTGAAATTAACAGGCGCAAATCAAAAAGTAATTTTTGAACCATTGCCTCAAGATGATCCCAAACAACGTAGACCTGATATTTCAAAGGCAAGAGAAATTTTGGGTTGGGAACCAAAAGTTTCGCGTGCAGAGGGATTGAAAATCACTTACGAATATTTTAAAAATTTACCAGAGAAAGAATTGAAACCAAAAGATTTCAGTTCGTACAATAAATAATTTTATGAAAAAAGTATTAGTGACGGGAGGGACCGGATACATTGGCTCACATACGGTTGTAGAGCTTTTGAATTTAGGTTATGAGGTGTACATCATCGACAATCTTTCAAATTCAAAAATTGAAATACTTGATAAAATTCAAGAGATCACAGGTAAGCGTCCACATTTTGAGAAAATTGAAATGTGTAATGCTTCAGAACTTCAAGATTATTTTGCACGTAACAAAGGCATCGATTCTGTAATACATTTTGCCGCAGTTTTACAAGTAGCAGAATCGGTAGAAAATCCTTTCAAGTACTATCACAACAATTTGTATTCTACCATCAATCTTTTGGAATGCATGAAAGAACATGGAATTAATTCCTTAGTTTTTTCATCTTCATGTACGGTTTATGGGAATCCCGATGTATTGCCAGTTAACGAATTTGCTCCTGTTAAAAAAGCAATGTCGCCCTACGGTAATACCAAGCAAATGGGCGAAGAAATGATTGAAGCATGCGCAAATGCTAGTAAAATAAATGCAATCACCTTACGCTATTTCAACCCAATAGGTGCTCACGAATCGGCACTCATAGGCGAGGTACAACACGGAGTGCCACATCATTTAATTCCATACATTACCGAAACCGCTGTTGGAAAACGCGCCTGCTTAAATGTATTTGGTGGCGACTATAACACACATGATGGAACTTGTGTACGTGATTACATTCATGTGATTGATGTCGCAAAAGCACACATCTCTGCAATTGAACGATTGATGAATTCAAAAAATAAAAAATCATTTGAAGTCTTTAATATCGGCACAGGAATAGGATATTCTGTGTTGGATATCATCAACGCATTCGAAAAAACTACAGGTATCAAAATCAATTATAAAATTGTAGAACGTAGGTCGGGCGATGTGGAAGCAGTCTATGCAGATACCAGTTTAGCCAATCAAGAACTCGGCTGGAAAGCCCTGTACAACATCGAAGATATGATGCGTACGGCTTGGAAATGGGAAAATTCTGTTTTGTAGATACTATTTCCACAATACTTTATTGAGATTTATTTTGAATATTACTAATAATATGTTATATTGCAATTATTATGAAAGAGGTGATAATTAAATACGGTTTTATAATATTATTTGTTTTAGGATTTATTTCATGTGAAAAAAAACAGATTAGTCCTGAATTAGAATTCGTATTTCCAGAATATACTGAAAGTGGAACAAATACTGCAGCGTTTGAGATTAATAATAAAGCGTATAATGCATATGATTACTGGGCAGATACACCAGGTATAAGTGGTTATTATAGGAATGGCAGGT
>JAEYZM010000035.1 GCA_023427985.1 Bacteroidota bacterium | reverse complement strand
TTGTAAATAAAAATTCTAAGGCAATAACTTTTGAAATTTCTGAAAAAGCATTGCGTTACGATTTAACAGTTCCTTTCGCACGGTACGTAGTGATGCATCAGAATGAAATCACTTTACCTTTCAAGCGCTATCAAATCCAACCGGTTTGGAGAGCGGACCGACCACAAAAAGGAAGATATAGAGAATTTTATCAATGTGATGCCGATGTAGTGGGCTCTGATTCTTTATTGAATGAAGCAGAATTTGTCTGCATCTACGATGAAGCCTTAAGTAATTTGGGCTTTAAAGATTTCAGTATACTCATTAACAATAGAAAAATCCTTGCAGGTATTGCAGAGTTTATTGGTAAGCCAGAATTATTAATCGACATGACGGTTGCAATCGATAAGCTTGATAAAATTGGACTAGATGGTGTGAAGCAAGAATTGAAATCGAAAGGATTTTCTGATGATGAACTATTAAAATTAGAACCTATAATTTTATTAAGTGGATCGAATGTTGAAAAAATAAATTCATTAAAAATTATATTGTCGAATTCTGAAATTGGCAGAAAAGGAATTGAAGAATTAGAAAAAGTTTTTGAGTACTTACAACATTTTAAATTACACAAAGCAAAAGTTGAATTAGACATTACCTTAGCACGCGGATTAAATTATTATACAGGCGCTATCTTTGAAGTTAAGACACATGAGGTAGCTATGGGTAGCATTGGTGGTGGTGGAAGATACGATGATTTGACAGGGATGTTTGGTTTGAAAAACTTGACAGGTGTTGGAATTTCATTCGGTGCAGATCGTATTTACGATGTGATGGAAGAACTGAAATTATTCCCTGAAAATGCAGTGCATACTACTAAAGTTTTGATAACACATTTCGATGAAAAGGCATTTAACTATGCACTTCCATTATTATCAAAATTAAGAGAACATAATATTGCTACAGAATTATATCCGAACATTAGTAAAATGCAAAAACAAATGAAATATGCAAACGATAAAGGAATTGCATACACCATAGTAATTGGTGATACTGAAATGCAGTCTGGAAAATTAGCATTAAAAGATATGATATCGGGAATGCAGCAAGAATTAACAATAGAAGAAATTATAAATCATTTAAAATAAATGGAAAGTCACCATATTAGTTCCAATCATATAAGTATTGAACGTATTCAGGAAATATTAAATCAAAATATTAAGCTGAGCTTAAGTGAAGATGCAAAAAGTAAAATATTAAAATGCAGAGCTTACCTCGATGAGAAAATGTCGAACAGTACTTCACCGGTTTATGGCATCAATACAGGATTCGGATCGTTGTGTAATGTAAAAATCAAGGACAATGAATTAGAAGCATTGCAAAAAAATTTGGTGATGTCGCATGCTTGCGGAACTGGAGAAGAAGTTCCATCGGAAATAGTTCGCATCATGCTATTATTAAAAATTCAATCGCTTTCTTACGGACATTCAGGTGTACAATTAAAAACAGTTGAACGATTAATTGAATTTTATAATAATAATATCTTTCCTATAGTTTACACTAAAGGTTCATTAGGCGCATCGGGCGATTTAGCCCCATTAGCACATTTATGTTTGCCTTTATTTGGAATGGGTGAGGTGATGGATGATGGTAAAAGAATTTCAGGAGAAGAGCTATTGAAAAAATACAACTGGGAAGAAATTCATTTGCAATCGAAAGAAGGTTTAGCCTTATTGAATGGTACTCAATTTATGAGTGCTTATGCAGTCTATTGCTTAATTCAAGCAGAACGTCAATCGTACCAAGCCGATCTTTTAGCGGCAATGTCGCTCGATGCTTTTGATGGGCGTATCGATGCATTTCATCATTTAATACACGATGTTCGCCCGCATGAAGGGCAACGCATGACGGCTGTGAATATTAATGACATATTAGTTGATTCAGAAATTGCGAAACAACATAAAGAGCAGGTACAAGATCCGTATTCTTTCCGATGTGTGCCTCAAGTACACGGAGCAAGCAAGGACACCATTGCACATGTAAAAAAAGTTGTTACTACAGAAATTAATTCTGTTACAGATAACCCGAATGTTTTTCCAGATGAAGATTTAATTATTTCTGGTGGAAACTTCCACGGTCAACCTTTGGCATTAGTCTTAGATTTTTTAGCAATTGCATTGGCTGAGTTAGGAAACATTTCTGAACGAAGAACGTATCTTTTAATTTCAGGACAAAGAAATCTTCCTGCATTTTTAGTGGAGAATCCTGGCTTAAATTCCGGGTTCATGATCCCACAATACACAGCAGCATCAATAGTTTCAGAAAACAAACAATTATGTACACCTGCATCGGTTGATTCAATAGTATCATCGAACGGACAAGAAGATCATGTGAGTATGGGAGCAAATGCTGCTACAAAATTATTACGCGTTGTAAATAATTTAGATCAAATTTTAGGGATTGAATTATTGAATGCAGCTCAAGCATTAGAATTTAGAAGACCATTAAAATCTTCTACTATTATAGAAGAAATTTTAGCAGACTATAGAAAAATTGTGAGTAGAAATTTAGAAGATAGATATCTGTCTATTGATATCCGCAACTCTGCAGAATTTTTGAAAAAGAATTTTAATTAAAATAGAGAGTCCGAATATTCCCATTCGGACTCT
>JAEYZM010000016.1 GCA_023427985.1 Bacteroidota bacterium | reverse complement strand
ATTGCGAGGGTGTCCACCTCTTCCCATTCCGAACAGAGAAGTTAAGCCCCTCAGCGCCGATGGTACTGCAGTAAAATGTGGGAGAGTAGGTCATCGCCACCCTTTATTAAGCCCCGAACAGAAATGTATCGGGGCTTTTTGTTTGTAATAGCGCGTACAGCGTACCGCGTAGTGCGAATTGCGTATTGCGTACAGCATAATGTGAACTAAGGATGTTCTTGCAATTGATTTAAGAATACGGTGTTGAATTAAGAATTAAGAGTGAAGAATTAAGAACTAAGAACTAAGAATTAAGTGTAGAATGAAAGGTAATTGCTTTTAAAGAAAGAAAATCTAAATCTAGCATGACCTACATAGAGCAACCACTCTCCACTAAAACTAACAACTCTAAACTAGTCTCTAGTCTCTAGTCACTCCATCTACAGGATTAGCATCCCGATAGCTATCGGGATAGCAAACTAGCATACTAATTTCAGATTTTCAATCAGAAATTAGTATCTTGCAACGTGAAATATTTTGAAGAAAAAAGAAGAGAAGTAATGAAGCATATTGAAAGCTTCATGCTCTCAAATATGTTTAATTTTTTAAAGCCTGTAGAAGAAATTTGGCAACCTACAGACTTCTTGCCTGATTCATCTAAGCCAGAATTTTACGACAAAGTAAAAGAATTACAAGAATCAGCTCGTGAATTACCTTACGATTTAATGATTGTACTTATCGGTGACACCATCACTGAAGAAGCCTTACCTACTTACGAATCATGGTTAGCCACCGTAGAAGGCGTATCTAAAGACGAAGAAGGTGGTTGGATGAAATGGTTACGTCATTGGACTGCTGAAGAAAACCGACATGGTGATTTGTTGAATAAATACTTATATCTATCTGGTAGAGTAGATATGCGTCAATTAGAAGTTTCAACTCAATATCTAATTGCAGATGGTTTTGATATTGGCACGGATAGAGATCCATATAGAAATTTTGTATATACATCCTTTCAAGAAATGGCTACAAATATCTCACATAGAAGAGTAGCCTCGCTTTCGAAAAAAAGTGGTGATTCACTTTTAGCTAAGATGTGCGGAGTTGTAGCAGCTGATGAAGCTCGACATGCAAATGCATATCAAGCGTTCATAAAAGAAATTATTAAAGTAGATGCATCAGAAGTATTGATTGCTTTCGAAGATATGATGCGCAAAAAAATTGTAATGCCTGCCCATTTATTAAAAGAAGCTGGCAAAACTGCTGTGAATACTTTTGAACATTTTTCTAATGCAGCTCAACGTTTAGGCGTGTATACATCTGCCGACTACGTAGATATTCTTAAGCATTTGATTAAAGAATGGCAGTTAGAAAGTATTAAAGAATTAAATGATGCGGGTGAAAAAGCACGTGATTATTTAATGGCTTTGCCAGATCGTTTAACCCGCATTGCAGAACGCATGAAAACTCCAGAATTGGAGTATGAATTCTCTTGGGTAAAAAGATAATATTAGCTTAAGAAATTAAGTTATTAAGGAATTAAGTGTATTGTTAATATTTTAATAATTAAAGCAATATACTTAGTTCCTTTTTTTGGATAAATATTTTCCGATAGCTTCGTTACTATATTAGTAACTGCTCAATTTCTCTCTCAATACTGTTAACTCTTGTTTTACTGTTGATGTATTTTTTCAACAATTCTTTTTTCTCAAATAAAGTCTTACAAAGTACAATTCCTTCCGCTAACAATTGCTCTTTCTCTTGCTTCGTTAATAATGTCAAACAAGTAATAGGAAATAGTCGATGCATGTCGATTAAATTTTTTAATCCGGATCCAGATGGTTGATCCCAACTTAATAAATGTAAACCAGAACAGGTACCATAGGTATACGCATCGTCTGTAAACTTTGTATTGGTTACCAACCAACCTTCGAAATCGGCATAACCCTTCTTGCGTAATATATCATTGTATCTTGACCTAATATATAATGGCACTTTTACATCACATTTAATGTGCAACAGGTTATGATATTTACATTCAATTAAGATCGTCTTCTTACCTTTTTCGGCTATAACATCAATTTCATGATTCACACAATGCCCTGCTAATACTACACTCACTTCACACCTATATCCCATTGCACGCATTAATTCTGCAACAAATTTTTCAAATGCATATCCCGCTGGACCTAGCTCCATTATGCCATCTTTTAATTTGTATTTCGATGCAATGCTTCGAGCATACTTACGCAATAATTTAAATGCCGTTCTGAAAATTTTACGACTCGACATTCCATTTTCTAAATTCTTTTTGATTTCTGCCACAATCTGATGTGCAATTTCATCACTCGCACCAGAATGAATTAATGAGTTCAATAATTTTATCTCAGAAAACTCAGCTAAATCACCACCAGATTTTTCAATAAAATAATGCGTATCTTTCATATTAAATTCAAGTCTAATGTACGATTTTATTTCAATCGAATTTTGGGGCGCAGCTCAAGAAGTCACAGGCTCCAAGCACCTCATCACAGCTCATGATGGAACAAAAATTTTACTTGATTGTGGATTAGTTCAATCTTCCGATGATCCCGATGTGAATAGGCATTTCGGTTTCCCGGTGCACGACATCGACCTACTTATTGTTTCTCATGCACACATCGATCATACTGGCAATATTCCAAATCTTGTGAAGCAAGGTTTCAAAGGTAAAATCTTATCCACCGCTGCGACCTTTGATGTGCTAAATGTAATGCTTGCCGATTCGGCTAAAATTCAAGAGGCCGATGTTGAATTTATCAATAAAAAACGAAAACGAGAAGGCCGAAAACCACTTCAGCCACTTTACGATATGGACGATGTAGAAAAATGTTTCTCATTATTTCATCCCATTAAAATGGATGAGTATTTCGACATCAATGAAAACATTCGACTACTATTTACCGATGCCGGCCACATTCTCGGCAGTGCTTGTATTACTCTGGAATTTAAGAAGGCCGATGTAGTGACGCGATTGTTTTTTAGTGGCGACGTTGGAAGATATCGAGATAGAATATTAAAAGCCCCCGAAGATTTTCCTCAAGCCGATTATATTTTATTGGAAAGTACATACGGGAACAGACTTCATGACGATACTGAAAATGCTGAACAAAAATTATTGGATGCCGTGAATGAAACATGCATACAGAATCGTGGTAAATTATTAATACCTGCGTTTAGTTTAGGAAGAACGCAAGAGATAGTTTATGCATTAGATCGTATGCGAACCGAGGGTAAACTACCTAAAGTGAAAGTGTTTGTTGATAGTCCACTTTCAACGGCTGCAACTAAAATAATGCGCAATCATACCAATTATTTTAATGAGGATATTCTTGAATACATGGAGCAAGATCCCGATCCATTTGCATTTCCCAATTTGTATTATACAAAAAGTGTAGAAGAATCTAAAGCGATTAACGAAGACGATGAACCAGCTATTATCATTGCCGCATCTGGTATGATGGATGCAGGTAGAATTAAACATCATTTAACGAGATACATCGAGGATCCTAAAAACACTTTATTAATCGTTGGTTATTGTGAACCTAGCACCATTGGTGGTAAGCTTTTAGCTGGGCATAAAAACATACAAATTTATGGTAGAGAATTCGAAGTGAATGCTAAAGTCGAGGTCATTTCTTCTTATAGCGCTCATGCCGATTATTCGGAATTGATGCGATTTCTAAATTGTCAGGAACCTGAAAAAGTAGATACAGTTTTTTTAGTTCATGGAGTACTTGAGGCTCAAGAATATTTTGCAGAGAAATTAAATGAAAAGGGATTCAAAAATGTTCGAATCCCTTTCAAATCTGAAGCGTATAAACTAAAACTAAAATGATGTACGATGTGATTATTCCTTAATGAATGTCGACTGATAATTATCTATTTTCAAAATATACATTCCACTCTTTAATGAATGAATTTTAATTTCATTCTCATTTAAAATTCCAGATTGTATAAGTTGAGCACTTAAGGAATAAATTTTATATTCTTTATTGATTAATTCATTTTGATCGATGAAAATAGTTTCTGTACAAGGATTTGGATATGTCCTCATTTGTATCGATTTATTGTTTCGTATTCCTGAAACAACTTTGTAATCTGAATATAAAATCTTGTACTTATTTTCTAAGATTCCATTGCTATTACTTTCTCTATAAATATGGCTCAACATATTGTTTTCTGAATCGTATAAATATTCCTCAACAATCATGAATAGTTGTTCCCAGCCATTTCCAAAGTTTAAATCGTAATCGTATAATATTCTATTGTTATTCTCATCGTTAACAATTGTAATTCTCATATTCCCTTGCCATGTGCCATTGTACTCATCTTCTAATAAGTAAGAAAAACTACCGTTCGCATCACGTGTGTATGTCTCTCTTTGATGAAGTTGTAAACCATTAAATGAGAAATAATAAATAGAACAGCTTGATAAGAATTCTTTTTGTGCATTGTCCCAAGTGTATTCACAATATAAAAGTTGATTTCTCCAAGCAGATCCATCCCACATTTTTTTTATCATTCCCGTATCAACATTATTTTGATCGTATAAATATTCGTATTGTGCAGAAGGAATAAATTCTCCATCGTAATACTGATAGAACTCTTCGCTTACAATTAAATTATTTGCATTATAATGATAAATATACTGATCTATGGTATCGTAACCACTCGAATAATTTTCCAAATTAATCACTGTTTTTGTTTGCAAATTAATGTCGGCACTCACGAATGATTTTTTTCCATACGCAACCAGCCATTCTGTTCCTGTATAATACGATTGTTCTTCAAGCACAATATCACCATCCGAATTGTACTCGTACACATATTTTTCCATAGGCATCCAAGTGTTCGCACTCAATTTCATATCGGCCTGATAATTCAATAATCGATTCTGAATATCGTATGTATAACTTGTCTTATACATTTCATTATCCTGCTCATCATACATGATTTCTCCAATAATCAATCCCGAGCTATTATAGCTGATTTCCGATTTGTAATAATATTTCCAACCAGAACTATTCTCATCCCATTCAAAGTAATCCGACTTGGCAGCGCGCTTGATTGCACTTGATCTAAATAGATTAATCTTACTTTTATTATTTTTCTTTAATAGGAGCTTTTGCTTTCCATCCAATACTTTAATCTGATGCTTCCTTTCTAACAAGCCCTGCGCTTGCACAAAAACAGTTGTGAAAACTATTATTAGAATGATACTAATACCGATAAGCTTTTTCATAGACATTTATTTTCAGTTATGACATAAAAGCTAGAATATACCCTTACCTTTCATCACAAAATAAAAAGGAGACCATAGGTCTCCTTAAATTTTACACAAAAAAGTTTCGCTACATATTTCTTCTATACTGTCCGCCTACCTGATACAATGCATTTGATATCTGTCCTAATGAACAAACTTTTGTTACTTCCATCAACTCATTGAAAATATTTTTGTTCAATATAGCCGCTTGTTGTAATTGCAATAATGCTTTTTCGGATTGCTCTGCATTTCTATCTTGGAAAGCTTTCAATGAAGAAATTTGATATTGCTTCTCTTCTTCTGTTGCTCTAATGACTTCAGCAGGAACAATTGTTGGTGAACCGTTTTTGTTTAGGAAAGTATTCACACCCACAATAGGGAATTCACCTGTATGTTTCAAGGTTTCATAGTACAAGGATTCTTCTTGTATCTTTCCTCTTTGATACATAGTTTCCATTGCACCTAAAACTCCACCTCTATCGGAAATACGTTTGAACTCAGCAAGTACTGCCTCCTCAACTAAATCGGTTAGCTCTTCAATAATGAATGCACCTTGTAATGGATTCTCATTCTTAGCTAAACCTAATTCTCTGTTGATGATTAACTGAATTGCCATCGCTCTTCTTACCGATTCCTCAGTAGGAGTGGTGATTGCCTCATCGTATGCATTCGTATGCAATGAATTGCAATTGTCATAAATTGCATACAATGCTTGCAAGGTAGTTCTGATATCATTGAAGTCAATCTCTTGTGCATGCAATGATCTACCCGATGTTTGGATATGGTATTTTAATTTTTGCGAGCGATCATTCCCTTTGTATTTGTACTTGATGGCCTTCGACCAAATTCTTCTAGCCACTCTACCAATCACTGCATATTCAGGGTCAATACCATTTGAGAAGAAGAACGATAAATTCGGAGCGAAATCATCGATATGCATTCCTCTACTCAAATAATATTCAACAAAAGTAAAGCCATTACTCAAGGTAAATGCCAATTGAGAAATTGGATTTGCACCAGCTTCAGCAATATGATATCCCGAAATGGAAACCGAATAAAAATTTCGAACCTTATTATCGATAAAGTACTGTTGGATATCGCCCATCATTCTCAACGCAAACTCTGTAGAAAAAATACAAGTGTTCTGCGCTTGATCTTCTTTCAAAATATCTGCTTGAACTGTTCCTCTTACCGTTGAAATGGCATACGCTTTTATTTTTTCGTACACATCCTTAGGTAATACTTGATCGCCTGTAACCCCTAATAACATTAAGCCTAAGCCATCGTTACCTTCAGGTAAGGTTCCATTATATTTCGGACGAGCTACACCTTTTGCTTTATAAATTTCATCAATTTTTTTATTCACTTCAGCTTCCAAACCATGCTCTTTAATGTACAATTCGCATTGTTGATCAATCGCTGTATTCATGAAGAAGCCTAATAACATTGGTGCAGGACCATTAATAGTCATGGATACCGATGTAGAAGGATGACATAAATTAAATCCGCTGTATAATTTTTTTGCATCATCTAAGGTCGCAACACTCACACCAGAATTTCCAATCTTCCCGTAAATATCCGGACGAACATGTGGATCTTCACCGTATAAGGTTACCGAATCAAATGCTGTGGACAAACGATGCGCTGGCTGACCCAAAGACACATAGTGGAAACGTTTGTTCGTACGCTCCGGACCTCCTTCTCCAGCGAACATCCTAGTTGGATCTTCACCTTCTCTCTTTAAAGGAAATACTCCCGATGCATATGGAAATTCTCCCGGAACATTTTCTGTTAACAACCAAGTTAACACATCGCCCCAAGCTTCGTATCTCGGCAATGAAATTTTTGGTATGCGCAATCGAGATAATGACTCAGTATACAATGCCTGCTTAATCTCTTTGTCTCGTACCTTATAAATAAAATTATCTTCCTTGTATTTGCGAAGCGTCTCTGGCCATTCCTTCAACAATCGCTTACATTCAAAATGCAATTGTTCTTCTAAATGATTGTATAATTCTTTCAAAGAATCAATCGCTTCTTTTTTATTTTCTTTTTCAAGTAGGTCGATGGTACCCTTCAATTGATACATCTTCTGAGCAATATCTGCTTGCTCCTTCACCCAATTCTTGTATTCTTGATTTGCTTCTACAATCTCTGCTAAATATCGAGTTCGATCGGGTGGAATGATGTAAACTTTTTCCGATTGACCAATTTTCAGTTTTAATGTCGACTCAAATTTTACTCCTGTTTTTTCAGTGATTTTATTCATCAATGCATTGTACAATGCATTCATTCCTGGATCGTTGAATTGTGATGCCATGGTGCCAAACACTGGCACATCTTCATCTTTTAAATCGAATTTATTGTGATTTCGTTTGTATTGTTTTTTTACATCGCGAATTGCATCTAATGCTCCACGCTTATCGAATTTATTGATCGCCACTAAATCGGCAAAATCCAGCATGTCGATTTTTTCTAATTGTGTAGCAGCTCCAAATTCAGGAGTCATTACATACAATGACACATCACAATGCTCTGTAATTTCTGTATCCGACTGACCAATACCAGATGTCTCTACGATAATCATATCGTATGCAGCAGCTTTGCAAATATCAATAGCCTCTTGAACGTATTTCGATAATGCTAAATTCGCTTGACGTGTAGCTAATGAACGCATATACACGCGTGGGTTATTAATAGCATTCATACGAATTCTATCGCCCAATAAAGCGCCACCAGTTTTTCTTTTCGATGGGTCGACAGAAATAATTGCGATCGTATTTTTTTCAAAATCATGAATGTACCTACGAACCAACTCATCGACCAAAGATGATTTACCAGCACCACCAGTACCTGTAATACCTAAGACAGGAATCTTTTTAGTGCCAATTAATTTTTTTACCTCTTCTAAAAATTGTTCCGCTTGTTCTGGGAAGTTTTCAGCTACAGTAATTGCATGTGCAATTTTCGCTGGATTTTTATCTGCAATTAATTTTAATTCACCATTCAATGCAGTCTTCGTTGGGAAATCGCATTGTTGCAACATATCGTTGATCATCCCTTGTAAGCCCATTTTTCTACCATCATCGGGAGAGTAGATTCTTGCAATGCCATATTGCTGTAAATCTTCAATTTCAGTCGGTAGAATTACACCACCACCGCCTGCAAATATTTTAATATGTCCTGCACCACGTTCCTTTAATAAATCGTACATGTATTTGAAGTACTCGTTATGACCACCTTGATAAGAGGTCATGGCTATACCTTGAACATCTTCTTGTATGGCACAATTCACAACTTCGTCAACAGATCTGTTGTGGCCTAGGTGAATTACTTCGGCACCCGATGCTTGTAGAATTCTTCTCATGATGTTAATAGTAGCATCGTGCCCATCAAATAGGGATGCCGCAGTAACAAATCTGATTTTGTGCTTAGGTTTATAGACTTCTATCGTTTCCATATGTTATGCTAGAATGAACAAAAATAGCAAAATTTAGCGTTGAGGCCTTTATTTCATAGTTATTAGAGCAAATGCGGCCTAAAATTGTTTCGAACAAAAAAATATATAACTGATTATCAGCTCGTTGTTAAATATATTTAAAAAACACTACATTGATGCAACCATTTATTAAAAACCATCATCTAGACAATTGAATGAGCTTACAATTGGGACATAAGCTAAGCCTTGAAGAAATGATTGAGGGATGCAAACGGGGAAATAGAAAATCCCAAGAGTTGCTCTATAAATCATTTGCATCTAAGATGCTCACAGTTTGTGCTCGATATGCGAAGGATAATTTTGAAGCAGAAGACATATTGCAAGTGGCATTTGTCAAAATTTTTGAAAAGATAAAAGATTTTAAAGGCGATGGTTCCTTTGAAGGTTGGGTGAGAAGAATAATGGTTAATACATCGATTGAGTTCTACAGAAAAAATAGTAGAATGTTAGCGGTGGTAGATATTGATCATGCACCAGAAACACCCGTTCAAGAGAATCAACTAAGTAAAATAAATATGGCCGATTTACTGCGAATCGTTCAAAGTTTATCGCCAGGATATAGAATGATTTTCAATATGTACGCCATTGAAGGTTATTCACACAAAGAGATAGCAGAAGAGCTTGGAATAAGTGAAGGGACTTCTAAATCTCAGCTGGCAAGAGCCAGAGCAATTTTGCAAGAAAATATTAAAAAAATGGAGGGCAATAATAATGAAGCACTCAGATAATAAAAACGAATTCGACGATTTAATGAAAAATGCTTTTGATGGGTTTGAAATTGAACCAACAGATAGAGTATGGAGAAACATCGAATCTGAATTAGACAAAAAGAAAAAATCTGTATTGGTATTGTGGTCAACACGTATTTCTATAGCTGCATCTTTAATCATTTTATTAGGAGTTGGATTGTATCAGATGAGTTACAATAACGATGCAACCAATACTTCAGATCTTGCATCTACTAATATGAAAGCGGTTGAGAAAAAAGATTCAAACACTACTTTAAATAAAGTAGAAAAAAAATCAGAACTAATGCAACCAATCTCAAAAGAGAATCGTCTAGCTGATGTAGTAGAGATTAAAAGTAAAACAAATCGTTCTTCGAAAATTAATAAAAAGAGTTTAAGCTCGGAGCCAAAACTGAAAAGAGATGTAATCTCTAACAGTGAAAAAGAAGCAGTTGAGTTGTTAAAGAAATTTGAAGAAAAAGCTCAAAGTAATAACAACCAGCCAGTACTTGAACCTGAGCAAAAAAGACCAGTAATTGTAAAGCCAGTGCCTAGTCCAGCAATTGCAAATGCAGGTTCTAAAAAAGAAATAGGTGTAATCGATATGATTAATATGGTAGCATCTAAAGTATCTGGGAACGAAGAAGCAAAATTAGTGGCAATCAATGAAACGAACAATAAAAATGGTGATACCAGAAAAAGAGTTCAAGTTGACTTAGGAATCATAAAGTTTAAAAGAATTAAAAATACTCAATAAAGAAATTAAAGAATTTTAACCTAATGAATATAAATATTATGAAAAAGATTGTTGCATGGGGAATGGTGTTCGGGATGTTCACAACCTCAACTATGGCACAAACTAAAACAGTAAAAGCAATCAATACTTCAAAAGATGCAATTGCAAAAATAATTACACTAGATCCAATTGATGTAGTTGCAGAATACATAGGTAAAAGAAGTAACGAAATTGCTGACAACTATTCTCAAAACTCAGTAAATATTGAATCGGCAATAGCTTCAGTAGATACTGGTAGAAAAACAGATACTACAGAAATTAAAGTTGGAAAAACCAGAATCGTTGTTATCGGAGAGCCAAAGATTGAAAAAATCTATATGGAAAAAGACTCAACTGGCGATTATGAAAATGAATATGCAGAGAAGTCAGATAATAAAAAAGAAAAGAAAAACGATGGTGAGTTAGAATTCTCAATTGGTTATAATGGATGGTTGGAAAATGGTTCAACTAGTTTGTCGGCAGCAAATAGAGGATTGGATTTAGTAAATGGTAAATCATTAAACGTGAACTTAACTTACAATCACTACTTCAATATTTACAAAGAAAACATTCGCTTCTCAGTAGGTTTGGGTCTTGATTGGAACAACTACCGTTTAGCTGGCGACAGTTCATTAGCTGCAAACGCACCTAAACTTACTTTCTACCAAGATTCAGCAAATGGTACAGGTGTGAATTATTCTAAAAATAAATTATTAGCACGATATGCAACTTTGCCAGTGATGTTACACTTCAATACAAATGAAAATAAAAAAGGTAATAGCTTAGGTATATCGGGTGGTGTTGAATTGGGTTACTTGATCAACGGTCGATTGAAACAAGTATCTGATGCAAAAGGAAAACAAAAAGTAAATGATACATTCAACTTAAACGAATTACGTTACGGATTAGTGGGAAGAGTAAGTTATGGTAGCATGGGTATCTACGGTAAATATTATCCACAAAGCGCCTTCAATAAAAACGAAGGACCTGACTTGAATACGTTTGTTGTTGGTTTAACTTTCGGGTTAGATTAATAGGGTTTGAATATGATTAATGCGTAGAGCTTCCAGTTTTCTGGAAGCTTTTTTTGTATATTTGATTATGAAAAAGATTTTTACATTCCTATTAATCGTTTTGGCTAGCAAAACATTTGCGCAATCATTACCCAACGCAAGTTTCGAGAATTGGACAAACTTGATTTTCTTTTATGAACCTCAAGGTTATGTTACAACAAATTATGCATCCATACTTTTAGGTGGAGGATCACCTAGAGCTAATGTCTCTCGCGCTACAACCATTAAAGGTACTGGAACTTACGGCGCTAAATTAGAATCTTATGCAATTAACCAAGGTGATACCAGTGGTGTACCTGGGGCTATGCTTACTGGCTCCCTAGATTTAGCAAACGCAAGCATCAAACCAGGCTTCTCATATTCTGGCAGGCCAGATGAAATGAAAGCCTTGTACAATTATACTATGGGCAATCGTTTGGACTCAGGAGTTATAACTGTCTTATTTACTAAATACGACTCTATTGCTGGACCATTTAATTTAGTCGGTGTTGGAGTAGGCTTTCTACAACCATCTCCTAATTCCGACATGCAAGAAATTACCATCCCGATTTTATACACTCAGGAAATCAATCCAGATACCGCAGTAATCGTTATAAGCACATCTTCTGCATTTAGCGGAAGCTTTGATACAAGCATTATCTCGAGTGCTCCAGTGGGCTCAATTTTATACGTAGATGATTTACAATTTATAAGTCCAGTTGGGATCGAAAAAATCGATAATTTAATTCAAGCAAATGCCTACCCAAATCCCACTACATCGGCATTCGTTGTAAACTTTTACATCGCAGAATCGAGCAATGCTAAAATTCAATTGATGAGTACAGACGGTCGTATTGTTTATGCCGATGCACAAGCGCTTTCCAAAGGAAATCAGGAATTGAAAATCGCAACCGATGGTATTGCGCAAGGCTTATATTTATTGAAAATTGAAACAAGTTTAGGTACCATTCAAAAACAAATTGTTATTCAATAGTTTCTAAACAGTATGCAATAAAAAAGGCGAGTAATGGTTAAACATTCTCGCCTTTTTATATGATTTAGAAATTAAATTCTAAAGAACCGATTCCACTAAAACCACCACTTTATTGGATAGCACTTCGATAACACCACCACTGATTTGCATCTCTTGGTTGCCTTCTTTTGCTTTGATTCTTAAAGTTCCTTTATCTAATGTAGAGATAATAGGAGCGTGGTTGTTAAGCACTTCAAAAGAACCTTTTGCACCCGGTACACTTACCGAGCTCACTTCTCCTGAAAATACTTTTTTATCGGGTGTTAATACTTCTAATAACATTTGATTACGCGTTAGCTTCTGCGATTAATTTTTTACCTTTTTCCATTGCTTCTTCGATAGTACCTACCAAGTTGAACGCCATCTCTGGATACTCATCCACTTCACCATCCATAATCATGTTAAATCCTTTGATTGTGTCCTTGATATCTACTAACACACCTTTTAATCCTGTAAACTGTTCCGCTACGTGGAAAGGTTGTGATAAGAAACGTTGTACACGACGTGCTCTTGATACTACTAATTTATCTTCCTCAGATAATTCGTCCATACCTAAAATCGCAATGATATCTTGTAATTCTTTATAACGTTGTAAAATTTCTTTCACTCTTTGTGCGCAACCATAATGCTCTGCACCAATAATTTCTGGAGCTAAGATTCTCGATGTAGAATCCAATGGATCTACCGCTGGATAAATACCCAACTCGGCAATCTTACGAGACAATACTGTTGTAGCGTCCAAATGGGCAAATGTTGTAGCAGGAGCTGGATCCGTTAAGTCATCGGCAGGTACGTAAACCGCTTGTACCGATGTAATAGAACCTCTCTTTGTTGATGTGATACGCTCTTGCATCATACCCATTTCTGTAGCAAGTGTTGGTTGGTAACCTACTGCAGATGGCATACGACCTAATAATGCCGATACCTCTGAACCTGCTTGTGTGAAACGGAAGATATTGTCGATGAAGAATAAGATATCACGACCTCCACTTTGCTCATCACCATCACGGAAATATTCTGCAACCGTTAATCCAGATAATGCCACACGTGCACGTGCACCTGGAGGCTCGTTCATCTGTCCGAATACGAATGTTGCTTTTGAATCTTTTAATGCGTTATGATCAACTTTGCTCAAGTCCCAACCGCCTTCTTCCATTGAATGCTTGAACTCTTCTCCGTAACGGATAATGTTCGCTTCAATCATCTCTCTCAATAAGTCGTTTCCTTCACGAGTACGCTCACCTACACCAGCGAATACCGATAAACCATCGTATGCTTTCGCGATGTTGTTGATCAACTCTTGAATCAATACCGTCTTACCTACACCGGCACCACCGAACAAACCAATTTTACCACCTTTTACGTATGGCTCTAATAAGTCAATTACTTTGATACCTGTGAATAATATTTCAGTCTCTGTAGATAAATCTTCAAATTTTGGAGCCTTATTGTGAATTGCACGACCATTTGCATTTGAAACCTCTCCAATACCATCAATAGCCTCTCCAACTACGTTAAATAAACGTCCTTTGATTTCCTCTCCAATTGGCATTTTAATAGGTGCTGCAGTGTCTACTACGTCCATTCCACGTACTAAACCGTCTGTAGAGTCCATCGCAATGGTACGTACTCTATCTTCCCCTAAATGTTGTTGACACTCTAAAACGATTTTTTGTCCGTTCTCTTTCGTTACGTACAAAGCATCGTAGATGTTAGGTAATTTGGCATTCTCAGCAGCGAAACTAACGTCTACTACTGGGCCGATGATTTGCGCAATTTTCCCAATATTTGGCATAATGTTCTATTATTTTTTCGTGCCGCAAAGTTAACTTTTCTTCCCTAATTTCAAACCTATTGTTAAAATAATTTAATCAATTGATTCATAAGAGCTAAAAAATCGGAAAATTGCCTCTAAGAAAGGCCTATTAATATTCCTTATTCCAAGGTGGAAGCTTGCCGTTTAGCTTGAAATATTCTTGTAAAATAGAGGCTTCGGCGAACTTGGGTAAGCTGCCCTCTTTGTTTTCGTAGGTATGGTACCACTCAATTTCAAAATAGGAAATATGGTCGGTTTGCATTTTTCGTTTTAGAAAATATTCCCTATCCGTACCATCGCGCCGAATTAAAATCCTGTGCCTTAAGGTGTTTGTGCCGATGCTACCGTTCTGGCTAACACTCCCAGAACTTCCAACGAACAACAATTCAGCACCTTGACTCGTTTTAGAGTAAATCAAATAGACTCCCGCAGAATTTGGTGCATTACATTCTACGGCCAATTTATCTTTGTCGGTATAAACAAATTTCCCAGAGTTATATGCCGATTTTAATACGTCAAATTCCATAATTCTAAATATATAAATTTCTGAATATTTAATTAACAATTCCTTAATTTATTTATCCCCTTTCTACTGTTGATAAATTAGCCAAAAATTAACAAGGAACATTCTTAATTTTGATACCTCATCTAAAAAAAATATGCCTGATTTTTCGCACTTACACGTACATACTCAATTCTCATTATTAGATGGGGCGGCCGACATCAAGCGATTGTTCAAGAAAGCTTCGGACGATGGCATGAAAGCGCTAGCCATCACAGACCATGGGAATATGTTTGGTGCGTTTAAGTTCGTAGCAGAAGCTCAAAAAAATAATGTTAAACCAATTGTTGGTTGTGAGTTTTATGTAGTGGAAGACCGACATAAACGTCAGTTTACGAAAGACGATAAAGATGTTCGATACCACCAATTGTTATTAGCGAAAAATGCTACGGGTTATAAGAATCTAGTGAAGCTTTGTTCCTTGGGATTTATTGAAGGATTGTATGGTAAATATCCGCGTATCGACAAAGAATTAATTCTTAGATACCATGAAGGACTCATTGCTACAACATGTTGCATAGGTGCAATGGTACCCAAAGCAATTCTTAAAAAAGGAGAGGAAGAAGCAGAGAAAGAATTCAAATGGTGGCTCGATGTATTTGGAGAGGATTATTATGTGGAATTGCAAAGACATAAAATGTCAGAGCAAGAAAAAGTGAATGAAGTGCTTTTGAAATTTGCACAAAAGCATAATGTTAAAGTAATTGCATCGAACGACTCGCATTATGTAGATCGTGAAGATGCCAATGCGCACGATATTTTACTATGTATCAATACAGGTGAAAAACAAAGTACACCTACTATGAAGGAATTTTCCGACGATGATACATTTGTAAAAGGCAAACGATTTGCATTCTATAACGACGAATTTTATTTCAAATCGCAAGCAGAAATGAACAAGCTGTTTGCGGATATTCCTTATGCAATAGACAATACCAATGAAATAGTTGATAAAGTAGAGCACTTAAAATTAAAGCAGGATATTCTACTTCCTAACTTTCAAATACCTTCTGAATTTTTAACACAAGATCAATATCTAAGGCATATTACCTACGAAGGAGCACGTAAACGTTATCAAGAAATCACACCAGAAATTGAAGAGCGAATAAATTTTGAATTGCAGACCATAGAGACTATGGGTTTTGCGGGTTACTTTTTAATTGTTGCCGACTTCATTAAAGCAGGTAGAGATATTGGAGTATTCGTTGGGCCAGGAAGAGGTTCGGCCGCGGGTTCTGCAGTTGCATATTGCATTGGTATCACTAACATCGACCCAATTAAATACAATTTACTTTTTGAGCGTTTCTTAAATCCTGAACGTAAGTCGATGCCCGATATTGATACGGACTTTGACGATGAAGGTCGACAAAAAGTGATCGATTACGTAGTTGAAAAATACGGTAAAAATCAGGTGGCACAAATTGTTACCTATGGTACCATGGCAGCTAAAATGAGTATCAAAGATGTGGCGCGCGTGATGGATTTACCTTTAGCAGATTCCAATGCTTTGGCAAAATTAGTACCCGATAAACCCGGTACAGAATTGAACCGCGTTTTAAAAGCAAACATCGATGGTGAAGGGGGCTTGAAAGATAAGGAGGGTTATGGTCCCGATGATTTAGACAACATCAAACAATTGCGTTCAATTTTAAATTCCGATGATTTTAAGTCGAGTGTTTTAAAAGAAGCATTGGTATTAGAAGGCTCGGTGCGAGGAACAGGAATTCATGCAGCGGGTATCATTATTGCTCCAAAAGATTTAACAGAAATTATTCCAGTTGCAACATCGAAGGATACCGATTTATTAATTACACAGTACGATGGTAAAGTGATTGAAGATGCGGGTGTAATTAAGATGGACTTTTTGGGTTTAAAAACGCTTACCATTATAAGAGATGCGCTTCAACTCATCAAGCAAAATAAAGGAATTGAAATAGACATTGATGCTATACCGTTGGACGATGCAAAGACTTTTGAATTGTATCAAAGGGGTGAAACAAATGGTACCTTTCAGTTTGAATCTCCAGGAATGCAAAAGCATTTGATCGATCTTAAACCCGATAAGTTTGAGGATTTAATTGCGATGAATGCTTTGTATAGACCGGGTCCTATTCAATACATTCCAAAATATATTTCAAGAAAACACGGTCGTGAGCAAGTGACATACGACTTACCAGAAATGGAAGAATACTTGCAAGATACTAACGGTATTACCGTATATCAGGAGCAAGTGATGTTGTTGTCGCAAAAGTTAGCAGGATTTACAAAAGGTCAAGCCGACACTTTGCGTAAGGCAATGGGTAAGAAGGATAGAAAGACTTTGGATGCTTTGAAAGATTCTTTCATTCAAGGTGCGGTTGCAAAAGGTTTGGATCAGAAAAAGTTGGAAAAAGTATGGACCGACTGGGAAGCGTTTGCTTCGTATGCCTTTAATAAATCGCACTCTACTTGTTATGCATTCGTTGCATTTCAAACCGCATATTTAAAAGCCAATTACCCATCGGAATATATGGCAGCGGTCTTAACACATAATTTGAGTAACATCGACAAGATTACCTTCTTCTTAGAAGAATGTAGAAGAATGGGCATACAGATTTTAGGTCCAGATGTGAATGAGAGTTATTATAAATTTTCGGTGAATGCGAGTGGTCAAATACGCTTTGGATTAGGTGCGGTTAAGGGAGTGGGGGAAGCGGCTGTACAATCGATTATTGAAGAGCGAGACACGAATGGGAAATTTAATACGATCTTCGATTTGGTGAAGCGTATTAATCTGAGATCGGCTAATAAAAAAACCTTTGAATCCTTAGCAAATGCTGGAGCATTCGATTCCTTTGGGATTCATAGAGCAACGTATTTTCATCACGAACCAGGGGAGCAAGGAAATTTCTTGGAAAAACTATTGCGTTATGGTGCCAACTATCAAGACAGTTTATCGGCTTCACAATCGTCGTTATTTGGAAGTGGTACTGCTGCACATATTCCAGAGCCTAGAATACCCGTTTGTGATGAGTGGGGGTTCTTGCAGAAATTACGTTATGAAAAAGAGGTGGTAGGTTTTTATATATCGGGACATCCATTGGATGAATTTAGATTTGATATAGAAAAATTTTGTACAGCTACGGTGAGTGATGTGAAGTTGATGCAAAAGTTTTCAGGGAATAAATTTGAAAGCAACACATCGGCAGAAACAAAAATTGAAGAAGAGGAGGGGAATAACAATGTTGCGGAGCAAGAGCGATTTGATAGGATTAAAAACAAAGAATTGATTTTTGGTGGCTTAGTGAGTTCTGCCAATCATAGAATATCGAAGACTGGTAAACCCTTTGGTTCATTTATGATTGAAGATTATAACGATCAAGTGGAGTTGGCCTTGTTTGGAGAAGATTATTTAAAGTTTAAGCCCTTCATTAATGAAGGCTTGTTTCTGTATGTTAAAGGGAAAATCCAGGAACGTTTTGGACAGAAGGGAAATTGGGAGTTTAAGGTTCAACAGATTCAATTATTGACAGATGTACGTGACAAACTGGCTAAGTCGATCACCATCTCTTGTTACCTAAACGATTTGAACGAACAATTTATAGCGGAAATTGTTGATTTATTATCACAAAACAATGATGCTAATCAACAAAAAAACTGTGAATTGAAGTTTAAAGTGATAGATCAAGAGCAAGGCTATGCAGTTGATTTATTAAGTAAATCGATCAAAGTACACCCTTCAAATGAATTATTAAGGGCATTTGAGCAAATAAAAAATATTAACTTTAAAATGAATTAATGCCAAAATTTCCATTTTATGAAATTGGCAAGCAAATTGTAAAACTTAAATAAATTATATAAAAATGGCTTTAGAAATAACAGATGCTAACTTCGAAGAGTTGGTATTAAAATCAGACAAACCAGTATTGGTGGATTTTTGGGCAGAATGGTGTGGACCATGCCGTATGGTAGGACCTGTAGTTGAAGAACTAGCAAAAGACTACGAAGGTAAAGCTGTAATTGGCAAAGTTAACGTAGACAATAATCCAGGTATCTCAATGAAATATGGAATTAGAAATATTCCAGCATTGTTATACTTCAAAGGTGGAGAAATTGTTGACAAGCAAATTGGCGCAGTGCCAAAGAATGTGCTTGCACAAAAACTAGAAGCTCAAATTGCGTAATGCAACAACATAAGAAAGCGGCTATTGATAGCCGCTTTTTTTATTTAATTATTTTTTTGAGCATTAATAAATAAGAGCTCATTGTGAAGACCAAAGCAGTAGCAAGTGCGTAATAAATTTCTTTCGCGTTAAAAATTACTGCAAAATCATTTTTTACATCTATTAAATTGCTTATCGAATATAAGGGTTGAGCGTAGGGGATGATGTAAATATATTCCCATCTAAAAATTATCATACTTGCAATCGTTAATAGCAATCCTATTCCCATTGATTTCATGAAATCACTCCATTGCATACTGATTAAAAATTGAAGGCTATACAGTGCAAGACTTGCAATGAAAATTTTAGAATAAATTAAAAATAAATTCCAAATCATTGCATGCTTTTCAAAGCCATATCTTATGTCGATGTATTGCAAAAAATAACCACTTAATGCTGTGAAAAGAAAAAAGCAAAACATTGAAAAACCGAGGAATAACACACCAATCAACCATTTGCTTAAAAAGATATTCGCTTTTGAATAAGGATAGGTAAACAATGTTTTCCATGTATCGTTTTTGTGTTCTACATCGTTAATAGAAAAACTCAAAAAGATAATATACATTGGTAGAATCAAAGAACCCATGATGCTTAAACTAAAGCTTAGGTACCTCAACCAAATATTAAAATCTTGTGCTTTTAAAATGTCTTCCTTTTTGTAAATAAAAATACAAACAACGAGTGCATTGATAAATATTGGCAATAAAATACTGCTGTAAAATGCTAGTGTTTTTTTTGACTTATAGAATTCTTGACGGACGAGTGATAGCATAATTGATTAATTTAATTGGTATTCTTTATTTGTAATACTGAAGAATAATTGTTCTAGGCTTTTATTGCTAGTTTTTAGTGCATAAACATTGATGCCAGCGAGTACTAACTTTTTATTGATTTCAGCAATTTCATTTTGGTCTTGAACTTGTATTTCGATGTATTGCTCATTTGCTATTGCCTTAATGTCCATAGCTTGCAAGAGGTATAAAGACTTTTCAATATCGTCTGTTCTGATTTCTACTATATGACTTTGTTTGTTCTGTGAAATCAATTCTTGTAATTCGCCAGCAAACAATATTTTTCCTTGATCTATTAAAGCAACGTGCGTGCAGAATTTTTCTACTTCGGCCAATAGGTGGCTAGATATAAAAATGCTCTTTCCAGCATTTGATAAACGAATTATTAACTCGCGCATTTCTTTTATTCCATTAGGGTCTAAGCCGTTGGTTGGTTCGTCTAAAACTAAAATCTCCGGATCAGATATTAATGCTAGCCCTATACCCAATCGTTGTTTCATGCCTTGAGAAAAATGCTTCACCTTTTTAGATTTAACATGGTCTAATTTGATTAATTCTAATATTTGCTTGATTCTGTTGTTCGACAATTCAACAGACATTCCTAAGGCGATACATTTCGCTTTTAAATTTTCTCTTGCATTCAGATGGGCATACACTCCAGGATATTCTACTAAGGACCCAATTTTAGACAAGCACCAATTTCTATTGCTTTGCAAATCTTTTCCAAGGATTTCAATCTTACCAGTTTTACTATCCAATAAATTGAGAAGTAATTTTATGGTAGTTGTTTTACCTGCCCCATTATGACCTATAAAACCATAAATAGATCCTTTGGGAACACTAATATTTACATTATCCAAAATCAATTGATTGGAATAACGAAAACTTAGATTGCTGATGTGTATGGCTTCCATTATAAATTCATTAAATTTTGAACCCCTTGGTAAATTACTACTAAGCTGCTTAATAAAGCTAAACTAGTAGCGGCGATGATTACGTGTAGTTTTTTCATAATGATATATTAATAGGTGAACAATTCGATTCAAAGATGGATGCATTCTAAACTTATTTCAAGGCATACTAGACCAACATTTGAATTTTCTATACTAATGTTCGAAAATGGAGGTCGAAAATCTTTTGAAAGTATTTGCGGTGTTCGTCGACATTTTTCCTGCGTTCGTCGATAATTGGCTTATAAAAGTCGACATAGAACTAATATTGTATTAATTATTTTTGTTTATGATAAAGTTTTCTAAATCAATTACCACTCTTGCGCATGCACTTTTCTGGTCGGCCCCAATACTCTTTATGGTTTTCTTTGTCGGAGGAAATATGCCAAAAGATAGTTTCAATGGAGTTAATCCGATGCATTTTATATGGATTAATTTTGGCTTGTTTGGACTAATAAACGTGAGTATATTTTACTTCGTTTTATACCTGGTTATTCCTTTTAGTTTAAATCAAAAGAACTATTTAAAGTTTTTGTTTTTTGCTGTATTAACTCTGATTTTTTATGCATTAATAAAGTATGCGGTATCCTTATCATTTAAAGGAATGTATTTTGGGGTAGGATATCCTGATGATCCGAATTACAATAGACCTTTGAGGTATATGTTGGCTACCTGCATACCATCTGGTTTAATGGTTTTTTTGGCAGTAGTATATAAATTATTAATTGATTGGTTTAAAAATGAGCAGATCAAAAATGATTTAAAAAATGAAAAATTAGTTGCTGAATTACAATTCCTGAAATCTCAAATTAATCCACATTTTCTATTCAATACATTAAATAACATCTATGCCCTTGCCTACAAACAGTCGGCCCAAACACCTGAAGCAATTCTAAAACTATCTGAAATCATGCGCTATATGTTGTATGAAACAGAAGATCACAAAGTATTACTATCGGAAGAGTTGAAGTATATGAATAATTATATCGAGCTCAACAAATTGCGTTATAAAGATCATCTTAATATAAATTTCAACATAGAAGGCAATGTAAATTCGCAACGTATTATGCCATTACTTTTAATTTCCTTTATAGAAAATATTTTCAAGCATGGTGTGGTAGATCAAGAGATGAAACCAGTTGAAATTCATATTCGTGTCGACGAAAGACATTTGTATTTTAATGCAAAGAATTACATTCATCAACATAATAAAGATGAGTCGAGCGGTATTGGTTTGAGGAATATCTTTCGTAGATTAGATTTGGGTTATGAAGGTAAGCATGAAATCTCCACAACATCGGCCCAAGAAATTTTTGAAGTAAAATTAAAATTAGAATTTTGATGCGATGTATAATTGTAGACGATGAGCCATTGGCGCATGAGCTTTTGAGTGATTATGTATCTAAGCTTGATGCATTGGAATTGGTTGCCAATTATACCAATCCAATTGAAGCATTTGCGAGTATTGAGCGCGACAAAATTGAATTGATTTTTTTAGACATACAGATGCCTGAATTAACAGGTATACAGTTCTTGAAGTTATTAGGAAACAAAGCGAAAGTGATTTTAACAACTGCCTATTCGGAATATGCTTTGGAGAGTTATGATTTGAATGTGGTGGATTATTTGTTGAAGCCCTTTTCGTTTGATCGATTTAAAAAGGCGGTAGAAAAAGTTATGCATAGTACTACATCGGCATACGATATTAAAATGGATCAAAATACGCTTGAGCATATTTTTGTGAGGACGGAGCATAAGATTGTGCGGATTCCTATTGCAGAAATTTTATATGTTGAGGGTTTGAAGGATTATATATCGATTTATACGAAGGCTGAGCGGGTGCTAACATTGATGAGTTTGGCGAAAATTCAGGAACTACTACCGGTATTAAATTTCGTACGTGTACATAAGTCTTATATTGTAGCAATGGATAAGATTGGGAGCATTGAAAAGAATAGGATTTACATAGAAAGTAATGGAATTCCGATAGGGGATACATACAAAGATGAGTTTTATGCGCGTTTAGAAGGAAAGTAATATATTTGGGCATGAACACTATTGTGAATCTTGAAGAATTAAAACCGAAAACGAATCTAGATTTGTTGGCGAAACAAGTGGTAGAGGGTTTTATTACGGGTTTACATAAGAGTCCATTTCACGGTTTTTCAGTGGAGTTCGCAGAACATAGGCCGTATCATCCGAGTGAGAACATTAAGAGTATCGATTGGAAGTTGTACGGGCGAACCGATAAGATGTATGTGAAGCGATATGAGGAAGAAACAAATTTAAGGTGTCAGTTTGTGTTGGATGTTTCTTCGTCGATGTATTATCCACAGACTGATTTTTCCAAGATGCGATTTTCGGTCTTGGCTGTTGCAGCGCTTACTGAACTGTTGAAATCGCAGCGCGATGCTTTTGGTTTGAGTGTGTTCAATGAAGATCTTTTATTTAGCAGCAATTGCAAGTCGACCACCGCACATCAAAAATTAATTTTTTCAGAATTAGAGAAAGCCTTAGCAGGAGAATATCCTAAAGGGAAGTCGTCCATTGCGAAATCGTTGCATAAGATTGCAGAGAAAATACATCAGCGTTCTATGGTTGTGATATTCTCTGATATGTTTGAAAACACAGAGGAAGAGGATAAATTATTTGAAGCATTACAACATTTAAAATACAACAAACATGAAGTAATTTTATTTCATGTGATGGATTTTGATACGGAGTTGGATTTTAATTTTGACAATAGGCCGTATTTATTTGTGGATGTAGAAAGTGGTGAGGAAATTAAGCTACATGCGAATGCAATTCGCGACAAATACACTGAAAATATGAAAGCGCATATCCAAAGAGTTCAAGATCGCTGCCATCAAGAAAAAATCGAGCTTATACTTTCAAATGCCAAAAAAGGTTACAACGAAATTTTATTTGAGTATCTAATTAAGCGCCAGCGAATGCCCTAAGCCTTGAAAATAAAGGCATTGAGGGCTTAATAATTTTTTTATAATTTTTTAAATCCATTTCTGAAACCTTAACGTATATTTTTTCGATACAAGAGTTAAAATAAATCACTCATGATTGTTAACTCGATTAACCCCAAAATTTATATGAAAAGGATTTTTACATTATTCGCATTTTTACTAGGTGTTTCATTGTTGAACACTGCAAATGCACAAACCGACACTGTATGCGTAAATACATCAAGTGTTCCATATAGTGTGACAAATACACCAGGTTCTACGTATTCATGGACATTATCAGGAGGCGGAACTTTATCTGCTAATACTGGTAATGCAATCAATGTGAACTGGGGAAACACACCAGGTGTTTACACTTTACAAGTAACAGAAACTTCTTCGACAGGTTGCGTGGGCGATCCAGTATCATTAAATGTTGAAGTGATTCCATTGCCTACAGCTGCAATTGCAGGAAACAATACAATGTGTTATAACGATGGCTTACCTACGGTAACTGTTAACTTAACGGGTGTTGGTCCTTGGACATTCACGATCTCAAATGGTAGTACAACAAATACAATTACGAATCATCCATCTAACACTTATACCTTCGTTGCTTCACCAACAATTCCAGCAGCAGGAACAAGTGCAGCTACAACTACATACACATTAACCGATGTGAGCAATAGATTCTGCACAGGTACAACTAGTGGATCAGCAGTAATTACAGTAAATCCTAAACCAGTTACATCAGGTATTATTTACTAAATCTTATAAAGTACTTTCAACAAAACTTGAACTGCACTTACATACCGAACTATGTTCCGAACTTGGAAAATATTATTAATTCTAATAATACTGGGGAGCTTACACTCAAGTGTAAGCTTCTCACAAGATGCGGATACAGTTCGTGTTGGACAAAGAGGGTTGACGTATAGAGTAAATCCTAATCCGGGCTCAAGTTATGAATGGTTTGTTTTCGGAGGAAAGATTGTAGGTTCAAATTTTGGTCCACAAGTAATTGTTAACTGGGGACAAAATACTGGTAAATATAAAGTAGGTGTTGTTGAAACGAGTTATTCAGGATGCAACGGTGATACTATTTGGCATGAAGTTTTTATTCACAGAACCATTTTTCCTACAATAACAGGTAAAACATTGGTTTGTGAAGGAGAACGAATTAAATTAACAGCTTCTGCGGAAGACTCAATATTTAAAGATCTGCACTACTCTTGGTCGACAGGAGATATCACTCAAAACATTGAAGTGAGTGTATTTAAGAAAACAACATTTTACTGTATCGTTTATTATAATGGTGATGCTGTTGATACTGCGTTTATTACAGTAAATGTTCTTCCTAATCCAAAGCAAGATTTTTCTTGGTTCCCATTGTTCCCAAAACAAGGCGAGACAGTAACTTTTAATTACAACAATAAAAATAATTTAAAATTTCATTGGGTAGTAAATGGGAATTTGGTGGATACTAATTCAACCGAACAATTTTCATATGTATTAGATTCCATAGGGTTTAATAAAATTGATTTAATAGCTTATAATAGCTTAGGTTGTGAAAGTATTAAATCGTATAAAATAAATATTGAAGGTGAATCATTATTCCAAGTACCTAATGCATTTACACCAAACAGCGACGGAATAAACGATGAGTTCTACGTTCAATTACCAGAAGGATTAAGAGATTGTAAAGCAATTATATTTAATAGATGGGGAATGAAGGTGTTTGAAAGTAATTCCACTCAAGAGATTCGTTGGGATGGATATTTCAATGGACAAAGAGTTGAAAGAGGTACTTATGTAATCGATATTGTTGCAAATACTTTTGAAAATAGATATATGCACCAAAGCGGTGTGGTTTCAATTGTAGAATAAAATTATTTTGTACATTCTTGAATCGATTGTAAGATAACTGCACAAGCTTTTTCAATCTCAGCTTCTTCAATAATTAGTGGTGGTGCTATCCGCATAGAATCGGTACAATGTAAAAACCAATCGGCAATTACCCCATAGTCAATACATCGATCTATAATTTTCTTATTGAGTTCAAAGTTTTCAAATTCTACAGCAAGCATAAAACCTAATCCTCTTACTTCTTTAATGGCAGGGTGGACAAGCAGTTTTTTAAATAGTTCATGTTTGGCTGAAATACTCTCAATCAAGTTATGGTCTTTTAAATAATTAATACCAGCAAGAGCTGCAGCACATGAAAGGGGATGACCTCCGAAAGTTGTTATATGGCCAAGAATTGGATTGTTTGTAAATGTATGCATATGTTCTTTTTTTGCAACAAATGCACCAATTGGTAATCCTGCGCCTAGAGCTTTGGCAAGCACCAAAATATCGGGTATAAAATTGTAATGTTCAAAGGCAAAATACTTCCCCGTTCTACCCATTCCCGACTGAATTTCATCTAAGATTAATAAGCAATTTTTTTGATTGCAGATTTCTCTTAATCGTTTCCAATACGATTTATCGGCTTGCCTTATGCCGGCTTCTCCTTGCACACATTCTATAACAATTGCTGCATAAGTATCGTCAATTTTTTCTAAGTCATCTAAATTCCCGAATTCTATGAAATCAATTCCTGGTAATAGTGGTCGGTAAGCATATTTGTATTCCTCATTCCCCATCAAACTTAAGGCACCCTGAGTACTACCATGATAGGAGTTTTTACAAGCTATAATTTTATGTTTCCCTGTTACACGTTTAGCTAATTTCATTGCACCTTCAATTGCTTCGGCACCAGAGTTAACTAGATATACTGAGTTGAGTGATTGAGGAAGCAAGTCACAAATGGCTTTTGCAAGTTGAGTTTGTGGCGATTGAACATACTCGCCATAAACCATTAAATGAAGATATTTTTCAGATTGTAATTTAATGGCGTCAATCACATATTGATTTCGATGTCCAATATTACTTACTCCAATGCCAGATATTAAATCGAGGTATGCCTTCCCATTTGGGTCATACATATAGACTCCTTCTGCTCTTTCGATCTCAATCATCAAAGGCATCTCGGTGGTTTGTGCATTATAGCTTAAAAATAATTGTCGGTTCGAAATCATATGCAAAAATACAAATTATGATTTTATGTTTAAATTAGAGTCATGAAAGCCAATAACGGACAAACATTTTCTTCAGATCAATGGATAGATTTAACAAATCCTACAGAAGCTGAATTAATAGAACTCGCAGAAAAATACAATCTGCATCCAAATGCAGTCCAAGATTGTTTAAAACCCGACCATCTACCTAAATACGAAGAGATTGACGATTCTTTGTTCATCGTATGTAGGACTTACGATACGATAGAAACTTCGTTAAACGATAGTATACAGGAGGTAAGTAGAAAGATTTCAATTTTTATAGTAGGTCAGACAATAATCACCATTCATAGATCCGAACAACCATTTCTTCAAGATTTAAGAACTCATTATGTTGATCGATTAAAATGTCATAATGTTTATCAATTACTTTTTCAAATTCTTGTTCGTGTAATCAATTCATACGAAGCGCCAGGACTAAAATTAAACGATGAAATTGATTTTTATGAAAGCAAGATTTTTTTGAAAAAGAAACTACCCAATATGTTGAAGAATCTTTACAAGATTAAACGGAAGGTTTCTGTCATCAAAAGAATTTTAATGTTATCTCAAGATATTATCAATAAATTGGAATTCGAACATCGTAAGGAGCCTTTACTTAGAGAGATGCACGATTGTTTATTGCAACAAGAAACCATTTACGATCAGTTGAATGACGATATAAACAACTTACTCCAGTTGTATTTATCTATATCAGCACAAAGAACAAATGAAGTCATTCGAGTCCTTACGATTTTTTCAGTATTCTTTTTACCACTTACATTTATTGTAGGTGTATATGGCATGAATTTTCAATTTATGCCAGAGCTCAGTTGGCCAAATGGTTATTATTATTCTATAGCCTTAATGATTGTAATTACTATCGTAATTTACATTTGGTTTAGGAGAAAAGAGTGGTTATGATTTATCATTCTTTTTTTCTTCTTGAATTTTCCTAAGCAATTCTCGTTTAAAACTTTCTTGAGCGCGATAAAACAATGCAAGTTTTTTAACATTTAATATTGCTTTAAATTGCTCGTGATATTTCTTTTCAATATCTAATTCTTTTTGTCTTGATGCGAAATCATCGTTAATCATTTTCTCTAATTCAGAATCGTTAATATTTTCTACATTCTGACGAATAGTTCTATGACGCATTCTTCGCTCTTTTTGAAGCCTATGTACTTCATCTTGCATGGCATCGTATACAGGCCAAAATTTCTTCGCCTCATCTGCACTTAGTCCAATTTGTTTTGTAAAATATGCAATCTTAAAGCTTTCTATTTGCTCACGTTTATCAGGTCCTTGTGCATACAAACTTTCAAATCCTAAAAGTATTGTAAACAGAAAAATAATTTTTTTCATATGCTTAATTGTATAATTCTAAAATATCTGATTCGTCAAAATCTTCATACATATTAATGATGGAATCAGTCATAGTCATATTATGATTCATTACTGCAATTTCAATAATATCAGATTCGTCAATTTCATATAAATAGGTGTCGTCAATCATACTAAGCTCTGTCAATGTGTTAGCCTTAAATGAGTTTTGTTCTATGCTGAAAACATAAATTCCCAAGCCGATTAATAAAACAAGACTTGCTGCTAATGCTAATTTTTGAAACAATACCCTAATCTTTAATTTTTGTTGTTTTTCCTCTTCAATTTTATGCATCATCCTCAAAGGGAAAGATTCAAAGTAATCCTCCGGCAATACACGTGGTGTTTTTTGAATAGAACTTAATAATGTTGAAAGTTCTTTTAACTCCTCATTATATGTATCTTTTGTATTCATTTAGCTATTGGATGTGTATAGTTCTTAAAAGTTTAATTTTCAATTAAGTATTTTTCAATTTTCTTTACGGCTATATGATAGGAGGCTTTTAAGGCACCTTCAGATGTACCTAATAAATTTGAAATTTCTGCATAGGGCAATTCCTGAAAATAACGAAGTTCGAAAATCATACGCTGTTTTTCCGGTAATGTGTTCATAGCTTCGTTAAGTTTTTTTTGAATGGTATGAGCATTGGGGTCTCGTGCATCATCAGTACTAGTCAATTGCTCTAGTCCAGTATTTTCATCATCGTCTAGAGAGTCAGTAATTTGATTTTTTTTGTTTTTTCTAATCCAATTGATGCATTCATTATGTGCGATGCGATACATCCAAGAATACAATTGAGCATCCTCTCTAAAGTTATCGAGGCCTCTCCAAATTTTAATAAAACTTTCTTGGAGCACATCATCGGCATTCGTATGATCCGTTATGATTCTGCGAATCTGCCAATAAATTTTTTGTTGGTATTTCTTTATTAAAAGTTCAAAGGCCCGATTCCTAGAGGTATCGAGCCTAAAAAGTTCTAATAATTCTTTGTCTGAAATTTCTTCTTTCATTCGCAGTTTTAAACTGCAAATACAGATTAGCGTCTACTCATTACTTTCTGTACTGCAGCAATAATATTTGGAGTATCCAAACCGTATTTTTTCATTAACTGATCTGGGGTACCACTTTCACCAAATGAATCGTTCACTGCAACCATTTCAATAGGAGCCGGAAATTGCTCTGCCAATAATTGAGCAATACTATCGCCTAAACCTCCATTTTTTTGATGCTCTTCTGCAGTAACTACGCATCTTGTTTTTCTTACAGAATTTAAGACAGCCTGTGCGTCTAAAGGTTTAATCGTATGAATATTTATTACTTCTGCGCTGATCCCCATTTCGGCTAATTGCTGACCTGCCTCAATAGCTTTCCAAACCAAATGCCCTGTTGCAAAAATACTTACGTCTTTACCCTCGTTTAACATTAATGCTTTTCCGATTTCAAATTTTTGATCAGCAGGAGTGAAATTTGGCACTGCTGGTCGACCAAATCTTAAGTAAACAGGACCTTCATATTCGGCAATTGCAATTGTTGCAGCCTTAGTTTGATTGTAATCACAAGGGTTTATAACTACCATGTTCGGCAACATTTTCATTAGGCCGATGTCTTCTAATATTTGATGTGTTGCTCCGTCTTCACCTAATGTTAATCCGGCATGAGATGCGCATATTTTTACATTCTTATTGGAATAAGCAACCGACTGACGTATTTGATCGTATACTCTACCCGTTGAAAAATTTGCAAAAGTTCCTGTGAAAGGAATTTTACCACCAATGGTCATACCTGCGGCTAAGCCTATCATATTGGCTTCTGCAATACCTACTTGAAAAAAACGATCTGCATGCTCTTTCGCAAATGCATCCATTTTCAATGAACCCGTTAAATCGGCACACAATGCCACAACTTGATCGTTTTTCTTACCTAACTCCGATAATCCGGCACCAAAACCAGAACGCGTATCTTTTTTCTCTGTGTATGTATATTGTTTCATTTGATGGGATGAAATTTCTGCAAATATAGTTTTAATATGTTTTAGAATCGAATCGAATAAGAACTTCCACTGCTAATTTTAAATTGCTCATCGCGTGTTGTCATACTCTTCTTTGAACCCTTATTTTTATAGACGAATCGGTAGGTACCCGGCTGTAATAAAATAGATTCTGTCGTACTGTTCCCATTTATATCACATACCCAGTCCAAATCCTGACCTTTCAATACGTAAATACTACCCAATACGGGTATCGCATTTGTATTTAATATGGTTAACAATCCTGGCGCAGGAATTTTCACAGTTGTAAGCTCATTTTGTTTAATCTGCAAATCCGAAATACTTATTCTCGGATAACTTAAAATCTCGATGTCGTAATTCCCAGTTAAATATTTTTTCTTTTGATTTAATGATAATATATCGATGCTTTCCGATGTGTTAGCTCTTTTAATAACACTTTGCAATTCCTTATACGTACTGAGCCCATCCGTCTGAATGATTAATTCCCCTTGTGCAGCTTTAATGTTTACAACATTGTGCACATTCGGATTTATTTCGATGTTCTCTTTCGTAATTTCTGGAGTAGTATGTACAATCATGTGGTAATTATTCACTGGATCAATTTGCAAAGTATCCGGATTACCTCTTGCATTCAGCGTATGCATAAATTGATACCGAAGCAAGCCCGCACTATTGTCGTATAAACTTATGGCAACATTGCTCTCTGTTGCTTTACCACTTTCATCTAATAAATTTATTTGAGTAGTCGTGCTTGTAAGCACTGTATTCATTATGCTTTTTAGAGATTTTTTAAATGAAATTTCGTCTTGAGAATCTTCATATCTTCCAACGCATTCAAATGTTTTCGCTGCTTCTGGAGTAAGACCTAACCCAATAATAAATGGTTGTAGAAATATTCCTTTCGCTTGTAATCTTTTAGAAACTTCACAAGCATTTCCGTCACAGGATTCTATCCCATCGGTAATTAAAATAACAATATTTCTATAATTACCTTGAGCATTAATAAAGTCATTTGCACATTGTTCTAATGAGAATGCAATCGGTGTGATGCCATTGCATTTCAAATTATTCAATCGGTTTTTTATAGTGATTGCGTTGTTCGCACGTATTGGGGCTTCAAGTCTCGTGTCTTTGCAGTCGTTTGCATTTAATGGCGACATACTTCCAAAAACTCTGAGTCCCATTTCAAGGTTGGGAGTTTTTTGTAATGAATCTACTAAACTTGAAATAACAGCTTTAGATACTCTGAATCTATTGGTATTGTTCCAAGGATTCATCATACTTCCAGACGCGTCTAACACAAATAAAATTCGAGTTTTTGCAATAGGCTTCTGGGCTTGAATGCTAGTGAATACAAGACATAATAAAATAAATATGTTTAACTTTTTTTTCATTAGAATGTAATACTGCTACTTAATCCCGATACAATTGAAACCTTTTTACTAACACTTGCTTTACTTGTGATGCTTGCTTTTGCTCTGTATATAAATTCGTACGATCCAGGCATAAGCGCAACAACTTCTTTAGTTACATTCACATCGACCGTATAAATTTTTTCTAATTCATTTTTATCATTACGTTTCATGATGTACAAATAACCTGCAGGTTTATTTATTGTAATGCTTCCCAATCCAAGTAAATTTAATGTCTTGGTTTGTGATTGTAATATTTGAACATTATTGAATCGAACTATCGGTGTTGTTAATACTTCTATATCGTATTCGCCAACCAAATAACTACAAAGCGTATTTACATCTTGAACATTTACAATCTGTCCATTTTTACGAACGATACATTTTATACCTTTCACTTTCATTGTTCCAGGTAAATTTATTTTCAACTGTCCTTGAGCTGCTTCAATTGCTTTAATAGTATGTTTGCCTTGAATAAGATCAATACTATTAAGTGCTACTGGAGGAATAGTGTGAACCTTTAAACGGTATCTATTGTTGGGGTCTAGAAACAATGTGTCAGGTAATCCACTTGTACTTAAGGTATGATAAATATTGTATTTGATTGCCGATGTTTGCTCGTCGAAGAAGCTCATGTTCACATTACTTTCCGTTGGCTTATCGTTTGTATTTAGTAAATTTATTTGCAAGGAAGTTGGATTCATTACTGAAGAAATTACAACACTTGCTATTTGAGCTTGATTGACGTCGGTTTCAGCTTTGATATCGAAAATTTGTCCCACACATTCAAAATTCTTTTTATGTTCTGGACTTAAGCCTAATCCTACGATGTAAGGTTTTAAATAAATTCCTGCGTTCTGTAATTTAGAACTTGCAAGACATGCATCGCCAGAACAATTTTCAAATCCATCCGATATTAAAATAATTACAGATCGTTGTTCCGATTTGCTTAATGGAAAATCTTTGATGGCATCTTCAAGTGATAATGCGATAGGAGAGTAGCCTTTTGCATTTATTTTATCAAGCGTTAGCTGCAACTTCTGCCTGTTATTATTTGCAATGCTTAGTTCTAATTTAGTATCTCTGCAGTCCTCTAAAGATCTATCTTTTAAATGACCAAATACTCTCAATCCATAAGGGATATTTTCTCTTTGGAAACTATCGGCTAAATGCAGCAAAATTTGCTTTGCCATATCCAGTTTACTTTCCGTTTTCCATTTGCCGTTCATACTGCCAGAGGCATCTAAAATAAAAAGCACTCGCGTTGGTTTCGCAGTGCTTTTCACTTGAGAATAGCCTCCGAAGCCGATTGTGCAAAATGCGACAATCAACAAAAGGATGAGTATTCTATTTGATGTATTGGCTTGTTTCAAAAAATTTTTAGTAGTCTTTTAGTGTTTCTGGTAACTGAGACAATGCTTGTGCCAATTGTTCGTCGTTAGGTGCAATCCCATGCCATTTGTGTGAACCCATCATAAAATCTACTCCAGCACCCATTTCAGTTTTCATTAGGATTAATATTGGCTTTGATTTAAATAGACGTGATTTTGCTTGATTTAAACCATCAATTACTTCTTGCATGTTATTCCCATTCATTTCCAAAACATCCCAGCCAAACGCAATCCATTTATTTTTGATGTCCCCCAATGACATGACTTGTTCGGTAGAGCCATCTATTTGTTGACCATTTAGGTCGATGGTGCTAATAATATTATCGATCTTGTGATGAGCGGCATACATAGCAGCTTCCCATATTTGCCCTTCTTGTAATTCTCCATCACCATGTAAGGTATAAACGATAGAAGAATCCTTGTTTAATTTTTTAGCTTGTGCAGCTCCTAGTGCTACCGATAAACCTTGACCCAAAGACCCTGATGCTACTCTCACTCCAGGCAAATGTTCTGCTGTAGTTGGGTGTCCTTGTAGTCGAGTGTCAATTTTTCTAAACGTGCCTAATTCAGCAATGTCGAAATATCCGCTTCTTGCTAATACCGAATACCAAACAGGCGAAATATGGCCATTTGATAAGAAAAATAAATCTTCTCCTTTACCGTCCATATTGAAATTAGCTTGATGTTTCATGACATCAAAATAAAGTGCGGTTAGGAAATCGGCACATCCTAATGATCCACCTGGGTGGCCCGATTGGCAGGCATGTACCATGCGTACAATGTCTCTTCTTACTTGACTAGCAATTCTTTCTAATTCCTGTGTATTAGGCATAATTTGAATTTAAAGCCCAAATTTAGCTTTTTTTGCCGATAGGGCAAGGAATTAATATTATTTGAAAATTTTTGAAACCTTTGGGAAAGACTTGTCGTATATGGGGGAAATAGTAATTTAATTTAGTTTAGTTAGGTATTAGGCCGCTCCCAGCGGCCTAATTTTTTTATTGATAGAGCTCTAATATTTGTTGACTGTGATTTTTCGTGTCAACTTTTTCAATAATGTGCTCAATTTTACCATTCTCATCGATAATAAAAGTTTTGCGTGCAGTACCCATGTATTTTCTACCATACATGTTTTTCTCCACCCATACACCAAATTGATTTACAATCTTTTGCTCTGTATCTGCTATTAAAGGGAAAGGCAGATCAAATTTTTGAATAAATTTTTGATGTGATTTTACATCGTCTACACTTATTCCTATCAATTCAAAACCTGCTTTCTGTAATATTTTATAATTGTCTCTTAGATTGCATGCCTCCGCGGTGCAGCCAGGCGTATTGTCTTTTGGGTAAAAAAATACAATTAATTTTTTTCCTAAAAATTGTTTTAAGGATACTGGCATTTCGTTTTGGTCAATGCCTTTAAATGCAGGAGCTTTTGAGCCTATAGTTAATTCCATGTTATTTATAAAATGTTGCGAGATATTGTGCTTTATTGTCTTTCATATCTGTAACAACTAATCTAAAAACATGTTTACCCGGACTTAAGCTTTTCTCAAATTCATGTGTTAACAAGGCATATTTTGCATCGAATGCCATAACGACCCACTCGTCATCTATATATGCATTGTAAGACTTAACTCCCGATAAATTGTCGCCAATTTTCACTTGAATTTTTGAACTGTATTTTAAATTCTTACCGTTAGAAATATTTACTGGGCGAATGCTCGGTGCTATAGAATCGGCACCTATATAAAAGCTACCAAAAGTTTTTGCTTTCCCAATTAAGTAACCATCGACCCATTGTCCACCCGCAGAACCTCTTCCCGATTGTACTACTACTGCTTTCCTTTTTTGTAAGTCTGTCATTTCCTTTGTAGGTTTTATTGCTACATCGAATAAGTTGTGAACAGGAATATCTTTATGGCCGATGCTGTACATATCAGAAAATGATTTAGCAGGCCCACTTTGCATACTTCTATTCACTATAATGCTGTCGTAAAAGGTATATGCAGGAAAATTGAAATAAGCGTTGGAAAGAGCTACTTTATTCTCTATTTGAAAGGCTAGCAAATCTTTCGTATTTCTTTTATTATCGAAATTAAAATCATAAGGATTTTTCTCTAATGAATTGATACTAAAGCTCAGAACAGATGTATTGCCTGCTACATCTTTTACAATATATTCCATATTGTATACATCACCAGCTTGCAATTTCAATCGGCCCCTGTTGTTTAAATCTTTATAAATAGTCAATTGATTACCTGGATCTACAAAACTTTTTTGCACCCATCGGCCCGAATAATTGCGTTCTTTAAAATCACAATGTGAATTTATTGCACGTGTATCTTTAAAATAAAAGCGCTCCATTTTTGAGAAGAAAATACGTTCTCCATTGGCTTTTAATTCGATGGAATAGACTCCGTTTTTATTGGTCGAATTGCTTTGTAGATCGATGCATTCAATTCCAAACCCCAATTCGCCCCAAGCATCAATAATGCTCCCGTTTTGAATCGTATAGTTAGGTCGAGCGCCGGTTGCAAGAAATCGTTGTTTTGTTTTTAAAGAATTAATACTTGCGTCTTCACTCAATGGATATATACTAACGGCTTGGATATATGGGTCAACTTTATCGGGTACATCAAATCCACATAATAATGGGTTAATGGGTTCTTCAGTTTTTGCATCGCGGATTTCAAAATGTAAATGTGGTCCTTGTGATGATCCACTATTACCACTGTATCCAATGATTTCAGATTTACTAACAGGGAGTAAATCGGGCGATAACATGGTATCAATTTCAAATGTTTTTAATTGATACTGAATCTCTCGCATCTTATCAAAAATTCTTCCCTTGTATCGTTGCATATGTGCATAAACACTAACTAAACCATTCGGATGTGTGATGTATAAAGCATACCCAAATCCTGAAGCTTGCACACGCATTCTTGATATATAACCATCGGCAACGGCATATAAATTTAAGCCTTCCATGGAATTGGTACGTATGTCAATCCCAGAATGAAAATGGTTAGGGCGTAACTCACCAAATGTACCGGCTAGTTGGATGGGAATATCAACAGGAGATCGGAAATAATCTTTGGGATATTCTCTATCGGCAATTCGGTCTATTTCTGGATAAGAATAATTAAATGCGAAATTGGTTATGGCTAGTAATACGATACTACTTGTTAAAAAAAATTTAGAAGTATGTTTGAGTATCTGTCGTAAGTATAATTTCATTATTTAATCTCCAATTTCAATAATTTTTCCTCAGCAATGCATGCTTCAAATTTGTCGCCAATATTAATTTTACCTACTCCTGCAGGTGTTCCTGTAAAAATTAAATCGCCTTTCTTCAATGTAAAACGTTTAGAAACATAAGAAATGATTGCCTCAAATGAAAAAATCATGTCTTTAGAATTTCCTTTCTGAACCAAGTCCTTATTTTTATATAAGCTGAATTCAATATTTTTTAAATCATTGAACTCTTTCAAGGATTTAAATTCCCCAATAGGTGCTGAGCCGTCAAATGCTTTTGCAATCTCCCATGGCAATCCTTTTTGTTTGCATTGTTCTTGAATATCACGAGCTGTAAAGTCTATACCAATGCCAATGGATTCAATATAATTAAGCGCAAACTTTTCTGAAATATGCTTTCCTTCTTTTGAGATTTTTATAACCAGTTCTACTTCATAATGAATATCGTTCGAAAACTCTGGATGTATAAATGCTTTACCTTCACGCAACAAAGCAGTATCTGGTTTCATAAAAACAACAGGTTCTGCAGGAACGGGATTGTTTAATTCCTTCGCATGATCTATATAATTTCTACCAATCGCAATAATTTTCATAACATGTTTTTGCGAATATAAAAAATATAGAATGCCTAGTCTAATTTATTGGACTATATTGATAAATAGCTAAAATTGTGGAAATCTATTGAATGGAAATTCTTTTTATTCCTACTTCTGTGCCTACACTTACTTTTACAAAGTATAATCCTTTGGTAACTTTAGAGGGTACAAGGAATGACTTACTGTATTCGCCCGCTGTAAATTTGTCGTTTAAAATTACAGCTATCTCGTTTCCAAGGACATCGATAAGCTTAATGCTCACTATATTATCTTTCTTTACTAAGAAGTTAACATTGATTTTATCTTCAATAGGATTTGGATATACGCTTAAGCTGCTTAGGAAATTTTTAGATGCTAAATTATCATGAGAATTTTGTGCTTTTAGTTCAATACTAAATGCTAGATTTACAAACAACAGAATTGTTAGAATAATTCTCATAATACAAATATAAATATTTTTGTAGATAAGGCTTTTTAATTCTGTAACAATTTTGTAAAGTTGCTTATTCAAATTTAATTTTTAGGGCTTGGAAGCGAGTAAATTAAACCGGTTGAGCTTCGCGGGATTGCTAATATCATTAGGAATCATCTTCGGAGATATTGGCACATCGCCATTGTATGTAATGAAAGCGATTATTGGCGAGGGTGCGGTCATACATAAAGACATAGTTTATGGAGCGATATCTTGTGTCTTTTGGACCATCACATTACAGACTACGGTCAAGTATGTCATTATCACCTTGCGTGCCGATAATAAAGGTGAAGGAGGGATCTTTTCATTGTATACACTCGTTCGTAGAAAAGCGAAATGGTTGATGATCCCTGCTCTTATAGGTGGTTCAACACTCTTAGCCGATGGGATAATAACCCCCCCAATTTCTGTATCATCGGCAATTGAAGGACTACAAATTTTAAATCCCAATATTCAAATTGTACCTATCGTATTAATAATAATAACTGGCTTATTCATTATCCAACAATTTGGAACAAACGTAGTTGGAAAAGCATTTGGGCCGATAATGTTCATTTGGTTTTCGGTCTTAGGTATTTTAGGATTTAGTCAGATTGTTCATCATCCCGAAATCATTTCATCAATAAACCCGATGTATGGGTATCGTTTATTGGTAGATAACCCAGGTGGCTTCTGGTTACTAGGCGCAGTATTCCTTTGTACAACAGGGGCAGAGGCATTATATTCCGACTTAGGACATTGTGGAAGAATCAATGTACGTGTAAGTTGGACTTTTGTGAAATCGATGCTTTTGCTCAACTACTTTGGACAAGGTGCTTGGCTGGTAACAATGGATGGAGCAGTTTTAGAATCTAATCCCTTTTATGCAATCATGCCCGAATGGTTTCTATTATATGGAATTGGAATCGCAACAATGGCAACAATCATAGCTTCGCAAGCGATGATTACTGGATCATTTACTTTAATCTCAGAAGCAGTGCGACTAAATTTCTGGCCTAAAGTAAAAATTAATTATCCTACCGATGCTAAAGGTCAATTGTATGTTCCAGGCATTAATTGGTTGTTGTGGTTTGGTTGTATGGCAGTGGTATTGTATTTCCAAGAATCATCAAAGATGGAAGCTGCATACGGCTTGTCCATTATCATGACAATGATCATGAGCACTATATTATTGGTAGTGTATTTATTAAGTAGAGGATTCTCCATTTGGTTCGTTGGTATTCTATTGGCAGTGTATGGCGTAATAGAGCTCTCCTTCTTGACCGCAAACTTAAGTAAGTTTACACACGGTGGTTGGGTAACATTTTTAATTGCCTGCGTATTGTTTATCGTTATGTGGTCTTGGATCAATGCAAGAAAAATTAAAAATAGGTATTTGAAATTTTCTGAAGTAGATGATTATTTACCTATTTTAAAAGAACTAAGTAACGATGAAAGCGTACCTAAATACGCTTCGCAATTAGTTTATTTAACAGGTTCTAATTTTACATCGGAAATAGAATCGAAAATTATTTATTCCATATTCCAGAAGAAACCTAAACGTGCCGATGTTTACTGGTTTGTTCATGTCGATGTAGAAGATGAACCCTATAAAACCGAATATAAAGTAGTTCACCTCGTTCCTGGAAATGTAATTCGAATTGAATTTAAATTGGGATTCAGAATTGAACAGAAGATCAATGTTTTATTTAGAAAGGTAGTAGAAGATTTAGTAAAAAACAAAGAAGTTGATATTACAAGTAAATACAAGTCTTTGAACAAACACAATATAATTGGTGATTTTAGATTTGTAGTTTTAGAGAAAAAATTATCTGCCGATAATAGTTTGTCCTTGTACGAAAAAGCAGTAATGCAAATCTATTTCATTCTCAAGAAAATATCTTTATCGGAAGAGAAAGGATTTGGTTTGGATTTAAGTTTCGTAACTGTAGAGCGTGTTCCTTTGATTTTATCTAAAACCAAAGATTACGAATTGAAACGTATTGAGTAAAATTTAAAAAGGCTGATTAAATTTTTAATCAGCCTTTTTTTATTATGCTTTTGCTAGCTTACTATTTTTATACCCGTAACTAAAGTAAATTATCAGCCCCACAATTAACCACACTCCAAATCCAATCCAATTACTAACACCTAATTCGGACATCATGTATAAGCAGCAGATTAATCCCAATAATGGTATTAATGATAAATTATATCTGAAAGTATAATAAGCTAAACAGATACAAACAATAATAAAAAACCAGAAGGGTATTTTATGTTTGAATAGTGCCCATCCGCTTTCTACCAGTTGAGATTCAACTACTCCATAACTTATTAGAATGTTTTGACTTTCAACAGCGCTAAATGATTCTAAATATTGCAACACATCGGCATTATGTGCGATGAAGTTTGCACTGTCATTTTTTATAATGTTCTGCTTGATATCATCCAATTGCTTTTCATCTAAGCTCGTGATTACCTCTGTGATTGCAATTGATTGAGGACTGTTCAAAATGAAATCACGTGTAGCGTCTTTTTGATAAGTAAATAAATAAAAAATGATAAATAGCAATGCAAGTGGGTAAATAAACTTGGCATTGACATAAGGAGTTTTAAACTTACCTGGTTTTACGTTTGGATCATTTTGCAATCTTAACACACCTGCACATACTAAGACAAATGCGAATAGCGTACCAATACTACATAGGTCGGTAACGATAGTTAAATTCATGAATAACGATGGTACAGCTACAACAAATCCAGTGACAATGGTTGCAAAAGACGGAGTCTTGTGTATCGGGTGAATTCTTGAAAATGATTTTGGTAATAATCCATCTCTACTCATACTCATCCATATTCTTGGTTGTCCCATTTGAAATACGAGAAGGACGCTAGCCATTGCTACAATTGCACTAACGGCGATGATGCCCGACAGCCATTTTAAGTTTAGTTTTTCAAATACAAATGCTAGAGGATCTCCTACTGCCAATTCATTGTACTTTACCATACCAGTTAAAACAAGAGCTATGGTGATATATAACAAGGTGCAAATTATAATTGCCCACATCATACTGCGTGGTAAATCTCTTTGAGGATTTTTACATTCTTCGGCGGTTGTTGAAATTGCATCGAAGCCAATGTATGCAAAGAAGACAGCAGATACCCCTTTCAATATTCCAGATACTCCATTAGGTGCAAAAGGATTCCAGTTGTTCACATCGACATAAAAAATACCAACTGCAATTACTAGAAGGATGATCGCGAGTTTTACGATCACCATTGCATTGCTAGCGTTTCTAGATTCTTTCATACCTCGATATACCAACCAAGTAATTACGATGATGATAAATAATGCGGGTATGTCTAAAACCAAATGGAATCCAAAAAGGGTAGGAGCATTGGTCCAAGCGGTGTATGCCGACTGTAAACTGGTGTCGAGTTGTTCAAATACTTTACCTGCTTGAAGCAATTTTACCACTTCATTGTATCCTTTATGTGCGCTCAAATAGTCCATGCTCATCCATTCGGGCAAATGCAATCCCATGCTGGATAAAAAGCCTGTAAAATAATCGGACCACGAAATGGCAACGGTAATGTTTCCGACCCCATATTCCATAATTAAAGACCATCCAATAATCCAAGCAATTAGTTCACCGAATGCTACGTAGGAGTAGGTATAAGCGCTACCTGAAACCGGTACCATAGATGCGAATTCTGCATAAGCGAAGGCTGCAAAACTACAAGCCAATGCGGTGAATAAAAATAAATAAATCACAGCAGGACCTCCGTCGGCACTAGCTTTTCCTATGGTGCTAAATATTCCAGCTCCAATGATTGCCGCAATTCCAAATGCAGTTAAGTCGCGCACTCCTAAGGTTTTACTAAGCCCTTGGTGTTGAGCATGTGCATCGAGATCCGACAAAATAGAGGAAACTGTTTTCTTTCTAAATAATCTATCGAGCATACTAAATTTTAGTTTGATGGATGAAAGTATAAAAAAATATACTTAATCTTATATTTGTATATGAGAAAATTACTACTAAACAATAAACAATTCATAATTACTTACCTTTTGTTACTCGCACTTGGGCTTGTATTAAAACTTATTTATACCAAAGAGGAATTGTTTTTGGCTGTAAATTTAAATCATTCATCATTTGCCGATGTGTTTTTTACATTAATGACGTATGTGGGCGATGGTATAATGTTTATTGCCTTTTCATTGATTCTATTATTTGTAGAATATAGGAAAGCCGTTCTATCGGCTATTGTTTATTTAGTTAGTTCTCAAATTGCTCAAATTTTAAAAAGATTGGTTTTTGCCGATTATCCTAGACCAAAAAAATACTTCGAAGGTATACAAGAATTGCATTTTGTTGATGGAGTTGAAGTGCATAATATGATGAGTTTCCCATCTGGGCATACCACCAGTGCTTTTGCATTAGCTGCAGTCATTTGTTTGATGCTTGTTAATAAAAATTGGTCGTACCTATTACTATTAATGGCTGCATTCATTGGATATTCGAGGATGTACCTTGCGCAACATTTTTTTGAAGATGTTTTGATGGGTTCTCTTATAGGAGTGTTTTCTGCTTTTTTAGTTCAATACATATTAAACACAACAACATGGTACCATTCAAAGAAACTAAACAAGTCATTACTTAAAAGAAATTAGCATGCTAAATAAGTATAAGAATGAATTATTAATAATTCTATTTAGCGCATTGTTTTTTATCCCTTTTCTAGGCAAGGCGCATTTATTCGATTGGGATGAAATTAATTTTGCAGAAGCAGCCAGAGAAATGATTATTACTGGTGATTATTTTAAAGTCCAAATCGATTTCAAACAATTCTGGGAGAAACCACCCTTATTTATTTGGCTGCAAGTATTAAGTATGAAAATATTTGGTGTGAACGAATTCGCAGCGCGCTTTCCAAATGCCATTGCAGGTATGCTTACATTGCTCGTGATTTTTAGAATTGGGAAAGAATACTTAAATACAGAATTCGCTTGGCTTTGGGTGATGTGTTATGCCGGTACTATTCTAACATTATTGTATTTCAAATCAGGTATTATTGATCCATGGTTTAATCTATTTATATTCTTATCCATTTATTTTTTCATACCCCTTACAGAAAAAGCTTCAAGTAAAAAATCGGCCCATGCAATCTTATCCGGATTAATGCTTGGCCTTGCTGTTTTAACGAAGGGACCTGTTGCAATTCTTATTGTATTGCTGTGTTTGCTGGTATATTTATTTTACTCGAAGTTCGATGTATCACTTCGATGGTTGGATTTATTATTGATCAGTATTTCATCGGCAATCATCTGTTTCTTTTGGTTTGGGTTTGAAATCATGAATAATGGAATTTGGTTTATCAAAGAGTTTATAGTTTATCAAATACGTTTGTTCCAAACACAAGATGCAGGACATGGTGGGCCATTCTTTTATCATTGGTATGTACTTTTAATTGGATGTTTTCCAGCATCAATATTTGCGTTGAAAGGATTCTTCATGAGAGCTATGGCAGAAGAACATCAACGTGTTTTTTATAGATGGATGGTAATACTTTTTTGGGTTGTATTGATTTTGTTTTCAATAGTGAAAACAAAAATTGTGCATTATTCTTCGATGACCTATTTCCCATTAACATTTCTAGCTGCATATACTATGTATTTTATGATTCATGGTAAATCGAGATGGAATAAATGGATTCATATTTCAATCTATACATTAGGGATATTATTAGCGAGTGTATTAATTGCATTTCCATTTTTCATGAAACACAAAGCACATTGGATTCATTTAGTAGATGATCCTTTTGCTGTTGGTAATTTGAATGCAAGTATTGAATGGAGTGTAATAGATTCTATTGGAGGATTTGTGATGGTAATAGGACTTATTTTTTATTCCATATTAATATTAGACAAACATTATAGGAAGGCAACAATTGCATTTTTTATTAGTGTTTCGATGGCGGTTTTTTTCACCAGTGTTTTATTGGTGCCAAAAATTGAGTTGTTTTCACAAGCAGCTGCTATTCGATTTTATGAATCGCTGCAGGGTAAAGATGCATATGTTCAACCTATGTATTTTAAATCCTATGCGCATTTATTCTATTCAAAAAAACAGCGAGTGGAGAACACTCTATCGTACGACCACGAATGGTTAAGGGCAGGCGAAATTGATAAAGATGTTTATATCGTAGTGAAAAACACGAAGAAACATGAATTGGAAAAGTATAGCGATATAGAGTTCATTAGAGAAGAGAATGGTTTTGCATTTTATATTAGAAGGGCGATTAAAAAATGAACATTCAACAATTAGAATATATTGTTGCAGTTGACGAACACAAGCACTTTGCTAAAGCTGCAGAAGCATGTTTTGTAACTCAACCTACTTTAAGTATGATGATTCAAAAGTTGGAAGAGGAATTAGGTCTAAAGATTTTTGATCGATCAAAATACCCAATTACTACGAGTAAAGAAGGTGAGGAGATTATAGAACGTGCTAAAAATATTCTAAACGAAATAAAGCAAATAAAGGACTACTGCATCGACATAAAATCTGACATGCAAGGTGAGATTCGAATAGGTATTATACCAACGCTTGCTCCTTATTTATTGCCTTTGTTTATTAAAGATCTAAATCTAAGTTATCCTAAACTTAGGTTGCTTGTAAAAGAAATTACTACTCAAGATATATTAACAAAACTACAGTCCAGAGAAATTGATTTAGCAATTTTGGCCGGACCAATTTCTGAAAATCAGTTCTTAGAATTGCCTTTGTTCAAAGAACCATTTTTAGTTTACGGGGCATTAAAGAAGAAGAAAAATTCAAAATATGTTTTGCCTCAGCAATTAATTTCTGAGAATGTATGGTTGTTAGAGGAAGGGCATTGTTTTAGAAATCAGGTAATGAATTTTTGCGAATTAAGAGACAAGTCTCAAAGTCAATTTTCATTAAGTTATGAAGCGGGGTCAATTGAAACCTTAATTCATTTGGTGGATATGTATGAAGGCTTGACAATTATTCCTCAGTTGGCATTGAATCATTTGAAGAAACAGCAATTATCAAAAGTGACTGAATTTGCAAAGCCTCAACCTTCTAGACAGATAAATTTAATTGCATTGAAAAATTATCCTAGAGTAAAATTACTCAAAGCAATTCAAACGCAAATTATAAATGCTTTGCCAAAAATGAACGATAAACAATTAAAGGCGATACCTATTTCGTAATTATTTTTTTGTTGAAATTTTAAATAAGGTATACAGCGGGCAGAAATTTATCATGGATGTTAAGGTGAAAATTGCAGCGATTGCAATTAAGATCCAACCTAGAGTTCCTGAAATAATGTCTGTTAAAAATAGAACCAATACAATTAAGGCAAGAATTAAACGAATAATTCGATCTGCCGACCCCATATTACTTTTCATAATTCATTTAGTTTAGTAAATAAATATACTAAACTTATTTGGTCTTTTTCTTGAAGGAATAAAATTGTGCAGGCTTGTGCAATACACCCTTTTGTTTTTCGTCTAATGGTATCAAATAATCGGCGTTCTTTATACTCTTTCTAAAATTGCGTTTATCAAGCGTTACATTGGATATTGCTTCGTATAAATTTTGCAATTGACTTAATGTGAATTTTGGTGGCAGCAATTCACGTCCAACAATATGTTGTTCAGGATGTTCGCGTATGATATCCAGAGCTTTTGTTAAAATTTGATTGTGGTCAAATGCTAGTTTAGGTATTTTTTTTACACTTCTCCAGATTGTGTTTTCTGCGAAAGAACCTGCTTGTGGGGAAATATGGTCGATACGTACTAAAGCAACATATGCAACTGTAATTACACGAGCATTTGGATCTTTTCTATAACCTTTTAACCATTCAGCATCTTTTGGGTCACTAACACGATTAGGTTCACCAAAGGTGTAGAATTGTTGAAGGTAAATTCCTTTGATATGTGTTAGTTCATTTAACACTCTATTGGCAGCATCGTCTAATCCTTCATCTTCTTTTATTAGATCTCCAGGCAATGCAAATTGCGATTTAAAGGTGTCTATATTGCTTTTATTTGGGTTTTTTTGTTTGATTAATAGTACTTGTAGCTTGTTTTCTACCTCATCGTAACCCAAAACCACACAATCAACAGAGACGTAATTCTGGAAATAATTCTGCTTATTTTTCATCTTTTTTTTCCTGAAAAGAAATACTTATTGTATTTTGTACAATTACTAATAAATTGCGGCTTAAAATTAGAGCCTTACAGAGGTAAACATAGTAAAAATTATTTTATAATATCATACTAAATCATGTATTTAATAGCTGAAAGTGGTTCCACCAAATGCGATTGGATGTTTGTCGATAAATCGGGCAATTACATCGATTTATATAAAACAATGGGCTATAATCCTTTTTTCCATTCGAGTGAATTTATTGCAAATGATATTTCACAACACAAGGATATATTGCACATTGCACCTAAAGTTGAACGGGTTTATTTTTATGGGGCAGGATGTGAGAGTATAAGTTTGAATGGTATAGTTAAAAATGCATTGTCGGAAATTTTCAGAAATGCTTCCATTGTAGTGGATCACGATATGAAAGCGGCCGCTTATGCGACATACGATAACGAGCCTTGCATTTCTTGTATCATAGGAACTGGTTCTAATTCTTGTTATTTTGATGGTGAAGAAATCTACGAAGCGGTACCTGCTTTAGCATATATATTGGGTGATGAAGGTTCTGGAAGTTATTTGGGTAAGAAATTATTAGTAGCATACTTGTATAATAAATTACCAAAACACATACATTACGATTTAGAAAAAGAATTTGGTTTGAGTAAATCAGAAATCTTTGAACGCGTTTACGATAAGCCACATGCGAATGTTTACCTTGCAAGCTTCACTAGGTTTATTGGTCAGCATAAAGACGACCCTTTTGTTCATGCTTTTATTGTACAAGGAATGAAAGAATTTATAGAAAATCATATCTGTTGCTATGAAAACTACCAGCATACACCTATTCATTTTGTAGGTTCTATTGCTTTCCATTTCCAAGATGAATTGCGCGAAGCTGCAAAAGAATTTGGCATCAACATTAAAAAAATTATTAAAGAGCCAATAAAAAATTTGGTCGACTATCATGTGAAATACAAATTCCAATTTCAAATTGTATAAGTATGAAAGCCTGTATATTTGATTTAGATGGTGTTTTGGTAGACACGGCTAAATATCATTTCATAGCATGGAAAAATCTTGCTAATAAATTGGCTGTCGATTTTACAGAACAGGATAACGAACAATTAAAGGGTCTATCTAGAGAAGCCTCCTTGGAATACATTCTCAAAAAAGGCAACATTAGTGCTAGTATTGATCAAAGAGAAGAATGGAAAGAAGCAAAAAATCAAGAGTATTTGCAGTTGGTATTGGGTATGCAAGAAGATGAATTGTTACCTAATGTATTAGGTCTTTTGAACGATTTGCAATTGCATGGAGTAAAAATTGCTTTAGGCTCGGCAAGCAAAAATGCACAATTAATTTTAGAACGTGTTGGCATAAAAAAATATTTTGATTCCATCATCGATGGCACTAAAACCTCTAGGTCGAAACCAGATCCAGAGGTTTTTTTATTAGGTGCAAAGGAATTGCAGGTGTCTCCAAATGAGTGTGTTGTTTTTGAAGATGCAATAAGTGGAATTGAAGCAGCAAAGACTGCTGGATTTTTTGCAATCGGTATTGGTGAGCCTAATGTTTTGATGAATGCCGATGTAGTGCTACCGAATCTAATAAATCTGGATGTACAAACGATTAAAAAATATTTTAACAAATAATAATGAAGAACTATTTTATTCAGGACGAGTGGCAAATAATCGAAGAAGGATTTAATGCTGAATATCATGAAGCAGCGGAGAGTATTTTTAGTATTGGTAATGGGAAAATGGGTCAAAGAGCAATGTTTGAAGAGCAATACAGCGGTCCAACATTGCAAGGCTCTTATGTGGCAGGAGTATATTACCCCGATAAAACTAGAGTAGGTTGGTGGAAGAATGGATACCCAGAATATTTTGCAAAAGTTTTAAACAGTCCGAATTGGATTGGTATGGATATTCAGATAGACGGTACGTCTATTGATTTATACAAACATCGACCTAAAAATTTCAAACGGATTTTAGATATGAAGTCGGGCTTGTTGCAAAGAAATTTTACGGTTGAAATAAATGGTAAAAAAATAGAAGTAAAGTCGGAACGATTTTTAAGTAGAACTAAAGATGAGATTGGATGTATTCGATATTCGATAAAATCTGATACAGCTGTTCAATTGAAATGGAGAAATTTTATTGATGCATTTGTGAAAAACAAGGACTCGAATTACGATGAAATTTTTTGGTCAAGAATCTCTGAACGTGCTAGCACTACATCGGCAAGTTTACAAGTTGAAACGAATAAGTTAAACTTCAATGTAGCTTTTGCCATGTGTGTTAAACATTTTATTGCTGATGAAAATATTGCGAATAATAATTATGATCATGCCGAATGGAATGTAAGCAATCATTGGGATGTAGAGATGCAAGCCAACACATGGTATACCGTTGAAAAGTATGTAAGCATGGCTTCTGACTTGTATTTTGATAGATCGGAATTAATATCTAAGTCAGAAGAATTGCTTTCAAATGCATACGATTTTGGATACGATAATTTAAAGTCAGAACATGTAGCATCATGGGGACAAGTTTGGGAAAAAGCCGATATAAAAATTGAAGGAGATGTTGCGGCGCAACAAGGTATACGATTTAATATTTTTCAGTTGAATCAAACGTATACTGGAAAGGATCCACGCTTGAACATCGGCCCAAAGGGATTTACCGGAGAGAAATATGGAGGTTCTACTTATTGGGATACCGAAGCATATTGCCTACCTTTTTATTTGGGTACATCGAGTCCCGAAATTTCATTGCAATTATTAAAATACCGATACCATCAATTGCCTAAGGCCATTGAAAATGCAAGTAAATTGGGCTTTAGTAATGGTGCTGCATTGTATCCTATGGTAACTATGAACGGTGAGGAATGTCATAACGAATGGGAAATAACTTTTGAAGAAATTCACAGAAATGGTGCAATCGCATTTGCAATTTATCAATACCAACTCTACACGGGTGATGATCGATATTTGTTTGAAGGTGCGGCGGAAGTACTATTAGGAATTTCAAGATTTTGGGCTCAACGTGTGCATTGGTCAGAACATAAAAAACAGTACGTAATGCATGGTGTTACTGGGCCAAACGAATATGAAAACAACATTAATAATAATTGGTATACCAATTACATCGCCAATTGGTGTTTGAAATATACTGCTGAAGTGTTGGGATATATTGAAAGAAAAAATTCATCATACTATCAAAAATTCGTTGAGAAAACTTCATTTAAGAAAGATGAGTTAACTCAATGGCAACACATCAACAATCATATGTTTTACCCGGTAGATGATGCTTTAGGTATTTTCTTGCAACAAGAAGGCTATCTCGATAAGGAGCAGATTTTAGTCAAGGATTTAAATCCAGCAGAACGACCTATTAATCAGCATTGGTCTTGGGATCGCATTTTGCGTTCTTGTTTTATTAAGCAGGCCGATGTATTGCAAGGAATGTTTTTATTTGAAGATCATTTTACTCTGGAACAATTGAAGCGAAATTTTGATTTTTATGAACCTCGAACAGTTCATGAATCTTCACTTTCACCATGTGTTCACGTTGTTTTAGCAGCTAAGTTGGGTTATGCAGAAAAAGCATATGAATTATATTTACGTACATCTCGTTTGGATCTCGATGATTATAATAAAGAAGTACATGAAGGTTTGCATATCACCAGTATGGCAGGTACTTGGATGTCGGTAGTAAACGGATTTGGTGGCATGCGCATTAAAACAGATAAATTAAGTTTAGCACCCATGTTGCCTAAAGAATGGAGTTCGTATTCCTTTAATTTATTTTATAGAAATGTATTTGTATCTGTTGTGGTCAATCGTGAAAATGTACAGTTGGAACTAAAATCGGGTGACGAAATTCAAATCGAATTGTTCGATGAGTTGATTCGTTTAAGTTCAACTAATAATACTTATGTTAGAAATTTAAAATAGGATGAAGATATTTAAAATTGTTTACTTTATAAGCTTATTGCAAATTTGTTTTAACTCTGCAAAAGCACAAGAAGCATGGTCGGTATTGGCTTCACCTATTAAGTTAAATGTAGACACTACAGAATTATTACTATCGGACTACTTTCCTTTTAGTACTTCGGTTGATTCAATTATCACACCATCAGGGATTACAGCATTCAAATCGGGTTCAAATAAAATTGTACTTATAGGTGGTTTGAATACAGCTGTTGCTTCGATAACATTTATAGTAGATAAGGTTAAATACGATGTGCCTGTTTTTGCAAGCGATAAAGAAAATGTACAATTGAATATTCAACTTGCAAATCCTGTTTCAGATTTAAAGATTAAAGGAAGCTTTAGTAATTGGGCTTTGATTACTAAAGATATAGAAGCAATAGGGCCGGTTCCAAGTAGAGTTTGGGTAATAAACCTAAAGGCATTGAATAAAGGTAGACATGAATATAAATTAGTTGGAGATGGAATTGAGTTGGACCCAATTAATTCTGAAATAGTTCCAAATGGAATAGGAGGAACTAATGCTGTTTTAACGATAGGAAATAAAAATTCTCTAAAAGCTACATTAAGTACATTGAATTTTGATGCCAATAAAATAAATATTAATGCAGAGAATATTGATGGTTACTTTGCATTTTGGAATCACCAAAAGATAAATTATTCTTTAAAGTCAACTGGTAAAATTAATCTTCAGATTCCTGCCGCAGCAAGTAAGATAAAAAGAAGTTATATAAGAGTATACGCTTGGTCTGCTAATAATAGATCAAACGATGTCTTGATTCCACTTGAATATGGAAAGGTTATAAGTTCATCGTCACTGTTGGATAGATCCGATTTACATACCCAGATTATGTATTTCATTATGGTTGATCGTTTTATGAATGGTGATAAAATGAACGATACGAAAGCGCTAGAAGGGGTACATCCAAAAGCGAATTTTTTAGGAGGAGATCTAAATGGTATTCAAGCAAAAATAGAGGAAGGATATTTCAAAAATTTAGGATTCAATACCATTTGGTTATCGCCAATTTCTAAAAATGCTGATGGAGCTTGGGGACTTTGGGAAAAAGGTTTGAAAACAAAATTTTCGGCTTACCATGGATATTGGCCAACATCCTACTCATTGGTAGACCCGAGGTTTGGGTCTAATGCAGGTTTTAAAAACTTAATTGATATTGCTCATGAAAATGAATGCAATATAGTTTTAGATTTTGTTGCTCACCATATTCATACCGATCATCCATTATACAAACAACATCCAGATTGGGTAACAACTTTATACTTACCTGACGGTAGTTTAAATACGGAGCGTTGGGACGATCATCGCTTAACAACTTGGTTCGATGTATTTCTTCCTACATTAGATTTTCAAAAAGAAATTGTAAATAAGACAATTTCTGATTCTGTGATGTATTGGGTAAAGAACTTCAAAATAGATGGTTTTAGGCACGATGCGAGTAAGCATGTTCCAGAAGTGTTTTGGAGAACACTTACTCAGAAAATCCGACAAGAAAAACGAAATACCAATGAACACTTTTTCCAAATTGGTGAGACCTATGGAAGTCATGAGCTAATTGCTTCATATGTAAATTCAGGTCAAATGGATGCGCAATTTAATTTCAATTTATACGATGCTGCTATTACGGCGTTTGCATTTGATGCAAGAGATGATAAGAAAGATTTTGATGCACTAAAAAATGCAATAAGAGAAAGTGAATATTATTATGGTACACATCACTTGATGGGTAACATAAGTGGGAATCAGGATAAACCACGATTTATTTCTATTGCAGAAGGACAAGTGATAATAGATGAAGATACCAAATTAGCTGGCTGGACAAGAACAATTGAGCATAGTGGGTCTATTGGTTTTCAAAGATTAGCACAATTACATGCACTTAATTTCAGTATTACAGGAATCCCTATAGTTTATTATGGCGATGAGATTGGAATGCCTGGTGCGAATGATCCAGATAATAGGAGAATGATGCGTTTTCAAGATTTGAATTCAAATGAATTAGAGTTAAAGGAAATTGTACAACAGCTTGCCGATATTCGTTCTCAGAATCTAGAATTCTTATATGGAGATTTGAGTATATTGGATTGTACAGAAGGGTTTTTTGCGATTGAAAGAAATTATTTTGGTAAAAAGTCAATCATAGTTTTTTCTAAAGAAGCTGCATTAGTAAGCATTAAGTCAAAAGATACAAGAACTCCAAAGGCATATTTCAATCATAAGGTGAATATGTCTAATGAAGATATTAAATTAGAGATGTCTAATAACGATTTTGAAATTATACGATATGAATAAAAAACTCATCTTAAGTTTAGTAGTATTATTTACTTTATGTATTAATGCGAATAATAGCAATGCTCAACTTGTCCAACCAGAATGGTCAAAATCTGCTGTCATGTATGAAGTCAATTTGAGACAATATTCTGAAAGTGGTAAAATTCAAGCATTCACAGATCAAATTCCAAGATTGAAAGAACTAGGTATTGATGTTTTGTGGATTATGCCGGTTCATCCTATTGGTTTGATGAATAGAAAAGGAACGCTTGGTAGTTACTATAGCGTGCAAGATTATTATGCAATTGCACCTGAGTATGGTAATGAAGAAGATTTTAGAAACATGGTGCAAGTGGCGCACGAGAATGGGATGAAAGTTTTAATCGATTGGGTTGCAAACCATACTGCATGGGACAATAAATGGATTGAGGAACATCCCGATTGGTATGTGAAAAATAATAAAGGTGAAATACAAACTCAATACGATTGGACAGATGTTGCAAAGTTAAATTACGATAATCGAGAAGTTCATGTTGAAATGGCAAAGGCTATGAGATATTGGGTTGAGAAATTCGATATCGATGGTTTCAGATGCGATGTTGCTTTTTTAGTGCCACTCAATTTCTGGGAATATGCACGCAAGGAAATAGAAAAAGTAAAACCAATTTATATGTTGGCTGAAATGGAATGGAATACGGATATAACTCCTACACCAAACGATTATTTTAAAACAGTATTCAACGCAGCATATGGTTGGAATTTCATGGGTGTTACACACGATTATATAAAAGGCAAAAAGACCTTAGCGCAATTGAAAAATGAATTAAAGGAAAATTACACTAAATTCCCTGAATACACTCATAGACTTTATTACTTAACAAATCACGATGAGAATTCTTGGAATGGAACGGTGGATGAAAAATACGGTAAGAATTGGCAGCAAATTGGAGTAATGGTATATACCTTACCTCAATCGTTACCATTAATATATACTGGAGAGGAAGTTGCTTTAAACAGAAGGTTAAGCTTTTTTGAAAAAGATTATATTAAAGAAGATGAGTGGCAGAATGCAACGCGTACAGAATGGTACCAAAAGATGTGTCAATTGAAAAGCTCAGTACCTGCATTTAATAGTAATTCGGGCGATGTAACTATTAACGATATTGATTTTAGTATGTTAAAAGGTGATGTTAACTCAGTATTAGGATATGTAAGAAAAGCTAAGAAATCAAATGCCTATGTATTTATTAATTTCTCTGATGAAGAAATTGATATAAAGCCTAATGGAATTAAGCTTAAAAAACTTAAAAAATATAAGAGAGAATCGAATGCTGAGCAAAACATCGACCCTAGCAATAATCAATTAAAATTGCAAGCGAACTCATATATGATTATGTATAAGTAGTTATGAAATTACTCGATAAACCTAAACTAAATTTAATCCAAATCTTCAACATGAGTTTTGGATTTATGGGAATCCAGTTTGGATTTGCTTTGCAGAATGGTAATGCTAGCGGGATACTTCAAAATTTTGGAGCACACGTAGAACAATTATCCTGGTTTTGGCTTGTAGCGCCTTTAACTGGAATGATTGTACAACCAATAATTGGATATTATAGTGATAAGACTTGGGGCCGATTTGGAAGAAGGAAGCCGTATATTTTGGTTGGGACTTTGTTATGCTGCATGGCTTTGATTTTCTTACCAAACTCAGCAAATTTTTTTCAAGTAAAATCGGCATTATTAATAGGTGCTGGAATGCTAATGATAATGGACGCAAGCATCAATATTGCAATGGAACCATTTAGAGCTTTGGTTGCCGATAATTTATCGGATACCCAACGCACTTTAGGTTTTTCCATACAAACGTTTTTAATTGGTGTAGGCGCAGTATTAGGTTCATGGTTGCCATACATCATGCATAATTATTTTGGTGTATCTTCATCTGCCCCACAAGGTATGGTAGCCGATAATGTCACCTATTCATTTTATATTGGTGCAATTGTTTTTCTTGCTTGTATTTTGGTTACAATACTTTTTTCAAAAGAATACCCTCCGCAAGAATATGAAAAGTACCATGGCAAGCCAGTAGAAGAAGAATCGAAATTCAGTAATATATTTTCTGATTTCAAACGCATGCCAAGAACGATGCGTCAATTAGGTTTGGTGCAATTTTTTTCTTGGTTTGCATTGTTTAGTATGTGGGTGTTTACGACGCCTGCGATTGCTCATCATGTATATGGATTAGCTATTGACGATACGAGCAGTGATCAATTTAGAGATGCACAAAACTGGACAGGGATTATCTTTGGAGTGTACAATGGAGTATCAGCTATTTATGCATTAATGCTTCCTAAAATTGCTCAGCTATTGGGTAAGAAGAAAACTCATGCTTTTTCATTATTAGCAGGAGGCGTTGGACTTATTAGCATGTATTTTGCAGACGATAAAACAGATTTAATTTTATCGATGGTAGGTGTTGGTTTTGCTTGGGCTTCTATTTTAGCAATGCCTTATGCTATTCTAGCAGGTAATATACCTTCTGGTAAAATGGGTGTTTATATGGGAATTTTCAATTTCTTTATTACAATCCCACAAATAGTTAATGGTGTTGTAGGTGGTCCAATCGTAAAAGCCATCTACGATAATAATGCAATGTATGCGATTGTCCTTGCTGGTATCTTCATGTTTAGTGCAGCAGTTTCAGTATTATATGTACAGGAAAGAAATGGAACTAGTAGTACGAAATAAGTACTACTAGTTAACATCTATGATCATAAATTCTTTTGACTCTATTTCTAAACTTTTGAAATCAACTAATTTATCATTTAAAATATTTTTACCTTCCAATTTTTCTTTTAATAATTCAGCAAATTTCTTTTGTGAAATTTTTAACTTTTTGTTACTGCTGTTGTACAGAATAATTGCTACATCATCCTTGCTATATCTTGCAAAGGCATAGATTCCATCAAAAGGAATAAACTGCATCATCTTCGCATTTTCAGAAAAACCAGCATGTGTTTTTTTCCAGCTTTGAATTTTAGAGATATAGTCGATCACTTCATTTTCTTCAAGGGATCTATTACTTCTTTCGAATTTATTTACTTGGTCGTTGGACCAACCACCGGGAAAATCTTCACGAATTATTCCATGTGAACCTTTCCCTTTCATAAGCAGTTCTGTTCCGTAAAAAATACAAGGAATACCGCGCATAGTTAATAACATTCCTAATGCAATTTTTAATTTTTTTACATCTCCGTTAATTTGCGACATAAAACGATCTAAATCGTGATTGTCCAAAAATGTTACATGATGATAAGGGTCTTGATATAAATAATCTTGACTCAAATTATAATACATTTTAGAAACTCCTTCTGTCCAGCCGAAATCTTGATTCACAAATTCGTCCATTGCAAATGCAAATTGAAAATCTAAAATGTTTCGAAGCATTTTATCTTCTGTATCCTTTGCACTAAAAAATGATTGGAGAGGAACAGCATGTTCCCAAATTTCTCCGAAGATGCTCATCTCAGGAAAATCTTTACGAATACTTTGATGCCAATGATGCATGAAGCTTAAATCTGGATATGCGTAAGTGTCGATACGAATCGCATCTACATCGGCATACAACAACCACCATATGGTGTTCTGAATCATATATTTTGCGAGCGTAGGGTCTTTTAAATTTAAATCGGGCATGTGGTGATCGAACCAGCCTCTACTGAATACATCTTTTTCTTGTGCCGATGCATAAGGATCCATTAACACATTTGCTCTGTAATTGGTCCTCGTGAAGCTATCGAACTGATGAATGAAATTTGGAAAAGGTTTGTCTGTATACATCCAATGCTTATCTCCAATATGATTAAATACTAAATCGATACACATTTTCATGTTTTGCTGATGTAGTTTTTCTACCAATCTTTTATAGTCTTCGTTACTACCTAAACGTGGATCTGTTTTATAATGATTCGTGATGGCATAACCATGATACGATTGTTTGGGTTCGTTGTTTTCTTGAAACGGGGTAAGCCAAAGTGTAGTAATTCCTAAGGATTTAAAATAATTGATGTTATTGTCGATACCTAGTAAATCACCTCCGTGTCGGCCAAACTCTGCATTTCGGTCAACTGATTTTTCTTCTAGTGTATTGAATTTGTCGTTCGATGTGTTCGCATTTGCAAAACGATCGGGCATAATCAAATACATCAAGTCGGTATTTTTTAAAATTGATTTTTTCTTATCGTTTCTTGAAATAAGTGGGTAATCAATTTGAAGTTTTTGTTTTTTGCCGATGATAAATTCTATCGGTATGATGTTCGCGAGATAATCTTTAGGGATACTCAAGTCAATCATGAGATAGTCGACATGATTACTTGGGTATCGTTTAATAATTTTTACGATATCCGTTTGCATATTAATTTTTGAGTCACGGATATTTTTATAATTAATAATCAATTGAAGTGTTGTATCACTTAAGCCTTTGTACCAATTGGGTGGATACATTTTTAATTCTTGCGCAAAGGCAAAAGAGTTGATGCAAAAGAATACAAGAATAAGGGTTATTAATTTTTTCATATTACAAGATAAAAAAAAGACCTCATCATTTGACGAGGTCTTCATAAATTAACACAAACAATATTAACGAACCATGAGTTTCACGGTGGCAATTTCATTATTAGAATTCAATGCCGAAACAAAGTAGATACCTGTTTCTAAATCATTTGTTGAGATTGTAAGTTCAGAAGCATTAACTTTTGAATATTCTTTTACAATTCTACCTGCTAAATCAGTAATCTGAATGTTAGCAATAGTTGAATTGTTGTTGAATTTAATCGTTGATGAACCTTCAGATGGGTTAGGATATAAACTAATTGCACTTGCATTTAATTTAGTTGCATTAACACCAACATTTACAGTTACACAAGAATTAAATACAAAACCTAAAGTAACTGGGTTACCATTAGTTCTTTCATACGTTCTATTGAAACTTCCTACACCATTATCAACCACACAACCTCTATCGTTTGCATTTGGGAAACTTTCTTCGTTTGCAACATTTGAAGTTGGCCCATTACAAAACTTAAATGCGAAAGTACCAGGGCACATTGCACTGAAAGTTGCTTCGTACACACCAATTTGTCCTGCTACAGGTGTCATTCTAATTGCACCCGATTGCCAGTTTGGTTCAGTGAAATTACCCATGATAAAGATATCGCCATTTGGATCAGGAATTTCGTTCGATAAATCAACAATGAAACGCACATCTGCAGGAGCAGGTAGTGGTGTACAAAGGGTATCTTTATCGAAACATACTAATTCAATTGTAGTATCTGATGATACGCTTTTAATTCTATTTGCTACACCTTCCCAGCTCACATTTCCATTAACATATTTTCTGAATTTGTATTCTACTTCTCCTGAATCAATTGGAACAGTAACTGAATAGATGGATGAACCTGCTGATATTGGTTGCAACATAGTTCCACCAGACCAGTTATTAATTTTACCTCCAGCGATATCTACTGAGTCGAACACACATGTTGCCGACATATCTACTTGGAAGGTAACATCGTAAACAGGTAGTGGTGCAGCTGGACATATTTCACAAGAACCGAAACATACGTTTAAAACTGCAGTATCGGAATTTACATTATTGATTGCTCTGTTTCCATTTACATTACATGCACTAGGAACCGATTCGGCACCTGCCCAATCGTTATCGTTTACATATTTGAATTCTGTTCCTGTTCCAGTAGCAACATATCCTAAATATACATAGGTTGTGCCGCTGAATGATCCATTACCTGCGTAGTTAACCATTTGAGAACCCGCAGGATTCCATCCTTGGAATGCACCTGCTACGTGTACCCCATCTGGATTAACAGTTTCATTTGCCATGTTCACATTGAAACGAACTAATTTCATTCCGTTTGGTGCATTTCCACCGAACATTACAGCAGGAAGTTCTAAGGTATCGGTTGCGTTTGTATTTGGGATATAAATCCAACGATTTGAATTTCCGCCTCCAACTTGTGATTCTGTAGGAACGTTTTCGCCACCTGGCCAATCGTTGTCGTTTATAAATTTAAATTCGTATGCTAAGCTGTCGGCTAAGTCCATCACAATGGAATAAATTCCATTTGCATCAGGACCCGTTAGAGCATAGGTATTAGGACTCCAGTTTACCAAAGTAGGGTTTTCATCAACATTATCGTAGTTAACATCTTTGAAATTTCCAGCAAGGTGTAATCCATTAGCACTTACAGTCTGCCCCGTCATATTAACACGGAACTTAACTTTACGTGCTTGTGTGCTTAGGGCAATTGTTACTAGCACTGCCAATAGTAAAATTTTTCTCATAACAGTATAAATTTATTAATAGTTTAAAATTGAAATTAAGAGTTAAAAATGTATAAAACAAATTAAAGTGTAATTTTTACACTATCTATAATAATTCTAAAAAGTGTATTTTTTACACTTTCCTATTTTTTAGATGATTTTTTTATTAAATTGCAATTATGTTTCAGTTAAAAAATAGTTTATTTTATTCGTTTTTAATCGTTTTTTCAATAGCATTTAGCATTCCTGCTACATCGCAAGTTGTAACATTAAATCCTGCTTTTGCCAATCCCAATCAGCAGTTAACTATAATTTTTGATGCCAGTAAGGGAAATAAGGCTTTGATGGGCCAAAATACAGTATATGCACATACCGGGGTGATTACGAATTTAAGTACAAGTCCAACAGCCTGGCGACATGTACAAGGGAATTGGGGGGCCGATGATGCGAAAGTTAAGATGACTAAAATAGGAACTGATTTATTTTCATTAACGATACCGAGCATCAATACATTTTATAATGTACCATCAAACGAAACGGTTTCGAAATTGGCTTTTGTATTTAGAAATCAAAATGGCTCTATCGTCGGAAGAGAATCTGACGGATCCGATATTTTTGTTGCCATTTCAACAGGTGCATTTGAAGTTAGAATTGAAACACAGAATGCTCAAGTTATCACTACATCGGAATCCTATATTTTTAAAGCAATATCTTCTAAGAAATCGAATCTAAAAGTATATAGAAATAATTCAGAAATACTTAATGTTATTAATGATTCTGTAGCTACGGTTAATGTGGCTCCCAATTCTATACCCGCAAATAAATACACGTACATTGTTGAAGCAAATGATAATGGAACTATAGTCCGAGATACAGTTTATATGATTTATAGGACTACTCCCGCAATTGCACAAGCACCATTGGGGACGAGAGATGGTATAAATTATATATCGGATACATCTGTTATTTTACAATTGCATGCACCATTCAAAGAATTTGCTTATGTATTAGGAGATTTTAATAATTGGGAGTTTGATCCAAATTATTATATGAAGAAATCGCCATCTGGACAAAAATTATGGATTCAAATAAATGGATTAACAAAAGGTGTAGATTACAGATTTCAATACTCAATAGATGCAGCGCAAATCAAAATTGCCGACCCATATTCTGAAAAACTTTTAGACTCATACAACGATCCTTTTATTCCTGCAATAACGTATCCCAACCTAACACCATTTCCAAACGGAAAAGCATCGGAATACGTGAGTGTATTAAATACCGAAAAAGAAATCTTCAACTGGCAACATTCAAATAATTTTGTTCGACCTAAGGTAGAGAAGTTATTTGTTTATGAATTACTCGTTCGTGATTTTATTGCACGTCACGATTATCAGACCTTGGTGGATAGTTTAGATTATCTTCAAAGATTAGGAGTGAATGTGATTGAATTAATGCCCATCAACGAGTTCGAAGGCAATGAAAGTTGGGGCTATAATCCATCTTTTTATTTTGCATTAGATAAATATTATGGCACTAAAAATTCCTTTAAAATTTTTGTCGATGAGTGCCATAGAAGAGGCATAGCAATAGTCATTGACATGGTGTTGAATCATTCCTTTGGACAGAGTCCAATGGTGCGTATGTATTTCGATAAAAATACCAATAAGCCAAGTGCAAACAATCCTTGGTTTAATCAAAACGATATGCATCCTTTTGGTGTTGGATACGATTTTAATCATGAGTCGCAGGCTACTAAAGACTTTGTGGATACGGTATTGAAATTTTGGTTAGAGGAATATAAAATTGACGGATTCCGATTCGATTTATCGAAAGGATTTACACAAAAAAATACTGGTTCCAATGTTGCAGCATGGGGGGCATACGATGCTGGCCGAATTGCAATTTGGAAACGCATTTATAATAAAATCAGAAGCTACGATTCTACTGCCTATTTAATATTAGAACATTTTGCAGAAAATTCAGAAGAGAAAGAGTTAGCCGATTATGGATTTATGTTTTGGGGGAATGTGAATCATGCATTCAATGAAGCTACTATGGGTTACATTCCAAACAGCAATTTATCGGGAGCCGATTATAAAGCTAGGAATTGGAACAATCCGCATTTAGTTGCATATGCAGAAAGTCACGATGAAGAACGATTGATGTACAAGAATTTGCAATTTGGAAATGCTGCTGGAAATTATTCGGTAAAAGACATGAACACAGCATTAAAAAGAATAGAGGCTGCTATGTGTTTTCTAATTCCTTTACAAGGTCCAAAAATGATATGGCAATTCGAAGAATTGGGATATGATTTCTCGATTGATTATAATGGTAGAGTAGGGAACAAACCTATACGTTGGGATTATTTTAGTAATCCAAATAGAAAAAGAATCTATGATGTAATTTCTATTCTTGGATGGTTAAAGAACAATGAACCTTCTTATTCAACATCGAACTACGTTTACAGTGTAAGTTCATCGGTAAAAACCTATAAAGTAAACGATGCGAACCTGAATACAATTTGTGTTGCAAATTTCAACGTGCGCAGCGATTCAATTGTACCAGTTTTTCAGCACACAGGCTGGTGGTACGAGTTATTTACTGGTGATTCTATTAATGTTACAGATGTTAATTACAAAATATTGTTAGCACCTGGTGCATATAAGTTTTATACCGATCGAAAAATCAACACACCTTATGTTGTAACAGGAATAAATTTTACTGCAAAAAAACACAACGATGTAAAGGTGTATCCAAATCCTACTGCATCGGAAATACATATTGAATGGAAAAATAAATCCTTAGATGGGATACAAATTCAAGTGATGGATTTAACTGGAAGAATTGTATTCCTGAAAGAGTTAACGAACAATGCAAATCGATCTTCGGAAGAAATCGTATTGACGAAAGAAGAAATGCAATTAAGTAATGGGACTTATGTATTACAGATAAATACTGGTAAAGAAATAAATCAAACTAAAATAATAATTCTATAAACAAACGTATGAAGAGAAATCTACTCTTAATGATTTTCTTGCTGATGAGTGCCACTGTATTTTCGCAGAATATACGGGGGAAAATATTAGATCGAAATCGGGAGCCTTTAATTGGCGTTACGGTTACGATTGATGGAACAACAAAAGCAAGTGTTACCGATGTGATGGGTAATTTTACTATTTCAGGATTGGAAGAAGGTAAGAAATACAAGCTGAAGATATCTTTAGTAGGCTATGAAACAATTTTCCGAGAGGTTAATTCAGGTAGTTCTAGCTATGATTTTACACTTCGAGAAGATACCAAGCAATTAGAAGATGTAGTTGTTGTAGGTTATGGGACTAAGGTAAGAAGAGAAGTAACAGGATCCATTTCAAAAATTGGGGCAAAAGAGTTAAACGACTTGCCAGTACCAAGCTTTGAATCGGCCTTGCAAGGTAAACTGCCAGGTGTGCAAGTAACTACAGGAAGTGGATTAGCTGGTTCTGCAGCGGTAATTAGAATTCGAGGCTCAGCTTCAATATCAGCTGGAGGTGACCCTTTATATGTTGTGGATGGAATTCCAATTACCCAAGACTACTTTTTAAATAATGGTAGTTCTGGAGGAAATGGGGGAGGAATGAATAATAATCCTCTTTCATCTATTAACCCCGATGATATTGAATCGATTGATGTTTTAAAAGATGCGGCAGCTACTGCAATTTATGGATCTAGAGGTTCTAATGGTGTAATTTTGATAACTACTAAACGTGCTAGAAAAGCAGGCCAACAAATAAATTATACAGGTAGTGTGGGAGTGTCGACACCTACAGCATTGCCAAACATGTTAAACTCAGAGCAATTTTTACAATTGTATCAAGAAGCATATGAAAACGATGGAGGGGTAGGTTTAGCGCCATTACCAAATAATATTAGTTGGGACGACGCTCGTAAAACGAATACGAATTGGGTCGATTTAACGACACAGACAGGTGTTAAGCATGCGCATAATATTTCTTATAGTAAAGGAGGTAAATTTGCATCAGTATTCGCTAATGTGTCGTATAGAAAAGATGAAACCTTTTTAGTTGGAAACAGCTTTGATCGAACTTCTTTTAGAATCAACTCTGACTTTAATCTAACGAAACAATTAAAATTGTCACTGTCAAATTCTTATAGTAACGGATTTAACAGAAGAGTGAATACAGCATGGGCAGGTGGATTGGGCGCAGCTATGTCTACTGCATTGCCAATATTCCCAGTATATAATCCCGATGGTACGTTTTGGACAGGAGGAGATAATCCTGTAAGAATTCAAGAGTTAAAGAAATGGCAGACTGTTGAAGACAGAACAATTAATGGTGCAAATCTTGAATATCGTATTAACGATAACTTTACTTTCATTGGTAGAGCAAATTTAGATTATATGAATCTTACGGACGATCAATACGACAACCAAGAATTGGCAAACACTACACATTTAGGTAATGCAACTAGACGAGCTACTTTTGTAACTAATTATAATTATAACGCTCAGATAAATTATACGAGAAGAGTAAGAGCTGCGAATAAATTTGATGCGATGGTAGGATATGAATATCAAAAATCGAGCACCAGTTTTAGAGAGTTTTATGCTTCGAATATGCGATCGGGTTTTTATGATCAAGATGCGAAAGTTGATGATTCATTATATTCATATAATAAACAAATAGGAGCAACTCAAGAATATGCGTTTCTAAGTTACTTCTCAAGAATTAGTTATTCCATTAGAAATAAATTGTTTTTTGAAGCAACCTTTAGATCTGATGGTTCTTCAAGATTTGGTAGCAATAATAGATGGGGTTATTTCCCTGGATTTTCTACTTCATGGTTAATGACTGAAGAAGAGTTCATGAAATCGCTTCCTGCAATTAGCACTACAAAATTAAGAGTGAGTTATGGAAAGAGTGGAAATGCTAACTTGCCAAATTATCAATGGAGAGGGACTTTCGTTTCACCTAGCCAATCGCCAAATTACAATGGTCAAGGTACACTCTTCCCAGCAGTTTTAGAAAATCCAAATTTAAAATGGGAGACCTCATGGATATTTAATGCTGGGATAGACGTAGGTTTATGGAGAGACCGTTTAATGTTTAGTCTTGAATACTATGATAGAACAACTACTGATGTATTAATGTCACTAAACGTACAACCCTCTACTGGATTCACAAATTATTGGGATAATGTTGGAGAATTATGGAATAGTGGGTTTGAATTAAATTTAACTTCTAGGAATATTGATAGAGAATTTAAATGGACAACTATTTTCAATATTGCTCATAATAAAAATAGAATCAATAGTATAGGTGGATATTCAGAAGGAGCTGTAAATGGTGGGACAAATGACACCCGTGTAGTTGTTGGTTCGCCTGTTGGAACGAACTATTTAGTAAGATTCTCGCATGTAGATCCTGCAACAGGGAGACCAGTATATTTAGATTTGAATGGCAATGAAACATTCGAATGGACACCAAATAATAGAGTTGCAGTAGGTTCAGTACTTCCAGATGCAATTGGAGGTTTAACAAATATCTTCTCTTATAAGAATTGGGATTTGAGTGTATTATTTAATTTTGTTTTGGGTGGTAATATTTATGAATCATCAGCAAAAAGACAATTAGGTGTTGTTACTAATTGGAATATGAGAACTGATATATTTGATCGTTGGCAACAACCAGGCGATGTAGCTGCATTTCCTAGACTTACATTGGAAACAGCCACTTATGGTTCTGGAACACCTTGGATTAATACGACCATGTTCTTGTACGATGCAACTTTTGCAAGATTACGAAACCTTACAATTGGATATAGAATTCCTAAAAGCAAATTGGCTAAGTTCAAAATTGAGTCGGCAAGAATAGCATTCATAGGTACTAATCTTTTGACCTTTACCAAATATCCTGGATTAGATCCAGAAATTGCTAGGGATTTTGATAATCCAACAGATAGGAATATGAGTACGAACATTACGTATTTAACTCCTCCTCAAGAAAAAACTTATAATATTCAAGTAAATATTACATTCTAAACGCTATGAAATTAAATCATAAATACATATATCAGCTGTTCGTAGCAATTATAGCTTTCTTCATGTTAAGTTCTTGTGAAAAACAATTGGAATTAACGCCATCAAATGTTTTACTAAAAGAAGATGCGTTAAAAACGCCTGAAGACATGCAAAAATTACTGAATTCATGCTACGATGCACTTGCGAATGCACACAATGGTGAATACCAAATAATTTCTGATTTACTAAGTGATGATTTGGATGAACCTTATAGCCGACCAGAATTTAGAATGGAAGTTTATAATAGAAGTACGAATATTTTTAACTCAGATTTAGGAGCTTTATACAATAGGTTATATATTCCAGTCTATAGAGTAAATACGATGGACTTATATTATGATTTAATTCCAGGTCTTTCTGAGTCTGAAATAACTCGTATGAAAGCCGAAGGAAGTTTTATACGTGCATTATGCCATTTTCAAGTTGCTAAACTTTGGTCTAGACCTTGGGGATATACTTCAGATAATTCACATCTAGGCATTCCTATTAAACGAAATACAGAATCCTTAACTACTCAAAGGTCTACAGTTGCGGAGACCTATCAGTATATTTTAAGTCAATTAGATTATGCAATTGCAAATCTACCGGTAACTAATAATGGTTATGCAACTGTTGATGCAGCTAAAGCATTAAAAGCGATGGTGTATTTCCAAATGAATGATTTTGCAAATGCTCGTCCGTTATTAGACGATATTATAAATTCCGGAACCTATATTTTGTCAGATTCAGTCGATCGATTTCGTGGAAATACTAGTTCGATCTCATCGGAATTTATTTTCTCATTTGTAAGTTTAAATGCATTAACAGATAATAGAGGAGGAAATTTTATAGGTACATATAGAGACAACGCAGCTGTACCTGGAATTGGAATTACAAGAGAATTATATAATTTAATTAATGCCGATACAACTGACATTCGTAGAAATTTGGTTAAGGCATTTAATATAGGCCAAAGCAATGAGTACTTTACTTGTTCAAAATTTAATGACGACTATTTTGCTGCTCCACTTATAACTTTAACGCAATTATTATTAACTCGAGCAGAAATCGCAGCAGAAACTGGAGATGTTAATACTGCTTCAGATGATATCAATGAAATTATAGCTAGAGCTTATCCAGGTAATGCAAACAAACTTACTTCGCCCGGATTAGGGGCATCAAATTTGTTGGTAGTAATTCGTGAAGAAAGAAGAAAAGAATTATTTGCAGAAGGCGATAGAACCGATTATTTAAAAAGAGCATGTGCTTATGGAAATAGATCGCAAGTTATAAGTTATCCAACAACAATTAGATCTGCTCCATGGGATTGTGGAGGACTTTATGTACAATTCCCAGATGCAGAAAGAATTGATGGGTTTGTTATAAATGAAGAAGGAGGGTGTCAATAATGAGAAATTATATTAATATGAAAAATTTAGTTTTGCTTCTATTTGTTGTAGTAGCATTAGCATCATGTAAAAAAGAATACGAAGATATTGGAGTGCCTTCTAGTAAATTTGAGGGTGCGGTGGCCGACTGGGGGATGACATCGTTTCGAGTGGTCGATAAAGCGACTATCGTAGAAGAAACAATGGATTTCAGAGATTTCTTTGCTTCAAATATTATAAAACCGAATATTCGATTTTATACAGAAGGCACGGATACATTGTATTCATGCGATACTACGGGTCTACCCATTAATGTTTTTGAATCGGTGAGCGGTAAATGGAGATTCGATGATATGAATTTTCCAACTAAAATAATTTTGAGTCCCGATGGTTCAAGTAATTTAATTGAATTCAAATTATTAGCACCTATACGTGTTGTAGATCAAAAATTAATATTAAGAAAATCGATTTATTGTGGCGATAAAGAAATAGCTACTTACGATTTAGAATTTATCCGTAGAACCAATTAATAAGAAAACAAATGAAAAAGTTATTTATACTACTCGCAATTGTTTTTTCATCTATTAATTTGGTGAAAGGACAAGCGGCCTGGATTGAACCAGATCCTACCATTGTAACACAAACAATTCGTTTATACGTAGATTTAGATAAGCTCGATGGAAGCATTGAACATAATGCATTACTAAAAGCTAGTCCTGGCCCGTTTTACATTTGGACTTGGTCACCTTTCGAACATCCTGCTGGCACACCAAAAGCAAATGGTATTGGGGAACAAGCATGGAAGAATTCGAATGATTTGTTGCAAATGACCAAAGACTCAACGAAAGGTCCTAATGTCTATTACTATGAGATGATTCCAACTGAATTTTATGAAGTGCCAGCTGCAGATGTTTATGCAAAAGGAATTAATTTTTTAGTGAAACCAAAAGATGGTGGTGGATATGGCGATCCTGATATTAAGTCAATCGATTTTATTTTAACAGTTAATCCACCTCGCTTAGATAAGGGAACATTGTATCCTTTCCCTTCAACTATATTGCAAGATAAAATTACTTGTATCGTTTACGATAATGCAATCGAGAAAAAAGTTAGTATGCAAAATATTGCCGATGGGGATGCGCTATTATACATCAAAGCAACAATAGAAGATACTCTTAGTGGCACAACGTCAACCATTGAACCTTCTAAGTTTTTGCAATTACAAAACAATCCTAAACTGACCATGAAGAAAGATGCTACAGGGAAGTTTAAATTATATATGGTACCGAATCAATTTTTAAATATACCTTCTGGTTCTGTATTGAAAGAAGTTGAATTGACTATACGAAAACGTGCTTGGGCTGGCGGGGCTGATCAAATTGACGAACGTGTAAAATTTAAAGGCGGATGTCAGTAAAGAAAAAAGGTGCTTGAAATTTTCAAGCACCTTTTTTTATTTCTTATATATTTTTCGTTTCCCGATACCTAATTTTTCAAAGAAATATCCAAACGAAACTGATAAAACTCCTAAACCATAGATCGTGCTTCTTCTGAAATTTATAGAGGATGCTTCTTCGAAATATTTCGTAGGGCACGTAACCTCTGCAATTTCAAATCCTTCAAAACATATTTGTGCGATCATCTGATTGTCGAATACAAAATCATCTGAATTGTTGTGGTACTTCACAGATTCCAATACCTTTCTTGAGAAAGCTCTGTAGCCTGTATGATATTCAGAAAGTTTTTGTCCCATCAAAATATTTTGTGTCAAAGTTAGAAACCTGTTGGCTATGTATTTATACATCGGCATACCACCTTTTAATGCGCCCTTACCCAAAATTCTTGATCCGAAAACTACATGATATAAATCATTACCAATGATGCTGGTCATAGCTGGAATTAATTTGGGTGTGTACTGATAATCGGGATGCAACATGATTACGATGTCGGCTCCCAACTCCAATGCTTTATCGTAACACGTTTTTTGATTTCCGCCATAACCTTTGTTTTTCTCATGACGAATAACGTGTTTGATCCCGATTTTCCTTGCAAGCTCTGAGGTATTGTCTTTACTTGCATCATCGACCAAAATCACATCGTCTACAATATCCATAGGGATTTCATTGTAGGTAATTTCCAATGTAGGTGCTGCATTGTAAGCCGGCAACACAACGACTACTTTTTTGCCATTGAACATAATGGTTTCTTATCTGGTTTAATTTAGCGAATCTAACTCTTCTTTTATAAAGTTAACTAAAGTATGTATGTAATCGGCAGAAAAATTAAATTCAATGCCTGCTGTTTTGTAAATTTCTGGAATGCTCTTGGTGTATCCAAGTTTTAATGCCTCGATGTATTGCTCTAATGCTTTTGATTCGTTTTCTTTGAAATTCTTATAAATAGCAATAGCGGCTAATTGTGCAATAGCATATTCGATGTAATAAAACGGTACTTCAAATAAATGCAATTGTTTCTGCCATAAATTTTCCTTGTACGATTCATAACCTGTCCAATCGACAAACCCAGCTCCAAATCGATCGTAACATTCAAGCCAAGCTTTAGTACGCTCTTCTGTGCTATGTTCCGGATGCGTATAAAGCCAATGTTGGAACGCATCTATTGTTGCTACCCAAGGTAAAGTTTTTAAACAATCTTTTAATTGCTCTTCTTTAGCTCGTTTCAAATCATCAGCATTATTAAAAAACACATCCCATGTTTTCATAGAAATTAATTCCATGCTCATAGATGCAACTTCTGCAACTTCAGAAGGGATACGTTTGAAATCATTTAGTTCTAAATGATTCGATAAAAAAGTGTGTATTGCATGTCCGCCTTCATGCACCATCGTTGTAAGGTCGCGCATAGAATTTGCAGAATTCATAAAAATAAATGGAGCTCCGCTTTCCGATAATGGATAATTATAACCCCCAGGAGCCTTACCTTTTCGAGATTCTAAATCTATGAGTTGATTCAGTTTCATAGTCTTTAATTTCTCGCCGAAATATGGATGTAATTTTGAGAATGCTTCAATACTTTTGTCAATTAATTCTTCTGCACCATTAAAGGGTTGGATGGCTTGTTTCCCACTAGTATCTACTTCTGTATCGTAAGGTTTTAAAGCATCAATTTTTAATTCTTGCTTGCGTTTTTCGTAAATCGATTTTAACACTGGCACAACTTCTTTTTCAATTGCATTGTGGAACTCAAAGCAATCTTCTGCTGTATAATCGAATCGGCCTAATGCTTTGAACATGTAGTCGCGATAATTATTGAAGTTGGCATTGATTGCAACTTGATTACGCATCGAGATTAGTTTATTAAATAATTCATCGAGTTGCACTTTATCTTGTAAGCGTCTCGACTGAATTTTTTCATAAATCTCTTTACGTAACGATCTATTGGTACTCTTTAAAAAATTACTCGCTTGCTCTAATGTGAATTCTTTGCCATCGTGTTCAATTGTCATGGCACCTGCTATAGCCCCAAATTTCTGTTGCTCTAATTGCAACTCCATTTGGATGGGAATATTTGCTTCTCTGAAAATTTCAAACTGTGTTTTTAGAGATCGAATATAAATCCCATACTTCGTTTGATCGAGACTATTTAAATAAGTGGAGTTTAAAAATTTATCGTTGAGTTTATTACTTAATTCCGAAACTTTTGGATCAATCTGAGTTGCAAAATATTCGAATGCTTGCTGATGATTTTCATCCATTGTATCGCAAGTCATTCTGATGTATCGCCATGCGTAGTCTTCTTCTAAAACCGCTTCCAACTCACTTCGATCCTGTAACCATTTCTCAAGACTTTCTTTGGTATCGATATTTCGCTCTAATAAATTTTTATAAAATGGTTCAATGCTTTCCCAATTAATTTCTAAATCAATTGGCAGGAAATTTCTTTTTAATTTCTCTAAAGTATACATGCTTAATTCAAGAAATAATTCAACAAATAAAAACAAGCAAAGCAAACACTCGCAACACCATTAGTTGTCATAAAGGCGAGATTTACTTTACTTAAATCGTTAGGCTTAACTAATCGATGCTGATAAATCAACATGCCTATGTACACAGCAGTACCTATCCAATACCACATACCATACGATTCGCTTAGTCCTGGCAAAATAATGAACAATGAAGAAACTATATGCAATAAGGTAGACAAATTCAATGCATTTTTTATTCCAATTTTTGCAGGTACGGAATGCAAGGATTCTGATTTATCAAATTGTTCATCTTGTAATGCATAGATAATATCAAAACCACTAACCCATGTTAATACTGCAATCGAATAATAGATGGGTGTAATATGAAAACTTCCTGTAATTACTAGGTATGCGCCAATAGGAGCTAAGGATAATCCTAAACCTAGAACAAAATGACACAAAGCCGTGAATCGTTTAGTATAACTATAAATCAAAACGATAAACAAAGCTATAGGTGAAAGGTAAAAACATATTTCATTGATGTAATATGTCGCAGCGATGAAAGCAATACTATTTATGATCACATAAAATAAAGCTGTATTCGCTTTCACAATTCCTGCAGGTATTTCACGCGATTTTGTTCTTGGATTTTTAGCATCAATATTTCGGTCGATGTATCTGTTAAATGCCATTGCAGCGCTACGAGCAGTAACCATGCATATCAACATCAGCAAAAAACTTTTTAAATTAAATTGATAGCTTGTATGGTCCAATGCTAAAAAGTATCCTATCAATGCAAATGGCAATGCAAAAATAGTATGACTAAATTTTATTAGTGATAAATAATTTTTCATGACTCAATGTCCGGCACAAATTGTTCGTTTACATTATGGATGAATTCAAGTACTTCATCTCTTCCCGTTTTTTCCTCTGCAGAAGTGACAAAACATGTAGGAATCTCTTCCCATGTTTTTGAGAGTTCATTTTTAAACAAGGTTACATTCGCACTTGTTTTGGATTTCGACTGTTTATCGGCTTTAGTGAAAATGATAACAAATGGAATACCTTTGGATCCTAACCAATCAATAAATTCAAGATCAACTTTTTGAGGACTTAACCGTGAATCCACCAACACCATTACACATTGCAAATTTTCGCGTTTTTCTAAATAGGTTTTAATCATTCCTTCCCAAGACTTGCGTGTAGTCTGCGAGACCTTCGCAAATCCGTAACCGGGCAAATCCACCAGATACCATGAATTATTGATCAAAAAATGATTGATTAATTGAGTTTTACCGGGGTTCTGAGAAGTTTTTGCAAGTCCTTTACGTTGGCAGAGCATATTAATTAAGGACGACTTACCCACATTTGATCTACCAATGAAGGCGTATTCTGGAAGACTAGGCTTTGGCAAAGCTCCCATTTTAGTATTACTTACCAAGAAATCGGCAGATTTTATTATCATGCCACAAAGATACAATTATATTTTTCTTAAGGTTTTTTATCAATCAGGTATTTAATTCCCATGCAAAAAACCATGCTTTTTTCATAGGCACTAAAATCAATACCTGAAGTAGAACTTAAGTTCCTGTTGAAATTTAAAAAACGCTGCGCCTCTAAAAAGAAAAGTAAAGATCTTAATTTAAGATCGACACCCGCACCTAGCATCGCATTGAAATTTGTTGTCTTAATAGGATAGGAATTTATTCCTTTAAATTGATTACTATTAATATGTATTTGTGGCCCAACCAATAAATACGGAAAAACATTACTCTTCCCTGAAACCGGTAATGCAATTTTTAAATCTACAGAAATTACTGCTGCAGGCAAGGACCTATATTCTCTGATTACGATAGAGTCATTGGTGTTTGGAACTCTAACTTTAAAATCAAACAAACTTACTTTATCGATATAACCTAAGCCAGCATTCAAGGAAATATTGTTATACTTATAAATCTTCTTATAAATTAATGCATATAAACTTTGCGCATATTTCCCTTCGTAATTAAAATTATCTGTTTTGGAACTAATGCTGAACTTCGTATTACTAATTCCAAGCTTCAACCCAAATTCTTGAATTTGTGCCGATGTATTGCTATGAATAAAAATCATTAGGAGAATAATATACCTACGCATTGTTAGAGCTTTATCCAAAGTTACTATAAATAATCCTGCATTTAATAAGTTGACAATCAATTCTTATTGTCACAATTTTATGCAAAAAAACTTATGGAAGATTTAAACGAAAAATTTCTACCACTCACAGGAAAATCGCAAGGGATGTCTGTAGAGCTTTATAGGAAGATGAGTGTTATTCCTAAATTAGATAATTATATGAGAGACCAATTGTTGCACATGGCTAGTAGATTGTATGGAAATGCAAACGATTTATTGGAAAGTGAAAACAATATGGAACGCCTTTGTCATCTAAAATTAATGTATTCTGAAATTGTGCAGTTAAACAATTTAATTCTTATGTGTTTCCAATTAGGAATGCTGAACTCAGATATATGCATTGAATTTGGTCAGCGTTTGGAGATGATGCGAACAGAACTAAAGACAAATGTTCAAATACAAGATGAAATTGTGAGAAAAGATTTTAAAATAGGATTCGAAGACGATGACGACGATCTATTTCAATGATAAAGGGAGCTTGGATGCTCCCTTTAAATTATAATAGATTTTTCCAACTCGTTTTTTCGGCAATCAATGAACTTAAAGCTTTAGCATCAATACGTTCTTGCTCCATGTTATCTCTATGTCTTACGGTCACTGTGTTGTTTTCTAAACTTTCATAATCTACCGTAATACAGAAAGGAGTACCGATTGCATCTTGTCTTCTATAGCGCTTACCTATTGAATCTTTTTCATCGTATTGGATGTTGAAATCCAGTTTCAAGGCATTCATTATTTCTCTTGCTTTTTCAGGTAAACCATCTTTCTTAGTCAATGGCATTACTGTTGCTTTAACTGGAGCAAGTGCTGGATGGAATTTTAATACCACCCTCGAATCTTTCTTATCGGCATCACTCAAATCTTCTTCCTTATAAGCAGAGCACATTGTCAATAAAAACATGCGATCCAATCCAATCGATGTTTCAATAACATAAGGGATATAATTCTGATTAATTTCTGGGTCAAAGAATTGCATCTTTTTACCCGAAAATTCTTGATGTTGTTTTAAATCGAAATCGGTTCTTGAATGTATACCCTCTACTTCTTTGAATCCGAATGGGAATTCATACTCGATATCAACTGCTGCATTCGCATAATGTGCAAGCTTAGCGTGGTCGTGATATCTGTAAGAAGAAGGATCTGTACCTAATGCCAAATGCCATTTAAGTCGGCTTTCTTTCCAATAGTTATACCACTCCATTTCAGTCCCTGGGCGTACAAAAAATTGCATTTCCATTTGTTCAAATTCCCTCATACGCATAATGAACTGACGTGCAATTACTTCATTCCTAAAAGCTTTGCCAATTTGAGCAATGCCAAATGGAATTTTCATACGACCTGTTTTTTGAACGTTTAAGAAGTTTACAAAAATTCCTTGAGCAGTTTCTGGCCTCAAATATACTGCGTCGGCATCCTCTGCAATTGAACCAAATTGCGTGCTGAACATTAAATTGAACTGACGAACATCTGTCCAATTTTTTGTACCTGAAATAGGGCAAGCAATTTCATGCTCTATGATTAGGTCCTTTAATTTATTCAGATTGTCGGATTTTAAGGCTTCATCTAATTGATTTTGTAAATCGTTAGCCTTCTGAGTTTTACCTTCTTTTTCGTATTTCGCAATTTTATCTTCAATAAGATTATCGGCACGATATCTTTTTTTAGAGTCTTTATTGTCAATCATTGGATCGTTAAAACCATCCACATGTCCTGATGCCTTCCAAATTTTTGGGTGCATAAAAATTGCAGAATCTATACCTACAATGTTTTCATGCATTTGAACCATGGATTTCCACCAATACGTTTTTATATTATTCTTCAATTCTGCTCCCAATTGACCGTAATCGTATACGGCACTTAGGCCATCATAAATTTCGCTCGATTGGAAAACAAATCCGTATTCCTTTGAATGTGAGACTACATTCTTAAAAAGATCATCTTTCGTACTCATTCCGCAAAGATAAATAAAGGGGGCAAATGGGCAAGTTGGAATTAATTTTCTAAATTCGCTACTTGTTCAATTTTACCAAAAATATAAGGCAGTGTCGGTAATAGTAGATAATATCAGTAAAATATACGGTTCTCAAAAGGCGGTAGATAATATTTCCTTTAAAGCTGAACCTGGGAAAATACTTGGATTTCTTGGCCCAAACGGAGCTGGTAAATCAACCACTATGAAAATTATCACTTGTTTTATTCCTGCAAGTTCAGGGAAAGTGAGTGTATGTGGATTTGATACAGAAACTCAATCGATGGAAGTTCGCAAACGAATTGGTTATCTTCCAGAACACAATCCACTCTACCTTGAAATGTATGTGAAAGAATACCTTGCATTTATTGCAGGTATACACAAAATTGCTAATGTAAAGGAGCGTATTGCCGAGATGATAAAACTTACAGGATTAGAGCGTGAACAACATAAGAAAATTGCCCAGCTATCTAAAGGATACCGACAAAGAGTTGGTCTGGCACAGGCGATGATTCATAATCCAGAAGTTCTAATACTTGATGAACCTACGTCTGGTTTAGATCCAAATCAGCTTTCTGAAATTAGAAAATTGATAAAAGATATAGGTAAACAAAAAACAGTGATTCTATCGACACATATCATGCAAGAAGTAGAAGCGATATGCGATCAGGTAGTGATTATTAATAAAGGTAAAATTGTTGCAAACGATGATACACGTAATTTGCAGAATCACGCAATCGGTGAATATGTGTTAAAGGTTGAGTTCGACAAACACATCGACCAAAATAAATTAGAATCTATTAAAGGAGTGAAGTCGGCAAAACACGTACAACATAATACTTGGTTGCTTATTGCTAATAATGATGAAGAAGTACGTGCTGCAATATTTGAATTCGCAGTAAAACAACAATTGATTTTACTTAGCATTCAGAAAGAAGAAGAAAAATTAGAAGAAGTGTTCCGTAGATTAACGAATAAGAAATAGTTATGTGGATAATATTAAAGAAAGAAGTTTCAGGATTTTTAAGTTCATTGATAGCTTATATATCCATGATTGTTTTCTTACTTGTAACAGGGTTGTTTGTTTGGGTATTTCCTGATACTAGTATTTTAGAATACGGATTTGCAAGCATGGATAGCTTTTTTACAGTAGCACCTTGGATTTTTTTATTTTTAATTCCAGCGATTACCATGCGCTCATTCTCCGAAGAAAATAAGTCGGGTACAATAGAGCTTTTGGTTACAAGACCTATTTCTGAATTGGAAATTATTTTAGGGAAATATTTTGCAGGATTAACAATAGTAGTATTTACGATAGTGCCAACACTCTTGTATTATTACACAATTTACACACTAGGAGCGAGTAAAGGTAATATTGATACGGGTGCAGTAATAGGATCTTATATTGGACTAGTATTTTTAGCTTCAAGCATTGTTGCAATTGGAATATTTGCATCTTCCATTAGTGATAATCAAATCGTCGCTTTTATACTAGCTGTATTTATAAGTTTTATATGTTATGCTGGATTCGACTCATTTAGCAAATTGGATTTATTTGGTAAGGTTGATAGTTTAATTGCACAATTAGGAATTAACGATCATTATCAATCGATGAGTAGAGGTGTATTAGATAGTAGAGATGCGATTTATTTTATAGGATTTATTAGCTTCTTTATAGTATTAACTAAAACAGTTTTGGAAAGTAGAAAGTGGTAAAATGAAATCGAACAATCAGAAAAAACAAGCCTTAATTTTTTTAGTTGTAGTAAGCATCGCAATTATTTTAATCAATTTTATTGCAAGCTTTTTATTTTTCAGAATTGACTTCACTAAAGAAAAACGATACACCTTATCAAATGCAAGCAAAGAATATGTAAAGAGTTTAGAAGATGTTGTTTATGTAACTGTTTATTTAGAAGGAGAATTTCCTGCAGGATTTAAGAGGTTGCGAAATTCAACAAAAGAAACACTTGATGATTTAAGAGCATATGCTGGATCAAATATTGAATACGAATTTATTAACCCCACAGAAGATCCTGACGCTCGAGTGAGAGAAGAAATTTTATCACAATTAGCAAAAAAAGGATTAACTGCGATTAATTTACAAGTTCAAGACGATCAAGGTCAACGTCAACAAATTGTTGTTCCAGGAGCTATTGTTTCCTACAGGGGAAGGGAAGTTGCATTTCAATTATTACAAAGCTCAACAATTGCAAATACGGCGGATGAGGTATTAAATAATTCTATCAATAATTTAGAATTTCAAATTGTAAGTAATATTAAGAAAGTCACTTCGCTGAGCAGACCAAAAATTGCTTTTACATACGGACACGGTGAAATAGATACTTTTAGAACAGGTGACATCATTCGAACATTAAGAACTTCTTATGATGTTGAATTTTTGAATTTGCCTTATACATCACCTAAAGATTTATTGGGATATAAAGCTATAGTTATTGCGAAGCCAACCAAGACCTTCAATGAAGGCGAAAAATTCAACATTGACCAATACATTATGAATGGTGGTAGAGTGTTGTGGTTAATAGACAATACGAATGCCGACTTAGATAGTTTAGGGCAAGATCAGTTTATGATTACTACGAGTCAATCGTTAAATCTCGACGATCAATTGTTTAGTTATGGTGCGCGTTTGAATTATGATTTAATCCAAGACATACAATGTGCGCCTATACCAGTCGTAACAGGAAATGTTGGAGCACAACCTCAAACCGAATTATTTCCATGGTTATTTTATCCAATATTTCTTCCAAATTCAACTCACCCTGTTGCTAAAAATTTAGATGGAATCCGATCAGAATTTTCAGGAACAATAGATACTATTGATGTAAAAGGAATCATAAAAACACCCATCTTGAATTCTTCTAAGTATGCAAAAATATTAAATGCTCCTGTAAGAATATCTATGGATATGTTGGCTATTGAACCTAATCCTTCGCAATTCAACAAACAATTTGTGACTACTGCAGTCGCCTTAGAAGGCAAATTTACTTCGGTATTTAAAAATAGATTAGTTGCACAAAATGATTCTGCTAAATTTATTGAGGATGGAAAATACAGTAGAATGATTGTGGTGGCCGATGGAGATATTATTAAAAATTATTATTCATTACGAGATAGTTCTATTTATCCATTAGGATTTGATCGATTTACAAGACAAAGCTTTTCGAATAAAATTTTTATTCAAAATGCAATAGATTGGTTGGCCGATGATTATAATTTGATAGAAGCAAGATCGAAAGAAGTAAAACTACGTTTATTAGATAAGGGTAAAATAAAGACCGAAAAATTCAAATGGCAATTATTCAACATAGCTTTACCAATCTTAATAATTAGTCTTATTGGAATTGCTCTTTATTACCAAAGAAAGAAAAAATATTCAGCTTAATGCACATGAAAAAAAATATCCTATATATCGTATTATTATTAATTCTTGGAGGCTTAGCCTTCTATATTTACCAAACGAGAGGCAGTAAATCTAGTATCAGTAAAAGCCTCAATCAATTTGCAGTTGCAGATACATCTGCGATTGATAAAATAATTATTAGTGATAAGAGTGGTAAGGTGTTAACACTTACTAAAAAAAATAAAACATGGTTTGCATCCGATTCCATTCGAGTTAGGCGCGATGTAATTAAATCATTACTGGAAACAACAAAGAGAGTTACAGTTAAATCGCCTGTAAATAAAGCAATGAAAGAAAATGTAATGAAACAGTTAGCTACTGGAGGTGTACAAGTTCAAATATTTACAGATGGAGATTTAGAAAAAAGTTATATAGTAGGTAGTCCTACTCAAGACGCGCTTGGGACCTATTTTTTATTAAATGGAGCTGATGAGCCATTTATAGTTCATATTCCTGGATTTGATGGCTATCTAACTGTACGTTATAATCCGAATTTGGAAGTTTGGAGAGATCGAGAAATATTTAGATACTATCCTCAGCAGATCGATGTGGTGAGAATTGATTATCCAGGTGCTCCTGAAAAGTCTTTTACATTAAGAGTTTCCGGCAAAGATTATATTCAATTGACGAACATGCTAGGTGATACTGCGAAAGGAAATATTAATGGCGATTTCTTACGTGAATACCTAACAGCATTTACCGATGTTCAATATGAAAATAGGGCAGATTCTAAAAAGTTGAATTTCCTTGAATTGCTTGTGCCTGAAAACTTAATTGCTATAATAACGGTCATAGACAAGGAAGGCAAAACAAGGAAGGTGGAAATGTACAAGAGGTATTTTGATGGTGAAAAAATTGTGGCAAGTGGAAAGGATTATGAGTTAGATACCGACAGAATGTTTGCCGAAATTAATGACAAAAACGTGTATAATGCTCAGTATAGGGTCTTTAGTAAGCTCATCGTGAACTTTGAAGATTTCTTTTCTAAGCCTTTAAATAAGCTGAATTAATATTATATATTTGCTACGAACTAAATAAAAGAGATAAAGGATTATGAAGTTTATAGTTTCATCATCGGCATTGCTAAAGCAATTGCAAGTAATCAGTGGGGCATTAAGTACCAACACTGTTTTGCCAATTATTGAGAATTTTTTATTCGAAATAAATTCAGGAAATTTAACAGTTTCTGCAACAGACTTGCAAACTACAATGACCACATCTTTAGCTGTTGAAGCTAAAGAAAATGGTAAAATTGCCGTACCATCGAAAATCTTATTGGATACCTTAAAAACCTTAGCAGAGCAGCCTATTACTTTTAGTATTAATGAGGAGAATTTTGCAATTGAAATGACTGCTGGTGATGGTAAATACAAATTAGTTGGAGAAAATGGTGAAGATTTTCCAAAGATCCCAAAAATTGACCAAGCGGCATCTGTGATGATTTCAGCTTCAGTTTTATCAGAAGCAATCGCTAAAACAATTTTCGCAGTGAGTACAGATGAATTGAGACCTGCAATGACAGGTGTTTATTGCCAAATGTCGACTGAAAATTTAACCTTTGTTGCTACCGATGCTCATAAATTGGTAAGATACAGAAGGAGAGATGCTAAGGCTGATGTGAGCAACTCATTTATCTTACCTAAGAAAGCATTGAATTTATTGAAATCTTCCTTGCCTACTGAAGACATGAGCATTAATGTAGAATACAATAATGCAAACGCTTCTTTTTCTTTCAATAATGTTAATTTGATATGTCGACTTATCGACGAAAAATATCCTGATTACGAAGCGGTTATTCCAGTAAATAATCCCAATAAATTAACGATTGATCGTTCACAATTACTGTCATGTTTAAAACGTGTTTCGATTTTTTCAAATAAGACTACGCATCAAGTTCGCTTGAAAATTTCAGGTTCTGAATTACAGATATCTGCGGAAGACATGGATTTCTCTAACGAAGCTCATGAACGCCTAGGATGTCAGTATGAAGGTGAGGATATTGAAATCGGTTTCAATGCAAAATTCTTAATTGAAATGTTAAGTAATTTGAATACCGATGAAGTAGTTCTAGAAATGTCGACACCGAATAGAGCAGGAATCTTATTACCTGTAAATACAGATAATAACGAAGATGTATTGATGTTGGTAATGCCAGTAATGTTAAATAGCTACGCATAATAGAAATAATATAACATAAAAAAAGCCTTTGCGATTTTTCACAAAGGCTTTTTTTATGCAACACATCGGCATTAATCTATATCTATTTCTCTACCCAATACTTTTCCATTTTTATATGCATCTATCTCTTTCTGAATTTTTAGCTTTTCCTCTGAACTTTGATTTTTATTGATCAGCTTTTTCATATTGGGCTGACCTGCCATTACCCATGCCGTATACCAGTAGCTACCCACAGCTTTAATAGATACTCTCATTCTTCGCTCTACCATACCATCTAAGGCATCGTGGTAAGCTTTTGAATATCCCTCTGAATATACTTGAACATTTTTTGAGCCGCGTTGCTCAAAACTATATTTCTTATCGGCATCAAAACTTGCGTTCAATTTTTTCTCAAAATCTAATACCGAATCCTTTGCCACGAAACTTCCTTTAAGAAGCTCAAAAGAATAAGCCAAAGGGTCATCAATATATTCTGCTTTACCTACCCAGTAATTGTATTGATCTGCAAATAATTCTGGTAGCCTACTTTCCCAAAAACTATGAATGCCTTTTTGTTGAGTAAGCTGTCCGTCATAATTCAGGGTAGAATGTAAGGGTACGCATGCATCGGCAACATAATGACCTAAATCAGCTGAATAGAATAGGATTTTTGCCGAATCTCGTTCTTTAAATGCATTTACCAATTGATAAAATCGTTCTTGAATTCTCCAAGGTACAGTGCCGTATGCATTTAAGGTATCGGCAGTGTATTTTTTGACCGCATCCTCCCATCGCATAGGAATGCTATCAAATGGATTACTTCCATAAAAGTCGGCATCTAAATAATGCTTAGGAGCTTCTGTTTTATCGGAATACCTCCTTTTGTCCGGAGCCACGGCTTGTTCTGTTAAATAATTGATATTGCTCTTATAAAAGCCAATCATCTCCTTTGGAAGTGTAAAAACTGCCAAGCGATTCACTCTTTTATGGGCAAAAAAGCCCCAAGAATGTCCTAAAAAGATGATAAATAGAGTTAAAACTCCTGTTAAAATGATATATTTGCGCATAATTAAGGCTAAAGATAAGATATTTTGCTCTTTTTGAAATTTAACTTTGGAAATTTAAAAAGGGCTCGTATATTTGCAGTCCTTTTGAAATTGAAATATTAAGCAATGGCAAATCATAAATCAGCGATTAAAAGAATTAGAGCGAACGCGGCTAAAAGATTAAGAAATAGATATCAAGCGAAAACTACGCGTAATGCTATCAAAAAATTACGTTCAACTTCTACAAAATCAGAAGCATCTGATTTATTGAAGAAAGTAGTATCTATGATAGATAGATTAGCTAAGAAAAACATTATTCACAAGAATAAAGCTGCTAACAATAAGTCAAAATTGACTAAGTTCGTTAACAAATTAAGTTAATTCGCTTAAAAGCAAATTAATTTAAAAAAATACTGATATAAAAACCTGCATTCTTAGGATGCGGGTTTTTGTGTTTATAGCCTATCTTGTACTAAATTAATTTTTAGGACGATGAGTGAGTACGATACACCCCTAGGTTCCATAAAAGTATGGGCAGAAGAAGATAGGCCACGTGAAAAGCTAATGATTAAAGGAAGGCATGCATTGACTGATGCCGAGTTGTTAGCGATATTATTGGGTAGCGGTAGCAGAAATGAATCGGCCATTGGCCTAGCACAGAAAATCCTGGCTCATGCAAATAATGATTTGAGCACGTTGGCTAAAATGTCGGCCATCGATTTACAAAAAATTAAAGGTATTGGTGAAGCTAAAGCATTGAATATAATGGCTGCCTTGGAATTGGGTCGGAGAAGAAAGGAAATATCAAGCTTGCTTAAACCACAAATGAATACTAGTAAAGATGTATTCAACGAGCTGGAAGGTGTTTATAAAGATTTACAACACGAAGAATTTTGGGTCTTATTTTTAAATAGGGCGAATAGAATTATTGCTAAAAAATGTTTGAGTAGAGGTGGAATCAATGGCACAGTGGTAGATATTCGATTGTTAATGAAATCGGCTATCGACATGCTCACATCGGGAATCATCATTTCACATAACCACCCCTCTGGAAACTTATACCCAAGTGAAGAAGATCTTGCCATGACACGAAAATGCAAACAGGCTTGCGAATATTTAGACATTCGTTTATTGGATCATTTGATAGTGGCCGACGATAAATATTATAGCTTTCAAGAAAATGGGGTCCTATAGAAGGAATCCCAAAATACTATACGATATTTTTTTATTTTTGCTCAAATTGAAATAGACAATGAGAATATCGTACGAGTGGCTAAAAGAGTTTATTGAATTAGATAAGTCGGCAGATGAAATTTCCGAATCCCTCACATCAGTAGGGTTGGAAGTTGAATCTTTAGAGAAAATAGATACAATAAAAGGTGGTTTAGAAGGATTGGTAATAGGAGAAGTAAAAGAATGTTATCAGCACCCCAATGCCGATCGTTTGCGAATCACAAAAGTTGATGTTGGAGGGCCAGAGCTTTTGCAAATTGTTTGTGGAGCTCCTAATGTTGCTACAGGTCAAAAAGTTATAGTGGCTACTGTGGGCACAACGGTTTATCCTACAACTGGAGAACCATTTAAAATCAACAAATCGAAAATAAGATCGGAACTTTCAGAGGGTATGATTTGTGCCGAAGATGAGATAGGTTTAGGGGCTTCTCATGAGGGAATTAAAGTATTGCCAACAGATGCAAAAGTTGGGATGGCTTTCAAAGATTTTTATGGATTGAAATCCGATTATATTTTTGAAATCGGCTTAACTCCGAATAGAGCAGATGCTGCTTCACATTTAGGTGTTGCTAGAGATTTAGCAGCTATTTACAAAACAAATTTAAGGAAGTCTGAATACAAAAAGTTACCCGTTCATTCAGAAGGCAAAATTCAAATTGAATTAGAAAATCATGAGGACTGTCCTCGATTCACAGGAATATATATTCAAAATGTGCAGGTAAAGGAAAGTCCAAAATGGTTGCAAGATAAATTGAACTTGATTGGAGTGAAACCCATCAATAATATCGTAGACATTACCAATTATATCTGTCATGGATTAGGTCAGCCTATGCATGCCTATGACGCCGACAAATTAGCATCTAATAAAATAATTGTACGAAGAGCTCAAGCATCGGAACAAATTGAAACTCTTGATCATGTTAAACGTGAGTTAAAAAACAACGAGTTGGTGATTGCCGATGAACAAAAAGTATTGGGCATAGCTGGGGCAATTGGAGGTATAGAAAGTAGCATTAATGAACATACTAAAAATGTATTCCTAGAGTGTGCATATTTTAACGCTGCTGTCGTTCGTAAATCGGCGAAAGCACAATCGATAAAAACAGATGCATCCTTCCGATTTGAACGAGGTACCGATCCAGATATGTGTATCAAGGCAGCCTCTAATGCGGTGGAGTTGATATTGGAACTTGCCGGCGGACAAGCAGAATCGGGCATCACAGACGTTTATCCGAATCCGATTGAACCACTAGAAATTGAGCTGAGTACAGAATATACCCAACGTTTAATAGGTAAAGCAATCCCACAAGAAACCATAAAGGAAATTTTACTGAGTCTCGGAATAAAATTAATCTCTGAAAAGGATCATTCACTACTTGTAAAAGTTCCTTTGTCTAAGGTCGATGTTACACGTCCTTGTGATTTGGTGGAGGAAGTTTTAAGAATCTATGGATTCAATAACATTGAAATGCCATCGCAATTAAGGTCTTCTTTATCGTTTCAAAATAAACCCGATGAGGATAGACTTCAGGAAAGTATTTCTGAATTCTTAAGCAGTAAGGGTTTTAGTGAGATTATGTCGAACTCCCTCACATCGGCAAAAAACAATGAACTTTTAGGACAAGCAGACAGTGTAGAAATATTGAACCCTTTGAGTATTGAATTGCAAGTCTTGAGAAATCAAATGATAAGCTCTGGATTGGAAGCAATTTCTTACAACATCAATAGAAAGAATCCAAATTTGAAATTGTATGAATGGGGCAGGACTTATCATAACAATGATGGCAGGCGGTATGAGCAGGCGCATCTTAGCTTGTTTATGACTGGTAGTAAATTTGATGAGCATTGGAAGGAAAAAGAGGGGAAATTGGAGTTCTTCGACATCAAAGCGGTGATCGACCATTTATTAATACGATTGGGCATACAAAATTTAAAATCTCAAGTATTGGATGAGAATTTTGGACAAGGATTCGCTTTATTAAATGGAAAAAATCAAATAATTAAAGTATCTTCACTCAATAAGGCAATATTAAAAGCATTTGATATTCAACAAGAAGTATTTGTGGCCGATATTAATATGGAAGTGATCTTCGATTTATTGAAGAAACGCAAAAAATCCTACCAAGAGCCAAGCAAATATCCTGAAGTAAGAAGAGATTTGTCGATGTTGCTGAATAAAGAAGTGAGTTTTGAGGCATTGAAAAAGACAGCATTGCAAGCAGAGCAAAAATTATTGAAAGCTGTGAATGTGTTTGACGTGTATGAAGGTGATAAATTACCAGAAGGTAAAAAATCATATGCACTAAGCTTTACATTGTTGGATGAAGAAAAGACCTTACAAGATCAGACTATTGATGCTGTGATGAACAAATTGATCAATAGCTTTGAAAAAGAACATGGGGCAGAGATAAGAAAAGGCTAATTGAAAACATTAGAAACCATAGAGAAAAAAGTAGACATGTTGCTAGAATATTGCGATGCAATAAAGGAGCAAAATGAGCTTTTATTGGGCGATAATGAGCAATTACGAAAAAAATTACAAGAAATTTCCAGTCAATATAAAGAGCTGGAAGAGAAGCACAGAATACTGAAATTAGCGAAAAGTGTGGCCGATAGTAATGAGAAGACACTTGACATTAAGACGAAAATTAACGATTTTGTGCGAGAAATAGATAAATGCATAGCTATTTTGAGTAAGTAATCAATAGCGAACAAACATAACCGATGGGAGAAATTTCCATTAAAATTAATATTGCCGACAGGGTTTATCCTTTGAAAATAAATAGTGAGGATGAGGAGAACGTTCGGAAAGCTGCTAAACTGGTTAATGACCGTATTAAGGAGTTCCAAGAGAACTATGCCGTGCGCGATAAACAGGATTTGCTTTCCATGTGCATTCTACAGATTGCCACTGAACATTTGAATCTCGATAAGAATCACAAGAAGATGAACTTCGATTTTACCGATAAAATTGAAGCCATTGACAAAAAACTAAGTGATTACCTATTCAAGCAATAGAGGTTGTGCCGTTCTAAATTGATTGTACTCAAAAAAGTATAATTAAATAAATAGAAAAATGGTAGTTTACATAGGAATAGGTTTAGTTGCCCTAGTATTGGGTTTTATAATAGCCAAGCTCGTCCTTCAAAAGGGGATTCAAGATCATGAGCAACAGTCAAAGGCTAAAGCAGCACAAATTCTCAAAGAGGCTGAATCTCAAGCAGAGTTACTGAAGAAAAACAAGCTTTTAGAAGCAAAAGAAAAGTTTTTGCAAATGAAGGCTGAGCACGAACAAGAGATTCAACAAAAGAATCAAGTGGTTGCTCAAAAAGAAAATTCGATAAAACAAAAAGAACAATCTTTAAGTCAGAAGATTGAGAACAATCAGCGCAAAGAACAGGAGCTCGATACGCAACGTCAGAATTTGAACAGACAAATTGAAATAGTTGACAAGAAGAAAGCGGAACTCGACCAAATGCATCAGCAACAAGTGAAGCAATTGGAAAAAATTTCTGGTTTATCTGTTGATGAAGCGAAGCAACAATTGGTAGAAGCATTAAAAGACGAAGCAAGAACCAATGCGATGTCGATGATAAAAGACATTGTAGAAGATGCAAAAATGACTGCATCGAAAGAAGCAAAGAAAATTGTTATACAGACCATTCAACGATCGGCAACTGAAGCAGCTATTGAGAATACTGTTTCTGTATTCAATATCGAGAGCGATGAGGTGAAAGGTAGAATTATTGGTAGAGAAGGTAGAAACATTAGAGCCTTAGAAGCAGCGACTGGAATTGAGATTATTGTTGATGATACACCTGAAGCAATTATTCTTTCAGGATTTGATCCGGTACGTAGAGAACTAGCACGTTTATCCTTACACCGATTGGTAACGGATGGGCGTATACACCCTGCACGTATCGAAGAAGTTGTTGCAAAGACAAAGAAACAATTAGAAGACGAAATTATTGAAACCGGTGAACGTACGGTAATTGATTTAGGCATCCATGGATTGCATCCTGAATTAATTCGTATGGTAGGGCGTATGAAATATCGCTCGTCATATGGTCAAAACTTATTACAACATTCACGTGAGGTTGCAAACTTCTGTGCAATTATGGCGGCAGAGTTAGGACTAAATGTAAAGATGGCACGTAGAGCTGGATTATTGCACGACATCGGCAAGGTATCTGAAGACAATCCGGAGGTGCCACATGCAATCTTAGGTATGCAATTGGCAGAGAAATATAAGGAGCATCCTGAAATTTGTAATGCGATTGGCGCACACCACGACGAGATAGAAATGACAAGCATACTTTCTCCGATTATCCAAGCTTGTGATGCAATATCGGGAGCGAGACCTGGTGCACGTAGGGAAGTTGTTGAAAGTTATATCAAGCGTTTGAAAGAAATGGAAGACTTAGCGCTTTCTTACCCAGGCGTGGAGAAAACATTTGCGATACAAGCAGGTAGAGAATTGCGTGTCATTGTAGAAAGTGAAAAAATTACCGATCAACAAGCAGAAGCATTGTCGTTCGATATCGCAGAAAGAATTCAAACGGAAATGACTTATCCAGGACAAGTAAAAGTTACTGTGATACGTGAGACACGTTCGGTTTCTTATGCTAAATAGTATCTAGTAACTAGTATCTAGTAACTAGTACTTAGAAAATTGTAAATAGAAAATAGGAATATGCGGTGCAAAATAAATATTAGCACAACACATACCCATAGCACTTTATCATCTAGCTACTAGCTACTAGTTACTAATATACTATCATCATGATTTCAAAACTAGACCAACTATTCTCAGAGTACTCAGAGAGTCATCAGAACGCAACCAATAAATTGATTCATTGGATTGCAGTTCCCTCTATTGTATTTAGTCTATTAGGTTTAATCTGGGCCATACCGATGCCCGAATTCATGAAGCCTTATCCGTACTTCAACTTTGCATCCATCGTGATTGCCTTTGCGCTTTATTATTACTGGCGCTTATCGGCAATACTCGCATTCGCTATGATATTGGTGGTAGGCTTGTTCTCTTTTTTGATAGTGCAATTAGAGTATCTAGAGCAAAACGGTGGACCTGCCCTATGGTTAGTATGTGTAATCATTTTTATAACCGCATGGATTTTTCAATTTGTGGGACATAAAATAGAAGGTAAAAAACCTTCATTTCTCAAAGACCTACAATTCTTATTAATTGGTCCCATTTGGTTATTACATTTCGTGTTTAAAAAACTCGGACTTCCGTACCAAAGCGAAAATTAATTTACTGTTACGGTACCATCGGCATTCATCAATTATGCCGATGTTGTGAATCGATTGAAATTCAAGCGATTTAACATAGATGTAACGCTAAACTCACGTTTTCATAATCTAGCTTTAACAAAGGCTTAACATAGCGGGGGTACTTTTGCCTAACTCAAATTTACAAAGGTGAAAAGTATTAAATTCGCATTATTATTAGGCCTTACACTTAGTGTTTTAGGGCTTTCTACGGCATCTGCACAAAACACATTAAAAGGAAAAATTTCTGGAAAAGTTTTCGACAAGAACAACAATGAAGCAATTATTGGCTCGGTTGTGATGATCGAAGGAACAACGATTGGTGCTCAAACGGATTTCGATGGTAATTACATCATCAATAATTTAAATCCAGGGACCTACAAATTGGTTTTCAAATATGTTTCTTATGAAACGAAAACAGTAGAAGGTGTAGTAGTTACTGCAGGGAAAATCACAAACTTGAATATGGCTTTGTCAGAAAGTTCGAAGGCATTGCAAGAGGTTGTGGTAACATCGACCTATAAAAAAGAAAGTATTGGTGCGATGTATTCTATTCAGAAAAATAACATCGCAATTTCCGATGGTATTGCCTCTGACTTGATTAAAAAGTCGCCCGATAAAAATACTTCGGATGTTTTGAAACGTGTGAGTGGAGCATCGGTTCAAGACAATAAATTTGTGGTGATAAGAGGTTTGGCAGATCGATACAATACAGCGACATTAAACAGTGCGATGTTGCCTAGTTCGGAGCCCGATAAGAAAGCGTTTTCGTTTGACATTATTCCTTCTAATTTAATTGATCGAATTACAATAAATAAAACAGCGTCGGCAAATTTACCAGGTGACTTCGCTGGTGGGGTGATACAAGTAGTAACACGTGATATTCCAGAAGAAAGTTTTATCGATTTCTCTGCATCGCTTGGTTATAATACACAATCGACATTCAAACGATTTATTTCTAACGGAAGAGGTAGTACCGACTATCTCGGCTTTGGCGATGGTTCAAGAAAATTATCGAATAGTTTCCCTAGTTCAAGACAAAAATACGCGTCGGCGAGTTTAGCAAAACAATTAGAAGCGACGCGCTCATTAGGTAATGCATATGGAGAAGAAGAGTCAGTTGCATTGCCAACTCAAAGTTATCAGTTTACCTATGGTTCTAGAAAAAATTTAAAGAACGATGCGCAATTTGGAGCATTAACTTCTATTACCTATAGAAACGAACAAAGAGTAAATCCACAAGATCGTTTCGATTACGATGGTCCGGGTAAAGACAATTTCGTTTTTGCGTACGATAACACACAATACAAATTCACAACGAATGTTGGGGCATTGGCGAATTTCACGTACATGAAAGGCGATAATAAAATTTCATTCAAAAATATTTACAACAAAGTATTTGATGAATCTTATTTAGAGCGCTCGGGCGATAATACCAATAACTTAAGTTCCATCATTTTTAACTCAAACGAGTTGACTGAAAAAAGTTTGTTGAATTCTCAAATAGAAGGATCGCATGCAATTGGAGCGAATGATATTAAAGTAAATTGGAACATTAATTATGCTTCGATATTAAGTTCTCAACCCGACTTAAGAACAATTTTTTACAACAGACCAATTAATCAATCCGATGCTCCATACACGATGGTGGATCGAAACAGCAGAAGATTTTTCTCGGAAATGGCAGAGGATAATTATGGTGCAAATGCAAATGCTGCTTTGCCGTTTGAATTGTTCAATAAAAAGCAAAGTCTTAAAGTTGGAGTCTTAACATTGATGAAACAAAGAGACTTTAATGCAAGAATTTTCAACTATACGAAAGCTAGATTTACAAATTCAGACAGTTTGTTGACATTGCCAAAAGATCAAATTTTTGCGAATGAAAACATATCTGAAAACGGATTTGTATTAAGCGAATTTACTAACAACTCAGATAAATATTTTGCAACATCGAACTTAACGGCTGCTTATTTAATGTTTGATAATCAATTTGGTAAATTTGTAAAGATAAATTGGGGAGTAAGAGTTGAGTCATTTGTTCAAAATATTGATGCGGTAGATGCAACATCGGCAAAGGTAAATGCAGAAAACACATATCTCGATGTATTGCCATCGATGAACTTTACTTATGAATTGACACAATCTACAAACCTGCGCTTCTCAGCTTCAAAAACTGTTTCGAGACCTGAGTTTAGAGAGTTAGCACCATTTGAGTTTTTTGATTTTACAACCAATACTTCATTGGTAGGTAATCCAGATTTGAAACGCTCTGAAAATTACAATGTTGATGCTCGATTTGAGCACTATCCGGGTTCAGGAGAAGCTATAACTGCAACAGTATTTTATAAACACTTTAATAATCCAATTGAACAAATTGTAAACTCGAGTTCGAATGCCGATTTACGAAGAGTTTCTTATGGTAATGCGATTAGTGCAAGAACAACAGGTATTGAAATTGAGTTTAGAAAAAAATTGAACTTTATTATCCCTAGTTCATTTTTAGAAAATATAACCTTCTTTACTAATGCAGCATTTATAAATTCTGAAGTTGATTTGTTGAACCAAGGAGGAATAAAAAGAGCATTACAAGGACAATCGCCCTATCTAATCAATTCGGGTTTACAGTATAGCACAAAAGATAATATGTACAATGTGAGTATACTTTATAATAGAATTGGTGAAAGGATTTCTGCTGTTGGTTTCCAAGGATATCCTGATATCTATGAAAACGGAAGAAATCTTGTTGACTTACAAGTGTCGAAAAAAATAATGAAGCGCAAAGCAGAAATTAAATTAAACATTTCCGACATATTCAATCAGAAATTGGTGATGTACCAAAACATGGATAATAATAAGAGTTACGATCAATCTGTAGATCGCGTAATCAATAGTGTGAAGTTTGGTACGACAATCAGTGTAGGTTTCAGTTATAATTTACCATTGTTATAATAAGGTTATGACTATTTAAAGAAGAGTACTTAATTTAATTTAAAGTTAATACGGAATTGACCATAGGTTAAACTTAGTAGAGTTCTTTTGAATAAAATATTAAACACAAAAACAAAAATGAAAGCGTTAAAATTTTTAGCATTTATGTTAGCTGGTTCGGTGGTATTATCGTCATGTTCAAAGAACGACGATGATGATGATTCATCGGCACCAATTCAAGGTAACAGAGTAGTATTACAAGGTAACATTACTACTAACACTGTATTAAAAGCACAAGATACAGTAGTATTAAAAGGATATGTGTATGTAGTTGATGGTGCAAGTATTACGTTTGAAGCAGGTACTATTGTACGTTCAGATGTTACTGAAAAAGGTGCACTAATTATCGAAAGAGGTGGAAAGATTTATGCTAATGGAACAGCAGCTAGTCCAGTTGTATTTACTTCAGGTAAAGATGCAGGTAGTAGAGCACCTGGTGATTGGGGGGGTATCATTATATTGGGTAAAGCTACAACAAATAGAACAGCAGAGCCAACGATAGAAGGTGGTGTAAGCAGAAATTATGGTGGATCAGATGATAATGACAATTCTGGTTCAATGACCTATGTACGTATAGAATATGCAGGTATTGCAGCTCAACCTGGATCTGAAATCAATGGATTAACATTAGGCGCTGTTGGTAGAGGTACTAAAATTGAAAACATTCAAGTGGTATATGCAAATGACGATGCATTTGAATTTTTTGGTGGAACAGTTAATTGCAAAAACTTAATTGCATTTGCTACAGCCGATGATGATTTTGACTTCGACTTTGGTTATAGAGGTAAAATCCAATATGCAATTTCTTTCAGAGATCCAGCATTTGTTGATGGTGGTGATGCAGGAAATGGTGTAGAGTGCGATAACGATGGTACAGGTTCAGATGCACAACCATATACAAAACCAGTATTGTCGAACTTCACATTTATCGGACCAAATGGTGCTGCTAATACAGCTGCAAACCATAACTATGCAAACCGTTGGAGAAGAAATACAAGATTTGAAGTTCATAACTCAATCTTATTAGGTTATGCAAAAGCAGGATTCTGTGTTGATGGTACCGCTACAGCTACAGCATTCAACAATGGCGAATCGGCATTCAAAAACAACTTAGTACAAGCAGTGACTAAGCCTTACTTAAGCAGAGATAACTCAGTATTCACTGATTCTACATTAACAATTAAAGGTACAGCAGATGGTAACTTATTGATGGCAACTTCAGGTGCAATTCAGTTGACAAATATCTCAAACTTAAATGCTCCTAATTTCTTACCATTATCTGGTTCACCAGCATTAAGTGGTGCAGTATTTACAGGATTAGATGCATCCTTCTTTACAACAACAACTTTCAGAGGTGCAATGGGTGCTAACGATTGGACACAAGGTTGGACAAATTGGAATCCACAAACTAAAGTTTATTAATAAAATTTCTATTGTAAATTGAGTTAAGCTCGGCGAAGAAATTCGTCGGGCTTTTTTGATAATTTCAAGGGTTAAAATTCAAGTTTTATTGAAGTACTTTTTTAAGAATGATTTGGTGAAATAATTAATAATAGCCCAATGCTTATAGAATGCACCTCACTCTCCACTATCACTCCCCACTATCACTCTCCACTATCACTCCCCACTAAAACTAAAGTACTAGCACACTAGCACACTAACCTATCTTTTCCCCAACATCTTCATCGTCTCCTCCGGAATATCTTTTAAATCCAGTACCAAAAAACCATCTAAAGAATCATTGAATTTTGGGTCAACATTAAAGCCACAAATTTTTGCATTAAGCTGAATGTATTGCCTTAATAAAACGGGTACTTTATAATGGTTGATTTCAATTTCAGATATCAAAGCATCTAATGATTTAACAGATGTTTGATGCGATTCTAATAATTCTGTTTCCAAATCGTCGAGATCAACATCAAATCGTTTTTTAGGAATTACAAAATTTGCAAGTGTTGCATCCCAACAATTTTTTCTAATAAATTCTATGATTAAACTTTTCGATAGTTTAGAGAAATTATTACTAATACTAACTGGCCCAAACATATATCTGTAATTGGGATTTTTTAATATAAAGTAGAGTAAGCCTTTCCATAATAGAAATAATGGCAAAGCTTTTTGTTGATATTCTTTTCTAATAAATGATCTTCCTAATTCTAAACCCGATTGCATGATAGGGTAGAATCCCGATTTAATTTTAAATAAATTGGAGATGTAAAATCCTTTTGCTCCATAACGGAAGAATATCTCATCGCCCTTTCCAACTCTATATGCACCAACTATCTTTTTATTTTCATTATCCCAGATAAATAGGTGATTGTAATAGAAATCATATTCATCTAAATCAATGCTGTTATTTGTACCTTCACCAACTTCTCTAAATGTGATTTCTCTTAACCTTCCAATTTCATTGATGATATTGGGCATACTGGATGCGCTCGATAAAAAAACATCATAATTTTTCTCCGACATTACCCAGCGATGTTCTCTTAATTCATTTACTTCTTTAAGAATTAATTCTTCTGATGTTTCAGGAACAACTGCTTCAATTTTCTTTGATACTTTAAATATATTACCATTGAAAAATTTACTTACTTCTTTTCCTGGCATAGAAGAACGCAAAGCATATGTTCTAGCTCTCAAATAGGTCAGTAATTTATCGGTATTAGAAAATTGTTCTAACTCTTTATATTGAATCGCTTTACCAATTCTCATTTTTATGGTATAGCCTTTTTTATTGAATAATTCCGATGGTAGTTTTGCAGTTCTTAAAGTAGGATGAATGATTCCCAGTAAATTAAATAGTAAACCATTATTCCCGTGGAAATAAATTGGAACTACTGGCACCTCTGCTTTTGCAATAAGTTTCCCTACCACAGGATTCCATTGCTTGTCCATTACTTTTTGTGTTTTTGTATTGAAAGCAGAAACTTCTCCCGCTGGAAAAATACCAATAGGATTACCAGATCTTAATGATTCTAATGTTGTTTTAATTCCAGAAATTGAAGAGCTGTTTTTTACATTTTCAAATGGATTGACTGCAATAAAAAATTCGGAAAGATTAGGTATTTTTTTTAGTAAAAAGTTTGCCATCAATTTTACATCAGGTCTAACTTTCGATAAAATTTTTAAAAGAATTAATCCTTCAACCCCTCCGAATGGATGATTTGCAATGGCGATAAATGCGCCTTCGCTAGGAATGTTTTTCAATTGAACTTCATCGTACTCAACAGTTATCCCTAAACTATCTAGAATTGCATCCACAAACTCGAGCCCCTCTAAATCTTGATATTTAGAATATAATTTATTTACATCGTTAATCTTTGTGATTTCCATTAGTAAATACGCAAGACCAGGCATGCGTAGTTTATCTAATTTTGTTGCCGATGAGAATTCCTTTTTGCTAATAATCTCCACTTCGATGCTGATAAAAATTTCAACTAAAAATACTCTTTTTAAATCTTAAATTCTTATATTGTAACAAAAATATTTAGTGATGTGGAGATATGTGCTCAGGGAATATTTTGCTTTTCCTAAAAAAGAACAAAAAGGAATTTTTATCCTATTGATCATCTGGATAATTATTATCGCTTACCAGCTGATATCTTCAGAAAACATTAGCGAGAATAAATGGACTTACTATGTTTTAGAGGATGTTAAAAAGATGAATGCCGATGAGAGCGCTAACACATCGACATACCCTAAATTTATTCCTAAAAGCAAGTATGTGCATGAGTCGACCTTCAAAGAATTGCATGCATTGGGTTTATCAACAAAAACATCGGCAATTATCATAAAATTCATTAAGTCGGGAGCAGATCTTAAAAAATATTCGACACTTGAAAAAATTTATTCAATATCGGAAGAAGAATTAAAAATTTTAAGTCAAAATTATTTGTTCGATAAGTATGAAGCATCGAAAAGTGTTGAGCGATTGGAGTATGAACGGAAGCCATTTAAGCGCCAACACATCGACATAAATACGGCCGATACTTCACAGTTGGAAAGTTTAAAAGGGATCGGATGGAAATTAAGCAAAAGAATTTTTAGTTATAGAGAAAAGTTAGGTGGATTTGTGCGTAAAGAGCAATTGTTAGAAGTGTATGGAATTGACACAGCTTTATATCATACGATAGAAGGAAGTATTGTAATTGATACCAATGCAGTTCGAAAAATAAATATTAATGAATGCAGTGTTGAAGAGCTATCGAAATTCCCATATGTAGGATGGAAGTTGGCAAAAATTATAATTAATTATAGAAGTCAGCATGGAGAATTTAAAAACTTGAACGATTTATTGAAAATTAAAGTGTTAAATTCGGAGCAAGTTCAAAAGCTTGAACCTTATTTAAAATTTTAATTTGATGATAAGCGAAAAAATAAAATCGGCAGTAAGAGATGTTCCAAATTTTCCGAAAGAAGGGATTATATTCAAAGACATCACTCCAATTTTCCAGAATCCAATTTTAAGAAAGGAGATTACTCAAAGTTTTTGTGAGTCGGTTAAAAACATTGACTTGGATGTTATTGTTGGGATAGAAAGTCGCGGTTTTTTGTTCGGGATGTTAATTGCAGAAGAATTGGGATTGCCTTTTGTGCCAATTCGCAAGAAAGGGAAGTTGCCAGGTGATACCTATGGAGTCGATTATGATTTAGAGTATGGGAAAGCGAGTATCGAGATCCATAAGGATGCATTAAAAAATGGGCAAAAGGTTTTATTGCACGACGATTTATTAGCAACGGGAGGGACAATAAACGCAGCGGCTGAATTGATTAAAATGTCTGGAGCCGATTTATTGGGATTTAGCTTTTTAATTGAATTGAAATTTTTGAATGGCAGAGCGAATTTGAAGCGCTATTCTGAGAATATTATTACTTTAGCAGACTATTAAACACTATGGCAAATACTACAAATACAGAAGCAATGGCATTCGATATGTCGCAAAACGAACGCGTGAAAATGGTTGCCGATATGGCGAGGGATTTCGCGGAGAAGCATATCAAACCGTATTATATGGATTGGGATGAGAGTCAAACCTTTCCAATAGAAACCATGAAGAAAATGGGCGAATTGGGATTATTAGGCGTTTTAGTTCCAGAAGAATACGGTGGTGCAGGTTTAAGCTATTTTGAGTATGTCGCAGCAATACAAGAAATTGCTAAAGTGTGTAGCTCTGTGGGCTTATCGATGGCTGCCCATAATTCACTGTGTACTGGGCATATCATGTATTTTGGGAATGAGGAACAGAAGAAAAAATGGTTAAGCAAATTGGCTACTGGTGAATGGATTGGTGCTTGGGGATTAACAGAAGCGAATACGGGTTCTGATGCATTACGAATGACAACTACTGCTGTATTAGATGGAGATCATTATGTAATCAATGGTGCTAAAAACTGGATTACTCATGGTAAATCAGGCGATGTAGCTGTGGTGATGGTACGAACAGGAGAGCAGGGCGATTCAAATGGAATTTCTGCAATTGTAGTGGAACGTGGTACACCAGGTTTCTCGGCAGGTAAAAAAGAAAATAAATTGGGTATGCGCGCTTCTGAAACTACAGAAATGATTTTTGAGAATTGCAGGGTGCCTAAAGAAAACATGTTAGGACAAGTAGGTCAAGGGTTCAAGCAAGCCATGCAGATTTTAGATGGTGGGCGTATATCGATTGCAGCACTTTCTTTAGGTATTGCAAAAGGAGCCTATCAAGCAGCCTTAGCCTATTCAAAAGAAAGACATCAGTTTGGGCAACCCATTTCAAATTTTCAAGCGATATCCTTTAAATTAGCAGATATGGCAACACGTATCGAAGCAGCAGAATTATTGACAATGCAAGCTGCAGATATGAAGAATAGAGGGGTAAAGATGACAAAGGAAAGTGCCATGGCAAAATACTATGCATCTGAGGTCTGTGTTTGGGCTTCAAACGAGGCAGTGCAAATTTTTGGAGGGTATGGATATACGAAAGACTTTCCAGTGGAGAAATTCTATAGAGATTCTAAGTTATGTACAATCGGTGAAGGAACTTCGGAGATTCAAAAATTAGTAATAGCTAGAGATATTTTAAAATAGAATTAATCAAATAGTATAATAGTTCTTGCAGAATCGAAATTATGTATATATCTTTGCCGTCCATCATTTGATGGAGAAAAGAGGTATATACATATGATCATTATCAACGTTAAAGAAAACGAATCAATTGATAAAGCGTTAAAACGTTTTAAGAAGAAATTTGAAAAAACAGGTGTTCTTCGCGAATTACGTAACCGCCAAGCATATGAAAAAAGATCTGTTACTCGCAGAACTACTGTAAAACGCGCTATTTACAAGCAATCTTTAAATATCGAGAGTTAATTTAAACTTGCTTTTTACATAAAGAAGTTGTACCTTGATTGCATTATCGGTACAACTTTTTTTTTGATGCTCAACCACTCATTTTTCCGATATCTAGAATTCGAAAAACGATTCTCCCAACATACTCTAACTGCCTATAAGACAGATTTAGAGCAATATTCCAATTATTTAAAGCAGCAATTTGAACTTGACGACACAGAACATGTGCCGCATACCATTATTCGTTCCTGGATTGTGTCTATGATGGACGCGAATATGAAAAGCAAAAGTATCAATCGAAAAATTTCTACTTTAAAAACGTATTATAAATTCTTACAGCGAGAAGGACTAATTCAGAATAACCCAATGAATAAAATTATTAGTCCGAAAGTGCCCAAACGTCTTCCTCAATTTGTTGAGCAATCTCAAATGAATAGTTTACTGGAGGATGTCGATTTTGAAAATAATTTTGATGGTTTTAGGGATCGACTGATAATAGAATTTTTTTATGCTACAGGCATGCGTATTTCTGAATTGAGCGGATTAAAGCATGTCGATGTAGATATTCATAGGAAATTCATCAAGGTATTAGGGAAACGTAATAAGGAACGAATAATTCCAATCAGTGACGAAATTATTCCTCTTATAAATCAATACCTTAATCTAAAAGATAGTATTGGCTTATCAGATACCAGCTATTTCTTCGTTAGAAATAACGGAGAGAAGATGTATAACGAGAAAATTTACAGAATGGTAAAGTCAGAACTTTCGAAAGTAACTACCATTCAGAAAAAGAGTCCGCATGTGTTAAGACATACATTCGCTACACATATGTTAAACAATGGTGCCGACTTAAATGCGATAAAAGAAATTTTGGGTCACTCGAGTTTAGCAGCAACTCAAGTATACACTCACAATACAATCGAAAAACTCAAGTTAATTTACAAACAAGCTCATCCAAAGAGCTAAGAAAGGAGAACATTATGAAAATCAGAGTTCAATCAGTGCATTTTGATGCCGATCAAAAGTTGTTGGATTTTATTCAAAAGAAGGCAGACAAAACGGATTTGTTTTATGACCGAATTATTGATGGGGAAGTAATATTGCGATTGGATAAATCGTCGGAAGATAAAAAGAATAAAGTTTTAGAAGCGAAAGTTAGAATTTCTGGAAATACATTTTTTGCAAAGGAGCAATGTAAGACATTTGAGGAAGCTGCAGACCTCGCATTTGAATCAATACAAAAGCAATTACAAAAACATAAGGGTAAATTAGAAAGTCCATCTTTCAATAAGGAGGATTTGTATATGGATGAGATGGCCGACTAGCCACTAAAAACTCCCACTATACACTGTCACTAAACACTCTAACTTTACACTGTAACTAGTCACTGTAACTAGAGTACTAGCACACTAGCAAACTAGCATACTGAAAAATCCTGCGAACCATCGCAGGATTTTTTTTCTTTGACTATCAGCCAATTGCAAAAAACCTCTTTTTTTTATCCAAAAAGTTATATTTTCGCCCTGCTTTTAGAGAAAAGCCGTTAAGATTTAGGAATTCGGGAAATAATAATTAAAGCCTGAAAAATATTTTAAAATAGATTTTGACGATATTAATATTTTCGTACATTTGCAGTCCCTTAGAAAAACTAAGGTTACGTTCTAAGAAAAATTAGCCTCCTTAGCTCAGCTGGTAGAGCAACTGACTTGTAATCAGTAGGTCATTGGTTCGATTCCGATAGGAGGCTCAAAAATTGTGTAGGGGAGATTCCAGAGCGGTCAAATGGGACGGACTGTAAATCCGTTGCTTCGGCTTCGAAGGTTCGAATCCTTCTCTCCCCACTTTTTTCACAATTAATTTTTCGGAAATAAAACGTATAGAAGAGGCATTCAGGCAGATAGATAAGCATTGTATGTCTTTTTTGTGCAAAAAAATAAGCGGGAGTAGCTCAGTTGGTAGAGCGACAGCCTTCCAAGCTGTAGGTCGCGGGTTCGAACCTCGTCTCCCGCTCTAAAAGAAAGAATAAAGCTCGTTGGCAGGAAGAAGGGAAGGATAATAAAGATGACAGAAGAGGATTGGTTTTTATGGATGAGACCGTCATCAGATAAGAGAGAAATCTCTAAAAAGTATTATTTGATTTCGGGAGTCCCGGGGCAGAGGCCTTGGGTATGTTTGTTGGTGCGGACTGATAAAATCAAGACCAAGCCGATGTAGCTCAGGGGTAGAGTACTTCCTTGGTAAGGAAGGGGTCAGGGGTTCAAATCCCCTCATTGGCTCGAATAAATTTGGAATTATTAACTAATTAAAAATAAATAATCAATAAATAAGTAAAAACATGGCTAAAGAAAAATTTGACCGTAGTAAACCACACTTAAATATTGGGACTATCGGTCACGTTGACCACGGTAAAACTACATTGACAGCTGCTATTACAAAAGTATTAGCTGATGCAGGTTTATCAGAAGCACGTTCATTCGACTCAATCGATTCAGCTCCTGAAGAAAAAGAAAGAGGTATCACTATCAACACTGCTCACGTAGAGTATTCAACTGCAAACCGTCACTACGCACACGTTGACTGTCCAGGTCACGCGGATTATGTGAAGAACATGGTTACAGGTGCTGCTCAGATGGACGGTGCGATCTTAGTAGTTGCTGCTACCGATGGTCCGATGCCACAAACTCGCGAGCACATCCTATTGGCTCGTCAGGTAGGTGTACCTGCACTTGTTGTTTTCATGAACAAAGTGGACATGGTAGACGATCCAGAATTATTAGACTTAGTAGAAATGGAAATTCGTGAATTATTATCGTTCTACGAATTCCCAGGCGATACAATTCCAGTTATCAGAGGTTCAGCTTTAGGTGGTTTGAACGGTGATGCTAATTGGGTTGGAAAAATTATGGAGTTAATGGACGCTGTAGATAACAGCATTCCAATTCCTCCACGTTTGACTGAATTACCTTTCTTGATGCCTGTAGAGGACGTATTCTCGATCACTGGTCGTGGTACAGTTGCTACTGGTCGTATCGAAAGAGGTGTTATCAACTCTGGTGATCCAGTTGATATCTTAGGTATGGGTGCTGAAAACTTGAAATCTACAGTTACTGGGGTAGAAATGTTCCGTAAAATCTTAGATTCAGGTGAAGCTGGTGATAACGTAGGTTTATTATTACGTGGTATCGAGAAAACTGATATCCGTCGTGGTATGGTAATCTGCAAACCAGGTTCAGTAACTCCTCACTCAGAATTCAAAGCAGAGGTTTACGTATTATCAAAAGCTGAAGGTGGTCGTCACACTCCATTCTTCAACAAATACCGTCCTCAATTCTATTTCCGTACAACTGACGTAACTGGAGAAATCTCGTTAAACGAAGGTGTAGAAATGGTTATGCCAGGTGATAACGTAACTATCAACGTTAAATTAATTAACGCGGTAGCAATGGAAAAAGGATTACGTTTCGCTATCCGTGAAGGTGGTAGAACAGTAGGTGCTGGTCAGGTAACTGAAATCGTGAAGTAATTCACGTAAAAAAGCACTATAAATATTTAGCTTGTTTTCACAGAAGTATGTCCCGGAGTTCAATCCGGGACAACTTCTGTTTTATCGCAAATAAGGGGTAGAGAAAATGAGTGAGAAAAAAATGTTTAACGGGTGTAGTTCAAGGGTAGAATAGCGGTCTCCAAAACCGTTGATGGGAGTTCGAATCTCTCCACCCGTGCAATACCCAAATTGAAATTAGAAACCATGAATAGGTTAGTTACATATATTAAAGAATCGTATAACGAGTTAATGCACAAAGTGTCTTGGCCTACTTGGCAAGAATTACAAAGCAGTGCATGGATTGTAATGATAGCAGCTTTGATCATCGCTGTAGTAGTTTATGCTATGGATGCTGGTTCTGGCTCAATAATGAAATTGTTTTACAATATTTAATTAACCGAATTCAAAGCCTAATACAATGAGCGAAGAGTTGAAGTGGTATGTAGTGAGAGCGATTAGTGGGAAAGAGAAAAAAGTAAAGCAGTACTTAGAAGCTGAAATTAACCGCTTAGGGGTTAATCATTTGGTTACTCAGGTGCTAATACCAACTGAGAAAGTATTTCAAATACGTAACGGTAAAAAAATTAGCAAAGAAAGAAGCTATTTACCAGGTTATGTATTAATTAATGCAGCATTAAATGGCGAATTAGAACACGCTATAAAAAATATTACTGGTGTGATTGGATTTTTGGGTGAAGCTGGACAAGCAGTGCCTTTACGCCAATCAGAAGTGAATAGAATTTTAGGTAAAGTAGATGAAATGTCTGAAGCAGGGGTAGCATCGAACTTAATCTATTATGTTGGCGAACCTGTGAAAGTAATGGATGGTCCATTCAACGGATTTAGCGGTGTGATAGAAGAGGTGAATGAAGAGAAGAAAAAGCTAAAAGTTATGGTGAAGATTTTCGGAAGAAGAACACCATTAGAGTTGAATTACATGCAAGTTGAAAAAGAATAATTGAATTAAAACATTTGAGGTAGAGAGTACCTAGTATTAAAGCTTCCACTTTGTACGATTCACTCAATACTTAAAATAAATAAATAAAATGGCTAAAGAAGTAGGCGCACTTATTAAGTTACAGATTAAAGGCGGAGCGGCAAATCCCTCGCCTCCTGTAGGTCCTGCATTGGGTGCTAAAGGGGTTAACATTATGGAGTTCTGTAAGCAGTTTAATGCTAGAACTCAAGATAAACCAGGAAAGGTGCTTCCAGTTGTTATAACTGTTTATACCGACAAATCTTTCGACTTTATCATTAAAACTCCTCCAGTAGCGATTCAGTTATTGGAAGCAACAAAACTCAAAAGCGGATCAGCAGAACCTAACCGTAAAAAAGTTGCCTCAGTTACGTGGGAGCAAGTTAAAACTATTGCAGAAGAGAAAATGACTGACTTAAACGCATTCACGATCGAATCGGCAATGAAAATGGTTGCAGGAACTGCAAGAAGTATGGGTATTACCGTGAATGGTAATGCACCATGGAACAATTAACCAATTAAAAATTAGAGAAAGTGGCTAGATTAACAAAAAATCAAAAGAAGTCATTGTCCAAAATTGAGATTGGTAAAGCCTATACCTTGGAAGAGGCTTCGAAATTAGTAAAGGAAATTACTACTACTAAGTTCGATGCATCTGTCGATTTGGATATTCGCCTAGGGGTTGATCCTCGTAAAGCAAACCAAATGGTAAGAGGTGTAGCTGTACTACCTCACGGAACTGGTAAAACTGTTCGCACATTAGTTTTATGTACTCCCGATAAGGAAGCAGAAGCTAAAGCAGCAGGAGCAGATTATGTAGGTTTGGACGATTACATAGCAAAGATTGAACAAGGTTGGGTTGATTTCGATATCGTTATTACTACCCCTAGCTGTATGGCTAAAGTAGGTAAGCTTGGTAAAGTATTAGGACCAAGAAACCTAATGCCAAATCCAAAGTCAGGAACAGTGACTATGGAAGTTGGTAAAGCCGTTACAGACGTAAAAGGTGGTAAGATCGACTTCAAAGTTGACAAAACCGGTATTGTGCATGCCTCAGTAGGTAAAGCATCTTTTGGAGCAGAGAAACTTTATGAGAACGCACTTGAATTATTACAAGTGATTTCAAAATTAAAGCCATCTTCAGCGAAAGGTACTTACTTTAAGAGCATCCACATGTCGAGTACTATGAGCCCGGGTATCGAAGTGGAAACAAAATCAGTTGCGGGAATTTAATTATGAGGATCTCCTCTAAACACTGAAACAAAAAATTATTCAGATGAAAAAGGAAGAAAAACACGAAATAGTTCTCGATTTAAAAGAGAAGCTTGCGTCTCATAATACTTTCTACATCACTGATACTTCCAACTTAACCGTTGCTCAAGTAAATGTGATTCGTAGAAAATGTTTTGAGAGAGGCATCACTATTCAGGTAGCTAAAAACACATTGATCCGCAAGGCAATGGAAGCTTCTGGTAATGATTACTCTGAGTTATTCTCTGCATTAAAAGGTACGTCGGCAATCATGTTCGCTACAGTAGGTAATGCACCTGCGAAATTAATTAAAGAATTTCGTAAGTCAGGTGACAAACCATTGTTGAAAGCAGCATGTATTGATTCGGCGATCTTCATCGGAGATAACCAGTTGGATGCACTTACTCAACTTAAATCGAAAGAAGAACTTGTTGGCGATATTATCGCCTTGTTACAATCGCCTGCGAAAAATGTTATCAGCGGCTTGAAGTCAAGCGGCGGCAAATTAGCAGGTATTTTAAAAACTCTTGAAGAAAGAGGAAATTAATTAATATTTATAAGTTAAACATTTAAACCTTCATACAATGGCAGATTTAAAAGCGTTTGCTGAACAATTAGTAAACTTAACAGTAAAAGAAGTAAACGAGCTTGCTCAAATTTTAAAAGACGAATATGGTATCGAACCTGCAGCTGCAGCACCTGTAATGGTAGCTGGTGGCGCTGGTGCTGGAGCTGGTGAAGCTGCAGCTGAGAAAACATCTTTTGATGTAATCTTGAAAGATGCTGGTGGTCAAAAATTAGCAATTGTTAAATTAGTTAAAGATTTAACAGGTCTTGGTTTGAAAGAAGCTAAAGATTTAGTTGACGGTGCACCTAAAGAATTAAAAGCAGGTGTTGCTAAAGACGAAGCTGAAGCTTTGAAAAAACAATTAGAAGAAGCTGGTGCAGTAGTTGAGATTAAGTAATCTCCTACCAAAGCATTTCAATAGGAAGACTCTCCCAAAACTGGGAGGGTCTATTCCTGTTTTTATATTTTTATAGCCCCTGGAATGGCTCTAATCTTCCAAACATTTATGAACCACATGGGTTCAAGTAAACAATCAAATCTTTATAGCATTGGCAAAGAAAGATATTCAATTGCAAGAAAGAATTAATTTTGCATCGGTACAACAAGCACTGGATTACCCAGACTTTTTAGATGTTCAGTTAGAATCTTTCAAGGAGTTTTTCCAATTGGAAACTACTTCCGACAACCGTCACACAGAAGGCTTATTTAAAGTTTTCTCTGAAAATTTCCCAATCACTGATTCACGAAACATCTTCGTTTTGGAGTTCCTCGATTATTTTATCGACCCTCCACGTTACGATATTCAAGAATGTATTGAAAGAGGTTTAACGTATAGCGTTCCTTTGAAGGCTAAGTTGAAACTTTCATGTAACGACGCTGAACATGAAGACTTCGAGACAATCGTGCAAGATGTGTACTTGGGTACTATCCCTTACATGACTCCTAAAGGAACATTCGTAATCAATGGTGCTGAACGTGTTATTGTTTCTCAATTACACAGATCTCCGGGTGTGTTCTTCGGACAATCACGCCATACCAACGGTACTAAATTGTACTCTGCTCGTGTGATTCCGTTCAAAGGTTCATGGATTGAATTTGCAACCGACGTGAACAATGTCATGTTTGCTTACATCGATCGTAAGAAAAAATTCCCTGTTACTACTTTATTACGTGCTATTGGTTACGATTCGGATAAAGATATCTTAGAATTGTTTGACTTAGCAGACGAAGTGAAAGTTAGTAAATCAGGTCTTAAAAAATTCGTAGGTCGTAAACTTGCTGCAAGAGTATTGAAGAAGTGGGTGGAAGACTTCGTAGATGAAGATACTGGTGAAGTGGTTTCTATCGATCGTAATGAAATTATTTTAGAACGTGAAACTATCCTAGAGGACGATCATATCGATATGATCATTGAAGCAGGTGTTAAAACGATCATCTTAACTAAAGAAGATACTAACACTGCCGATTACTCTATCATATATAATACTTTACAAAAAGATACATCGAACTCAGAAAAAGAAGCGGTAGAATACATCTATCGTCAATTGAGAAATGCAGATCCACCTGATGAGGAGACTGCAAGAGGTATCATTGAGCGTTTATTCTTCTCTGACAAGCGTTACGATTTAGGTGATGTAGGTCGTTATAGAATCAACCGTAAATTAAATTTAGATACTCCGAATGAAGTAAAAGTATTAACGAAGAGCGATATTATTGCAATCGTTAAATACTTAATAAAATTGATCAACTCTAAGGCCGAAGTAGATGATATCGATCACTTGTCGAATCGTCGTGTTCGTACAGTAGGTGAACAATTATATGCACAGTTCGGTGTTGGTTTAGCTCGTATGGCTCGTACCATTCGTGAGCGTATGAACATTCGTGATAACGAGGTGTTCACTCCAACTGACTTAATTAATGCACGTACACTTTCTTCTGTGATTAACTCGTTCTTCGGAACTAACCAGTTATCACAGTTCATGGATCAAACTAACCCATTAGCGGAGATTACTCACAAACGTCGTCTTTCTGCCCTTGGCCCTGGTGGTCTTTCTAGAGAGCGTGCTGGTTTCGAGGTTCGTGACGTTCACTATACGCACTATGGTCGTTTATGTACAATTGAAACTCCTGAAGGTCCAAACATCGGTTTGATTTCTTCATTATGTGTTCACGCAAAAATTAACAATTTAGGTTTCATTGAAACTCCATATAGAAAAGTAGAAAATGGTAAGGTTGCAGTTAACCAACCAGTGATCTACTTATCGGCGGAAGATGAAGATGGTAAAACAATTGCTCAGTCAAATGCTCAGTACGATGAGAAAGGTAATTTCTTAACTCCTCGTGTGAAGTCTCGTTTTGAAGGTGACTTCCCAGTTATTGAGCCTGAAAAAATTGATTTGATGGACGTTGCTCCAAACCAAATTACATCTATCGCTGCTTCATTAATTCCATTCTTAGAGCATGACGATGCGAACCGTGCATTGATGGGTTCAAACATGCAACGTCAGGCCGTACCATTGTTGAAGCCAGAAGCTCCAATCGTAGGTACTGGTTTGGAAGGAAGAGTGGCTCGCGATTCGCGTGCATTAATTAATGCTGAAGGTGATGGTGTTGTTGAGTATGTTGATGCAAATGAAATTGTAATCCGATACAATCGTACAGAAGATGAGCGCTTAGTTTCATTTGATGGCGATACAAAATCATACAGCTTGATTAAGTTTAAGAAGACTAACCAAAATACTTGTATGAACTTAAAACCTATCGTAAGAAAAGGTCAGAAAGTTGTAAAAGGGCAAGTATTGTGCGAAGGTTATGCTACTGAAAACGGAGAACTAGCATTAGGTAGAAACTTAAAAGTTGCATTCATGCCTTGGCAAGGATATAACTTTGAGGATGCGATCGTAATCTCTGAAAGAGTAGTTCGTGAAGATATCTTTACTTCATTACACATCGAAGAATTCGAATTAGAAGTGAGAGATACTAAACGTGGTGAAGAAGAATTAACATCTGATATTCCTAACGTATCTGAAGAAGCTACAAAAGAATTAGATGAGAATGGTATCATTCGCGTTGGTGCTGAAATTAAAGAAGGCGATATCTTGATTGGTAAGATCACTCCAAAAGGAGAAACAGATCCATCACCAGAAGAGAAATTATTACGTGCCATCTTTGGTGACAAAGCAGGCGATGTGAAAGATGCATCTTTGAAAGCACCTCCTTCAATTAAAGGTGTAGTTATCGACAGTAAATTATTCAGCAGAGCGAAGAAAGAGAAGAAGAGCGATGAGAAAATCATGCTGGAGAAATTAGATAAAGAACACGATAAGAATTTAGAAACTTTAAAGAATATTTTAGTTGACAAATTATTTGTTCTTGTAAGTGGAAAAACTTCTCAAGGTATCTACAATGTTTACAAAGAATTATTAGTAGCTAAAGGTGTTAAGTTTACTCAAAAAGTATTACTTGAATTAGACTACAATAATATCAATGCAACGAAGTGGACTACTGATGAAGATAAAAACGATCAAATCAAATCTTTGATCCATAATTTCAACATCAAAGTAAACGAAGAGTTAGGTACTTACCGTCGCAAGAAATTTGCAATCTCAGTAGGTGATGAATTACCTGCAGGTATTGTTCAAATGGCGAAAGTATATGTTGCTAAAAAACGTAAGTTGAAAGTGGGTGATAAGATGGCGGGTCGTCACGGTAACAAAGGTATTGTTGCGAAAATTGTTCGTGATGAAGACATGCCGTTCTTAGCTGATGGAACACCAGTTGATATCGTATTGAATCCACTAGGGGTACCATCACGTATGAACCTTGGACAGATTTACGAAACAGTTTTAGGTTGGGCAGGTAAGGAACTTGGATTGAAATTCGCTACTCCTATTTTCGATGGTGCATCGCACGACGAAGTAGAAGAGTGGGTATCAAAAGCAGGTGTACCAGCTTCAGGTAGAACATATTTACACGATGGTGGAACAGGTGAGCGTTTCGATCAACCAACAACAGTAGGTATCATTTACATGATGAAATTAGGTCACATGGTAGATGATAAGATGCACGCACGTTCTATCGGACCTTACTCGTTGATTACTCAACAACCATTAGGTGGTAAGGCTCAATTCGGGGGTCAGCGTTTCGGTGAGATGGAGGTTTGGGCATTAGAAGCATTCGGTGCTGCTAACATCCTACAAGAAATCTTGACTGTTAAATCTGACGATGTAATTGGTAGAGCTAAAACATACGAAGCTATCGTTAAAGGTGACAACTTACCTACACCAGGAGTACCAGAATCGTTCAACGTATTGGTACATGAATTAAGAGGTTTAGGTTTAGATATCACTTTGGAATAATATGAGTAATGAATTCTGGATGTTGGATAAATACTAATCATTCAGAATTCATAATTCAGAATTCAAAATTTAAATTAGGAATATGTCATACAAAAAAGATAATAAGATCAAAAGTAATTTCACTCAGATCACGATTAGTTTAGCTTCTCCGGAATCTATTCTTGAGCGTTCAAGTGGTGAAGTACTAAAGCCTGAAACGATTAACTACCGTACGTATAAGCCGGAGCGTGATGGTTTGTTCTGCGAAAGAATTTTTGGTCCAGTAAAGGACTACGAATGTCATTGCGGTAAATACAAACGTATCCGTTATAAAGGTATTGTCTGCGATCGTTGCGGTGTTGAAGTGACAGAGAAAAAAGTACGTAGAGAGCGTATGGGACACATTGCATTAGTGGTTCCTGTTGCGCATATCTGGTACTTCCGTTCATTACCAAATAAAATCGGTTACTTATTAGGTTTACCTACTAAGAAATTAGATTTAATTATTTACTATGAGCGTTACGTAGTAATTCAACCGGGTATTAAGGAAGCCGATGGTATCAATAAAATGGACTTCTTAACAGAAGAAGAATATTTAGATATCTTAGATACTTTACCGAAAGAAAATCAATATTTAGACGATAAAGATCCAAATAAATTCATCGCTAAGATGGGTGCAGAAGCTTTAGAAGATTTACTATCGCGCATCAATCTAGATGAGTTATCATTCGACTTACGTCATAAAGCAAATACAGAAACTTCTCAACAACGTAAAAACGAAGCATTAAAACGTTTACAAGTTGTTGAAGCTTTCCGTGATGCGAATAAGCATATTGAAAATCGTCCTGAATGGATGATTGTAAAAATCGTTCCAGTTATTCCACCAGAATTACGTCCATTAGTTCCATTGGAAGGTGGTCGTTTTGCTACATCGGACTTAAACGATTTATACCGTAGAGTTATCATCAGAAATAATCGTTTAAAACGATTAATAGAAATCAAAGCTCCAGAAGTAATCTTACGTAATGAGAAGCGTATGTTACAAGAAGCGGTTGATTCATTGTTCGATAATTCACGTAAAGTGAATGCTGTGAAAACAGAAGGAAACCGTGCCTTGAAATCACTTTCAGATATTTTGAAAGGTAAGCAAGGTCGTTTCCGTCAGAACTTATTAGGTAAGCGTGTCGACTATTCGGCTCGTTCGGTAATTGTTGTAGGACCTACATTGAAATTACACGAATGTGGATTACCTAAAGATATGGCGGCGGAATTGTTCAAACCATTTATCATTCGTAAGATGATCGAAAGAGGTGTGGTTAAAACAGTGAAGTCGGCAAAGAAAATTGTAGATAGAAAAGATCCAATTGTTTGGGATATATTAGAAAACGTGTTGAAAGGACATCCGGTATTATTAAACCGTGCTCCTACACTTCACCGTTTGGGTATTCAAGCTTTCCAACCAAAATTAATTGAAGGTAAAGCGATACAATTACACCCATTAGTATGTACTGCGTTCAACGCCGATTTCGACGGTGACCAGATGGCTGTGCACGTACCACTAGGTAATGCTGCAATCATGGAAGCACAAATGTTGATGTTGGCATCGCATAACATCTTAAACCCTGCGAACGGAACTCCAATTACAGTACCATCACAAGACATGGTTCTTGGTTTATATTATATGACGAAAGGTCGTAAAACAGAACCAGGTAAAGTGGTGAAAGGTGAGGGTCGTGTATTCTATTCTCCAGAAGAAGTTATCATTGCTTTGAATGAAGGACAATTAGATTTACACGCTTGGATTAAAGTTAAAACACAAACCAAAGAAAACGGTGAAGATGTAACTAAATTAATTGAGACAACTACTGGTAGAGTTTTATTCAACCAAGTTGTTCCAAAAGAAATGGGTTATATCAACGAGTTGTTAACTAAGAAATCTTTAAGAGATATCATTGGTGACATCGTGAAAGTAACTGGTATGGATCGTGCGGCACAGTTTCTTGATTCAATCAAAGAATTAGGATTCCGTATGGCCTTCAGAGGTGGTCTTTCGTTTAACTTACAAGACTTAACCATTCCTGCAGAGAAAGCAAAATTAATTGATCAAGCGAGTGCGGAAGTTGAAGAAGTAATGAGTAACTATAACATGGGATTCATTACCAACAACGAACGTTACAATCAGATCATCGATATTTGGACGCGTATCAATTCTCGTTTAACGGATAACGTGATGAAGCAATTGGCAAACGATAACCAAGGGTTTAACTCAGTATACATGATGTTGGATTCTGGAGCTCGTGGTTCTAAAGAGCAGATTCGTCAGTTATGCGGTATGAGAGGTTTGATGGCGAAACCACAAAAATCAGGATCGGGTGGTGAGATTATCGAGAACCCAATTCTTTCAAACTTTAAAGAAGGTCTTTCGGTATTAGAGTACTTCATCTCTACTCACGGTGCGCGTAAAGGTTTGGCCGATACGGCATTGAAGACAGCCGATGCGGGTTACTTAACTCGTCGTTTGGTTGACGTTGCACAAGACATGATTGTTAATGAAGATGATTGTGGTACTTTACGTGGTATCTTAACATCGGCATTAAAAGATAATGAAGAAATTGTTGAACCATTATACGATCGTATTTTAGGTAGAGTTTCTGTTCACGATGTAATTGATCCATTATCGGGTGAATTATTAGTAGGACAAGGAGAGCAAATCACAGAAGAGATTGGCAAGGCGATTGAAGCATCGGCAGTAGAAGCTGTTGAAATTCGTTCGGTATTAACTTGCGAAGCGAAGCGTGGTGTTTGTGCTAAGTGCTACGGTAGAAACTTAGCTTCTGGTCGTATGGTACAGATTGGTGAAGCGGTAGGTGTTATTGCTGCTCAGTCAATCGGTGAACCAGGTACACAGTTAACACTTCGTACATTCCACGTTGGGGGTACTGCATCGAACATCGCTGCGGAATCAACCATCACTGCGAAGTTCGAAGGTAAAGTGGAGTTAGAAGGTGTAAGAACTGTAACTCATAAAACAGAAGATGGTAATGTTGAAGTAGTTTTAGGTCGTTCGGGTGAATTCAGAATTGTGGAAGAGAAATCGGGACGTGTTATCATGACGAACAACATTCCTTACGGTGCGCATTTGTATGTGAAAGATGGACAAAAAGTGGCGAAGGGCGATACGATTTGCGGATGGGATCCATACAATGCCGTAATTATTTCTGAGTTCGATGGTAAGATTGAATTTGAATTTATTGAAGAGGGTATCACTTATCGTGAAGAGTCTGATGAACAAACAGGACATAAAGAGAAAGTGATCATCGACAGTAGAGATAAAACTAAAAACCCAGCGATCAAAATTTTAGATAAGAAAGAAGTAATCAAATCGTACAACATTCCAGTAGGTGCTCACATCGCGGTAGATAAAGGTGATAAAGTAATTGCAGGACAAGTAATCGTTAAGATTCCTCGTTCAACTGGTAAGACACGAGACATCACGGGTGGTTTACCACGTGTAACCGAATTATTCGAGGCACGTAATCCATCGAATCCAGCAGTAGTAACTGAGATCGACGGTGTGGTAACATTAGGTGGTGTGAAACGTGGTAATAGAGAGATTACGATTGAGTCGAAAGACGGTATCACTAAGAAATACTTAGTACCATTGTCGAAACACATCTTAGTTCAAGATAACGACTTCATCAAAGCGGGTATGCCATTGTCAGATGGTTCTATTACGCCAAGTGATATCTTATCGATCAAAGGTCCATCGGCAGTACAAGAATACTTAGTAAATGGAGTACAAGAAGTTTACCGTTTACAAGGGGTGAAGATCAACGATAAACACTTCGAAGTAATCGTGCGTCAGATGATGCAAAAAGTAATCATCGAGGATCCAGGAGATACTAAATTCTTAGAACAAGAGTCGGCAGACAAATTTGATTTCATGGCAGAAAACAACTGGATATTCGATAAGAAAGTAGTAACAGATCCAGGAGATTCTCCAAACTTAAAAGCTGGACAGATTATCAGCGTACGTAAGTTACGTGATGAGAATTCAGTGTTGAAGAGAAAAGATGCTAAGTTAGTAGAAGCAAGAGATGCAATAGCTGCAACATCGAGCCCATTATTACAAGGTATCACAAGAGCTTCATTAGGTACGAAATCATTCATCTCTGCAGCATCGTTCCAGGAAACTACGAAAGTATTGAACGAAGCAGCAATCAACGGTAAGATCGATGTGTTAGGTGGATTGAAAGAAAACGTAATTGTTGGACACTTAATTCCATCAGGAACAGGTATCCGCAAGTACGACAAGATGATTGTTGGATCAAAAGAAGAATACGAAGCATTATTGGCTTCGAAAGAATAAGGTTCGTAAGTTCGAATGCTCGAATGCTCGTATGCTCGAATGTTCGACATTTGCTGAACTAATTATTAAAAAAAGCCTCCGAGAAATCGGAGGCTTTTTGCTTTAGCTCTAGGTCAGTTGATAGGAAATAGGAAATAGAAAATAGAAAATAGAAAATAGGAAATAGGAAATAGGAAATAGGAAATAGAAAGCAAGGACACTACTAACTACAACTACCCACTCTATCTAAGGTATTAGCAAACTAGCACACTAGCAATGTTAACAAAATGTTAACATTCCATTACCATTCAGTTAATCCGTTGCCTCGTTTTAATTTAGTGTTAATTTTGTGCTCCATAAGATTAAAATAATGTTTAATTAATATTAAGTGCTTAACATTTAATAAACATAAAATAAATATGCTTAGAATTCTTTTGACAACAGTATTATTCATTGTAATTGTAGCATCAAAATTAAATGCACAAAATTCGAATGCACAAAATCCGAATGCCCAAGGTGAATTGAGTTTAAGTGCAAAGAAATCGCAAGAATGGTACGATCGTTTTCAAATTCGTGGATACGTTCAAGCGCGATACAATCGATTGCTAGAAACCAATGGTCAATTGAAATGTGAGCAATGCGATAGAAGTTGGGGAGAGAACGGTGGAGTGTTTTTACGTCGAGTGCGTATCATATTTTCTGGTCAAATTAGTAAGCGGGTTTACTTTTATATCCAACCCGATTTTGCAAGTTCTGCTACTGGCACAAACCTTCAGTTTGGACAGTTAAGAGATGCTTATTTCGATATCGGCTTCGACGATCAAAACGAGTATAGAATTCGTTTGGGACAAAGTAAAATTCCTTACGGATTCGAAAACATGCAGTCGAGTCAAAATCGATTGCCGCTCGATCGTGCAGATGGAACGAATTCGGCAATAAGTAATGAGCGCGATTTGGGTGCAATTTTTTACTGGGCTCCTGCTAATAAAAGAAAATTGTTTGCCGATGTAGTGAGGCTTGGTTTAAAGGGTTCGGGCGACTATGGTATATTTGCATTTGGGGTATTCAACGGTCAGTCAGCCAACAAACCAGAACAAAATAATGAACTGCATGTGGTAAGCCGACTTACCTGGCCGTTTGAAATCGGAAATCAAATTATTGAAGGTTCAATTCAAGCATACTCAGGAAAATACGTCGTAACTCCAGATCAAGTTAGTTCCGGTAATGTAGGTGTAAGTGCCGATAGAAATTATACCGATAGAAGAATTGGAGGGACATTTGTACTTTATCCAAAACCCTTTGGAATTCTCGCCGAATATAATGTTGGTGAAGGTCCTGAATTCGATAAAGCAAGCGATACCATCACCGTTCAGAAATTACACGGTGGATTTATTACATTAACTTACATGTTAAAATATAAAAACCATATTTTCTTACCTTTCACTCGCTTGCAATATTACGATGGTGGTAAGAAACACGAAACGGATACTCGTAGTTATAATGTCAACGAATTAGAATTAGGACTCGAATGGCAACCCAATCCAACTTTTGAATTAGTAACAATGTATACTTTTTCAAAAAGGAGATTCGAAGATTACCTACTACAAGATAACTTGCAGTCGGGAAGCTTATTGAGGTTACAAGCGCAAATTAATTTCTAAATTATGCTTGTGCTGTAGGGCCTCCAAAATTCAAAGGAAATGCTTGCTCTTCTAATTTGATTTTACCATGCATCTCTTCGTATTTACGAACGTTGTCCGACATTGCAGCTAATAATCGTTTTGCATGCTGTGGCGTAAGTATAATTCTAGATTTTACTTTTGCCTTTGGAACACCCGGCATCATACGAATAAAGTCTACAACAAATTCAGCATTTGAATGCGTAATGATCGCTAAATTAGAATAAACACCTTCTGCAATTTCCTCACTTAACTCTATGTTAATTTGATTTTGATCGTTTTGATTTTCCATAAAAATTATTTAAAGCTTAAAGATAGAAAAATTTTAGATTACTCTTCTTCTGCCTTGTTTTTCATCGCCATCAATATCTGATAAGCGTCTTTAATTACAACTTGTTTGCTTAATACGTCTTGATTGATATTCAATAATTCAGTATACCCATTTTCTTTATTGCCTATTTGCACTTGCTTTAAACTGAAGGTGCTGTCATTCTCTGCTATAACAATAAAATCTTTGTTCTCGAATTTTTGTATGGCTTCTGTCGGGATAGCATAAGCTTCCGTTAATTTTGATTCTATCTCAACATTCATAAACATTCCCGGGAGAATGTTCGAATGGTCTGATTCAAAATGACAATGAACATCAACCGCTTTATTTTCATTGATATCCCTACCTATCAAAATGATTTCAGCCTTGTATTTTTTGTCTGGATTATCGTTACTATAACAATAAACTTTTTGTCCAATTGATAATGCTGCAATATCTTTTTCGTAAATCTGAATATTCAAATGTATATCGTTAGGATTGATAAGTTCAAACAATACATCGCTCGCATTTACAAATTTTCCAATATTTGTATTGACTTTTGAAACATAACCATCAATGGGTGATTTAATTGTTACACTTGCACTAATCGATTCGACATTCAAGTTTTTTGTATTGATGCCAATTAATTTCAACTTTTCTTCTAATGATTTAATATCAATTTTTAATTGCTCAAAATTGCTGCTCGTTTCTAAATACTGTTTCTCAGAAATCGCTTTCTGTTCATACAATTCTTTTTGCTTCTCGAAATCTATTTTCATTGCACTGAATTTAGCCTTGGCACTTAAATAGTTTTTTTGAAGCTCTATGAATTCCTGGTTTTCAATAATTGCCAACACCTCCGATGCTCTAACACGTTGTCCAGGCAATAGTTTCGTAGATTTTAAATAACCTCCCATCACCGCAGAAATATCAACCAAACTCCTTGGTGGTACATCCACCTTTCCATTCGCTTTTATGATATTGCCAATTTTTTGTTTGCCGATGTTTCCCAATTGGATATTGATGTTCGACAATTGAACCTTATTCAACACAATAGAATTTTCTTCCAATGTAGTTTCGCTAACACTTGTTTCTTTGTCTTGATTGCATGAGAAGAATACAAATGCAATAAGTATATAGATTATTTTTTTCATCTTAAATCGTTGTTTAATAATTTGTATTCTACCAAATGATTGAAATAGTTTTTCTGTAAATTAAAGTAGTACTCGTACGAATCATGCAATTGTAATAAATATTGCGACCATTCAATTGGCTTTATATTACCCGACATTAACAACCGGTTTGCACTCTCAATTGACAAGTAAAATTCAGGAAGTGATTTTGTTCGGTACTCATTCAATTGACTGTATTCCATTTGAATATAATTCTGTAATTCTTTTTTTCTCAATTGTAGTTTCTCAAGTTCAATACTGCTAAGTGCCATCGTCTGTTCCCATTCAATTCTTGCTAATTTATTTTTCGAATGCTGAGCATTAAAAAACAAAGGCACACTTATACCTGCAGAAATAAATTCAAATCGGTCCGAAAGCACCGCCGGCCTACCATAATCGGGAATGCCTATTAAACTCTGATTGGTATATCCAATTCTAAAATCGGGCATCAACTTTGATTTCTCTGCTTGCCATTTATATTTATTCAATGAATTCATAGCTTGGTATTTTTGCTCATACCACGATGCTTTTGAAGAATTTACCATCAAATCTACAAGCAATTCATCTGCAACAGGTGTATACAAAGTATCTTTTAGTCCTAATAGTAAATTGTAATAAATAATTTGTTGCTCTAATTCCAAATTTGTTCTACTAATTTCAGCATTGATTTTATTCGAACTCAGATTTACACTCGATTTCTCCAGTATACTAATCTGGCTTAAGTCGTATTGCTTAGCAACATTCGATGTAGTTTCTACTAAAATTGTTTTAACCTTATTGAAATAATTTATTTTTTCTTTCAAGGCATTGATGTATTGATGTTGATAATACAATTCAGCCAAAATTTTATCGGATTCAATTTCAGTATTAATAATACTCAATGCATTGTTCGCATTCATTGCCGCATTGTTTTTAATATAATAAATGGGAAAATGAAAGCTCTGTAACACACTGTAGGATTGGTCTTGCGCAGAACTATTGTATTGACCTTGCTGATAATTAAACTCAGTTTTTGGAATTTCAACACCAGAAGATTTTGATTTTTTTATTGCATCAATGTATTCCGATTTGTTTTTCAAATACACATTATTTTCCAATACTATTTTCTTACTCTCTTCCCAATTAATTGGTTTAGAATTTTGTGCATGACTTGATGTGCTAAATGCAAAAATGAAAATTAATACTAATGCCGATGTGTTAGCGTCAATTGATTTTCTACGCTCAAAAAATGCGTACAATGCAGGAAGTACAAACAAAGTGAGCAAGGTTGCACTTATAAGTCCACCAATTACAACTGTCGCTAATGGACGTTGAACTTCAGCACCTGCGCCATTACTTAATGCCATCGGAATAAATCCTAAGGATGCAACAGATGCTGTCATCAATACCGGACGTAATCTACTCTGTGCAGCTTTTATTACGATGTCTTTCATAGGCATTGCTTCGGTTTTTTTCAATCGATTGAATTCGGTTATTAAAACAATTCCATTCAACACCGCAACACCAAACAATGCAATAAATCCAATGCCTGCCGAAATACTAAATGGCATGTCTCTCATCCATAATGCAAATATTCCACCGATTGCAGAAAGAGGAATAGCAGAGAAAATTAATAAGCCTTGCTTCATCGACCCAAATGCAAAAAATAACATTAGGAAAATCAATACCAATGCTAGGGGTACGGCAATTGCTAATCTGTTTTTTGCAGCTTCTAAATTTTCGAACGCGCCACCATAATTGATGTAATATCCTGCAGGTAAATTTATTTCCTCCTCTACTTTTTTCTGCAGTTCATTCACAATACTTTGAACATCTCGACCCCTAACATTGAAGCCAACAATGATTCTTCGTTTCGCATCTTCACGTTGAATTTGATTCGGCCCTTCTGTTATTTTAACATCGGCAAGAATGCGCAGCGGTATTGCTGAACCCTCTTTTGTAGGAACTAATAATTCCGATAAATTATCTACATCTTGTTTCAACTTATCATCCATACGCAAAACCAAGTCAAACTTTTTCTCGCCTTCATAAATTTTTCCAACACTAACACCTGCATAAGCTATTTGTACAACTGAATTTATCTCATCAACAGTAATGTCGTATTGCGCCAGAGCTGCACGCTTAGGTTCAATGATCACCTGCGGCATTCCTGCAATCGGTTCGATGTAGAGATCCTTTGCACCTTCAACATGTTGAGCAATTGCACCTAACTCATGTGCGTATTTTTGTAAGGTATCTAAATCCTCCCCAAATATTTTACACACCACATCTTGTCGAGCCCCAGTCATCAATTCATTGAATCTCATTTGAACTGGAAACTGAAATCCAAACGTTACACCAGGTACTTGCGATAATTTTGCACTCATTTTTTCTGCAAGCTCATCGTAACTCTCCGCACTCGTCCATTCTTTTTTGTCTTTCAAAATAACCATCATATCGCTTGCCTCAATAGGCATAGGATCGGTAGGTATTTCTCCACTACCAATTTTTGTCACCACTTTCTCTACTTCTGGAAAATTTTCTAATAAAACTTTTGCAGTTTTTTGTGTCGATGTAATGGTGGTCGATAAGTTACTGCCTGTTAAAACCCTTGTATCCACTGCAAAATCGCCCTCTTCTAACTCTGGAATAAATTCGCCTCCCATTCTGCTTAAGATAAATACCGATATGGAAAATATAACAACAACAGCTGTTGCTAAATATTTTGGATGAAGGATTATACGTTCCAATGCCGACTTATATTTTCGTTCTAAAAACAAAATTGCTTTATCGGAAAAATTTAAATCGTGATGAATTTTTTTACTAATAAACAAAGCACTCATCATAGGTATGTAGGTAAGTGAAAGCAAGAAGGCACCTAGTAATGCAAAGGCAACTGTAGCTGCCATCGGTGCAAACATTTTTCCTTCTATACCTTGTAATGTGAAAATTGGTAAGTAAACAATCAATATGATAATTTGTCCGAACACGGCAGAGTTCATCATTTTAGAAGCAGAACTATTTACTTGATGATCCATTTCCTTTTGGTCGATTCGTGCGAGCGTACTAAACTTTTTCGAATGACTTAGCTGATGCATAATTGCTTCTACAATTATTACCGCACCATCAACAATCAACCCAAAATCTATGGCACCTAAACTCATTAGATTTCCACTTACACCAAAGGTATTCATCAGTATAATTGCAAACAACATGGAGAGTGGAATAACCGATGCTACGATCAATCCAGCACGTAGATTTCCTAAAAATAATACCAAAACGAATATGACAATCAGCGCCCCTTCAATTAAATTTTTCTCAACGGTACCAATGGCATTGTTTACCATTTTACTTCGATCTAGGAATGCTTCTATCTCTACACCATCGGGCAAAGTCTTTTGAATTTCTGCAATTTTTTGTTTTACATTTTTGATTACTTCCGATGAGTTCTCGCCTTTCAACATCATCACGATAGCACCTGCCACCTCACCATCGGCATTATAACATAAGGCTCCATAACGAATGGCTTCCGATTCTTTTACTTCAGCAATATTGGCGATGCGGATTTGTGAATTTGTACCTTTTATTTTTAGGTTCCGAATTTCATCGAAGTTCTTTAGCAAACCTTCGGTGCGTATGTAAAGAATTCCTTCATGACGTTCAATGTAAGCACCTCCAGTGTTCGAGTTGTTTTCTTCTAATGTTGCGTACACATCGGCAAGCGTGATTCCCAAACCTTGTAATTTTTTTGGATCGATACTTACTTCGTATTGCTTCAACTTTCCACCAAAACTGGAAACATCGGCAACACCTTTAACGCCGAGCAATTGTCTACGTACAATCCAATCCTGAATGGTTCTTAACTCAGTTAACGTATAGGCATTTTCAAAACCTTTTTTAGGTTTCACAACATACTGATAAATTTCTCCAAGTCCCGTTGTGACAGGCGCAAGCTCAGGATTTCCAACACCAGCGGGCAGTTCGTTTTGAACCTTTATCAATCGTTCCGCAATTTGTTGTCGGGCCCAGTACACATCGACATTATCATTAAAAACAATGGTTACTAAGGAGAGTCCAAATCTCGAAAAGCTTCGAATTTCTTTGATGCCCGGAATATTACTGTTCGCTTGTTCAATAGGAAAAGTGATCAAGCGCTCCACATCGGGTGCACCAAGCGATGGACTTACCGTAATAATTTGAACTTGATTGTCGGTGATGTCCGGCACCGCATCAATTGGTAGTTTGGTAACTTCATAAGCACCGTAGCCAATGAGTCCAAGCGTAAAAAGTATGATAATCAATTTCTGTCGCACAGAAAATGAGATGATAGCATTAAGCATAAAAATTATGATTAAAAAAAATAATGAAATCTGTTAGCTAAAATTTTTAAGCCGTACGTGGGGGTTGGAAGATTTCATCGAGAAATTGATTCTCAAAAGATGGACTGTTTAAATCGAGGTAATTTATTTTTTGCTCTGTTTGATGAATTTCGGAACTGAAGGAATTGCTTGGATGCAAGAGCAAACTGATGTTTGAAAATGCATGACAATCGTTATGCGTTTTAAACGGCAACTGCATGTCTTCTGCATAATCATCGTCTACAACAGTTGGTTGTACATAATGAATGTCGATGAATTGCAATAGTGAAAGTTTTTCGTTTGCCGATTTGTGTTCGATGTAATGTTCTATGAAATAGCCCAACTTCAGAAGCTGCGAAAGTTCTGTAGTTCCAATGAGATACAACGCAATTAAGGTATGTACAATAAGCTTTTTCACAAGGCTAATTTACGTATAATTCATCAAAAATAAGCATAGAAATAGTATCTTCGCAGGCAGAATGAAGCATTTTTTAACACATCCGGTATTTAAATACGTGGCAGAAGAGGCAAAGTCCAGTAAAATTCGTGCGTATGTGATTGGTGGATTTGTTAGGGATTGCTTGTTAAACAGAGCTTCTAAGGACCTCGACTTTCTGATTATTGGCAATGGGATACAATTTGCCGAAGCAGTGGCTAAGCGAATTGGTAGAAATGCAAAAGTGAATGTGTTTAAGAATTTCGGCACGGCGCAATTGTTTTTTCAAGATTGGGACATTGAGTTTGTGGGTGCTAGAAAAGAATCGTACAGAACCGAATCGCGCAAACCAATTGTTGAAGATGGTTCCTTACAAGACGATCAAAATCGACGCGACTTCAGTATCAATGCCATGGCCATCAGCCTAAATCCATTAGATTATGGAACGCTGGTGGATCCATTCGATGGACAAAGCGATTTGAAAAATAAAATTATTCGAACTCCATTGGATCCCGATATTACTTATTCCGATGATCCATTGCGCATGATGCGTGCCATTCGTTTTGCAACGCAATTGAATTTCAAAATTGAAACAGAATCGTTCGAAGCGATTAAACGCAATACATCGAGAATTGAAATAGTTTCCAAAGAACGGATTACCGATGAATTGAATAAAATTATTTTATCTGCGAAACCATCCATCGGCTTTAATTATTTATTCGATACGGGATTATTAAAAATAATTTTTCCATTGATGCATCAATTGCATGGAGTTGATACGATCAATGGGAAATCGCATAAAGATAATTTCTATCATACCTTACAGGTGCTCGACAATATTTCGGAGAACACCGATGATTTATGGTTGAGATGGGCGGCTATATTGCACGACATCGCGAAGCCAGCTACAAAGCGATTTGAAGAAGGTATTGGATGGACCTTTCATGGGCATGAAGATAGGGGAGCTCGAATGGTTCCGAAGATTTTTAGAGAATTGCGTTTGCCTCAAAATGAAAAGATGAAATTGGTGCAAAAATTGGTGCATCTGCATTTAAGACCAATCGTTTTGGCTCAAAGTGTGGTAACCGATTCGGCGGTGAGAAGGTTGTTGTTTGAAGCGGGAGAGGATATTGATGCATTGATGACATTATGTAATGCCGATATCACGACTAAAAATGAGTACAAAGTAAAAAAGTATAAAAATAACTTTGAACTTGTAAAAAAGAAATTGATTGAAGTTGAAGAGAAAGATCGATTGAGAAATTGGCAACCGCCCATTGATGGGGAAGACATTATGGAAGCATTTGGATTAAAGGCTGGGAAAGAAGTGGGTATCATAAAAAATGCAATTCGTGAAGCTATTTTAGAGGGTGAGATACCAAACGAAAAAGAGGCGGCCACAGAGTATATGTTGAAAAAAGCAGCGGAGCTGGGTTTGTATCAAAAAAAATAATCGCTTTATCCATCATTTTTTATTTATTTTGTATTAAGATTTAAAGCAATGGCAGTTTATAAATTCAGAGTTTCTTTTGAGGATTACGACGATATCAGCAGAGACATCGAAATAAGATCGGGTCAAACATTTGCCGATTTTCATAAAGCAATACATCAGTCAATAGGCTTCGATGGGAATGCGAGTTCTTCGTTCTACATGAGCAATGATTATTGGCATAAAGGGAAAGAAATTACGCTGCTCGAGTCGGCTCGAAAATCCGATAAAGTGAGTCTGATGGAAGAAGCTGTTTTAAAGAATTTCATTGTTGACCCACATCAGAAAATATACTACATTTTTAATCTCGATAAACCTTGGACATTTCAAATTGAGTTGATCAAAATCACCATCAATGAAGATCCAAAAATAAATTATCCGCTTTGTGTGAAAAAATTGGGCGAAGCGCCGAAACAATTTGGTAACACTCCAATTATTGCAAGCACCGAATCAGAAGATTTAGATTTCTTAAACGAATTGGATTATGGCGATGATGATGAGGAGATAAAAGATGAAATGGGATTCGATGATGGGGAAGAGTCGGAAGAGGAAGAAGAAATGAAAGACGAATTTGGTTCTGAATTTGACGAAGAAATTTGAGCTCCACGAAAACATTAATCGTAATTGTAGGTCCAACTGCTGTTGGTAAAACAGCTCTCGCTATTGAATTAGCAAAACATTTTCAGACAGAAATAATCTCTGCCGACTCTAGGCAGTTTTACAGAGAATTGGAATTAGGTACGGCAAAACCAGATGCTTCTGATCTGGTCGCGGTACCTCATCATTTGATCAATTCGCATTCTATTTCGGAAGTTGTTGATGCGGGTGAATTTGAACGTCTGGCATTGCAAATTTTAAATGGAATTTTTTTGAAGAACGATATTGCAATTGCAGTGGGAGGTTCGGGATTGTATGTGCAAGCATTGTGTGAAGGACTAGATGCTGTTGATGTTCGCGACGATAAATTGCGAGATGAATTATCGGCGATGAGTTTGCTACAACTACAAGAAATGTTGTGTGGATTAGATCCCGAATATTTTGAAGAAGTAGACCAACACAATCCACAACGATTGATGCGTGCGATTGAGGTTTCGAAAATTACAGGTAAAAAGTATTCTGAGATTAGAACAGGTGCTAAAAAGAATAGGGATTTTAATTGTTTGAAAATTGGATTGAACGATGACAGAGAAGTATTATACAATCGTATCAATCAGCGCGTAGATGCAATGGTCTTGGCTGGACTTGAAGATGAAGCTAGAAGCTTGTTACCATTTAAAAATTCTTATGCCTTGCAAACAGTAGGCTACTCTGAGTGGTTTGATTATTTTGAAGGGAAGATTACGAGAGAGCAATGCATCGACCTAATAAAAAGAAATTCTAGAAGATATGCCAAGCGACAATTGACTTGGTTTAAGAGGGATAAAGAGATTGCATGGTTTGATGTTGGTAAATTGGATGAGCTTTTCAAGTTTGTAGAGAATCGTTATGCTAGATAGGATTATCAATCCGTATAAAAAAATTGAGTCGGCCGTGCTGTTCATGATTGCTGCTGAGTTTCTCGTGCAGATGGTGAACGCTGCGTTTATGATGGTTTTGAATATTTATTTGGCCAAGAAAGGGTATAGCGATCCGGAGATTGCCGATTTTATTTCTTGGAGATTTTTGAGTGTGATGGCATTAGCCTTTCCATTGGGTTTGTTTATTAAGGGTAGAAAAATTATTCCATTTTTTTATGTTGCATCGATCGGTGTCAGTGTTTTTTCATTTTTGATTTTGCTATCTGTTGAATATCAATGGACATTTTTGATTCCAATTTTTCTCGCATCCTGGGGAATTTCATTTGCGTTTATGCAAGTGTTAGCAATGCCATTTATTTTAAGAAATACATCGGCAGAAAATCAAAGTGCAGCAATATCTTTGAGTTATTCCACCTATAGTTTTGGAATGATTACTGCGGGTACTTTGATTTATCTTTTGCATTGGAGCAATGAAGTTTTTTTCGATGAGTTCAAATCGCTAATCGTGCTTTCTGTACTTTCAATTGTGTCAGTATTTTTTGTAATTAAAATTGGTCGATCAGAAGTTGTTCCGAAGTTTGAAGGGAAGCGCAAAGATTTGGGGAATTTCGATTGGAAGGTGATTGCGATGGCGATGACGCCTTCGCTGATTCTTGCGGTGGGAGCGGGGCTTACGATACCTTTTATCAATTTGTTTTTCTTTAAAGTGTATGGGATGTCGGCCGAATTGTTTTCGATCGTGAATGCTTTTTCTTCTGTGACCGTAGCATTTGCAGCACTTTTAGTGCCGCATATAAAAACTAAATACGGATATAAAGTTGCGATAACTCGTACGCAAACGATTGCAGTTGTGTCATTAGCATTGTTGGCGATTACAGAATTTTATAAAACAGAAGGTTGGGCATATTTTGCCGCAGTGTTTTTCTTTTTATTGCGTCAACCCTTGATGAATATGGCGGCACCTGCGACTTCTGAATTGGTGATGAATTATGTAGGTCCAAAAAATCAGGAAATCATCTCCGCATTAACAGCTTCGATTTGGTCGGGTTCATGGTTTTTAAGCGCTATCATTTTTCGTGTTTTCCGGAACAATGGAATGATGTACGCCAACGTTTTTTTAATCACCGCCGCACTGTACGCACTCGGCGTTTTATGGTATTACTTCCTAATTCGAGCCTACCATAAAAAAAGTTTATCAAATGCAGTTGCAACTGATTGATTTTTTCTTACCGTGAGTGGTGGGGGGGGGGGGGGGGGGGGGGGGGGGGGGGGGGGGGGGGGGGG
>JAEYZM010000028.1 GCA_023427985.1 Bacteroidota bacterium | reverse complement strand
ATTGGGAACCTCACCAGTATTTTTATTGGAGGTAGTTTTATTATTCCTTGGTTCTGGATGGGCTTAGGCTATGCACTTTGTTTTGGAGTAGGAATTGTATCTGGAATTTACCCAGCAATTAAAGCTTCTAAACTAGATCCAGTGGAAGCCTTACGCTACGAATAATTACAACAATTCTCTATTTCTTAAAGTACCAAAATTTATCAGCTCTAAAAGTTTTTCTTGCTTCAATGCATTTCTATGAATTAAGCGGATGTGTTGCATATGATGTAAATCGGTCGCAATAAAATCGACCAAATTGTACTCAATTAATTCATGCGCCAAATAACGTACATGCTCGCCGTAATGTCCTGTTAATGAAAGTATGTTCATCTGCATCAAGCAACCAGCCTCTTTGTATTTCATAAAATCGTTGATGCGCAAATAGGGATAGCGTTCCGGGTGAGCCATCACTGGCTTTAGTCCTATGGTTTGAATTTTAAAAATCACTTCTTCAATTCCAGTAGGCTTGCTTAAATAAGAAAGTTCAAAAAGTAAAAATTCGTTTTTTATGCTAATAAGATTTTTCTTTTCAATTAGATCGAGAAAATATTCGTCGTAATAATATTCAGCCGCAGCTTCAATTTCTATGTCGATGTTTCTATTGCTCAATTCTTCTCGCACTTTATCGAGGCCCGACAAAATTATTTCAGGAGTATTCCTGTAATAATCGCTCATGATATGTGGAGTAGTTATGATTTTCGAATATCCCAGATTTTTTAACTCGGTGATAAGTTGAATAGAATCTTCCATATTCTTCGCACCATCGTCGATACCCGGAATCAAATGCGAATGCAAATCTACTCCCAATTGAGAGAGATCCACCTGCACTTCAGGTTCTGATTTGGATTTGAAAAAGTTGAAGAGACCCATATTCGTAGTGCGTATTGCGTATTGCGCTTTGCGTATCGCTATACGCTGTACGCTGTACGCAATACATTTATTTGTATTGCTTATCGTAATATTCCTTATACGCCCCGCTCGTTACATTCTGCAACCATTCTTCATTCGCCAAATACCAATCGACTGTTTTTTCTAAGCCTTCTTCAAATTGTAATGAAGGTGTCCAACCCAAATCTCTTTGTAGTTTCGATGAATCAATTGCATAACGTAAATCGTGGCCAGCTCTATCGGTAACAAATGTTATTAGCTTTGCCGACTCCCCTTCTGCTCTACCTAATTTTTTATCCATGATTTTACAAAGCAATTGTATTAGGTCGATGTTCTTCCATTCGTTATGTCCGCCTACGTTATATGTACTTCCAGTTTTTGCCTGATGGAAAATTACATCAATGGCTCTTGCATGATCTTCTACCCATAACCAATCGCGAACATTTTCTCCTTTACCATAAATTGGAATGGACTTATTGTTCTTGATATTATTTATAGAAAGCGGAATTAATTTTTCAGGGAAATGATGTGAACCATAATTGTTTGAACAATTTGAAATCACTGCATTCAAACCATAGGTATCGTGATATGCACGAACGAAATGATCGGAACTTGCTTTCGATGCCGAGTATGGACTGTGTGGATCGTATTTTGTATCCTCCGTAAACATTCCCGTTTCTCCTAAAGCGCCGTATACCTCGTCAGTTGAAACATGATAGAATCTAAATTGAGACTGATTGCTACTCGACTTATCTTTCCAGATTTTTTTTGCAGCATTCAATAGGTTAACAGTACCTATGACATTGGTCATCACAAACTCTAGTGGATTTGAAATGGAACGATCTACGTGTGACTCTGCTGCTAAATGAATCACTGCATCGTATTGTTCTTTTTCAAATAAAGCAGAAATAGTGTCGGCCTCCACTATATCGGCCTTCACAAATTTATAATTCGATTTATTTTGGATGTCTTTTAAATTCGCGAGATTGCCTGCATAAGTTAGCTTATCGAGGTTATGAATTTCATAATTCGGATACTTATTGACAAACAATCGCACAACATGTGAACCTATAAATCCAGCTCCACCGGTAATTAAAATTTTCATTATATAAGCAAATTAATCTTGTGCAAGATAAGAAATAGCTGTAATATTAATTTTAAATCTTTTATTAATAATACAAAAAATCTGAAAATTATCTAATGGAGGAATCATAGATAATATCAAATTGACCACGACTAATACTTGTAGTATCTCCAAAATAAAAATCTTCTGCATTGAAGTTAAAATAGCCGGCAATAATTTTGTTAGCAGTATCAAATTTTGTAATAGTTAGAGAGCCTTCAAATTCACTGTTTGTCACATATATTTGATCTCGAACGGTTCCCTTCCATTCCTCAAAATGTGCATAATTATGATCAGTCCCTAGTTGGATGCCGCCAATCTTATAAGCGCCTAGACGATTCAAGTTATTTATATTTATTCTTACAATTTTCTTAGTAATCCCTTTAATATAATGTAATTCGTACCAAAAATTCGGATAAATATAATATCCAATTATACCTGATGTATCTTTAACATTATTATGTACAATATAAGCAATCCCTTTGTTTTCAAAAGCTGCAGTGTGTGTCCCTGATTCTTTATATGCAGGAAATTCAACTACAGGTTGAACTTCCTCTTTTTTACATCCAGTTGTATAAAGTATAATTAAAAATATAAAAATAATCTTCTTCAATTCCATCTACTTATATTTTATATCAAATTGTGCACGACTGACACGAATAGTATCTTTACTTTGGGGTTCGACTGCAGTGAATGAAAATTGACCTGCTATAATTTTGTTGATTGTATCTACTTTATTAATTTTTAATATACCAGTATAGCCAGGAATTGTAGCGTAACTATTAACATATACACTATCTTTAAATTCTTCGATGATAGCAGAGCAGTAATTATCTGGTTTAAGTATATTATCTATTTCATACTCTCCAGTAGTTTTGCATTTATCTAAAACTAAATTTATTCTATAATAATTGTAACGATCTGCATTATAGAAAAAATAAAAAAACCTGCCATTCCTATAATAACCACTTATACCTGGTGTATCTGCCCAGTAATCATATGCATTATACGCTTTATTATTAATCTCAAACGCTGCAGTATTTGTTCCACTTTCAGTATATTCTGGAAATAC
>JAEYZM010000001.1 GCA_023427985.1 Bacteroidota bacterium | reverse complement strand
TCCATCTATAAACATTGTTCGGTACTATTGAAAAAAGTTGGTAACTTTGTGCGTTCCGGTGAACCCATTGCAATTGTGGGCGATACTGGCGAATATTCGAATGGTCCTCATTTGCATTTTGAATTATGGTTCAAAGGCAATGCAGTTAACCCGATTGATTACATAAATTTTTAGCCATGTTTGCAAAAAAAGAACATAAAGCCACCACAGAAAACGTAATAAATGGTAGCATCAATTTAATTGGTCAGGGTACCGTAATTACTGGTGATTTATCATGTAAGGGCGATATTCGTATCGATGGTGAGATTGTAGGCAATGTGATTTCCATGGCAAAAGTGGTGATCGGTGAAAGCGGTAGTGTGAAAGGCGATGTGATTGGGACGAATGCCGATATTAGTGGAACATTGGAGGGCGATGTTACGGTAAACGATACCTTGTTCTTGAAATCTACTGCGGTGTTGAATGGCGATATTGTAACGAATAAATTGATTGTGGAAGCTGGTGCAATATTTACAGGTAATTGCAATATGGGTGCTAGTACTCGTAATGGTAATATCAGTTTAAGTAAAACAGAAAAGTCCTTAGCAGCCATTGAAGAAGGAATACAATAATTACATCAAATACAGTTCTGTTGGATTTCAAATGCTCGTTAGTATAGCGGGATTGAGCCTATTGGGCGATTACCTCGACAATCGTTGGGCATTAGAAACACCCTGGATGACCATAGTAGGAGCTTTACTTGGAGTTACTACATCGATCTACATTCTTATAAAACAAATCTCGAATGAAAATTAAACAGTTCAGTTTCGTAGTCATTTTAATGGCGGTAGTATTATTAGGACTTTCAGAATTATTGGCATGGGCAATGCCTAGCTTGGAATTGTTCATACAACCCTACCCATTTTTCGTTTTGTTTTTTGGACTGATCACAATTTTAGCGTATTGGATAGGTTTGTACGGCTTGAAAAAATCGGCCGATAGTTCGGTATTTATTGTTTTAGGCAGCGTGGTTGCAAAAATGCTTTTAAGCATGATTTTCGCACTAATTTTCATTTATGGAGGACGATTTAACAAGATTGCATTTTTAATAAGTTTTTTCCTTCCATATTTTATTTACACAGCCTTTGAAATTTATTCCTTAATGTCTAACTTGCGCGCTCTTAAAAAATAATAAAATCTTAAAATAGATGCGCAGAAGAGGCTTTTTCACAAAAAATTTGAAATCAATTTTGTTGATTTCTGCTGTTTTTTGCATTTCAGTGGTTGGGGCTAAGGCCAGCAATTCAGAAAATCATACATCAGACAGTACAATTATTAAAGATTCAGTTTCACATGCAAATGATTCGGCTCATGCTGGTGATCACGCTGAAGAAGAGGAGTTTAACGCATCTGAATTAATTTTACATCACATTGCTGATGCACATGAATGGCATTTATGGGGACATACATCGGTAGGATTGCCGGTGATTTTATATACCGATAAAGGATTGGAAATGTTTTCATCGAGCAATTTCCATCATGGCAAAGATGCTTACAAAGGAAAATACTATACCTATAAGATTGAGCACAATCACATTAAAGTTGTGAATGAAGCAGGTGAGATTGACGAAGAAGCGAGTAAAAAAGTAATGGATTTTTCAATTACTAAAAACGTTGCTTCTATGTTTATGTCGATGATCATCCTAGTAATCATCTTCACATCGGTAGCATCGGCATACAAGAAAAGAGAAGGTAAAGCGCCGAAAGGTTTTCAATCATTGATTGAGCCGATTATTATTTTTGTACGCGATGAAATTGCGAAGCCGAATTTGGGTTATAAGTATGCGCGTTTCATGCCGTTTTTATTAACGATTTTCTTCTTCATTTGGATTAACAACATGATTGGTTTGGTTCCATTCTTCCCAGGAGGAGCGAACTTAACTGGAAATATTGCATTTACTTTAGTGATGGGATTGATTACGTTTTTCGTAACAAATTTCAACGGGAATAAGGCATACTGGAAACATATATTATTACCACATGTACCATTTTGGTTATATCCGATTATGATTCCTGTAGAAATTATCGGTGTATTATCGAAGCCATTTGCATTGATTGTGCGTTTGTTTGCAAACATCACAGCTGGTCACATTATTGTATTGAGTTTAATTTCATTGATCTTCATATTTAAATCATTGGCAATCGCCCCAGTATCGGTAGGTTTTGTGATTTTTATGGATGTGTTGGAATTATTAGTTGCATTTTTGCAAGCATTTATTTTTACGATGTTAACGGCGTTGTTTATTGGGACAGCGGTGGCGGAAGAACATCATTAATAGTGTGCTATCCCGATAGCTATCGGGATGCTAGTATGCTAGTGGATAGTGAATAGTGAGGAGTGGATAGTGTTGAGTGGGTGCTGAGTCTTAATACTTAATACTTTGTACTTAATACTTTTAAAAAGAATTATTGTTTAACTTAAAATAAAATCAAAATGACAGGAAGTATCGCTGCAATTGGTGCTGGTTTAGCTGTAATCGGTGCTGGTTTAGGTATCGGAAGAATTGGTGGTTCTGCAATGGAAGGTATTGCTAGACAACCAGAAGCCGCTTCAAAAATTCAAACTGCAATGATCATCGCTGCGGCACTTGTAGAAGGTGTTGCATTATTCGGTGTGGTAGTTGCATTGTTAGGAAACGGTTGATCCGTAAAAAAGTCTACTGCGATTGGCAGTAGGCTTTTTTTAAAATTATTTGATTTAAAAACAAAGACATTATATAAATAATATGGAAATCGTAACCCCTAGTATAGGTTTAGTATTTTGGACGACAGTTTCGTTCCTATTGTTATTGTTCATTTTAGCAAAATTCGCTTGGAAGCCTATCATGTCGGCATTAAACGACAGAGAGCGTTCTATCGAGGATGCATTGATGGCAGCTGAAAAAGCGAAAGACGAATTGGCACGTTTGAATAACGAGAGTGAGCAATTGTTGAAAGAAGCAAGAGCTGAACGCGATGCTATTTTGAAAGAGGCGAAGCAATTACGCGATTCAATGATAACTGAGGCTAAGACATCGGCACAAACAGAAGCGGACAAAATGATTGCGAAAGCTAAAACGGAGATCGACAATCAGAAGGCTGCTGCATTGGCGGAAGTGAAGAATCAAGTCGCTACATTATCTATTGATATTGCTGAGAAAGTGTTACGTAAGCAATTAGAAGATAAAGCTAAACAAGAAAGTTTAGTAAACGATTTAATTAAAGAAGTTAAATTAAACTAGAAGATTTCTTTTAGAAATTTTTTAAAAAGATACATATGTCAGAATTAAGAGTTGCTTCACGATACGCTAAATCATTAATTGATCTTGCTATAGAACGTAATGAATTAGAGCAAGTGTTTAATGATATTAAGTCATTTTTAGCTGCTGCAAAAGCGAGCTCAGAATTAGTTGCTGTATTGAAAAATCCGATTGTGCCTATAGATAAAAAAGGCAAGATTTTATCTGGGTTATTTGCTGGTAAAGTGAGTAAGACGGTAGAATCGTTTTTCGAGATTGTGGTAAACAAAGGAAGAGCGGAAGTTTTGTATGGTACAGCTAAAGAATTTGTGAATCAATACAATGAGAAGAAAGGAATCTTGAAGGCGCGTGTTAGTTCTGCAAGTGCATTGACAGAGAGTGCTGAAAAAGAAATTGTATCAATAGTTGAACAAGCTACAGGTAAGAAAGTAGAATTGATAAAAACTGTTGATCCGAATTTAATTGGTGGTTTTGTGTTAACGGTAGGTGATAAGCAATTTGACACAAGTATTGCTAAGAGTTTAAATAATTTGAAGAAAAGTTTTTCTTCGAACACAGTGGTTGCATAATTAGAAAAAAAATAAAAATCATAAACATATAAAATTATGGTAGACGTAAGACCGGATGAAGTATCGGCAATATTAAGACAGCAGTTGTCGGGCTTCAAGTCAGAATCTGAATTAGAAGAAGTTGGTACCGTGTTACAAGTGGGTGATGGTATTGCAAGGGTATACGGATTAACAAAAGTACAGTCAGGTGAATTGGTTGAATTCGATAATGGATTACAAGGTATCGTATTGAACTTAGAAGAAGACAACGTGGGTGTTGTATTGTTAGGTAGTTCAGATGCTATCAAAGAAGGTGATACTATTAAACGTACTAAGAAAATCGCATCTATTAAAGTGGGTGACGGTATGTTAGGACGTGTAGTGAATACATTGGGTCAGCCTATCGATGGTAAAGGTCCAATCTCTGGTACATTATACGAGATGCCAATTGAGCGTAAAGCTCCAGGGGTAATCTATCGTCAGCCGGTAAACGAGCCATTACAAACTGGTTTGAAAGCGATTGATGCGATGATTCCAATTGGAAGAGGTCAGCGTGAGTTGATCATCGGCGATCGTCAGACTGGTAAAACAACTGTAGCGATCGATACGATCATCAATCAAAAAGAATTTTACGATAAAGGCGAGCCTGTTATCTGTATATATGTTGCAATTGGACAAAAGAATTCTACTGTAGCGAACATCGTTCGTACATTAGAAGAAAAAGGTGCAATGGCTTATACAATTGTTGTTGCTGCTTCTGCATCGGACCCAGCTCCAATGCAATTCTTTGCTCCATTTGCTGGTGCAGCGATTGGCGAATTCTTTAGAGATACTGGTCGTCCAGCATTAATTGTTTATGATGATTTATCGAAACAAGCGGTTGCATACCGTGAGGTGTCATTGTTATTACGTCGTCCTCCAGGTCGTGAGGCTTATCCAGGTGACGTATTCTACTTACACTCGCGTTTGTTAGAGAGAGCGGCTAAGATCAATGCAACAGATTCAGTAGCGCAAGCGATGAACGATTTGCCTGAGTCAATCAAAGGTATCGTAAAAGGTGGTGGTTCATTAACTGCATTACCAATCATCGAAACTCAAGCGGGTGACGTTTCTGCGTATATTCCAACGAACGTAATTTCGATTACAGACGGACAGATATTCTTAGAGTCGAACTTGTTTAACGCGGGTATTCGTCCAGCTATTAACGTAGGTATCTCGGTATCTCGTGTAGGTGGTTCGGCACAAATTAAATCAATGAAAAAAGTTGCTGGTACATTGAAAGGTGACCAAGCACAATATAGAGAGTTAGAAGCATTCTCAAAATTTGGTTCTGACTTAGATGCTACTACAAAATTCGTTTTAGATAAAGGTGCACGTAACGTAGAGATCTTGAAACAAGGTCAATACTCACCAGTGCCAGTTGAAAAACAAGTAGCAATTATTTACTGTGGTACTAAAGGTTTGATGAGAAATGTACCGGTGAATAAAGTAAAAGAATTTGAAGCAGAATTCTTAAATCAATTAGATGTACGTCATCGTCCAGTATTGGATGCATTACGTGCAGGTAAAATTGATGATTCTATCACTTCGGTGTTAGAACAAGTTGCGAAAGAAATTTCAGCTAAATACTAATGAATTATAATCTCTGCATGCCACATGGTTTGCAGAGATTTAAAACAATTTAATTTTCAATTAGAAAATGGCAAATTTAAAAGAAGTACGTTTAAGAATAGCTTCAGTTAATTCAACTCAGCAAATTACAAAAGCCATGAAAATGGTTTCTGCAGCTAAGTTGAAAAGAGCAACTGACGCAATTGTTCAAATGCGTCCTTATGCAAATAAGTTGAAAGATATTTTGGGCAACTTAACTGCGAGTTTGGAAAGTAATGAGAGTCCTTATACTGTTCAACGTGAGTTGAAAAACGTATTAGTAGTAGTAGTTACATCAAACCGTGGATTAGCAGGTGCATTCAATGCGAACGCAATTAAAACTGCGAACGTGTTGATTAATGAGAAGTATGCCGACTTGAAAAAAAGTGGTAACGTACACATTGTTGCAATTGGTAAAAAAGCTCAAGAGTATTTTACGAAGCAGAAATTTAGTGTGATTGGAAATAACAATGAATTGTTCAACAATTTGAGTTTCCAAACATCAACAAAAATTGCTGAGTCCATCATGGAAGGCTTTACATCGGGTAAATGGGATAGAGTAGAAGTGGTGTACAATCAATTCAAAAATGCAGCAGTACAACTTCTAACAACTGAGCAATTATTGCCATTGAAAGCTACAGAAAAATCTGCTACTAGTTCGAATGTCGATTATTTATTGGAACCATCGCAAGAAGAAATTGTAAATGGTTTAATACCGACATCTATCAAGATACAATTATACAAAGCTTTATTAGATTCACATGCTTCTGAGCACGGTGCTCGTATGACAGCGATGGATAAAGCGACAGACAATGCTGGTGAATTATTGAGAGCATTGAGATTATCATACAATCAAGCAAGACAAGCAGCAATCACAAATGAAATCCTTGAAATCGTAAGTGGTGCAAATGCTCTTGCAGCTAGTTAACAAATACTAACAAGATTTTAAATGCAAAAGCCTCGTTGTGAAACGAGGCTTTTTAAATTACGCTTGTTTTG
>JAEYZM010000012.1 GCA_023427985.1 Bacteroidota bacterium | reverse complement strand
ATTGCGAGGGTGTCCACCTCTTCCCATTCCGAACAGAGAAGTTAAGCCCCTCAGCGCCGATGGTACTGCAGTAAAATGTGGGAGAGTAGGTCATCGCCACCCTTTATTAAGCCCCGAACAGAAATGTCTCGGGGCTTTTTGTTTGTAATAGCGCGTACAGCGTACCGCGTAGTGCGTACAGCGTAGTGCGTACAGCGTATTGCGTATTACGAACAGCGTAGTGAGAACTGAGTATTACGTACAGCATAATGTGAACTAAGGATGTTCTTGCAATTGATTTAAGAATACGGTGTTGAATTAAGAATTAAGAGTGAAGAATTAAGAACTAAGAATTAAGTGTAGAATGAAAGGTAATTGCTTTTAAAGAAAGAAAATCTAAATCTAGCATGATCTACATAGAAAGCAACCACTCTCCACTAAAACTAACAACTCTAAACTACTCTCTAGTCACTCCATCTACAGGATTAGCATCCCGATAGCTATCGGGATAGCAAACTAGCATACTAAAAAAAAAGCAACCTATAAGGTTGCTTTTTTTTGTAGCGGGGAGCAGAATCGAACTGCCGACCTTTGGGTTATGAATCCAACGCTCTAACCATCTGAGCTACCCCGCCATCAATTAAGGTTTGCAAATATAGAAGATTTTGTTTTTCTTTAAAAAAAATGATTGATAATATTTACACTTTATTTGTGTTTAATGAAGAAGAAAGATAAACAAAAGCAAAAAGTAGTGATGGAGTTTGGCTTAAAATCCTCACCTAAAATACTATATGGATATTTAAGTTCTCCAAACGGTTTGGCGCAGTGGTTTGCAGATGATGTTATCTATAAAGATGGTACCTATCATTTTATCTGGGACAATGAAACTTTGAAAGCAAAATTGGTTTCAAGTAAAGAAAATAAATCGGTTCGATTTAAATGGGTCGATGATGAACATACTTTTTTAGAATTTGAAATTCTTCAAGACGAACTTACTGGTGATGTTGCATTAGCAGTAACTGACTTTGCAGTCGATACAGAACTTGAAGACAAAAAAATGATCTGGCATAATCAAGTCGAAGATTTAATACACGTACTAGGAGCTTAATTCTAAATTTAGAATTGCATTTATGTTTTTTACAATAAAAAAGGTTCATAAACTTATCATCGGTTCGTTTATAGGACCTTTTATTCTTACATTTTTTATTGCATTGTTCATCTTGCTCATGCAATTCCTTTTTAAATACATCGACGATCTCGTAGGAAAAGGATTGGAATGGTATGTTGTAGTAGAATTATTGGTTTATGCATCATCGACATTAGTTCCAATGGCATTGCCACTCGCGATTCTGTTATCGTCTATCATGACTTTTGGAAACCTAGGTGAACATTACGAATTGGTAGCATTAAAATCTTCTGGAATCTCTTTAAGAAGAATTATGATGCCACTTATTGTGTTGGTATTATTAATTAGCATCGCCGCGTTTTTCTTCTCCAACATCGTAATGCCTTATGCTAATTTGAAAATGGGCGCACTCATGTGGGATGTGAGAAATCAAAAGCCATCGCTCGCAATTAAAGAAGGTGTATTTTATAATGGTATCGATGGGTATAGCATACGCATCGGCAAAAAAGATGAAGAAGGTACCAATTTAAAAGACATCGTCATTTACAATCATACTTCGAACAAAGGAAATATGAATGTAATGATGGCCGATAGTGGTAAGATGCTTAAATCTGATAACGATAGGTACTTGGTGTTACAATTATACGATGGTATTAGTTACGAAGAGTCCGGTGTGCCAGGTACAATTAACGATCGCAAACAATTGGTGCGTGTTAAGTTTAAAGAACATGAAGTGAAATTTGATTTGTCGACATTCAAATTGAATCGAACCGATGAAGATCTGTTCAAAGATCATTATACCATGCTTAATTTGAATCAACTAAAATATTACGAGGATTCACTTCAAAATAAATTAAGAAGAGATAAAAATTATTTCCGCCAAAATTACGCGCTCTATACAAGCTTGGATAAGGAGTTGAAGTTAGATACCAATATGAAAACCTTAGAAGCAAAAATCAATCCCGATATTTTGTCGAACTTTTCAAAAGAGTATCATTCCGTAATCATCAGCAGAGCATTCTCTACAATTAGAAATATAACTTCTTATTCAGAAACAACAAAGAAAGATCAAGAAGCACTATCGGAAAAATTACGCCGACATATCATCGAGTATCATAGGAAATTCACACTTTCTTTCGCTTGTCTAATATTATTTTTCATCGGCGCCCCATTAGGTGCAATCATTCGAAAAGGTGGACTAGGAATGCCAATTGTTATTTCCATTTTCTTCTTCATCTTTTTTCATATTCTTTCTATAACTGGAGAAAAGATGGCCCGACAAGATGTAGTGCCGGTATGGCAAGGCATGTGGATGGCAAGTTTGATTTTAACTCCTATAGGAATCTTTATAACGCGTAAAGCGACATCCGATTCTACTTTATTAGATTTAAACAATTACACTTCGTTTTTCAAAAAATTATTTAAGAAAAAGCCGTAATTTTGAAATAAAAAATTAATGAAGGTTTTAGTGTTGTGCAACAGAGTGCCCTACCCACCAAGTGATGGTGGTGCAATTGCAATGTACAATGGTTTAAAATCTATAAAAATGAATGCCGATGTGTTAGCGCTTTTTGCACTCAATACTAAAAAACATTATCAGTCGGCACAACAAATTCAAAATGCCTTCCATGATTTAGCAGAAGTTTACACGGCCGATATAGATACGAGTATTCGCATTAAAGATGCGCTGCTTAATTTTTTTGGAAAGAGCTCGTATAATGTCGATCGTTTTTACTCAAAATCAGCAGAAGAAAAATTAATTCAAATCTTACAATCACAAAGTTTCGATGTCGTTCAATTCGAAACACTTTTTGTTTGTCCATACATCGATACCGTTAGAAAATACTCCAATGCTAAATTGGTCTATAGAGCACATAATGTTGAATCGCAAATTTGGTACCGACTTGCACAATCGAGTAGCGGAATCAAAAAATGGTATTTGAATTTTTTAGCAAAACGTATTGAACAATACGAATCCAAAGCCTTAGAACATGTCGACTTGATTTTGCCAATCACAAACATCGACCAAAAATATTTTCAAAAAACATATTCAGAAATCCCATCGCAGGTATTGCCTGTTGCATTGGATTTAAAGAGCTTCCAAGAAGAACAATTGTCAGATAAAATAGAGTTTGAATCCAATTCTATTTTTCATATTGGTTCTTTGGATTGGCGACCAAATGTTGATGCAGTGGAATGGCTCATACAAGAAGTGTTCCCACTCGTTCAGCAGAAAAATCAAAACTGTCAATTGTATATTGCAGGTAAGAATACTCCAACGCATTTATATAAATTTACTACACAGAACATTCACATCCTTGGTGAAGTGCAACATGCAAAAGATTTTATGCTAAGTAAAAACATCATGTTGGTACCTTTATTGTCGGGCGGTGGAATGCGTGTGAAAATTATTGAAGGCATGGCATTGGGCAAAGTAATCATCACCACCAGCATTGGTGCAGAAGGTATACCTTGTGAGCATATGAAAAATATAATTATTGCCGATGATGCAAAAAGTTTTGCAAATGCTATTGAATGGACATTAGATCATCCGCAAGAATGCAAAAATATTTCAGAACAAGCCAAGCTCTTTGCAAGTAGTTACGATTTAAAAGTACAAGCAGAAAAAATTAAAGAATTGTATCAACTGTGAAAATTGTTGTCATTACATCAAGAGTTCCTTATCCTCTCGAGAAAGGAGATAAGCTTCGGATATACCATCAGATGAAAGAGCTGAGTGTACAGAACGAAGTATATCTTATTGCAATAGACAACGAACACGTTGCTGCAGAACACATCCAACACTTGGAACAATTTTGTAAGAAAGTAATTGTTTATAAGAATTCTTTTCTATCACAAGCATGGAATTTGTTTCTCGGGATATTTTCCGACAAACCTTTTCAAGTGCATTACTTTTACGACAAAGTGATACATCGGCATATTACAAAAAAAATACATTCCATACAGCCCGATGTTGTGCACTGTCATTTGATTCGAGTTTCCGAATACGTAAAAGATTTACCCTTTAAAAAAGTATTGGATTATATGGATACTTTTTCATTGGGCTTGATGCGTCGATTGAACAAACAAGCTTGGTATTTGCGCTGGTTATACCGATTAGAAAGTAAGAGGGTAGAGCGATATGAGCAATCGATCTTCGATTCTTTTGATGCGCATACGATTATTTCAGAACAGGATCGACTGCATATACAGCATGCATCGAACCATACTATTAGGATAATAAACAATGGTATTGCAAAGGAATACTTGGAATATCCACTGAAGGAGGAGAAAAAATACGATCTTTTATTTACAGGAAATATGGCCTATCAGCCCAATATCGAGGCGGCAGTATACATTGCAGCGCTGGTGCCAGCTATAAAGCAGTATTTTCCTGACATAAAGATTGCGATTAGTGGTATAAATCCTAGTCCACAGGTTGTATCTTTGCAAAGCGAAAACATAGAGGTGACCGGTTGGGTTGCCGATTTAAAAGAAGTGTATGCTGTGTCGAGGGTATTCATAGCACCCATGCAAATTGGCACTGGGCTACAAAATAAGCTCTTGGAGGCAATGGCAATGCGCATGCCTTGTATTGCATCGAAATTGGCCAACAACGCCTTAAAAGCGAAGAATGGGTTCGAGGTGCTCGAATGCGAAACGGAACAAGAGTATTTAGAAGCAATTGTGAAATTGTTAAGTGATGAAAAGTTTTCTGAACAATTGGCAAACAATGCGCATCAATTTGTTATTAATAATTATAACTGGAGAAGTTCTGTAGATGAACTTCAAAAAATATATCAATCCCTACAAAAATGAAATTCAATACTATAGAGGAAGCAATCGAAGACATAAAATTAGGCAAATGTGTGATTGTTGTGGACGATGAGGACCGAGAGAACGAAGGCGATTTCCTTACTGCTGCAAGAAATGCAAGTCCAGAAATGATTAATTTTATGGCAACGCATGGCAAAGGCCTAATCTGTACTCCCATTACTGAAGGCCGATGTAGAGAGTTGAATTTAGATTTGATGGTTGGAAAAAATACTGCTTCCCACGAAACTAATTTTACCATTTCTATCGATTTATTAGGGCATGGTTGTACCACGGGTATCTCTGCGAGTGATCGTTCTAAAACGGTGAAAGCCTTGATTGATCCGAATATGAAGCCGGAGGATTTTGGAAGACCTGGACATATTTTCCCATTGATGGCTAAAGAAGGTGGTGTGTTGAGAAGAGCAGGTCATACAGAAGCGGCAGTGGACTTATCGCGTCTAGCAGGTTTTGAAGAAGCAGGATTGATTGTTGAAATTATTCGTGAAGATGGTGAGATGGCTCGATTACCAGATTTGGAAATTATTGCGAAAAAGTTCGACCTGAAATTAATTTGTATCAAAGATTTAATCGAATACCGATTAAAACATGAGTCTTTGATTCGTAAAGAAGTTACTGTGAAACTTCCTACCGAAGATGGGAAATTCGATATGATTGCTTATACACAAATCGATACGGAAGAAAATCATTTAGCTATTATAAAAGGAACTTGGGAAGAAGACGAACCGGTATTGGTGCGCGTACATTCTTCATGTGTAACGGGTGATATTTTTGGTTCATGTCGATGTGATTGCGGACCTCAGCTTCATAAGGCAATGCAGATGATAGAAGCAGAAGGGAAAGGTGTTATTGTTTATATGAATCAAGAAGGCAGAGGCATTGGATTAGTGAATAAATTAAAAGCATACCGATTGCAAGAGCAAGGATTTGATACGGTGGAAGCTAATTTAAAACTAGGATTCAAAATGGATCAACGCGACTACGGTATTGGAGCACAAATTCTTCGCGACCTTGGTGTACGGAAAATGAAATTGATGTCGAACAATCCAACCAAACGTGCTGGTATCATCGGTTATGGATTAGAAGTAGTGGAAAATGTTCCTATCGAAATTGAATCGAACAAACACAACCGCGATTATTTAATGACGAAGAGGGATAAGATGGGGCATGCGATTTTGAGGGGAAAGTAAATTTAGTGTGCTAGTGTGCTATCCCGATAGCTATCGGGATGCTAGTCCTGTAGTTGGAGTGGATAGTGATAGTGATAGTGGATAGTGATAGTGGTTAGTGGTTAGTGGTTAGTGGTTAGTGGGTGCTTTCTAGGGACGGTTATGTGTTATTTAAGTTTTTATTTTTCAATAAGGTTGTTGAATTGTTACTAAATTATATATTAACTTAATTTCTAAATAACCTAATTCTTTTATTAACTTAATTCCTTAATAACCTAATTCCTAATTTACCATTTTCGTTTCAACTATTTTCGTATTATCCTTCAACATATTATCCTTCAAAAATCAACGTACATCCAAGCTGTCTTCTCGTCTATAAAAAATCTTTCTCCATAATTCCCCGAAGGTGTCGAACTCGATTCTATAGAATAGTCCAACGCCTTGTTCAATTTGCGAGTTACCTCGTTTTAATACATCGGAGTTAACATCATTACGCTGAAATCCACGAGCTCTGAATCGGCCGTCTTTACTGATTTTGTATTCGATGTTTACGTCACCTGTGATGGCAGATGCGTTGGTTTGTTGCTGATTGCTAGGACTTGTTGTGTTCGTATTCGTGTTGATGTTACCGTCAATTGTTATTCGCTCATTAAATAATCGTAAGGATCCACCCACACCATTTTCTAAATTTAAATCGAAGTTCTGTGTAGAAACTAATCCGGATAATTGAGATGCCAAGAATCCTGTGGTAGGTATGTAATCGCCTGTATTTCCTGATGTGTTTGCAAACCTTCCAAAAATCAATAGATTGGCAACTTGATTGTTCAAATTGTCTTGGTTCGCTAAATATCCACCAACTTTCGACATTAAATTTTCATCTTCTGGGAAACGAATGCCAAAAGAAATATCGGGCGACATTAAATCGTTGCGCAAATTTAATAAGCATTGTGTTTTCACTCTTTGCGATGAACTAAAAGAATTTGTATCGGCTGCATTTACGGATAAAATCAATGGCTTGATCTGAGGCCTTGTTTCGTAGATTGCCGATAAGTCGATACGTGCTTTCAATGGGTCACCATTCCATCGTATTGAACCGCCCTTTTCTACTTTAAATTTTTTGCTGATTAAATTCTGCAATGTGAAATTGTATTCCCCTTCTGAGATTTCATAATTCCCATACATTTCAAAATTGCCGATCGTATTGATGGTTAATTTCAAATTTGCATTTCCTCTACCTTTGATAATCTCTCCAGAACTTTCGTTCATGATTAATTGTACTTCACTTAAATCATCAACAATTAGATTCATGTTCATGTTAATTCCAGAAAGATTCACTTTTTCCGATTGCTTGTTCGCTAATGAATCGGCTTGTACAAATCGTATGAAATTTTGCTTACTAATAGAATACTCATCGCTCAAGGGAATATAAAATTTTGTGCCACGTTCCGTTTTTGCTGTTATATCTATTTTTATATCTTCAATGGGACCTCTAAAATTGAACTGTCCACTAGCATATGCCTTGCCATAATACAATTCATTATCTTTTGAGTTCGTATTCAAACACAATAAGTTTGTTGTGTTCATTCGAACATCTAAATTGAATTTCTCAAAATAATTATGTGTGATGCTGCCGTTAATATTCCCTTTATTGCCTTCTAAATCTCGTACTTGAAGATTGTTTAGAAAGATTTTATTTTCCGACAATCGAACTTGATCCGAAACTTTCAAATACGCATTTAAATAATTTACTCTTAACCCGGCATCTTTCAAAGTTAAATAACCATTGATTAATGGCTTCGCAAAACTTCCCCTCACTTTTAAATCGGCACTTGCTACTCCAGAAATATTCGATACATAAGATTTAACAAATGGCTCAATCACGATGAGTTCCGTCTCATTCATTTGTACATCGATATTGAAATTGTTTTTCACTTTAGATGTCGTAATAATACTTCCACTCACCCCTAAAGTTTTTAAACGCTCGTTAAATATACTTCCATTCAAATCGATAATTTTTGACTTTGGATCCCAAGTATTACTAAATAAAATATTTCCAATCGTATCGCCATTGTAAATAAAATCGTTTACATTGATATCTGAAATGGCCAAGGGCTCTGATAATAAACTTGCAAATCGCGTTCTCGAATTTAATACACCCGCAATATTCAAATCGTATTTTTTTAACAATTGATTGAATGCTGTCAACTCTACATTTTGTATGTCGATGTTGAGCTCCTCATAGGATTGATCTGAGATGAATCCTGAAACTTGCAACAATTGATCATCGTTTCTCAATTCAAAATTTTGAACTTCTATTCTTTTATCACTTATGAATCGTATTGAAAAACTGTCTTTTAACTCCCAAGTTTTATAATCGATAATGACTACAGATGGTAAAACATTTATCGATTTCTGTTCAGAGTTTAATGAAAATATTCCGTTTAAATCCAATTGATTTGGATTGCTTAAATCGGCAAGTTTGATGTTGAACTTAATGCTATCGTTACTAATGGCATTAGAAATGGCAATGTTATCGATATTAATACTATCGCTAATAAAAGCTCTGTCTGCTGCAATGTTGAAGTCGAAAACATTTAAATCATTTTCACCGTCTATAATTAACTTTTCAAATTTTAATGCATCGTACTTGATATAATCGATGCCCCCGCTTAAGCGAATGATATTAGAATTGGTATTTAAATAACCAATAATCTTAATTTTTTTAGAGAGCTCGAGTTTTGGGTAAATTAATTCGGTTAATGGTGCAGCATCTTTAATTAGTACGTTGAATTTAAAATCCTGATCGTTGTATTTGTTGATTTTACCTAAATCCGCATTTGGTAAATAATTTTTGACTAATGTTTTGAGTGCCGATTGAATGCTGGATAATTTATATTCTCCATTAATGGTAGCGTCTATCAAATCAGATTGCAAAGAAAGTGTTTTTCCCGACCCATCGAATTTTGACTCCAAGGAGATGTTTTTAAATCGATAAGTACTATCTAATTTATTGCTTATAACTGTCTCCTCAAATTGAAGAGTACCAATGATGTCGTCTAAATTTTGTCCTATAAAATTTACATTGATTTTACTACTTATGTTCAGTGTATCTTTTAGTAGTTTCAACTCTTTCAATCGTAATTTATTGATACTGCTATAAAAATTAAATTGTGGTTTATTTTTTATATTAAAATCAATACTACCTTCGAAGTTTAAGTCGGCATTCGGATCTCTAGCTACAAATACACCATTAAATAATTTTTTGTCTATTAATCCATTTGCTTCTAAGTTCTGATAGTTATACCCATTCACATATATTGCCTGAACTTGAGTTGCAATGCTTGTATTAAGCTCTTTGATATTAAAGCCTTCTCCATCGATACTCAAATTTAAAGTGGCTGGGCCTAATGATGTTGTATTGAATAATTTCCCTAAATCAAATCCAATAGCTTCAATACTTCCGTCGTAACTAGGGATTTTCTTGGACTCAATATTCATATGAATATCACTCACAAGATTACCGATATCTGTAATTAAATTCCCATTTGCCTTAAAGTCAAAAACGGTACCAGTATAATATCCACTATAGTTTACATTACCTAAATTGTTTAAGAAATCTGGAAGTAAAACTGCTGTAGAATCTAAGTCGAGTCCTTGTAATAGAGCAATTAAATCTGCATTACTTGTTGTTAATTTCTGAAGCTTCGCATTGAAAATGGTTTCGTTAATATTCGGTAATCCCTTTACACTTATCGAACCATCGACATAAGTATTTTTGGCCGTACTAATTTGTATGTCTTTCGATTTAAGATGACTAACAGTACCCGATACATTACCATTCAATCGAAATTCCTGGGTATAGTTTTTTATTGCCGATGCAAAGTGTTTGATGTCTTTGAATGAAACGTAACTGTCGTTAAAATTGGCATGCATTACTACTTTATTGATATAATCCGACATATCGGCAATAGAGTCGTAGCGCATAGCATAGTAATTGTGTATGCTCGAATGCGGTGTAAGTATGTATAGGTTTTTCGCTTCTATTTCTTTTGAGTTGAACTTTGCATCGGCTTTAAATTTTTTAATGTAGAAGCCCGATTGTTCTTTAAGTGTAAGGGCCTGAATGTTCGCGTACACATCGGCACCAATTAATTTGAAATCTTTTATGTCGGTAGTGAAATCGTAGACATGCACATTTTCGTAATCAATAACACCGGCTTGGGTATTCATGGTGTTTTGATTCTGATAAATAAAATCGGCGTTCTTGATATTAATTTTATTTACGATTAATTCTAGAGTGTCATTACTTTTTACTTGAGTTGTATCTTGCGGTCCTGAAAAATACTCCAACAAAAAATGCATGTTATTGAATTTTTCGCCTTTGTATTTTTTGAGATGGAAGACAGCTGACTCTAAAGCGAGTTTGTTGAGTTCGTAGGTATTGGTTTTATAATCAAGTTTGCCAATGTCTACTTTTAGTTTGGAAACAGATAATAAGGTGTCATCACGTAGATCAAATATAATTAGATCTTCTAGGACAATCGTTTTGAACAAGTCGATATCTACGCCTTTTACTCGTATATTTGCATTCAGTTCCTTGGAAAGATAGTTGGTCAGTTTTTGCGCAACCCAAGTTTGAACAGCAGGCAAGCGGAATAGGAAATATAGCATCATTAGTACAAGTACTAATCCTAAAAAAACCCTTAACGATATTTTGCCTAACTTTTTAATATATATGTAATGTCTAAACGGTCAATAATATTAGCAATTGAATCTTCCTGCGATGAAACATCTGCATCGGTATGTGTTGATGGTAAAATTCTTTCAAACGTTACTGCCACTCAATCGGTTCACGAACAATATGGAGGAGTTATCCCCGAAATTGCATCGCGCATCCATCAACAAAACATCATACCTGTAGTAGATACTGCCATTAAAAACGCTAAAATAAGCAAAAATGATATCAATGCAGTGGCTTTTACGCGTGGACCCGGACTTTTAGGAGCATTGTTAGTAGGTACGAGTTTTGCGAAGTCGTTTGCATTGAGTTTGAATATTCCTATCATAGAGGTGCATCATATGCAAGCACATATACTTGCACATTTTATTGATGAGCCAAAACCGCAATTTCCATTTTTGTGTTTGACCGTATCGGGCGGACATACTCAGATTGTGTTGGTGCGAGATTATTTCGACATGCAAATTATTGGAGAGACTACCGACGATGCTGCAGGTGAAGCATTCGATAAGACTGCAAAAATCCTTGGCTTGAATTATCCGGGCGGACCATTAATTGATAAATACGCGGCTATTGGAAATCCGAATGCCTACCCATTTACGGAACCACAAATACCTGGTTACGATTTTAGTTTCAGCGGATTAAAAACTCAAATTTTATATTTTGTACAGAAACAATTGAAGTTGAATCCGAACTTCTTAGAAGAACACCGAAACGATTTATGTGCTTCCATTCAGCATAGAATTGTTACCATTCTCTGCAATAAGTTAGAGGCTGCTGCGGAGGAATATGGGATTAAAGAAATTGCAATTGCAGGAGGCGTATCGGCTAACAAAGGACTTAGAAATTATTTGCAAGAATTAGCGCTGAAGAAAAAATGGCAAGTATATATTCCAGCCTTTGAATATTGTACAGACAACGCTGCGATGATTGCAATCACTGGCTATCACAAATTTTTAAAATCAGAATTCAGCTCACAAAGCGTCACTGCATCGGCACGATTATAAATACGAATGCCGATGTGTAAGCATTACAATTGCACGATCAGGTAATAGATGGGCATGCCTATGGTGATGTTGAAAGGGAAGGTAACGGCCAATGCCATCGGTAGGAAAATTCCTGGGTTGGCTTTGGGTGCAACAATACGCATGGCGGCTGGAACGGCAATGTAAGAGGCGCTTGCAGCGAGTACGGCGAGTATAAAACAATTGGCGTCTGAGCTTATGAATTGCTTGCTGATGAATGCCACTGCTATACCATTGATCAATGGGATGATGATGCCGAAGGCCACATTGAAAAAACCTTGTTTTAAGAAATCGTTTAATTTTCTGCCGCTTACAATTCCCATATCGAGTAAGAAGATGGCGAGGAAACCTTTGAAAATGTCGGTCGTGAAGGGTTTGATTTCGTTTGCCAATTTATCGGAGCTGATGAATCCAATGATTAAACTTCCGATGATGAGTAGTACACTACCGTTACTGAAGGAATGCTTGACGATACTCGGGATGGCAACGTTTTTTTCTTTCGAACAAGCATTGAGAAGTAAAACTCCTATTATGATTGCGGGTGCTTCCATCATGGCCATTACTGCAATCATGTGACCATCCATGTGTGCCGACTGCATTTCTAAAAAACTTATACCGGTGACAAATGTTACTGCACTAACTGAGCCATAGGCAGCGGCGATGGCGGCAGAATCGTAAATATTGAATTTTCGTTTGAGTAGGAAGAAGGTGTAAAAGGGGATGATGGATGCGGCAGCTAATCCAATGCACATGGCCCATAAGATTTCGGTGTTCCATGAGCTGTGTGCTAATTCTTGTCCGCCTTTGAATCCAATGGAGAATAATAAGTACAGAGAAATAAATTTGCTGCTGTTTTGTGGGATTTCTAAATCCGATTTGAGTCGGACTGCAAAAATTCCTAATATGAAAAATAATAAAGCAGGGTTTCGTAGGTTTTCGAGGAGTAGGCTGAAGTCCATATTGAATTTTTTTCTGCAGCAATTATCTTAATTAATAATTATAAAACAATATTTATATTTGTAATGTTATAAATAAAAATATTTTATGAATTACACACTTCATCAGTTACAGGTATTTTTAAAAATAACTCAGACAAAGAGTATCACGAAAGCAGCAGAGGAATTGCATTTGACACAGCCTGCGGTTTCCATTCAATTGAAAAATTTTCAAGATCAATTTGAGGTTCCATTAACAGAGGTAGTGGGTCGGAAATTATTTGTTACAGATTTCGGGAAAGAAATTGCTAAGGCCGCAGAGAATATTTTAAATGAGGTTAATGCCATTAACTACAAGACCATGGCATTTAAAGGACAATTGAGTGGAAGATTAAAATTGTCGGTGGTGTCAACAGGCAAGTATGTGATGCCTTATTTTTTATCAGACTTTTTATTAAGCAATGATGGCATTGATTTAGTAATGGATGTTACCAATAAATCGAAAGTTGTAGAAAGCTTAGAGAACAATGAAATTGATTTTGCATTGGTTTCTGTTTTGCCAGAAAATATAATGATTGAGAAACTCGATTTGATGAAGAACAAGTTGTATTTAGTTGCATCTCATAAATATCCGCATATACATAAAGCGAGTAAAAACGATATCAAAGATTTACCATTAATTTTTAGAGAGCAGGGTTCGGGAACGCGTCAAACCATGGAGCGATATTTAGATAAGCAGAATATAATGGTTCGTAAAAAAATGGAATTGACAAGTAATGAAGCCGTGAAGCAAGCAGTGATGGCGGGATTGGGTTATTCGATTATGCCATTGATTGGATTGCGGAATGAGTTACAAAATGGTAGCATCGACATAATAGATGTTAAAGGATTTCCAATTGAGTCGACTTGGAGTTTGGTGTGGTTGAAGAATAAAAAGTTCTCGCCAACAGCTCAAGCATTTTTAGATCATTTGAGAAAAAATAAATCGGATATCGTAGAAAAAGAATTCTCATGGTATGAAAAATATTAATTTGCTGCCGGTAGATGGTGAATTGTATTATTACCCAAATTTCTTAAGTGCTAGCGTTGCAGATTTTTATTTCGATGAATTGCATCGGACAATTGAATGGGAGCATGATGTTGTAAAGCTATTTGGTAAAATATTTGAAACAAAACGCAAGGTAGCATGGTACGCTTCTGAAGCTTTGAGTTATACATACTCGGGCGTGATGAAACATTCGAAGAAATTCACAAAAGAATTAATTGCGTTGAAAGAAAATATTGAAAGTTTTTCAGAAGAAAATTTCAATGCATGTCTTTTGAATTTATATCATGATGGATCAGAAGGTATGGGTTGGCACAGCGACGATGAGAAAGAAATTGTACATCATTCGTGTATTGCATCCTTGAGTTTGGGTACTACGAGGCGATTTGATTTTAAGCATAAGATTACTGGTGATAAATTTAGTGTTGATTTGGAACATGGGAGTTTGTTGTTAATGAAATCGGATATCCAGGAGCATTGGTTGCATGCCTTGCCTAAGCAATTGCGAATAAAAGATGCTCGCATAAATCTTACATTTCGATTGAATAAAAATCGCAAAACTATTTAATTCATTATCAGAGTAATAGTTAAAAACTTTCTTTATACTGACAAATTTACGTTCAGTACTTGTATAAAATTTGTATTTTGAATTTTTATGATGATTGTAGTAGTTAATCCATGAATTCAGAATTACAAACACAAGCACGAATAAATAAGCTATTACAATACGATATTGAATATTCTAAAATTGAAGACGAGTACGATGGTTTGGCTCGATTGGCTGGAACCATTTGTGAAAGTCCGATAGCGATCATATCTTTTGTCGATTCAGATGCAGTTTATTTTAAGTCACACATCGGCACAGATTTAACCCATAATGATTTACAAAATTCATTTTGTTTAGAGGCGATACATTCACCCAATGAAATTTTGGAAGTAGAAGATACATTATTAGATGCTCGATTTACTACACATCCATTAGTAGCGCATTCGCCACACTTAAGATCATATATAGGATGCCCTATTATTTCACCAGAGGGTATAGCATTAGGCACAGTATGTGTGTTGGATGAGGTTCCGCGTAAGTGGAATGATGAACAAAAAAGGAGTTTAGAGATTCTTTCAAAGCAAGTAGTATTGTTGTTGGAATCAAAAAAGAATATTAAGGAATTGGCCCAAAGTAAGTTTAATTTAAAAGTAGAGGGGAGTCGATTTAAAAATATTTTGGAAGCATCGAACGTAGGTGCATGGGAATGGGATGTGTTGAGTAATGAAACAATATATAACGAGCGTTGGGCATCCATGTTGGGGTATACATTAGATGAATTAAAGCCATTAACAATTGAGACTTGGGAGCGATTGGTGAGAGAAGAGGATATGAAAAACATTAACGAACATTTGGATAAATGTTTCAGAAAAGAAATTGAGTTTTATCATATCGAATGTCGCATGAGACATAAGAACGGTTCTTGGCGTTGGATATTGGATCGAGGAAAAGTTGTAGAGTGGTCGGATGATGGAAAGCCCTTGAAGATGTTTGGGACACATACCGATGTAACTGAGAAAAAGGAAAATGAATTGGCGGTGATGGAACTGGTTAATGCTTTGCGTGTTTCAGAAAAGAGATACAGCGATTTATTTCAGATGAGTCCACAACCAATGTTTGTGTTTGATACTTTGACCTTGCAAATTGTCGATGTAAACGAGGCGGGATTAAAAAGTTATGGATACAATAGGGAAGAATTTTTGAATCTTACCATTAAAGATATAAGACCACCGGAAGATGTGGAGCAATTGGAAAATACTTTAAAAGAATCATTAAAGATTAATCAGTTATGGGCGCCCGGCGTGTTTAGGCATTACACAAAATCAAAGAAAATTAAATTGGTAGAAGTGCATAGTGCTCCAATTCTTTATAATAACAGACCGGCTAAGATTATCATGGCCAATGACATTACGGAGCAAATACATCGATTTAAAATAATTGAAAATCAGAACAAAGCATTTAAAGAAATTTCTTGGATGCAATCGCATTTAACAAGAGCGCCATTGGCTAGAATTTTGGGATTAATGGAGTTGGTAGATGGTTTGAATATTACTGATAAACAATTAAATGAATATCATGAACTATTGAAATTGTCGGCAGAACAATTGGATCATATTATTAAAAATGTGTCTAATAAATTGTTTGAGCTAAGAGATCGCTAGTTGTACATTTCATCCTTAATAAATAAACCTGCATTCTTGCAGTTGTTTCTAGCTTAAAAATTTAGCAAATTTGTATTGAAAATTTAATTAGCCATTTTTATTATCAAATTATATTATTGATTATCAACTATTTATGGAATGTTGATAAAATATTTTTGATTACTAAAAAAATGCTATTATTTTTAGCAAAAATTAGAAATCTTTAGAACATTTTGTTATGGCAGACGCAAAAGAAAAATTAAAAGCATTACAGTTAACGCTTGATAAATTAGAAAAAACATATGGTAAGGGTACCATTATGAAATTGGGTGATAATCCAATTGAACAAATAGAGGCAATTTCAACAGGCTCGTTGGGCTTAGATATTGCATTGGGCATTGGTGGTTTACCTAAAGGTAGGATTGTGGAAATATATGGTCCAGAATCATCAGGTAAAACAACACTTGCAATTCATGCAATTGCAGAGGCTCAGAAAAAGGGTGGAATTGCAGCTTTTATAGATGCGGAACATGCTTTTGATAAATTTTACGCAAAGAAATTAGGTGTTGATGTTGAGAATTTATTGATATCGCAACCTGATAATGGGGAGCAAGCATTAGAGATTGCCGATAATTTAATTCGATCGGGTGCAATTGATATTATAGTGATCGATTCAGTGGCAGCATTGGTACCAAAAGGTGAGATAGAGGGGGAGATGGGCGATTCGAAGATGGGATTGCAAGCAAGATTAATGTCTCAAGCTTTAAGAAAGTTAACTGGTACTATTAATAAAACTGGTGCTTGTTGTATTTTCATTAACCAATTGAGAGAGAAAATTGGGGTAATGTTTGGGAATCCAGAGACGACTACTGGTGGAAATGCATTGAAGTTTTATGCATCGGTGCGATTAGACATTAGAAGAACCGGACAGATTAAAGATTCAGAAGAGGTATCAGGAAATCGTGTTAAAGTTAAAATTGTTAAGAACAAGGTTGCACCTCCATTCCGTATCGCTGAATTTGATGTGATGTATGGAAAAGGAATTTCTAAATCGGGCGAGATAGTTGACTTAGGGGTTGATTATGAAATTATTAAAAAGTCAGGTTCTTGGTTTAGTTATGGCGACACGAAATTAGGACAAGGTAGAGATGCTGTAAAGCAACTCATTGAAGATAATCCCGAATTGATGGAAGAGTTAGAGATGAAGATTAAAGCTGTGGTTACTGCAGATTTATTGGAGGAGAAGGCAGAAGAATAATTCTTATATTGTCGGATTTCATGTTTTATGTTTTACAAGCCCTCTTACAGAGGGCTTGTTTTTTTTCTGAATATTTAAATGAAATTATACAATCATTAAAATCTCAATTGATTTATTTAAGAAGGTGAAACTATCCTTTGCTTTTTTATTTTTCAATGCATTCCCAATAGGGGAGTCCAATGAAATGGCATAATAACTTGTGTTCTCAAATTCTATTTTGCCTAAAGGTATACCTATGAAGAATACATACTCATTGGTTTTTACTAAGCAACCATTTTCAATTTTAGAATAATTTTTATTAGAATTAATTTGTTTACAATCTTGTAGTAATAGTTCGTATTTTTTTAATTGAGTTTCGAGATTATTTAATGTCTGTTGTATCATTTCTCTACTTGTCTCATATTTATCGCCTGCGCTGCTCTTACTTTCATTTTTTTTAGATTCATTTGCATCGTTTATTTCAGATTTGATTTCAGAGATTCTATGTTGTATGAGATTGGAAATGTATACTACTAGATTTTTCTTAAGATTTAAATCATTTTGTAAATGCATTATCGAAGATATACATTTATTTTTTTAATGTGATTTCTATTGTCGATTTTAGATTGATCTCTTCGCTACTCGATAAGGAATTGAGGTATTCTAAGATTTTTTCTCTACTTGCTTTTAGTTCATCAATTCTTTGAAGCGATTGATCTTCTGGAATTCCCATTCGAATCATCTTACTAAATGATTTTACTTCATGGAAATTGATTTTACTGTTAATTAAATTCATAAGAATTTCTTTTGCTTCATCTGAGCTAAAAGTTCCACGAATTAATTCGACTTGTTCTAATTTTTCTTTTGTAGTATCCATGACATTTATTTTTATACAAATGTCATGGATGTAATTCATAAATTTTTATTAATACTTTATATATGTTTCATAACTTTTGTTTATGTATTTTTTAGAACTTACCTTCCAATGAAAGAATGAAATTTCTACCTGGGGCTACAATTCCAGAAGAGTATGGTCTATATCTTTGGTCACTTATGTTTTCAATCCCTGCGCTTACGTTAAACTGTTTGTTCAATTGATATTGACATTTGAAATTTAGCGTATACCATGAAGGAGCGTAGGGTTGACCTTGCGCATCTTTAGCATATATTTCAGGTTTGCCTCTTTCTTCATCTGGTAATTTAGCATAACTGACTTCAGCATTATAGATACTATACAATTGTAAACTTATGTTATTCGATTTGAACATCAACTTTGTATTTCCAAACATTGGAGCAGCATGTCGGGATGGACTAATAGTTCCATTGTCTAATTCTTCTTCTCCTTTTTGATAATTTATATCCGAACCTAATGACCAATATCGAGCGAACTTCCATTCTAATCCAAATTGAATCCCGTATATTTCTGTTTTTGCAGCATTCTGAATGGCTTCAACTTTGCTTAAAGTACCATCGTAAACAATACTATCGGCGCCATTAAATAAAAAATTTCTACGCACCATAGCATTATCCAATAAGGTATAATAAATAGCGGCATCTATTTTTAATTGTTGGGCCAACACTTTTACGAAACCAATTTCAGCATTGTAAACATATTCGGCATTTAAGTTTGGATTCGGCACTGTTACAGCTCCAGGTGCAGAATCGAATACCTTTCCTAAATCATCTATATTCGGTGCTCTAAACCCTGTCGCAAAATTTGTATAAACGGCGGTATTAGAATTAGCAGTGTATTTTAATCCTATAGATCCGGTGATTGCCGATTTATTTAAATTCACATTTACGAAGGGGAATTTATAAAAACTCGTATCGAAGTTCGCATCAATCATAAATTGACTATATCGCAAGGAAGTTTGCATATGTAGTTTATCACTCAAGTCGGTGTGAAGACTTAAATATCCTGCAATTGTTTGCCAAGTTGAATTCGGATATCTACTTGGACCTAGTACACGTGTAGATGTATTAATGTTTTCATCTATGCCACTTGAATTTACATCATTGTTAACAAATTCAAGCCCGTAAAACAAGCGGTTCTTTTCATTAAGTGATTTCTTGAAGTCTAAATTTAAGGATAATGCATCTACATTTTCTGAACGTATATATCTTATTGGGTCATTAATATCCCTATTAATTCTACTTTCTTCAAATTTCTGATGCGCTAGTCTTATAGATAATTCGTTAAATAAAATAGTTGATTTACTATAATTAATACTTAACTGATTCATCATCCAAACTTGAGGACCATAGTCCCATTCTCCATATCGAGCATTCCCATTTTTATATCTAATATGTCGGTCGTATCTGCTGTAGCTCGATGTAGTGGAATAATGAAATCCATAATCTATACTCAAAAATTCATTCGCTGTATATTTTATTTTTTGCATCAAATTCATTTGAGAATAAGCTGTTGGTTTTTGAACCAATGGATCTTCATTTCGAATTTGTACATCCAAGGTATCTACTCTTTGCACGTAGAATGGGCGCAAGTACTCATCAGGTCCATGACTACCCATTCTTAAATCGCCAAAGTCATTACTACTAAAACTACTTAAGATAGCCCATTTTTTAAAACCTAAATTGACATCGAAGTGATATGTTTTTTCTTCATTCGCAGAAGAGTATCTGCTCAAAGCTCTACCTTTAATAAAAGGCTTATCGTCTAATGATAACTGGGGACTCAAGGTTTGAAAACTCATCACACCACCAATTGCATCGGATCCATAGATTGCAGAACCCGGACCAAACATTACTTCCGTTCTCTCTATTGCAAAAGGATCTAATGATATCACATTTTGAATATTACCAGAGCGAAAAATGGCAGTGTTCATTCTTACCCCATCAACAACATACAAAAGTCGGTTCGTTGAAAAGCCCCTAATCATTGGGCTTCCGCCACCTTGTTGACTTTTTTGAATATATACTTTTCCAGAAACGTTTAATAAATCTGCTGCTGTTTGTGGATTCTGTAATCGGATTTCATTTGTGCTGATACTGGTAATTTTGGAAACGATATCTTTTTCTTCTTGATTCCATTTACTGCCAGAAACAACAATCTCGTCCATTGAGATATTACTAGGCTCTAAGGAAATTTTAAAATTTATTTTCACCAATTCTGAGTAGCTAATGTCTAGACGCTTATATCCCAAACATCTAATCTCAATTTTTGTCGCATTTTGAAATGCATTAATATTCGCCTTGCCATTTGAATTGGTGATGGCTACAGCATCTGGTTTCTTACTAAGTAAGTAAACCATTTCTAAATCTTGATTATTCTCTTTATCTGTAATATGAATTGTCTGCGCATTGCTATTGATACATACGACAATAAAGACGAATAACATGTAAATGTGTTTCATCGTTAAATTTTTGATTTGAATAAATAAGTAATTATGTATTATCTAAAATTCAAATCAACAAGGAGGATGAAAGATGGGGTTTAGAAATATGGATGTATAATTATTGGAATAATTGGAAAATTGAATTCTATTCAATGTAAAAAGCGCTTCTGTATTCGGCAGTAATTGTTTTGTAAATTTCCAATGATATATGTTATAGCCGATATTTTGCTTCTCTTTCCCTATATCATTTTTTAACATAGACAGCAATTTTTTGTCAAGTAAATTGTTTAATTCACTTTCTTTTTGGTCCCACCAAGTATAATAGTATATACTGTCCTGAATTATTTTCTTGTAAACAATATCATACATATGACCTTTGTATTCAAATTCTTTACTATGCTCCCAACGCAACTCATGAATTTGTGTTCTATGTAGTTTTATTATAACTAAGTCGCTTTTGTTTAAACTAGAAATAATTTCTCGCTTCACTTGTTTCCTAGTCTTATAGATTTGCAAATCGTATAAGAGTTCAGTGAACAAATAAGGACAAATTAAGATTGTAAATAATATGAAAGCCAATACCTTTCGCATCCAAACGAATATACGAATTATCTAAAGTGGATTCAAAAGCATTCATTAAAATTGTTTATTCAAGCTCATAATGAACTTGTAATAAACCAGTATCATAGCTTTTTGAATTTATTAATTTTAAATTCTGATATGGAATACCCTCTCTGAACAATCGTATGCCTTCTCCAAGCAGACATGGAATATAGGAAATGTATAATTCGTCAAACGCTTTTAATTCCAACAACAAATTAACAATCTCTGCACCTCCATCACAAAAAATAGTACCCCCTTCTGTCGATTTTAATCGATCTATTAATTCCTTTAAATCACCATTATAGAATTTTAGATTACCGATTGCCTCCTTAGGTGTTCTAGATAATATGTAAGTATCTTTATTTACATGTGGAAATTCATATCCCATACTTAATACTTTATCGTAAGTTTTTCTACCAACTATGACAGTGTCAACTGTTTCTATAAAGTTAGTATACCCATAGTCTTCGCCATCTTTGGCTACGATATTTAAGAAATCGATATTATTCTCTTTTGTTGCAATGTAACCATCTACACTACATGCGATGTATAAAATTAATTTTCTCATACTATATTAGACAGGTAATAATTATTTTACCCTGCACTAAACTATAAAAAATTATTTTCTACTTAAAAAGGCATGCCCTTCTGTTACTTCTTTACACAAATCATGAATCTTTGTGTTGATGCATAGGTTTTGAAACAAATCTCTCACATCTTTATATTCGTTGTGAATAGGGCATGGGTGTGATTCTGAACATTTATTTAAGCCAAGTCCACAAGATTTAAATACTTCTTTCCCATCAATACAATTCACAATTTGAAGGATGTTGTTTTTCGATTGTTGTTCGGTGATGAAAAATCCTCCATTGGGACCTTTACTGCTATTTATAATATTATCTTTAACTAATTTTTGCAATAATTTTCCAACGGTATGCTCGTTCTCATCAATATTTTCAGCGATTTCCTTTATGCTGAATTTTTCATCCATCTCCATCTTTGAAGCTAAATGTACAGTTGCCTTGATTGCTGCTTTACACGTTAAACTTAACATTCTAATAATTTAAAAATCGCTTCCCTTCCTCAGAAATACGATCGAAGTTCCACTCTGGTTCGAAGACTAAATTAATTTTAATTTTGTAATTACTAAAACTTTCTCTCAAGACTTGCTCTGCACTATCTAAAATAGATTGACCCATAGGGCATAATTTAGTGGTTAATGTCATTGTACAAATAATTTCTTTTTCTTCTTCCTTTACCTCAATGCCATATATTAAACCTAAATCAACTATGTTGAGACCAATTTCTGGGTCTAAAACATTTTGTAAGGTTGCTAATGCAATGGTGCTTTTTAAATCCTCAGTTTTCATTTGCTTTCGTACTAATTATCTTATAAATATTTAAAACGTACATCACTGCAGTTAGCAGTATACCGATACAGGAAGGTATCACTATCACTTGTTTTTCAAATATCATACCTATGCCAAACGCTATTATAGATACTAAATACATCCAATACATTTTGTCGTATAAAAAATTATTATACAAATCTTTCGGTTGTTTTTGTGCCGATGTTTGTATTCTATATACTTTATTCCAAACTATAAATGGTAAAGTCTTAAAACTCATTCCTAATATTATAGAAGTTATAAATCCGAAAAAAATAAAGAAACCATATAAATTAATTATAGAATGAGGAATATTATTGGAGTTGTTTATAATAACACTCAATAAGAAAATTGGAAGTATAGTTAATGCTATTGAGAAAATACTCAGCCGTACTTCTTTATCAATTCTCTTTTTTATTCGCGACTTTATAGATTGATATATAAAATATATAAATAAAATGAGTGCTATTGAAATTGCAATACTACTCATTTGAATGCTCAACGCATTATAGTTAGTATATAATAATGCCAATATAAGTAATGCCGAATTGACCAATATCAGAATGGTTTTCAATAATGGCAAATTCTTATATTTAGAGATCAAAAACATTGGAATTAATTTAGATCCTATTCCAATGATTAATAACAAAAACCAACCTAGAATTCCAATATGTGCATGTAATGGTAAATATTTCAATGAATCTTCAGGTAATACATTACTTGTAAAATTATAAACTAATGCTAACCCAAATATACAAGTGAGCAATAACCATAAAGCTGAAAATAAGATAAAATACATATGTATATTATCTGATTTACTTTTATGAATACTCATTGCAATATTAATTACATAAGCCATCACTCCGAGTATAATGAGTCGCCCTCCCCATCGCATAATAGAACCCATATCGAATACATAAAAACCATATATTAATAACGGAATTCCAAAAGCTAATAATATGAAACTAATTATTCCTAGTTTTTCACTATAAATTTTCGATTCAATAATCACAGGTATTAATTGATGACTTGCTCCGAAAATAATCATCGTCCCCCAACCTAATGCCATAGTATGGGTAATACTTAATGTGCTTGGATGGAAATGATGTAGAAATAAATTATTTGCTTTTAACACTAATAAACTACTAGCAACTAAAAATGAAATTGCTGCATATATATAGAATGGAATTACTATTCTAGTTGAACTAGTAGTTTGATTAAAGCCCGAAATCATTTTTTATAAATAATTACTTCTACATTCTTTTCGTCAATATACTTTGTTTGATAGGTATATCCTTTTTCCGTTAATTCAGGTAGTAAAAACACTGGAATTTTTTTATGATACACAAATAGTAATTTGTCCGATTCCATTGTGTCTAATTTTTCTAAAATTGTAATCATTGGCAATGGCATCTCTAAATCCCTCACATCAATATACTCCAATTTCCCTGAATAGCTATTAATTACCTCGTCCCATGCATCTTGGTTATCAACATTATCTAGTATCGATTTTTTTTCAAGCTTTAAAAAATACGTTTTGTATTCCTCAGGATTATTTTCTTCCACTTTTGAAATAAACCCTTTTTTCTTCAATACATTTATAAGGGGCTCTGGAATAAAACTATTTATAATACATAGTATATTTCCAACTTCGATTTGTTCTATTTTTTCTAGAATGATTTGTAGAGGATCTTTCCCCGACATAAGTATTGGTCGCACATCGAGGTATTCTACTTTTGACAAATCAATATCAAAGTCCTGTTCATTAATTATTGCATTTTTCGAGTCAATCTCATTACTATCTATTTTCAATTCAAATCCTATACTCTGCATACTTTTTAAAAATTTTTGTATGTCGATGTTCGCAATTTTACATGCCATCTCTATACTTGTCCTAGGAGCCATAATTCTCCTGAGTATTGGATTTTTTAGCTTATTAAATTTCTCCGATAATTCTAAGATTTTTTCTAAAGCCAATTCATTACTGTTTAACAAACTCGAAATTCGTGTTTGTTTATTGATGGATAATTTCATCTTTTATTTTCCTTTCTAATTCAATAGCTTTAGGAAATAATATATTATTTTCTAAATGTATGTGTTGGTGTAAATCCGATTCAAATTCTTCTAATAATTCGAAGTATAGTTTATATGTCGTGCATGCATCGGCAGGAATACTGTAATTATTACTCAATGTTCTAATCTCTGCCATAGCTATACCAACCGATTCATGTTCCATTTCCATTACATTGATGGGCGACTGTACTGTTCCAAAGGCAGCCATACGCGAGAGATCATCTTTCTTTTGAACCAATGATTTGATATAAGGGAATAGAATAATTTCCTCTTTTTGTAAATGGACTTCTAATTCGGATTTAATCATTTGAACAAGCTCAAACATTCTTGCAAGTTCAGGATGACTACCCCCATGTACTTTATATACTTTATTTGCAAATGCATTTAAATCTGAAATATTGTTTTTAACATAGGTGTGGTGTGTGTTCACAATATAGTCGGCTAGAAAATCTAATGACCACTCATTAAATGGTAATGCAATACTCCCTTCACTTTTCTTAACTTCCATTAACTCTTTCTCGATTGCAACTTTATCTAATCCTTTCTCTTCACAAACATCTGCTAAGGTTTTCTTACCGCCACAGCAAAAATCTATCCCGTATTTTTTAAAAACTTGCGCCTTCTTTAAATCTTTTGCCGCAATTTGTCCTATACTTTCTTCTTGCTTATCGGCCTCAAATTTTGTGATATGCACTGTCCAAATTTCAGGCCCATTTTCTAAATACTCCCATTTAAAAATGTTTCCACGCTCGCCTAATAATTGATAATATAAAGGTTTGGGATCGTGATCGTTTTCTATTCTCAATGTCTGTCCAGACTCTAATTCATCGAAGTATTTAAAAATGGTTGGATGCTTTAGTCGAGGTTCTATCGTAGTAACATCGATCTGAAATTGATAGGTATTTTCCATAATTGTTTGATTTGTTACAGCAAACATACAGAAATATTTTAAATAAAAGTAATTAAATACTTTTATTATGACACAGGAATTACAATTAAGAATTCCTGTGTTATGTAAAAATTAGAATTTTGATATCCAGATGGAACCGTTTTTAGAATCGATTCGCTCTAGTTTCTTTTCATTCTCTAAGCTTTGCAACTCCATCAGTGCTTTCTGCTGTTGGATATTTCTTAGAAAAGAATACTCTTTTAATGTTAGTGAATTGAAGTTTTTAAATAGATTTTCCGACGTAACATCGTAATTTATTTTCACTAAATTTTGATCAATTTTTTGTAAGGTATTTACATAATCGCCATAGGGTCTTGATCCGTATACTAAATGTTTTTGATTGTTTTCATCCACAAAAAAGATAGTAGGAAAGCCACGCACACCTAAACTTCTAGCATAAGCTAAGTCATCCTCAAATGCTTGTTTAGCCTTGCCTTCAAAAGCTTTTTTCAATTCCGCTGCATTCAATCCAACTTCATTTGCCGCAGCCTCTACATGTTCCCATTTACAAATATTTTTTTTCTGCAAAAACAACTGAATGCGCAAAACTCTAAGAAACTCAACAGCTTTTTTTTCATCCTGCATTTGCGCGGCTTTAAATGCAATCGAAGGAGGGTAGGACGAATGCAATGGATCCTCCAACCAAACATCACCATCAATCGGCATATCGTAATACACACTTACCTCATCCCAATGATGCGCAACATCGCTCGGTTTAGAAATACCCCCGCTGTTATACGACCAGTCGGGCAATAATCCTCCCATACGATAATCAATTTCCAGTCGATCGCCATATTCCATTTTCAATTTTTTCAGTTGAGGTTCAATCCCCCAACACGACGAACAAATTGGATCTGTAAAATAGATGACTTTAATTTTTTGTGCCGATGTGTTAGCGTTCAACATTTCCAATGCCGTACCTTTTGCCTCCCCCGTATTGGGAACCTCACATACACCCGAATCGGGGTCGCACATTAGCCCATTTAAACTCTTAATTTCTTTTAAATCTTGACTCATTACTGTAGATGTTAATAGTAAAAATATGACAATAGCTCTCATATATGTGTTATAACATCTAAATATAGGAATTGTTTTTGAAATTAATCTTGTATCACCCAAATGAGTTCATCAGTAGCGTAACCAACAGATTGAGCGATTTTCAGATATTCCGATTTGATGGTGTCGGGTATCGTTTTCTCACGAGAGAGTATCCATAGATAATCGAGCGACTGTCCGGCAACTAAAGCATATTGATAATTGGAATCGAGTGCAATCACATTATATCCGGCATAAAATGGTCCGAAAAACGATACTTTTAATTTTGCCTCGTCTGTTGCATCAACAAATTTAGCTTTACCAATCGCTTCTTTTTCTTCTGCCGATGTGGTATCGTAACCCGAGTTACGTACCCGAATGGTACCATCGGCATTCAAGGAATAATTAGCTGTAACGCGAATTAAATTTTTCTCGAACTTCATATCGAGTCGAGCAATTTCATACCAAGTTCCACTGTATTTATTTACATCGAAAGGTTTTACCGCAGTAGCGCCATCGGGGATAGTGCTACATGATGCATATGTAAGCAAAGAAAGAATTCCAGCTAAAAAGATTAATTTATTCATTGGATTTTCCACTTATAATTTCAGAAACAATACCTTTTCTATCTTTAAATTCAGCAATAAGAATTCCTGAAAAATGAAGTACGATATACGTTAATAAATAATATAAGGACAGTTCATGAATTTCTTCCATCGGCTTTTTATATTCTTTTGGTCCTAATTCAATAATCAGTCCGGTTGCGAGTGAAATAAACACAGCTATATAAAAAATAAAATGTACCCATTGTTTGAATTTATCTTTAGAATTTAATTCTTTAGACCATGGGAAATGAAATTTCATTTGACCAAAAAATGGAAGTGCAACACGAATAGAGTACAAAGCGACCAATGCATAGCCTAAGTAAATATGCCATTCCCACATGGGTTTGCGAATTTTTTTAGCAAGTAAAATACTTTGATCTTCTGTTAAGGAAATATTGATTGATTTTAAATACTCTTGAATGATTTGAGAAACGTTATTTTTTTCTAACCAAGTTAGACGTAGAAAAATGGTTAATAATATCAGCATCATACAAATGGCTATAAGCCAATGCATGATTCTATAGGTTCTTGAATATGTGTGCATATGATATATTTTTTTGGATTACTCCCAGAATTTATCTTCTAGGTTGTCTTCAAATGGTTCCGCAGTATGATGTTCAGTAATTAAATTTAATTGTTCTTCAGATGCCTGCTCTTCCACAGATTTAAATAAAACTCTTTCTTCGAATCGAATATGTGATTCTAGCTCTTCTTCAATCAATGATAAATGATTGGCGATGTCTGTATTGCTTTCAAATAATTTTCGCAAACGTTTATGTTGTGAATAGGCTTTTTTTACTAATTGATCATTGGGTTCTAAAATATTGAAAATGTATTTTTCTTCAATTTCGAAATGATGACTCAGATGATTTTCATAAAACCAATTGCTATAATTTTTTATTCTTTGAGGATCAATATTTTTTCTGAAACCAGTTCTGATTTTCCAACATAACAAAAGACCATGATGATGTTCCCTGCTAATTGGGACCAATGCTTCTTTACGTTTTAAAGGCATAGTGAAGTATATTAAATTAAACTAATGAGGTGCCAATGAGATTACCAATCGCAAAGGTAATCGCAGCTGCTGCTAATCCAAATAACACTTGTCGAAATCCGGAATACCAAACATTCTTTCCTGTGAACAATGTTATTGCCGCACCAATTAAAAACAAACCAAAGGTACTTAAAATTACACTTATTATTACTGCTTTATAACCGCCGATAAAGAAAAATGGGATAACGGGTATAATTGCACCAATTGCAAACAATAGAAAGGATGTTATTGCCGCTTCCATTGCTGAGCCTTTGAGTTCTTCTGAATTAATTCCTAGTTCTTCTTTTACTAATACTTCATGTGCTTTGTCCTTATCTTTTATTATTTCAGCAGCCATTTCTTTTGCTTGATCTTCTGGTATCCCTTTTGTCATATAGATAAGTGCAAGTTCTTTTTCTTCTGCATCGGGATTAATTTCCAATTCTTCTTTTTCTAATTCCATTTGATTTTCATAAAGCTCTTGAGAACTTTTTACAGAAATCCATTCACCTAAGGACATCGACAAAGCGCCAGCAAGTAATCCAGCCATACCCGTGATTAACACTTCCGTTTGTCCTACAGCTGCACCTGCTACACCCATCACCAAACTGAAATTAGAAACCAAACCATCGTTGCCTCCTAGAACAGCAGCACGTAATGCGTTTCCTCCAACGGATTTATGACGTTTCTCGAAGCGACTTAAATTATTTCCTGAGAATGAATTGTCTGAATTCATAATGTTTTTCAAGATGGTAACATGCGCAACATCGGAGATTGACTCTTTGCTTGATGTCGATTTTCTCGCCTTTAATACATTATTCGACAAACTTTTTTCTGTATCTAATAATGCGCCAAGAATATAATCGTTACCTAAGATTTTACCTATTCGAATTAAAGTCTTTGCTCGCCAAGAGGGCTTAGGCAAGTCTTTTTCATTTAAGCCTGATTTCTCTAGAAAAGCGAATGCATGACTCTTCTCAATTTGACTCATTTCTGAGAATACTTTTGCACAAATTTCATCTTCTTCTTTGCTTGCTAAATATTCATATAAATAACTAGCATCAACTTCAGTTTGTATATTTTTAAGATTTATCATTTCTATAATTCTGCTTAGTTGTCTGTTTAATTAAATCTTCCATATAATCTACTTGTACTTCTTGAATTTCAAGTAGCTTTTTATTTTGATTGATGATGAGATGATCAATTTTTTCATGCAGTAGCTTAACTTCCAACTCCGCCTTTAAATTGATTTTATAATCGTGTTCCGCTCTAATGCGGTCTTTTTGCTCTTGTCTGTTTTGACTCATCATTATTATTGGTGCTTGTATTGCTGCAATACAGGATAATATCAAATTGAGTAAAATAAAAGGATAGGGGTCGTATGAATTGCTACCTAATACAAATACATTTAAAGCCATCCATGTAATTATAAACACAAAAAACACTGAAATAAAAAACCAACTTCCACCAAAATCTGCAATTTTATCGGCTAACTTTTGGCCTGTAGATAAGTTGATTTCTAAATCTTCTTCAATGTTTTCTGAGATAAAAGTATTGTTTTCTATCGCTTTCCCAACATCTTTATTAAGACCTTCGTATTCTCCGATATCAATACGGATGAGTTCGCTTAAATACATTCGCCTAAGTTGATTCAGCTCTTCATAAGATAATACTGAATCTTTATTGAAAGATGAATATTTCGATTGGATGTAATTGAAAACATTTTCTCTGATATCACTTGCATAGACTATCTCTGCTTCATTAATCTCTAGATTCGATATACTGCTGATTTTCATGTTTAAATATACAAAAAAGGAAGAGTTTATATTCTCTTCCTTTGATTATTTTTTGTTTTTAAAACGAATAGCTAAGTCTTAAATTACCAACAAGATTTAAATCTGGTATAGCGGGTATATAGGCATCTGGTAATTGATTGACAAATACCATGACGTAATTTTTATTTGATGTCATATTTATGAATGCTATAGAAACATCGGCATTCAAATGTTTCCCTATGGATTTATTATAACCTAATTTTGAGTTTAAGAATAGATTTTCCTTTGCAATTAAACTATTGTCTGAGGTAATGAATACTTTGTCTCTATACGAATATGTCAAATTCCCATAGAGGCCAAATGTTGTATTGAAGTCAAAGCCTAGATTATACATATAAGCAGCATTTCCTGGGACAATTTTATTGCTGAAATCACTTTCAACAACACTTAGTCGATCGCTACTTAATTGTTGGAACTTAAATGTTCCGTATTTATAATCTGTTATATTGAGATTCCCAAATAGTTGTAAATTTTTAACTATCGATTTATTTTCTAACACTTTGTATTTCGCAATAAATTCAACTCCATTGTGGATTTGTTCTCCTCCATTGACTACATATACATATGATGTTGCTGTATTACTGGCATTCGGCACTGCTATAGTTGTCATTTTATCTTTATAATGCGTGTTATAAATGTTCAAATTAACAGACAGTTTATTTTTAAAACTAAGAACATTTAAACCAAGTTCGATCTGACTCGCATATTCAGGTTTTAAATTTCGAATAACTTCACCTGTTACAGGAATGAAAAAATAAGAACTTACCGGGGCTTTTCCTGATGAACTATAGTTTATAAATACATTAAAATTATCGGTAATAATTTTGTTGATTGCAATTCTAGGAGAAACGATATCGTACGAATTATGATAGGATTCGGGCTTCTTCTTTGAATTTGGATTCGATGGTGTATTATTAGTGGCAGAATAGAATCGATCGAACAGTTTAATATCTAAATTACTATAGCTTATACCTGCAACCACATTAAAATTCATTGGAAGAATAAACTTCCATTCATTGAAAATAGTGTATGTATTTGAAACAGCATACTGATTGCTTCTTGCGTTGCCAATGATGTTGTACCCATCTTTATTAAAACTATCTGTGACCATAGAATATCCAATGGTTTGAGAATTTTGAGATTGAGCTTCTATTCCAGTATTACCTGAAATTGATATGGCATTGTTTAATTTGATTAAGTAATTGAAATTTTCTCGGAAACCATAATGTATACTCCCTTTATCGGTCCAACCACCACCAGAACTTACATTGCTACTAATTCCTGTGCTGTACATACTCAAAGTATTCTTAAACTTTGTCGAATAAGTGGTTTCTAAACTAATACCAGCTCTTAAGCTGATCACATTAGAGTGCCCATTATTCTTTATATAATTTTTGTTACCACTATAATCATTAGTATCGTATTGTGCAATTGTTAACTCCCCATTTCGTTCATCATAACTATCGGCAAAAGATATAAAGCTATTCAATTTTGTTTTATTGCTCGCTCTTATCTCATTGAACATATTGACATGTCGCTTAGTAGATTTAGTATGTGGCATGAATCCGCCGAATTCTTGATAACCATAATTTAATATAGTTTTTATCTTATCATTCCCTAGGTGAATTCGAGTACTAGATCTTAATAAACCATATTCGCCTAAAGTTAATTCCTGGCTTATATTATTACTCTGTTTTGTTTCATTATCAAAAGTGTTTAATAATACAGTGCCGGCAATAGCTTGTCCGTATAAACTGCCACTAGGACCTTTTAAAATGTCAACTTTTTCAATGATAGCAAAATCGATATCATCCATTAATGTTATCCCTTCTGCATCCGTAATTGGTATCCCGTTCAAATACACTTTGTATCCTTGCCCGTCGAAATTGCTATTTAATCCATTTGTACCTCTCGTGCCGTTTCCGTATCCTCTAATGTTAAATTGCTGACCTGCAGAATAAGTTCTCTTCTGCATAAACACTCCTGGGATATTCGTATTGATGGCATCTTCTAATGTAACAGTTGAAGTTCTTTTGATTTCATTCAGTTGGATTGTATTTATTGTTTGAGCTTCTTCCGATTTAATTTTTATACTTTCAGATTCTACTTTAATCTCCGATATTGTTTTTGATTTGATACTAATATTATTTGTATCTGACTGAGCATAGGTATTCAACGAGCATACGAATGCCATCATAATTAATATAATTTTCTTCATTTTTTCTACTATTAAATTTTTTAAAAATTTATTTTATTAATTAATAGTTGAAATACATGGAGGTTTAATGGTTGGGTTAAGAAAGCCTGCAGAAATATTATACTTTAACTTAATGTAGAGTTTATGATTATTAGTTGTAAATAAACTAAATAAAGTATTATGATTATTTTGATATGATTTTAGTTGAAATACTTTTTTTATTAATTGTTGTAATCCTGATTGATTTGCCCTATTCTTAACAATATCATCAAGCTTACTAAACAATATTGATTCTCGTTTGTCGTCTATACAAAATAATACTATGAGTCCTTTATTTATTTCTTTTCTTACAATATCATAAAATCTAGATCCAATTTTGAACTCGTTGGGCTTTGTCCATGTCAATTTCTCAAGTTCATTGATTTCAAAATTAAATATTAACAATTCCTCTTCTTTTACACCATTTTTAATCTGTCTTTTAATTTCTCTTCTTAATCTAAACTGATGATATCTGAATATGCCATATGTGCCCAGTAAATTAATACTTAGTATTATTAGTAATAGTATGGTTATTAATTTTTTCAAAAATAACATTCAAGTATTTACTGATATTTATATTTATTAAGGTTATAACTTTAACTGTGACAAAAATTTAAGCTTTTATACTTTCTTGCCTATTGTGTGTTAATAATTAATTTATAAAAATATATATAGTCACTACTTTTTCCTTTAAATATTATTCTTTTAAAAATCTAAACTGATAGTTTTTAGTGTTTGCAAATTCTATTTTTAAAATATAAATTCCATTAATAATATCACTTATATCTATTGGTCCATCATATTTTAGTTTTTTAATTATTCTACCAGTTAGATCAAGTATTTCAATATTGCTGTTTAATGGTACATTTTGAATTTGTAATGTGTTTTCAGTAGGATTAGGATATACTATTATTTGGGGTGATGTGAAATTTGTTATAGCGGTTGTTGGATTTAAAGAATTTAAATCAGCAGACCATGCCGATGCATTTCTTATAACTTGACTAAAATAAGAATTTGTACTAAAGTTTTCTTTTCGTTCTCCAACTTGTAAATATACAGCTCTTCCTTTTAGACTATCTGCTAAATATGTAAATATTCCAGCAGTATGTGATTGTGTTGCTGGTTGATGATCGTTAGAAAATAAGGTTTGTATTTGTTTTTTATTTTTCCCAAAACTTGCACTTCCTAAGAAATCTAAATTAAAATACAATTCATCATATAATAATAAGGTAGGGTAATGAGGTGTCGTATAATTAGTGGTATTCAATAGAGCTTCCTGATTCCAGAGAAATTTAGGTTCAATATTTGAGTTGTAATAATTTACTTCATAGGTACTTACAAAATGACCATAACTTGTATTAAATAATTCATAATTCGATAAGTTCCCTTGCCAATTGTTCGGACTTGACTGGGCTTTGAATATTGAATCTATTAATATATTTTTTCCAAATTGATCATTGTATAATGCATGATGTAAGGCTAACAAACCTTTTCCAGATTTCACATAGTTTAAAATAGCATGTTGTAGACTTGTCGATATACCATTACTCCAATGCTTGAAAAACAATAATGCATCAAATTGCATAAAGTAATTTTCAATGCTAATTTGATTGTTTAAATCGTAAGGTAATGTCGAGCTAAGCATATTCACATCGTATACTTCAAATTGAAATCCATCTGAATACGATGTGGAGTTTAATAATGATTGTATATCAGTATAATCGGCAGGTGTGTTTATTCCAATTCCATAATTACATGGAATGTCGTTATTTTTATTCGAAGGGCTGCAATTGTTAGGGTCAACAGCACCTCCATGTAAAATCAATACCTTAACTTTATTTTGTAAATTTTGATGCTTAGGGTAAGTTTGAAGTATGTTGATTAATGTTTTTGCTGCATGTGAAACGCTTTGAGGATACCAATCTTTGCTAGTAATCAGTTTGCCTTTTCCATTAAAAGAATTCTGAAGAGCTGAATTCGGATTTGTGACTACTACTTTATCCAAAGCTTTGTAACCAACACCAAAACCTAATATTTCATAGGCAGTTTCAGATGAGGGATATCCAGTTGCTTGCCCATCCTTTAATAAACTATATCCCAATGATTCTACACCAGGTCCAGATGTGTTTGGAACTCTCCAGTATAAAGGCAGACTTGCACCATGACATTGAGCAAGAACTGGTTTGCCTTTTTGTAATGCATCTACAGCCAATGAGTTTAGTTTTTTTGCGGTATTCTCTATTTGTAAAGCTGTTAAACCAGCTTGTGCTTCGTAAGTGCCATCTATTCTATACTTAAGAATACCTACGCCCCCTGCTATTACCATTGCTCTGTAATTATCAATATTCACTAAGTCATTGATGTCCCCAATAACTGGTATGCTGTTCAATGTCGAATTGTCGTTATCGTTCCAAGTTTGTCCAAACATAATTTCAAATCTTTCGATGAACTGATTGTAAGAACTTCCTTCACAACTATCAGCAGTTTCTTCAATGTCCCCAGTCGCAGAGTAGCAACTTGCAGGATTAGTACTCGCAGTAAATACATCCACCACATATCCAGTTTTTTCTAATGCACTTTTCATCACAATGTACTCTGAATAGTAAGTACTATCTTGTGAAACAAACATTAATATCTTTTCTTGTGCAAATGAACTAACACATAAGGTTAGGGCAAAAAATGTAAATAGTATTTTCATGTTGTTGTCTATTATGATTTTAAATTAAATAGATAATATCTATTACGCATCAAAACATTCAATGTAGAAATATTATAAATTAATGAATCATTTATATAACTTCACATTTTGAATTTACAAATATTTAATAAAAATAACAACAAGATTTTAAGCATTATAAATAGTATAACAATATGGAAAATCAATCAAAATGTCCATTTAATGGCGGCATGTTAAAAAAGGCTGCGGGGAATGGTACTGGGATTCGCGACTGGTGGCCGAATCAATTGAAGTTAAACATACTTCGTCAGAACTCGGAACTATCAAATCCAATGGAAGAGGGTTTCGATTATGCAAAAGAGTTTCAATCGCTCGACTTAAAACAAATCAAAAAAGAGATAGAAGAATTAATGACCAACTCTCAAGATTGGTGGCCTGCAGATTATGGTCACTATGGTCCATTCTTTATTCGTATGGCATGGCACAGTGCTGGTACATATAGAATATCAGATGGTAGGGGTGGTGCTGGTTCAGGTACGCAACGATTTGCACCTTTAAACTCTTGGCCAGATAATGCCAATCTTGATAAAGCTCGATTATTATTGTGGCCTATTAAGCAAAAGTATGGGAAGAAAATTTCATGGGCCGATTTAATGATTTTAACTGGAAACTGTGCTTTAGAATCTATGGGATTTAAAACCTTTGGATTTGCAGGTGGTAGAGAAGATGTATGGGAACCAGAAGAGGATGTGTATTGGGGTTCAGAACAAGAGTGGTTAGGTGATAACAGATATACAGGCGATAGAGAATTAGAGAATCCATTAGCGGCAGTTCAAATGGGATTAATCTACGTTAATCCAGAAGGTCCTAATGGTAATCCAGATCCAATTGCAGCAGCACATGACATAAGAGAAACGTTTGGTCGTATGGCAATGAATGATGAAGAAACAGTTGCATTAATTGCTGGTGGACATACTTTCGGGAAGACACATGGTGCGGCAGACCCAAGTAAATATGTAGGTAGAGAACCTGCTGCTGCTGGTATCGAAGAGCAAAGCTTAGGATGGAAAAATACATTTGGAAAAGGGAATGCAGAAGATACCATCACAAGTGGTTTGGAAGGAGCTTGGACAACCACACCTACAAAATGGAGTAATAATTTTTTCGAAAACTTATTCGGTTATGAATGGGAATTAACTAAAAGCCCAGCTGGTGCACATCAATGGAAACCTAAAGGAAATGCAGGACTAGGAACTGTTCCTGATGCACACGATCCTTCTAGGACACATACTCCAATCATGTTGACAACTGATTTGTCATTACGTATGGATCCAGCTTATGAAAAGATCTCTAGAAGATTTTATGAAAATCCAGATGAATTTGCAGATGCTTTTGCACGTGCATGGTTTAAATTAACACATAGAGACATGGGCCCAAGAGCACGTTATTTAGGTGCAGAGGTACCATCGGAAGTCTTAATCTGGCAAGACCCAATTCCAGCAGTTAATCATCCATTAGTGGATGCAAAAGATATAGAATCTTTAAAGTCTAAAATTTTATCATCGGGATTGTCGGTATCGGAATTAGTAAGTACAGCTTGGGCTTCGGCTTCTACCTTCCGTGGCTCAGATAAACGTGGTGGTGCAAATGGTGCGAGAATCCGTTTAACTCCTCAAAAATCTTGGGAAGCAAATAATCCTGCGCAATTATCAAAAGTATTAGCGGCATTAGAAGGAATTCAAAAAGAATTCAATACTGCTCAAGGAAATGGCAAAATGATTTCGATGGCCGACTTAATTGTGTTAGCTGGATGTGCTGCGGTTGAGCAAGCTGCGAAAGATGCAGGTCATTCAGTGCAAGTGCCTTTTACTCCTGGTAGAGCCGATGCATCACAAGAAGAAACAGATGTAGAATCGTTCGCAGTTTTAGAACCTAAGGCAGATGGTTTCAGAAACTACATTAAATCATCATTGACTTTAAAGGCTGAAGAGTTGTTAATCGATAAAGCACAATTGCTTACTCTTACTGCTCCTGAAATGACTGCATTGGTCGGAGGTATGAGGGTATTAAATGCGAATTTCGATAATTCAAATCACGGTGTGTTTACAAAAACTCCGGGTAAATTAACGAACGATTACTTCGTAAATTTATTAGACCTTGGTGTGAAATGGTCGGCAACTTCTGATGCACAAACTGTATTTGAAGGCAAAGATAGAAAATCGGGAGAGTCGAAATGGACAGGTACTCGTGTCGATTTAATATTTGGTTCAAACTCAGAATTACGTGCTATTGCAGAAGTGTATGCATGTGAAGATGGTAAAGCTAAATTTGTAAATGACTTTATTGCAGCTTGGAATAAAGTAATGAATTTAGATCGATTCGATTTGAAAAAATAAACAGAAACAGACCAAATATAAAGGCGGATGATTTATCATTCGCCTTTTTTATTTCATTCTTGCTCATCAAATGTAGTTTTTACTTCTCTACCATCGGGCATGGTATAACGTAATAAAGCATGATGATCAATTTCGTCGTATACAGCTTCGAACACGAATCCAAAACTTCCATCTTTCGCTTCCATTCTTGCTCTGTATTTACCACCAACTTTCAAATCGTTCTCTGCCCATGGACATTGCCAGTCATCACTCGCAAAATTCCATTTAGTAATGTGGTCGGGCTCTGTGTAGCAATTCCAAGCTTTTTCTAAGCTCGCATTTACATTGGTCTCAATGGTGACTTTCATATGTATAAAAAAATAAGGATGCCTCATGAGCATCCTTATAAAATTATGAAAAATTATTAGATTATTTCCATCCTCCTCCCAAAGCTTGATACATAGTGATGGCAGCGTTAACTTGATTCGATTTCATTTCTATCAGTTCCATTTTAGATTCTAGCGCTTCTCTTTGTGTTAACAAAACTTCCATATAATCTGCTCTTGCCGAATTGAATAAATTATTTGAAATGTCAATCGATTCAATTAATAATTTCACCTCCTTACTTTTTAAATCGATGCTCGATGCATAATTGCTTATCTTTTGCATGTTCGTACTTACTTCTAGATATGCATTTATTAATGTTTGGTTATAATTCAATAGCGCTTTTACTTGTTCAGCATTTGCATTTCTATACATAGCTTTAATTGCATTCCTGTTAAGTAAGGGTGCAAATAAGTCGGCCCCCAATCCATACATCATCGACTCAGGATGTAATATATAACTAGGTTTGAATGCTTCATAACCCAGGCCAGCTTTTAGGCCGATGCTTGGGTAAAAATTAGACCTCGCTACTTTTACATTTAATTTCGCTGCAGCTAATTCATATTCCGCTTTACGAACATCTAATCGATTCTCAAGTAGCTGAATAGGGATACCTGCCGATAATTTAAGTAGATTGAAAGTGGAATAATCCATTTTCCTTCGTGCAATTTTTATATCCACATTACCCACTAAAAATTTCATTCGGTTTTCTTTTTCAATAATTTTTTGATTGATCTCAAATTGCTTTCCTTTAGTATTTAACAATTGAGCTTCAAATCTATTTACTGCCAATTGGTTTACACCCGATGCCGCTTTTTGTAATTTCACGACCTCTAAAGCATTCGTTTGTATTTCAATATTCTTTTCTAAAATTTCTAATTGATTGTCTAATGCAATTAATTCGTAATAAGTTTGCGCAATTTCAGCAACCAGCTTGCTTTGCATGAAATTTTTTCCATCGACACTCGCTAGGTAATTCATCATGGCCGACTTTTTTGCATTACGTAATTTTTTCCATACGTCTATCTCCAAAGTAGAATATAGTCCTACGGCTTGATTGCTCATTGGTTCTGGAAATTCTTTCCCAGGTTTTAAATCTATTTCATGTTCTAACGCTCCAATTCGCGTAAACCTCCCAGCCTTGTCAACATCGGCCTTGGCACCAAAATTTACAAATGGAAGATATTCTCCTTTCCTTGCCTTGACTTCGTTTTTATTAATTTCAATTTCTTGAAGTAAAACATTTAATTCTTGATTATTCTTCAATGCTGAATCAATTAATGTAATTAAATTTTCATCGTTGAAATAATCTTTCCAATTCATGATGTTTTTCAAACTGTCCGATGTAGTGCTATATTGATTAGGAAGTTCAATTTTATTTAACTTAGTACTAATGTCTTTAGTGCCACAACTACTAAGTATAGCTATTATCACGAATGAAAAAAATCTTAAATATATTTTTATCTTATTCATTTCTCATCTGATTTTTTAGTAATACTTTTTTGATTCTTTTCAAGAAAGATTTGTCGGTATAACTTTCAACAATATCTTCACTCAATGGATTAGAATCTTCATCGCGAATGAGTTGTTTGCCTGCAGCCATCGACCCAAAAATATAATAGAGACCTGGTACTACTATTACTCCGAATATGGTACCAAACAACATTCCACCCAATGCAGATGCTCCTATGGTTCTATTGCCTATCGCTCCTGGACCTGTTGCAAATACTAGTGGAATCAGTCCTGCAATAAATGCAAATGATGTCATCAAAATAGGACGGAAACGTACCTTTGCACCTTCTACTGCGGCTTCAAAAATACTGCTGCCTTTCTGTTGCTTTTGCACAGCGAACTCAACTATCAATACAGCATTTTTTCCTAATAATCCAACCAACATAATCAATCCAATTTGTGCGTAAATATTATTCGCCAATCCCAATACTTTTAGTAAAAAGAAGGAACCAAAAACGCCGGCTGGTAATGATAAGACTACAGCTAATGGAATGATGAAACTCTCGTACTGCGCGGCTAGTACTAAGTATACGAATACCAAGACTACTATAAAAATATAGATGGCTTCATTACCTCTGTTTGCTTCGTCGTACGACAATCCTTCCCATGCAATGTCATAGCCTTTTGGTAAAGTACTTGCTGCAACTTCTTTAATTGCATTCATCGCATCGCCACTGGTATAACCATTTGCTGGTATGCCTCTAATCGAAGATGATGTATATAGGTTGAAGCGTGTAATCTCATTCGGCCCTTGAGTTTTTCTCATACTCATAAATGCAGAATAGGGTACCATCTCTCCGTGATCATTCCGAATAAATAAATTCAAAATATCGGATGGCAACTTTCTGTATTCTGGTCCTGCTTGTGTATAAACTTTGAAGAAATTTCCGAACCGAATAAATCCTTGTTCGTAGGTACTTCCAATCATAATGTCGAGGTTGTCCATAGCTTTCCCAATGGAAACTCCTTTTTGCATGGCACGCTGATTGTCAATTACCAATTCGTATTGCGGATAATTTGCAGCGAAAAAAGTAAACAAACCACTTAGCTCTTTTCGTTTTCTCAAAGCTTCCATGAACTCTGCATTCACTTTGTCGAACTCATGATAATCAACCGTACTGCTTTTATCTAATAGTCTTAACGAGAATCCATCCGATGAACCATAGCCCGGTACTGCTGGTGGTTCAAAATATTCTATGACCGCACCTAAATCTTTTGTTTTTTCTTCTAACTCTTCAATCACTTCATGAATGGAATGTTTGCGTTCCGACCAGTCTTTTAAATTGATGATACAAGTACCTGCATTGGAACCTCTACCTTCTGTTAAGATTTCATATCCTGCTAAAGAGGATACAGATTGTATGCCTTCTACTTCTTCAGCAATTTTCTGAAGTTTACGAGCAACATCGTTAGTTCTTTCTAATGTACTACCTGGAGGTGTTTGTATGATTGCATAAATCATCCCTTGATCTTCGTTCGGAATGAATCCAGAAGGTAAGGTTTTGTTGATTGCAAATATTCCAAATGCAAAAGCAATTAACATACCATAGGTTACAGTTCTACGATTCACAATAAGTGTTAGCAATCCTGTATACTTGCCTGTAAGTTTTTCAAATCTGGCATTGAACCAATCGATGAATTTATTTACGGGTGATTTTGATTTTGGTTTACCATGATTGTTTTTCAAAATCATAGCACACAATACAGGGGTTAAGGTTAAGGCTTCAATACCAGAGATCACAATAGAACTTGCCATGGTAATAGAAAATTGTCGGTAGAATACACCTACTGGTCCTGTCATGAATGCAACTGGAATAAACACGGCCGTCATAATTAAGGTGATGGCAATAATGGCTCCACTGATTTCATTCAACACTTCTTTCACGGCAGCAAACGGACTGATGTTTTTCTCTTCCATTTTTGAGTGTACTGCTTCTACCACTACAATTGCATTGTCAACCACTATACCAATGGCTAATACCAATGCAAAAAGTGTGATTAGATTTATCGTCAGATCAAACATCTGCATAAACATAAATGCACCAATAAGCGATACAGGAACTGCTATAGTTGGAATCAATGTTGAACGCCAATCGCCCAGAAAAATATAGACTACAATGGCTACCAAAATAAATGCCTCTATTAAAGTGTGCATTACCTTTTCGATAGATGCATCAACAAATTTTGAGACATCGTAATTAATTTCATATTCCATCCCCGGAGGAAAATAAGGTTTCATCTCCTCTAATTTTTCCTTCACTTGCTCGATCACTTTACTTGCATTACTGCCGATGTTTTGCTTCAAAACAATTGATGCTGCTGGATATCCGTCTATGTTCGAATAAATATCAAAAAATTCTGAGCCCAATTCTACACTCGCAATGTCTTTGAGTTTTAATATTTCACCATCGGGATTTGCACGTATAATAATATCGCCGTACTCTTCTGGCTTGTTGAATCGGCCTTTGTACGTTAACACATATTCTAAGGACTGCGCACTTTTTCCTGAACTCTGTCCTATACGTCCGGGTCTACCAATCACACTTTGTTCGTTGATGGCTTCCATCACTTCTTCGGTAGAAATATTATATGCACGCATACGATCTGGTTTCAACCAAATACGCATTGCAAATTGTCTGCTTCCAAGAATTTGTGCACGACCCATACCGCTAATACGTTGTAATTCTGGAAGTATATGCACGTTGGCATAATTGTATAAGAATTTTTCATCGGCATTTTTATCCTTACTGAATAAATTCACATACATCAACATACTAGGTTGAATAGGTGTAATAATAACACCTTCGCGTTGTACCAAGGGAGGTAAATTATTCATCACTTGGTCTACACGAGTTTTTACGTTCACTACTGCCGCATTGGGGTCAGTACCGGGCTCAAAAATAATTTGTATGGTTGCTTCACCCGCACTGGTAGCATCAGAAATGATATACTGCATTCCTTGCACTCCGTTGATAGCGCGTTCTAATGGGATGAGTGTCGATTTTACCAACACATCGGCACTAGAGCCCGGATATGCGATAAAAATATTAACACGTGGTGGCGCAATTTGAGGAAATTGCGATACCGGTCTTGTATTGATGGCAAGTATACCCAAAAATATAATTGCAATCGATATCGTAATAGCAAGAACCGGTCTTTGAATAAATTTATTAAACATAAAATTTCAATTTAGGTTCCTGAATTACTCTGCGTGTAATTCGTTTAATTCTTTAAATACTTTTACTGGAGACTCAAGATCGTACTCAATTTTTTCATTGTTTTTTACCTTTCTTAATCCTTCGATTAAGATTTTATCGCCTTCTTTTAATCCGGCAACAACTTCATAAATATGAGGCAATTCATGACCTACTTCAATTTCTCTCGACTGTACACGGTTTTCTTTATCAATTACGTACACATATTTTTTATCAAGAATTTCGAAGCTTGCTTTTTGTGGAATTAGCAATGCATTTTTTAATTCGGTAGGCATAAGAATATTACCTGTTTCGCCATGTCTTAACAATGCATCCGGATTAGGAAATGTTGCTCTGAAGGCAATGTTACCAGTCTCATTATTAAAGTCGGCTTCAATGGTTTCAACTTTTCCGGGATATTTGAACTCCTTGTTGTTTGCCATTAAAAGTTTCACATTGCCCAATGTATTTTTGTTTTTTTGATTTTGATATTCTAAATATTCCGATTCAGGAACATTGAAATAAACCCACATTTTACTGTTGTCCGACATGCTGCTCAACAATTCACCTTCGTCCACCAAGCTTCCAAGACGAACATGAAATCGGTCTACATATCCGTCGAATGGTGCTTTAATTTCTGTGAAACTTAGGTGTGCCGATGCTACCGCTTGTTCTGCTTTAGCTTTTTCTAATTTGGCTTTTGATAATGCTAATTCATTTTCTGATACTATGTTTTTATCGGCTAATTTTTTTGTATTCAGATATTCAATTTCAGCAAACTTTACTTCTGCATCAGCTTTCTGTAATTCTGCCTGGTAAAGAATTGGCATGATTTGAAATAGTTTTTGCCCCTTTTTTACAAATTGGCCTTCATCAATATAAATATTTTGTAAATAACCTTTTTCTAATGCCCTTAATTCTATATGTTGTATGGAATTAATTTGACATACGTATTCTTTATAAACAGTTGTATCTGCCTTTAGTACAGCACTTACTAGATATTTGGTTTTCTCGTTGTTTAAATGTTCTTCGTTATGACATGCACTAATAATTAGCATGTATAAAATAGCTAAGATTGAAAATCTTTTCATATGAATTTATATAATAATTAAATAATAAATAAGACAACTCAAGGATTGAATTGAATGTCGATTTATTTATTTAAGCTATTATATAGGACTTCCAACTGCAGTGGAGTAAAAATAGGGGAGGGATAATGGTGTTTATTATTTCATTATTGAAATGAATAAACTGAGTTTTTTCTACAGAACAATCAGCAATACGATTTGTATTACTGATTGTGAATATAGAATGTTTTGACTCCTCATCATCGGATTCATTTTTATTATCGTTGTTATTGACAATTGGAAACGAACGCGTTTGATTAAAATCTCCAACACTTAATATGCTTGAATTTCTTAAGTCGGAATTGTTAAATTGATAGCCAAGCTCAGTACTTGAATATGAATTTTTGGCTTGACTACTAGGATTAATAATCCCAAAACTTAGAATGAATAGTAAAATCCTAAACAAGAGTTTTTGGGATCTAACTAATTTAAAATCAAATTGCTTCATTCTTTTCAATTGGGAATTATGTTGCAAAATTAGAATTATTCTTTGAAAATCAACTTTATTATTCCTTTTAAGGCTGCGATTCTAAGTTTTTTACACAAATGTTACAATCCCATTGAAATATTAGCTATTTATGGCAGGTTCTATTTTTTCAATTAAGCTATTTAATCTATCATTTGATTTTCTAATCTGCTTCTTTCTAATATAAAACCAGTTAAAACCAATCCACGAGATCGTCAATACATAACTTAATACTCCGTATGTCAAAGGCATCCTTATAGTATATTCATATAAGTACAATAATAATCCTGTACTTAATAAAATAAAATATAAGCCCATTAATTTATTCTGAATAAAATGCTGATGTTTCTTTAATTCCAATAAATTATTTAAGTACTCCTTATTGCTTGTTGTTACCTGCAACTTCTTGTAGATTTTTAAATTCTTATTCATATAGAATATATAGATGAACATACTTAGTACACATAATATAATTCCAATTTTCGTACTTATAAATTCAGGATTAAAATATATACCAACCCAAATGATGAATGCCGATGTAATGCCTAGCAATACATTTGCTACTATGGTATTAAATTTTTCCTTCTGTTGATACTTATTAATTTGTTGAACTATGTCTGAAATATCAACTTTAGGCACTTCCTTTTTTGCCCATAAATTTTTTATGTCGATGTTATTTTCCATTGTTAAATTTTTTGCTTAATCGTTCTTTAATTCTATGAATTTTTACTCGCACATTTGATTCTGAAAGTCCCGTAATTATTGCAATTTCAGATTGTGGTAACTCTTCCAATTCTAGAGAAATTATAATTCTATCCAGTTCATTTAGTTCTGAAATGTATTGATACAAAAGTTTAATATTGTCTTCTAACTGAGAATTTGATTCTTCAGTTATTAGATTTTCTGGGAACTCCACCCGTTCTGACCGTTTTGATTTTTCAATCTGACGCAAACAATTGTTACTGGCAATTTTATAAATCCATGTACCTATGTTTGATTCCTCTCGAAATTTTGGAAGTTGTTCCCAGATTTTGATCATCGTATCCTGAGCCAAATCTTTTGCTAAGTCTTGGTCATTTAAATAGGCCATACATAGTCTATAGATTTTATCCCAATATTTTTCAAATATGCTTTCGAATTCCATTACAACAACCATTGTTTTAAATAATGAATGTACAAATTTTGCTGATCTATAAACACTCCGTGTGAAGCATTCTGTACGTATAGTATGTCGCCTGGATTTTTCAATTCACTTTTCAATTTGACGATATCCTCTTCCACAAATAATCCATCTTCCATTCCATACATACCATATACTTTTATTCTCTTCGAAAGTATTGATTTATATTTTTCATGCAATTCTAAGCTGGTATAGTTTTCATTCTTCAAATAGCCCATCGTTGCATAGGGATTTGGTCTGAAAGGATATTTTTTAATAAGTTCATGTGTTTGAAATAACGCTAATAGCTGGGTAGCAGAATCACTCGGATTCTTACACGAATAGAAACCATTTTGCATAGCCATGTAAAAACAAGAAGAGCTGTAATAGATACTTGATTTATCCATTTTTAATACTTCATCAATCTGTTTCAATCCAGCAGTATCGTTTTTGTCGATGTATATTGCTTTTGATCTATTGAGGATATTTTGAAAACTTTTTTGAATAGAAATTGGAGCACCTGTTAATATAATAGTGTTTACAGCTTTTGGGTATTCATTTGCAAATTGTATGGCCAACATGCCCCCAAAACTATAGCCCAATAGATTCAATTTTTTTATTTTGTATTTCGATTGTATTGCTAAAATATCGGCATAAGCTTCAGCGAATGTAAATTTAGCCATTGAATCAATCGATCTCCCTTCACCTCTTCTATCATAAACAATTACAAAGAATCCTTCATTCGCAATTCTTTCCGCTGCTGTAATCTCAAAGTCCATTGCGCTTGCACCAGGACCTCCATGTAGAAATAGGAGAGAAGGGTTTTTAGGGTTTCCATACGTTTGTATGTACAATTCTTGAGCAAATGCTGTAACGCTCAAAATAAATGCTGAGAAGATGAATATTAACTTTTTCATATTGCTTTTTTCTCTTTAGATACAGCAATTGAAAAAATGTTACAAAGATTTTTAAAATTTATTTCAATCGATCTAATTTCCCTTTTTTCTTCACAATATTTTTATAATCCCATTGGATGTTTTCAGCCTTTTCAAGCCAACGAATGAGATCTGCTTCTACTATTTGTGATACATCGGTATACCTAAACTCTGCTGCCTTAAAGCTACCTTCATTCTTCAGTTGAGCTTCATCAAACGATTGTCCGCTCCAAAATAACAAACGTACCGAATCTTTTAATTTACTATACCCAACAATGGGGTTCCCATCAATGAACCAAACCGGATGTCGATGCCAGATTTTATGTTCTGTAGATTTTAAATGTGCATCAATAATAATTGCAAGTTTGTCGGCGATGATTGCATCTGATGCATTCAAGGATTTGTTATACGCTAATATTTCTGCTGCTATCATTAGATTTTAATAAATGTTCTAAAGCCACGAGCAGCGTAATACGATTCAGCACCGTTATGATAAATAAATGTGCGCTTGTACCGCTTATCGCCAAAAATTGCACCGCCTAATTTTCTTAATTCCTCAGAAGTTTTCAACCAGCTCGATGTTTTTAAATCGAAATCGCCTTTACTTTGCAATAAGAAGTATTGCTCTTCATCCAATAATTCTACACCCATCTGTTCTGCAACTTTCATAGCAGATCCGCTAGGTTTGTTTTCTTTTCTTGAATTCAATGCCGCCTCATCATAACATAAGCTCCGTCTATCTTTAGGACTCTCTGCTGAACAGTCAACAATTAAATATGTGTCCGTTTTTTTGTCGTAATCAATTACATCTGGTTCACCAGCCGTGCTTTCCATCAAATGAATTGACCATAATTTTTCGGGCATGCTCAATAATTTTTTTTCAATCTTTTCCCATTCCATATTTTTATGCCGATGCATATTCGCTTGGAAACGTGTTCTCAATTGTTCTATTAATGCAATTTGCTCCGATTTATTTAAGGTCTTTTTCATATTAAAAATTAATGTAGTTGTTCAATATTATCCCATTATTGTATTGGAATATGTTTTGACTATTTACTAATCTACCAAATTGAATAGTTTGATTCAAATATCCAGCTTCAATTCTTAGATTTTTATTGTATCTGTAGCCCATGAGAATCCCAATTCTATTCTGGTCAAATACATTCAGATTCACATTCTTGCCAAATCCCATGAAAATTTCATCGTATATAGCAATATAAGGGGTCTTGTCAATTATTTCTCTTCCTTTTAATGCTGTTTGTATTCTGAACATGTAGCGCATACGATTGAGAAATGGAAATTCATCTTCTTTACTAAGACTTGCATTTGAATATCTTCCTACCCATCGTTGCTCTAACATAAAACGATGACTTAATTCAATGCGATTAATCTTATTGGATAATTGTAACATTTGAAAAATCCGATGCTCAGTATATTCTTTTCCCATACTATTCAATGGTATGTCGCCATAATTAAAAGTTTCTACCCAAGCATATCCCATTCTTATTTGTACCCCAATTACTGGAGTATAATTCAATCCAATACGTAGCAATGATTGCTGCCAATTTGTAATATAGTTGGCTCGTCTGAATTGATATTCAGAATGCAATGCAAATGTATTGTTAATATTAAAGGTTCCGAAATAGTTATACCAGCCTATGTTTTCATAAGTATTATGTCTATTGTTTTGTGCTAAACCAGGGGTTGATAGTATAATTGATATTATTAGTACATACGCTTTCTTAATCATAGAGTTTTACCGTTTATAAAAAATGTAATCCGTTAATAAAGGTTTTATTCCAATATTTTTAAATTCAGTTGCAATTTGAGCTCGATGATAGGTTGTGTGGTTTACAATTTGAAATAAAATCTCTTTTACGGAATTTTCAAATCTTTGTCCCTTAGAATTAGAGTATTTGATTAAATAATTTAAATCATACTGATTTATGATTTGTATACTGGTGTTGAAATTATTTAATTGAATTTCTTTAAACGATGAGATTTCTTGGTTTTTCCATACATCGTACTTAGGTTCTTTAGCAATAATTCTAGAATTCCATATATGCTGTGCATTGAGGATATGGCTAAACAATAGTTGAGATTTCTCACTCGTAGTTTGTTTTTCGAAAATCTCAATCAATTCTGTATTGTATTGATTTGAATAATCAAATAAATCTATAAAGAATTCTTTCATATAAAATGTAAAATTAATTTATAATATTCCTAATATCATGCCCGCAGAAATAACAAACAGAAAAATAGCCACAATAACTTGTAAGAATTCTAAAGTTATTTTTTTTAATAATTTATTTCCGATAACAGCACCTATTATAGCAGAACAGGTAGCGATAGATAATACGGTTATATTTGATTCAATTTCACTGAATCTTATGTTTGTTAAATAAACACTTATTCTACTTAGGTCAATGCACAATGCAATGATTACTCCTGTAGCAATAAATGATTCTTTGCTTAATCCCGCCTTAATCAAAAATGCCGAACGTAAAGCACCTTGATTGCCAGAAAGGCCTCCAAAGAATCCGCTTAGTAAGCCCCCGATAAATAATTTGTCTTTTGAAAATTGAATATTTTTAAAGTAGGGTATCACTTCCATTAACGAGAATATCATTAAAACAATACCAATTATTAATTTGATAAGTAGAATATTGTATGTTTTATTGAACATTTCATAAGTGTACACTGTGCCAGCGTTTGGTAGTTTAACTAAAAGCCAAGAACCAATAAAAGCTGCAATTATTGCTGCGATACCAAATTTTAAAAATACTTCTTTATTCAATTGTTTGTAGACCAAAAATACTTTTGCAATATTGTTGAAGAAATGTACTAATGCTGTTAATGTTATAGCAATTTCTATGGGAAAGAAGAGGAGAAATACTGGAGTTAATAATGTGCCTAAGCCGAATCCAGAAAAGAATGTAAGAATTGAAGCTATAAAAGCAACAACAGCAATTATTAAAATATCCATATTTAAAAATATAAAAATTTTAGAATTGCTGTAGTTAAAATTCTATTATGATATCTTTACAGAAGTCATGGTTAATGATCCTGCAATTGCTTTGTCGTTAAATAATTCAATTTTATCTTTTGAATCTTGTAAAGCTAGACTATAGATTAATGGTAGATAATGTTCTGGTGTAGGAATTGCTAGATCAAAAGCTTTACCCATCGACTTAAATTTGATTAAGGACTGATGATCGCCATTCATTATAAAATCCTTCATCTTTGTGCTGGCTTCTATTGCCCAATCATAACCGTATTCTTCATCATTCAATCGGTTCCAAGCAACTAATCCTAAGTTATGCACCATGTTCCCACTACCAATTATTAAAACACCTTTATGTCTTAATGATTTTAGTTCTTGAGCAAGTTCGTAATGGTACTGTGGCGACTGTCTATAATCGATACTCATTTGTATAACGGGAATATTGGCATCGGGATATAAATGTTTAATAACACTCCATGCCCCATGGTCTAATCCCCATTTATCGTCTAATCCAACTTCTGTTTTCTTTATGAGATTTTTTACATCATTTGCCAATTCAGGAGATCCTGGTGCTGGATATTGCACATCAAATAAAGCTTTTGGGAATCCCCCGAAATCATGAATCGTTTTAGGAAACTCTGCTGTTGTAACAAATGTGCCGGGTGTTTCCCAATGTGCCGATATACATAAAATAGCAGTAGGAGTCGGAATAGTTTTTGCAATTTTTCTAAAACCAGCCACAAACTCATTTTCTTCAATTGCATTCATTGGACTTCCATGTCCCAAAAACAATGCTGGCATCTTTTCGCTCTTAGCAAATGGCTCAGTTATCTTATTCAAACTATTTAACTTCATGGCTATTCCTGTTAGTGGTACTAATGTTAAAGCTGCTAAAAATTCCTTTCTATTCATCAGAAAATCAATTAATAATGCAAATATATGTTATAACATCTAATTTTCAAAATTGTTTTTTCATTCGGCTTTTTGTGGGCTTGAACTAGTACCTGCTAATATTCCTTAACTTAATAAATTGAATGTTGAATGTAAGTCTATCACTTTCATCTTTCAGGATTTAATTTAGCCCAAATATTTAGACTGATGTATCGATCATTTTTTACTTCCACTTCTCTTAAAGTACCTTCCAATTGAAAACCCATTTTCTCAAGACTTCGATTAGAACTGTTGTTGTCAGTTTCAACGAAGGCTTCTATTCGATGTAAGCCTAAAACATTGTATACATATTTTTCAACTTCAACATATGCTTCTGGTATAAATCCATTGCCCCAATATTCTGGCAAAATCCAAAAACCAATTTCTGCTTTCCGATGTTCTTTAATTAAATTGTTAATTCCTATCGCTCCAATAGGAATAGTGCTTGAAGCTTCTACAATTAACCACCATCGACCTGTACCTTGTTCCACTAAATCGGCATAAAATTTCATCTGCTCCTTAGTCGCTTCCAATGTTGTGTAACTTACTCCGTAATGCTTGATAACACTAGGATCCGAAAGGCCTCGAAATATGAAATCTATATCTGAATCTACAATCGGTCTTAAGTTTAATCTCGATGTTTCTAGTACATTATTTTCCATTTTAGAATATTAAATATCCCAATAAAAATAAAAGATATTCTGCAAAGAACAAGAGCCAGAATTTTTTATAAAATACTTGAATCGATGTTTTGCTTTTTAAGTCAACTTTAATCACGAACCAAAGAAATACGAGCATCAAAATGAAATTTCCCAACATCAGAAATAATGCCCTTGTACTATTTTGGTATTCAAGAATCAAATTAGAATATGCGAACACACAAAAAATATATGCAAAACAGATTAATGCAAGTCCCATCCTAATCGCCGTCCTAGTAGAGTATAAAACAGGAATAGTTTTTAATGCAAATTCTTTATCGCCTTCAACATCGTTCAAATCTTTGAACCAAGAGATAACAATGCTGAATAAGAATATAAAAATGCTTAAGATAATTATGTCGATGTTGATCTCTTTGGAATCGTTAATTAAATCATTGAATATTATATACCCACAAAAATTCAATAGGAATGCTCGAACAAAACTTATAGCAAATGCTGAACCTATATGATGTTTCTTGAAATAAATAGGTGGCATAGAATAGGACCAACCAATGAATAAGGAGAGCAGAATTGTTATAAATAAGTAGAAGTGAATAAATGATGCAATTAGCAAAGCGAGTATGGATGCAGTATAAATAATTATTCGTGCCGATTCAACACTTAGCTCTCCGGACGCCAATGGTAAATAGGGTTTGTTAATTTTATCCAATTCTATGTCGGCAATCTGATTTATGCCAACAATAAATACATTGCATGCAATCCCAATAATAAGTGCGGCAATAAGGTAAGGAATATGGTAGTTTTGTTGTTCACTACTTATGATAAAGAATATCGTAAAAATACTAACCACGCTACCGATGATGGTATGAGGTCTACTAAATGCCCATATCTTTTTTAAAGTTAATTTATTGCTTTTATATGTATTAGAATAACTGGGCTCCATAAATTTTTATATTTGATAATTTTGACCTTATTACCTAATGTACTAAATATATCTTGATATTCGCCGACAGTTTTTGACTTTGAAACGGAGACCAATCCATCGTAACAAATTGTTAAAATATTTATCGGTAAGAGGTAGCTGAAAAATAATCGTTTTAAGCTAAATGGTTTAATAAAAGGGCTTAAAAGTAAAATCCCTAATGTTGTAGCAAAAAATATTTTTATATAATTCAAAATAGTTGGCTCCAATATTTCTGCAATAATGAGTTCGGATTCATTATCTATCACATGTTTTGCAATTTCAACTTGTTCTCTAGAATTAAAATGATGAAAAGCATTGTACATGGTATAACAATTTTCCTTTTTAAAATTTAATTCTAATACATCAATACTTTCATTCAAATATTCAATTCTATTTGTATTGATAGTGAAATTATGTGGGTATTTATCGCTAAGAATTAATTTGTCAAATTTGTTTTGTTTCTTGAATATGCTCAAGGCTGGCTCAGAAGATCCTGAACATAAATCCCAATTTGTTTTTGCATAAAAAGCTTGAGAGTTCAGATAATCGATGATAGGGGAATAAGCATTAAACCATTTGACAACTGAACCAATATAATCGGTTTGATATTGCCTAAGAATTTTTGGAAACCAATCGTAATCCTCTAATTCTTTCATGCTGTGATCAACCTTCTATGATAATTGATTTGTCCCAGATGATAGGAGAGATGCACCGTTAAATAAATCATCATACTTTCAATATCCAATTCCATATCATTTATTTTTTGAGGATATGTTTTTTTATAATCGCTTTCTGGAATTTGATTTAGAGTATCGTTAATCATTTTAATAGTAAAATCGGTATATCCGATCAATCGTTCTCTCGACATATCTTTAACACTAAATTCTTGCTCCCTATTTCTTTGATAGCCAGTGTTTCCTAATACTGCACCTATGAAATGATTTAGATTGCCGATGATGTGCAGACATAAATTTCCTGCTGAATTACTAATGTTTTTATCTATTTTCCATATTAACGTTTCATCATCGTATGCAGATAATTCTTCCTTTAATTTATTTAAATCTCTGCTTAATAAAAATTGTATATTCTTCATATTTTTAACTTTTCAATCATTTCATTTGTCATGTCGTCACTCATACTTCCAAATCCATTAATAAGTATTCCTTTTAACTCATCATTTAAAGAAGATATCGCATAGATAATGCTTTCCTCTTCTGGATTGGTATCGCCATCAAATCTAAAGTATTTATCAACTTTAAATTCTTCTGCATGTAGCTTATGAATTTTATTAGAACAGATGATACAATTTTGTTCTAAATTATAATCAATTCCATAGCCTTGTTGCTTTAAACCATTTATGGCTTCTACTAAATTGTTGTAAATTTCCATAGCAATTAGATTTTAAGTAAATATACTATAAATTATAGTTTATACTTAACCCAGCACCTGGTATTATATCTCCAAGAAATGACATTTTTCTATCATTTGAAGATATTCTATATCTACTAAAAGCGAAATATGTACCAGAACTAAAAGTCAGTTCAATTCTTTTATTAAGTATCTGATAACTTATGTTTGGGTAAAGTAGTAAATCGATAAAATTATTACTTCCATATGTTTCAAAAAAGAATTCATTATAGAATCTTGTATGATCTATTCCAATTCCAATCCGTTTTTGATGATAAGATATTGAACCATTAAAAATATAGGATGGTCCCCAAGGTGTATATCCTAATCCAGTACTTATCAAGATATATCTTTCCTTTAAGAAATTAGTTTCTAGTTTATAATTATAATTAATACTTCCACCTATAAAGTTAGCTCCACCAAGTTTTAATCCAATACTGTGCTGAGCAAATGAAGAATTAAATAAAAAAACAAAAAGAAATATGGGTATTAAGTTTTTGTTTAGTTTATACATGTGAAATAAACGAATCTATTAGACTCAATATTATTTAATTACTCGTATAATAAACTTAAAAAAAATAGTAAAAATTATAACGGATTATTTTTTTTGAAATATTTACAGTATTCCGCAATGCCACACTCCAAACATTTTGGACTTCTTGCAAGACAAGTATATCTTCCATGCAATATAAGCCAATGATGTGCGATATGTATTTTATCTGCTGGTATAAATTTTACCAATTGCTTTTCTGCAGCCAATGGTGTTTTTGCATTGGTGGTTAAACCTAGTCGAGCCGACACTCTGAAAACATGCGTATCTACTGCCATTGCAGGTGCTTGATGTATTACCGATACAATTACATTTGCTGTTTTTCTTCCTACACCGGGTAATTTTTGTAAATCTTCAATATTGTCGGGCACTTCTGAATTAAATTCTTCTACCAACATTTTAGCCATTCCCACTAAATGCTTTGCTTTATTGTTGGGATAAGAGATACTTCTGATATATTCAAATATCACATCCGAACTCGTATTTGCTAATGCTTCGGGATTAGGGAAATCTTTAAATAATTTTGGAGTAACCATGTTCACTCTTTTGTCGGTACACTGCGCCGATAGTGAAACGGCCACCAATAATTCAAAAGGATTGCTATAATGCAATTCTGTCTCCGCATCGGGAACATGTTTTTCGAAATAAGATAATATATGTTCGTATCGTTCTTTTTTAGTCATGATTCAAGCAATAATTGCCAATAAATATGCAAAAAAAAATCCGACAACACTTGCGCATTGTCGGATCCACCTTTGAAAAAAACCTTACTTAATGTAAGAAATCGAATAATTGAGTATGCGTTGCACAACATCGTTGCTTGGCGCTTCTATCAATTTATCCAACTCTGATTTAAGAACACTTAAATCTTCAAAGTTGTTTTCAAATTCTTCATTTTTTTCCAGTAGTGTTTCTAGGTTAGCCATGTCGTCTGAATTTAATTCGTGATACATAGCCATAATCATTTCATTTTGTGTAGAGCTTTCTACCATAAGCCTTGGGTTTAAATTTGCATATATAACGCATTGACCCTAGGCTTATTGTACAGCTTTTACAAATATTGTTTAAAACTGTGTTCGCGCTCCTGCATCATCCTTCTAAGGTTGTTTAAAGCATATCTCATACGTCCTAATGCAGTATTTATACTCACTCCAGTTAAATCGGCAATCTCCTTGAAACTCAAATCGGCATAATGACGCATAATCAACACTTCTTTTTGCTCCTCGGGCAATTGCTGAATCAATACTTTTAATTCCTTATGATTTTCATCCCTAAGTTTCTTGTCTTCTATGCTTTCTTCGCTAATTCCCAAAACATCGAAAATATCGAAACCGTCTTGATTGGTGATCGTAGGATTGCGTTTTTCCCTTCTAAAATGGTCGATTACCAAATTATGCGATATACGAAGTACCCAAGGTAAAAATTTGCCCTCCTCGTTGTATTTTCCCGATTTAAGGGTATTTATTACCTTAATAAAGGTGTCTTGGAAAATGTCTTCTGCCAAGTAACGATCCTTAACCAATAAATAAATAGATGTGTAAATTTTCGATTTGTGACGGCTAAGCAATGTAGCTAGCGCCGATTCGTCTCCTGACACATACAGATGTACGAGATCTTTATCACTAATTAGGTTACGGTTCATAATGTCCTCCGTAGGTTTTAAATTAAATTAGCGTAAAGTTTTACTCGATAATGTGTCCTCCTTTATGGTTTCTATATTCGAATAAACAATAATTGTTCCAAAAATCCAAATTTTTAATTTTTGATGACATGAATGTTACATTTTAAAAACATTATCTTCGTTTTTTCATTTTAATCCATATGGGTAAATCGGCCGTAGCAGAGTTAGACGCAAGAGAATACATTATAATAAAAGGTGCAAGAGTTCATAATCTTAAGAATATTGAAATTGCCATTCCGAAAAATAAATTGGTAGTCATTACCGGACTTTCGGGTTCTGGTAAATCATCGCTTGCATTTGATACTTTATATGCAGAAGGACAAAGGCGATACGTCGAGAGTTTATCGTCCTACGCTCGACAATTCTTAGGCAGAATGAATAAACCCGAGGTCGATTATATAAAAGGTATAGCACCCGCAATTGCCATCGAACAAAAAGTTACAGCTAGCAATCCGCGTTCAACGGTAGGAACCAGTACAGAAATTTACGACTACCTAAAACTATTGTACGCACGCATCGGCAAAACTTTTTCTCCAATTTCAGGGAATGAAGTGAAACGTGATACGGTAGATTCGGTGACAGATTTTTTAATGTCTTATGCCGATGGTACCACGATTACACTTTATGCCAATGTAATTCCGCAAAAGAAACGCAACATCAAAGAAGAGCTTGCTATCTTATTGCAAAAAGGATATAAGCGTGTGCTCTTTCAAAATGAAATAAAAAAAATTGAGGATTTAATTGAGGATGCTGAATTAAAAAACGTACCACTTAAATCGGAAAAAGAATTACAAATTATCATCGATAGAATTGTATTGAATTATGCCGATGAAGATCTTCGAACAAGGATTGCCGACTCAGTTCAAACAGCATTCTTCGAAGGACATGGCGATTGTTTTATTGAATTAAAAAAGGAAGATGGTACATCAAAAATGCATCAGTTTTGCGATCGTTTTGAACTCGATGGAATTACATTCGAAGAACCATCGGTACACTTCTTTAGTTTTAACAATCCATTCGGTGCATGCAAAACATGCGAAGGTTATGGTAAGGTTATTGGGATTGATCCCGACCTTGTGATTCCCGATAAAAGTAAGTCGGTATACGAAGGTGCCATTGCTCCTTGGAGAGGGGAGAAGATGAAAGAATGGCTGGACCAATTACTAAAGTCGGCAAGTAAATTCGACTTCCCAATACATCGACCTATTGCTCAATTAAGTAAGAAAGAATACGAATTACTGTGGTCGGGAAATAAATATTTTGAAGGCTTGAGAGCATTCTTCAAATACCTAGAAGAGCAAACGTACAAGATTCAATACCGAGTAATTCTTTCGCGTTATAGAGGGAGAACAAATTGTCCGGATTGTGCAGGATCGCGATTGAGGAAAGATGCAGGATACGTAAAGGTCAACGATAAATCGATTACCGATGTAGTGCTGATGCCAGTTGAAGAGGTGCGTGAATTTTTTGAAGGAATAAAATTGAGCAAGCACGATGAACAAGTTGCGAAAAGAATATTGACAGAGATTCAAAATCGATTGAAGTACTTATGCGATGTAGGACTTGGATATTTAACCCTGAACCGTTTGTCCAATACTTTATCGGGTGGTGAATCGCAGCGAATAAATTTGTCGACATCGCTAGGCAGTAGCTTAGTAGGTTCCATATACATTTTAGATGAGCCATCTATCGGTTTGCATTCGAGAGATACGCAACGACTCATTGGAGTCTTGCAATCCTTACGCGATGCGGGGAATACGGTAATTGTTGTGGAGCACGATGAAGAAGTCATGCAGGCCGCAGATTACATCGTAGACATCGGCCCAGAGGCTGGAAGTCATGGTGGAAATGTAGTGTTTGAAGGGACTTACGAAGAAATATTGAAGGATAAAAATTCTTGGACTGGAAAATATTTAAGTGGAAAAGATGCGATTGAAATTCCAAAGCAAAAAAGAAAATGGAACAATTATATTTTACTGAAAGGTGCACGAGAAAATAATTTAAAAAATATCGAAGTGAAATTTCCATTGAATACCTTGACAGCCGTAACAGGTGTGAGTGGTTCAGGGAAAACATCCTTGGTGAAACGCATTTTGGTTCCAGCATTGCAGAAGCAATTAGGAAATTATTCGGGTGAGCAAACAGGAGCATTTGATACCATCGAAGGCGATTTGAAAAGTATTCATGCCATCGAAATGGTGGATCAAAATCCAATCGGTAAATCATCGCGTTCGAACCCTGTTACCTATGTAAAAGCTTACGATGAAATTCGAAATTTATTTTCATCGCAGAACACCGCAAAAGCTTTGGGATTGAAGCCTTCGCATTTTTCGTTTAATGTGGATGGAGGCCGATGTGAAGTGTGTCAGGGAGAAGGAGAAGTAAAAGTTGAAATGCAATTCATGGCCGATATCTTTTTGGAATGTGAGTCCTGCAAAGGCAAGCGCTTCAAACAAGAAATTTTAGAAGTAACCTATAAAGAAAAGAATATTGCCGATGTGTTAGCGCTCACGATCGACGAGGCGATTGAATTTTTTAAAGATGAAAAGAAAATCTTATCGAAGATTCAACCCTTAGCAGATGTTGGTTTAGGCTACGTGCATTTAGGTCAATCTTCCAACACATTATCAGGAGGTGAAGCACAGCGTATTAAACTTGCATCGTTTTTAGTGAAAGGTAATTCAAGTACACATACATTATTTATTTTCGACGAACCAACAACTGGATTGCATTTTCACGATATTAAAAAATTGATGAAATCTTTTGAAGCCTTAATAGAGCAAGGCAATTCTATCATCGTCATTGAACATAATTTAGATGTGGTAAAATGTGCCGACTGGGTAATCGATATTGGATTAGAAGGTGGCGATAAAGGCGGAAACTTAGTATTCGCTGGTACTCCAGAAGATTTAATAAAAGATAAAAAATCCTTTACAGCAAAATATTTAAAAGAGAAGTTTTAATTTATTCTTTTAAAAATTTTCCACTTAAGACTTTATCTTTCACAAAGATCATACAATAATATAATCCCTGAGGAAGTTCGGTAACATCTATATTGTTATTTTTAAGATCATTCTTTGTCAGAATTAATCTGGAATTGTGATCGTATATTTTTACAGATTGAATCAAGTCTTTTATGTCAATTTGAATTTGATCCTTACTTGGATTAGGATATATTTTTATTGAACTGTTCTTTTCGAATTCTGTGTTCATGTATTCAAAACGTATAGTATCGCAATTCTCAGCTAATGAAATTGTTGGCTCAGTATTTATGCTTAAATAATCATTTATACTAAATTTAATAGTAGGACTAAAATTGATACAATCAAAATAGTAATTATACCTTTCAAATGGTATATCTATTCCTGCATTTATTCCTTTACCAAGTCCAAGTCCTTCAATCATACAAGACATGAATCCTGACATCTGTGGATCTAGGGTATCACTTAAGTTATAACTAAATTGGAAGTATTTTCTACTTACTCCTAATGGATCTACAACATTACCAATATTAACTACATATAAACTATCTGAATTATAATTTCTATAGAAATCTAAATCCACTACATCGCCTAATTTATAAGAGAAGTCAAATAGTTTTTTATCAACCGTATCGTATACTAGTCTTATATATACTTTTTTCTCAGCTTTTTTATTATATATGCATCCAAAAAGACTATCAGAATTTACAATAGATCTGAGCTCATAAAACGGAGGTATTGAAAATACATTGTAGTCTTTACGTACACTTTTCTGCATTAGTTTTCTATATGATTTGTTTTCTATAGTAGTATCGCCAGCATCATAATATGTTGTACTTAATGTATAATACGTATAAAATTCAGTATCAGAATATTCTAATGATTCATTCCAAGTATAATTTGAATCAGGAAAATCGCTAACTATTAAAGAATCAGCTTTTAGTGGGAAAGATAAAATGAAATAGAGGAAAAGAGTTAGAATATATTTCATAGTTTGTTGCTAACTATATAAATATACTAAATAATTTTAAATTCCTTTGTTTTTGGAAAATCTTTGAATGCTTGTAATAAGTCCGAAGGAATGTTCTTTGCAAGTTTGCGTTCTATAACGTTGATCCAAGAACCATCAACAGTTACGGTAGCCATTAATTTCCCTAGATTATTTATAAAACGATGTTCGAACGACCATTTTGATGCATCTGCACTCATATTAGCAATATAAACTTCCAGCGTAATTTCATCGCCCATCTTTATCTCTCTTCTAAATACTGCTTCTTCTCTAAAAATTACTGGGCCCATGCTGAGTTCTTGAAACTTTTTCATGTTCAGGCCAATGCTATTCAAAATTTCAATTCTTTGCGCCGCACAGAAATCATAAAATACACTATGTCTTAAATGGAAGTTTGGATCTAAATCCGACCAACGAATATCGATTTGTTTTTTATTGATCATGCGAATTATTTTTTTAGAAATACTGCTTTAACATTTTGTTCGTCATTTTGCAAAGCGCGTTTGAGCTCTTCTAATGAATTAAAATGTTTGTCGCCACGGATATAAGCAATGAACTCTACGGATATCGTTTGATCGTAGATATCAGAATTAAAATCAAAAATATTGACTTCAATAACTTTTGATTTACCATTCACAGTTGGACGATCGCCGATGTAGAGCATGCCTTCAAATTCTTTGCTATCAATTTTTATTTTAACTGCATAAATTCCATCGGCAGGAATGATTTTATAGCTCTCTGTTAATTTTATATTGGCTGTAGGGAAGCCTAATGTTCTACCTATTTGATCACCCTTAACAACTGAACCCCTTAATCCAAACGGTCTACTTAAATATTGATTAGCTGTTTTGACATCGCCAGCAAGAATTGCGTTTCTAATTTTTGTAGAACTTACCGCTACATCGTTGATGTCTTGCTCTGGAATTTCTTCCACTTCAAATCCATATTCTGTTGAATAATGTTTCAAATGCTCAAAGCTTCCTTCTCTGTTTTTACCGAAGTGATGGTCGTAGCCTATGACTAATTTCTTGGTACCAATTTTATCGACTAATATTTGTTGAATAAATTCTAATGAACTTAAGCGAGAAAATTCCTTGGTAAATGGTATAATTAAAAGATGATCCACACCGAGCGATTCTAGCAAATCAATTTTTTCATCCAGCGTATTGATCAATTTCAAATCGTTGTCTTCTGGAAATAGAACTAAACGCGGATGTGGGAAAAATGTAATGATTACCGATTCGCCTTTAAAAGTCCTAGCAAGCTCGCATAATCTTTGTATAATTTTTTGATGTCCAAAATGAACCCCATCGAAAGTACCAGTCGTTACCACTGCTCTCTCCAAACGCTGAAATTCTTCTATACTTCTATATACTTTCATCTAGATTAAAATACAAAATTATTCCGATTTGTTTTCAGAATTTATGCGTTCTTCTTTAATTTTTTCGATGAGTTCCGTTAAATTCCAAGCATCTTCAATTTTGAAATTACCCGATCTAGTTCTTCTCAATTCCGTTAAATGAGCTCCTGAATTTAATTTTTTTCCTAAATCATGGGCTAATGAACGAATATATGTTCCCTTGCTACATACAATTCTGAAGTACACATTGGGCATTTCTATTCGTTCAATTTCGAAAACTTCGATTTGTACTTTGCGCGATTTTATTTTTACTTCTTCGCCTCTACGAGCTTTGTGATAGGCACGTTCACCATCCACTTTTAGCGCAGAATATGCAGGCGATACTTGATCTATTTCACCTTCAAAACTTTTTGCAGCTTCATGTATTGCTGCTGTTGTAATATGATCTATTGAGAATGTGTGATTGATTTCTGTTTCTAAATCGTACGATGGGGTAGTAGCTCCCAATTGGATACATCCTGTGTATTCTTTTTCCTCCGCTAAATATTCGTCGACTTTCTTCGTTAATTTTCCAGTACAAACAATCAAAAGTCCTGTAGCCAATGGATCCAGCGTACCTGCATGCCCTACTTTGAGTTTTTTGATGCGCGTAGAATTTCTGATTTTTCCCACCACATCGAAAGACGTCCAGGTCAATGGCTTATCCACTAACAACAATTCTCCGCCCTCAAAATCAAATGTATTCATATTAAACGATGCTCAATTCTATACCCATGAAGTATAAAATTAAAATGATTGCTCCAACAACAATTCTGTACCATCCAAAAACTTTGAAGCCATTTTTTGTGATGTATCCAATAAAAGATTTTATGGCGATGATTGCAACGATGAATCCGACTACATTACCCACAGCTAGCAATGTCCATTCATTCGAACTAAAGCTAATGCCCTGCTCGTAATAGTCGTACATCTTTTTACAAGTTGCAGCGAACATGGTTGGCACCGCAAGAAAAAAGGAAAATTCAGCTGCTTGTTTTTTGCTCAATCCTTGTGTGATACCACCAATAATAGTGGCTGCCGATCGTGACACACCAGGTATCATGGCAATGCATTGAAAAAATCCAATCTTTAATACTTTTCCATAACTCATCTCTTCCTCTTCTCGCTCTTCCGATTTTTTCATCCACTGATCTATCAATAAAAACACAATTCCACCTAATAATAACATCACAGCAACAACGATTACATTCTCCAACAATGAATCAATAAAATCTGAAAGCAAGAGTCCGAATATTGCCGATGGTACAAAACCCACAAAGAGTTTCAGGTAAAAATTGATCGACTGAAAAAATCTTTTCCAATATAAAAAGAGCACCGATAGAATGGTGCCAAATTGAATAGCAATAGTGAAGAGCTTAGTAAACTCATCGGAACTAATGCCCATAATGGATGTAGTGATAATCATATGCCCCGTTGACGATACCGGTAAGAATTCCGTTAGTCCTTCAACAATGGCAATGATAATCGCCTGAAATAAATTCATTAGTCTCTAGGTTTTTTTAATATGCCGTATGTTACAATAATAAAACCAGCAATTACCACGATAGGTGCTAATGTAATTTTTCTGAAGTCCATGATATCTTCAGTTCCACTCATCAAAATGAAACCTAATAAAACCACAACTACTCCTGCAATTAAAAATTTGTAATTCTCTTTTCCAAAAACGAAATCAACCGATTTGGTTTCTGCTTTTTTATTTTCTTTGTTCGACATGATGATAGTATGCTAGTGTGCTAGTGTGCTAATAATTTAGTTATAGTGAATAGTTTTAGTTTTAGTGGATAGTAGGTGCTTCCAACTATCTGTTTGCAATAATTTTAATTTCTTAATACTTAATACTTCTTACTTCCGGTACAAATCATCTACACTTTGATTCAGATATTTATTTACTGCAAAATAGGTGCTGAAATAGGAGATTAATAATCCCATACCTGTAATGCTAATGAATAATATTCCGAATTCTTGATAATCTTGTAAAATCACTAAATCTGGCACTTCGTTTCTTGCAATAAATAATGCTCCAATTAACAAAGCAATTGCGATTAATGCGCCTAATAATCCATGCAACAAACCTGCTTGCATAAATGGTTTGCGAATGAATCCTCTTGTTGCACCAACTAATTGCATACTTCTGATAATGAATCGTTGCGAATACATCGCCAATCGAATCGTATTATTAATCAATGCAACTGCAATCAACAACATCGCTCCTCCAAAGGCAATGATGATTAAGCTAATTGAACTTAAATTCTGATTCACTAAATCGACCAAAGATTCTTGATATACCACTTCTTTTACATTATTTTTTTTCTGCAAACGTTTAATGAATTTTTGAATCTCATCGTTCGTTGCATAATCGGCTTTCAAATAAACGTCGATGGAAGCAGATAATGGATTGTATCCCAAAAATTTTACGAAATCTTCTCCTAAATCTTTTGATAAATTACGTGCAGCTAATTCTTTGCTAACGTATTCGGTCGACTTAATTGCGGGATTTTTATCGATTTCTTTTTTCAATTTGAAGATATCGGCATCTTTTGCTTGTTCATCGAGAATAACATTTAAAACAATATTCTCCTTTACGAAATTCGATAAATTCTTAGCATGTAAAACAATAAGTCCCAAGAGTCCTATCATCAACAATACCAAGGAGATACTAAATATTGTAGAGATGTAAAATGTTTTAATTCCTTTCTTAGGGGCTTGTTCGTTCATAGTTGTCATGCTCTGCTAACGATGCGAATATAAAAAATCTTATCTAAATACAGGCCTAATGGAAGAATGTGCCTGCTTTTTAATAAATTCGCGACTTATACGAATATGGACTATCAATTTAAGAAAATCGAGAAGGATTGGCAAGAGTATTGGGCCAAGCACAATGTTTACAAGGCTGATAATGATGCATCTAAGCCTAAGTATTATGTTTTGGATATGTTTCCTTACCCATCGGGCGCGGGATTGCATGTGGGACATCCGCTCGGTTATATTGCAACGGATATTTTTTCGAGATACAAGCGCTTGAAGGGCTTTAACGTATTGCATCCAATGGGTTACGACTCTTTCGGATTGCCGGCTGAGCAATATGCGATACAAACAGGTCAGCATCCTTCGATTACGACTGCTCAGAACGTTAAGCGTTATAGAGAACAGCTGGATAAAATCGGTTTTTCGTTTGATTGGTCGCGCGAGGTGATGACTTCAGATCCTTCGTATTATAAATGGACGCAATGGATTTTCATGCAATTGTTCAAGTCCTGGTACAACAACGATACGAATAAGGCGGAGTCAATAGACGCTCTCATCGGCATATTTGAAAAAGAGGGGAATGCAAGTGTAAATGCTTGCCATCATTGCGAGGAAGTTTTTAGTGCCGATGATTGGAAAAATTTTAACGAAGGTAAAAAGCAAGAAATTTTACTTTCTTACCGATTGGCATATTTAGCGGATTCATGGGTGAATTGGTGTCCGGCATTGGGTACCGTATTGGCGAACGATGAGGTGAAGGATGGATTTTCGGAGCGAGGTGGTTATCCGGTGGAACAAAAATTAATGAAGCAATGGTCCTTGAGAATTACGGCATATGCGGAGCGATTGTTGAATGGTTTGGATACGATTGATTGGCCCGATGCAGTGAAGGAAATGCAACGTAACTGGATTGGTAAAAGTGCAGGATGTTCCTTGAGCTTCAACATCGACAGTAGTTCAAAAAAGATTGAAGTATTTACAACACGTCCGGATACAATTTTTGGAGTGTCCTTTTTGGTGCTTGCGCCAGAGCATGAATTGGTAGATGAAATTACCACAGCGGAATACAAATCGGCAGTGGAGGAATATAAAAAAGCGGCCGCAAAGAAATCAGAACGCGACAGAATGAGTGATGTGAAATCGATATCGGGACAATTCACTGGAGCTTATGTTCAACATCCTTTTGAAGATCGATTGGTGCCTGTTTGGATTGGCGATTATGTATTGGCGGGATATGGAACAGGAGCGGTGATGGCAGTGCCTGCGCATGATTCGCGGGATTATGCATTTGCGAAACATTTTAGCTTGCCAATTTTGCAAGTGGTTGAGGGTGGTGATTTATCGGTAGAATCGTACGATGCGAAAGAAGGAAAACTGATTAATTCCGATTTTTTGAATGGCTTGGAAGTGATAGATGCGATGAAGAGAGCGATTGAAAAAATTGAAGAGCAAAATTTAGGAAAAGGAAAAATAAATTATCGATTGCGCGATGCAGTATTTGGTCGCCAACGTTATTGGGGCGAGCCAATTCCAGTATATTATAAAGATGGAATTCCATACTTAATGGATGAAAGTGATTTGCCATTAACCTTGCCAGAGGTAGATAAGTTTTTGCCGACAGAAACAGGTGAGCCACCATTGGCACGTGCGAAAGATTGGAAGTATAAAGGAGAGTATGAATACGAATTAACCACGATGCCCGGATGGGCAGGAAGTTCATGGTATTTCTTGCGTTACATGGATCCTCAGAATGCTGATGTTTTTGCTTCAAAAGAGGCGATGGAATATTGGAAGAATGTCGACCTATACATCGGCGGTTCAGAACATGCAACCGGACATTTATTGTACTCAAGATTTTGGAATAAATTTTTGAAAGATTTAGGATTGATTTCCTTTGAAGAGCCCTTTCAGAAGTTGATCAATCAGGGGATGATACAAGGTCGTTCGAATTTTGTTTATAGAATTAATGGAACTAATACATTTGTATCATCAGATATAAAAGAGGCATATCAAACAACGCGTTTGCACGTAGATGTAAATATAGTTACGAATGATATTCTTGATTTAGAAAAGTTTCAAAACTCAAATCCTGAATTTAATAATGCAGAATTTATTTTATCAGAAGGGAAATACATTTGTGATTTTGAAGTCGAAAAAATGTCTAAGTCGAAATTCAATGTTGTGAATCCCGACGATATTATTGATCGATATGGTGCCGATACTTTGCGTATGTACGAAATGTTTTTAGGTCCATTGGAGCAAAGCAAACCTTGGAATACGAATGGGATAGAAGGGGTGTTTAAATTCTTGAGAAAGTTCTGGAAATTATTTCACGATGATCAATTTAACTTCGATGTATCTGACGCGGAACCATCGAAAGAAGAGTATAAAGCATTACATAAAATAATCAAGAAAGTTGAAGAAGACGTTGAACGTTTTTCATTTAATACATCCGTAAGTTCCTTTATGATATGTGTAAATGAATTAACCGATTTAAAATGCAATAAGCGAAAAATCTTGCGTGATCTTTGCATAGTATTATCGCCATACGCACCACATATTACCGAGGAATGTTGGAAGTTATTAGGAGAAACAGAATCGATTTCGAAAGCGAGCTATCCTCAATGGAATGAATCGTATTTAGTAGAATCGGAATTTGCATACCCAATTTCATTTAATGGAAAAACGAAATTCAATATCTCATTGGCACTAGACATCACAGAAGAGCAAGCAAAAGAAATTGTACTCGCAAACGCCGATGTACAAAAGCAAATGGAAGGGAAGGAGTTGAGGAAGTTTATATTTGTGAAAGGAAAAATTGTTAATATAGTGTGCTAGTATGCTAGCACACTAACTATCGTATTATATTCATACGATTCGAATCCAACTTCAACAGTATAAACAACAATATCGTAAAACTCCAAAGTGAACTACCACCATAGCTAACAAATGGTAATGGAATTCCAATCACAGGAACAAGTCCAATCGTCATTCCAATGTTGATGGTGAGATGGAAAAATAAAATGCTGGCTACGCCGTAGGCGTAGATTCTGCTGAATGCAGATCGTTGTCGCTCGGCTATAAAGATGATGCGAAGTAGTAATGCAACAAACAAGGCGATAAGGACAAGACTACCTATAAAGCCCCACTCTTCACCCACTGTACAAAAAATAAAATCGGTACTTTGCTCTGGTACAAAATCGTACTTCGTTTGTGTGCCATTCAAAAATCCTTTTCCCATTAGTCCGCCTGAACCGATGGCGATTTTCGATTGGTTTACATTATAGCCTGCACCCTTTAAATCAATTTCTTTTCCTACTAAATTGTTTAATCGATCGCGATGATGCTCTTTTAAAACATTGTTGAATACATAATCGAAACCAATCACAAGTACTACCGATAAAATTACTCCGGCAAGTATTACAAAAATAGCATTGCGTTTTCTTCTGAAATAATAGGCTGCAAAAACTCCCGCTGCTCCGATGGCGATGAATAAAATATATTGTGGAAGTAAGAGCGATAAAATAAATATTAATCCAAGCATAGCGCCTATGAACAAAACATATCCAGTCATTCCCTCGCGGTATAACACAAATACAAACGCAACATACGTAACTGCCGAGCCCACATCGCCCTGCAATAAAATAAGGGCCATGGGTAGTAATAAGATTCCTGCAGATGTGATTAAATATGAAAATCGATCGAGTCTTTTGTTATTGGTGCTGATGTATTTCGCTAATACCAATGCGGTCGCAAATTTTGCAAACTCAGCTGGTTGTAATCTGAAACTCCCAATTTCAAACCACGATCGAGAACCATTCACATATTTTCCAAAAAATAAAACGGTGACGAGCAGCACTAAAGTAACGCCATATATTCCCCATGAAAAGACCGAATAGAATTTCGACTCTATAAGCAAAATCATGAAGGCAATAAAAAATGCGGTAATGATCCAAATTAATTGCTTGCCATAATTTCTTTCGATATCTAGAATCGATTGATGGTTCTCATCGTAAACAGCAGAATAGATGCTGATCCAACCAATGAACACCAAAGCGGCATACAACACAATGCTCAATACATCGATGTTGTTCCAAAATTTATTTTGTCTTAACTCACTCACCTTGTTCCTCCTCCTTTTCTACCAATACTTTCGGCGGATGTATCAAATCGGCATTCAACAAGCGGTCTATATAATATGCCGGTCTACTAACCGTATCTTTTAAATATTTTTCAACTAAAATACTCGCAATGGGAGCCGCCCATGTTGAACCGAATCCAGCATTCTCAACTACTACTGCTATTGCAATTTTAGGATTTTCTCTAGGTGCAAAAGCTACAAATACTGAGTGATCCTTACCATGCGGATTTTGCGCTGTACCCGTTTTACCACACATAGCAATATCTTTGATTTTTGCATAATATGCCGTTCCTCTATCGACCACTTGTTGCATACCTTCCGTCACGATATTGAAATATTGTGTATCAATTCCCACGTAATTTTTTGTCGTAAATTCTTTTTTCTGATAGGACTTTTCTCCAATCGCTTTAATCAAATGCGGATTGTAATACCAACCTTTATTGGCTATGATGGCCATAATGTTTGCCATTTGCAAGGGTGTAACACCTAACTCACCTTGACCAATCGATAAAGATATAATGGTCGACGATTTCCATCCACCCGAGCCATAATACTTATCGTAAAATTGTACTGTAGGTAATAAGCCACTTAACTCATTAGGTAAATCGATTCCTGTTTTTTTACCGATGCCAAAAGCATTGACATATTCTCTCCACTTCAAGAAATTTTTCTCTACCGTACCGTAATTCCCTTGATCAATTAACTTCTTAAATGTCCAACAGTAATAAGCATTACAAGATTGAGCAATCGATTCTCTCAAGTCCAATGGCGAGTGCACGTGCATGCATTTCACTATTCTTGATCCTATAGAATATCCACCCCCACAAGGGAATCGTGTTTCTGGATAAATTAAATTTTCTTGTTGTGCGATTAAAGCTTCAACGGCTTTGAAGATAGAACCCGGCGGATATTGTGCCATGAGTGGACGCACAAACAAAGGCTTCGTTTCATCGCGCAATAATTTGATGTAATTATTTCCTCGTTCTCTGCCTACCAATAAATTTGGATCATAGCCCGGACTACTAATGAAACATAGGATCTCGCCAGTACTTGGTTCTATTGCTACAATACTTCCACGTTTGTTACGCATTAAATCTTCACCCAATTTCTGAATTCGATAATCGAGAGAAGAAACCAATTTCTCACCTGCGATTGCTACTGTATCGTACGCTCCATTTTCGTAGGAACCTTGCTCACGATTCAATACATCGACCATAATTACTTTGGTCCCACGTTGTCCTCTTAAAATATCTTCATACGATTTTTCAATTCCACTTATGCCGATGTAGTCTCCTAATTGGTAGTAGTTGTTCGTTTTTGAAATAATATTCTCATCAACCTCGCCAATGTATCCCAACACGTGGGCGGCTATGGAATCGGGGTACTTTCGCACAGTTCTGTTCTGGACGTAAAATCCTGCAAACTCATACATACGCTCTTGGAATCCGGCGTAGAGTCGGGCCGACAATTGTTTTTCGAAGATGGATGCTTTGAAAGGCGAGTATTTTCGGGCCTTACGCATTTTATCGATAAAATCTTGTTTACTAATACCTATAAGTCGACAAAACTCCAAGGTATCCATTTCCTTGGTTTGTTTAGGCACAACCATAAGGTCGTAAACCGGTTCGTTTTGCACCAAAATTTTCCCATTACGATCGTATATAATACCACGTGCTGGATAAACATTTATTTTACGGAGTACATTGTTATTGGCCGATAAGAAATAGCTGTCGTCAATAACCTGAATGTAAAACAGTCGGATAAGTAGAATAAATGCTACTAATATGATAAGTCCTTGAATGATGAATCTACGCTCAGGGAAAATGTTCATGCTCGCTTTTTAGTACTTCCTGTTAAATATTGTGAAAGTAAAATCAAAAGTAAGCTAAAAATTGAACTTAAAATAGAGCGAGTGAAGGTTATTAGAAATTCATTGAATCGAAATACTTCAATTTGAAAAAGCACAATATGATGAATCGTAACTAAGGTAATGGAATAGGCAAGAAACCATTGAATGCCCATGTTCTTTAGATTAGGAACGGGTTGGTGTTCGTAACCACCCCTAGGTGTTATAATAAGTAATACCAGTGGTCGCATAAAGCCAATTAAGGTGCTTGCTGCTGCGTGTATTCCTCCTGTGTTGGAAAACATATCTACTGATAGTCCCATAAGAAAGGATAAAACCATGAGTAAATACAAGGGAGTCTCTAAGGGTAATAGCAAAATAAAGAGGACGTATACATAGGGATTGATCATATTAAACAAGCCGATGTTGTTAAAGATGATCACTTGTAATAATAACAAGAAAATGAATCGAAAGGAATTTTGTAATATTAATCTAATCATTTTTCAGCACCTCCGATTTAGACTCAATTTTTATTTTCTCGTTCGATAAAATATCTGAAACGATGTATACGTATCTAAGCGTTGAGAAATTGGTCGACAAACTAACTTCTATGTTATGGAAATTGTCGCCACTTTTTTGTTCAACATTTTTTACTTTTCCGATTAGAATATTTTCTGGAAAAACACTCGAGAACCCCGTAGTTGTTACCGAGTCGCCCATTTTCACTTTTACGTGTGTTGGTACATCTTTAAGCAAACCTTCTCTTGGATCAATGCCTTCCCAAACCAATGAACCAAAATCTTTAGTACTGTTTAACTGAGCAGAAATTTTTGAATCCTTATGTAAAAAGGAAATCACAGTGCAGAAATGTTCCGATACATCTTTTACGATACCTACAATTCCATCGCCACAAATCACACCCATGTTTTTACGCACACCATGAATATACCCTTTATCGAGTGTCAGATAATTGTTGCGCTTCATGATGGTGTTATTCACCACTTTTGCTTGTAAATAGTTGTAGCGTTGTAACGCAAGACTATCGAATTTCTGGCCTTTTATTGTTTTATTGGAATAGCGTTCTGCCAACATTTGATTTTTCAAACGTGCATTTTCTTGTGCAAGTGAATCGTTTACCGATTTGAGGTGAATAAATGCTTCTATGTTGGCAACACTCGTATAGATTTTTCCAGAAAGCGCGTTGGATGAATTGAAATAACTAGCACCTTGGTACGAATTGTTTTTGAAGATGAGTGAAAATGCAATTACTTCTAAAAACAAAAAGAGAAAGATACCGTAATAACGAAGAAAAAATATCCAAAGGTTACGCATTCAAAAAAATTATTAGGTCATCAAGAATTTGAAGTTTCCTATATTTTTCAAAGCAATACCCGTTCCTCTAACTACCGCTCTCAATGGGTCTTCTGCAATATGCACTGGAAGTTTCGTTTTTGCAGAAATACGTTTGTCAAGACCTCTTAACAAAGCACCACCTCCTGTAAGGTATATACCTGTTTGGTAAATGTCGGCCGATAATTCTGGTGGAGTAATCTCCAATGCTTTTAGAATTGCTTCTTCAATTTTTGAAATAGATTTGTCTAAGCAATGTGCAATTTCTGTGTATGATACTTTTATTTGTTTGGGAACACCTGTCATCAAATCTCTACCTTGAACGGCAAAATCTGCTGGTGGTTCGTCCAATTCTGCTAATGCAGCGCCTACTTCAATTTTGATTTTCTCTGCTGTTCTATCGCCAATCAAAATATTATGTTCTCTACGCATGTATTGAACAATATCGCTATCGAAATTATCTCCCGCAACACGAATGGACTGATCACATACGATACCTGATAAAGCGATGACAGCAATTTCTGTTGTACCACCACCAATATCGATAATCATATTCCCCATAGGTTCTTCTACATCGATTCCGATACCAATTGCAGCAGCCATAGGTTCATGAATCATATATACTTCTTTAGCACCCGCAATCTCTGCCGAGTCACGTACTGCTCTTTTTTCAACTTCTGTAATACCTGATGGAATGCAGATCACCATTCGCAACGAAGGTAGGAACCAACCTCTACCAGAATTAATCATTTTAATCATACCGCGAATCATGTGCTCCGCCGCATCGAAATCGGCAATAACCCCATCTTTTAATGGTCGTATGGTTTTGATACCGTCATGTGCCTTACCATCCATCTGCATGGCATGTTTTCCTACCGCAATCACTTTGCTAGTCTTACGGTCAATGGCAACAATAGAGGGTTCGTCTACCACCACTTTGTCGTTATGTATGATTAATGTGTTTGCTGTCCCTAAGTCGATCGCAATTTCTTGCGTGAAAAAATTGAATAAGCCCATCGTAATTTCTAAATATCTGTTTGCTAATGCTTATAAAAATATAAAAAATGATTAATTAATAAGAATAATCCTGAAATTCTAGTGTTTAAAGTGTCGAACACCTGTCATTACCATTGCTAAACCATTGTTATTACAATAGTCTACCGAGTCCTGATCTTTAATTGATCCCCCTGGTTGCAATACTGCTGTAATGCCTGCATTCTTTGCTATCTCCACACAATCGGGGAATGGGAAAAATGCATCCGATGCCATTACCGCTCCCTTTAAATCGAACCCAAAAGCCTCTGCTTTCATGATCGCTTGTTTCAATGCATCTACTCTAGAAGTCTGCCCAACTCCGCTTGCCATCAATTGCTTGCCTTTCGCTAGAACTATTGTATTTGATTTTGTATGCTTTACTACTTTATTCGCAAATGCCAAGTCTACGTATTCTTGCTCAGTAGGTTTCGTGTTTGTAATTAATTTCATTTCTGAAATTCCTTCCATCGATAAATCTTTATCTTGTTCAATCACGCCGTTTAACAATGTTTTGAATTGTTTAGCAGGTAACACTACATTTTTTTGAACTAATAAAATTCTGTTTTTCTTTTCCGATAAAAGTTTTACAGCATCCTCTGAATAGCTCGGTGCTATTAGTACTTCGCAGAATAAGCTATGAATTTCTTGCGCTGTTTCTAGGTCGATGTTACGGTTACAAATAATTACTCCACCGAATGCAGAAACTGGATCGCATGCCAAAGCATCTATCCAAGCTTGTTTCAAACTTGGTCTCGAGGCAATACCACATGCGTTATTATGCTTTAATATCGCAAAAGTAGGTTCATCAAATTCCTTGATTAGTTCAACCGCCGCATCTACATCGACCAAATTATTATAAGATAATTCCTTGCCGTTTAACTTTTCGAACATAGCATCTAAATCACCATAGAAAACGCCCTTTTGATGAGGGTTTTCACCGTATCTCAATACTTGTGAATTCTGAATACTTTGCTTGAAAACGCTTAATGGATTTTCTGTATTGAAATAATTGAAAATCGCTGTATCGTAATGTGAGCTAGTGTTGAAAGCTCTTTTCGCAAATTCTTTTCTCTCATCTAGAGTAGAGCCACCCTCGTTTTTAATTAAGGTCTCTTCTAATAATGCATAATCGTTTTTCGATGAAACGATAATTACATCTTTGAAGTTCTTCGCTGCTGCTCTTATTAATGAAATGCCGCCAATGTCAATCTTTTCAATGATCTCCTGTTCCTTTGCTCCAGAAGCTAAAGTTTCTTCGAATGGATAAAGGTCTACAATCACCAAATCAAATTCGGGAATTTCATATTCGTTCAATTGTTCTAAATCGCTCGCTAATTCTCTTCTTGCAAGTATCCCTCCAAAGATTTTCGGATGTAAGGTTTTTACTCGTCCGCCTAATATAGATGGATAACCTGTTAAGTCTTCCACTTTGTTTACAGGAACTCCAAGCGATTTTATAAAATCCTCTGTTCCACCTGTTGAATACAACTGAACATTGTATTGATGTAATAAATGAATGATTGAATCTAAACGGTCTTTGTAAAATACTGATACTAAGGCGTTTTTTACCTTTTTACTTGCGCTCATGAAGAAATTTTTAGAAAGCGCAAAGCTAAGGAATTAATTAGGTAATTAGCAAATTAGATAATTAGCAAATTAGCAAATGAGGGGTGTTAATTTTTTTTTAGGATGTCCTCAATTACTTTTGGGAAATAATGATGTTCTAATTGATGTACTTTATAGGCTAATTTCTCCAAATCGTCACTCGGATCGATGCTGCATTTTGTCTGGTAAATGATCTCGCCTTCGTCGTATACTTCGTTCACATAATGTATCGTGATTCCCGTCTCTTTTTCTTTATTGGCAAGCACCGCTTCGTGTATGTATTTGCCATACATCCCTTTGCCTCCATACTTTGGCAATAGGGCAGGGTGAATGTTTAGTACACGTTTTGGATAAGCTTTTAAAATGCGTTCCGGCATTAAGATGTTAAATCCAGCCAATGCGATTAGGTCGATGTTCAGGTTCTTTAAAAGATTATCAATCGAATTGGTATTGTATAACTCCGATTTACTGAACACGTGGGTAGGCACTTCAAAATTATCTGCTCTTTGCAATACATATGCATCGGCTTTATTGCTAAGCACCAATGCCACTTCAATTTCTTTATGACGTTTGAAGTGTTCCATAATTTTTTGAGCGTTGGAGCCAGACCCTGAAGCGAAGATTGCAATTCTTTTCAACTTTTATTTTTCTTATTAGGCTCAAAAATAATAAAAAATATATGATTATGGTTTAATCTTAAATTTTGTACCCTTAAGTTTAGTTAGGAGTTCTTCTTTTGTGTCTCTAGTAAAGAGCCAATTGTAATATGGGTCTTTATAATTATATTCTCCTCTTTTAGATTCATATAATTCAAAGTTATTGATGTAATAAGCATTAAATGTATATTTTTCTATCATCATCAATGGAAATTCAAGATCAATAGATTCTTGCAATAACTCAATTACTAGGTATCGAACTCTACTTAATTCTTTTTCAGCTCCTCTAATAAATTCAAATTCTGCAGATTCAACATCTACTTTGAGTAAATAATTATTATATGGTATATTCTCTACATAGTGGTCGAAAGTGGATGTTAATACTTTTATTTCTTTTAATTTGTGAATAGTATTAAAAGTGTTTTTTATACTTCCAGAGCTAGAGTCATTTAAATTTTTGAAGAAAGTTAATTCTCCATTTTTATCGGAAAGTGCTAAATCTGATCCATAAATGTTCGACAATTTATTTCTATTTACATTGCTTTGAAGATTTGAAAACAAATCGGGGTCGGGTTCAAAGAAATGAATAGGTGTGTGATTAATATTATTATTTTCTAGGTAAAAACAGAAATAACCGATGTGCGAGCCTATATCTAAAAAACAATCAACGTGTTTCAATAGATTTGAACATAATTCTAGGGTAGATATTTCGGAGATATACAAATGGGGGTTTCCAAAAGCTTGTATAGTATTACCTATTTTTATTTTGATTTTCAAATTATTATTGATACCCAAATTACTTATCACTTCATAATTAGGATCACAATATTGTGATATATTAGATGTAATTCTTAGAATGTATTCTGATTTAAATTTTATTGGAAGAGCAGCTACAAAATTCAAAATAGAATATTTAAATGGAAGATTCTTAACAAGAAAATGATACAGCTTTTTAATCATAACACCTAATATAAAAAAAGGCGGATATATTATCCGCCTTTTAAGTTATTTATTGTCGATTATAAATTTCCTCTAAGTTCCTGTTCTCTTTCAATGGATTCGAACAATGCTTTGAAATTACCTTTACCAAAAGAAGTAGCGCCACGACGTTGTATGATTTCATAAAATACGGTTGGTCTGTCTTCTACTGGCTTGGTGAAAATTTGTAATAAGTAACCCTCAGGGTCTCTGTCTACTAAAATGTTTAATTTTTTTAATTCTTCTACATCTTCATCAATTTTACCTACACGTTCAAATAAATCATCGTAGTATGTATTGGGAACATATAAGAATTCGATTCCTCTTCTTCTCATTTCTGCAACAGTTTCAATAATATTATCTGTTGCTATAGCAATATGCTGACATCCCGCTCCTTTATAGAAGTCTATGTATTCTTCAATTTGAGATTTTTTCTTTCCTTCTGCTGGCTCATTAATAGGGAATTTCACATAACCCGATCCGTTTGATACTACTTTCGACATCAATGACGAATATTCAGTAGAAATATCAGTATCGTCAAATGTAATTAACAATTTAAAGCCCATTACTTCTTCGTAATACTTCACCCATTTATTCATTTCACCCCAGCCAACATTACCTACACAATGATCCACAAATTTAAATCCAATTGGTTTTGCAATTGGATCTTTAGGTGTTGCTTTAAATCCTGGCATGAATACGCCTTTGTAATTTTTACGTTCAACAAATGTATGTACTGTATCGCCATAGGTCTGTAAGGTGAATGTTTTTACTTCACCGAATTCATCGGATAAAGTTTTTGGCTCTTCTACGATGATACCGCCGCGTGATTTTACTTGTTCGTAAGAGTGTTGCACATCATCGACCCAAATAGCCAAAACTTTCACGCCATCGCCATGTAAGTTAACATGCTTTGAAATCTCTGATTCTGGATCGAATGAAGTTGTTAAGACCAATCTGATTTTTCCTTGTTGTAAAACATAGGATGCTTTACCTCGCATGCCTTTTTCAGGACCAGCATAAGCTACTAGCTCGAAACCAAATGCTGCTCTGTAATAGTAGGCCGCTTGCTTTGCATTTCCAACATAAAATTCGATATAATCGGTTCCCAATAATGGTAAAAAATCCTCAGCCGGATTGTGATCTTTATGCAACTCCGCGAGTTGATTTGTTTTGTCAATTACTTGCATATTGTTTAAGTATTAAGTACAAAGTATTAAGTATTAAAATGGTACAGCGTATTGCGTATAGCGTATTGCGTACCGCGTATAGCGATTAATGATTTTTATTGCTAATTTTTTAAGACCAATAATTTTCATTCAACGCTCTACTATTTTCTATTTTCCATTTTCTATTTTCTATTTTCCATTTTCCATTTTCTATTTTCATTCTTCCTTCCAAGAAGAATAATACCCTTCATCCTCAATGGCTACGGCATCTTCGGTGAGCATCAATGGTCGGAACGGATCCACCATTACAGCCAATTCTTCTGTTGCTTCTTTACCAATTGATTTTTCTACGGTACCCGGATGTGGTCCATGCGGAATACCTCCTGGATGTAAGGTTATCTGTCCTTTTTCAACGCTCTTACGACTCATAAAATCACCATCGACATAATATAAAACTTCATCTGAGTCGATGTTGCTATGGTTGTAAGGTGCAGGAATTGCTTGTGGATGATAGTCGTATATTCTTGGAACAAACGAACACACCACAAAGTTATGTGCTTCAAACATTTGATGTACTGGAGGTGGTTGATGCACTCGTCCGGTTATCGGTTCGAAATCGTGAATCGAGATTGCCCATGGATAACAGAATCCATCCCATCCAGCAAAATCGAATGGATGTGTTCCATAAGTATATGGGTAAATCAATCCTTGTTTTTTTATCAAAACTTTGAAATCGCCATGCTCGTCAAAGGTTTCTAAATCTTGTGGCAATTTCATGTCGCGCTCGCAATAAGGCGAATGCTCCAATAACTGTCCGAAATGGTTTCTATATCTTTTTGGAGTAATAATTGGAGTGAAAGACTCGATGATGAACAATCGATTGTTCTCATCGTTGAATTCTAACTGATAAATGGTTCCTCTTGGTATAACAAGATAATCGCCGTACTCAAATTTGATTTTGCCATATCCCGTTTTCAAAGTACCAGAACCAACGTGTACAAAAATCAACTCATCTGCCTGAGAATTTTTGTAGAAATAGTCGGTCATCGATTTCTTTGGCGCCGCAAGTGAAATATGCAAATCGTTGTTCACCAATACGGGTTTGCGCGATTTTAAATAATCGTCTTCTGCCTTGATTTTAAAGCCTTTCAAACTGGTATGCTTTAAGTGTTTTTCTCGAGCAATTTTAGGTTCTACCGAATAGGGTTCGCCCAAATGCTTCACGATAGTTGGCGGATGACAATGATAAATCAAAGAATATACATTTGAAAAACCCTCTGTAGAGAAGAGCTCTTCTGCATACAATTTCCCATCGGGTTTGCGGAAAATGGTATGTCTTTTATGTGGGATCTTTCCCAATTTATGATATATCGGCATAAAGTTTTGCTATAAATTTGGATTCGAAAATTAATAAAAAAATATGAAATTCAGAGCTTTAATTGCTCTAAAAGAAAGATTTATACAGAATATTGTGCGAAAATTATTTTAGAAATCAAGCTTGTTCTATAAGCTTGCTCAATTTCGGAACATTTCCAATCTTTTGAATGAGTGAATGTTTTCATTTCGATGCTAAGATAGGTCGATTTTTTATTTAATCAAATTACCTAGGGGTATGTTTAATTTTATTAGTTTTGGACAAATTCAATTAGTATATGAAATTAGTTTCCTACAAGACTGAAAATCAAGAGAAATTAGGTGTATTTGTAAATGGACATATTTATAATTTACATTCTGTCGATAAATTGATTCCACACAACATGTCTGAATTCTTATGGGGTGGTGAGGAATTAATGGAGCGCGCACATAAGGTAAACAATGGGATTAAAGATGGTTCTATTGTTGCTCGCGAAGAAGTGTTTTTCGAATTGCTTGCGCCAGTTCCACATCCAAGTTCTTGTCGCGATGGTTATGCATTTCGTCAGCATGTTGCTGCAGCCCGCAGAAACAGAGGGGTTCCAATGATTCCTGAATTTGATTCTTATCCCATTTTTTATTTCACAAATCACAATGCAGTTCAAGGTCCAGGAGAAATTGAATGCATGCCCGATCATTTTGAGAAACTCGATTTTGAATTAGAAGTAGCAGTGGTAATTGGTAAGAAAGGTAGAAATATAAAGGCTTCTGAGGCCGATCAATACATTGCAGGTTATTGTATCATGAACGATATGAGTGCAAGAACTTTACAAATGGAAGAGATGCTTTTGAATCTGGGTCCCGCGAAAGGAAAAGATTTTTCAACGGTTATTGGACCTTGGTTAGTGACTCCCGATGAGTTGGAAGCTTACAAAGTGCCTGCGAAGAGCGGCCACATCGGCAATAATTATAAATTGGATATGAAATGTTGGGTGAATGGAGTGCAGGTTTCTGAAGGGAATGTGGCCGACATGGATTGGACTTTCGCAGAAATTATTGAGCGTTGCGCGTATGGTGTTGATATTTTGCCGGGAGATGTGATTGGTTCGGGAACGGTTGGTACAGGATGTTTCTTGGAATTAAATGGCACTGGTTTGTTGAACGATAAAAATTATCCAGTTCAATGGTTGAAGGATGGCGATGTTGTGGAGATGGAGATCACCGGCTTAGGTAGACTTTCCAATACAATTCGAAAAGTAAATACCGATTTTTCACTATTGAAAATGAAAAAATAAAATTTAAACCCCGTTCATTCGAGCGGGGTTTTTTATTGCAATTTTAAATTTTTACTCTCAATCCTATACTACACCATGTAGGTAACATTGGTACTGCAGTAATTTCTTCGTACTGTTCGTTCAATAAATTATTTACATCTAAATGTAAGTCGAATCGATTGAAACGCTGTATCCATCGGAGGTCCAGCACTTGATACGATTTGTAATTTACTCTGTTCAAGTACCTGTGTTGCACACTAAATTCCGAACCCTTAAATAATTTAAGGCTTAGATTTGTTATTAATTGATCACGTAAATTATCAATCAAATACCTCGAATAATTTACTTTATCCGATTGTTGAACTTCAGAAATAATTCGACTATAACTTATGCCGATGTGTTGAGGCTTCCAATTCGCTCTGCTGAATTTGAATGTGTATTGCGTTTGAATGTTGAATCCCCAAGTCTCCAAAGTATTGAAATTACTAGGCATCCATGGATTTGCTAAACTATCTTTCGTCCAATCAATAAAATTTTCAATGTTCCTTCTAAAAATAGTTGCGTTAATTTTTACCGATGCATCGGAATATTTTAATCCTGATTCATAACTTTGAGATAATTCTGGAATTAAATTTTCATTACCAATATTAGCAGGTCCATCGTAATACAAATCGGTATAACTTGGAATACGTTGTCCAGTTCCATAAGCTGCAAATATTTTAATGTTTTTTGGCAATGCATAAGCAATATCAAAGCCAGGTAAAATTCTTGAGCTGAATAATGTATTATAGTTATAATAAAAACCTACATTCAAGTCTAATTTATTTTTTAAAAAGTACTGTTGATACTCTAGATGCAATCCATAATTCTCACGCATTCTATTACCTAAATTATTGCTTCTTAGATTTTCATTTCTATATTCCAAACCCAAACCGATTTGTGCCGATTTCATTTTGTAATTGGAATTGATTTCGAAATTATAATTATGCGAGAAGTGTTTATTTCTATATACTTCTGGTTTGCTACGGATATAAATATAATCGTCGAAATTATATCGGTATGATAAGCGAGGACTTATGCTCAATCGATTGAATTTTTTAGTATAGTCTATGCTACCTATATAAGTTTCCACTTTTTCTGTCGACTCAACATCAAATGGTGCAGCATAAAATGCATTTGCTCCAAAACTATTGTAAGTATAGGCATGAAGCATATTTATACTTTCCTTATCGGAAATTGCAAATCGTGTATTCAAAAAATATTTTTGGTTATCGAAAGCAGTATTATATCGATAACCATTACCTAAATCTTTTGAAATACTTAGAATGTTTTCAGTTGATTTGTATCTGAAATTTGTATTCAGTGCAAGATGTTGAGAATTGTATAATTTCTTGCTCGATGTATCACTTTGAAAAGATGTTCCTGATCCTAGGTATACATCGGCAGAATTCTTTAAAATATTTTCTTTCGTGATGATATTAATGGCTCCGTTAATGGCGTTGATGCCGTATTTTCTAGATGCAGCACCTTTAAGAATTTCAATGCGTTCGATACTCGACATCGGCACTGGTAAATTCATGAGATGATGTCCAGTTTGTGGATCAATTATTTTAATACCATTGATCAGAATTAAGGTCTGTTCAAAAGTTCCACCTTGGATACTAATATCGCTCTGAACTCCTTTAGGTCCGCGTTGTCTAACATCTATACCAGTAACATAGCTCAGCAGTTCTTGCACAGATTGTACTGGCAAAGATTCTATTTGTTTTTTGGTGATAATTTCAATGTTGCGATTCGTTTTGTCGAAAGGAATTAATAATCTATTGGAATGTATATTAACATGTTCAATCTCAATTTTTTTTAATGAATCTTGTGCAAAGGTTTTAGCTGTATTTAGAAGATTGCAAAGTGTTGTAATTAATAAAATAAATTTTAAGCTCTTCATAGAATGAAATTTTACGTCGCAAAACTATCATCCATTTTATAAATGCGATAGTTTAATTATTACTGCTTGTTGAAATCTTTCACTTTTATTTAAAATTTCAATACTCGAGATTCTTGTAAATTTTATACATTTGATACAAATACAAAATATGTTAACGCTACAAACCAAGGACTTAAGTCCACAACAAACTCAAATGTTTTTACAATATGCAGTAGCGCCTAGACCTATTGCATTTGTTAGTACTGTAGACGAAGAAGGAAATGTGAATCTAAGTCCCTTTTCTTTTTTTAATTTATTTAGCTCTAATCCACCGATTCTAGTTTTCTCTCCTGCCAGAAGGGTACGTGATAATACAACGAAACATACACTTGATAATGTAATGAAGGTAAAAGAATGTACCATCAACATTGTGAATTATAACATGGTGCATCAAACATCCTTGTCGAGCACAGAATATCCTAAAGGAGTAAACGAATTTACAAAAGCTGGGTTCACAGAATTGAAATCTGATTTTGTAAAACCACCACGCGTAAAAGAATCGCCCGTGCAATTCGAATGCATTGTACGCGATGTTATAGCATTAGCAGAAACACCGGGTGCAGGAAATTTAGTTTTAGCAGAAGTAGTAGCTATGCATATCTCTGAAGATGTGTTGGCAGCCGATGGTAAAATAGATCAAATAAAAATGGATCATGTTGCACGCTTGGGAGGCGACTGGTATTCGCGCGTAACAGCTGATTCATTGTTTCAAGTTGCAAAACCTCTAACCACTATGGGTATCGGAGTTGATGCATTGCCAGAGCACATTCGACATTCAAAAATCTTAACTGGGAATAATTTAGGTCAATTAGGAAACGTTGAACAAATTCCTCAGTACGATGAAGCTACGCGCGCAGAAATCAAAAGCAAATACGGCTTTATGACAGAAAGTGAAAAACATGCGCTCGCAAAAGATTTATTATCGGAAGGCGATGTGTCTGAAGCTTGGAAGGTATTGGAATCGGGAAGGTAGTTCGTGGGTTCCTATGCTCGTAGGTTCGTATGCTCGTGGGTTCGAATGCAACCTTTGTAGGGAGGTGATCGTCTTGGTAGAAAAGATTTCAATATGAAAATTTCTACACGCGTAATTCTAATTACAATTCTTGCTTTTAGTATACATTTTATTTTCGATGATTTATATTTTAAAGATATTCGATCTTGGGTCGATTCTTATCTGGATTTCTTTGGTATAAGTCAGAATATTGCCTATACAATTGTAGGTATCCCTATTTTTTTAGCGCTTTACCTATTACATGGTAAAAATAAGATGCTATCTTCTATAGGATTTGATACATCGGCATATAAAGCATTTGCATTTGCTGTCCTATTCACATTACCAATGTTCCTCGGATTTTCGTTGTTATTTGATATTAGCAATGAATTAAGTTGGAACGGAATTTTAATAAAAGTAGTAGCCGCTGGTCTTTTTGAAGAGATGTATTTCCGTGGATTTTTATTTGGGCAGTTATTTAGATATGGGAACTTAAAATTTATCCCAGCTGTAAGTTCAGGTGCAATTATCTTCGGATTATTACATTTATATCAGGGTACAGAAGCATTAGAGTTAATCGGAATTTTTCTAATAACATTTCTAGGTGCAATTTTATTTTCATGGGTTTATGCCGAGTGGAATTTTAATTTATGGGTTCCAATTTTTCTACATATGCTAATGAATCTTGCATGGGAAATTTTCAATGTGAGCGATAATGCATTGGGAGGCATTTGGTCTAATGTATTCAGAGCCTTAACTATTTTTTTAGTGATTTTTTTAACGATTAAATCTAAAAAAGGTAAAAACTTAGCGATAAAACGTGCTGAATTGATATAATTCTTATTTTTAGATATGCGTCTGAAAATTTACATCATTCTTGTTATTCTTAGTTCCTTAATGGGTTATCTTGAATGGGGTCAAAATAATGCTTCTTTTTTGTTTGATGCAGAGGCTGTGCTGCTGCAGAAATTGTTTACAGATCCACAATCGGTATTACATCCTTTTACGCTATTACCTTTTGCAGGTCAACTATTATTATTGATAAGTTTATTTCTAAAGAAGCCGAATAAAAAATTAATTTATTCTGGAATAATTTGTTTAGCTGTCTTATTAATTTTTATGTTATTTGTAGGTCTCTTAGCAATGAATTTTAAAATTATTATTTCAATTATACCATTTATATATTTCTCTCTTGCAGTACATCGACAAATTAAAAGAAATTCTTAAAGAGTTATTATTTGCAATAGGTTTAGCGACATTGATTCAACCTATTGTGCAATTGAGTATTTATTTATTCCCGAATATCGGTTGGCATTTTATTACAATTGCTTACTCCTTAATACTTTTATTTCAGATTATGCACTATCGAATTTTTTCAAAGTTTAATTGGAAGTGGTCAACAATATCTTTCCTTTTAAACTTTATCATATGGTCTGCTGAAATCATTATCATCTCAAAGCAATTTCCCGATTCCATTTTTTACAAAGGAGAATTTCATAAATTGTATATCATTCAAATGGGAGCAACTCTGTTTGTAATTAACAGAATCATACTTGACAAAACTCTAAATAAATTCCAAATAAAGTCTAAACTAACCTAAGCGCAAACGCAGTACTCAATACGCTGTACGCTCTACGCAATACGCTCTACGCATTACTCTTAAGGCGTCTTCTTCGCTACCGGCAAAATCTTCCCATTAAAAAAGGTATGTCCGCTTACTGCAAAGTCGGCAATGTACTTGCCCATTTCGAAAGCCATAACAGGCGACTGATATCCAGGGAATGCTTGCTCCAACATTTCAGTTTGTGCTGAACCCAATGCCAATGCATTTACATTTATGCCTAAATCTTTAAATTCTTCGGCAAGACATTCAGTTATGATATGCAATGCTGCTTTCGATGCAGAATAAGATGAAAGGCCGTTGAATTTTTCCGAGCCTTGAAATCCACCCATACTACCGATGTTGAGGATATGCGATGGATTGTTGAAATAAGGCAATAAACTTCTAATCATGCGCACATGCCCCATCACATTCGTTTGAAACATTTGCATCCAATCATCATCGCTTTGATCTTTAAAGGGTTTATTGATAAGCACACCCGCATTGTTAATCAACACATCAATCGGGCCCGTTAAGTGATGATTCAAAAATGGTATCAATCCCTCTTCATAAGCACCCTCTACAATATCGAATTGCACAGGCAATAACTTTGCCGATGGATTCAAATCTTTTGCAATTTGATTCAATCGTTTTAGTTTGTCGATGTTGCGAGCTATAGCAACTACCGTGTTATTAGAATCTTTGATCAACTCTAAAGCCGCCTCAAATCCTACACCCGATGATGCTCCTGTGATGATGATGTTCATGATAGTGTGCTAGTTTGCTAGTGTGCTAGTGTGCTAGTTATAGTGATTAGTTATAGTTATTAGTTATAGTGATTAGTAATAGTGAATAGTGGGTGCGTTCAATTTTGAATTCTGCATTTTGAATTTTGAATTCAAAATTAAACATCATAATCCACCACTACCTTCGCGGTTTTTGGGTGCGATTGGCAAGTGAGGATGAAGCCTTCTGAAACTTCTTCTTCGGTCAATGCATAGTTGGCTTTCATTTCTACTTCACCTTCTATAATTTTAGCTCTACAGGTACAACATACAGCGCCTTTGCAAGAGAAAGGTACATCTAAATCTTGATCCATAGCGGCATCCAAAATATTTTTTCCATCCGATGCTAATTCGAAGGTTGTCTCATCGCCATCCAAAATAACAGTTACTTGTGCTACTACTTTTTCTCCGGTCGATGTATTAGCGTTTGCAGAATCTTTCGCCGCTTCTAAACTTGCTGTGAAATATTCTAAATGTATTTTTTCTTTCGCAATTTTCAATCCCAATAAACTCTCTTCTACATTCTTCATCATAGGCGTTGGTCCGCAAATGAAAAATTCATTGTCGAGATTTAATCCTACATGATTTTCAACCAGAGCCAATACTTTTTCTTTTGTTACCAAACCTTTATAAAGTTCCGCTACATCGGCATTCGTATCATCGAGAATATTGAATAACTGGAAATTATTGTTCGATGATGCAATAGCGTTAAGTTCCTCTTTGAAAATTATAGAAGCTTCGTTTTGATTACCATAGAACAAGGTAAGTTTTGCCGATGGTTCGTTTTTCAATAATGTCTTGATGATGGAAAGCATCGGTGTAATACCAGAACCTCCAGCGAAAAGCACGATGTTTTTATTGCTGGCCGATTTTAAATTGTAGAAGTTACCCATAGGGCTCATTACATCTAACACATCGCCAACTTTTAATGTATCATTTAAGTAAACCGACATTCTACCGTCTTTCACTTTCTTCGCTGCAATTCTAAAATCTTGGTCGGCAACCGGACTGCTGCATAATGAATAAGATCTTCTGATTTCCTCGCCTGCATGCATCATTTTAATGGTTACATACTGACCTTGTGTATATTGGTATTCAGATTTTAATGATTCAGGAATTTCAAACGCTACACTCACACAGTCGGCTGTTTCTTTTCTAATATCAGCCACTTTTAATTGATGAAATTTTGCCATTGTTCTATAGTTTCTGGGCGTAAAAATAAAAATAAGATTGGTTTTGGAACAATGTGTCCTTGTATTTGTTTTTTTGAAACATTCTGAATAAGCCTAAAACTTTAAAGAACACTTTATTTTTATAAATTTGTCGTATTCAATAAACACTATGTCACATTTAACTGAACAAGAATTAGAAGCATGGTTTGAAAACAAACTAGCTAAAAATGAGATGATTGAGCCGAAGGATTGGATGCCAGAGCAATATCGCAAACATCTAATTCGTCAAATTTCCCAACATGCCCATTCGGAAATTATTGGAATGATGCCAGAAGGCAATTGGATCACAAGAGCCCCAAGTTTACGTCGTAAAATGGTCTTATTAGCTAAGGTTCAAGACGAAGCGGGTCATGGCTTGTACTTATACAGTGCAGCAGAGTCGATGGGAATTTCAAGAGAAGAATTATTAGATCAATTACATACCGGTAAAGCAAAATATTCATCGATCTTCAATTATCCAACATTAACTTGGGCCGATATTGGTGCAATAGGTTGGTTGGTCGATGGTGCCGCTATCATGAATCAAGTGATGTTGCAAAGAACTTCTTACGGTCCATATGCTCGCGCAATGGTACGTATCTGTAAAGAAGAATCTTTTCACCAACGTCAAGGTTATGAAATCATGCAGGTTTTAGCCAACGGAACTGCTGAACAAAAAGAAATGGCACAAGATGCATTGAATCGTTGGTGGTGGCCAAGTTTGATGATGTTTGGTCCTAAAGATGAGGAGTCACCAAACACAGCGAACGCAGTGAAATGGAAAATCAAGAGAGAAACAAACGATCAATTACGTCAGCGTTTCGTAAATCAAACAGTACCTCAAGCAGAGTATTTAGGATTGACAGTTCCCGATAAAGATTTGAAGTGGAATGATGAGAAAAAGGGATATGATTTTGGTAACATCGATTGGAATGAATTCTGGAATGTAGTAAAGGGTAACGGTCCTTGCAACAAAGAAAGAATTGCAGCAAAAATCAAGGCACATGAAGAAGGTGCTTGGGTGCGTGAAGCAGCGAATGCTTACGCTAAAAAACAAATGCAAAACACTAACGCAGCTTAACATATTATGAGTGATTCACAAGGAATACTTTGGGAAGTATTTGTACAAAGTAAACCGGGCCAAGCACACAAACATTGTGGTTCTGTGCATGCCCACGACAAAGAAATGGCATTGCAAAATGCTAGAGATTTATATTGCAGAAGAAGTGAAGGGACTAACATTTGGGTAGTACCTGCAGAAGCTATTGTGGCTTCTTCACCAGAAGATATTGCATCGTTCTTTGAACCATCGAACGATAAAGTTTATCGCCATCCAACGTTTTACTCGGTGCCAGATGGTATCACTCATATGTAATCATGACAGCACAAGAAGCATTATTTAAATATTTATTGCGATTGGCTGATCAACATTTGATTTTAGGTCATCGCTTATCGGAACAAAGTAGCAAAGGGCCATTCTTAGAAGAAGACATTGCATGCTCTAACATCGCATTGGATTTGATCGGGAATGCTAATAATCTTTTGCAGTATGCTGCAGAAGTAGAAGGCAAAGGAAGGACAGAAGATGATTTAGCATTTCTTCGTTCTGAAAGAGAATTCTTTAATAGTTTATTAGCAGAACAGCCGAATAGAGATTTTGCATATGTAATGGTTCGGCAATTTTTTTGTGATGCATTTGATCTATTATTGTACACAGAATTGCAACATTCGAAAGACGAAACCATTGCAGCGCTTGCAGCAAAAGCATTGAAAGAAATTCAATATCATTTACGTCATTCATCGAAATGGATTATTCGTATGGGCGATGGTACCGATGAGAGCAAGCGTCGCGTGAATGAAGCAGTAATCGATTTGTATCGCTATACATCGGAACTCTTCGAAATGGACGATGTAGATGCTTTGTTAATTGAACAAAAAATTGCTGTCGACCTATCCAAATTAAAGTCGGCATGGGATGCAAAAATCAAAGAGGTTTTCTTGGAAGCAACTTTGGAAATTCCTCAAGATGTATTCATGCATACGGGCAGTAGAAAAGGAGTTCATACAGAACATTTAGGATATTTATTGGCAGAGATGCAGCACATACATCGTGCACATCCTGGAGCAAAATGGTAATCGAAAAATGAAGTCCATAGAAGAAATATGGAAAATATTGAATACCATACCTGATCCCGAGATTCCGGTGATTACGGTTGTAGAATTAGGTATCATCAGAAACGTAGAGTGGAAAGATGATACCTTGTTTGTTTATGTGACCCCTACGTATTCTGGATGTCCAGCTACCACATCAATTATGCTCGACATCAACAATACCTTGATGGCACATGGCATTCTCAAATTTAAAATTGAAACGCAATATCATCCTGCTTGGACAACCGATTGGATGAGTGCAGAAGCAAAAGAAAAATTGAGAGTGTATGGCATTGCTCCACCGAATGAAAAAATTAAACATAAATTAAATGCATTGACTGGCGATTACGATGAAGTAGTGAAGTGTCCGCATTGCGGCTCTGAACACACCAGTCTAACCAGTCAGTTCGGATCCACCGCATGCAAAGCATTGTATAAATGCGATGAGTGTTTGGAGCCGTTTGATTATTTTAAATGCATTTGATAAAAGAAGTATTAAGTACAAAGTATTAAGTATTAAGACGGAAACGTAGTACTAATCTTTGTACTTAATACTTAATACTTAATACAAAAAACATGAATATACGTACTAAAGTAGTTAACAATTACGCCATCATCCATCTGAACAGACCAGATGTATTGAATTCTTTCAACAGAGAGATGGCATTAGCATTACAAGCTAAGCTTGATGAATTTGAAAAAGATAATAACATTCGCGCCATATTAATTACTGGAGAGGGTAGAGCATTTTGTGCTGGACAAGATTTAGCTGAGGCTATTGCCGATGATGCACCATCGATCGATACCATCGTTCGTGAACATTATAATCCTATTGTGATGCGTATTCGTTCAATTGAAAAACCAATCGTTTGTGCAGTGAACGGAGTGGCAGCAGGGGCTGGAGCAAACATTGCTTTGGCGTGCGATATTGTAGTGGCAAGTGATAAAGCGAGTTTCATACAATCGTTCTCCAACATCGGCCTAATACCAGATAGTGGAGGAACATTTTTCTTACCTCGATTGGTTGGATTACAACGTGCAACAGCGATGATGTTTTTAGCCGATAAAATTTCGGCTGAGCAAGCATTGCAATATGGCATGGTTTATAAAGTTGTAAGTGCAGAAGACTTGATGACAGAGGCTGAAAAGATTACAGAACATTTATCGAATATGCCTACCAAAGGATTTGGATTAACAAAGCGCGCATTGAATAAATCATTATTCAACGATTTGAAATCGCAACTCGATTTAGAAGAAGAATTGCAAGCAGCAGCTGCAAATACATACGATAACAAAGAGGGCATCAATGCATTTCTTGAAAAAAGAAAAGCCATATTTAAAGGAGAATAATTCATGAAGATCATTGGTATTATTGGGTCTGGAGCGATGGGCACTGGCATAGCACAAGTGGCTGCAATGGCAGGTCATGAAGTGCATGTATACGATGCGAATCCAATTGCTGCACAAGTTGCTGCAGATAATTTAAGAAAGTCGATAGAGAAATTAGTGGAGAAAGGAAAATGTACTTCTGAAAAAATGACAAGTGTGTTAACGAACGTTAAATTTCAATCGCAAATTGAAAAATTGTCGAATGCAAGTTTAATCATAGAAGCCATTGTTGAAAATTTAGAAGTTAAAAAAGAAGTATTTGAAGTCTTAGATAATTTAGTTTCTGCAGATTGTATATTAGCAACTAATACATCATCGCTGTCAATTGCTTCCATTGCATCGGCATGTAAAAAACCAAACAGATTTATTGGCATACATTTTTTTAATCCAGCGCAAATAATGCCGCTGGTAGAAATCATTCCAGCTGTTCAAACAGATGAACAGACATTAAATACTTCCATCGACCTAATAAAATCATGGGGTAAAACAGTGGTACAATGCAAGGACACACCAGGATTTATTGTGAATCGAGTGGCGAGGTCATTTTATGGTGAGGCGATTCGAATTTATGAAGAAGGTATTGCGAATATTGCAACGATAGATGCTGCGATGAAAACAGTGGGTGGTTTTAAAATGGGACCTTTTGAATTGATGGATTTTATTGGTCACGATGTGAATTACAAAGTGACGGAAACCGTGTGGGAGCAATTGTTTTATGATCCTCGATTCAAGCCATCGCTTAGTCAAAAACGTTTGTATGAAGCAAAACGATTTGGTAGAAAATCGGGTATCGGTTTTTACGATTATTCAGAAAATGCAACGACGAACCCCATTGCAGAAAATGATTCTATGCTTCAACAGAAAATTTTTGCACGCATCATCTCCATGTTAATCAACGAGGCGATTGATACGTTGTATTTAGGAATAGCAGATCGCGATGCCATAGACTTGGCCATGACCAAGGGTGTGAATTATCCCAAAGGATTATTGGCTTGGGCCGATGAGATTGGTTTAGGAACCGTGTTAGAAAATTTAGAAACATTGATGGATCAATACGAAGAAGATCGTTATAGACCTTCGGTATTATTGAAACGCATGGTTCGAGAAAACAAACATTTTTATTAAAAGCATTTAGTGACTTGAAGTCACATTTTGTGACCTCAAGTCATGGAGGCGATAAATATTTGCCAATTGGTTATAAAATAAAAAAACGATGACTAGAGCGAAAGAAATTGTAGATCGAATGATGGAGAACGATGCCTTCAGTAAATGGCTCGGCATTGAAGTAATTGAAGTAGGAGAGGGAATCTCTACATTGAGAATGATTGTGCGAGCAGAGATGTTGAACGGCTTCGATGTATTGCATGGTGGCATCACGTATTCACTTGCCGATAGTTCATTGGCATTTGCAAGTAATGCATATGGTCGAAGAAGTATGTCGATTGAAACTTCTATTTCACATACTGTGCCTTGTAAAGTAGGTGATGTGTTGAGAACAAAAACCGTAGAAAGATCTTTGAGTAATAGGATTGGGATTTACGATATTTCAGTTTTAAATCAAGACGATAAAGTGGTGGCTTTGTTTAAGGGGACGGTGTATAGGAGTGAGAAGGAATGGTAAGAGTGAGAATTCAGAATTCAAAATTAAGAATGTAGAATTAAGAGTTAAGAGTGAAGAACGGGTTGGTGCTGAATTTGGGATGGGTAGCTATAAATAATTATTTAATCAATTTCGAATTAGAGAAATAGAAAAAATGAAAACAGCATATTTAGTTGGGGGTGTAAGAACACCTATCGGAAAGTTTACGGGAGCATTATCGCCTGTGAGGGCAGATGATTTGGCTGCTCATGTGATTAAATCCTTGATGGAAAAATTTCCAAGTGTCGATTATTCTGATGTACAAGATGTAATCATGGGTTGTGCAAATCAGGCGGGTGAAGATAATAGAAATGTTGCGCGTATGGCAAGTTTATTGGCGGGTATGCCATTAACAGTTCCAGGTGTTACGGTGAATAGATTATGTGCATCGGGGCTTTCAGCGAGTATGGATGCGGCAAGAAATATTATGGTGGGCGATGCGAATATGATTATAGCGGGTGGTATAGAACACATGACGCGCGGTCCTTGGGTGATGTCAAAGGCGAGTACTCCTTTTGGTAAAGATGTTGAATTGCACGATACAAGTTTTGGATGGAGATTTATTAATCCTAAAATGAAAGAAATGTATGGCGTGGATGCGATGGGTGAGACAGCAGAAAATTTAGTGGATATTCATAAAATCTCTCGCGAAGATCAAGATGCTTTTTCAGTGCGTTCGCATCAGAAAGCTGCAAAGGCAATGGCATCGGGTCGACTCGCAAAAGAGATCGCTGCTATCAGCATTCCACAAAAGAAAAAAGATCCTATTGTTTTTTCGAACGATGAATTTGTGAAGCCCGACACCAATATGGAAGTATTGTCGAAATTAAAACCATCGTTCAGAAAAGATGGAACTGTTACAGCTGGCAATGCATCGGGATTAAACGATGGTGCGGCGGCATTGTTGTTTGCGTCGGAAGAAGCCTTGAAGAAATATAATTTAAAACCATTGGCAAGTATTGTGTCGATGGGAGTCGCAGGTGTGGAACCACGCATCATGGGAATTGGTCCAGTTGAAGCAAGTAGAATTGCTTTGGAAAAAGCAGGATTGAGTTTGAGCGATATGGATGTGATTGAAATCAACGAAGCTTTCGCTGGTCAAAGTTTAGCATGTACTCGATCGTGGGGAATTGCCGATGATGATCCAAGGCTTAATCCAAACGGTGGTGCCATTGCATTGGGTCATCCATTGGGAATGACAGGCGCAAGAATTTTATTAAGCGCAGCCATCGAACTAAATGAACAAAATAAAAAATATGCTTTAGTGACGATGTGTATTGGGGTAGGGCAAGGATACGCTGTTGTAATTAAGAATTAAGAGTTAAGAATTAAGAATTAAAAATTAAGAGTTAAGAACGGGTTGGTGCTATTGAATTGACGTAATGCAAATTAATATCTGATAAACTCAATAGAAAGCAACACATTATCCATTAAAAATTAATACTATCCACTATCCTCTGTAAACTATAAAAGCAAATTAGCATCCCGATAGCTATCGGGATAGCAAACTAGCAAAAACCATGATTTACGAATTCCAAGGTTACAAACCAGTCATACACGAATCGGCCTTTGTGCATCCGCAAGCAGCGGTGACGGGCAATGTCATCATCGGCAAAAATGTTTACATAGGTCCGGGTGCGGCGATACGCGGCGACTGGGGTCAAATCATTATAGAGAATGGATGTAATGTGCAGGAAAATTGTACCATCCACATGTTTCCTGGCACTACTGTTTTACTGAAGGAGAGCGCACATATTGGTCACGGAGCCATCATTCATGGAGCTACTATTGGCAGAAATTGTTTAGTGGGAATGAATGCTGTGTTGATGGACGATGTAGTGCTGGGTGATGAATGTATTGTGGGGGCATTGACATTTATTCCTGCCGAAATGATTATTCCCTCGAGAAAAGTTGTAGTGGGAAATCCAGCGAAAATTATTAAAGATGTGAGTGATGAAATGATTGCTTGGAAGACTAAAGGGACAGCACTTTATCAGCAATTGCCAGCCGACTGTTTTGCAAGTTTAAAGGAATGCGAACCTCTTAGAGAAATTGAAGAAAACAGACCCAAGCAACAAGATATTTATGTAACTTGGAAGAAAAATAAATAATTATGAAAGCAATAAAATTTTTAATCTTTTTGAGCTTTGTTATGATTGCTAATTTTTCATTAGCACAAAGTAAAATGCAAGCGGCTAAAACTCCAGTAAAGGAAAAAGCTAAGATCGATGAGGGGGAGATGAAAACCTATGTTATGGTTTTTCTTAAAAAAGGACCGAACAGAACTCATCCTAAAGAGGAAGCTGCGAAAATCCAAGAAGGTCATATGGCCCATCTAACGAAAATGCACCAAGAAGGAATTTTATTGATGGCTGGTCCATTTATGGACGATGAAGATATTAAAGGGATTCTTGTAATGTTAGCCGATGAAGAAAGTCAAATAAAAGATATGGTAGAACAAGATCCTGCCATTAAGTCGGGCCGACTCATTGCCGAGTATCATCGTTGGTATACGAAGAGTGGTACGGTAACATTACCATAAAGCAGAAATAATTATCAAGCAATACATCGACATAAAAATATTTTCAAAAATTTAAAAATGCAGAAATTACAAAACTACGCAGCCGGAAAATGGGTAGAAGGATCGGGCAAGGCAATAACATTATACAATTCAATTACAGGTGAAGCAATTTATGAGGCCGATAGTTCAGGATTAGATTTCGGAATCATGATGGATTATGCTCGTAAAGTAGGAGGACCTGCTTTACGCAAAATGACTTTTCAAGAAAGAGGAAGAATGTTGAAAGCATTGGCTTTGCATTTAACTTCTAAAAAAGAAGAGTTTTACAAAGTGAGTTGGGCAACGGGTGCAACTCGTGTCGACAGCTGGATAGATATTGAAGGGGGCATAGGTAATTTGTTTGCATATGCAAGTTTGCGCAGACAATTTCCGAATGAACCATTTTATGTTGATGGTGAGGCGGCGAAGCTTTCGAAGAATGGAACATTTATTGGTCATCATATATGCGTACCGAAAGAAGGAGTGGCAATACACATCAATGCTTACAACTTCCCGGTATGGGGAATGTTAGAAAAAGTAGCGGTGAATTTTTTAGCGGGAGTGCCTGCAATTGTTAAGCCTGCAACAGTGACTTCGTTTTTGACAGAGGTAGTAGTGAAAGAAATCATTGCATCGAAAATCTTACCAGAAGGGGCCTTGCAATTAATTTGCGGATCGGCCAACGGGATTTTGGATCATATCACGAATCAAGATGTGGTGACCTTTACAGGTTCTGCATCTACCGGTATGAAATTGAAAGCGCATGCGAAAGTGATCAACGAATCGGTACCATTTAATTTAGAAGCAGATTCTCTGAACGCTAGTGTATTGGGGCCCGATGCTGTGCCGGGTACAGCGGAGTTTGAGTTGTTTGTAAAAGAAGTGACGAAAGAAATTACGATTAAAGCAGGACAGAAATGTACAGCAGTTCGCAGAATCATCGTACCATCGAACTTAGTAGAAGACGTACAAATTGAAGTAGGAAAACGTTTAGCGAAAACGATGATTGGGGATCCAAATGTAGAAGGTGTTCGCATGGGTGCATTGGCTGGGAAAGAGCAGTTGAACGATGTGATAGAGAATGTGAAATTATTAGCCAAGACACAAGAGATTGTGTTCGGCTCAACAGATAAAGTGGAAGTTACCGGAGCAGATGCGAACAAAGGAGCCTTCATTTCTCCGATTTTATTTTTAAACAAAGATCCATTTAAGAATCAAGATTGTCATAACATTGAAGCCTTCGGCCCGGTGAGTACAATTTTACCGTACAATACTATTGAAGAAGCAGTAGAATTAGTAAAGCTTGGGAAGGGCTCATTGGTATGTTCTATTGTTACTGCCGATGATAAGGTGGCAAAAGAATTTGTGCTCGGAGCAGCATCGCATCATGGTAGAATTTTAGTCTTGAATGCCGATTGTGCGAAAGAAAGTACAGGTCACGGTTCACCAATGCCATTGCTAACACACGGCGGTCCAGGTAGAGCAGGAGGTGGCGAAGAGATGGGAGGTAAGAGAGGCGTATTGCATTATATGCAACGCACGGCGATACAAGGTTCGCCAACAACATTGACCTCTATTACCAATCAATATCAAGTTGGTGGAAAGCAAACAGAGAAGGATGTACACGTTTTCAGAAAACATTTCGAAGAAATTGAAATTGGTGAAACAGTTTTTACTGCAAAACGAACAGTAACGGAAGCCGATATTGTGAATTTTTCTAACGTGAGTTGGGATCATTTTTATGCGCATACCGATGCTACTTCATTGGATGGAACGATCTTCACAGGTAGAGTAGCACATGGATACTTTGTATTATCGGCAGCAGCAGGTTTATTTGTTGATGCGAAGAAAGGTCCAGTATTATTGAATTATGGTTTAGAAGAATGCCGATTTACAAAACCAGTTTATCCGGGAATGACCATCGGCGTAAAATTAACTGTGAAAGAAAAAGTGGATCAAGAAAAACGTAGCGATGACGATATTGCAAAAGGCATTGTTAAATTTTTGGTCGATGTGTACGATGAAACAGGCGAAACTGTAGCAATTGCTACTATCTTAACCATGGTAAAAAAGTTGAACCAAGAATAATTTATGTACGATCAAATAAAAGCTTAGTGTACCCATCATTTTTGTGGAGTAAAAAAAACACCCACATGAAAAATTTATCTATCATTTTAATGAGCATCTTTCTAAGTTTAGAAGTATTTGCTCAAAACACACAAAATATACGAGGAAGAATAGTAGACGAAGCATCTAAAAGTCCACTAGCTGGAGCTACCATTCAAATTACAGACATTGGCAATTATGCAGCTATATCAAATGAAGATGGCATATTCAAATTAATGAACGTGCCCATAGGAAGAAGGTCTATTAAGATTTCCTTACTTGGATATGAGCCGCAAATCGTCAACAATGTTTTACTTACAGCAGGAAAAGAATTGGAGATCAATGTTCAACTTTTAGAGAAGGTAAATAATCTTGCCGAGGCAGAAGTGAAATATGAAAAGTCGAAAGACAAACAAAGTACCAATAATGAAATGACCAGTGTTAGCGCCCGTTCATTTAACATAGAAGACACCAAAAAATATGCCGGTGCATTGGGAGATCCATCTCGTATGGCAGCCAATTTCGCGGGTGTTATTGGGGCGAACGATTCTCGTAATGACATCGTAGTACGCGGGAATTCTCCCAACGGCATGTTATGGCAAATGGAAGGTTTGAACATTCCTAATCCCAATCATTTTGGTTCGATCAACAGTACAGGTGGACCTGTAAGTATTTTGAATAATAATAATCTCGATAAATCGGATTTTATGACATCGGCATTTCCTGCACAATATGGGAATGCATTGGCTGGAGTATTCGACTTACGATTAAGAAATGGTAATACGAATAAGGCTGAATACATTGCTCAAGTAGGATTCAATGGTTTTGAATTTGGTGCAGAAGGTCCATTTTCAAAAGGCTCTAAGTCGTCGTACTTAATTAATTATCGCTATTCCACTTTAGGGGTGTTCCAACAATTGGGAATTAATTTTGGGACAGGTTCTGCAACACCTATTTATCAAGATGTAAATTATAAAGTAAATTTAGTCTTGAATAAAAAATCGAGTTTAAGTGTTTTCGGTTTTGCAGGAAATAGTAATGTTGATTTTTTAGGCAATGAAGTAGACACCACTCAAGTTGATTTGTATGGTTCTGATCTAACCAATACACGTGTGAAGTTTGCTTCTAGTTTCAATGGATTTAAATACAATTATCAATTGTCGAATAAGACAAATATTAATTTTACAGCTGGTATAAGTACTACGTACCAACGATTTTTAGGCGATAGCATTAGTTATATCACACGTGAAGAATTTAAAAGTGGTGATGCATTATTTAAAACCACCAATTATTTAAGCCATTTATCCATCTCTCATAAATTGAATTCTAAAAATAGTTTTGTTTTTGGTTTGATGAATGATGTAAATACATTCAATTTAAAGAACACCAATTTCTATAACGAATCGACCATCGAAAAAGTCGTCATAGACACCAAAGATCAATACCTATTATCACAAATTTATGCACAGTGGAAGCATCGGTTTACAGAAAAGTTAACATTGAATACCGGCTTACATGCGCAAAGCATTAGCTTGAATAATGCAGTGAGTATAGAACCAAGAGCTGGTTTAAAATATCTGATCGATGGTACGAAGAGCATCAGCATCGGCTATGGAATGCACAGTCAAGCTCAAAATGTTTATACTTACTTTGTGCAAACTCAGACACCTAATGGATACATTTATAGTAATGAAGATTTAGAATTTACAAAGAGTCATCATTATGTATTGAGTTACGACCAAAATATAACTGAGTTTCTTAGAATTAAAGCAGAAGTATATTATCAAAATATATACAATGCTCCAATCGAGCAAAGAAGTTCTTCTTTTTCTGCATTGAATACAGGTGCCGATTTTGCGCCAGTTGATGTTGATAGTTTAGTAAATAATGGAACTGGTGAAAACTATGGAGTAGAATTAACCATAGAACGTTTCTTTAATAAAGGATTTTATTTCTTAACGACTGCATCTTTATTTGATTCTAAATATAAAGGTTCTGATGGAGTAGAACGCAATACAGCATTCAATACTAACTATGTATTTAATTTTTTAGCAGGTAAAGAATTTGCATTGAATAAAAAAGGAAATGTTTTGGCATTCAATATTAAGCTCACGTCAACTGGTGGTAAATATTTAACTCCAATTGATTTGCAAGCATCAAGTGTTCAGAAAAGAGCAGTATTTATTCGCGACAGAGCATTCTCAGAAAAACAAGATGATTATTTCAGAACCGATATTAAAATTGCATACAGAAAAGAGTACAAGAAAAGCAGTATGGAATTTTCTGTCGACTTACAAAACGTAACGAATAATAAAAATATATTTCAGCAAAGCTATAATCCAAAAACGAACAGTATAGCAACGGAATATCAGCAAGGATTTTTTCCAGTGCCTACGTTTAGGTTGACGTTTTGAGGAAGGTAGTATTGGAGTATCTAGTAGCTAGTATCTAGTATCTGGTGATGGGGGATTCTATGCTATGCATTTTGCTCTAGTACCTGTGTGAGTTGATTTGCAGGTACTACACCACTTTGTCGCCATACAATTTTACCTTGTTTAAATACCATTAATGTAGGCACACCTTGTATTTGAAATACCTGAGCGGCCTCTGGATTTTTATCAACATCCACTTTAATGATTTTTGCTTTATCGCCCATAGAGTGTTTTACTTGTTCTAAAATAGGTGCCATCATTTTACAGGGGCCGCACCACTCTGCGAAAAAATCGACCAACACTGGTTGGTCTGAATTTATGATTTCTTGAAATGTCATCTTTTTGAATACTGAGATTGCGTTTAATTAAGTTTATTACTTTTATTACTTTTTTCATTAACAAAAATATTTCCGAACAAGCCGCCCATCAAAGCGCCATATAATGTACTATTCAAGGGTTTTGATGTTATGGCGCAAGTCCCCGAGTTGCATCCTACAAATTGCCAATACAAATAACCAGCTACAGCCCCTAAAAGTATACCTATGATGGTAAGTTTATGTTTGATTATATATTGCATATCTTAATTTCTATTTCTAACTTTTGTTACTAGTTTCCCTTTTTCTATTTTCTATTTTCCTTTTTCCATATACCCACAACTTCTACTTCCATTACAGCCAAAATTGAATATTCCTAAAACTGCAAAATAAACGCCAACCAATACGAAGTATAGAGAATGTTCGAAATAGGCGATTAAAAACGCTAAAATGCTGACAGCAAATTTTAATATTCTGCTAGTATTCAATGTGTTCATGGTTTAAATAATATTCAAAATTACATAACTATTTAACTTAAAATCGTAACAAATGTTACAGAGCAAGGATAATTATTATCTTTACCGCAAAATATAAAAATAGAATGTCAGTAGAAGCATTTGTTAAGAGAAGTACCGAAAATGGCATAGCCAGAGTGCAATTTTTTCATCCTCAAAGCAATTCATTGCCTGGTGAGATTTTAAGAACCTTGGCTAAGGAGATTGAACTTGCAGGAAATGATGAAAATGCTAAAGTAATAATTTTAGAAAGTGCTGGTGAAAAAGCTTTTTGCGCAGGCGCAAGTTTCGATGAATTGATTTCTATCAAAGATTTAGAAACGGGAAAGATGTTTTTCTCAGGATTTGCAGGGGTAATCAATGCGATAAGAAAAGCTCCCAAATTTGTCATTGCTAGAGTGCAAGGCAAAGCAGTGGGTGGAGGAGTTGGTTTAGCATCGGCTGCCGACTATACATTAGCAGTTGATACGGCTTCGGTGAAATTGAGTGAGCTTGCTGTTGGTATTGGTCCATTTGTGGTTGGTCCAGCGGTAGAAAGAAAAGTTGGCTCGTCGGCCTTCAATCAATTGGCTATCAATGCCACCGAATGGGCTTCGGCACAATGGGCGATGCAAAAAGGATTATACGCAGAAATTTTTTCAAGTATTTTCGATTTGGATCAAGCTGTAAATCAATTGGCCGAAAAATTAGCTGCATCTAATCCAGAAGCTATGATGCTTTTAAAGAAAGCAGCATGGACAGGCACTGAGCATTGGGACCAACTACTGATTGAAAGAGCGGAGATGAGTGGTAAATTGGTTTTGTCTGATTTTACAGTGAATGCGATAAATAAGTTCAAGGGAAAGTAATAGGAAATTAACAATTAAGAATTAAGAGTTAAGAGTTAAGAACTGAGATTACTAATTTTAAAATTAGCAATGAAATTTTAACATCGAGATTCGCAATACGCAATACGCAATACGCGTTTCGCAATACTCAATACAAAATAATTAAGTTGTGAAAAAAACAATCGAAGCGGAAATATCAGAAGACATTTTGTTGAAGGCATGGGAACTCATGTGCACAGCAAAGGCAATGTCGGAATTGTACGAAGCAAATAAAGAAGTAACAGCAAAGTATGTGCATGCTACTTCGCGTGGACACGAAGCCATTCAACTTGCAGCTTCATTACAATTATTGCCTCAAGATTTTTTGTCGGCTTATTACCGCGATGATTCTATGTTGCTCGGCATCGGCCTAAAGCCATACGATTTGATGTTGCAATTATTGGCCAAACGCGACGATCCTTTCTCGGGTGGTAGAACGTATTACTCGCATCCGAGTTTGAACAGAGCCGACATGCCTAAAATTCCACATCAATCATCGGCGACTGGTATGCAAGCAATTCCTACAACTGGCGTTGCCATGGGTATACAGTATAAAGAGAAATTAGGCTTACACAATAAAGAGGAAATGGCTCCCATCGTTTTATGTTCATTGGGCGATGCTTGTATTACCGAAGGTGAAGTGGCGGAAGCATTTCAGATGGCGGTCTTGAAAAAATTGCCGATTTGTTATTTGGTACAGGACAATGAATGGGATATTTCTGCACATGCCAAAGAGATACGTGCCATGGATGCGCATGAATATGCAGAAGGCTTCAAAGGTTTAGAAGTTAGGACGATCGATGGTACAGATTTCATACAGTCGTACTTAACTTTACAAGAAGTATTCAATACCATTCGTGAAGAACGCCGTCCCTTTTTAGTTCACGCAAAAGTGCCACTATTGAATCATCATACATCGGGAGTAAGAAAAGAATGGTATCGCGATGATTTAGAAAAAGCAGCATTGAATGACCCTTTTCCAAAATTAAAAGTTGAATTGTTAAACCAAGGCATTGAAGAAATGCTTTTGGATTCCATAGAAAAAAAATCAAAAGAAATTGTAGAGGCCGATTATCAGCAAGCCTTACAGGCTGAGGATCCTAGACCAGAAGATTTATTCACGCACGACTTTGCATCAACACCAGTAACAGAAGAAAAAGGAGAGCGATCACCAGCAGGCAAACAAGCAACGGTGATGGTAGACTCTGCATTATTTGCCGTTCAAGAATTGATGGAAAAGCATCCAGAATGTTTGTTGTACGGACAAGATGTTGGAGCCCGATTGGGTGGGGTGTTTAGAGAAGCTGCTACACTTGCACAAAAGTTTGGAAACGATAGAGTTTTCAATACACCTATACAAGAAGCATTCATCATCGGCAGCACCGTGGGAATGTCGGCCGTTGGTTTAAAACCAATTGTTGAAGTGCAGTTCGCCGATTATATTTGGCCAGGATTAAATCAATTATTCACAGAAGTTGCACGTTCCTGTTATTTATCGAATGGCAAATGGCCGGTAAGCGCTATCATCCGCGTTCCCATTGGAGCATACGGAAGCGGTGGTCCTTATCATTCATCCTCTGTAGAATCGGTACTCGCAAATATTAGAGGGATTAAAATTTGTTATCCTTCTACAGGTGCCGATTTAAAAGGCTTGATGAAGGCTGCGTATTACGATCCAAATCCTGTTGTGATGTTGGAACATAAAGGATTGTATTGGTCAAAAATCAAAGGCACAGAAGAAGCTAAGACCATTGAGCCCGATGAAGATTACATCATACCTTTGGGTAAAGCACGGTTGGTGCAGCAATCCACAACATCGGCACAACATACGACCTTAAGTATAATTACCTACGGCATGGGAGTGTATTGGGCGAAAAATGCGGCGAAAGAATTTGGCGATAGAGTAGAGATTATAGATTTGAGAACTATTAATCCCATTGACTTTGATGCCATCAGAGAAAGTGTAGAAAAAAATAACAGATGTTTGGTATTGACAGAAGAGCCGTTGCGTAATTCCTTTGCACAAGCCTTGGCTGGCAGAATATCGGAAGAATGTTTCCGTTATTTAGATGCGCCCGTAAAAGCGATGGGCTCAGAAGTATTGCCAGCGATTCCCTTGAATGCAACCTTGGAAGCAACGATGATTCCAAACGCAGAAAAAGTGAAAATGCAAATTGCTGAACTATTGAACTATTAAATTTTATTTAGATGTTAAGATATTTTTTACTCCTATTCCTACTTGTTTTTTCGTTTGTTTATGCCGATGCACAAACACCGAATAAAGCTAGGCGTAAGCCTGTAAAGAAGGAGATGCCTAAGCCTGTTGTAGCACCTCCGCCAGTTGTAGAAGTAGTGAAAGAACCCACTTTAGAAGAAACAAAAGCTTGGATGTTGGAAAAAATATTGAAGTACAAACCGATCGTTTATATAACATCTAGTTTAGCTCAAAAAAACGATTGTGAATATTATGTAACAGCTGCGAGTTTCGATGCGAACGATCAATTGATATTACATGTGAAAGCAGATGCTGCATCGAAATGTTATAAAGATCAATTGCAAACTGTTACAATAAATTTTCTGCAGATCGATGTCAAGCGTACCAATACTGTTGAAAGTACTAAGAGAGTATTGTTGTATCCTCAAACTTTAACTAAGCCATTTCAATTAATCTATGCTCCTCAAAGTGCAATGTTAAAAACAAATGTCACACAATTTAATACCATCATTGCCTTCGATAAAGGCGCTACCTATGAACCGAATTTAGCTACTCGTTTAGGAAAAGCATGTGTGAAAATGTATGAATTTAAGAACACTCAACCTAAAGAGAAAGAAGCTTACTAGTCTAAATTATTGCATATTCAATCATTCTAGTTATTTTTTTTGTAAGATTTAATTTATTTAGAAAGATTGTTCTAATTGCATGATTTTTGTGGTACAACTTTAATATTCACTATATTAGGAGCCCAATTATATGCAGATGAGAATAAATTTATTGATTAAGAAAATTAAAATTACAAGTTTGATTTTAGCAATTAGCTCAACAGCTTTTGCTACGAATGTATGGTGGAAAGATAAAGTTGTTGAGTCGAATCAAAGATATTTTAGTGTCAATTTTGAACAGCTAAAACAAACGCTATTAAAAGTTCAGAAGAGTTCGAATACGGATGCAGCACTTACTTCGCATGTATTTGTAATTCCAATGCCCAATGGACAATCGGAAAGTTTTAAAATAATTGAAACTCCAATCATGGCTCCTGAATTAGCTGCAAAATATCCGAGTATTAAAACCTATACAGGATATAGCATTGACAGAGCAAATAGCATTATAAAAATTGATATAGGTGAGTTCGGATTGCATGCTATGGTTATAAATCCAGAGGCGCGCTACTACATCGACCCAGTCAACCATTTATCAAAAAACGAATACAAATCGTATTTCAGAAAAGATGTTGAGAAGAAAGCCGACTTCAATTGTTTTACACAAGAATCTGAAGATGAAAAAAGTTTGCAGGAAAGATTAGATCGTTTGAATCAGTATTATTCGAACAAATCAAATTCTGCACCAGTAACACTTAGGAAATACCGATTGGCATTAGCATGTACAGGAGAATATGCTGTTTCATCGACAGGAACGAGTTCGCCTACAAAAGCACAAGTGTTTTCTAGAATGGTAACTTCTATGAATCGTGTGAATGGTGTATATGAGACTGAAGTTGCCGTAACTATGGAATTTATTCCGAATAACGATACCTTAATATTTTTAAATGGAAGTACGGATCCATACAATAACAACGATGGATTCACCATGTTGGGACAAAACCAGACAACAGTAACGAGTAGAATTGGAAATGCCAATTACGATATTGGTCACGTGTTTAGCACTGGAGGTGGTGGAGTGGCAAGCTTAGGATCGGTTTGTGTTAGTAATCAAAAAGCAAGAGGTGTAACCGGTTCTCCGAATCCAATTGGTGATCCCTTCGATATTGATTATGTAGCACATGAAGTAGGTCATCAGTTTGATGCAACACATACCTTTAATTCTGTGACTGGATCATGTGGTGGTGGGAACAGAAGTGATAATACTGCTTATGAGCCTGGAAGTGGAACTACCATTATGGCTTACGCTGGAATATGTGGAGCCGATGATATCAAATCAAATTCTGATCCGTATTTTCATACAGCCAGTCTCGATCAAATTAATGCATTTATAAGTACATCAGCAAATGCATGTGCATCAAAAACACCAACAAATAATAATCCACCAGTTGTAAATGCTGGAGCCGATTATATTATTCCTATTTCAACTCCTTTTGTGTTAAATGGTTCAGCTACTGATCCTGATAACGACAATACTTTAACCTATTCTTGGGAGCAAATGGATTTAGGTCCTGGTGGCGCACCACAGAGTACTGTTGGTAACTCTCCATTATTTAGATTTTTCCCACCAGTGAATAACGGTACTAGAACTTTTCCAAAACTAAACGATATTTTAACTGGTGCAAGTGTTAAAGGGGAACGCCTTCCTAATTATAGCAGATCGATGAAGTTTCGATTAACGGTTCGCGATAATATTCCAATGGCAGGTGCAACTGGTTTCGATGAGATGAACATAACAGTAACTTCAGCAGCTGGACCATTTAACGTTGCATTGTTTAATACGGTAGATACCATACTTTCGGGATCTAAAGAAACGATTTTATGGAATGTTGCTAATACTAATTTAAGTCCAGTGAATTGTACGCATGTTCGAATATTATTATCGACAGATAATGGTCAGACCTTTCCGCATGTCCTTGCAGATTCGACAGAAAATGATGGTTATGAATTAGTAGATATTCCTAATCTTACCGCTACATCGGCACGAATTAAAGTGGAAGCAATTGGCAATATCTTTTTTGATATAAACAATGCTACACTTAGAATTGTGAATCCAACTGGTCCAGATTTTTCATTGAATGCAATTCGTAGCACTGTCAATTCAGTATGTGCTCCAGACTCATTGGTTTATTCGGTTACATTTAATCCGATTGCTGGTTTTTCAGACAGTATAAATTTATCGGTGGCTAATGTTCCAGCAGGTACAATTGCATCATTTAGCAAACAAAAAATTGGTGTAAACGAGACTTCTTTCTTAACATTCAAATTGAATGGGGCAACGGTAGGTGCGAAGAATTTTATATTAATTGGAAACGCAAATACTACCTACAGAAACATTCCATTAAGCTTTACAATTGCAGCTCCATTATCAGGAGCGGGAAGCATCACGGTTCCTAATAATGGTCAAATAAACGTTAACCCATTTATCACATTTTCATGGCCACAAATTGCGAATGCAAATGCATATCGATTACAAGTGTCTATTGATACCAATTTTTCGTCGTTCTTTATTGATACGGTGATTCGTGGAATTAGTACCACTACATTTAACAATCCAGGCGGGCTTTTACAAGGCACGAAACTCTTTGCTCGTATTGCGGGAATGAACGATTGCGGACAAGGAACATTTTCTAATACAATTCGATTTACTACTGCAAGTTTACCTAATGCGCCAAGTAATTTAGAAGCGATAAGTGTTACTACCAATGCCGTAACTTTACGATGGGTAGACAACGCAACCAATGAGACTTCTTATAGGGTAGAAAGATCTATTGGTAGTCCAGATAATTTTGTCATTGTTGGCAACTTAGGACAAAACGCTACACAGTATATAAATACTACTGTTCAACAGGGCAATACGTATTATTACAGAATCTTTTGTTTTAATGCAACTGGTAATTCTGGGTATTCAAATATTCTAGAAGTGCCTTTCTTTGTCGGCATAAATCAGACCTTAAATTTCAAAGAATTTTTAGTTTTCCCGAATCCAGCGAATGAACAATTAAACTTAAAGTTGGAAGATCAATTCAAAGGAAAAGCTGAGTTAAGAATAATTAATGAATTGGGTAAGCTTGTCTACTCAAGGGAGATTAAGAAGGATAAAGAGGAATTTGAATCCAATATTAACATTAAGGATTTCTCGAGAGGAATTTATTTCATACAAATAATATCGAAAGAGAAATCTAGTATCTTAAAGTTCATTAAAGAATAAGTCAATGGAAATAAAAAAAGGCTCTATTTTTATATAGAGCCTTTATTATTTTAAAATCATCGTGTTGAAATCTTCTACGAATCTTATAGTATTTAATTTTAAAATGGGATGCCCCGTTTTAGGATAGACACAGAAGTTCGCATTTTTCAATTTTCGATAAACCATAATGCTCGCCTCTAAATCGACCAATGCATCTTTATCACCTTGAGTAATTAATACTTTCTGATGAATAGAAGTTAGTCGCTCTTCATTAAGCAATGGATTTTGGCCTAATGCTTTTAATAAATTATGTGTATTGGTTAAAACTTTTTCCCATTTATCGGAATGAATGTTTTGCAAATAATCGGCAAAGGCTGGAACTTTTTCTTTCAATTTTTCGGGCTGAATTTGTGCGATTTGCTTGTCCGATTGTTCAGGGCTCCAATTAAAAATGGTGCCAAAGGTTGCTACACCTTTAATCTTTTCTGGATACCATTCGCACAAACATAAGGCTACATAACCACCTAAGCTATAACCTATGATATATACTTCATCTAAGGCATCAATCGTTTTTCGAACGGATTCGGCAAAGTATTCGATGCTAAATAGTTGATCAGATTCTGCTTCTGAACCATGACCGGGAAAGTTTAAATTAAATACCGAATGATTCTGTTTAGTTAATTCATTTTCAATGGCTTCCATCTCTTTTTTAGAACCGATAGCGCCATGAAGTAGTATAATATTTGACATAAAAGGTATAATTTGAAACAAATATCTAATAAAAGCATTAATAAATCTATTCAATATAAATTTATTAAACATAGGTATTTTCTTAAATTCGCAGCGATGGGTACAAATGTAAAGCCTTATAACGAGGTAGATTCGAAAAAGGAACAAGTGGCGAGCATGTTCAATAAAATTGCTAAAACCTACGATTTTTTGAATCATTTTCTTTCATTAGGCATTGATATACTTTGGAGAAAAAGAGCAGTAGCGGAGTTGAATACAATTCAGCCAAAATTAATTCTAGATGTGGCAACCGGTACTGGAGATTTTGCATTTGAATCATTAAAATTGAATCCAGAAAAAATTATTGGCGTCGATATTTCCGAAGGTATGTTGGCTATTGCCGATGAGAAGATTAAAAAAAGAAAATTAGAACATAAATTTTCTGTACAAGTTGGAGATTCAGAGCATTTGAATTTTAACGATGATACATTCGATGCGGTAACAGTGTCTTTTGGAGTGAGGAATTTTGAAAATTTAGATGAGGGACTAAAAAATATTTTTAGAGTATTAAAAACGGGTGGAAAAGTAGTAATTCTCGAGTTTTCTAATCCGAAAAAATTCCCTGTTAAACAATTTTATAATTTTTATTCGTTTAAAGTATTACCATTCTTTGGGAAAGTGTTTTCAAACGATGCAAAGGCCTATACCTATTTGCCTGAATCGGTTAAAGCTTTTCCTGATGGGCAAGATTTTTTAGATCGATTAAGTGCTGCTGGCTTCAACAATACAAAACAGATAATTTTAGGTGCAGGTATTTGTAGCATCTACACAGGAATAAAAAATTGAAAAGACTCTTAAGCATACTCTTAATTTTAATGTGCCTGGTTCCATTAGCCAAAGCACAAGAAAATCTACCTTCGTACGATCGACAACCGATACGATTTGGGTTTTCATTGGGATACAATTATCACAATTTAAGAGTACATACCCGTACCAATTATTTTAGTCAGGATTCCTTGTATGAACTACGCCCACAAGGTGGCCCGGGCTTCAACATCGGTATAGTTTCTAGTGTGCTTTTATTTAAGCATCTCGATTTGAGGTTTACACCACAATTGTCTTTTGTAGACCGACAATTACGTTACACGTATGCGAACACAAGAAAAAGCACGGTAAGAAATATTGAATCGACCTATGTTGAATTTCCTTTGACATTTAAACTTCGTACAGTGCGACACCGGAACATTGGATTCTTTTTAGTTGCTGGCGCCAAGTATTCGATCGATGTCATTTCACAGAAAAAAATTGAACAAGGTGAAGATCCATTCGATGAATCAACAAGTAAAGTGAAATTAACCAATACCGATTTAGCCTATGAATGGGGCTTTGGTTGGGATTTTTATTATCAATATTTTAAATTCTCGCCAGAGATAAAATTCTCTTATGGATTGAACGATATGTTCAAGCGCGAGAATCATTTATACGCACGTCCCATCGATCGTATGTTTACGCGTGTGATCAATTTTACACTGTATTTCGAATAAAATGTTAGCTCAGAAAAAAACTATTTTAATTACTGGAGCGAGCTCTGGTATTGGTGCTGCCTCTGCCAAAATTTTTGCAGCTCATGGTTGGAATTTATTTTTAATAGCAAGAAGAGAAGATCGCTTACAAATCCTTAAAAATCAATGTGAGCAAGAGTTTGGAGTGGAGGTACACATAGAGCATTTGGATTTAAGAGACCGAAATGCTTTGTATGAAATATGGAATCGTTTGGATGCTAAATGGAAGAAGGTCGATGTATTACTGAACAATGCCGGACTTTCTTTAGGATTAGATCCTTTCTACGAAGGTAATGAGGAGGATTGGGAAACAATGATTGATACGAATTTGAAAAGCTTGTTGTGGATATCAAAACTTGTAGCCAATGAAATGATAAAAGTTCAACAAGGACATATCATCAATATCGGTTCTATTGCTGGCAAGGAAAGTTATGCGAATGGTAATGTTTATTGTGCCAGTAAGGCCGCGGTCGATTCTTTAACGCGATCGATGCGCATTGATTTATTGTCGAAAGGTGTAAAAGTTTCGGCCATACATCCGGGTGCTGTTGAAACAGAATTTTCTGTAGTTCGCTTCAAAGGAGATCAGCAGCGAGCCGATAAAGTGTATGAAGGATTTGAACCTTTACGTGCAGAAGATGTAGCCGATGTAATTTATTTCATGGCGAGTAGACCTGCTCATGTGAATGTGCAAGATGTTTTGTTGATGCCCAAGGCGCAAGCGAACGCGGCGTTGATTAATAGAAAATAGAAAAAGGAAAATAGAAAATAGAAAATAGAAAATAGAAAAAGGAAAATTGAAAATTGGGTTATTAAGGAATTAAATTTGAAAATAAAATACAACTATGTTACTTACAAAAATAGATACCGAAATCAAGCAAGCGATGCTTGCGAAAAATGAAGCTCGACTTAGAGGTTTGCGTGCGATTAAAGCTGCTTTATTATTGGCCAAGACGGAGAAGGGTGCAGCAGAAGAATTAACAGAAGAAGCTGAAGTAAAAGCATTGCAAAAACAAATTAAGCAACGCAAAGATTCCATCGAGATTTACAAAACTCAAAATCGAGAAGACTTAGCAAAAATTGAAGAAGAAGAAGTTGCTGTTATGGAAGAATTTCTTCCGAAACAATTGTCGGCCGAGGAATTGCGTGCAGCAATTGAATCAATTGTAACAGAATTGGGTGTAAGCGATCCTAAAGAAATGGGAAAAGTTATTGGTGCAGCAAACAAACAATTATCGGGCAAGTCGGACGGTAAATCGATTGCTGAGATGGTGAAGCAAGTGTTGAATAAATAAAATGCAATGATTGTTCTAATAGACAACTACGACTCATTCACATACAATCTACTGGATTTGGTGGAACAAATGGATGTGGAATGTAAAGTTGTTCGGAACGATCAAACGCATTTGGGCGAACTTATTACTTGGAAACCATCGGGTTTGATTTTATCGCCCGGACCTGGAAAGCCTGCAGAATCGGGATTCTTGATGGATTTCATACGATACTTTCACAATAAAATTCCAATTTTTGGTGTCTGCCTTGGGCAGCAAGCGATTGGTGAATTTTTTGGTGCCCAGCTAGTTCACGCAATGAGGCCTATGCATGGCAAAACTTCGACCATCTTTTTTGAAAATCATCCGATGTATGCCGATGTAGAAGCGCCTTGCAGCATGATGCGTTACCACTCACTGGTGCTTCAAAATTTGCCTTCGGACTTGGAATGTACTGCCAAAACCGAAGATGAGGAAATCATGTCAATTGCGCATCGGGAACTTCCCATTTGGGCTGTGCAGTATCATCCAGAATCGGTATTGAGCCCTAGTGGTCCACAAATCTTACGTAATTGGTTTGCCTATTTTTCAGTCACTTAGCAATAAATCACAGGAATTGTTGAAAAAAAATTACTTTTATCATCAATTAATTAATATTCTGCATACGAAAATTTATATTTTAGCAGAAATAAGCATCAAAAAATGGTTTTATCAGTAAAGAAAGAAAACGGTTTCAGCTTTGTAGAGGAAGGAGAAGGTAAAGTGCTTCTGCTTTTACACGGTTTATTTGGCGCACTCAGCAATTGGGAGTTCGTGCTTAAAAAGTTTTCTCCAAACTATAAAGTTGTAATTCCATTGATGCCTATTTACGACCTGCCTTTGTTGGGAGCTAATGTAGAAGCTCTAGCAAAATTCATTCATAAATTTGTTGAATACAAAGGTTACGATCAAGTAACTTTACTTGGAAATTCTTTAGGCGGACACGTGGGATTGGTATATACTTTGGCTCATCCAGAGAAAGTTCATTCGATGATGTTAACCGGAAGCTCCGGCCTATACGAAGAGGGTATGGGTGGAACCTATCCAAAAAGAGAAGATTATAACTACATCAAAGAACGTGTTGAATATACTTTTTACGATCCTAAAACTGCTTCGAAAGAATTGGTAGACGAGGTGTACGAAATCGTTAACAACCGAAATAAAATTCTTAGAATTTTGTCCATGGCTAAATCGGCGATGCGTCATAATCTTAGAAAAGAAATCCCGAAAATTACGATTCCAGTTTCTTTAATTTGGGGAAAGCAAGACACCATCACTCCGCCAGAAGTAGGTGAGGAATTCAATCAGTTATTGCCTAATTCAGAATTAACATTCATTGATCAATGCGGACATGCAGCCATGATGGAGCGTCCGGAAGAGTTCAATGTTATTTTAGATAAATTTTTACAAAAAGTATATCATCAATAGATTTTGTTAAGTGCAGATCTTATCAACGATTTAATACCTCCATTAAAGACTTCCGATAGTGGGGATAAGGCTTTGGGTCTTATGGAAGATTTTAAAATTTCTCATTTGCCCATTGTCAACAACACACAATTTCTTGGATTAATCACAGAAGATCAACTCATTGAAATGGACGATCCCTCAGAACCTATTGGCTCTTTGGCATTGAACTTACATAAACCCTACGTTTACGAATGGCAACATATGTACGATGTGATGCGCTTGATGTCGGAAATGAAATTATCCGTAGTACCTGTGCTCGATGAAAAAGACAATTATCTGGGATTGATTTCCATCAACACCTTAATCGAATATTTTTCTACCATCACCGCTTCTGATAATCCGGGTGCAGTATTGGTACTCGAAATAGATACACGCAATTACCTGCTTTCAGAGATTGCAAGAATTGTAGAGTCGAACGATGCTCATGTATTGAGTTCCTACATTCATTCCAACAGAGATTCAACACGTATGAAAGTAACTTTGAAAATTGATAAAGAAGATGTGGGTGGTATCATACAAACATTCCAACGCTTCAATTATCAAGTATATTCTTTATACAGAAACAATAATAAAAACGACGATACTAAGGAAAGGTTCGATGCCTTTATGAGGTATCTAAATATTTAATGTAATGAAAATTGCAATCTACGGTCGCAAGTTCAATGATTCTGCCAGCAGCTATGCACAAGAATTGATTGATACCCTACTTCAGAACGATGTAGAGCTCATTATCTACTCGGCATTTCATGCATTCCTAAGCCCACGTGTAAAATTAGATCCCAAAATAGGCATCTTCAGCAGTCACGATGAATTGCTTGGGGTAAATTATTTGATTAGTGTTGGGGGCGATGGTACCCTATTGGATACCGTTACACTCGTAAGAGATTCGGGGATTCCGGTGATTGGGATTAATATGGGCCGACTAGGATTTTTGGCGAGTATAGCAAAGCAGGAAGTAAAGACTGCGGTGGATAGTTTATTGAAAGGACATTATACAATTGATAAAAGATCCTTAATTCGATTGGAGTCCGATATGGAATTATTTGCAGGAGCGAATTATGGATTGAACGATGTTACCATTCATAAAAAGGATACATCGTCCATGCTTATTATCCATACCTATTTGAATGGTGAATTTTTAAATTCATATTGGGCCGATGGTCTCATTGTATCAACACCAACAGGCTCTACAGGATACTCGCTTAGTTGCGGAGGTCCTATTATTTTTCCAAACTCAGAAAATTTTGTAATCACACCAATATCGCCACATAATCTAAACGTACGTCCAATTGTACTTTCAGACAATCAAGTGATTACATTCGAAGTGGAAGGTAGAAGTTCTTATTATTTGGCCACTTTAGATTCAAGAACAGAAACCCTGCATACCAGCACTCAAATAGCTGTTCGCAAAGAATCCTTTCAAATTAATTTGATCCGATTAAGTAATGAAAATTATTTAGGGACGTTAAGAAACAAGTTAATGTGGGGATTAGACACAAGAAATTAATCTAATTCACTATTTTAGCCCTTTATTTTTAATAATGATCCAAAAAAAATCATTCATACTTCTATTATTGCTATTGCCCTTGCTTTCAAAAGCCCAAGAATGGGAGTTTGGAACTAAGCTTGGCATGATGGGCTATATGGGTGATTTGAATCCCGATAATCCATTGGCATTCAATAGGCCGGGTATAGGTTTTAATATTCGATACGGATTCACTCCTTTTAGTGGATTCAATCTTAGCATTCTACAGTCGGCAGTAGCAGCTGACGATGCAAATTCAGATATTCCTTATAATAAACAAAGAAATCTGAGCTTCCGCTCGAACATCACGGAATTGGCCTTCACTTACGAGCATTATTTTTGGCCATTCGCTCCAGGAACTGGAAAGCATAAAATTTCACCTTATGCTTTTGTGGGAATTGCAGGATTTATGTTTGAACCCAAGACCGATTTCCAAGGGAACACTGTCAATTTAAGAGAATTAGGAACCGAAGGACAAGGAACACCTTTGAATTCAGATGAGAAATATTCGAATCTCGCATTGGCCATACCATTTGGTTTTGGAATTAAGTACAATTTTGCCAATAACTTCAACATCGGCCTAGAGTTGGGTTATAGAAATACCTTTACCGATTATCTCGACGATGTGAGTGGGGTGTATGTAGATAAGGCATTGCTTGCAACCTATAACGGACAATTAGCGTCTGATTTATCGGATCGATCCGGAGAAATCAACAATGGTATCTCAAGTGGCGAAACTTTTACAATGCGAGGCGATGATACTCGAAGAGATTTTTATATGTTTACGGGAATTACTTTATCGTATACTTTAACACCGATAAAGTGCCCAGATTTTAAAATTTTTAAATACAAAAAGTATAGATGAGTGCGAAGTCAACCATTAATTTAAACTTGTTACCACAGCATATTGCTATCATTATGGATGGGAATGGCAGATGGGCAAAAGGCAAGGGTAAATTACGCGTATTTGGACATCAGAGTGGAGTGAAAGCAGTGCGCGACACGGTAGAAGCAGCAGCAGAGTTGGGTGTAAAACATTTGACTTTGTATGCTTTTTCAACAGAAAATTGGAATAGACCCAAGTTTGAAGTGAATGCATTGATGGAATTATTGGTTTCTACCATCAACAAGGAAACCAAAACATTGATGGAAAACGATATTCAATTGAATGCCATCGGGAACTTAGAACAGCTTCCAAAAAGTTGTCATGCCGAACTGATGGAAGCCATTGAAAAAACCAAAAACAACAAGCGAATGACTTTGCATTTGGCATTGAGTTACTCAAGCAAATGGGAAATTTTGAATGCAGTGAAATTGATTGCAGCAAAAGTTTCAACAAATGAGTTATCGCTCGATGCAATTGACGATGCAGTGTTCGATGCACATCTAACAACCAAAGGAATTCCAGATCCCGAACTATTAATCCGCACCAGTGGTGAACATAGGATTAGTAACTTTTTATTATGGCAAATTGCCTATTCAGAATTATATTTCACCGATAAACTTTGGCCCGATTTCAGGAAAGAAGATTTATACGAAGCCATCGTCGACTACCAAAGTAGAGAGCGCAGGTTTGGTAAAACAAGTGAACAAGTAACGGCCTAAACACACAATGAAAAAATCCTTATTATTAATAACATTACTTTTAATTTTCATTCAAACATCCAAGGCTCAAATTACCATTGGGAATGAGGATGAATTGGATATTGTACTCGATTATAATAGACCCAAAGAATACGAAATTGGAGGAATCACTGTTTCGGGAATCCGTTTCCTCGATAACTACGCATTAGTGAAGCTTACAGGTTTAGAAGTTGGCGATAAGATTCAAGTGCCAGGCGATAAAATTGCGGGAGCAATTAAGAAATTATGGGTGCAAGGATTGTTCGATGATATTCAAATAAATATTACGAAGATCGATGGTGAGCTTATATTTTTCGATATCGTATTGAAAGAGCGCGCTAGACTTTCGAGATTTAGTTTCTCTGGAATTAAAAAATCCGAAGCCGATGAAATTCGTGAAAAAATAAAATTGACTTCTGGGAAAGTGGTGAACGATAATTTGTTGAATAATACCACGAACTCTATTAAAAAGTACTATGCAGAGAAAGGGTATTTGAATGCCGATGTAGAGATTTCTCAAAGTCCCGATTCTATTCTTTCTAATTCTGTGCTGTTAAAAATCAAAATCGACAGAAACGAACGCATTAAAATTGGTAAGATCAATATCGTTGGAAACAATGAATTATCGGATAAGAAAATCAAAAAGCTGATGAAGGAAACCAAGGAGAGAGCAGCATATAAGATTTTCACCTCATCAAAATACCAAGAGAAATTATATCAAGAAGACAAACTTGCAATCATTGAAAAGTATAATGAATTAGGATATAGAGATGCTAAAATTTTACGCGATTCTGTTTACGATATCAATAAAAAATTATTGCGTATTGATCTAGAAATTTATGAAGGTCCAAAATACTTTTTCGGTAACATCAACTTTATAGGAAATACTAAATATTCGACCGAAACATTGAATAGTATTTTAGGAATTAAGAAAGGCGATGTATACAACAAACGCGTATTACAAACTCGCTTGGAGATGAACCAAAATGGTAGAGACATTGCCTCTTTATACTTAGACGATGGATATTTATTTTTCAATATCGATCAAGTAGAGAAGCAAGTGTATAACGATACCATCGACTTAGATTTAATTATGCGTGAAGGTCCACAAGCGACCATCGATAAGATTACGGTGCGTGGAAACGAGAAGACAAATGATAAAGTAATTTTAAGAGAGATTCGTACGAAACCCGGACAAAAATTCTCGCGTTCAGAAATTATTCGTACCAACAGAGAGCTTTCGCAATTGGGATATTTTGATCCTGAAAAAATTGGAGTGCAACCTAAGCCAGATCCTGTGAAAGGAACGGTAGATATTGAGTATACGGTAATTGAACGTCCTTCGGATCAGATAGAATTATCGGGTGGATTTGGTGGAGGTAGAGCGGTAGGTACGCTCGGATTATCACTTACGAATTTGTCGATGACAAATTTAATCAAGGGTAAATTTGATCCTTTGCCAACAGGTGATGGACAACGATTATCGATACGTGCACAAACGAACGGATTATTTTTCCAGTCCTACAGTTTATCCTTCTCAGAACCTTGGTTGGGTGGGAAGAAGCCAAATTTCTTCTCTGTATCCTTCTTCAGAACAACACAGTCGAACGGTATTCGAAGAGGAGAACGTGGAAGAACGGCAATTGAAATCAATGGGGTGTCGGTAAGTTTGGGTAAACGTTTAAAACGTCCCGACGATTATTTCTTGTTGAACAATTCATTGTCGTATCAGCAATATAATTTAACGAATTACGGTACCGGATTTATTTTTGACAATGGTAGATCGCATAACATTTCATTTACGAATGTATTGTCGAGAAACTCAGTAGATCAACCTATTTATCCGCGTTCGGGTTCTAATATTTCCTTGAGCATTCAATTTACGCCACCATTTTCATTGTTGAATAATGTCGATTATAAAACTGCAAGTGATGAGGTTAGATATAAATTTATTGAGTATCATAAATGGAAGTTTGATGCATCCTTCTTCAATAGAATTGTGGGCGATTTAGTAGTGAATACTAAGGCAAGTTTTGGATTTTTAGGATATTATAATCGCGACATTGGTATTTCACCGTTCGAGCGATTCAAATTAGGTGGTGATGGATTGGCAGGTTTTGACTTCTTGCGTGGATCTGAAATCATCGGCCTAAGAGGTTATCAAAATAATTCTATTGTGCCGAATGAGAATTTTACGAATATAGGTGCGCCAATCTATAATAAGTTTACCTTAGAATTGCGCCATCCTGTTACTATGAATCAGTCGGCCACCATTTTTGCACTCGTATTTGCAGAAGCGGGTAATACTTACGACCGATTCAGAAGTTTCAATCCATACAATAACATGAAGCGTTCAATAGGTACAGGTGTGAGAATTTTCTTACCAATCTTTGGATTGTTAGGTTTGGATTATGGCTACGGTTTCGACGAGATACCTGGGAATCCGGGTGCAAGTGGGGGACAGTTTCACTTCTCGATTGGGCAGCAGTTTTAGTTCGTATGCTCGTAGGTTCGTGGGTGCAATAGAGGAGGGATTTGCTCGTTCTTAATACTTAATACTTTATACTTAATACTATCTTATATACGTATGAAAAAAATAATCATCACTTGTTTATTAGTAGTTTCGGCATTTGTAGCAAATGCTCAAACGAAATTCTGTTTTGTTGATACAGAATATATATTAAAGCATATTCCTGAATACAAATCGGCACAAACACAATTAGACGATTTGTCTTTAGAATGGCAGAAGGAAATCGATGCAAAATATGCGGAGATCGAAAAAATGTATAAGTCGTACCAAGCTGAGCAAGTATTACTTTCTGATGAGATGCGTGCAAAGCGTGAGCAAGAGATTGTCGACAAAGAGAAAGCGGTAAAAGAATACCAAAAATTGAAATTTGGATATCAGGGCGATTTGTATAAAAGACGTGAGGAGTTAATTAAACCCATACAGGATAGAGTTTTTGAGGCGATTAATAAATATGCCGATCAGTATTCTTATGGTGTAATTTTCGATAAATCGGGCGATGCTACGATGTTGTATACCAGCAGTAAATTGGACAAAAGCAACGACATCATTAAGGAATTGGGGTATAAACCGGGTGATTATTCAGGAGAAAATGCAAAAACCGATGAAAAATCAACAAAACCCGCTCCAAAGAAAAAATAATATTATATTGGCGGAAATTTTAAGAGATGAATAAGTTAAACAGGATTACATTATTATTAAGTATTGCGCTATTAACTACAGTAGGTGCAAAGGCTCAGACGGCGAAATTTGGACACGTTAATTCGGCTGAATTATTATCGGCAATGCCAGAAGTGAAAGAAGCAGATAAGAAATTGCAAGATTTTGCGACTACTTTAGAGAATCAATTGAAAACAATGACGAATGAGTATCAAACGAAAGTTCAAGCATACCAGTCGCAACAAGCATCTATGGCCGATCCAATTAAGGATGCTAAAATAAAAGAGATTACAGATTTAGAGCAAAGAATTCAAGAGTTCCAACAAACGGCTCAAGAATCGGTTTCTAAAAAGAAAGATGAATTGTATTCTCCAATTTTAAAGAAAGCAGAAGATGCAATCGTTGAATTAGCAAAAGAAAAAGGATACGCTTATGTGTTTGATACAAGCGCAGGTGGAGTTATCTATGCTCAACCAAGCGATGATTTAATGGATCAAGTAAAAAAGAAATTGAACATCACGGTTTCTGCTAGTCCTGCTCCAGGTGCTACACCAAAGAAATAATATTAAGAGATTATTTATATATTTAAGTCGCAATTCAATTGCGACCTTTTTTATTTATGGCCTCTACAAAAGCATCACAACCCATTGGCATTTTCGATTCTGGAATCGGCGGATTAACCGTTGCCAATGCTATCAACTCCTTATTACCTAAAGAGCAAATCATTTATTTTGGAGATACTGCCCACATGCCTTATGGCGATAAGTCGCCCGAAGCCATAAAGTATTACTCCATTAAAATCGGTCAGTTTCTAGCGGAACAAAATTGCAAAGCGATTGTAATAGCTTGCAACACCGCATCATCATTAGGTTATAAAGATTTAAACGATGTTGTAGGTCGCAAAATTCCTGTAATCAATGTAATTGATCCTACAGTCGATTATATTCTATCGCATAAAAAACTAAAAAACATTGGAGTCATTGGCACTAAGGCAACAATCAAATCCAACGTTTACGCTAAAAAAATAAAAGAAAAAAACGAAGCCTTGAACGTGGCTTCACTCGCTACACCATTGCTTGCTCCAATGATTGAAGAAGGTTTCTTCAACAATACCATCTCAAGAACGATTATCAATTCGTACCTCGATAAACCTAAATTGAAACACATTGATTCCTTGGTTTTAGCGTGTACTCACTACCCTTTGATAAAGAAGGAAATATTAGAATTTTACAAGCGCGATATTGCTATCCTCGATTCAGCAGAAATTGTAGCACAATATGTTCAAAAAGTACTTAGCAAGAAAAAATTATTAAGCAACAAAAAAACACAAGAGCATCATTTCTACGTATCCGATTTTACTAGTTCCTTCGAGAAAAGCACTAAAATATTTTTCAAAGAAAAAATTCATTTGGAACTAAAAAACATCTGGGCCTAAAAGCTAAGAATATATTCCATTCTGTTTAAAACTTAGTATCAGTACTCTTGTTATTTTTTTATACTTTTGAATAGCAAAAGCATGATATTTTACCTCATTAGCATTTCCTTATTGGCCTTTACGGCTGTATACGCTCTCTTGGGTGTATGGGCTGAGCGTAAAGTATCTGCACTCATACAAGACCGCGTTGGTCCCGTTGAAACCGGAAAATTCGGACTCCTCCAAACTTTTGCCGATATCCTAAAGATGCTGCAGAAAGAAGACATCGTGCCTACGAAAGCCGATAAGTCTTTGTTCTTCCTAGCACCAATTCTAGTCTTCGCATCAGTTTTCATGGGCTTCGCTGTGCTGCCATTTTCACCGAACTACATCAGCTCCAACATCAATCTAGGTGTGTTTTACTTCATGGCCATCGTGTCCATTGAAGTCGTGGGCATTCTCATGGCTGGTTGGGCTTCGAACAATAAATATTCCATCCTCGGCTCCATCCGTTCCATCGCACAAATCATTGCATACGAAATACCTGCTGGCGTTAGCATCCTCGCGGGTGTTATGTTGTATCAAAGCCTCAACTTGCAAGAGATTGCGTATGAGCAAGGGATTTATGCGAAGGCCGATGTGTACTTCTTGGGATTCTGGAAAGTGAATGACATAGGCGGAATTTTCTCTTGGGGAATTTTCCAAGCTCCGCATTTGATCCTAGCTGCGCTTATCTATTTCATCGCTTCATTGGCCGAATCGAATCGTGCTCCTTTCGATATTCCAGAAGCAGAGTCGGAATTGGTAGCAGGCTTTCATACCGAATTTTCGGGATTTAAATTTGGTGCTTTGTTCCTTGCCGAATATGCCATGATGTTTTTAACCTCTATGGTCCTTGTCATTATATTCCTTGGTGCATGGAATTCGCCATTCCCTAACATCGGCACATTTGCATTGGCCGAATATACCAATGGTACTTTTTGGGGTGTGTTCTGGATTGTTGCAAAAACATTGATGCTGGTAATCGCACAAATGTGGATACGATGGACGCTCCCTCGTTTTAGAGTGGATCAACTCATGAATTTTTGTTGGAAAATATTAATCCCAATTTCCTTTGCATGTTTGTTCGCATCGGCAATTTGGAAACTTTATATCTTATAAGCATTGGCAAAAAACACAACATATGGTTCGCTTTGGAAAGGCTTAACGCTCACTCTAAAACATTTGTTCAGGAGATCGAAGTCTATCAAAACTTCTATCCAGGATAAAAATTATTTTGAGGAACGTAACGATACCACCAGCACCTTGCGCTATCCGCATGTGAAATTACCCTTGCCCGATAATTCTAGAAATCAATTGCACGTAGAAATCGACGATTGTATTGTCTGCGATTTATGCGCAAAAATTTGCCCGGTGGATTGCATCGACATAATATCTATAAAGGCTACTGAAGAGATTGGTAAAACTTCCGATGGTACTACGAAACGTTTGTATGCTGCGAAGTTCGACATCGATATGGCCAAGTGTATGTTCTGTGGTTTGTGTACCATTGTTTGTCCAACGGAATGCATCATTATGACGGATGAATACGATGTGACTTTGAATAATGTGGAAGCGATGAACTATCATTTTTCTACGATGACGGAAGAGGAAGCGGAAATAAGTCGACAAAAATTAGCGAAGGTAGAAGCAGAGAAAAAGGCTGCGAAAGAGGCAGCGCTTAAAGCTGCACAAGCAAATAAAGAGGAGGGTTCTAGCAATGCTTAGCATCGTCTTATTTGTGTTTTTGGCGCTCGGAATTTTAGCAGGCATTTATGCGGTAAGCACAGGAGTCTTAGTGCGCGCAGTCTTCGCCATGTTCGCAACATTTTTCTGCGTATCGGCCATCCTCGTTTTTTGTGCAGCGGAATTTTTAGCCATCTCACATCTGATGATTTACATCGGTGGAATTATCGTGGTCATGGTCTTCGCCATCATGCTTTCCAATCGAGAATTTCTTTCCGATAGCGTTCAAACATCGGAACAAAAAAATACAGCATTAAGTTATACGAAAATTTTTACAGCCATCGCATGTTTGGCATTGTTTGTTTTTATGTCGATGGATATACTTCAACATCCACTGAGCAAAATCAATAATGAAGCACATATAAGAGATATCAAGTCCATCGGTATCGCATTGTTTAGTAAGTATACCTTGGCTTTTGAATTGGTGTCGCTAGTTTTGTTGGTGGCATTGATGGGCGTTTCCATAATCAATAGAAAGGGGGCTACTGCGCATGGCGATTAATGAAATTCAATGGATACAATTGTTCGCGGCTGCCTTGTTCTGCATCGGTTTGTATGCTGCCATCACTCGTAAAAATCTCATTTTGATTTTGGTGGGAGTGGAGCTCATGGTAAATGCGGCATTAATAAATTTTGCCATTCAAGATTATGTGCACAATAAAAACGAAGGACAAATCACCAGTTTATTCGCCATGGTTTTGTCGGCAGTCTCTGTCGCTCTTGCCTTGGCCATCATCGTGAAAGCATACAAATATTTAAATACCATTAATCCCGATAAGATAAATAAATTAAAAAATTAAGATGTTGGAATTTTTTGCAAACAGTTCGAATGTATTAAACAGCTACCTCATAGTGCTACTTATGGCATTGCTGTTTTTTATCCCGAGCTTTTTTATACGCTCAAAAAAAATCTTACATCTTTTAAGTTTTCTTCCAACAGCTTCCTTATTGCTGATTTCTATTTTGACTTGGATCTATGTCGATGTAGAAGCGAAACAGAGCATTTATTTCAACTGGATACATTTTGAAAGCTTAAGCATTCAAGCCAGCTTTAGTGTTGATGCCATTAGCATACAAATGATTGCCATGATTTCTTTCATTGCAAGTATGGTGATGCTTTACTCTATTGAATACATGCGTAAAGAAGAAAAGTATGCGAGGTTTTTTGCTTACATACAACTCTTTGTATTCGCCATGGTGACCTTGGTTTTAAGTAGTAATTTATTTATTACATACATCGCTTGGGAGTTGGTTGGATTTTGTTCGTATTTACTCATAGGATTCTGGACGCAAAAACAATCGGCAGTGCTTGCCAATAAAAATGCATTTATCGTAAACCGCATCGGCGATATCGGATTCCTTGCAGGACTCATGATTTTATTGAGTGTGTACAATACCTTCGACTACCAATTGTTAAAAGAATATCAGTTCGAAGTATTTAAAAACTTAAGCATCGAGAAACAAAATCTCTTAAACATTTCTGGATTCTGCTTCCTCATCGCTGTCATTGCAAAGTCGGCACAATTCCCATTACACATCTGGTTGCCCGATGCTATGGAAGGACCAACGCCTATCTCTGCATTAATCCACGCAGCAACCATGGTCATCGCTGGAATTTATTTACTCATCCGTTTGCATTTTTTATTGAGTATCGATGTTCATAATTTCATCATCGTACTTGCAGCATTCACGTCCTTCATGGCCGCATTTGTTGCACTAAAACAATACGACCTTAAAAAGATTTTAGCATACTCCACCATCTCACAATTGGGCTATATGTTGAGCGGCATTGGCGCAGCCAATGAAGGCGCAGCCTTTAACCATTTGTATGCACATGCATTTTACAAAGCAAGTTTATTCCTCGCAGCGGGTGTGATTATTCATACCATGCATTCGCAAGACATTCGCAATGCTCAAGCTCTGCGCAAACAACTACCCATAACCTTTATCGCATTTACTTTAGCCGCAGCTTCGTTAATAGGCATTCCATTTTTCAGTGGATTTTATTCCAAAGATACCATCATAGCACATGTATTGGATTGGTCCATTAGTAGAAACAACAATTGGCTTTTATTTGCAGCCTACCTCAACATCGCAAGCGTGGCATTAACCGCACTATACGTCGCAAGAATGTTTTGGTACTTGTTCTTACGCAATCGAAACAGCAGTACAAGCGAGCTACAAGCAGAACCAAGAATTTATAAAATCACATTGCTGCTGTTAATGCCATTATCCATCTTAACGATTAGCAATACATCGGCACAAACGGCACACGATTATAAAATTATTCATGCATTACCTTATCTCATTGTTGCAGTATTAATGCTAGCCATAATTTGGGTCTGGTATTTTTACAAAAACAACAAGCAATGGACTGGATTTATCGCTAACACATCGGCAAAAGAATTGTATGTCGATGTAGCAATTCAAAAAAGTATTGTGCCGCTAACACTAGCTGTAGCAAGGCTTTCGAGCTTTGTCGATAAATATATTGTTGATGGATTGGTGAATTTAAGTGCATCGTTCGGAATACAAATTTCAAAATTCATGGAATTTATAGACCGATATGTTGTTGATGCAGCGGTCAATTACTCGGCATTGCTAATGAAACGATTGGGCGATTTTATTCGGGCTTTTCAAACCGGAAAAACGCAATCGTATTATGCAATTTCGATTTTAGTTTTAGTTATTATCATTTGGATTATTAAATCATAATTGATGGGAAATATTTCGATCCTGATTTTTTTACCACTCTTAGCAAGCATAATCATTATGCTTTTGCCTAAGAAATACGAGCAAAGCATGAAGTATTTGAATCTCGCTGTGACCAGCATTCAAATGGTTCTTGCTGCAATTTTATGCATGCAGTTTGTGCCCGATGCGGGATTTCAATTTATCGAAAAAATAAATTGGATCGATTTGGATTTGGGAAGTATTGGGAAACTCGATATCGATTACCATGTGGGTATCGATGGGATTTCTATAGCGATGCTCTTATTGAGTAGTATCGTACTTTTTGTTGCGGCCATTTCATCTTTTGAAATTCAAAACAATATTAAATCCTATTTCATATTGTTTGGAATATTGAACATGTCGATCCTCGGAGTATTTGCCGCACTCGATTTCTTTTTGTTTTATATTTTTTATGAGCTCATGCTCTTGCCACTCTATTTCCTCATCGGTATGTGGGGCGGTGCAAACAGAGAGTATGCATCCATAAAATTTTTCCTGTACACTTTATTTGGTTCGGTGTTTATATTATTGGTGATGTTGGGATTGTATTTCTCAGTTGCCGATCCGCAAACAGGGGCACATAGTTTCAACATTTTATACATGATGGATGCGCAAAATTATACACGCGATTCTTTCCTTGGTCCGTATTCCGATTATGCGAGTATCTTCAGTTATTCAAGCCGATACCTTGCCTTCATCGTATTGTTTATTGGCTTTGCCATTAAGGTTCCCATCGTGCCTTTCCATACTTGGTTGCCCGATGCACACGTTGAAGCACCAACGCCTGTATCCATTATACTTGCAGGAATTTTATTGAAAATAGGTGCCTATGCCATCATCAGAATTTGCTACGGAATTTTTCCCGATGCTGCGATACATTTTTCATATTGGATTGCATTGCTCGGAACGATATCAATTATATACGGTGCATTTAATGCAATGGCATCGGCCGATTTAAAACGACTCATTGCCTATTCGTCCGTATCTCATATGGGCTTCGTTTTAATTGGACTTGCATCGCTCACAGCAGAAGGAATGAACGGTGCCATTTATCAATTGTTCTCGCATGGAATTTTATCTTCGATGTTGTTTTATTTAGTCGGCATACTCTACACACGTGTACACGATCGAGAGATTGCAAACTTCAGAGGCCTTGCACAACAAATGCCCAAGTACACCGTGTTTATTGTAATCGCCTTCTTCGCATCCCTAGGACTGCCGGGCTTTTCAGGCTTTATTGCCGAAGTCTTCACACTACTCGGTGCTTTCAAATCGTATGCATTAAATGCCATGGTACCTCAATGGATGGCCATACTTTCTGCATTCGGAATTTTACTCGGTGCCGCTTATTTCCTTTGGACTTTGCAACGTATGTTCTTCGGTGAAAAACGATTCAAATTAGCGAGTTGGAATATGGAATTAACAGATATCAATTCAACTGAATTCCTTGTTTTAATTTTGCTTAGCATCATAACTTTATTTATTGGAATTTTTCCTTCGGTATTGTTTGATTTAAGTAATGCCGACATCAATACGTACATCCAAAAAATATTTTCAAAAGGCTATTCTTATCTCCATCATTTGAAATCCATTTCATAACATGCAGGTACTCGAACTCATACAATCCACACAGTCTAGTCTAGGATCCATACTCCCAGAACTCTTGCTCTGCTTGGGTTTCCTGCTATCGCTTTGTGTCGATGTGTTTCTTCGTAGAAAATCTATGCTGCCTTTTATCGTGATGGCAACATTGTTCTCGAGTTTGTTTTTTAGTATTCAACGAAAATTGAATTTTACTGCCGATGTATTGCTGTTCAATAATTTTTTAAAGCTTCACGAAAGTGCCATCAATATTTCAATCATTGCAAGTATCGCTTGTATGTTGTGTTTTATTGTTTGCATCAATTTGTTCAAACGAAATAAATTACAACCCGAACTCCTGTATTTGTTCCCAGTATTTTTAATGGCGAGCAATTTTATGATTTTCAGCAATCATTTGTTGATGTACGTGATTGGTGTAGAATTCCTGTCTTTAATATCTTATATCTATATCGCTTATTCTATTAGGAACAACAGAAGAGCCGAATCATCAGTAAAATATATACTTTACGGCATTATGGCATCTGCCATAATGTTATGGGGCCTTAGTGGAATTTATCAGTTCAGTGGGGACTTACAATTGAATTCTAGTTTTTTAAGTACGCTATCTAAAGTAGAGTCGGGCCGACTCGTATTGCCAATCGTATTTTTCATCGCGGGATTGCTGTATAAAATTTCTGCATTCCCTATGCATTATTTTGTGCCCGATGTGTACGAAGGTGCGGAGCCCAAAGTACTTGCACTTATTAGCACCTTGCCCAAAATTGCAGGCTTTGCATTGCTATTAAATTTTAGTAAGAGTTTTAGTCACGATTGGCAAAACATGCGCTTGATTTGGCCCAATTTCCCTTGGGTAGATTTCTTAGTGTACATTGCAATTGCCACTTTATTCGTAGGAAATTTAAGTGCGCTATCACAAAAAAATCTGAAGCGGATTTTTGCCTACTCCAGCATTTCACATACCGGATATTTATTAATGGCCATCGCTTCTTTTAGTACGGTTGCCGAACAAAGTCTTTGGTTTTATTTAAGTATTTACGCTATTTCTAACATTGCAATTTTTGTGGTGCTACATATCTTAGAAGAAAAATATTCCATCTACGATTTAGAAGCATTACAAGGGTTTTTCAAAAGCGATAGGTCGATGTCCTTCCTTGTAGTAATCTTATTGGGAAGCTTTGTGGGCTTACCGCCATTGGCGGGCTTCATCGCGAAGTTTTATGTGTTCTCCGCTGCGTTCGAACACTATATACAAAGCGCTAACACATCGGTACTCATCTTATTGATTGCGGCAGCATTGAATACGGTGATTTCACTGTTCTATTATTTTAACATCGCTAAGTCGATTTTTTTGAAAGACACATCGGCACAATGGGAACCGAGGGGAGAAGCGCTGCAAGGCTTTAATACAGAGCGTATTGTTGTGTATGTATTGGTGTTTGCATTAATTATTTTTGGAGTTTTCCCGAACTTTTTGATAAGCTTATTCTAAAAATAATGTCTATCTTTGTGCCTTAGTGAACAAGCAATGAGTGATTCTATCAAACATGAGTGCGGTATCGCGCTTATCAGACTCAAAAAACCTCTCAACTTTTATCAGGAAAAATACGGTACGGCTCTTTATGGGCTCAACAAACTGTATTTGTTGATGTCGAAACAACAGAACCGTGGACAAGACGGGGCGGGAGTGGCTACCATTAAATTGGATGTGCCTCCTGGTGAGCGCTACATTTCGAGGCATCGATCGCCGAGTAAAAATGCGGTGCCCGAAATTTTTGAGCACATACATCATCGATTGATAGAAGTAGAAGCCAACGATCCAATAAAATTTCAGGATCCTGAATGGTTGAAAGCCAATGCGCCTTATGTGGCCGAATTGTTATTGGGACATTTACGCTACGGTACTTTTGGTGGAAACAGCATTGAACAATGTCATCCTTTTTTAAGACAAAATAATTGGATTACGCGTAACTTAATTGTGGCGGGTAATTTCAATATGACCAATGTGAACGAGTTGTTGGAGCAATTGTATGAATTGGGTCAGCATCCGAAAGAGAAAGCCGATACGGTAACGGTTTTGGAAAAGATTGGACATTTTTTAGACGACGAAAATCAGAAATTATTCGATTATTATAAATCATTAGGACATTCGAACGTAGAGATTTCTAAATTGATTGCAGAGCATCTCGATGTGAACAATGTACTAACACGTTCTGCAAAAAGTTGGGACGGTGGTTATACCATTTGCGGAATGATTGGACATGGCGATGCATTTGTGATGCGCGATCCATCGGGAATCCGTCCGGCTCATTATTACGAAGACGATGAAGTGGTAGTGGTAACATCGGAACGACCAGCCATACAAACGGCATTCAATGTTCCATTGGAATCCATAAAAGAGATTGAACCCGGACATGCATTGATCATTAAGAAAAATGGTCATACCAGTATGCAAATGTTCCGCGAACCTTTGGAAAGAAAATCATGTTCCTTTGAACGCATTTATTTTTCAAGAGGGAACGATGCATCGATCTATAGAGAGCGTAAGCAATTGGGCCGATTATTAGTCGACAAGATTTTAGATTCGGTAAATCACGATTTAGAGAACACCGTATTCTCTTATATTCCAAACACTGCAGAAGTAGCGTTTTATGGAATGGTAGAAGGCGTGCATAAATACATCAAGCAATATCAGAAAGAAAAAATTCTGAATCATCAGCATGAACTCGACAATCAAAAGTTAGAGAAATTATTGATGATGGCACCGCGAGTTGAGAAGATTACTTTGAAAGATGTGAAGTTGCGTACCTTCATCACACAAGATGCAGATCGTAAAGATATGGTAGCGCATGTGTACGATACAACCTATGGAGTGATTAAAAAAGGCGTCGATAATTTAGTAGTCTTAGACGATTCTATTGTTCGCGGAACCACTTTAAAACAAAGCATCTTGCGCATTTTAGATAGATTAGGGCCTAAGAAAATTATCATCGTATCATCGGCACCACAAATACGTTATCCCGACTGTTATGGAATTGACATGAGTAGGATGGGAGAGTTTGTTGCCTTTACAGCTGCTATTGAATTGTTGAAAGACAAAGGCATGGAATCTTTGATACAAGAGACCTACGAAAAATGTAAAGCACAAGAACATTTGCCAAAAGAAGAAATCAGAAATTTCGTAAAAGATATTTACAAACCATTTACAGCAGAAGAAATTTCTAAAAAGATTGCAGAGATTGTTCGTCCAGACGATATTCATGCAGAAGTAGAAGTGATCTATCAAAGCCTCGAAGATTTGCATACCGCATGTCCAGAGAATTTGGGCGACTGGTATTTCTCAGGAGATTTCCCAACACCGGGTGGAATGAGGGTAGTGAATAATGCCTTTATTAATTATGTGGAGGGTAATAACAAACGCGCGTATTAAAAAAAGAAAACCTTTACAACCATAACAATTGCAAAGATCATTAAGGCAGCGCCTACAATGCGGTTCATCCAAAGCACAACTTTTTCGGAGAATAAGTGTCGTACTTTGCTTGCGAAATAGGCTTTCGCTAAATCGGTGGAGAGTACGGTGACCATCGAACAAAAGATAAAGACTTTAATGTCTTCATTGGTATAGTCGGCATTCGTACCCAAATACGAAACCAATCCTATCCAGTAAAAAAGCATGCCCGGATTCAATAGATTCATGAGCAAGCCTTTTAAAAAATATCCAGTGTTTTTTAGTTTTTTATTGGTGTTGGTCGACTCTTCATCGATGTCGATTTTGGGACTTTTGGTAAAATATCTATAGCCAATAAGAATTAAAAAAATGCCACCAACTATGGCAATGATTTTTTGATTGGCTTCTGCTAAAGAGATGAGGCTTGCACCTAAAAATGTAGTCACTACAAATATGGTATCGGCAAAGAAAACTCCCAATGCAAAGAGGGCTCCGGAGAGAAATCCTTTTTGTATGCTGGTACGTATAAGCGAGAAAAATGCTGGACCTGTCATAATGGTCATCAACAGTCCGGCTGTAATTCCTCCTAAGATTATTTTATACATACCCCGCTAAAATGCCAAAAAAATATGGAGGAAACAAATTCATAATTTAAATATATTACGTATTATTATCGTTCTAAAACCTGTTATGTCAAAAAATCAGAACTATGGATTTGCCTTTGGGGTAATTGCGATTTTGTTTTTCATTTTCGGATTTGTCACTTGGCTCAATGGAATTTTAATTCCCTATTTAAAAATCGCTTGCGAACTCAACAATTTCGAATCGCTGCTCGTAGCCTTCGCATTTTACATTTCTTATTTTGTGATGGCCATTCCCAGTGCATGGGTGCTTAACAAAACGGGATTTAAAAATGGTATGAGCTTAGGACTTTTTGTAATGGCCATTGGTGCGGCATTGTTTATTCCAGCCGCCATCACACGCACGTACTTTTTATTCTTAACCGGCCTTTTTGTTTTAGGCACTGGTCTTTCCATTTTACAAACTGCCTCGAATCCATACGTCACGATTTTAGGTCCGCTCGAAAGCGCAGCGAAACGCATCAGCATCATGGGTATTTGCAATAAAATTGCAGGTGTATTGAGTCCCATCATTTTGGGTGCCATTGTGTTGAAAGATGCCGATCAGCTCGTGGAACGCTTGAAAACATTTGATTCCACAAGCAAGGCGATGGAACTCGATGCATTAGCGGAACGCGTTATTGTACCGTATTTGATCATCACCGCAGTACTCATTGTTCTTTCATTGATCATCTATTTTATGAATTTACCCAACATTGAACAGGACGAGGAAACATCGGCAGAAACAAAAGAAGATAAGCCCATTTATGCGTATGGGAATTTGATGTGGGGTGTTATCACTTTGTTTCTATACGTTGGTGTGGAAGTGATTGCTGGCGATACGATTATTAATTATGGGGTGTATCAAGGCATTGAACTTTCACAAGCGAAAAATTTTACATCATTCACATTAGTTGCAATGGTAATCGGATATATCCTTGGTATCATCAGCATTCCAAAATACATTAAACAAGAAAAAGCATTGTTGATTTCGGGAATACTATCGATTGTTTTTAGTGCATCGGCAATTGTTACATCGGGTTATTATTCCGTGGCAAGCATCGCATTATTGGGATTGTCGAATTCCTTGATGTGGCCAGCGATTTGGCCGATGGCAATTAAAGGTTTAGGCCGATATACCAAGCTGGGATCCTCATTGCTCATTATGGCCATTGCCGGAGGAGCTATTTTGCCATTGGTTTACGGCCGACTAGCAGACAGTTACAACCCGCAGCAAGCCTATGTTTTGTTATTGCCTTGTTATGCGATGGTAGTCGGGTACGCTTGGAAATTCAGAATTAGGAATTAAGAATTAAGAACGGTGTATCACGTAAAAAGAAAATAGAAAATAGAAAATAGAAAAACGTGGAGTAATCGAACCCACGCTTTAGTCCCGAGTATTCGGGAAACCTACGAACCTCCCGATAGCTATCGGGAGAACCCACGAGCATACGAACCTATGAACACAAGACCATCTTTCAACCACATCTTCATGAACCTCGCATCAGATCTTGCGAAGCGTTCACATTGCATCAAGGCTCAAGTTGGAGCGGTCTTGGTGAAAGATACACGCATCATCTCTATCGGATATAATGGTCCGCCTTCGGGTACACATAATTGCGATGAGGAATGGCCAGAGCAAGGCTGTCCGCGCGATTCTAAAGGCTCTTGTTCCTTGGCTTTGCATGCTGAAGAAAATGCGATTTTATTTGCTGTGAAGAACGGTGCGCAATTGGAGGGAAGTACGTTGTATACAACGCTTTCGCCCTGTTTGAGTTGTGCTCGATTGATCTTCTCATCGGGAGTTAAAAAAGTTTTTTATTTGCATTCTTATGCCGAATATAAAGGACTGGCGAGCGATGAGGGCGTAGATTTTTTAAATAAGTTTGGTGTGAGCACAGAAAGATATCGAGAATAAATTTATCTTTGCCCATGGCTGAAAAAATTATAATCTTCGATTTTGGCTCTCAATATACACAGCTTATCGCGCGCAGAGTCAGAGAGTTAAATGTTTATTGCGAAATCCATCCTTACAACAAAGTTCCTGAAATTACTGCCGATGTAAAAGGTATCATCTTATCGGGTAGTCCGCATTCGGTTCGTGAGGAAAATGCTCCCGACATCGACTTTATGTCTTTGGCTAAACACGCTCCAGTATTGGGCGTTTGCTACGGTGCACAATTGATCGCGCAGAAATCGGGCGGCAATGTGATGCCATCGAAAATCAGAGAATACGGAAGAGCAAATTTGCAATTCATCAACCATTCGAACAATTTATTATCGGCTGTTAGTGCTGGCTCTCAAGTGTGGATGAGTCATGGCGATACGATTTCCGATGTGCCTGCGAATTTTGAAATTATTGCGAGCACCGACTCGGTAAAGGTTGCAGCCTATCAAATTAAAGACAGCAATATTTACGGCATACAATTCCATCCAGAAGTAACACATTCGGTCGATGGAAAACATTTATTGTATAATTTCTTAGTTGGAATTTGCGATTGCAAACAAGATTGGACTCCAGATTCATTCATTGAAACGACGATCGAAGAATTGAAAACAAAAATCGGCGACGACAAGGTAATATTAGGTCTTTCGGGCGGAGTGGATTCATCCGTAGCAGCCATCTTATTGCATAAAGCCATCGGCAAAAATCTTCATTGCATTTTTGTTGATAATGGATTGTTGCGCAAAAATGAATTTGAAGAAGTATTGGAATCGTATCAGCATATGGGATTGAACGTGAAAGGGGTGGATGCGAAAGATTTATTTTATACGGCATTAAAAGGACTGAGCGATCCAGAGCAAAAGCGTAAAGCCATTGGAAAAGTTTTTGTCGATGTGTTCGATGAAGCATCACATCAGGTTGAAAATGCAAAGTGGTTGGGACAAGGAACCATTTATCCCGATGTGATTGAATCGGTATCGGTGAAAGGTCCATCGGCTACCATTAAATCGCATCATAACGTAGGCGGATTGCCCGACTATATGAAGTTGAAAGTGGTGGAGCCATTGAATACCTTGTTTAAAGACGAAGTGAGAAGAGTTGGTGCGAGCTTAGGCATCGACCCAAAAATATTAAATAGACATCCATTCCCTGGACCTGGATTGGCAATCAGAATTTTAGGTGAAATTACTCCAGAAAAAATTGCTATCTTACAAGAAGCCGATGCAATTTACATTGAGAATTTGAAGAACTCCGGATGGTACGATAAGGTATGGCAAGCGGGCGCAATTTTCTTACCGGTACAATCGGTAGGAGTGATGGGTGATGAGCGTACTTACGAACATGTGATTGCATTACGCGCGGTGGAATCGTTGGATGGGATGACAGCCGATTGGTCGCATTTACCGTACGACTTGTTAGCGAAAATTTCAAACGATATCATCAACAAAGTGAAAGGCGTAAACAGAGTTGTATATGACATCAGTTCAAAACCACCTGCTACCATTGAGTGGGAATAAGAAATTTTTTTTGAAAAGAATCGCAAGTTCCATTCTTTTATTTTTTGTTTTGCTCCAAGCAAATGCAAAAGATAAGGACTGGAACATTGCATTCATATTGCCTTTCAATGCATCGGAAATCAATGCCGATGTAGTGCTGGAACAGTCGGCATTCGCGCGTGCAAATTTTGCGATCGACTATTACCGAGGTGCCAAACTTGCTTTGGATTCTTTGAGTAAAAAAGGGTATACCTTTCAAGTGCGTGTCTTCGATTCTAAGTCGGACAGCAACGAACTTAAAACCATTGCACGTGATCCAGATTTATTAAAGGCTGAATACATTTTTGCAGCATTAACGCCTGCAGAAATTACCTTGTTGATCAAACACAATCCATTTCTAAAATCGAAAATTATTTCAGCACTTTCTCCTGCTATCGATAAATCTTGGAAACAAAAAGATGTGCTCGTTGCGGGCAATACCTTGGAAGATCATGCGAAGGCAATGGCTCGATACATTTATAAATTGAAGCCAAGCAATTATGTAATTTTACGATCGGGATTATTAGCGGAGACGCGTTATGCAAAAGCTTTTGTGCAGCAAATGGATTCGCTCGATAAGAAGATTACGCATAAAGAAATTTTAAGCAATAAGGAAGGGTATGCGCCAGTGATCGCGCAGCTTTCTAAGACAAAGGAAAATTATATTGTGATTCCTTCAGGCGATCAGGCCTATGCGATTAAGTTGTTTAAGTTTTTAGAAGATTTGAAAGATAATTACCGCATCAACTTAATTGTTCATCCCGTTTGGATTGATTATCAAACCATCGACCCAAAATTATTTTTGAAATATAAAGTGCATACCACTTCATCGTATTTTGTGGATTACAACGATTCATCGGTGAATGAATTTGTTCAAAAATACAGAAGTAGTTTTTATACAGAGCCAACGGAATTATCTTTCAAAGCATTTGACCAGCAGTTTTTTTATTTGACTGCCTACGACAATTCCTTTTTGAAAAGTACGTATCAGTACGATGGTTTGGGAACGAGGTATCAGTATTCTACGAAGGCCGACTGGGGGAGAAATAAGGCTTTGTATATTTTATTGTTTTCAGAAGAAGGCTTAATTCGTTTGCAATGATTCATGAGCATAGAGTACGTTTGTTTTTAGAATGCCTCGAAAATTACACGCATCAATATCCCTTATCGCGTTTCTTGAAAGAGTTCTTTAGAGCCAATAAACAGATGGGTTCTAGAGACCGTAAGTTCCTACAAAATTTAATGTATTCCTATTTCCGATTGGGCGATGCATTGAAAGAACATGCGCCAAGGGAGCGATTATTTGTTGCATTGTTCTTATGCGGAAATTTCGATCGAGATTTTATGTTGCATCATAAAGTCGAATGGGAGCAAGGCTTTGAACTTGGACTCGATGAGCGTATTGCATTTATTTCTAAACGGTATGCCGATTTTAATTTGAACGATGTATTTCCATTGTATGCAGAAATATCGGAGCAGATAGATCGCGATGCGTTTTTAAAATCACATTTTATTCAGCCCGATTTATTTTTACGTGCCATAGAAAACAAACATGCAGCATTGGAGAAATTTTTATCGGAACAAAATATTTCATACAGCAAAGAAGGTCGCACATTCCGATTAAACAATGCAACAAAATTGGAAGAGTCGACCGAATATTTATTTGAAGTACAAGATAAATCGTCGCAACAAGTAATTAATTATATGCATCCAAAAGTCAACGAATACTGGTGGGATTGTTGTGCAGCAAGTGGCGGAAAGTCTTTGTTATTAAAGGAGCTGGAGCCCAATTGTTATTTGATGTGTTCCGATGTTCGCGACACCATTTTAGTAAATCTCGATGAGCGATTTAAACGCGCAGGCATCGACAAGTATAAAAGAAGAGTGATTGATTTGATGGCAGAAATCAATTCTTTTGAGCCTGAAACTTTCGATGGTATTATACTCGATGCACCTTGCACCGGTTCCGGCACTTGGTCACGTACGCCAGAACGTATCCAAGAGGTAGACATCGACAATCTAAATTATTTTTCAGAATTGCAGTACGCAATTGCCGATAATGCGATTCAATTTTTGAAGAAAGGCAAGCCGATGATTTACATTACCTGTTCAGTCTTTGCAAAAGAAAACGAAGTGGTCGTAGAAAAACTCGCTCAAGCCCATAACTTAAAAATCAGCAATATGGAATACATCAAAGGTTATAACGACAAAGCCGATACCATGTTCATCGCCACCCTCATTTGCTCCCGATAACTATCGGGATTACTCCACTTCCATGTTATGATAAACCGTATTCACATCATCATCCTCTTCCATTTTATCAATCATCTTTTGGATTTCAGCTTCTTGTTCTTTCGTTACTTTGGTGTAGGTTAAAGGGAAGCGCTCGAAGTCAGAACTGATTACGTTCAAGCCTTTTTCCTCCAATGCTTTTTGCATTTTTCCAAAATCTTCAAACTCTGTGTAAACGATGATTTCATTTTCGTCCAACTCAATTTCATCGGCACCGTAATCGATCAATTCCAATTCCAAATCTTCAACGTTCAATCCTTCTGCATTGATACGGAACACAGCCTTGCGTTCAAATATAAAATTCAACATGCCCGATGTTCCCAAACTTCCACCACCTTTCGTGAAATACGAACGAACTGCACCTACTGTTCTGTTGATGTTATCGGTCGATGCTTCTACTAGAATCGCCACCCCGTGTGGAGCATAACCCTCGTATACCACCTCTTCGTACGATGAAGTATCTTTGTCGGCCGCACGCTTAATTGCAGCCTCAATACGATCCTTCGGCATGTTCACACCTTTAGCGTTCTGAATCACCACTCTTAACTTCGAGTTAGTATCGGGATTCGGACCACCGGCTTTCACCGCCATCACAATATCTTTACCAATACGAGTGAAGGCTTTCGCCATTGCACCCCAACGTTTCATTTTCGATTGCTTTCTAGCTTCAAATGCGCGACCCATAGGATTTTTATATTTTGGCAAATATAAAAATTAGTATGCTAGTATGCTAGTGTGCTAGTACTTTAGTGTTAGTTTTTAGTGGATAGTGGTTAATGAGTGCTTTCTATTATCTTATTTTTGGTAATTAATATCTATATGCTTTGAATTTTTTATTTTGGAATTAGTTAACTTTTAAGTTAACTTTGTAAATAATAATTATTAAATAGTGATGGGGATTTGTTATGAGGGAGATAATATTTTATAAGAATTATTTTATTGAATTCTATGTCGGACAGCCTGCCAAAGTTCAAGAGAAGATCGAGTATGTTCTAAATATGATTCGACAACTTGATTCTGTACCAAAGAAATTTTTAAAACAAGTAACTAATTACAAAGGCTTATATGAAATTAGGATTGAATATGAGGGAAATATTTATAGAATATTTTCGTGCTTCGATAAAAATAATATTATAGTACTTTTTAATTGTATAAAGAAAAAATCACAGAAAACACCTATTAAAGAATTAGAACTAGCATATAGTTTATTAAAAGAATACAGAAATAAATAGTATTAAATTTTATGAAAGATATAATTAGAAAAGCTAAAAGCTTTGATGAACTTTTAAATATTAAATATGGGAAGCCAGGTTCTAAGAAACGTGAGATGTTTGAAGAAAGGGCTCAGTATTTTATGATATCGGAATTGTTGAAAGATTCTAGGTTATATGCTAATATGACACAAGAAGAGCTTGCGTTAAAAATTGGTACTAAAAAAAGTTATATCTCAAGATTAGAGAATGGCAAATGCGATATTCAATTATCTACTTTGTATAAAATATTTGAAGAAGGATTAGGTATGCGTGTGAGATTAGTTATAGAAAATAAAGTTTAATAAGTCAATTAAGTATTTCTATTCAACTTATATTTTATTTATAATACAAAAGCCCCGAAGGTTTCGGGGCTTTGCATTTCTATTTAAACTGAATTCAAAAATTGAATTTTGCGTATTATGGCATTTTTAAGTACTCTTCAAAGCTAACAATAGCTGGGGTTTTGAGGCCTTCTTTGCTGGCCATGGCCATTACTTTGTTTACGTGCTTTTCTACTGCTTTTTGGTAGTCCGATTTGCTGCTGTTGAAGCGGCTTTCAATGGCTTCTAAATTATCGAGCTCGGCCTTGTTCGGACGGTGATAACTTTGTGCAATTTTCGAATACAATTCCAATAAATCTTCTCGTAATTGATTTTCCGCTGCTCCTACGTAATTATCGCCAGTGGTCACCACCATTTTCGCTTTTAACTTATTCAATTCTGTTTGCATGCTTGCCGATGCTTTTTTCAAATCGGCATTCGTGCTCTTTAATTCATCCGCGAATTTCACATACTGATCTAAACAGTAAACCGTGTAGGCTAAATCTTGTGACATGTCGTATAATTTTTTCGTGGTCGACTCTTGCAATTTGCGATCGGCCAATGGAATGTCGGACTTCGGATCGTACTGAATCAATATCTCATTCGTGTACGTTTCCTTCCCTTTTTGTATCACTACTTTATAGGTTCCTGCTGGTACGCGTGGCGATGTGAATCCGCCGAATGCAAAGGTTTTGCCCGATGCTACTTTCGGTGGTTTGGTATTGTAATACCACTCCACAATGTTAATGCCTTTCGATTTTCCAGGACCTAAATCGGCCACTTTTACTCCGTTCGCATCTTGAATTTCTAATGTCATTTTTCCAAGAATATGTTTCTTGTTTAAATGATATACAATCTTCGCTGCAGTACTTGGATTATCTCCAACAAAAGAGGTCTCTCCGCTAGAACCCCCGAATCCATTGGATTCCGCAATGCTCGTAGCTTTTGTTTTGAAGAAGAATAAATCCTTCGACATATTCTCTTCATTCAACTGACGCAGTATGCTGATGTCGTCAATAATGATAACACCTCTACCATGTGTCGCCACTACTAAGTCATTTGTTTTTTTATGAAGCTCGATGTAGTGCACATTCACAGCTGGGAAGTTGTTGGTAAATTTATACCAGTTTCCACCACCGTTTAATGAAATGTATAATCCAAATTCTGTCCCTAAGAACAATAAATTTTCATTCACAAAATCTTCTTGAATGTTTCTTGCAAAGCCATAAATTTCTGGTGTCGATATTGACTTCCAAGTCGAACCAAAATCTTCTGTCTTATACACATAGGTATTCATATCGCCCGTTGTATAACCCGTAAACACTGCATAGGCTTTACCTGCGCCAAATACACTTGCTTCGATATGATATACCCAAGTATTCTTTGGCAATCCCGGTACATTCTTAATTACATTCGTCCAAGATTTTCCTCCATTGCGGGTCAATTGCAAATTCCCATCATCTGCTCCCGCCCAAATCACATTTTCATCTACTGGCGATTCTGCAATTGTGAAAATGGTACAGTGATTTTCTGCACCTGAATTGTCTTTCGACAAGCCACCTGAATTTTCTTGATTTTGTTTCTTAGGATCGTTTGTTGTTAAGTCGGGCGATATCTTTGTCCAAGTTTCTCCCATATCTTCTGAACGATGTACAAATTGACTGCCGATGTATACGCGATCTGGTTTGTTTGGGCTCGTCACCAAAGAGGCATTCCAATTGAAACGCAAATCTGGATCGCCCTTCATTTGCAAAGGTTGTATGGTCTTCGCCTGATCTTTATCGGGATCGTAACGCCATACATTTTCTGCACCTTGCATTTCCGAATAAATTAAATTTTTCGTAGCGTGTTTGTATACTCTATAACCATCGCCCACACCTACAACTCTCCAATCTCTTGCTTCTATACCACCAGGTGAACGCGAAGGTCCGTACCAACATCCGTTGTCTTGCAAACCTCCGTATACATTGTAATCCTCTTTATCGTCAACACTCACATGATAAAATTGTGAGAGTGGTAAATTCTCTACGATCTCCATCGTTGTTCCACCATCCCATGAACGATACACACCACCATCGGTCGCAGCATACATACGATCCGAATTTTTGATGTCAAATTCTATATCATGAATATCCGCATGCATCGGCCCTAAGCTTTTAAAAGTCTTACCACCATCGCGAGAGATAGAGCCCGAAAGCCCTGCTTTTACTACTACTTCAGGATTTTTAGGATCAACTACAATGCGTGAAAAATAAAATGGTCGAACCACCAATCCGAAATCGTTGTTCAACTGTTTCCAACTCGCACCTGCATCGTCACTTCTATACAAACCTTTGTCTTTGTCTTGTTCCGACTCTACAACGGTATATAAAATTTTACTGTTCGATGCCGCAATCGCAATCGCTAATCGACCTAACTTTCCTTTCGGAAATCCATTGTGAATTTTGTTCCAAGTTTTTCCAGCGTCGGTCGATTTGTACAAGGCACTTTTATCGCCGCCTGAATTGAAGGACCATGGCGATCTGCGGAATTCCCAGAAGGATGCGTACACCACCGATGGATTCTGCGGATCAATTTGCAAATCGCTGCATCCAGTGGTAGCATCGACATATAAAATCTTCGTCCAAGTTTTTCCGCCGTCAGTAGTTTTGTACAAACCCCTGTTCTCCGAATCGCTCCAAAGCGGACCCAAAACGGCCACATACACTTCGTTGGAGTTCTTAGGATTTACTTGTATTCCAGCAATTCGTTCCGATGTTTCCAAACCCATTTTCTCCCAAGTAGAACCACCGTCTTTGCTGCGATACAAACCATCGCCCACCGACACGCTGTTACGCGTCCAGACTTCACCCGTTCCTACCCAAACCGTTTTGTCGGGATCGCTCGGATCCACCTCCACCGCACCAATCGACTGACAATAATCGTCGAAGATGGAGTTGAATGTTGCCCCACCATTATTGCTTTTCCAAACACCACCACCAGCAGTACCGATGTACACAATGCGATCGTTCGTCGGATGCATTTCAATGTCCGTCACACGACCACTCATCACTGCTGGACCAATATGTCGCGCCTTCAAATCGCCAAATAATTCCTTACCCTTTTTCACCGACTCCTGTTGCATCGCATTCTGCGCAAAGGCTTGCGTACAAAGGCCCACAGAGAAAAGGTATATAAATATTTTTTTCATATGATGATCAATTAAAATTGATTTTATTTTTTTATGCCGATGTATCTCTTCGAAAAAATATTATCTCGAAAAATTTCTTTATCGGTTTAACTAGAATTTATCTCGAATAATATTTTCGATTTCCTTTCGATTATTTCTCTTCAGGATATTTAAAATCTGAATCGTTAACAGTTGGATTTACAGAAACCGAACTGATTACGATAGGCTGTCCGCCTTGTCCCTTCAAGCCTTGAGAGATAGAGAATGGAAACATCAATCCATCCACTTCTTGATAATCGCTCATTTTAATTTGTTGCACTTGACCTTTAGCTGGACCTTCTTTGATTTCCGATTCTTGCATTAATGGAACATAACTTTCCACATCGAAAAAATAGTACGCAACATTTTCAGTTTCCACACCATCGACCTTCACAGGATTTTTAGTCAATTTAATTTTGAATGTTTCAGCACCATCCACTGTTTCTTTACCCATGTATTCCACTTTCCATCCACGTGCCTTATAACCTAAGAATGGATCAGGAAATTCGCCGATGTTACGTTTGTAATTTTCAGTCGCTTCCGCATCGCTCTTCTCCGCTTTCATGTTCATGAAGTTGTGCGACCAAAGCGTAGTACCATCGTACACCCCTTGTTTAATTTCTTTACCTTGGAAAGAAATCTTTGTGCAAGATCTACCATCTTTGCATTGAATAATTTCCAATGGAATTTCCATTCCACCCTGATTGACTTTCGCTTTAAAAGAAACAGCGTTCAATGCTTCCCATTTTTTAATGCCGCCAGTATTTTCAAAATACTTCGCCAAAATTTCATCGGCAGTCTGCGCCTTAAGACCTAAAGTCGATACCGCTACCGTTAGTGCAAGTAAAATTAATCTTCTTTTCATTTGAGTGTTTTTTAAATGATTTGGGGTTTTTAGTTTATATGCAAGATAAGGATTGAGACGATTGGGTGGTATAAAATTCTAGTTACATTAAGACGCAGGGGCGCAGGGGTGTCGCAGAGATGTCGCAGGGACGCAGAGGTATCGCAGGGGCGCAGAGGAAAGAAAATAGAAATTATCAATTTAGGCAATACTAAATAGAAAGCAACCCACTAATCACTTATCACTCTCCACTACAACTAGCAAATTAGCATACTAGCATCCCGACAGCTATCGGGATAGCATACTATCAAAGTCCTGTATTGTGGCGGAATAGTTTTATCGCAATCGCCAACAATATTATCCCAAAGGCTTTGCGTAAAATTTGCAAGCCGGTTTTGCCCAGGATTTTTTCGATGCGAATGGTGTTTTTTAATACGATGTATACGAAGATCATGTTAATGAGTATGCCGATGATGATGTTCGGGGTTTCGTATTCTGATTTTAAGGAAAGCAAAGTAGTCATGGTACCTGCGCCTGCAATGATAGGAAAGGCGAGGGGTACTATGGATGTGGACTCGGGAGCTTCTTCTTTGAAAAAGTTTACGCCCAAGACCATTTCGAGTGCAATGAAAAATATTACTAAGGAACCAGCGATGGCAAATGAAGATACATCGAGCCCAATAATATTCAATAATAATTCTCCGAAAAATAAAAACACAATCATCAAGATCATAGCCACAATCGTTGCTTTTTCCGATTGTATATGTCCCGCTTTATTTCTCAGCTGAATCACCACGGGTATAGAACCGAGTATGTCGATGATTGCGAAAAGCACCATCGATACGGAGAATATTTCTTTGAGGTTGAAGAAGTCCATAGGAAAGTATTAAGTACAAAGTATTAAGTATTAAGACAATTAAAGTTTATCCAATTGCTTATGATAAAGATAAAAAATATATCAATAAAAAAGGGGCGTAATTCAACGCCCCTCAATTTATTTTCAAATAAATAATTTCAATTCTAGCACAAATCCAATTCTTAATACTTAATACTTTGTACTTAATACTTGATTCTAAGATCCGTTTCTAATCTTCGAATGCTTCTTACTATACACCACATAAATCACCAATCCCAACACCATCCACACGAATGCGCTTAGGAGCGTAGGCATCGGCAATGAAATAATCATAGCTGAACATACGATGATACCTAAGATTGGCACTAATGGTACTAATGGTGTTTTGAATGGTCTGCTAATGTTCGGATCTGTTTTGCGCATGATCATAACGCCGGCACATACCAATACGAATGCGAACAATGTTCCGATCGATGTTAAGTCGCCCGCCACTGTTCCCGGTATGAATCCGCCGAATGCTCCAACGAATGCTAAAAGGATGTAGTTCGATTTGTATGGAGTACTGAATTTTGGATGTAAGTCAGAGAATACTTTCGGCAATAATCCGTCTTTAGACATTGAATAAAACACGCGCGATTGTCCCATCAACATTACTAAGATTACCGATGAGAATCCTGCGAGGATTGCTACGGTGATCGATGTTGCTAACCAATCATATCCTACCATATATTTCTGAATGGCATATGCCACCGATGCTTCTTTTCCTGATGTCTTGAATTCTTCCCAGTTCGCAACGCCTGTTAACACGTGTGAGAACAAGATGTACAATACCGTACATACCGCTAATGAACCAAGGATACCAATTGGCATGTCGCGTTTCGGATTCTTTGCTTCTTGTGCTGCTGTTGACACCGCATCGAAACCGATGAAGGCAAAGAACACAATCGCGGCACCGCCTAATACGCCGCCCCATCCCCATTTGAACATGCTCTCATGTCCTGGAGTTCCTTCTGGAATCAAATAAGGTGTATGGTTTTCTGGGTTGATGAAATTCCAGCCGATGGCGATGAACATTAAGACAATCGCGACTTTAATAAACACGATGACTGCGTTCAACATGGCCGACTCTTTTGTTCCTTTGATCAATACCATGGTGATCAACACAAGTATCAATAATGCCGGAGCGTTCACGAAACCGCGTACGCCTTCGGCCGATACTTCAAAGGGGGAGTGGCTCCATTCATAGGGGATTGCACCTCCCAGCAAGTTGTTTAAATATTCCGACCAAGCGATAGAAACTGTTGCAGCTCCTAAGGCATATTCTAAAATTAAAGCCCAGCCGATGATCCATGCTGTTACTTCGCCCATGGTGGCATAAGCATAGGTATAAGCACTGCCCGCTACCGGTATCATAGCCGCAAATTCTGCATAACACAATCCTGCCAATGCGCAACCAATAGCTGCTACAATGAACGATAAAGTTACTGCAGGTCCTGCCGCTTCTGCCGATGCTGCCGCTGTACGTACAAATAGTCCGGCACCAATGATGGCACCAATTCCAAGCGCAACCAAGTTCATAGCACCAAGCGTTCTTTTTAAAGAACCTTCGCCACTTCTCGCCGCTTCATTCAATAATAAATCAAGAGGTTTTTTAAAGCTCATAAATCTGTTTTAATTGGGGTTTTTTTCAAACGTAATGATTTTAGATTAAATACGAAAGAATAATTTTTAGATAGTATTGCGTACAGCGTAGTGCGTATAGCGTATCGCATTGCGTAAAGTTGAAATTGTACAAAAAAGAAAAAGGTCAAGAATATTCTCGACCTTTTCCGCATATCATTATATTTCTTAGTATCGCAATACGCAGTACGCACTACGCAATACGCCTAGTGGCAGCTCGCTCCTTCTTCCCCCGCTACCTCCGCACATTTCTTCATACACTCTTCTTTTGAGATTTTTCCTTCTGCACAATCTTTTTTGCAAGATTCCATTTTAGCGCAATCTTCTTTCGACATTTCTTTTCCGTTTACGAAACATACCGTGTCCATTACTTCGTTGCCTAATGAGTCAACAGTTTTCGTAACTTTCATTTCGATGTTCATTTTGTGCTTACCATGCATCATATCAGCCTCCGAAGAACCATGCGAACCTCCAGTACCTACAGAGATATGCGGTGCAATGATTAAGGAAACGATCGACATTAATTTAATCAAAATGTTCATCGATGGTCCTGAGGTATCTTTGAATGGATCACCTACAGTATCACCTGTAACCGATGCTTTGTGTGGTTCCGATTTTTTGTAGAACATTTCGCCGTTGATTTCAACGCCTTTTTCGAATGATTTTTTAGCGTTATCCCAAGCTCCACCTGCGTTCGATTGGAACATACCCATCAACACACCTGAAACGGTTACACCTGCTAATAAACCTCCTAATACTTCTGGTCCGAAAGCGAATCCAACTAAGATTGGCACTACTAATGCAATGGCACCTGGTAACATCATCTCGCGGATCGATGCCTTGGTAGAAATCTCCACACATTTTTCGTATTCTGGTTTTGCTTTGTATTCCATGATGCCTGGAATTTCGCGGAACTGGCGACGTACTTCTTGCACCATATCCATTGCGGCACGTCCCACTGCTGAGATCGCTAATGCCGAGAAGATAAATGGAATCATACCACCTACGAATAATCCCGCTAATACATCGGCCTTATAAATATCAATGGCATCAATACCTGCAACGCCTACGAATGCTGCGAACAATGCCAATGAGGTTAGGGCTGCCGATGCAATGGCGAATCCCTTACCGGTTGCTGCTGTAGTATTACCTACCGCATCTAAATTATCTGTTCTATGACGTACTTCTTCTGGCAATTGACTCATCTCCGCAATACCACCCGCATTATCGGCAATAGGACCGAATGCATCGATCGCTAATTGCATTGCAGTTGTAGCCATCATACCCGCTGCAGCAATTGCCACACCGTATAGACCTGCGAAATGATACGAACCGTAGATACCTGCTGCTAATACGATGATAGGCAATACGGTCGATTCCATCCCTACCGATAAACCACCGATGATATTGGTAGCATGACCTGTAGAAGATTGTTTGATGATAGACATCACTGGGCGTTTACCCATTGCTGTATAATATTCTGTTATGATGCTCATTAAGGCACCCACGATCAAGCCCACCATGATGGCCATGAACACATCGGTCTGAGTAAAGGCAAATCCTCTGATGTTCATTTCTGCTGGCAACATCCATTTAACGGCTACGAACGATGCTACCGCTGTTAAGACGATTGACGACCAGTTACCTAAGTTCAATGCTGTTTGAACATTATCGTTTTCATTTTTAATTCTCACGAACCAAGTACCCACGATAGAGAACACCAAGCCTAGGCCAGCGATCAACATCGGCAATAGGATAGGAGCGATGCCCCCGAATTTATCGCCAATCGATTCTACTTCTCTACCCAATACCATAGTTGCTAATATAGTAGCCACGTATGAACCGAATAAGTCGGCACCCATACCTGCCACATCGCCCACGTTATCGCCCACATTGTCGGCAATCGTCGCTGGGTTACGCACATCGTCTTCTGGAATACCTGCCTCAACCTTACCCACTAGATCGGCACCCACATCGGCAGCCTTCGTATATATACCACCGCCTACACGCGCGAACAATGCGATAGACTCAGCACCCAATGAGAAGCCCGCAAGCACCTCTAAAGCGCGAATCATTTCTTCGCCATTCACCTCTGCACCTGTAGCCACCACGTACATTTGATAAAACACAATGAACAAAGCACCTAAACCAAGGATCGCTAATCCAGCAACCCCCATACCCATTACGCTACCGCCCGTGAAAGAAACTTTCAAAGCCTTCGCCAAGCTCGTACGCGCCGCTTGAGTTGTACGCACGTTCGCTTTTGTAGCTATACGCATGCCGATGTATCCCGCTGTAGCAGAGAATACTGCTCCGATTAAGAAGGACACTGCGATCAATGGACTCGAGTGGATAGGGTTTTCTTCTGTACCCGTCATAGTACCCGACCATGCTAAAAGGATAGCTGCGATTACTGCGAAGTACGATAAGATTTTCCATTCTGCTTTCAAGAACGCCATTGCACCATCTGCAATATAACCTGCTAATTCTTGCATGTTTTTATCACCTGCGTCTTGTTTAGAAACCCAAGCCGACTTAAGGAAGGTGAAAATCAAGCCGATGATACCGAATACTGGTATCAAGTAAATTAAATTGTTTTGTAGGAACTCCATAATGGTTTTGGTTATTTTTACGTATTTGTTACAAAAACTAAAAGACGCCAAAAATAAGAGTGTTCAATTGAAATAGCAAAGTTTTTCGTGTTTATTGTCTAAGTACTTGAGATTGATGGGACTGCGATTAATTCTCAGTAAATTCAGAATTCAGAATTCAAAATTCAGAATGAGGAATCGATTGTGCAAAGCCAAACCCCTCGGCGTCCCTGCGAATACCCCTGCGCCCCTGCGCATTTTAAATATTTTATCCACAGCACTTTTTCCATTCTAATAATTCTGTTATATTGCTAATCCATAAACTAAAAAAATTAAATTGCTAGGGAATATAGGTAGGGCTTTGCTGAATCGCAGCGAAGTTTTGCTATGTGACTGAACGACCAGAGGTGAGGGATATATTGAAATACAGGTCTGAGCATATAAGGAAGTTGCCAGCCATTATAAAAACGACACTAACACATAACGAATGACATTGAAAAATACTATAGTTGATTTTGAAATATTAATTGACGACTTTTTTATAAATGTAAACCCTGGCTCTACTTTAACACCCGTAGACAAAAAGAAAGTATTGAGTGTCATTAATGACTTTCAAGATGGTAATTGGCGTTACAGCAAATTTCAAGCATTTATTTGGGACAATATCGTAGAGACTTCTTTATCTTATAAAGACAGATTAGCCTTAATCGACCGCTCACAATCTAGCTTGACAGAAGCAGCAAAAAAATTAAGGCTTACCGACCTTGCTAAAGAACAAGACGGACAAGGAAGTGAGTTGGCTGAAATTGTGCTTTATGGAATTATGAAGCATCACTATAAAGCAATACCAGTTGTACCCAAAATATTTTACAAGCAAAACCCTCAAGACAACGCAAAAGGAGCAGATAGTGTACACATCGTAATAGAAGATGAAAACAACTTTTCTATATGGTTTGGAGAAGCAAAATTTTATAACAGTATAGAAGATGAAAGACTTTATTCTATTGTTGACTCGGTTGAAAATTCACTACAAACAGAAAAGCTAGAAAAAGAGAACAGTATAATCACGAGTGTTTCTGATTTAAAACTCTATTTAGGCGAAGATTCAGACTTATACAAAAACATAATAGGTTTTATCAAAACTGGTGCATCAATTGATAACTTAAAACCTATACTTCACATCCCGATTTTACTATTGCACGAATGTGCAATTACAGAAGGTTCAAATGAATTAACGGATGAATATAGGCAACAAATAATTGCCTATCATAAAGATAGAGCTGAATCTTATTTCAAAAAGCAAATTAGAAAGGTTAGTAAATCAATTTTCAAATACTCTGAAATTCACTTTCATCTAATTCTTTTTCCAGTACCCAAAAAGGAACCTATTGTAAGTGCATTTATAGAAAATGTCCAACACTATAAAAAACAAGGAAATTAACTATGGATATTTTTGAATCGTGTCGAAGCATAAATGAGCTTCTTTTTGACAACAAAGAGAATGAAGCTCGCAATGAATTAATTAGATTACTCGATTTTCACGAACGTGAGCAAATACCTTATTCCGAACTTGTTAATCATCTAATAAAAGAAACGGGGTTGTACCCGTATTTAGATTTAGAAACTGCCAACTGGCAAGACCGCTTTGTATATGAAATTTTCAAGGTAAATACAGGTGAAAAAGAAGATCTTACATTGCATAGGGAACAATCTGCCTTATTGAAGAAATTAATTAATGGAAAAAGTATTGCAGTTAGTGCTCCGACCAGTTTTGGAAAGAGCTTTGTTATTGATGCGTACATTTCAATTAATAAACCTTCAAATGTCGTAGTAATCGTACCGACAATTGCCTTGACAGACGAAACACGCAGACGATTATACAAAAAGTTTGCAAAGGAGTATAAAATCATAACGACAACGGAAGTAGAACTATCTGAGAAAAATATATTTATTTTCCCTCAAGAAAGAGCAATTAATTATGTTGATAAGATAAAAGAATTGGATATTCTTATAATAGATGAATTCTATAAAGCAAGTTCAAAATTTGATTCCGACCGCTCGCCTACTTTGGTAAAAGCAATCTTAAAACTCGGTAAAGTAGCAAAACAGAAATATTTTCTAGCTCCGAATATTAGCAACTTAGGTAATAATCCTTTCACAGAAGGGATGGAATTTTTTCCGCTTGATTTCAACACAGTTTATCTTGAAAAGTTTGAATATTTCAATCAAATAAATAATGATGAAGAAGTTAAGAGCAAATACCTTTTAGAAATTCTTGCAAGCAAACCTACTAAAACTCTTATTTACGCAGGAACTTACACTAACATCGAAAGTGTAACCACTTTACTATTAACTAGTGTTCCTGAAAAGAAATGGGAACTTGCAGATAACTTCTCCAATTGGCTTGGTGAAAACTATGATTTCAATTGGGCTTTGACAAAATTAGTAAAACGCGGGGCAGGTATTCATAACGGTAGGCTTCATCGTTCCTTAAGTCAAATACAAGTAAAATTATTTGAAGAAAAAGAAGGTCTTGATACGATAGTATCAACTTCATCAATAATTGAAGGCGTTAATACCTCTGCAGAAAATGTAATAATATGGGCGAACAGGAGTGGTAAAGGTAGAGCAAGACTAAATGATTTCACCTACAGAAATATTATGGGACGTGGTGGAAGAATGTTTCGACATTTTATTGGTAAGATATTTATTCTTGATAAGCCCCCTGTGGAAGAAAAAACTCAATTAGATATTCCTTTTCCTGAGCAAATATTAGGTGACCTTGACGAGAAAACATTTGAAGCGGACTTAACAAAAGAACAGGTAGCCAAAATTATACTGTATAAACAAGAAATGGCAGATATAGTTGGTCAAGAGACACTAGAGCGACTTCAAGCTGAAAATGTTTTCCAATCAAGCGATTCCGAGCTAATAAAAAAAATCGCTTATGATATGAAAGTTAATTCTGGTGAATGGAATGGATTAGGTTATTTAAATTCTATGTATCCATCTTATTGGGACAGAATGTTGTATAAGATTATTCGCATTCAACCTGCTGGTTGGGAGTCAGAATATAAGCCATTCGTTGAGTTCGTGAAAATTTTAAGGAACAATTGGTTCAAATCTATTCCTCAGATGTTAAAAGAACTTGAGCAATATGAAATTGGAGTGGACGACTTCTTTAAATTGGAAAGGAAGGTGACATTCAAATTAGCTTCTCTTTTAAGTGATGTAAATATTCTCCAAAAAGAGATTCTGAAAGACAAAAACTATGACATTTCAAGGTTTGTATCATTAGCATCTCACGCATTTTTACCATCTGTAGTTTATCAATTAGAAGAATTTGGAATGCCTCGAATGATTTCGAAAAAAATCCACAATGGCAAACTATTTAACTTCTACGACAAAGACCTAAACATTCATAAAACGTTGGACTTGTTCAACGCAATTGGTATCGAAAAGACTTTATCTATAGACACTTTGTCGCCATTTGACAAATATATAATAGAATACTTTTATGACGGAATCAAGACAAACGAATAAAAGAATAACGGCTGGTAAGAGGCGTTTGGCTCAATGGCGGGTGACATGGTTAATTGAACATTCTACCTCGCATCAACTTTTGTGGTGTATTGACAGTTTTGTGCTCCGAAATCCGCCACTGCGCCAAGCGCCAAAACGTTGGCGGTCATTGTAAAGCGACACGATATAAATTCGAATTGACATTATGGAAGAAAACCAAATAAAGACATTAACGGTAACTGAACTTTTAGGAAAGAACTTTTTTATTCCTGAATATCAGCGGGGTTACAGGTGGACAAAAACAAATGTTTTACAATTACTAAATGATATTTGGGAATATAGACAAGAGCCAAACAACAGAAATACTTTTTACTGTTTACAACCAGTAGTAGTTAGACAAGCAGAATGGCAAGACAATAATGGAACAAACATAAAAGGTTATGAATTGATTGATGGTCAACAAAGACTGACAACGCTTCATCGTATCCTTACTTATCTGACTTTAGAATATCTGCAAAACAATTTAAAATCCGAAGGTTATTCTGAAAACCTTTATTCCATTTACTACAAAACGAGATTAGAATCTAAGACTTTCTTAGAAACCAACAATTCCGATAATACAAAGCCTGACTTGCATTATATGAGTGAGGCATACAAAACAATTAAAGATTGGTTTGAAGACGGAAGAAAAGGAATACCAAGGCAAGTAAAAGACGAAATGTTGAAAATCATTTTGCCAAGTATTATTACAAACAACTCAGGAGAAAAGCAACTTCCTGAATGGAGCGTTCAGGTAATTTGGTATGAAATAAAAGACACAACACAGAAAAGCGAAGAACTTTTTACACGCTTAAACAGAGGAAAAATACCGCTGACAAGTGCAGAACTAATTAAAGCGAAATTTGTAAACTCTGACAGTTTCAAAGGAATGTCAGAAGATGATAAAATCAAAAGAAGAACACAGTTAGTTCAAATTTGGGATGAAATAGAAAATCAACTCAACAATCCAAAATTTTGGGCATTTATTTCGAACGAAAGCTTGAGTAAATACAGCAACAAAATCGAATATTTGTTTGATATTGTTGCTAACAGAAAACCAAACGAAAAAGACCCTTTGTATAGTTTTATACATTTCTTTAACGAAAAAGAAACGGCAAAATCACTTTGGGAAAAATGGATAAAAGTTGAAGAAATACATCGCTCTTTGGCTTATTGGTATTCTAACAAAAATCTTTATCACAAAATTGGTTTTCTTATTGCCACAGGAACACAAATTGGAACTTTGATAAGTATTAAGAACAACAATACAAAGGAAACTTTTGAAAATAAAATTAACGAGTTAATAGCAAATACTATTGATGATGATTGGGAAGATTTGAGTTACGACAAACCAAACGAACACGGAAAAATTATTAATGTGTTGCTATTAACTAATATAGAAATCACACGAACCAACAGTAACAGCAATGAGTTTTTCCCTTTTGAAATGTATAAAAGCATTACAAAGAGTTTAGAACACATTCACGCTCAAAACATTGAGGGAATAAATGAAAACAGAAGAGATGAATGGTTTAAATGGTTGCACTCACATACAAACATATTGCTTAACGTAACAGACGAAAAAGAAAAAGCACAAAAATTAATTGATGAAGTCAACTCTATTGATGAGAAAACATACAAATACGAGGATTTCAAAGGGCTGAGCGAAAAAATATTAACCCTTATTCCTAATGACAACAAGAACGAAAACGAGTATTTACACAAAATTCAAAATATGGCATTGTTAGGACTTGAAGAAAATATTTCATTAAGCAATTCTGTATTTGAAGTTAAACGAAGAAAAATAATTGAAATGGATAAAGCAGGTGCTTTTATTCCGTTAGCTACAAAACGAGTATTCTTAAAATATTATTCATCTGAAAGCAATCAACGTTATTCTGTATGGACAGAAGAAGAACGAGATGCCTATTTTAGAGAAATACGCAATCGTGTTGAATTGTATAAACCATTAACCATTGACACAAATGCGTAGTAACTATATAGAGGTATTGAGCAACAAAGTTGAAATTCCAATCATTCAACGAGACTATGCTCAAGGAAGAACAGATAATAAAACTAACAAAATCCGAAAAGATTTTCTGGACGCATTGTTTGACTTTATTGTTCAAAAACTAAACGACAAGAACGCTCAAATAGAACTTGATTTCATTTATGGTTTTAACGAAGTAGAACACGATAACAAGACCACATTTGTTCCAATTGATGGACAGCAAAGATTGACAACCCTTTGGCTTTTGTATTGGTTTGTTTCTGTCAAAGAAGATATTTCAGATACAGAAACCTATTTCCTTTCCAATTTTTTATATGAAACACGACATAGCACAACCGAATTTTGCAGAAATATAATACAATTCAAACCCGAATTTTCACACGAAAAAATTAGCCAAGAAATTAAAAACCAATCTTGGTATTTTGAAACTTGGGACTACGACCCAAGCATTCAAGCAATGTTAATCGTTCTTGACGATATAGAATTTAGATATAAAAACTTCAACACAAATAATATTTGGAGTGCTATCGGAAATTCTTCTTGTCCTTTTTATTTCTATAAATTGGATATGGACAAAGTCGGTTTAACAGACGATTTATATATCAAAATGAACTCACGAGGTAAACCACTTACCGAATTTGAGTATTTCAAAGCGGGTTTTGCTGAAATAATTACAGATAGCAAACAAAGAAAAAGATTTGAAGAATCTATTGACGGGAAATGGATTGATACGGTATGGCATATTATTCTTCATTCAGGCTCACTAACTGACGAAGACGATATTGCCTTATCGGTTGATAATTCTTTTCTTAATTTATTCAACTTCATCACTTCAGTTATTTCTTTCAAAAATGACTTGAAAGACCAAGATGACAATCGGTATAAAAACACAGTTGTTTCGATAGATTTATTAAAAGTCATATACTGCAAAATAGAAAATCAAAACTTTTTGTTTGACACATTAGATGCTATTTGTAAGCAAGAAGAAGAAAATCCAACATTTTGGAACGACTTGTTTTATTACAACAAAGATGAATTTGAAACAACTAAAACAAGATTATTTTTCACTCATAGAGAAACCAATCTTTTAAAACGTTGCTTATTCAACTTTGCAGATTTCAGAGGTTTTACATTCCCTGAGCAAATATTGCTATTGGCTTGTTTGACCCATTTAAAAACACCAAACAAGACATTTAACGACCAAATCAGAACAGTAAGAAACTTGGTTGTAAATTCAGAAAACGAATTACGTGATACTGTTTTAGGAAACAGCTTTGCAGAAGTTGAGGACTTTATTTCCAAAGACGACTTACAAGTTCTCAAAACTTTCAAAACCGACCAGATTGAAGAAGAGAAATCTAAAAAGGATTATATCAATCAAGCAACTTCCGATAAGCAATCACTTCAAAAACTTGAAGACAGTGACATATTACGAGGTAGCATTTCATTGTTGCCATTAGACAACAAAGTAAAAAATCGTGCAGACAAATTTTTAGAGATTTTTGACGAAACAGATTTTATTCAAAATTTTCAGACAAAAATTAATCTATTGTTGAGTTTTGGCGATTACACGCAAGATGACGGCTCATTAACAAACCTGATGACGGCAAAGCATCGTAACATACGAAGTTTTCTAACAACACCAGGTTTTAATAAAACTCAATTTAAAACTAAAACACAGCCGACAATATTGGCTTGCTTGGATTACTTTATCACGAACAACAGTGTTGCAATTTCTAAACCAATTGAAGATATACTTGCAAATTATACAACGAATCCGAAGGATTGGAAGTATTATTTTTTAAAGTATTCTTCATTCAGAGAAAACAGTAATCAAGGTAATTTTCATTGGCATAGCAATAGCGATTATTGCATTTGGAAAATGAAAGAAAGACAATTTAACGGCTACCATTGGGACACGTTTTTATACGAACTTTCGAAATCAAACAATAAGTTAGAGTTTGAAAGCAATTACGGTTCTAAACTCATTATTACTCATAATAGAAAGAAGATTTTAATTTCTTCAATTCCAGACGGCTTTCTCTTTGAAAACGGAATGGCAGACCGAACATTAAACACTTTGTTAGACGAATTGGAGAATAATGGAATAATTGACAAAGACGGAAAATTTATCGTTGCTCAAAACGCAGACGGTTTAGACACAGAAGATAGACTTGAAAAACTTAAAAAGGCATTAGACGAAATTTCCAACCCATAATGAGAGGAGACATATATCAACGAAAAGAACAACGAACCGCCAACACGGGTTCCTATGTAAAGCAGTTCTTCCAAAATTAACTAAAAAAGTTTCTTAAAAAGAATTAAAAATCATCTAAAATTTTTAATTCTTTTTTATTAATAATTATGCTCAGGCTCCTATGTGTAGCTCCATAT
>JAEYZM010000007.1 GCA_023427985.1 Bacteroidota bacterium | reverse complement strand
ACAGGAAACACCACTTCCACATCCGTCTCACCCAAATTTGGATCACCATTCTTGATACCCGGCTGATGCTTCAATGTGAAACGCATAGTTGTTACAATTGGACCTTTCACTTCTAACAATGTGTTTAAACCTAAAGGTAATGGTGGATTCTTTGTGTCAAAATCTGTGATGGTGACTTTTAAATAATTTGTATCCGTAGTCCAAATCGCTAAATGCTCATCCGACTCTTCTTCTACTTCTTCTGTCATATCAACTGTTGGAGTTTTACTTTCATCCAATAAATATGCTTTAATCATATACATTGAATTTCTACTTAACTTGATAGTATCTACTTCTGGAGGATTACCACCAATCCCATCAATGTCTCTGTATTCGTATTGAACCGGTAAGGTTGGGAAGGCATTGCTGTTTATACTTAAACTTACAGTTGTGATTAATTCCTCATCGTTCGTCGGATTTGGATTTCTTACATCGTTATCGTCTTTTTCACAAGCACTAAAAACTGTTGCGAAGCTTGCTAATATTGCTATTGATTTTAAATTTAAATTTTTCATGATTTTTGTTTTTTAAAAGTGATACTTTAATCTAACTACTATTGATCTGCCCTGCTCGTCACTGAAGTAACGAAAAGCATTCATATACTCCCTATAACTTGTGTTAAAGAGATTGTTGATGGTACATCCCATTTGAAAATGTTCCTTGAATAAATTAACGGTCGTATTGGCATCAATACTAAATAACATATAGGCATCTGGAGCATCTCTATAATCGGAGTTCGGCTCCAAACGTGTTTGCTTTAATACATTCAATACATTTATGCCGATGTTACTATTTTCAAAATATTTTGAATTTGAAAAAGTATACGTCAAACCATTTTCAAATCGATCCGATGGTATAAATGGTAAGTATTCATTTCTCGATTGATTAAACGCACGTATCATATTAATCTTATGCATGCTTTTTATCTTCTCAGAAAACGCATATTGTATTCGAGCATCTAATCCGGTAAAATATGCATCGGCTTGTCTGTATTGAAAACTTGGAAAGGCACCTCGTATGCTAAGAACTGTGTTGAGCTCTGGATTCAGATAAATAAAATTATCGACCTGTTTATAATACACATCAACGTGAGCTGTGATGTTTTTATAATTCGAAATTTCAATTCCAGAAATAATTGCCTTCGCATTTTCTGCTTTTAAATTTTCATCGGAAATAATATACTTACCTTCTCCATGATGCAATCCACTTGCGTGTAGTTCATTGATCGATGGAGCTCTGAAAGCCGTACCAATATTCAAATGATAATCAACATACTTATTCAATTCTGCATCTACACCTGCATTAAAACTTAGATTTTCAAATACTCTTTTAGGTGTATAAATACTTCCATTATTCAAAGCCTTAAATATTTGCAATGCCCTGTAATCATACCGCGCTCCGAAATCGAACATCCATTTATTTAACTTATACTGATGTATTGTATAAATCGCATAATTATCATTAATAAAATTTGGTATGAATTGTCGACCTTCAAAAGTGTTGCGCTGATTATTTGTGTTAATACCTATAGAACTCTTCCATCGAGAATTAATATCCAACTGATAACTCAAATCACTTGTATAAGTTGTGATTTCATAATGCAGCTCTGGCAAATTCAAAGCAGCCAAGGAATCATTCAACGGTAAATCTTTATCGAACTCATTGCGCATATTGTACTGTCGAGCTACGACCAATTGTATTTTCGACTTTTCATTAATCAGATAGTCGCTTTTCACTTTGAATAATTCATGCAGAACTTCCTGCATCGGCCTAGAAATTTTATAAGAAAAATCAGAAGTATATGCAGGTGTATTCGACGTAAATGCTGAAGCTAAATCTGTAAGATTGCCGATGTGTGCCGCTCTCAATATTCCAATGTCTGTATTGAATTGCGAGTAAAAAATTTCCGCACTGAATCGATTTTTTCTATATGCTAATGCCCAAGAAAAATTGCGCTCGTAAAATCCAGTATTACTTAAATTATAATTGGGTGCTTGCAAATCTCCAGCACGTTTCAAAGTACCTTGTACTCTCCATTGCAATGGAATTTTTTTAAGCATACCTTCTACAATTCCCGAAGCGATTCCTTGTCGACCGTTGGATATCCCAACCAAATTCACTTCACCCGTGATACCCGCAGAATCCAACAGGGGCTTAGGTTCTACAAGAATGACACCACCAATTGCATCGGCACCATACTTGATACTTCCTGCTCCTTTAATCACCGTTAGTTTATTCGCAATAAATGCATCGATTTCTGGAGCATGTTCCGTTCCCCATTGCTGACCTTCTTGTCGAATACCATTATTAATAATCAGAATTCTGCTACTGTGCATGCCCTGTATAATCGGTTTGGAAATTGTTGGACCTGTATTCAATGCAGTTACACCTGGAATTTCCTTCAATGCATCGGCCAAAGAAAGACCTCTGGTTTTTTCAAGTTCCACGCCTTTCAATTCGATCTTCGACATTGAAGTTTTAATATTGGTTCGTTCTGAAATTACATTTACATTTTGTAGGTTCCTCACATCGGCTTTCAACTGAATTGTCAAAAATTTTTCTTGAGATAAATCAATGGTTTGCGCATGAGTTTTATATGCGATGTATTGAATTTGTAGATTGATTTTTCTATCACAAATATTTTTTATTTCTACAAAACCATTTTCATCGCTCAAAAATTTCGCATCCAATTGTTTGATGCCGATAGTCGCATTAGGCAAAGGCATTCCCGATTCGAAATCAATAATTTTTAATTTCAAATGATAATTACAGTTTGTAGAATTAATAGATTGAGCCAATGCAGTACTGCTTAAAAAAAGCAATAGCAAAAGCTTTAAAATTTTTTGCATAAAAAATATTCAAGGAAAAATTAAGAAACGAGATGTTTAGACAATGCTAATGGGTGGCGCTCTTCCTTGAAAATTGTACAGAGTTATACTGAATAACTCCGAGGGTAAAGTGAAATATTTTAAAGTTGTATAAACTTTTATGTCGATGTATTGCTGAACATTTTCTTTTACTGCGCTAAAATGATTTTGAAAGCAAAGAAAACATTCCTCTTGATGTTCGTGAAGGTGTACAGGACTCGCATCATCATCGGCCCGAAATTCTATAGGAATATCGCTGTTTACCTCACATACCGGAGCATGGTGATGATGGTGTAGTAATGACGTAGGAAGGCTAGAGATACTTACACTAAGTATAAGTAAATAGGATAACACTATGTAAATCAAGCCTTTTTTCACGCCACAAAGTTAATATAAAAACTTTATTATTTGCTCAAGTGTAGTACTTTTGTAAAACACTTTGTATAACGTATAAATCCCAAAATAGTATGTCAGTAAAACACGGTACCATCGACCTAAATCAAACAAAGACACCAACAGGCACAACGTTAAATTGTAAAGGTTGGGTTCAGGAAGCGGCATTGCGTATGTTGTTAAACAATTTGGATCCCGATGTAGCAGAACGTCCGGAGGAGTTAATTGTTTACGGCGGAAGAGGTAAGGCGGCGAGAAATCCTGAGGCTTTTGATTTAATTGTGAAGGCATTGAAAGATTTGAATGATGACGAAACTTTGTTGGTACAGTCGGGCAAGCCGGTTGGAATTTTGCCGACGCATAAAGATGCACCGCGAGTGATTATTTCGAATTCGCAATTGGTACCGAAGTGGGCGACGTTTGATTATTTCAATGAGTTAGAAGATAAGGGCTTGATGATGTACGGGCAGATGACTGCGGGTTCTTGGATTTACATAGGTTCGCAAGGAATTGTGCAAGGGACATACGAAACATTTGCAGCAGTTGCGAGAAAACATTTCGGAGGAACTTTGAGTGGAACGATTTCCGTGACAGCAGGATTAGGAGGCATGGGAGGTGCGCAGCCATTAGCGGTGACGATGAATGAAGGAGTTTGTTTAGCGGCCGAAGTGGAAGAGTGGAGAATACAAAAACGTATCGACACTAGATACATCGACCTAATTATACACGACATCGACGAAGCGATTGATCGTGCGGTTGAGGCGAAGAAAAATAAAGAAGCGATTTCGATTGGAGTAGTTTGCAATGCAGTGGATTTGTTGGAGCGCATGATCGAACGTAATATTACACCGGAGGTTTTGACCGATCAGACATCGGCACACGATCCATTGGTTGGATATTTCCCACAAGGTTTGAGTGTTGAAGAGGCGAAAGTTTTGCGCGAGGCGAATCCAACGGAGTATGTGAAGCGTTCGTATGAGACCATGGCGCATCATATTCGATTGATGTTGGAATTGCAGAAGCGAGGTGCGATTACTTTTGATTATGGGAATAATTTACGCGGTCGTGCATTGGAAGTTGGAGTGGAAAATGCGTTTGATTTTCCGGGTTTTGTACCGGCATATATTCGACCATTGTTCTGTGAGGGCAAGGGACCATTCAGATGGGCAGCACTTTCGGGTGATCCGCAAGATATTTACGAAACAGATAAATTGATTTTGGAATTATTTCCAGAGAATAAAGAGTTACGCCGATGGATTGAGATGGCGCAAGAGCGCATTGCATTTCAGGGATTGCCGGCACGCATTTGTTGGTTGGGACAAGGTGAGAGAGAGAAAGCAGGCTTGGCCTTCAATAAATTAGTGGCAGAAGGAAAAGTGAAAGCCCCAATTGTGATTGGTCGCGATCATTTGGATACTGGTTCAGTTGCTTCGCCGAATAGAGAAACTGAAGCAATGTTAGACGGTTCCGATGCAGTTGCCGATTGGCCGATTTTGAATGCTTTGATTAACACAGCAGGTGGCGCGAGTTGGGTATCCTTACATCATGGTGGTGGTGTAGGCATTGGATATTCAATACATGCAGG
>JAEYZM010000038.1 GCA_023427985.1 Bacteroidota bacterium | reverse complement strand
GAAAAGCAAGAACATGTGGCGATTTATCCCGCGAATATTTACGTTGCTCCCAAAGAACGAATGCAGTCGGCCATCCGCAGCATTCAAGACGAATTGGTTTTACGCAAATCGCAGTTTGAACGCGATGCTCGATTCTTAGAAGCGAAGCGAATTGATGAGCGTGTGAATTACGATTTAGAGATGATTCGTGAATTGGGTTATTGCTCAGGAATTGAAAATTACTCGAGGTATTTTGATGGAAGGAAATCGGGCGACCGACCATTCTGTTTATTGGATTATTTTCCGGAGGATTATTTAATGGTGATTGATGAGAGTCACGTTACGGTGCCACAAATTCGCGCGATGTATGGTGGCGACAGATCGCGTAAAACATCATTGGTAGAATATGGCTTCAGGCTACCATCGGCATTAGACAATAGGCCTTTAAATTTCAATGAGTTTGAACAATTGACGGGACAAATTATATATGTGAGTGCAACGCCGGGCGATTATGAATTACAACAAACAGAGGGTGTGGTGGTGGAACAAATTATTCGGCCAACTGGATTGTTGGATCCGATTATTGAGGTACGACCGGTGCAGAATCAAGTGGATGATTTGCTCGACGAAATTGATAAGACCATCAAAAATGGTTTTAGAATTTTAGTCACGACTTTGACCAAGCGTATGGCGGAGGAGTTGAGTAAGTATATGACGAAGTTGAATATCAAATGTCGATACATACATTCGGAAGTGAAGACATTGGAGCGTGTGGAGATTCTTCGAGATTTACGATTAGGGAATTTCGATGTGTTGATAGGCATTAACTTATTGCGAGAAGGATTGGACTTGCCAGAAGTAGCCTTGGTGGCAATTTTGGATGCAGATAAAGAAGGATTTTTACGCTCGGAACGTTCCTTAATTCAGACCATCGGTAGAGCTGCACGTAATTCTGAAGGCAGAGTAATTATGTATGCCGATGCGGTGACGGAATCGATGCGATTAACGATTGAAGAGACCAATAGAAGAAGAGAAAAACAAATTAAATACAACGAAGAACACGGTATTACTCCAACAACAGTTACTAAATCGAAACAAGCAATTATTGAACAAACATCGGTAATGGACTTTAAAGATGGTGTACAGCAAGCCTATGTAGAACGCGATGAGTTGAGTATCGCCGCTGATCCAGTTGTGCAGTACATGTCGGAAAAAGAATTATTAAAAGCCGTTGAGACTGCTAAGAAAGAGATGTTAAAGGCCTCAAAAGAGATGGATTTCTTGCTTGCAGCCAAGTTACGCGATGAAATGTTTGCATTGGAGAATTTGTATAATGAAAAGTTTACAAAGAAAAGCTAAACTAATCCAGCATCTATACGTTTATTCTTATATTTGTATTTTATTATTATCATGGTTAAGTTCATTATAACACTTATTTTAATTTTCTTAGTTCTTAGAGCGTTATCGAGACTTTTGATGCCATTTGTAGTTACAGAAGTGGTGAAAAAAGCTCAAAGAAATATGGAAAATCAGTACCGTAGACAAAATCAACAACAATATAACGAGGGCGATATCCATGTTGATTATACACCTCCCAAAGCGAAAAAACGATTCAGCTTTAAGAAAGACGATGGCGACTTCGTAGATTTTGAAGAAATCAAAAAATAACATGCTGGAATCGCTTATCATTGCTTCAAATAACTCGCATAAAATCGAAGAGATAAAAGCGGTACTTGCTGATCGTTTTAATCTTTTGAGTTTAGAAGAAATTGGTTACAAAGAAGAAATTCCAGAAACAGGTAGCACTTTTATTGAAAATGCATTAATTAAAGCAAGAACCATTTATAACAAATTTAATAAAAACTGTTTTGCCGATGATTCAGGATTGGAGGTACATGCATTAAATAACGAACCCGGAGTTTATTCGGCACGTTATGCTGGAGAGCCTGTGAATCATGAAAAAAATATCGATAAACTTTTACAAAATTTAGAAGGCGTTGAAAATCGTTCGGCACGATTTGTAACAGTGATTGCATTGATCTTAGATGGGAAAGAATATATTTTTGAAGGAGAGGTAAGAGGAAAGATCATCCATGAACGCAGAGGCACTGAAGGATTCGGGTACGATCCTGTTTTCATACCTGAGCATGAAAACAGAACCTTTGCCGAAATGAGCTTTACAGAGAAAAACAAACATTCTCATCGCGCGAATGCATTAGAGAAATTATCATTGTATTTCAAAAACTAATCGAATCTGATATTCCATTTTTATTTGCTGAATATTATATCCTGCAACTTGCTCATATTTTATGCCATTATTGACGTTTATGATTTGTTGGATATTTTGTTGTTGAGCATAAATTTTTGGATAAATAATATTACTTTGTACTTCTTGTACGCGAATTAATTCACCTCGTTTTTTATTAAATGCGTTTAAGATATTATCGGCTTTGAATTTACCGCGATCTAATGCAATCAATTGCATCTTTTTAATTTCTTCATGCAAGGCATCATGATCAAAACCATCAATCATAAAATTATTCAAAAGTCGCATGTCGATTAGTGAAAGGAATTGATCGATACTTGCAATACTTTTAAACTTCATTGAATATGATCTTGCTTTAGCATATTCCTCTTTCTCTTGTTGAATGTTTAGCGTAGTATAACCAAGTACATTACTTACTTGTAAATCTTCGATGGAAGCGCCTACTTTTTTGATTGCCTCTCTAATAGCTTTGTCTTGTTGAATGATGCTAGGACCATCATCCTGATTGCTTAAATCTTTAATTGTAAAACTTACATAAATAATATTTGGGACAAGCTCTGCTGCAGCATAACCAATTACTTCTATGGTTCGTTCTTCCTTGATTGTTGTGTTGTTGTTGTGTTGTAATTCTTGAGCTTTAATAGTTCCAATGCTAATCATTAGCATCGTAACTGCAGAAATAAAACGTGACATAAATAATAATTTTGGGTAAATTCTTTTAGTTTGGTACCCAAAATTACTTCAGTCTCAAGAAATAAAATATGATATTTATCAGCAAATAAAAATTAATCCTGTTCGATTTCTTGCTGTAACTGTTTGATGTCTGTATTCAAAAATTTGTTTTGGAATAAAATAATAGTAATAACACCTATGCTTAT
>JAEYZM010000022.1 GCA_023427985.1 Bacteroidota bacterium | reverse complement strand
GCTAGAAACGGATCAGAGAAATTAAAAGAAGAGGAAATTATAAAATCTAGTGAAATGCGATTTAAGGCATTGGTGCAAGAAGGATCTGATTTAATCGCAATACTCGATACAGAGGGAAATTATAAATATGTCAGCTCAACTTCTAGTTCAATTTTAGGAATAGAACCTGAATATTTTATAGGTAAAAATGCATTCGATTTTATACATCCAGAAGATAAAGACAAAACTATTGCATCTCTACTAACAATTTCCGAATTAAAAAAAGTTACAACAGAACCCTTTAGATTTAAAAATAAAAATAATGAATGGCGGTGGGTTGAAACTGTATTAACAGATATGTTCGATAATCCTGCAATAAATGGGATTGTCGCGAATTCAAGAGATGTAACAGAACGAGTGAATGCCGATATTGAGAAAAACCTATTATCTAAAATTAGCATTGCATTCAATGAGGAAAATGTATTAGAAAATGCAATTAAAAAAATGTGTGAGGCTATCGCACATTTCACTCAGTTTAGTTTTGCAGAATTATGGCTACCAGACATTGAGCGTTTAAATTTAAGGATGAGCTATAATGTGTATGTCGACGAAGCGGGAAAAGAATTTTACGTAAATCAAAAATACTTCAAAAGTATTCCAATAGATAAAGGATTACCTGGATTTGTATGGACAAATAAATGTCTAGAAGTTTGGGAACAAATTTCAAATAATAAAAATTTTATTAGAAATAGATCGGCTTATGCTAGCGGTATAAATACAGTTATAGGTATACCCTTGACTCATAACAATGATTCCGTAGCCGTACTTGTTGTAGGTACTACAAAAAGTAAAAACGAAGTAAGTACATTAACAAACATACTAACAAAGCTAGATAAACATTTAGGTTCCGAAATAAGTAGGAAAAAATTAGAGAGTGAATTCGAACTCATGTATAAATCGGTACCAGATATCATCTGCGTACTTGATAAAAACGGAAAAATTATAAAATTAAACCCAAGCGCAGAAAAACTTTTTGAGTATGAAGAAAACGAATTATTCAATACTTCTATTGTAAATATTTTACATCCTGACGATAAAAACATCGTAATTAAATATCTACAAAAATCTGAGGCAACATCTAGTGTATTTTCATTTAAAAATAGATTAATTTCTAAATCAGGCAAGGTGATTTGGTTAAGCTGGACATGCAATCTTATAATAGAAGAAGGAATTATCTATTGCACTGCAAAAGACTTTACACATGAAAAAAATCTAAATGATATATTAGATGAAGCTGGCAAGTTAGCTAGAATTGGTGGGTGGGAATATAACATTAAAACCAATACATTGTATTGGTCAACGATGGTGCATCAAATGCACGAAACTGACCCGCTTGTTTATATACCTTCTGTTGAAGATGGTATTAATTATTATAGAGAAGATTTTAGAGAATTAGTATCCTCACAGCTAGAAGCCGCAATAAAAGAAAACATACCATTCGATTTTGAAGCCGTATTAATTACAGCTAAAGGAAATGAATTGTGGGTTCGTTCGATAGGACAAGCGGAATTTATAAATAACGAAGCAGTTCGATTATACGGTAGCTTTCAGGATATTCACAAAAACAAACAATTAGAACTCCGATTAGCAGAAATTTTAGGAAGTATATCCGATGCATTTTTTGCTTTAGATAGCAATTGGAATTTTACATATTTTAATAAAGAAGCTGAAAATTTACTTAATAAAAGAGCAAAAGATGTAATTGGTAAAAATATTTGGGAATTGTTTCCCGAGGCCAAAAACACACTTATTGTTGACGTATACGAACAAGTTATGGCTACAGGAAAAAGTATGAGCACCGAATATTTTTTCCCTGGTGATAATTGTTGGTATGATGTAAATGCTTATGCATCTTTAAATGGCTTATCAGTATACTTCAAAAACATTAATGAAAAGAAAAAGTCTGAAGATGCATTAAGTAAAGCATATCTTGAAAAAACAAATATTATAGAAAGTATTGCAGATGCGTTTTTTACTGTTGATAAAAACTTTACAGTCACATATTGGAATAAATCGGCAGAAATCTTACTAAATATAAAACGAGAGGAATTAATTGGAAATAACTTATGGGATAAATTCCCAGATGCAGTAAATCTACCATCTTTCTCAAACTATAATAAAGTCTTAGAAACTGGTCAGCCCATAACCTTTGAAGATTATTATGGTATTTGGTTAGAAGTAAACGCTTATCCAAGTGAAGAGGGCTTAACCGTTTTTTTCAGAGATATTACGCATAGAAAAGAAGCAGATGAACGTCTTAAAAAAGCATACGATGAACGCAATCAAATTCTTGAAAGTATTGGTGATGCATTCTTTGCAGTAGATAACAATTGGGTAGTAACCTATTGGAATAGAGTAGCAGAAGAAGTTTTATTCAAGAAAAAAGAAGAAATAATTGGTAGAAATCTTTGGGAAGAATACGATTATATTCTTGATTCAGATTTCTATAGAATGTATCATAAAGCAAAAGAGACGGGAGAAATAGTTTCATTTGAAGACAAGAATCCGGTGCTTAACAAATGGTTCGAAGTCACTGCTTATCCTAGTGCAAATGGCCTCTCCGTTTACTTCAAAGATATTACTATTCGAAAGGAAGCCGATATTAAAATTAGAGAGGCAAATGAACGTTTCCAAAAAGTAACTGAAGCAACAAATGAAGCAATTTGGGACTGGAATCTAATCGATAACTCAGTGTATTGGGGAACTGGATTTAATACGCTTTTTGGTTACGATGTTGAACGATTCAATGTCTCTATCGAATCCTGGACCAATCATCTTCATGAATCTGAACGTGAAAAAATTTACAAATCAATACAAGATTTTATAAAATCAAATAATTCCATTTATTGGGAAGAAGAATATAGATATAAAAAAGCAGATGGCACTTATGCCGATGTAGTGGATCGTGGCGTTTTAATACGTAATGAAAAAAATGAAGCTGTAAGAATGATTGGCGCAATGCGCGATATTACTTATAAAAATGAATATAATAGAGCGTTAGAAAATTTAAATAAAGAACTAAGTCAGAATGTCCAAAAACTAAAAATCGCAAATGAAGAATTAGAGCAATTTGCATTTATTACTTCTCATGATTTACAAGAACCATTGCGCATGGTTTCAAGTTTCATGGACCAGCTAAAAAGAAAGTATGGCGACCAACTCGATGAAAAAGCACATCAATACATTCATTTTGCAACCGATGGTGCTAAACGAATGAAAAAAATTATTCTAGATTTATTAGATTATTCAAGAGCTGGTATTCACGACGACACTCTGGAAGAAATCAAATTGCAAGAAATATTAGATGATTATAAGGCACTTCGAAGAAAAATAATAGAAGAAAAATCGGCACACATCGTATATAAAAATTTATGCGCAGTAAAAACTTTTAGAGTCCCTCTAACTCAAACCTTACATAGTTTAATTGACAATGCGTTAAAATACTCTAAAGATAATTTAAATCCTATTATCGAAATTAATGTTGAAGAAGATACTGATAAATGGTTAGTAAGTGTTAAAGATAATGGCATTGGAATTGACAAAAAATACTTCGATAAAATTTTTGTAATCTTTCAACGATTACACAATAGAGATAAATATGAAGGAACCGGTATAGGTCTGTCAATCGTAAAAAAACACATTGAATCCTGGGGAGGAAAAATTTGGCTCGATTCAGAACCAGGCAATGGTAGTACATTTTATTTCACAATTTTAAAATAATTTAACATGAAGGAAGTTCATATACTTTTAGTAGAAGATAATGAAGGCGATATTGTTCTAACACTCGATGCATTTGCAGAAAGTAGAATAAAAACTAGAATATCTGTAGTTAGAAATGGTCAGGAAGCAATGGACTTCTTATACAAAAAAAATATTTATGCCGATGTTGAGCGACCCGATTTAATTCTTCTCGATATAAACATCCCAATTCATAATGGACATGAAGTGCTTAGCGATATAAAAAGTGATCCAGATTTGAAAAAGATACCAGTAATTATTTTAACTACATCATCAAATCCAAACGATATTAATAAAGCTTACGAAAATTATACCAATTGCTATATCACTAAACCAATTGAAATTGAAGATTTTTTAAAAGCAATCTTAAAAATAGAAGAGTTTTGGTTGACACTTTGTAAACTCTCAGAATAATTATCATTATGACAATAAATTTAGATAAATTAAAGGTATTCGTTATTGAAGATAATAAAGGTGATTTTTTATTGATTGAAGAATATCTCACAGAGAAGTTTGATAAAATATCAATTCAAAATTTGCCAGATTTTCAAAGCACTAAGGCTATAACATTAGGTTTCGACAACAGCTCAATTATATTATTGGATCTACATTTACCAGATGCATCAGGAATAGAATTAGTAAAATTAATTAAATATAACTTTGTAAATATTCCTATAGTAATTCTTACAGGATATGGCGATTTACAATTGGCGCGAAATTGTTTGTCATTGGGTATTGCTGATATATTATTGAAAGATGAACTCAATCCGGAACTATTATATAAATCAATAATTTATTCTATAGATCGAAATACATTCATTAATAATTTAGAGAAAGCTAAAAACGTTTACGAACGTCTTTTCAATTTCACTCCACAACCCATGTGGATATATGATAATATCTCATTAAAATTTTTAAATGTAAATAATGCTGCAATTTTAAAATATGGTTACTCGAAAGATGAATTCCTCAGCATGACAATAAAAGATATTCGACCGAAAGAAGAACTCGACCTCTTGTATGAAGGTTTAACAAAAATAAACAATAATAAGTCGGAACCTTACTCATCAACTTATACCCATCTTTTAAAATCAGGCAAACCTATTTTTGTTGAAGTGTACAGTAGCGATATCGAATACAATTCGCACGATGCTAGAATAGTTCTTTCTAACGATATTACCGAACGATTGGAATACATCAAAACGATAGAACAACAAAATGAAAAATTAAAAGATATCGCATGGATGCAGTCACATATTGTGAGAGCACCATTATCTAGAATCCTAGGTATAATTAGCATACTTCAAAATGATCCACTTCAAGTAGAGCAATTACAATTATGGCTAGAACACCTTCAAACTTCTACTAACGAACTAGATTTAATTGTACGCGATATTGTAAGCAAAACCCAAACTTTAAATCTCACAAAAGTAAACAATCAAAAACCATCTTAAGTCCCTCGAGCATCCCGATAGCTATCGGGAGAACCCACGAACCTAGCTTCTAGTCACATAAACCGAATATGGTATCAACATTTCTTCTAAGGATATCCCACCATGCTGAAAGGTATTCGCATAATAATTCACAAACTGATTGTAATTATTCTGATAAACAAAATAAGTATCTTCCTTTGCAAAAATAAATGCCTGACTCACATTCACTCTTGGCAAGAATGCTTCACCAGGATTCTTAACTTCAAATACATCCTTATGCTGATAATTCAAGTTCTTTCCTTGCTTATATCTCAAATTTGTATTTACGGTTCTATCGCCAATTACCTTACTCGGATTTTTCACACGAATCGTACCATGATCAGTTGTAATAATTAGCCTAGCTTGTTTTTGTGCAATTTTTTTTATTGCTTCCAACAACGGAGAATGTTCGAACCACGATTTAGTAATCGATCTATATGCCGATTCATCAGGTGCTAATTCTTTGATCAATTCCATTTCGGAACGAGCATGCGAAAGCATATCAACAAAATTATATACAATCACATTCAATTGATTGTTAAACTTCTGATGTATACTATCTACCATATCTTTCCCCTGATCCGTATTCAAAACTTTAGTATATGAAAATTTTATATCCCTACGAGCACGCAATAAATGTTCCCTCAAGAAATCTTCTTCATGCATATTCTTTCCGCCTTCATCTTCATCGTTCTTCCATAATTTCGGATATCGTTTTTCCATTTCAGATGGTAGCAAACCAGAAAAAATTGCATTACGTGCATACTGAGTTGCCGTTGGTAAAATGCTCGTATAGATTTCCTCTTCTTCTAATCTGAAATAATCATTAATCATTGGAGCTATAATTCGCCATTGATCGTATCTTAAATTATCTATCAATATAAAAAACGTTGGAATATTTTCTTTTAAATGCGGAAAAACTTTTGTCTTCATCAATTGATGCGATTGCAATGGAGCATTGCTCTCCTCTTTCAACCATTTCAAATAATTTTTCTCGACAAATTTTGAAAAAAGCTTATTAGCTTCTTGCTTCTGTAATGTAAGAATTTCATGCATTCCGGAATCTTCTAATTGCTCTAATTCCAATTCCCAAAACACTAATTTCTTATATACTTCTTTCCATTCATTTAATGAAGAAACATCATTTAAAGCTAATCCTAAATTTCTAAATTCAGATTGATATGCCGATGTAGTTCTTTCTGTTACCAATCGCTTGTTATCCACCAACTTTTTTATAGTCAATAAAATTTGCTTTGGATTAACTGGTTTGATTAAATAATCGGCAATCTTACTACCAATTGCATCTTCCATCAAATACTCTTCTTCATTTTTAGTAATGAGTACAACAGGTATATCGTTATTGATATTTTTAATTTCAGAAAGTGTTTCTAAACCACTTAATCCAGGCATGTTTTCATCCAAGAACACTATATCTACTGATTGAGATTTAAGAACATCCAATGCATCCGATCCATTTGTTTTACTAATTACTTTATAGCCCTTATCTTCTAAAAACAAAATATGAGGTTTCAATAAATCAATCTCATCATCGGCCCATAATATAATTGTTTCTTGCATGCTTTCTTTTATCTTTGATTTATAAAATTAACGAATTAATTCGCTTTTATTGTTTGCAACTTGAATAAAAAGAAAATATTTAACGATCCAGTTTATGGTTTTATAAGCGTGCCTTATGAAATTGTGTTCGACTTAATCGAGCATCCTTATTTTCAACGCTTAAGAAATATTAAACAATTAGGTCTAACTCATTTGGTATATCCGGGTGCTCTTCACACTCGATTTCATCATGCCTTAGGTGCCATGCATTTAATGGGCATTGCGATAGAAAGTATTCGAAATAAAGGCATCGAAATAAATGAAATGGAAGCTGAAGCTGCAACCATTGCTATTTTATTACACGATATTGGCCATGGCCCTTTCTCACATGCATTAGAATCATGTATCGTACCTAATTTACATCATGAACAATTGTCTATTCTGCTGATGGAAGAATTGAATAAGCAGTTTGATGGTAGATTAAGTTTAGCTATTGAAATTTTTGAAAATAAATACAGTAAAAAATTCTTACATCAGTTAGTATCCGGGCAACTGGATATGGATCGAATGGACTATCTTAATCGCGATAGTTTTTATACCGGTGTTTCAGAAGGCGTCATCGGTTTCGATCGAATTCTTAAAATGATTTCGGTAAAAGAAGACCAATTAGTAATTGAAGAAAAGGGGATTTACTCGGTAGAAAAGTTTTTAATTGCACGCCGACTTATGTATTGGCAGGTATATTTCCATAAAACTGTATTAGCAGCCGAGCAATTATTATTAAATATTTTGAAACGGGCGAAAGAAATATCATCGCAAGGTGTCGACTTATTTGCTGCACCAGATTTTAAATTATTTCTAAAAAACAATCCAAGTATTGAAGACTTCAAAACTAATCCCAAATATTTAAATGCCTTTTCTACTTTGGACGATCACGATATTTATTCGGCCATAAAAGTATGGAGAAGTTCAGAAGATCATGTACTTTCTACACTTTGCAAGTATTTAATATCGCGCGATTTATATACTATTGAGTTGCATAACGAACCTATTTCGCCCAAATATTTAGAAGAGCTAACACATCGGCATAAGAAAACTTTAAATTACGATGCTCAAACATCAAAGTATTTTGTATTCGATGGTGTGATTAATAATAATGCATATAATCCTGATACTGGAAACATTAATATCTTAACGAAGAGCGGACAACTTGTAGATGTAGCAATTGCTTCAGATGGATTGAATGTAAATGCATTGAGCAGGAATGTAAAAAAGTATTTTATTTGTTACCCAATTAACGAGATGTGAATAATTAAAGCTCTATTTTTTATTCATACATTTGCAGGGTTCAGCTATAATTCTATTTTTGTATAATGCAATTTAAAGCCACTGAAATTTGTTTCTTATTAAATGGGGAGCTGGAAGGGAATCCAGATGTTGTTGTATCGTCTTTGGCAAAAATTGAAGAAGGCCGGAAAGGTGCATTATCCTTTTTATCGAATCCTAAATATGAACCATATCTGTATAATACAGAGGCTTCTATCGTAATCGTTAACAAATCTTTAGTATTAGAAAAGCCTGTAAACACTACACTTATACGTGTAGATGATGCTTATAGTGCTTTCTCTATCTTACTTGAAAAATACAATACCATTAAACTCAATAAGCAAGGTATAGAAGAGCCAAGTTTTATTAGTAAAACAGCTCAACTGGGTCAAGACTGCTATGTTGGAGCATTTTCATACATCGGTCACAATGTTAAAATTGGGAACAATGTAAAAATATATCCGCAAGTTTATATTGGCGATAATTGTAGCATTGAAGACAATACGACCTTATTTTCTGGCTCAAAAATCTATTCCGATTGTGTGATCGGGAAAAATGTAATTATCCATTCGGGTTGTGTAATTGGAAGTGATGGATTTGGTTTTGCCCCTCAGGCCGATGGTTCGTATCAGAAGGTAGCTCAAATAGGTAATGTAATCATAGAAGACAATGTAGAAATCGGTTCTAATACGAGCATCGATAGAGCTACAATTGGTTCTACAATTATAAAAGCCGGTGTTAAGCTCGACAATCTCATTCAAATTGCGCACAATGTTGAAGTGGGAAATAATACCGTCATAGCTTCTCAAAGTGGTATTTCAGGCAGCACTCGCATAGGTGAAAATTGTATTATTGGTGGTCAGGTTGGTATTGTTGGTCATATACAAATCGCAAAAGGCTCTCAAATCAATGCTAAATCGGGTATTTCCAAATCAATTACCGAAGAAAATAAACAATGGAACGGTGCACCAGTATCGCCTTTCCGTGAATCCCTCAAAATGCAGGCAGTTTATCGCCGTCTCCCAGAATTAGAGAAAAAGATAGAAGAATTAGAGCAAATGTTGCGCGATTTAAGACAAACTATCTAATTTATCGTATAAATTTTGTTTAAAAATCAATTCTAGATACATTTGTCGGAATTATTCGACAATAATGAACGTTAAACAAACTACATTAAAGGCCCCTGTAACAGTGGTTGGGGTGGGATTACACACTGGTAAACAGGTTACTATGACCTTTAAACCGGCACCTGAGGACCATGGTTATAAGTTTCAAAGAATAGATCTTGAAGGAGCACCTATTATTGATGCCGACGTAGATAATGTAACCGATACATCCAGAGGTACTACGATTACTCAAAACGGTGCAAGCGTTTCTACGATAGAACACACTCTTGCAGCATTGGCTGGTTTGGAGATTGATAACGTATTGATCGAATTAGATGCTCCAGAAGCTCCAATTATGGATGGTTCTTCTATGCCATTTATTGAAGAATTAGAAAAAGTTGGTGTTGTTCATCAAGATGCAGATCGTGAGTACTTTGTAATTCCAAGTAATATTTATTACTCAGAACCCGATCGTCATGTAGAGATGACTGCCATGCCTTATATCGATGATTACCGCGTCACTGTTATGGTTGACTATAATTCACCGGTATTGGGAAGTCAGCATGCTTCTCTATCTTCAATCACTGAGTTTAAGAAAGAAATCGCTTCTTGCAGAACCTTCTGCTTTTTGCATGAATTAGAAATGTTATTACAACACAACCTCATAAAAGGTGGTGATCTAAACAATGCAATTGTTGTAGTCGATAAAGTGGTGAGCGATGAAGAGTTGGAGCATTTAGCAAAATTATTTAACCGCGATAAAATTGCAGTTGCTCGCGAAGGTATCTTAAATAATATTGAATTAAGACATCAAAACGAACCTGCACGACATAAATTATTAGATGTAATTGGCGATTTAGCTTTAGTTGGTATGCCTTTAAAAGGGCATATTATGGCGGCTCGACCAGGACATGCTGCGAACGTAGCATTTGCTAAAAAAATTAAAGCTTTGATTAAAAAAGAAAAAGCTAAAAAGAATATTCCAAACTACAATCCAAATCAAACTCCTATTTACGATATCAATGGTATTGCAAATATTTTACCTCATCGTCAACCTTTCTTGCTAATCGACAAAATTATTGAGTTGAGCAGCAAACATGTGGTTGGGGTAAAAAATGTGACCATGAACGAAGAATTTTTCAAAGGACATTTCCCTGGAAACCCAGTAATGCCGGGCGTTTTACAAATTGAAGCGATGGCACAAACGGGTGGAATTTTAGCTTTGAGCACAGTGCCTGATCCAGAAAATTATTGGACTTATTTCATGAAAATTGAAAATGCACGTTTCAAAGATAAGGTACTTCCGGGAGATACTATTATATTTAGGCTTGATTTAATGGCACCTATTAGAAGAGGTATTTGTCAAATGAGAGGAACAGCCTTCGTTGGCGATAAGATTGTAATGGACGCCGAGTTAATGGCACAAATTGTAAAGAAAAGCTAAATATTAAGAATGATTTCTTCACTTGCATCAGTACACCCTAAAGCTAAAATAGCAGCAAATGTTACTATAGAACCATTCAGCACCGTTTATGAGGATGTTGAAATTGGAGAAGGTACATGGATAGGTCCAAACGTTACGATTATGGATGGTGCTCGCATTGGGAAAAATTGTAAAATCTTCCCCGGTGCTGTAATTTCAGCTATTCCACAAGATCTAAAATACAGAGGTGAACATACTACTGCTGAAATTGGCGATGGTTCTGTTGTAAGAGAATGCGTAACTGTAAATAAGGGAACTACCGATCGATACAAATCAATTATTGGTAAGAATTGCTTATTAATGGCTTATGCTCATATTGCACACGATTGCATTTTAGGCGACAATATTATTCTAGCAAATAACGTAAACCTTGCAGGTCATGTTACCATTCAAGATTATGCTATTCTAGAAGGTATGGCTGCTGTAGGTCAATTCTTAACCATAGGTGCTCATACATTTATTGCTGGTGGTACATTAGTTCGTAAAAACGTTCCACCCTATACTAAAGCAGCTAGAGAACCCATCTCTTATGTAGGTATTAATTCAGTAGGTTTAAGAAGAAGAGGATTTTCCGATGCTGAAATTCGTCAGATCGAAGACATCTATCGCATCTTATATGTAAAAGGATACTCAATTTCTAATGCAATTCAGGTGATTGAAAATGAAATCTCTAATAGTCCAATAAAAACAGGCATTCTAGATTTTATTCAAAATTCTACCAACGGCATTATGAAAGGATATTCTAGAGATTAATGCAAATTGAGCTCCAAGATATAGCCAAAAAATTTAATAAAGAGTGGATTTTCAGAAATCTAAATCTTTGTATCCCATCAGGGACAAAACTTGCTGTATTGGGCTCGAATGGTTCTGGTAAATCAACCTTACTACAAATTATTCTTGGCAGTCTTAGTCCAAATCATGGGAAAATAATTTATACCAAAGACAATTTCAATATTGAAGTAGAACAGGCCTATAAATATTTTAGCATCGCTACTCCATATTTAGAGCTGGTTGAAGAAATGACTTTGAATGAAATGATTAATTATCATTTCTCTTTCAAAAGAAGATTGCAGAACATCAGCAATAAAGAATTAATAGATCTTGTTGGATTAAAACATTCTGAACATAAAGAAATTCGACATTATTCATCGGGTATGCGTCAACGAGTGAAATTATTATTGTCGATGTTGAGCGATGTGGATTGTATTTTGCTCGATGAACCATGCTCAAACCTCGATGTTCAGGGCATCCAATGGTATAAGCAATTATTAGAAGATTATCTGTTGCAAAGAACACTAATCATTTGCTCCAATCAGACATATGAATATGAAATTTGCGATAAAAATATCTCTATAATGGATTTCAAACCCCAATCGCAAAAGTAAATTTTATTATCTTTGCCACTCAAAAACAGAAATTTAGATACGATTATATGGCAAAAGCATCTGATGTAAAAACAGGAAACGTATTGCGTTTCAACGGTGAGTTAGTAACGGTTGAAGAATTCATCCACAGAACTCCCGGAAACTTACGTGCATTCTACCAAGCAAGAATGAGAAACGTGAAAACGGGTAAATTGGTTGAATACCGTTTCCGTACAGACGAAGAGGTGGATATTTGTAGAGTAGAAACTAAAGATTATCAGTATTTATATGAAGATGGTGATTTCTTTGTAGTAATGGATAATGAATCGTTTGAGCAATTTAACATTCCAAAATTCTTATTTGGTAACTCTGCAAAATTCATTACAGAAGGAATGAACTTAATCATTGCATTCGAAAGTGATGAGCCAATTACTGCTCAAGCTCCAACACATGTTGAACTAGAAATTACATATACAGAGCCCGCTGTTAAAGGCGATACTGCAACAAACGTTACTAAAGCTGCTACTGTATCTAATGGTGCCGAAATTCGTGTACCACTATTCATAAACGAAGGCGATAGAGTAAAAATTGATACGCGTACTGGCGATTACGTTGAACGTGTAAAATAATTTTGATAGCGGAGTTAATAAATTTAGCTCCGCTTAAAATTTCCAAAGTCTGCTAGGACTTATCGCATAATTTAATTGCACATCATACGCGTTGATGTCTTCAATTTTTTCTTCTGGTTCAAAATAACTCAATCCAATTTTAATAACATTCGTTCTACATTGATTTAAGAATCGATCGTAAAAACCTTTACCATATCCTACACGAAAACCTAATTTGTCGAAACTTAAAAGTGGACAAATTACCATATCTATTTTATCATTTTTTATTTCTTCACCATTAGCTGGTTCTAAGATTCCATATGTGTTTTCAGCTAGAATAGTATGCTCGTTGTACAGCACATTAATCATCTCGAATGTTTTGAAATCGCTTTTAGGAATTACAATTTTTATACTGGGTTTTAACAATTTCAAAAACCGAATAATTGGGAAGGTGTCAATCTCATTTTTTTTCTTGATTGGAAGATAAATATGTACGTACTCAATCTTACTAAAATCAAATTCATTTAAATGATCTATGACTTTCTGAAGCAAATCACATTTCTGTTCTATGCTCAATGATGCTCTCTTTTCTAATATGCGTTTTCTGAGCTCTGCTTTGTTCATAATACAATAATATACAAGAATTTATATGTATATAATTGTTAAATTTATAAAAAATAAATAGCATGTTAAGATTTCTATTCATGCTGATGTTCTTTCCTATAGTAACATCGGCACAACTTTTTAATTCAAAAGAAAGCAAACTAGATTTAAATTTCTTGCAATTGCAAAACGATTTTAAATCATGGAAAAATATATCCGAGCTAAATAAAACGAAGGGTTGGAAATGGTATAAACGTTGGGAGCATCATTACGATCAGCGATTGAATGCCGATGGTAGCATGCCTGATTTGAATTCCTATGTACAGACATTAAAAGCAATACATCGGCCTTCTATTACTTCAAATAGAAGCAGCTCAGGCTGGGTACCCTTTGGGCCAAATGAATTACCTCCATCTTTCGGTCCTTCCAGTCATGGCATGGGTAGAATCAACTGTGTAACTTTTCATCCAAGCGATTCAAACATAATGTATGTTGGGGTTGCACAAGGTGGAATTTGGAAAACAACCAATGCGGGTGAAACATGGATGCCTGTTTCTGATAATTTGCCCATCATTAGAATTTCTGACATCGCTATAGATCCGAATAATACGAACACCTTGTATGCATCGGTTGGCGATTATGCTTATTTAGGTGTGGCATTAAAAACAGATGGCCGCAAACGTCATACGCACTACGGTATTGGAGTGTATAAGTCTACCGATGCTGGTGCAACTTGGGAAGCAACAGGTTTAAGTTTTGAACAAAATAATTTGGATGCATCATTAATAAGAAGAGTAATTGTACATCCAACAAACTCAAACGAATTAATTGCAGTTGGAATAGAAGGTATTTGGAAGTCTTACAATGCTGGACAAACATGGCAAAAAATATCAAACGATATTATTTGGGATTTAGAAGAAAACCCTTTGAACCCTTTAACACTTTACGCAAGCACAGGTTATGTGCTAACGTTAAATGAAGGTGCTGCAGGAATTATTAAATCGGCAAACTTCGGTGAATCATGGTCAACATTAAATTCAAATATTCCAGCTCAAAATGCACAACGTGTGGAGCTAGCTGTTTCTTTGGCCGATACCAATTATATCTATGCAATAACTTGTGGCTTAGATAGAGGATTTGAAGGATTTTATGCAAGTACAAATGCAGGTAATACTTGGACAAAAAGATACGATTCTAATAGTGAAGTAAACTTATTGGGTTGGTATGACGATAACTCGCCGGGCGGACAAGGAACTTATGATCTAGCGATTGTGGTAGATGCAAAGGATCGAAATAAAGTATATGTTGGTGGAATCAATATGTGGGGAACTGCCGATGGTGGCTTATCATGGAACGGTGTTTCGTATTGGTTGCCTTATTACGGAGAAAAATTTTTACATGCAGATCAACATCAATTCAAATACAATCCATTAAACGATGCATACTTTGTTGCCAATGATGGTGGTCTATACAGAAGTGATAGTATTATTATAGGAACTTGGAATTCTCCCGATCCTAATTATGAGTTTCCAACTCGATGGATATTTGCAAGTAATGGCATGCAAATAACTTCATTCTATAGACTTGGTTTAAGAAATACTTTTGGCGATGTAATAGCAGGAGCTCAAGATAATTCGACATATTATAGAACGGATAATTCTTGGGTGAATATTATAGGTGGCGATGGAATGGAATGTGCATTACATCCAACAGACCCAATGACTTTATACGGATCATATCAGTTCGGAAATTTTGTTCAATCCTTTGATGGTGGACTTTCGTATAGAAATTTATTTTATCCTTTTGATGAGGATGGTGAATGGACCACTCCCTTCAAAATATCTAAAAACGACCCATCAATATTATACATCGGTTTTGGTAATATGTATAAATCAGAAGATGAAGGATTTTTCTTCGATAAAATTTCTGATTTTCCAACAATGAATAACGGAGCTCATGCACCTATATCTGCATTTGATGTTGCAGATGCAAATGAGAATGTACTATTAGTTGCTAAACGTGTTGTTCATCAACAAAACGAAAAAACAAAAGTATTTATCAGTCAAAATGCTGGTGCTACATGGTCTAATGTTACACTCAATTTACCAGATTCTTTATATGCAACTTATATAAGCATCGACCATGAAGATCCAAATACTGCTTGGATTTGTTTTAGTGGTTTTGCCGATGGTAAGAAAATTTACAAGACTAGCGATGCTGGACTTTCATGGACAAACATTAGTTACAATTTGCCTAACATTCCCGTAAATACAATTGTTAACCAAGCTGGTTCAAAAAATAATATAGTTTACATAGGCACAGACAATGGAGTATGGTATACCTACGATGGATTAGATCTTTGGATGCCTTACAGTGATTTGCTTCCGAATGTAATTGTGAGTGAATTAGAAATTCATTCCGATTCTAATAAATTATTTGCAGCTACTTTTGGAAGAGGAATTTGGATGAGCGATTTAATAAGTAGTGCAATGGGCGTGTCGAATAATCCAATCGAAAAAACAGAAATAAAATTATATCCAAATAAGAACGATGGTGAATTTACTATTGAACTTTCGAATGTCAATGCAGACCAGATTGAAGTAAATATAATTGATGTTTTAGGTAAAAGTGTATTGAATAAAACAGAATCAATAAAGAATGGCAACTTAAGTAAGAAATACAATACTGGATTACCTGCTGGTCAATATTATTATTTAATTAAATCGAAAACATACTCTAAGGCAATAAGCTTTATTATAGAATAATTATTTAGAAATCTTAAAACCAGTTATACTATTGTCTTTTGGCAAAAATTGATCAGGCATGGCTTTGGCATTACCATCGCGAAGACTCGTATATATTGGTGACATGATTTCAATACCGGCTTTGTTAAATTCGATTTGAATATTTTTATGTAATTCTGAATAAATATCAAGTAACATAGTATTGTCGACATACACGTTAATTTGATACGCAATATTAAAATCATTGAGAGCTGTTTGCAAAACAAATGGCTCTCTTTTTTTACATACACCTATTGAATTTTTAGCAGCACTTATTAATAGTTCATGTATTTTTTGCCAATCATTATCGTATCCTATCGTTACTGTTGTATGCAGTATCAAACTTTCATCTTCTGCAGCTAAGGTATAATTTGTTGTGCTTGAATTTAAGATGGTAGAATTGGGAATAGTAATGTCTTCATTTTTAAAGGTACGTATTCTGGTTACTAATAAATTCTTTTCAATTACTTCTCCTAAATTATTATTAATTAATACAACATGACCAATTTGATAAGGTCGCATATAGGTAATCACTATACCAGCAACCATATTCGAAATTGCCGATGAAGAGCCCAATGAAATCAAGACTCCTAAGAATACGGATATGCCTTGAAAAACTTTTGAATCTGAACCTGGTAAATATGGAAAAATTATTACAAACATGAACACATACAACAAGGACCTTACAATATTATAAGTCGGCATTGCCCAGTCGGCATAGAACCCATCAATCTTCACATTTTCCGACTCAATTTCCATCGCTAAAAACTTAATGAATCGAACTACATACCTAGTGATAAAATAAATCACCAAAATGGTAAGCATATTCGGGATATAATTTACAAAAGTTATGAGCACTTGTTTTACTGGATCTACAACTGCATTGATTAATTCAACACTTATAGATTCTGTCCAAGGAAATAGACTAAACAAAATAGGCAGTGAAAAATAGACCAGAACAATTATACTAATAAAGCGAACGACATTAATGGTATTCGTAATGAATGAAATCGCATATCGAGGACTTAAAAATTTAAGCCCCTTATCGTGCAAGGCATTTAACTTAGCGTCTAAAAAACGAATTAATCGAATCTTAAGCACCCGCAATATTTTATTCAAAAGAATAATTAATGCAATAAGGACACTCAGTATTACAAAGACCAAACCGAGTTCTTTTAGTATTACATCTAGAGTGCTAAGCTCTGTTCGTTTGATTAGTTCTGCCGATGTATTGCTAACTACAGCATTAAGGCTATCTTTTACTAAACTATCTGTTACTGGCATAGTTAAATATACTAATAATCTTAAAATATCGTATGTTTGATGCAATGGAATATCAACTGAAAACGCTTAAAAATGGTTTTAGGGTTTTACATAAAAACAATCCAAATTCATCCATTGCGCATGCATGTATGGTCATTAATTGTGGGTCAAGGGATGAGTGGAAAGGTAAAGAAGGCTTAGCACATTTCCTTGAACACATGCTATTCAAAGGAACCAAATCTAAAAGCTTATATCAACTTCTAAACCGATTAGAAATGGTTGGCGGTGAATTGAATGCCTATACCACGAAAGAGCATACTTGTATTCATGCTTCCTTTTTAACAGAACATGCTGAACGGGCAATTGAATTGTTTGCCGATATTCTTTTTCATTCAACCTTTCCTGAGAAAGAAATTAAAAAAGAGAAAGAAGTAATTATAGATGAAATTGATTCATATTTAGATACACCCGAAGAATCGATACAAGATGATTTTGAACAAATTATTTTTAAGAATCATTCATTGGGTGAGAATATTTTAGGTACTAAAGAAAGTGTTAGGACTATTAAGCGTAAAGATTTAATTGATTTTACTCAATCGAATTATTTACCTGAAGAAATGATTTTAGGATATTATGGAAATATCCATTTAGACAAACTAATTAGCATCACTGAGAAATATTTCTCCCATCTAAAAGCAAAAGCAAAAAAGTCTAAACGTGAAAAGCCAAAAAAATATTCAGCAACAGAACTAAGCATTCCTAAAAGTATCAATCAAAGTCATGCTGTTCTTGGTAATAGAAGCATCAGTATTCATCATAAAGAAAAAAATGCAATGTTGTTGTTGAGTAATTACTTAGCTGGGCCAGGAATGAGTTCTCGATTAAATATGGAAATTCGAGAACGTAAAGGAATTTGTTATTCAATAGATGCAAACTATACTGGTTTTAGCGATACTGGAATGTTTAGTATATATATGGGTACCGATAAAGAGAAGATGTTCAAATGCATTGATTTAGTTGAAAAAGAGCTCAACTTACTCCGAACTAAAAAACTGAGTAGCTCGGCATTGAATCTTGCTAAGAAAAAATTCATTGGACAAATATCTTTAGCTGAAGAAAATCATTTATCGGTTATCATTGCATTGTGTAGAAGTGTTCTCGATTATGGTAAAGCCGATTCCTTAGAAAATATTTATAAAAAAATTAATGCTATTTCTGCAGAGGAAATCTTTGATCTTTCTAACAAAGTATTTGATAAAAAAGCTATTAGTAAATTAATTTATTTGCCTGAATAAAATGGAGTTTTTAGAAGAAAATTTAGCAAAATATATTGAACAACATACCGATGTTGAGCCCGAATTATTAAAAGCATTGAACAGAGAAACTCAATTGAAAGTCTTAATGCCTAGAATGATTTCAGGGCATTTTCAAGGTAGAGTATTAAGTATGTTAAGCAAAATGATTCGACCTAAAAATATTTTAGAAATAGGTACATACACTGGTTATTCTGCACTCTGTTTTGCAGAAGGTTTAAGTGCAGAAGGGAAAATCACAACGATTGATATTAATGAGGAGCTGGAAGAATTGGTACGTAGTTATTTTAATAAATCTAATTACAAAAATCAAATTGAGTATATTCTTGGCGATGCAAATAAAATTATCCCAACACTCAAAGATTCTTTTGACATTGTGTTTATTGATGCCGATAAAGAAAATTATGGCAAATATTACAATTTAGTCTTTGACAAAGTAAACAAAGGTGGCTATATAATTGCCGATAATGTCTTGTGGAGCGGAAAAGTGGTGGGTACTAAAATTGATAAAGACACTAAAGCTATACTTGAATTCAATAAAATGGTACAAGATGATAATCGTGTTGAAAATGTATTATTTCCAATTCGAGACGGATTATTAATAGCAAGAAAGATTTAAGCCTTTTGTTTTTTTCTAAAATTCAGATAAACGCTATAGAGAATTCCAGTTAACAATGCTTTTGTATAACCCACTAAAGCTAAACTAGTAAAACCTTTATTAATTGTATCTTGCCAATTCATATCGGAATTAATTTTTAAAACCAATACTCCTGAGATATATAGGGAAGTCTGAGCTAACACTACAGCTAAAATAATTTTCCAAAAGTTCTGATTATGTCCCAATAAACCTGCAATAAAACCTGCTACTGGAAAAGCAAATAAATAACCAGCTGTTGGATCTGCCAAAATTGAGAAGCCATAATCGGATCCAGCAAATACTGGAAAGAATGCTCCAAACATCAAATAAATTAATTGAGAAGTAATTCCAACATTTGCTCCAGCGATTAATCCCGATAATAAAACAAAAACACTTTGTAATGTAAATGGTATATCGCCATTTGGAATCACTACATCGGCAGCAACAGTTGTAAGAAATGCAAACAATGTGCTTGCAATTGCAAAATTTTTAAATTCCATTATTCAAGTATAGCTTTAATATCTTCTTCAGATAATGATTTCATAAAGGACTCTTCTGTCGTGATTAAACTATCCGCAATTCTTCTTTTTCTTTCTTGCAATGCCAATATCTTTTCCTCAACAGAATTCTTAGTTATAAATTTATAAATAAATACGGTATTTTTCTGACCAATTCTATGTGTACGGTCAATCGCCTGTTGCTCTACAGCTGGATTCCACCATGGATCCAAAATAAATACGTAATCGGCCTCCGTTAAATTCAAACCAACCCCTCCTGCTTTTATTGAAATTAAAAATATTTGAATGCTCTCATTTTGTTTAAACTCCTCTACCACTTCTTGTCTATTCGTAGTAGAACCATCTAAAAATGAAAAAGCAATATGATGTTTCTTGAAATAATTTTTAAATAAATTTAAATGCTTTACAAACTGTGAGAAGATAAGTACTTTATTGCCTTTCGATAAAATAGTTTCGAGCGTATAGATAACATCCGAAAATTTTCCTGATTCTGCTTCACTATCTTCCTCCACTAAGGCGGGGTGATTGGCAATTTGTCTCAATTTATTTAAGCCTTGCAATAACTGTATCTGCGATTTCCCAATTCCTTGCTCAGTAATCATGCGTAACAATTCATTTCTATAAAAAGATTTCGTTTCTTCATATAGCTTCTCTTGCTCTTCACTCATATCTGAGTAATAAAGTTGCTCTACTTTTGGAGGTAACTCCGAAGCAACTTGTTGTTTCGTTCTCCTTAAAATAAATGGCTTAATTAAAGTTTGTAGTTTGTTCGCTTTCTCATCGTCTTGTTTTTTGTCGATAGGGCTCGCAAACTCATCGTTAAAAAACGTTTGTGAACCTAAGAGACCTGGGTTTACAAAGGACATTTGCGACCATAAATCTGTAACAGAATTTTCTACAGGTGTACCACTTAATACTAATTTAAATTTTGATTTTAATGAACGAACCGACCTTGATATTTTTGAAGATGGATTTTTTATAATCTGACTTTCATCTAATATAATGTATTGAAAATAAAAACTCTTTAATAAATCAACATCGAGTCTAGTAATACCATAAGTAGTTAATATCACATCGTATTTCGCAAACTTACTAATGTCCTTATCTCTGTTAACCCCTGTATATACATGTATCTTCAGATCAGGTGTGAATTTTTTGGCTTCGTTTAACCAATTATGAATTAAAGAAGTTGGCATCACAATCAATGAACTTGCATGTTCTTGTTGTGTATTCTTCTGATCAAATAATGTACCTGGAATATTATCAAATAAACTCGGTTGTGTTGAACTAATAACTATTTCTTCTTTTATCTTTTGTAAAAGTGCTAGTGTCTGAATGGTTTTCCCCAAACCCATATCATCTGCTAAACAACCTCCGAAATTCCATTTGCGTAAAAAATGAAACCAATCGTATCCAGCTTTCTGATAAGGTCGTAATTCACCTCTAAAATTTACGGGCATTTCTACTTCATCAATATTCTCAAAATTGCTAAGCTTTTGCAATTTCCTATCGATAGTTATTTGTGCTAACTCAGAGTCGGCATACTCTTTCAACAATGCAATATGATGCTTCTTAAATTTTAATTCCTTTCCCGATTCAGAAAAATGAAATAAACTTTGATACGTTGCAAACCATTCATCAGGGATGATTGCAATCTCCCCATTTGGTAATAAAAATTCTTTTTTACCATTTAAGATATGATCTTTTAACTCTATAAATGGAACTTCTATCTCACCAAAATAAACTATAGCGTATACATCGAACCAATCGTTCGACTCATTTATTTTTAAATCAATTTTACTTTTTCCGAGGAAATATTTTTTGCCCGACTTATCTTCTTGTTGAATGCTAAAGCCTTCGTTCTCTAAAACTTCGTTATACTCCGAAAGCCACTCTAACATTTGATGATGTGTACTCGCTTCGTCAGGATTATTTTTATTCTCAATTATAAATGCAGAACCTTCGGCAGGAATTAAGCCAAGATCTTTTAAAACATTAATTTTCCCAGCCTCCCATTGTAGCGAGCGCTTTACGCGATGAAATATATATTCATCGTTTTTATTTTCAACGCTAACAGAAACTTTCGTGCCCGACTGATACAAAAAGTTATACTTACCATACTGAAATGAAAGTACCAGCTGAATAGAATCGTTCCATGTATGCACCATTTTTAATAATGGTTTCGCATCAAATTGCTCAGTAATAATCTGAAATCCTTCTGCATAAACATTATGTCGTTCAATCAATGGCCCAATAAACTTTTTAAAATAGGTAGGCTCCGAACTTTTTGGAATGTCGATGTATCTCTTGTTCAAAAATGGTAACAACTTTTTACCATCCAATTCTTGATCAAAATACAATAACTCCTTACCCAACAACATATACGCAGGCTGCATACAAATTATCTCTGCATCCTTAAACATAAATTCAATACGCTGTGACTTGTATTTAATAGTCGGAAAATATCGTGTACCTTCTGCTGATCTTCTAAAATGGAACAATACCGATGCAGGTTCTTCGGCAATTTTTATTGCTCTAAAAACTGGATCACCTTCCTTACCCATTTCAAACAATGGTTTGTTGGCAACGAGTTTAATTGCTTCAACCAATTTCTTTTCTAGAATGGGACGAACTATTGCATACAATTTTTCATTCCAAATCTTACTGAAATAAGCGGCTGGTCGAATGGGTTCTTTATGATATTTTTTGATGATGTATTCTTGATCAAGTTGATCTAATAGCTTTATCAATTTATAATCGCTATCATCGAGATAAGCGTCAAATTCCTTAGCGGTTTGGCTGTAAAGCTTGCGATGTGTTAAAGAAAATCCACCATTGGCATTTAGCTGCACAATATGGGCTTCCATTACGAAGCCTAAATATGGATGTTTACCAAGGGAATAGACTAGTTTACAAGGCTTTTTAGAATCGACTCTTACCACAGCTAAAAAATATAGCTTAAGTTATATTCTAAAAAAATTCAAATGTAGAAATTATTATTTGCTTGGCGAAGAAAAATCATTCCGATTTACACATCAATCTCACCCTCAAATACAAATTTAGCCGGCCCAATTAGAAAAACCTTAGAAAAGCCATTTGAATCGAAATGAAATCTAACTCTAAGTTTACCACCTGGAGTCTCAATTTGTATTTCTTGATCGCCCTTCAATTGATGTTTAATCGCATACGACATAGCAGCAGCGGTAACTCCAGTCCCACACGATAGTGTTTCATTTTCCACACCCCTTTCATAGGTACGAACTTTAATCCCATTAGCTGTCTCTTCTAAGAAATTTACATTAATTCCCTTTTCATGATACGTATCGTTATATCGTATTGCCTTACCTTTTTCGTATACGTTCAATGAATCCAAATCTTTTGTCCATTGAATATAATGCGGTGAACCAGTGTAAATCTCTAAATCGGCCTCCAACTCCTTCCAATCTTGAACATCAATCATCTCCAATTCAATCTCATTTTCAGAAATTTTGGCATAATGTGGACCATCGACTGCCAAAAAGCTACACTCATTTTTAACTAAATTTAAATCCTCTGCAAAACGCACAATGCATCTTCCACCATTCCCACACATGCTGCTTTCCCTACCATCGGAATTAAAATAAACCATTTTAAAATCATAGCCACTTTCTGATTCTAAGAGCATTAAGCCATCGGCTCCAATACCAAACTTTCTGTCACACAATTTGTTATACAGTTGTGAATCGTTCTTAGGAAAATGATTATCCCTATTGTCGATTAATATGAAGTCGTTGCCGGCACCTTGATATTTGAAAAATTTTGATTTCATGGCTGCTTTTAAAAAAACTTGTAAAACAGTTTTTACAAAGGTACGGCAATTATTTTAAATGATAATTCGTTTAGTTGGCATTGATTTTGAAAATATGTTTTCGGAACCTTTAAAAAAAATAGCAAATGAAAAAGAATATTATTATTGGTTTATTGATTGCTAGTCTTGGCGGATTTGTAGGAGTGGCTGCGTATAAGATGTTTGAAGATAAAGGCCCAAGTACAATCACTGAGAAGCAAAAAATTCAGCTCGCAAGTTTAACGGAGTATCCGAATGCCGATGGTACCCTTGATTTCACAGTGGCTGCGGCGAAAACAGTGCCTGCAGTTGTGCACATTAAAGTGACCATGAGTTCAACTCCAAGTGCTACCTATATTGATCCTATTTTCAGAGATTTCTTTGGCGATGGTGGATTTCCATTCGGACAAAGAGGACCTTCTATGGGCTCGGGTTCGGGTGTTATTATTGCAGCCGATGGTTACATCGTAACGAACAATCACGTTGTAAATGGTGCCGATAAAATTGAAGTTGTATTAAACGATAAAAGATCGTTCAAAGGTAAAATAATTGGTACGGATCCTAATACCGACTTAGCATTGATAAAAATTGATGCCGACAATCTTCCATTTGTTGCATATGGAAATTCGGATAATGTAAAAATTGGAGAATGGGTATTAGCAGTTGGTAATCCATTGAATTTAACTTCTACTGTAACTGCTGGAATTGTTTCTGCAAAAGGTAGAAACATAAATATCATTGGTGAAGATGGTAGTCCAAGTAAATTCCCAATTGAATCGTTCATACAAACAGATGCAGCTGTAAATAGAGGTAATAGTGGTGGAGCATTGGTAAATACGAAAGGTGAATTGGTAGGTATCAATACAGCTATAGCTTCTCAAACTGGCATGTATGCTGGATACTCATTCGCAGTACCAGTGAATCTAGTTAAAAAAGTAATGGACGATATATTAGAGTTTGGTAAAGTGCAACGCGCATTTTTAGGAGTACAAATTCAAGAAGTAAATTCAGAAGTTGCTAAGGAGAAAGGATTGAAAAATACGCGCGGTGTTCTTGTTGCAAGAGTGAACGATGGTGGTGCTGCAGAGTTAGCTGGTGTACAATCGGGCGATGTGATTACTTCTGTTGCTGGTGTTGATGTGAATTCTACATCGGAATTAATGGAACAAGTAGGTAGACATAGACCAGGCGATAAAATTGATGTGAGAGTAATTCGAGAAAATAAAGAAAAAAATCTTGCAGTGGTTTTAAGAGGTGAAGACAATACAACAGAATTTAAAAAGAAAGAACCGGTAAATAGTGTGAATTTATTGGGTGCCGACTTCTCTGACCTAAGTGCATCAGAAAAGAAAAATCTTAGAATAGAATCGGGAGTAAAAGTAAATGCTGTTCGTTCAGGAAAAATGTCGAGTGTTGGTATACGATCAGGATTTATTATCACAAAATTAAATAACAAAATGGTTGACAATGCAGATGATATAGATGAGGTCATCAATTCTACAGAAAGTAATATGTTAATGATTGAAGGGATTTATCCTCAAAATCCAAATTCTAAATACGTTTATTCATTTAATATCAAATAAGGATTCTAAAACAAAGGAGAAAAAGCTGGCCATTGGTCAGCTTTTTTTTATTTATGATTATTGGTATATTCACAATAACTATGCACAATAAATTAAATTTTCTCAGCCTAGTCTTGCTATGCTCGATTACTATGAACCTGCAGGCTCAAACATTGAAACCTGGTTTCAATAAGAACGAATACATCAACATTTTAAACATGATGGCGCATTCGTTTGTAGATACTGGCTATAAGAAAAATTTTGATTTTCCCAGCTCGCATGTTTTAAAATACAATTCAGCTGAGATGGGCCTATTGAATCAATGGACATTGTGGTCAAACGATAAAGATCAAATCATCATAAATATTAGAGGAACTGTTCAAAATCCGGTGAGCTGGTTAGAAAATTTTTATGCAGCAATGGTTCCCGCAAATGGCTCTTTAAAACTCGATACTAATTTTACATTTGATTATAAATTAGCTCAGGATCCAAAAGCTTCTGTACACATCGGATGGTTAATAGGTACAGCATACTTGCAAAGAGATATTTTACCAAGAATTGACTCTGCTTATAAAAAGGGCGTTAGAAACATTATCCTTACTGGTCATAGTCAGGGTGGAGGAATTACATATCTAATGACAGCATATTTACATTATTTGCAAAAAGATAAAAAACTTCCTGCTGATATTCGTTTTAAAACGTATTGCTCTGCAGCTCCAAAACCAGGTAACTTATATTTTGCATACGATTATGAAAGTTATACTCAAATGGGTTGGGCGTATAATGTAGTAAATGAAAGTGATTGGGTCCCTGAAGTACCTTTTTCAATTCAAACTGTAACGGATTTTAATAAAACCAATCCATTTACCGATGCAAAAACAGTTATCGAAAAACAAAGTTTCAAAACACATATAGCCATGAAACTTATCTATAATAAATTGGATAAGCCAAGCAGAGAAGCACAAGAAAATTTTACAAAATACTTAGGTAAAACTGCTGCAAGTTTTGTAAAGAATTCTTTAAATAATTATTCAGAACCTAGTTATAAGAATACTGTGCATTATACTCGATGTGGAAACTACATTGTTTTGAAAGCGGATGAACACTATTTTAAAATTTTCCCTGATAGTAAAGATCAAATTTTTGTGCATCATTTACACATGCCCTATTTATATTTAACCAAAAAGTTGAATTGGAATGATGAATCAAGCATCTATTCAAATTGGGAGTTAATTAGTATCAACGATAAATTAATAAACCCAGAATATCCAAATATAATTAGCATAAACAAAGCTGGTGTTTCAGGTCAGATTGCTTGTAATTCCTTCAATATGTCATGTGTTTTAAATGAAGATAGTGTGTCAAATAAAAAGCCTGCAGTATCTACAATGAAAATGTGTGAAGAAAACAAAATGAAAACCGATCAAGAATTTTTTAAAGCATTAGAATTAACAACAAATTATAAATTACAAAATGACTTATTGTACTTTTATAAAGATGACAAACTATTAATTCTAATGAAAAAGAAATAAATTACTATTGCATTATTAGGGTTTAGTGATAACTATTTTAATATCTACATATCCAAATGAAGGGCTTAACAATGAATACACACATAATTTGCCTTTAACATAATAATAATCAAAAAATATAGGTGTGGTATTTGGTATTTCATTGTCATAATTTCCAGGTAAAGCAGTCCATTTAGTTGACAAGCCACTTTTTGTGATGTATGCAGATACGTCACCTGCTGTTATAACATCATCTGTTATTGCATCAACATCTATCATCAATTCGTGCGTACGTTTATTACTATTAAAAACAAAGGTTTTATTCTGAACAATATAGCTTTGTATCTTAGCACCAGTTGTATTATTAATGGGTTGTGGTGCTGTAGCTTCTTCTTTTTCACAAGAACTTAGAAATACAACAGATAATGCTAGAATTAATATGTTTTTCATATTTTTCATCGGATTTTATATTCGCTTTTAATATATAAATTATAATTATATTATAATATATTCTTCTGTATTAAAAAGCTTGCTGATCTATTTTTACAAATGCCGACATTCAATTTATAATCAAAGTGTATTGTATTGTTTATTATTTCTGATTCAAAACATATATTTTGTAATCGATTAGGATATTCTTTCTCCATATTACATAATTCTAAATCATGCGTTGCAATGATACCCTGCTGATTCAATTCAACTAATTTCCTTAAAATCAACTTACTCCCCTCTAACTTATCATCAGAATTTGTACCTTTCAAAATTTCATCCAACAACAAAAACACGTTTTCAATTTTTATACTTTCAAATACATATTTCAATCGATTCACTTCTGCCATAAAATAAGACTCCTTCGATAATACCGAATCATTGTTACGCATACTTGTAATTAATTTTATCGGCTTATATTTTATTAGCTTAGCAAAACATACCGATCCCATATTTGCCAATACTAAATTTATGCCGATGCTTCTAAGAAATGTACTTTTCCCCGACATGTTGGAACCCGTTAATATTTTAAATTCTGATTCATTTATGCTTATTGAATTCAATACCACATTTTTTTCATCAATTAGAGGATGGCCTATGTCCTTCATTTCTATCATGTTATGACTCGAGATTTCAGGAAATACGAAATTGGGATTATTGAATTTGAAATTTCCTAATGAACAAATCGCTTCAATTTCTGCAATGACATCTAATAAATTGGGTATTTCATTTCGATATTGATGAATCCATCGATCTAATTGCAATAAAGTTCGTATGTGTTGTAAAAACAATGCATTGAAGAGTATGGCACTTAATAAATTCTGAACATTATAAATGTTTTGATAAATTTTACCAAGCTGCTCAATTTTATAAGAAGAGGTTTTACTATTGTTTGATAATTTTGATTTTAGAATATTGAGCTCATCCGAATTGAAATTTGTTTCTTCAATAAGTTTCAAACTATCAGACAAATTGAATAGAGTAGAATGTAATAACTCACCATAAAATATTTCTGATTTTAGTCTTTTGAAATTTATTCCCAATAATAGCAAATTAAATAATGTTGCGTATTTTAATACTTCATTAAAAATATCATGTGTACTTATTGCAATTCCAATTAAACTAAATAAAACAATCAATGGGCTTAAAACACTTATATAGATGTAAAATCTAGATAAGGGTTTTCTTTCTTTATTAATCCAACTTAATAAACGCATTTCAGAATCGGCATTAAATTTATATGTCAATCCTATTGCATACAATCTTTTTCTAAATAAAATATTCCGAGAAATCTCTTCAACACTTTTTTGTCTTGATTTAATATTTGATAAATCAGATTTAATAAAATAATTTGCCAACCTTCGTTCTGCAATAATTGAATGTGTTCGATTAATGAAATGAAAAATTGAGCCTTCACCAAATACATCTAAATCATAAGTGTAATCATGTTTGGTGTCTATATAATTAGATCCGTTAGAATGATATTGGGAGGATGTCTTCGATAATTCTCTTTCTGAAAACTCAATTTCATATTTTAAAATTTTTACCTTTTTGGTTAAGCTATGTGTTGTATTAATTAAAATGGAAAATACTCCAGTACTTATAATCAACCCTATAATTAATATTATATCATAGCCATTCAAAAATAATTGATATACTAAATACCCTATAAAAACAAATAAGAGCAATCGGATTGCTCTTATCGTATTCAATTTATTTTTTTCTTTTAATAACTGCTTCTTATCCTCTTCAATTAATTGATTATACATGCTAAGGTTTTATAAATTTTTCTGAGCCACATAGTTTATTCTGCTCATCGAAAAGTTGAATAATATATTTACCCGAAGATAAATTTTTTATATCAATTTTATTAGAAATATAGCTCAATTTACGAATAATAATTCCATCTATCCCAACGATGATATATCTGGCACATTCGCTTGATTCAACTAAAATATATTCCGTACTCGGATTAGGATATAATTTAATTTTTGCCGATGTGTTAGCTCGAATACCGGTCGTGCTTTGTGATACATCGACCTTAGAAATATAGGCTTCGTAAGTTTTATATAAATTCGTTTGATAACCTGTCAAAAATATATAATTAGAATCTGCTATAGCTGAATTTAAATGTGTATACGAATCCGATTTAATTCTGAATGAATACACTGTGTCTAGATTAGCATCAAATTTTAGTATCATGCCTTGTTCTTCGTCTACTTCATTAATGGCATTTACAATTGCGTATTGATGTCCTTCAATTTCTAATAATTCTGTAGTGTTAATGGGCTTATCAATGATGATGGATTTTGTTTTTATTGTATCGCCATTCGAGTCTAAATTTAATAACCATAGGTTACCTGTAAACGAAGTCTGATAGATATAGTTTTCAGTAGCAAGAATTGAATAAGTACCATTACTATGTTCAACAATAGAAGTACCATAATCTCCAGAACTTTGTCCTTGTTCAAAACCATCATAAGAGTTTGACCAAAGTATATTTCCTAAGGAATCGATATGAAATGCATACACATCTATGAAATCTGCATTGTTTCCATAGGTATAGCCCACGCCAACAAATCCATTTGATGGACTTTCAATCAAATTGATTAAAAAATCATCGTATTCTGTTCCGAATTTTTTTGTCCAGAGGGTATCCCCTTGTGGATTTATTGCAACTAAAAAAATATCGTATTCAAAAGTTGAAATATTATAACTATGTCCAACAATTAAAAAATTATTCTTGAATTTAACGACTTTTATTCCATCGTCGTTCGCAACACCACCATAAGTTTTTTCCCAAATTACATCTCCACTTATATTTGTTTTTACTAAGTACATATCTGCTGCACCTGCACCCATCGATTCAGTATATCCTAAAATCATCAAGCCATCTTCTGTTTCAATGATTGATCGAGCAAATTCACCAGTGCCCTCATACCCAATACTTTTTTTCCATATAGTATCACCTGTTGAATTAATTTTAGCAAGTAAAATGTTTTCTTGTCCAAAACCAATTGCACCATCTAATCCGCATATGTAGAATCCTTGATCTGCTGAACGTATAATAGAATATGACATCTCCATGGAATTGGTATCGCCAACATGGTTCTGCCAAATAATTTTTTGTGAAAATCCATTGATCACAAAAACAAAAAAGCTAAGAATTAATAAGGTAATTTTTTTCATAATTACTCTACTACAAACTATCGCCCATAAATTTATTTGTAATAAGTATTTTGCTTGTATTGTATAACATTAAATCAATTCAATACTAGCTTTGGATGAAATTTTACTTTCTTACTCGTCCCGATTTGTAGTAATATCGGCGGTAGTAATCCTCTCTTAAATCTGAAATGATAACTCCCCTTTGCGTTGAGGCATGTACAAATTTATTATCCCCTAAATAAACTCCAACATGTGAAACTCCTCCTCTTCGTATTCTAAAAAATACTAAATCTCCTTCGCGCAATTCAGACCTCGGAATAATTTGTGTTTGTTGAAATATACTTCTTGAATCTCTCTCCAAGTCTATATTGTACACACTTTCATAAATTACATTTGTGAAAGCAGAACAATCAATTCCTTTTTTCGTCTCTCCACCATACCTATAAGGTGTGCCTACCCACTCATAAATTTTATAGTAAAGATTTAAATTGGAAGAAGTATCTAAACTAACTCCAACTTTTTGAGCATGGAATTGAAAACGTAAGGTGTCGGGGTCTAAAACTTCTTTGTCTTTAGGAATACTCTCCTCGTCAAAAAATGCCGACTTAAGTTTCTTTTGTTTCTTACGAGAGAATTGAGCATTCGCTTCGCCAAATGCAAACACTATGATTATCAATAATAAAACAGATAATATCCTCTTCATTCTCCTCGTATTCGTTAAAATAGTCCCAAAAATAAGAAATCTCGAGAATATGCCCATTTTTACTTCGTGTACTTAGTACAGTATTTATTATTTGTGTCGCAATCAAACAATTAGTGCTGATTTTCAATTAATTAAATTATAGATATAATGCGATAAGATTTAATTTTTAGTATTTTAATTAATAGATTTGCGATTCATTTGATCAAAATAAAAATATGGCGATTAAGATTACAAAAGAGACTTATTTGAACTGGTACGAATCGATGCAGTTGATGCGTAAATTTGAAGAGCGTGCTGGTCAGTTATACGGACAACAAAAGATTCGTGGATTTTGTCACTTATATATCGGACAGGAAGCAGTTGTTGCTGGCGCAATGTCGGTATTGAGACATGAAGACGGAATGATTACTGCCTACAGAGATCACGCACATGCTTTAGCAAAAGGTGTTACTGCAAATGCGGTGATGGCTGAATTATACGGTAAAGTAACAGGCTGTTCAAAAGGTAAAGGTGGATCGATGCATATGTTCTCAGCAGAACATAATTTCTATGGTGGACATGGAATCGTTGGTGGACAAATTCCATTGGGCGCTGGAATTGCTTTCGCTGAAAAATATAAAGGAACAGATAATGTATGTGTTTGTTATATGGGCGATGGTGCGGTACGTCAAGGTGCATTGAACGAAACATTCAACATGGCCATGCTTTGGAAATTGCCAGTGATTTTCATTTGCGAGAACAACGGTTATGCCATGGGAACATCGGTACAAAGAACAACGAACCTTACAGATATTTACAAAATTGGTTTAGGATTCGATATGCCATCGGAACCAGTTGATGGTATGAGTTGTGAAGCAGTTCACGATGCAATGGATAGAGCGGTTGACAGAGCTAGAAAAGGCGAAGGACCAACTTTCTTAGAAATCAGAACCTACCGTTTCAAAGGTCACTCAATGTCGGACCCAGCGAAATACAGAACGAAAGAAGAAGTTGAAGAATACAAATCGAAAGATCCTATTGAGCAAGTAAAAGCAACTATCTTGAAAAAGAAATATGCCGATGAAGCTTGGATAGAATCAATTGATCAAAAGATAAAAGATATTGTGGAAGAATCAGTGCGTTTCTCTGAAGAATCACCGTATCCAGATCCTTCTGAATTGTATACCGATGTGTACGTTCAAAGTGATTATCCATACATCATGGACTAATAATATTTTATTAACGACAATTCTTAACAAAAAAGAAATATGGCTGAAGTAGTAAGAATGCCGAAGATGAGCGATACCATGACAGAAGGGGTATTGGCTAAGTGGCATAAAAAAGTAGGTGATAAAGTAAAGTCGGGCGATTTAGTGGCGGAAGTGGAGACCGACAAAGCAACTATGGATTTTGAGTCCTTCCAAGAAGGAACTATTTTATATATCGGTGTTGAAGAAGGTAAAGCAGTTCCTGTTGATACCATCATTGCCATCTTAGGTAAAGAAGGTGAAGATTACCAAGCATTATTAAATGAAGCACCTGCTGCAGCAGCAGCTGAATCGAAAAAAGAAGAAGTTGCAGTTAGCACTACATCGGCAAGCTCTAGTAATTCAAGCGCCCAGGCAGTTGTAGAAAATTCATCGAATAGTTCAAATGATTCTAGAGTTAAAGCATCGCCATTAGCGAAAAAATTAGCTGCGGAGAAAGGCATCGACTTATCGCAAGTAAAAGGCTCTGCTGAAAATGGAAGAATCATTAAGAAAGATGTAGAGAGTTTCACTCCAAGTGCAGCATCGAAATCAAGCGCTCCAAGCATCAGCATTCCAACATTTATTGGTACTGAAAAATATACTGAAGTTCCAGTTTCGCAAATGCGTAAGACCATTGCGAAACGTTTATCAGAAAGTAAATTTACTGCTCCACACTTCTACTTAAAAATGACTGTCGACATGTCGGCAGCAATGGAAGCAAGAGTGAAGATGAATGAAATGGCATCAGTAAAAATTTCATTCAACGATATTGTACTAAAAGCAGTAGCTGTTGCATTGAAGCAACATCCGAAGGTAAACTCATCGTGGTTAGGTGATAAAATTCGTTACAACGAACATGTAAACATTGGTGTTGCAGTTGCAGTTGACGAAGGATTATTGGTGCCAGTTGTTCGCTTTGCCGATGGAAAATCATTGTCGCATATTTCTGCTGAAGTAAAAGATTTCGCACAGAAAGCAAAAGATAAAAAATTACAACCGAGCGATTGGGAAGGATCTACATTTACCATTTCTAATTTAGGAATGTTTGGTATCGATGAATTCACAGCAATCATCAATCCGCCTGATGCATGTATCCTAGCGGTTGGAGGAATTCAACAAGTGCCAGTTGTGAAGAACGGTCAAGTTGTTCCTGGAAATATTATGAAGTTAACTTTATCATGCGATCACCGTGTGGTAGACGGCGCAACAGGTGCAGCGTTCTTGCAAACGTTGAAGTCATTGTTGGAAGAACCAGTACGTTTGTTAATTTAGAATGTTGAGTTAAGAGTTAAGAACGATGATGTGCAATTTTGCAGAAATCCGTTCTTAACTCTTAATTCTAAACTCTTAATTGTTTAAGTGCTATCCAAGCCATCAACCCCGGCGAATGTTTCAAAGCATTCTCATCAATATCGAAATTCGGTGTATGTACCGATGCAGTGATTCCTTTCGATTTATTTCCTGTTCCTAATCTGTAAAATGTTGCTGGCATTACTTGCGAATAAAATGCAAAATCTTCTGCTGCCATCCAGATGTCTAAGTCTACTACATTCTCATCACCTAAATATTCTATAGCCGCAAGCCTAGCATTTTCAGTGGTTTCCGGATCATTCACTAAAAATGGATATCCTTTTCTGATCTCAAATTCCAATTTACCACCCATACTTTCTACCAACCCTTTTGCCATAGAACTCATAATTTCATGCGCTTTTGCACGCCAATCTTCATCCAATGTTCTAAAGGTTCCTTCTATATAAACTTCGTTTGGAATTACATTCGTTGCTCCGTTTGCAATCACTTTTCCAAATGATAATACACTCGGCATTTTAGGATCGGCCGACCTACTAACAACCTGTTGCAAGGCAACAATCATATGCGATGCAATCAATACCGGATCGATATTCAGATGCGGCATAGCACCGTGTCCACCTTTCCCAATCACTTTGATGTACAACTCATCGGTACTCGCCATATATTTTCCCGACCTAAATCCAACCTTACCACATTCAATCAATGGCATCACATGTTGCCCTACAATGCTTGCTGGACGTGGGTTTTCGAGAGCTCCTTCTTTAATCATGATACTTGCACCACCGGGTAATTTTTCTTCCGCTGGCTGAAAAATTCCTTTCACGGTTCCATCGAATGAATCTTTTAATTCATTTAAAATTTTTAATGCGGTCAATAAAGATGATGTATGCACATCGTGTCCGCATGCATGCATCACTCCCGCATTTTTCGATTTGTACGAAACCTCATTTGTTTCTTGTATCGGCAATGCATCAATATCGGCACGCAAGGCCACCGTTTTTTTATCGGCATTCTTTCCCTTCAAAAGCGCTACAATCCCTGTATTTGCTTTGATCTCGAAAGGTATACCCATCGACTTTAATTGTTCCTGTATGTATTTCGATGTTTCAAATTCCTGAAAAGATAATTCTGGATTTGAATGCAAGTGATGTCTATATCCTTGTGTCTCCACAAAATATTTTTCACTTAACATTTTTATTTTCTCTAATAACATATTGATTTATTTATGCCGATGTAGAAGCGTTCTAACATCCAATCAAATATCCGATAATTTTTATTTAGTTCCGTATTGATCCAAGAGATAAATCAAGGCAGCCATAGAAGCTGCTCCCAATTCTAACTCGCGCTTACTTACCGACTCAAAGACATCCGTTTCTGCATGGTGAACATCGAAATACCTTTGCGAATCGGGTCTATAACCAATCAAGGTAACACCACCCAATTTTTTCAAAGGACCAATGTCGGCACCACTTCCACCTTTACTAATTTGATTCAAATCATAAGGTGCTAATAAGTTCGACCATGATTTTATCTTTTGAATACTTGCATCTTCTGCATCAATATCAAATCCTCTTGGTGTAAATCCACCCGCATCCGATTCAATAGCAGCTACATGTTTTTCTTTTAATCGTTCTGCCTCTTCCAAATATTTCAATCCACCACGCAAACCATTTTCTTCGTTCATAAACATCACCGCACGAATGGTACGTTTAGGTTTGTAATTTAAATTTTTAAAGATTCTTAATACTTCTACCGATTGCACACAACCTGCACCATCGTCATGCGCCCCTTCACCCAAATCCCAAGAATCTAAATGCCCTCCAACTGTAATTATTTCATCAGGAAATTCAGTTCCTTTAATTTCTCCAATCACATTGTATGAAAGAACATCGGGCTGAGTTTCACAATTAAACTGAACAAATAATTTTGCATTGCCCTTCTTTATCGCCGCACTTAACAAATCGGCATCCTTAGTTGAAATTGCAGCAGCAGGAATTTTAGTAACACCTTCTTCATATCGCATGGCACCGGTATGCGGATGTTCATCGTTCTTCAAAGACATAGAACGCGTGATACTTGCAAGAGCTCCGTATTTTGCAGCCATACTTGCACCACTACCTCTTTGATTTACAGCCCCACCATATGCTCTGAAAGTAGTAATGTGTTTAGGTTCCATCGGCCTGTTAAAAAAAACTATTTTGCCCTTGATTTTTTCTTCCCCTAATTTTTCAAGCTCTTCAAAATTTTGCACTTCAATTACCTCAGCAGTAATTCCTTTTGAAGGAGTTGCAACCGATCCACCCAATGCACAAATTTGTACAGGAATTTTTTTATCGGATATAATATTCGCTTTAGCCTCTCCCAATCTCTTCCAATTAGGCACCATCACCTCTTGTAAATACACACGATCAAAATTATACTGCTTCATCACCTGCTCCATATACTTCACCGCCCTCGCAGCATTTTCAGAACCACTCAATCGAGGACCAATATCCTTACACAAATACCTCAATACATTATAACAATCGGAATTCGTTAATGCTTGATCGTAGATAGAACGAATAAAAACTGAATCTTTGTTTTGCTGCGCAAAACATATTTGAGAATTTATAAATAGAAATGTACAAATTAGAAGTCTTGATAGGAACTTTGTAGAGTGCATATGCTAAATTAGTTTAAGCTAATTTAGTAAAAATGTTAGAATAGTATTTAAGAAATAGGAACTAAGTAATTAGAATTTATTTTTCTAATTAAGCAATTCCTATTTTTCTTATGACTACAAAATAATCTCTTCCTCTTTCGAATTGAAAAACTTAAACTGCAAATAATGAAAAGAATGTTCGGCTTTTACATTTATCCATTGCTTGTATTTAAAATACCATTTCATTCGCTCTGAAATAATTCCTTTCTTCAAATACGCTTCAACAAATGGATGCACATGCAGTGTAATTCCTTTTTCGTTTTGCTCGTTTACTATATAACTTAGATTGTTTTCTATATCGTCGAGCACTACAATACTTGCCTTGATCTCACCAGTACCGCCACAACTTGGACATTTTTCTACAGTTACAATGTTCATTTCTGGACGAACTCGTTGACGTGTAATTTGTACTAAGCCGAATTTACTTGGTGGTAAAATCGTATGCTTCGCGCGATCTTCTAACATCAACTCTTTCAAATGATCGAAAAGAATTTTCTTATTCGTCGCCTTATGCATGTCAATGAAATCTACCACAATAATCCCACCCATATCGCGTAATCGCAATTGACGTGCAATCTCACGAGCCGCTTCCATATTCACTTGCAATGCATTTTCTTCTTGATTGACTTCTGTAGTATTTCTATTTCCAGAGTTCACATCAATCACATGCAAAGCTTCAGTATGTTCAATAATCAAATACGCACCCCCAGGTAGGTTCACAGTTTTTCCAAACAAACCTTTTATCTGACGCTCAATACCAAAATGTTCAAAAATTTGTTCCTTACCCTTATAATGCTTAACAATTTTTTCTTGCTCAGGTGATATCTGATGTATATACGATTTAATGTCTTCATAAATCTCTTGAGAATCAACATGAATATAGTTGAACGAAGCATTCAACATATCGCGCAAAACCGTTGATGTCTTATCCATCTCTCCTAATATTCGTTTCGATGGTTCAGTACTTGCAAGTTTAGATGTAAATAATTCCCAACGAGCAACTAATTCGTTGAGGTCGTTATGCAATTCAGAAACTCCTTTACCTTCTGAAACCGTACGAATAATTACACCAAAATTTTTCGGCTTAACACTTTCGATAATTTTCTTTAATCGATTTCTTTCTGCAGCAGTTTTAATTTTCTTAGAAACAGAGATTGTATCTGAGAATGGCACTAAGACTACGTATCGGCCTGCCATAGATATCTCCGAACTTAATCGAGGTCCTTTTGATGATATTGGTTCTTTCGCAACTTGTACTGGAATGATTAAATTCTTTCCCAATACTTCGGTGATTTTACCACCTTTATCGATATCGTTTTCGAGTCTGAAGTTTTCGAGTTTGATCACTTCATTGCGTGGAGCTGTTCTTACTCTTTTGGTATATTTCAAGAGCGACTGCACTTGAGATCCTAAGTCGAGGTAATGCAAGAATGCATCTTTTTCGTATCCAACATCCACAAATGCAGCATTCAAGCCGGGCATAATTTTCTTAATCCTACCCAAATAAATATCGCCCACCGAGTAGTTATTATTTGTCTTCTCGTGGTGGAGCTCTATCAATTGCTTGTCCTGCATCAATGCAAGCACCACACCTGTTGGGTTTGCATTAATAATCAGTTCTTTATTCAATGTAAATTCCTTTCCTGCACACTAAACATCCATGCCATTAACAAAAAGAACGGCTAAATAGATTCATACATAACAAGTCTTGCACGATTCGCTATGCGGTCGTGCAAGACGTTGAATGATGTTAAAATAATCGATCGATTATTTTTTCTTATGTCTATTCTTTCTTAAACGTTTTTTACGTTTATGAGTAGCCATCTTATGTCTTTTTCTTTTCTTACCGCTTGGCATAAGTACAATGTTTAAAGTGATACAATTATTTTTCTAATGTTTTTATATAAGCATCAATCCCTTGTAATATTTGAGGATCAATTACATATTCTTTTGCTTTGTTAAGTGCAGCAATGGCCGACTTTTTATCGCCAGTTTGCTCATGTGCCTCTGCTAATAATGCATAACTCTCAGCACTTGGTTTATTTTTCACTACCGTTTCAAATCGGCCTATAGCCTTATCGAATTGGCCCGAACGCATTGAGAATAATCCTAAGTTCATATTCGCATTTACGTTCTCAGGTTGTTCTTTTACTACTTCTAATAGTAATTGAATTCCCTGCATTGGATTTTCCGATGCATCTACATAGCATGTACCCACACCTGTTTTTGCATCTAAATTTTTCGGATCAAGTTCCATTGCGCGCTCATACGCTGTTCTTGCTTTCTCCACTAATAACGGAGTAGTAGTACTGTCGTTATTATTTCTGTATGCATCTCTAAATGCATCGCCTGCTTTCACAAACAATTCAGCATTATTCGAATTCTCCGCTTCTTGTAAGAAGTAAAACCCAGATACGCTGAATTGCTTGTAAGCATAATATGCATCAGCTAATTCTAAAGTCGCCTCAGTTTTTGCTGTGCCTTTTGAATCTTCAACTTTATTCTCTAAAGATTGAATCTTTGCTTTGGCATCTCCAGGTACGCTTTGTAAAGCTCGTGATTTAAGAACGTTTAAGTCTAAAACAGTTGCTGTTTCTTTACCCTTTTCTTTCTCACCCGCTTTAGATGTATTTGGTGCTTTAATATTCAATGAAAGTATACCTACTATCAATAAAATTGATGCACTAATTAATATCCATTGCGACTTAGAGATTTTTAGCATGATTATTTTTCTTCAGTAACTTTAATTTTTGAAGAGTTCTTAACTTTCTCTACAAATGTTTTTGCAGGTTTGAAGCTAGGAACATAGTGCTCCGGGATAATGATGGCTGTGTTTTTAGAAATATTTCTTGCCGTTTTCTTAGCTCTTTTCTTCACAATGAAAGAACCAAAACCCCTTACATAAACGTTCTCGCCTTCTGTTAATGATCCTTTGATCACTTTGAAGAACGACTCAACTGTTTCTTGTACATCTACTTTCTCAATTCCTGTCTTTGCAGCGATTTCTGCAATAATTTCAGCCTTAGTCATTTTCTGTATATATTTTAATTTTGATTATTACTCTTTTAAAGGGCTGCAATAATAGGGTTTTTCATTCATAATCAGAAATAAAAATTCCAAATTCCTCTCTTTTTTTGTCGATTTCTTGTAAAATTAAGTTATTGATTCTGTTATAGTTATTAAATTTTGTACTTCTCCATTTTTTACTTATAATTTTGGGCTCAGAATATGAACATCGGGAATACGCTCATTGATTGGTACCATCGGCATAAACGCGACTTGCCTTGGCGAAACACGCGAGATGCCTATAAAATATGGCTTTCAGAAATCATCTTACAACAAACTCGCGTGGAACAGGGATTGCCGTATTACGAGCGATTCATTAAAACTTTTCCGAACATCAGCGCGCTTGCAAATGCTAATGAAGATGAAATCTTGAAGCTTTGGCAAGGCCTTGGATATTATTCTCGCGCAAGAAATTTGCATTCCGCAGCGAAACAAGTATTGCAAGAATACAATGGTAAATTTCCAAGCTCATTCAATGAAATCATTACTCTAAAAGGCGTTGGCGAATATACTGCCGCCGCAATCGCTTCCTTCGCTTTTAATGTAAAGCATCCAGTTTTGGACGGAAATGTATACCGATGTATTGCTCGATTGTTCGGCATACACGAGCCTATAGATAATGCTAAGTCGAAGAAAGTTTTCTATGAAATTCTTTGGAAAGAGATTGAACATGCCGATCCGCATTTGTTTAATCAGGCTATTATGGAATTCGGGGCGATGCAGTGCCGACCTAAGAACCCCGACTGTGGGATTTGTCCGTTTGCAGATCAATGTTATGCTTTGAAGCACAATAAAGTCGATGAATTGCCAATAAAAGAGAAAAAACTGAAGAAGCGAAATCGCTATTTCAATTATTTTGTAGTTCGTACCGAAGATGATTTATTGGCTTTGCAAAAAAGAACACAACAAGACATCTGGCAGCATCTTTATGAATTTCCAATGTTGGAAAGCGAGTCTATATTACAAGAACCCGATTTATTTCAGGTAGACTTTTACAAATCTAGCTTTAGCAAAAAAGCGGTACTACATAATAAAAGTAGAGATTTCAAACATATACTCTCACATCAGCATATTTTTGCAAAATTTTGGGAAGTACGCGACCCTCAATTTTTAGCACAGAATCGAGGAAAATACCTATTTATTAAGGATGAAGAATTAAGGGATTTTGCATTACCCCGATTAATTGAGCGCTACTTAGAAAAATAATTCATAAATTTATATCGTTAAATTTTACGAACATGTCAGGAGTAAACAAAGTGATTTTAGTTGGACATTTGGGCAAGGACCCAGAAGTTCGACACTTAGAAGGAGGAGTAACGGTGGCGTCATTTTCTCTGGCAACAACAGAAAGAATTACCAATAAAAATGGTGAACGTCAAGACATCACAGAATGGCATAACATTGTGGTGTGGCGTGGATTGGCAGATGTTGCCGAAAAATATTTGAAAAAAGGAAGTCAAATATATGTAGAAGGAAAAATAAGAACTCGCTCTTGGGAAGATAAGGAAAATGTCAAGCGATATACGACAGAAATCGTTGCAGATAGTTTTACGATGCTTGGGAGGCGTGATGACAACTCTTCGTATAATGCTCAGAACAATATGGCTACTAGTAATACGCAAGTACCACCAGTTGCCGAAATTCTGAACGAACCAGATGGTACAGATGATTTACCATTTTAATTGTTAGACTAATTTTTAAACTATTGGAAACACAGACGGATCCTTATCCATCCATTAATACAGTTGATCATTTGCAAATCCTGCAAATAGATCAACTGTTTTTATACATTGGCATTGCAATTCTTGCCATTGTTCTTTTAGCAATAATTTCTGCAGCAGAAAAAGCAATTCTGAAAATTACTGATAAAGACATCGCCGATTTGAAAAAATCAGATGTAGAGTCGGACCAGCATTTACTGAATCTACTCGACCAACCCATTCGATTGCAAGCAGTATTTTCGATTAGCACAACTTTGCTCATTGTATTTATTGCAATTGTATTCAATTCTATTTTACATCATTATTTACAATCCTATTTGAGCTTCAATTTTGAAGTGATTGTTTATACATTCATTATAGGATTAGCTCTGGTAAAATTGGCAACCTTAATTCCTAGCATTTACAGCACTAAATATTATATGTTGTATGTGAAATGGTCATTAACCTTTGTGCGCATTTTACATTGGTTGCTTAAACCGTTCGTATCGATGTACTTCTTTGTATTCAATCTAGTTAATAAAATCATTCCTCAACAATACAGAATTTCTGAAAATGAGTTTAACAAACTCAACGATTCTGATTTAATTAATGAAGAAAATGAAGAGGAACAATTAATTTTAAAAGGTATCGCAAACTTTGGCAACATCTCTGTTAAGCAAATTATGCGAAATAGAATGGATGTAGAAGCTATTGAATTGCAAACCGATTATTCAAAGGTTGATGCAAAGATTAAAGAAACTCGATACTCACGATTACCAATTTTCGAAAATAATTTAGACACGATTAAAGGCATCTTGTATGTGAAAGATATTCTTATAAACAAAGATAAACCCGATTTCAATTGGCAGAATTTAATCAGGCCTGCATACTTTGTTCCAGAGCACAAAAAAATTGATGACCTGTTAAAAGAGTTTCGAACGAAGCATACACACATCGCTATAGTAGTAGACGAATACGGAGGAACATCGGGAATCGTAACACTTGAAGACATCTTAGAAGAAATTGTTGGAGATATATCCGACGAGTACGATGAAGCCGATGATGAATTGCGTTATTCAAAACTTGATGATTGGAACTATGTATTCGATGGGAAAACTCCATTAAACGATATTTACAGATTATTAGATCTTTCTGAAGACACATTCGATGAAGTACGTGAAGAAGCAGATACCATTGGTGGTTTAGTACTCTCCATTGCAGGAAGGTTTGTATTCAATAAAGAAAAAGTTCAATTCGAAAACTTTATTTTTACTGTAGAGTCGGCAGACAGAAGAAGAGTGAAGCGAGTTAAAATGACTATCTTAGAAAACGATGAAAAATAATTTTATTCTACTTATATCAATCTTATTTTTTTGCAGTGCTTGTAATTCAGATTATACCCCTAAACCAAGAGGATATTTCAGAATTGATTTGCCAGAGAAAGCTTATACATCATACTCTTCAGGTTGTAATTATTCTTTTGATCTTCCAGTATATGCAGATGTACGCGACGATAGCTCCAGAGATGCGAAACCATGTTGGAAGAACGTTGTATTTCCTAGCCTCAATGGAAGAATACATTTAAGTTACTATCCAATTAAAGATCAAAAAATGTTTGCCCAATTGATTGAAGATTCACGCCGATTGGTATTCAAGCATACCGTAAAAGCTGAAGGAATTCAAGAAAGCAGAATATCAAACGATACTTCAAATGTCTATGGTTTATTTTACGACATCGAAGGAAATGCAGCTTCTTCTATTCAATTTTTTGTAACAGATAGTACAAAAAATTTCTTGCGTGGTGCATTGTATTTCTATGCAGAACCACAAGCAGATTCTATCGCACCAGTTCTTCAATTTGTAAAAAAGGACATTATGGTAATGCTAGAAACCCTAAAATGGAATCAATAATTATCACATTTGCTAATTATCCCATTTGCTAATTATCCCATTATTTCAAGTGTACTTCCTCAACCTGTAACACTTCCTTAGTCGCATTATCGTGAACAAATGCAACTAAATAAATTTGCTTATCGTTCCAACTTGGATCTAAAACTTTTATATACGATTTTGTAATTTTTGTGCCAGCTGGTATAACAGTAGACCCCGAAACTTGTTCGCCCCATGTACCATTTACTGATCCTCTCAATACATGTCGATGATAATAATCTTGTGTTTCATAGTTAGCACCAGTTGGTGAACATTGTGGATAATACAATTGCCAATTTTTGATGCTGTCTTCTACAATATAAAATACTATGTTTTGATTGTTATTACCAGGACTTAAATATTCAATGTCTATGTCAGCAGTTACAGTACGACTGCTAGAATTATACTCCTGATTAATTTTTAATACAATTGGCGGAGCCGATGTATCAACACCTGGAACACCATCCTTATCCAATTCGGCATACACTGCAGAAGCCCATGCTGTCGGGTTAAGAATTAAATTATTATCGTACACTTTTCTATTTACTAAACCTCTAGGCAATCCAACATTATCGATTTGGAAATAAGCATCCAAATCATTTCCTGTTTGAGTTTTGAAATCGTAAGAGTACTTACCACTTGCATTAGTTCTTGCAAAGAAACCAATATGAGTAGCCACAACTACGATTCTGCCTTTGTACTGATTGTATAAGTTTATTGCTTCTTCTGCCGCGCAAGGACAATTCCCACATTGATGCCCTGTATAATCTTCAATCAACACTTTACGAACAGGACCACTTACACTGTCAATATTCAATTGCTCATCGTATGGACCTTCTATAATATCGCAACTGCTTAAAGAAACAATACAAGCAAATGCTATTACAATTAATTTTTTCATTTCATTAAAAACTTGAAGTTACTGAAATACCCAAACCACTAGCTGCAGGTATTAGTCGACATACACCCCCCACACATAAATAGCCCTCTCTTTGTCTGCCATAAGATACTGCAATACGCGTTGCATTTCTTATATAACCGAAAGTTCCAGTGATATAGTGTACCTCACGTAAAGAATTTTTGGGATTATTATAATTAAACTGATCAAATACAGCAAAAAACCAATGTGGTGAAACGGTATATTCTATTAGCCCCATGGCCCATTGACCTTCGTCTTGCTTAGTATATAACTGTTGTGCTTCTGCACGTATAGAATTTTTTCTATTGATTTTATACTGTGCTTCTGCAATCCAAATATGCGTGTATAAAGTACCAAATCCCGATAAACCTTGTACTACGTCTTTATTAAATACTTGGTACATATAGGTTGCAGAACCTTTCCATTTTTGATTGATTTTTTTTGTAACTACAAATTCTACATCTTCATACATCAACACTTTTCCTTTTGAAATGCCATTAACTTCATAGCCTAATCCACCAGTAATTCTTGTAGTATCCAAGCTACTCACATGCGAATATTGCAAACTAACAAGAGTTCCGTACTTACCACCTAGTGCGGTACCTTTTTTGAAATTATAAGAAATCTCTGCCTGATATCCGAACTCTCCATTAGGTTGTGTAGCATAGGGATAAAACGCAGCAAATGCATAGGTATATTGTTTTGTAATCGCTGGTAAATAATTAATCAGTAACACATTCCCATCTGCATCGCGATTCGATTTGAAATCCATATTATCTACATATTTTGCAGATGCCATCAAGCTCAATCCTTTCGATGTATACGTTGCCGATGTAAATAATGCAGAGCCCGGTTTATATATATATCGGTTCGTAAAAGATGGATCGTTTATTTTATACGCATACTCTGTGAAGAAATTTATTTTGGGAGTAATTACATTGAATCGACCTGCAAATGCTGCAACATTCTCAGGTAATATTTTCAAAGGATTTTGATCGTCCTGATACTTACTCACAGCAGAACCTCCAATGATATACGTTGCTTTTGAATTAAATAAATTCGGAAATGTTTCATTCAAATTAACCTCTCCATCCAAACCCCTAACTATTCCTTCTCCCTTTCCAAAGAAAAATCTCTGTTGACCAATTACCGCTTTTAAATAAACTCCTTTTGTCGGACGGTATCTAAGTCGTACTCCATCCATCGCATTATCTAAACCCAAACCACGTTCTTCATAAGATCTAAAAATTAATCCAGTACCAAACTGTTCGTAAAAGTTTCCAACCGTGAATTCTAGACCATCGTGATCGTAAGAGGCATATCGATATGTTATGCCGCTTCCATTGTATCTGGGATCAAATCCTAGTAAGGGTTTCTGATAGGATTCATAACGAATCCCTGCTTTGAATGCACCTCGAGTATAATTAATGTTCGCAAAACTATTCATACGAATACGTTCAGGAACTTCTTGTGCACCTATAATCGTATCTTCAAAATAATTTTGTGCATCGAACTGGAAATTACCATGTATCTCACCAGCTTGAAATTTATTTTCGTTTTCTTGTGCTTTTGTTTGAATCGTTATTGCAAAAAGCAACAAAAAGAATAATACTCTTTTCATTATTATTTAATCGCTTCTCCTTTTGCAACTTTTTTTACCAATTCGTACAATTCCTCTTCATCACCCGGTGTGTAAGAATTATGTTGCCAAACAATTTCACCTTTTCCATCCACTAAAAATGTATGAGGAATATTGTTGACATTTAATGCGCGTTTAAAATCGCCGTTCGGATCCAAATACACTTCGTATTCCCAACTACGCGATGATACAAAAGGTTGAACTCTTGCCATATTTCTTGAATCATCAGTAGAAATTGCAATTACCTTTACACCTGTTTCTTTTTGCCATTCTTCATATTGTTCTGCAATTGCAGTTAATTCTTGTACACAAGGCTTGCACCATGTTGCCCAAAAACTAATAATCATAGGCTTGCCATCGTTGGATAATTCTGATGTATTAAAGCTTTCACCTGCAATTTTTTTTACTTCTGCTGAAGGAATTTTATTTTGAGCAAGTGCTAAATTGACACTTAAAATTGCAATTAGAATTAATAAGATTTTTTTCATTGCGTAAATTAATTAAATTAAAAAGAACAGTCAAAACATTTTGACTGTTCTTTTTAAGAATTGAATAGAATAGAATTATCGTGTTAGTACTAACTTAGTAGCAACTGATTCAGATCCTACTTTTACCACTGCTTGATAAATACCGTTTGGAATATTTTCAGACGCTTCCCAAGTGAAGAATTTAGAACCTCCAACCACAGCACCAGCATCTGTCGAATAAACAAGTCGGCCTGTTAAATCAAATATTTCTAAAGAAATACCATCAATCATTCTAGGTAATTTAACTTCAAAGTTAGTTGTACCATTAGAAGGATTCGGGAAGGTAGATACTGTAAAGTTTTCTGATTTATATTTTGAAATCCCTGTCGCAAAATTCTTTTCATTTGCATTAATTATCTCTCCAGTATTTGCATCCGTTACCCAAGCAATTACATGCAAGTACCCTTCATCGTAACCAGCTGGAACTGTATACTGATAATTGAATGTATGAGTAGAATTTGCAGAAACAGAAGAAGGTAAGCTTCCTGAACTTCCATTCCATCCACCTAAAATTGCTCTTGCAACATGATCGTAAACCATCTGACTTGCAGGAACTGGTGAAGGTAAATTATGATAATTACCCATTGGACCATTTCCACCACCCGAATAATAATTCACTTGAGCATATCCACTAGCTGTACCTCTTACGTCGTCTTCAACAATAACACAATTGAAACGTAAATCTCCTGAATAGTCAACAGCAAAAGTAGCACTTAAATCAATATCCAATAGTCTTGAACCAGCATCGAAACTTGCTTGAACATCAACATCACATGCTGCTAATTCTGTAATTCGTTTTGTATATTCTGTAAAGAATTGTGATGGATCAAATTCTCCATTTTTTCTATCTACCAATCCAGAAGGATATCCTGAAATTAAACTACCCATGCCACCATCGTATTCTGGCACTACCATCGGGTCACTATTATGAACCGCAATTAACATTGCTGTTGTTGGATATGTTTTGTGCATTGAATCCATAAACACAGTACCTCTTGGGCACCATCCACACCAAGTGCCAGTACCTTCTTCAAATACTATACGTTTTGTTGGTAAAAATGAAAGTGCAGAAACAGTTCTAGTTAAAGTATCGTTATCAAAGTTTGAGTCACCACTTAATTCTGTCCAAACTTTTATTGGCCAGCTACCAACTGAAGGAAGCGTGAATGGAGTAGAGTGCGTAAATGTATAAGACTCTCCAGATGCAATGTTTAATCCAGTTTTTGAATCTGTATATACTTGTCCATTTGCTTCATATTTAATAGTAATGCTAGAAATTGATTGTGATCCAACATTTGAAATCATACCAGTGATATCAACAGGTGTAGTTAATCCACCAACTGTTGGATAAGTTAATTTAGATAATTCAGCATCGTTTGCCGCTTGAGTTCCGTAAATGAATCTATAAAAAGCATTATCATCAGGACCCGCATAATTAGCATCTAACGTTGCAACAGATTGTGTATTCGGTGCACCATTCACCATAAATGCATTGGCGCCATCAATTTGAATACCTAAGGTTAAACTTAATGGTGTAAAATAAGTTCTTTGATCAACTAAGTAAATATCATTTGTACCTTCTTCTAATACTATAGCCCAATAAGTGAAATTGTTACCCGAAGAACCAGGTGCTGAGTATGAACTAAATTGAATCCAGTGTTGTCTATTCGGGGCAACACCAAATGTCTTGTGGCGCACTCTATCATTTGTACCTAAAGAAGCCAAACCCCATACCATAATTGAATTATCAGGAATAGAAGCGCTAGGCAATGTAGCGTTTGTAGACGTAGGTGCAGTTACAGCTGATGTAGTAAATGTTAGGACACCACTAGTTGATACTTTGTACTGACTTTGTGAACTACCATTAAATAGAAAATTAAATCCAGCTGGTAATTGAACGACAGACGACCAAATTGGGGTGTTACTAGTTCCCGCAATATCAGTCCATCCTGTGGTTCCAGGCTGCTCCTCGTCAATATTCAACCCTTTCGGATTTTGACCCGCAGATAGACTTGGAATGTAATAATATTGTGCCGATGCACTTGCAATGTATAAAAAGATTGCAAATAAGAGGGTAAAGATTTTTTTCATTGTGATTGTTTGAGTTTAATTAATTATCAATTTTATGTAATTTTTGATAGATTATGAAATGATTTTTCAATACCATTTTGAAAATGAGTTTAAATTGTAATAAAACACAATAATTTCTGATATTCAGTGAATTGAAGTTTTTAATAATTATTCCTACTTTTACAAAATCAAGAATTTTATATGAAAAAACTATTACCCTTAATTGCTATTGTATTCATTTCCATGATTGCAAATGCTCAAAACTTACAAATTACTACTCCAGCTAGTGCTAATTATACGTATACAGGCCCTGAAACTAGTATAGCCCATGTAGACATACATGTAAAAAATGTAGGTAACAGCACTGAAAATGTATATGTGTTGCGCAAAAAAATCAATGTCGCAGCAGGACATTTAAGTTATTTCTGCTTTGGAGTTACTTGTTATCCTCCAAATGTCAATAAATCTCCAGATGTTATTAGTTTAAATTCAGGTGCTAGTGATAATTCAATTATCACCTACCTCGACCCACTAGGAACAATGGGAACTAGTATAGTTGAGTATTGCGTGAAAAACGTAAGCGAAACCGATTCTGCTTGTGTAATTATTACGTATGCACTCGGAACTACTGGTATTATTAATAATTCACATTTAAGTTTTGTAAAAGTATTCCCGAATCCTGCCGATAATGATTTAAGTTTAGCGTTTAATGCCAATCAATCATTCAATAATGCAGAGATTCAATTGTTCGACTTTACTGGGAAATTAGTCTATTCAGAAAAAGTTAACACTACAGATGGTCTAATAAAATTAAACGTATCTGAATTTACTTCAGGATTATACCTATGTCAACTTAATGCCGATGGTACGTTAATCGCTTCTGATAAAGTAATCATTAAATAATTATACCATTCAGGATGTAAGAATACAATTCTTACATCCTGAATTACCAATTCTTAACTCTAAATTCTAAATTTTACATCTACCTATAAGGTGTATGATGCAAATACGCTGAAAAATTCACTTTAGAATTTCCTTTACGATCATATATAATATCTACTAGCGGATCTAGATTTCTAAAGTTAGATCGTTCATTATTACATAATATGATAATGGAATGTCTATTTTCTATATCACGCATAAAGAAAGTTTTAAATCCATTCCACCAACCGCCATGGTAAATAATTATTTCGCCAGTTTCTAACTGATACGTTCTCCAACCGAATGCATAATTAAAAGGACCTTGCAAGGATTTACTTCCAGGACTATACATCATCTTTAAGGTTGAATCGCTCAAAAATTTGCCAGAATATAATACTCTATCCCAAATATGCATATCTCCTATGGTCGAATAAATTCCTTTATCTCCAGTTGCGCCATCGAGATAGTCGTGTCGGACTTTTGCAGCCCACTTATCGTATGCTTCCACATAATTAAAATCAGATAAATGATTTACATCCAACACATATGTATGTTTCATTCCTAGCGGTCTGAAGATTTTTTTCTCCATGTATTCTTTGAAAGTCATTCCAGAAACTTTTTCTACAATAGCCGCTAGAATTACATATCCTGTATTACTGTAATCCATCCTTCTATCTGGGAAAAAATAGATTTCAGGTTTATGTTTTATCATTAAATCAACTACACCCAAATTGCTTAATGGAGTTTTTCTATCTGTAAACTTTTCTGTGAAGTAAGTGTAATTCCCAAGTCCGCCTCTATGTGTTAACAAAAGTTCAACCGTGATATTCTTATAAGGAAATGCTGGGAAAAATCGTTGAATGGAATCGCTTAAATTTAATTTACCTTCTTCCATTAATTTTAATATTGCAGCCGCGGTAAATTGTTTACTTACGGATGCAAGTTGATAAATGGATTTCGTCTTTAAAGGCTTTTTCTTTTTAATTGGATCTTCAAATCCAAAAGCGTTTTGATACAATATGTGTTCATTATAGCTTATCAAAACGCTACCATGAAAATTATTTTTTTCTGAAAGATTTTTAAAAAATTGATCAATTTTTGATGCTTTATTTTTAAATGCTATTGTATCGTATGCTGGTAGGCTCTCTTCTGTTATCGATATTTTCGAATCTTTTTTTTCTTTACACGCTATGAAACATACTATACTTATTAGCAATAAAAATTTCCTCATCGTTCGTTAATCTCCTTTATTTTATTTTTAAAAATTGCATATACTGGGATTCCCATTGCAACAATGATTAATCCAGGCCATGAATAATTTGGTTTATAAATTAGCAGAATAATACATACTGCCGATGCAAGCAAGATATATAAAATAGGAATAAATGGATAGCCCATAGCTTTGTATGGACGTTCAGCATCTGGCTTAGAGATTCTTAATTTGAAAATTCCCAATATCGTTAAGATATAAAACAACAAAACTGCAAATACAACATAATCGAGTAGATCGCCATAAGATCCCGATAAACATAAGATGCATGCCCAAATACATTGATAAATCAGAGCATTACCGGGTACACTGAATTTATTGAGTTTCGACATGTTTGAAAAAAACAATCCATCTTTTGCTGTTGCATAATATACTCTTGCTCCAGAAAGTATACATCCGTTATTACATCCGAAGGTTGATATCATAATCAACACTGCCATCAATGCTGTGGCTCCTGATCCGCCTATGGCTTGAGCAACTGCTGCAGCTACTCTATCGTTGCTTGCATATTGTATACCACGACTCATTACATCGGCACCATTTGGATCTCCTTGTAATGGAAGCACTAATAAATACACAACGTTCATCAAAATATAAATTACCGTTACCAAAGAGGTCCCAATAACCATACTTAATACCAAATTGCGTTTGGGGTTCTGAATTTCATCGCCAGAAAATCCGATGTTGTTCCAAGCATCGCTTGAAAATAGTGACCCTACCATGGCAATACCAATTGCTGGTACAATTGCCCAAGATATAATTTCTGTAATCTGGTAATTTCCATTCGCATCTTTAGCGCTCAAACTTGCGCTCCACATATCAGAAAAATTTAGGCTCACTACATCGGCATTAATTCCAAACAATAAGCCTACGATGATTAGTCCAAAAAGTGCAATGATTTTTGTACTGCCGAAAATATTCTGAATTAATTTTCCATTTTTCACGCCTTTTGAATTAATATAACTTAAAAGGATGATGCTTAGGATGGCTAGAATTTGTACTGAATTTACTTTGAATCCCGATATCGAAAATAGTAGAATGTCTTCTGAAATAATTTCTGGTAATAATACGCCAGTATATTTTGCGAATGCTACACCAACGGCAGCAATTGTACCTGTTTGTATCACTAAAAATAAAGTCCAAGCGTATAAAAATGCGATGGGTTTACCCCAGGCTTCACGAAGGTATACGTATTGTCCACCGGCTTTAGGCATCATACCCGCCAATTCTCCATAGCTTAATGCCCCTGCGATGGTAATGAAACCAGTTAATAACCAAATCAGTAACAACCAACCCGATGAACCAACTTGTCGAGCAATATCGGAGCTCACAATGAAAATACCTGAGCCAATCATAGTGCCAGCTACGATCATTATAGAATCAAATAATTTGAGTTCTTTTTTAAATTCTTGTTCAGCCATATAAGGGGTAATTTCGATAAATATATAGTATTTTAGAATTAAAATTATCTTTGTCTTTAAATTAATAGTTATGGTAAAAGAGATTACAGTTCAGGAATTAAAAAAAATGATGGATGAAAAAAAAGATTTTCAACTCATTGATGTTCGTGAACAATTTGAATACGATACTGCCAATTTAGGTGCCGAGTTAATTCCACTCGGAAATATTTTGTTGGAAGCCGATAAAATATCGAAAGATAAAACAGTAGTGGTGCATTGCAGAAGTGGTGCAAGAAGTGCTGCAGCAATAATGCAACTAGAGCAAAACCATGGTTTCAATAATTTATATAATTTAAAAGGTGGAATCTTGGCTTGGGCTGCAGAAATTGATCCAAGTAAAGCGGGATAAAAACATATGACGTACAAAGTTAAGCGTCGAAATTATTTAATTAGTACTGACCAACGTAAATTTAATTTACCAATGGTTTGTGCCGAAATTAAAAAACAATACTGGGCAAAAGATTTAAGTGTTCCTGTTATAAAAAAGTCGATAAAAAATTCTAGAGCTTATGGACTTTATTATAACAACATTCAAATTGGTTTTGCAAAAGTATTGAGCGATAATGCACGCTTTGCTTATTTATCAGATGTATTTATTGTAGAAGAGTTTCGAGGTAAGGGATTATCTATTTTTCTAATAAAATCAATCTTAAACGATCCGCATTTTAAATTGGTAAGCAGATGGATGCTTGCAACAAAAGATGCACATGAATTATATAAAAAAGTTGGCTTCGAGTCATTAAAACGTCCGAAGTCCTATATGCAAAAACTAATCAAAACTGAATAATATGAAAGCATATGTATTTCCTGGTCAAGGAGCACAATTTGTAGGAATGGGTAAAGACCTATACGAGAACAATGCATTAGCAAAAGAACTTTTTGAAAAAGCAAATGAAATAATCGGATTTAGAATTACCGATTTGATGTTTTCGGGAACAGATGAAGATTTAAAACAAACTAAAGTTACTCAACCAGCAATATTTTTACACTCCGTAATTCTTGCAAAAACCTTAAGTGATTTTAATCCCGATATGGTTGCAGGACATTCATTGGGTGAGTTTTCTGCTTTAGTAGCAAATGGAACATTGACCTTTGAAGATGGATTGCGATTGGTGATTGCACGTGCAAATGCCATGCAAAAAGCTTGCGAACTAAAGCCTAGTACAATGGCTGCAATCTTGGGTTTAGAAGATGAGAAAGTGGAAGAGATTTGTGCTTCCATTCAAGAAATTGTTGTACCTGCAAATTATAATTGTCCCGGTCAATTAGTGATATCAGGAAGTATCGAAGGAGTTAATGAGGCTTGTGCAAAAATGACTGAAGCTGGTGCAAAACGCGCATTGGTTCTTAATGTGGGTGGAGCTTTTCACTCGCCACTTATGGAGCCTGCACGAGTAGAACTAGAATCTGCAATTATGGCTACTCCATTTAGCAATCCAACTTGCCCGGTTTATCAAAACGTAAACGCTCAACCAACAAAAGATCCCGAAGTAATCAAACAAAATCTGATTGCTCAACTTACGGGTGCAGTACGTTGGACTCAGACTGTGAAGGCTATGATTGCCGATGGTGCAAGTTCATTTACAGAAGTAGGCCCAGGTACAGTTTTGCAAGGCTTGGTGAAAAAAGTTGATCGTCAGATGCCTACTGCTAGCGCATAATGAATTATTCATTAAATACTATTAATACTGCCGTTGAATATCTTTTACCATTTTTAAATTCATATAAGGTAATCGTATTCAACGGTTCAATGGGTGCCGGTAAAACCACCCTCATTTCCAAAATTTGCAAATCCTTACAATCGGCAGACGATATTAGTAGCCCAACATTTTCAATCGTCAACGAGTACCATAGCTCCAAAGGTAAAATCTACCATTTCGATTTGTATAGAATTGAATCCTTAGAAGAAGCTTTCGACTTTGGGATAGAAGAATACCTGTATTCGAATAACTATTGCTTCATAGAATGGGCCGAAAAAATTGCTGAATTATTACCAGAACATTATCTAGAAGTTAACATTACAATAGCTTCAGAAAATGAACGTTCACTAAATATCATTGAACATTAATCATTGATTTTATTAAATTTGAATACAATTCTATTTTATGATCAAGACTATCGTTAAAGTACTCGCATCCTTATTGGTAATTCTCTTAGCTGCAGCTTTTGTATTACCCATCATTTACAAAGACGACATTATCGCTAAAGTTAAGACGACTGTAAACGACAATGTGAATGCAAAAGTAAGTTTCGGTGATTTTTCGCTTTCCCTATTTAGAAATTTTCCGCATTTGTCATTTAGTATGGAGAATGTAATGGTTGTTGGCGTTGATTCTTTTGCAAACGATACTCTTGCAAATATTAAAGAATTGAATGCAGTTATTGATATCATGAGTGTTATTAATGGAGATAAAATTGAAATCAATAAAATTAATCTCGATGCTGCAAACTTAAACATCATAGTGCTACCAAGTGGTAAGGCAAATTGGGATATTGCCAAGACAGATACATCGGCAATCACGGATCCTGTTGATACTAGCACAACTAGTTTTAATATTGCATTGAACTCTTATTCATTAACAAATTCAAATATCATCTACGACGATCGCTCATTAACTTTTTATACATCCTTGAAAAATGTGAATCATATTGGAAATGGAGATTTCACACAAGATCTTTTTGTTTTAAATACAGAGACCAATGCCGATGAGTTAACGCTGTCCTTTGCAGGTGTGCCGTATTTAAACAAAGTAAAAGCAAAAGTAATCGCTCCTATTGACATGAACTTGAAAGATTTTGTCTTTACGTTTAAAGAAAACACATTTAACTTAAACGATTTGATTATTGAGTTTGCGGGGAGTGTTGCTATGCCTGATACTAATATCGATTTAGATTTGAGCTTTGATGCGAAAAAATCTGAATTCAAAAATTTCTTATCCTTAATACCTGCCATTTATTCAAGTTCATTTGACAAACTTGAAGCTAATGGAAAATTTGCAATGAAAGGTTATTACAAGGGTCGAATGAATGCAGTGCAAATGCCGGGTTTTGGGATTGATGTATTAATTGAAAATGGAAATTTCAAATATCCGGATTTACCTACGGGCGTGAATAATGTTCAGATGCATTTAGTGGTAGACGATAAAGATGGTGTGTTTGATCATACTGTAGTTGATTTGAAAAAGCTACATGTGGAGTTTGGGCAAGAACCATTCGATGCGACATTATTATTAAAGACACCTGAGTCGGATCCCGATATTAACACGAATGTTAAAGGTAAAATCGATTTAGCAAATATTTTAAAAATTGTTCCGATAGAAGACACTAAACTTTCAGGAATTATAAATGCAGATTTTGCTGCAAAAGGTAAATTATCTACAATAGATAAAGGCAATTACGAAAGTTTTGATGCAAAGGGAAGTATCTCTCTGAATAATATTAACTACAGCTCTAAAGAATCACCATTGCCTTTAACAATAAGTTCGGCAATGTTTAACTTGAGTCCTCAATACATCAGCCTAAGTAATTTCAAAGCAAAATATGGCAAATCAGATTTTGCGGCTGAAGGTAAACTAGAAAATTATTTAGCTTATGCGTTGCGCAACGAGACAATTAAAGCGAAATTAAATTTCAATTCTGGGCTCATGGATTTAAATGAGATGATGGGACCAGAAACGGAAGAAGCAACGAATACTAGTACAAGTGATACTATGTCGGTTGTTGAGATACCTGGGAATATTGACTTTGTTCTAAATTCGAAAATCAACAAAGTAATTTATGATAATATGGAAATCAATAATTTGGGTGGAAGTATTATTATAAGAGACCAGAAATTAAGTTTTGAAAATGTAGCGATGAATACCTTAGATGCTAGTGTGAAAATGGATGGATATTATTCTACACAAAACATCGACAAACCAATAGTAAACATGAGTTTTGCTGTTCAAAACATGGACATACAAAAAGCATTTAAAACATTTAATACCGTTCAAAAACTAGCCCCTCTAGCAGAAAAAACATCCGGGAAGTTTTCTGGAAACTTAAGTTTCAATTCTGATTTGGGGAAAGATATGAGTCCAGTATTGAGTACTACACAAGGTGCTGGATTGCTTGAGTTGATTGGTGTAAACGTGAAAGGTTCAAATATGATGAACAAAATTTCGGATGCATTAAAGAACGACAAATTCAAAGAATTAAAAATAAACAATACGAAGGTTCAATTTAAAATTGAAAACGGAAGAGTTATTGTACAACCGTTTGATGTAATAACACAATTTGCAAATTTGAACATTGCAGGTTCGAGTGGTTTAGATCAAACCATTGATTACGTTGTTAAAATGAAAATCCCAAGTAAATTACTTGGCGCAGCTGGAGCGGGTGTTATATCAGGTTTAACTTCACAACTCAACAAAAATGGAGCAAACTATAATGCTGGTGAGACAATAAGTGTGAATGCATTAGTTGGTGGTGTAGTTAGTAGTCCTACTGTGAAATTAAGTATGGCCGATATGGGAAATAATTTAAAGTCGGCTGTTAAAGATGCCATCGATAACACAAAAGATCGTGCAATTGAAAAAGGGAAAGAGGAAGCTAGAAAACGAGCAGAACAGATTCTAGCCAGCGCTCAAAATCAAGCAAATTTAATCAAACAAGAATCAAGAAACCTTGCCGATAAAACTAGAAAAGAAGGTTATGCTGCAGCCGATAAATTAGTTGCTGAAGCAAGTAATCCAATTGCTAAGGCTGCTGCTAAGAAAGTAGCAGATAAAATGAAAAAAGAAACGGACGAAAAAGCCAATAAAATAATAGCAGAAGGAGATAAAAAAGCTGATGCAGTAATGGCAAAAGCTAGAGCTGAAGCCGACGCTTTATTGAAATAATTAGCTATATTAGCTAGACACATGTTACCCAACAAAAAATTATCGTTTTTTAATTTCTCTTTAAAGAAATTATTAGAAACAGAAACAAGCGATTTAAATAAAGCAAAGATTAAAATTTTACATTTTATTCTTTGCTTTGCAATGTTAAAAATCTTTGTTGCGGTTTATTTTGCAATTAGTAAAAATCACGATTACCAATTGTATCGTGCATTAATCATTGCTTTAGTATACCTAATTGCACTCAAATTTTTACTGTATGACAAAAAATACATCAAAGGCATAACGCATACAATGCTAATTATTGGAATTCTTTTGATATGGTCTATTGCAATTGTATCCAAAGAAACAATTTATGTTGTAAACCTTCAATTTATGTTTATGACTATAATTAGCAGTTTCTATTTATTAGGAACCTATTGGGGATTACGATATTCATTACTTTCTACAGTTCCTCCATTACTCTTGCTTATTTTTAAAGAAACAAATCTTGTTACTATTCAAACCAACATACAACCTGGTACATTCCCAGAAACAACATACATAACGATACTAAATTTTATAACAATAATATATGCCAGTTACATGTTCCATAGAACATTCCAGGCTAATATGAAAGAAAAAGAAGATTTAAATGAACAATTGCAATTGTCGGTTGATAAAGCCAATAAACTTGCAAATTCTAAAACTGAATTTTTGTCTTCTATGTCGCACGAATTAAGAACACCTTTGAATGCAGTAATTGGAATTACTGATTTATTATTAACCAATACTTACGATAAAGAGCAAGAAGAAAATTTAAAAACCTTAAAGTATTCAGGTAATAATTTGAGAAATATCATTAACAACGTACTTGACTTTAATAAATTAGATTTAAATAAACTACAATTAAATAACGATAGTACAAATTTACATAGTATACTAACAAATACTTATTACAGTCTTCAAAATGAAGCCTCGAATAAAGGATTAAAATTTGAACTTAATATAGATGATCGACTAAAATATATCGATGTATTAGTTGACTCCACAAGGATTTCGCAAATTTTATATAATCTGATTGGTAATAGTATAAAATTCACAAAAGAAGGTTATGTATCAATCAATCTAAGCATATTATCTGAAGATGAAAATAATATTGACTTGCGATTTAGTATAAAAGATTCAGGAATAGGAATAGACACCGAACATCAAGGTGTCATATTTGAACCATTTGAACAGATACATAATAAAAATAATTTTGGTTCTGGCGGTACTGGTTTAGGTTTGAGTATAGTACGTAAGATATTGAATATGTACGATAGTGATATTCAAGTCCAATCAGAAAAAAACAAGGGTTCTGAATTTAGTTTCGAGATAAAACTAGAAAAACCAAAGGCGTTTGAATTTGACTTCAATAGAGAACAAGAGGAAAAAGACTTATCGAACATAACAATTCTTGTCGCTGAAGATAATATCGTAAATGTTTTTCTTTTAGAGCGTTTACTAAAAAAGTGGAAATGCAATTTTGAAATTGTTTCGAACGGCAAATTAGCTATAGAAACATTTATTAAACATAACTTCGATGTAATTCTCATGGATATTAATATGCCCGAGATGGATGGTATTGAAGCAAGTGCGTATATCAGGAATTTAGGTGATGTTATAAAGTCACGTGTTCCTATAATAGCATTAACTGCTACTTCAGACGAAGCAATTTTGCAAGAATTGAAAACAGTAAGTATTAACGATATTATTATCAAGCCATTTGATAGCGAGCAATTGTATCAAAAGCTTAAGTTAATTTCTGATAATTTCTCCACCAACGCTCGGGTATCTCACCTTTAGCTGCAAGCTTATAATCTTCATAGGAACATGGTATTACTTCAAAACGTTCGTTCTTAGAATGATTGTTTTGATATGGAATCTGCATCCACCATCGGTCCGTTTTTTTGCTTTTCAAAAACACCACCTCAGAATGAATGTTCTCAAATGTTGCTCTGTATTTTATAAAATCTTTTTTAGATGTTGTAGGTAAATCATTTCTTCGTTGATAAAATCCTTCTATAAAACACCAAATCATTTGAGCAACTAATTCTACTGTTTGATTTCGATGATCGTACTTTGGATTACATTCGTAAATACCAATAGAACTTAACTTATCGGAAATTCCTGCATAACGCATCATCTGACAAAGTTCCTCTGCGTAAAAACCATTCGGATGTGCATTTGCATTTCCTGGTGCGTCCGACATTTTAATACAAGAAATATCAACCGATACCATATCGGCCGCTCTAATGATAGGCTCAGTTTCAGAAATATTATTCCTAAAAGAACCCAAGCGGTGCACATCGAAATACATCTGATTCATTAATTCGATGCTTTCTTGATTTACATAATACGTTTGAAAACCAATGTTACTGTAGTTGTATAAAAAATGTGGTTCGTGTAATATTATACTGTTCAAATAGGAAATAGAATCTGGTGTTTGTTGTTCATCAATTCTTGCATCCAAATCGAAATGCGAATCAAACACAACCATATCTACTTTGGTATCTAAATTCTGATACGCCCAATATTGCGCATAGGTTAAGTCTTGTCCACCACCTAAAATAATAGGAATTATTTTCAAGCGCATTAATTCTTCGCATACTGTTTTTAATGCAACATGCGTATCTCTTACTGTATTACCAGGTAAAATATTACCCAAATCCAGTATCTTGAGTTTGAAATCTCCTACATTTAATTTATAAAAATGCGGTCGAACTTTATTCGCACATTCTGATGCGCCTTCATTGTTTACGGATTTTCTATCTTCTTCCACACCTATCAATGCCAAGTCAAATCCTTCTAAACTAGGGAATTCCGATGTGTACTTTACAATTTGAAAGCCTATTTGACTTTCGTAATATTCACTTTGCTCTAAATAAGCCCCTGGCTGTAACTTTTGTAAAAAATCCTCTAACATATTTTTAAAATACATACAAACCTAATGATTTGAATACAAACAAATATCCCTTATTTTCCACATATTTGTAAATATGATTTTCGTAACGGGCGCAACAGGTTTTCTAGGTTCATTTGTATGTGAATACTTAATTAAAAATGGCTATACTATTAAAGCAAGTAAAAGAGCTCATAGTAGTATTCCTAAAAAACTTATTCCCTATCAAGATAAGATTCAGTGGGTCGATGTGGACTTGCTAGATTTCGATTCTGTTAACGAACAAATCAAAGATGTACAGGCTATTTTTCATTGCGCCGCTATGGTTTCCTTTAATCCAAAAAACAAAAAGGAACTTTGGAGAACTAATGTCGATGTTACCGCGAATCTAGTAAATGCTGCTTTACAATTTCCCGATCTCTACTTTATGCATGTAAGTTCTATTGCAGCTATTGGAGATGCAAAACCCAATCAGTTAATTGATGAAAATTGTAGGTGGGCGTTTAAAAAGAATTCATCCGATTATTCGATAACAAAATTTGAAGCTGAGCGTGAAGTGTGGAGAGGAATATACGAAGGGCTGAAAGCTTGTATTGTTAACCCATCCATAATCTTGGGCTATGATGAACGCGGAAGAGGATCTATGAAAATTTTAGAACTCGTAAAAAAGAAAAGTCCATTTTATACAAACGGTATTGTGGGTTATGTCGATGTTAGAGATGTGGCAATACTAATGTGTAAATTATTCGAAAATGCAATTCACTCAGAACGATTTATTTTAAACTCTGAAAATAAAACCTATAAATCAATTCTAGATTATGTTGCGAACAAATTAGGAACAAAAGCACCCTATTTTGAATTGCGTCCAAAGGTATTGTATACAATTGCCTTATTAATGAAATTCTGGTCAATGATTAGCGGAAAATCACCAGCAATTAGTCTAAGCACAGCAAAGACAGCACATAAAAAATTAGAATTTTCTAATAATAAAATCCTTAAAATTATACCACATCAATTCATATCGGTAGAAAAAAGCTTAGATTCTATGCTTTCCAAAGACATCTCTTTCTAAATCCCTTGTAAATACTTAAATTGCGGTCCCTTAATACCTTAGAAAAAATGGACCTTACACCAGAAATAATTGAAAGAATACAAAAGTTAAAAGAGAAATACGATGCCATGGGTCAAGACTTGGTATCCTACCTCGATGGATTATTGTACTCCGAATACTTAACCTATTGGGATTACATTCATTTAGATACTTTGCTAAGTTTACAAAATCCTCGAACTGCTTTTCCTGACGAAAAAATTTTCATAATGTATCATCAGGTTACAGAGCTTTACTTCAAAATGATTTTAAGTGAATGCGAACAAATATGTAGCAAGGAAAATATTGATGAGAAATTTTTCATAGACCGCTTAACACGCATCAATAGATATTTTGAGCACCTTACCAATTCATTCGACATTATGGTTGATGGGATGGAGAAGGAACAATTCTTGAAATACAGAATGGCATTACTTCCAGCAAGCGGTTTTCAATCGGGACAATACCGTATGATTGAAATTTTTGCAACCGATTTTATCAACTTAGTGGATAAAGATGTGCGCGATAAAATGAAAAATGAAAAATTTGATGCCCAAAAATTCCTCGATAATATTTATTGGAAACATGGAGCAACAGAATTAAGCACGGGTAAAAAAACCTTAACATTACGCCAGTTTGAAGATAAGTATTTGCAAGAATTTAAAAGCTTAGCAGAACATCGACATAACAATAATATTTATTCGATATACAAAAAGTTAAATAGCAAAAATCAAAATGCCGCTGATGCAATGAAACGATTCGACGTGAATGTGAACGTGAATTGGCCATTGGTGCATTACAAATCGGCAGTGCGCTATTTACACAAAGATCCAGCAGACATTAAAGCAACAGGTGGTACAAATTGGCAAAAATATTTACCGCCTCGTTTTCAAAAAAGAATTTTCTATCCAGAATTATGGACCGATGAAGAAATTGAAAACTGGGGTAAAGGTTGGGTTGAACAAACATTAAAAGAAATGAATAAATAAATCGTATACGATGAGCAGCCAAAGAGGATTTTCTGATATTGCTAAGCAAGCTTTATTAATGCCGCAGGAAGCATTAATGGCAATAAAAAATAGAAAACATAGTTTAAAAATTGGTATACCCAAAGAAACTACATTTCAAGAAAATAGAATTGCCTTAACGCCATTATCTGTAGGGCTTTTGATTAATAATGGTCACGAAGTAATTATAGAATCAAATGCGGGAGCTGCTGCTAAATTTTTCGACAAAGATTATTCTGAAGAAGGTGCCGAAATCACGTATGATTCTAAAGCGGTTTGGCAAAGCGATGTGATAATAAAAGTTGCTCCTCCTACTACCGAGGAAATAGCATTATTGAAAGGGGGACAGACTTTAATTTCAGGCTTACAAGTTAGCACACTAAAAGAAGATTATTTAAAATTATTAATACAAAAAAATATCACGGCTATTGCTTATGAATATTTAAGAGACGAGGGTGAAATATTAACAGTTGTTCGCTCTATGAGTGAAATTGTTGGTACTGCATCCATTCACATTGCCTCTGAACTTTTAAGTACTTTCAATGGTAAAGGTCTCATGTTAGGAGGAGTTACAGGAATTCCACCTACTGAAATTGTAATTATTGGCGCGGGTACTGTGGGTGAGTATGCTGCAAGAACAGCATTAGCATTAGGGGCCGATGTAAAAGTATTTGACAATTCGGTATATCATCTTAGAAGATTGCAAAACAATATTGGAAGTAGAATTTTCACATCCGTTTTACAACCAGTGGTTTTACAAAAAGCTTTATCGAAATGCGATGTTGCCATTGGTGCAATGCGTGCAAAAGAAGGAAGAAGTCCTTGCATCGTTTCAGAAGAAATGGTTTCAAGAATGAAGGCCGATTCGGTAATTATCGATGTGAGTATTGATCAAGGTGGTGTTTTTGAAACATCAGAGGTAACCAATCATACTAAGCCTGTATTCAATAAACACGATGTCATACATTATTGTGTACCAAATATTGCTTCTCGAGTTGCGCGTACTGCTTCATATGCTTTAACCAATATATTCACTCCTATTTTGTTAGAATTAGGTGAAGAAGGTGGAATAAAAAATTACTTATGGAGTAATGCAGGTATTAGAAGTGGGGTGTACATGTATAACGGACATATTACAAATAAATACCTTTCCAACCAATTCAAATTACCTTATAAAGATTTAGATTTACTTGTTGCTGCACAAGCCAGTTAATATTTTTAAAACTACTATGAAATACACAAAAATTAAGTCGGATTTATTTATTGAAAATAGAAAACGTTTTGTTGAAAAATTAAAACCAAAATCACTCGCCATTATTCATTCAAACGATGAATTTCCAAGAGCTGGTGATCAAACATTTACCTTTAGACAAAACTCAGATATGTTTTGGTTGTCTGGTATCGATCAAGAAGAAAGTATTCTAATTGTTTTTCCTGATGCACCAATTCCAGCCTACAAAGAAGTTTTATTTCTAAAGAAAACCAATGAACATATAGCCATTTGGGAGGGACATAAATACACGAAAGACGAAGCGATTGAGTGTTCTGGGATTCGTTCAATTTTTTGGTTAGAAGATTTCAAATCAATTTTCCCAATGTTAATGAATCATACAGAACATGTATACATCAATACAAACGAAAACGATCGTTATGTACACATCAATCAATATCGCGACTTACGTTTTGCAAAACAATTGATGGAAACTTATCCGGTACATAAATACGAACGTGCCGCACCAATTTTCAGAGAACTCAGAGCTGTTAAAACAAATTACGAAATTGAACTCATGCAAACTGCTTGTGATATCACAGAAAAAGCATTCAGAAGAATTTTGGCGTTTGTAAAACCCAGTGTAATGGAGTATGAAATTGAAGCAGAAATCATTCACGAGTTTATTCGTAATAGAGCTACAGGCCATGCATATAATCCAATCATAGCTTCAGGCGCAAGTGCCATTGTTTTGCATTATAACGACAATAATAAAGCCTGTAAGGATGGCGATGTATTGTTAATGGATTTTGGTGCAGAATATGCGAATTATACAGCCGACTTGTCGAGATCAATTCCAGTAAATGGTAAATTTAGTAAACGTCAACGAGATGTGTATAATGCAGTACTTAAAGTAATGAAAGAAGCAAAAGGCATGTTAGTAGAAGGTACATTACTTGATGAATACCATAAAGAAGTTGGTAAAGTAATGGAGTCGGAACTTATTCAATTAGGTTTATTAGATAAGCACGAAGTTGCAAAACAAAATCCTGATATGCCATTGTATAAAAAATATTTCATGCATGGAACTTCACATTTTCTAGGTCTTGATGTACACGATATTGGTAATAGATACGAGAAAATGAAAGCAGGAATGGTGTTTACTTGTGAACCTGGAATTTATATACCAGAAGAAAATCTAGGTATACGTATTGAAAACGACATACTCATTACAAAGAATGGTAACATCGACTTAATGGCAAATATTCCAATTGAAGCAGATGAAATTGAAAGTTTAATGAATTAGTAATTAATTATAAAATTTTCTTTTACCTGTTCTTCTCTAAAAAAAACAATTCCTATATCAAAAAAATCAATGGTGACTTTGACATGGGGATTGTTTTTAATTTCATTCCATACTTCAATCATATCGTCATTACCACAAATTCTGTTAAAAACAAACACACTTTTTGAACTTACTCGTTTAAGAGATTCATAAAAATATTTTAAGGTTATATCTTTCTTGAAAGTTCCATCGAAATAAATTAATTCTCTGCCTTCAAATTGATTAATATGTGATGATAAGATATTATCAAAATCATTGCTATACAAACTAATTATTTTTGACTGAGAATGTGCAATTGACACATACTCATTGACAATGTCAGAGGACGAGCTCAATTCAAGTATTAAATTGGGTTTAAAATATTTTACAATTCGGTATAATAGTAGCCTGTGTTTTTTTGTTATTGGTATTGGATTATTATCAATCGTAAATCTTGAATTAGAGCTATTTTTTATTGTAAGGTTTTCATACTTGTTTTTTAGTTCATTTAGTCTTTTATAATCTATATACTCTTTATTATCATAGACCACTTCTTCTAAAAATTTGTAAACGAAAGGCGAATGAGTTCCGTGTAAACTATTTGAAAAAATCTTGTATTTAAGCCAATAGAAGCCCCTTTTTAATAAAAACATGCACGAATTTAGCTTTTTGGCAAACATTTTGGATTAAAAATTATTAAATTAGATACAAATATGAATTACAGAGAAGTAGATGCTTTGCTAAAATTGCTCGACGATTCAGATTTCGATATCTATCGTCAAGTAGAAGAGCGTTTGCTAAGCTATGGGACGGATGTCATTCCTGCTCTTGAAAAATCCTGGGAGAATACGCTTGACTTATTACTTCAGCAAAGAATAGAAGAACTCATTCATAAAATTCAATTTTCAGAAGTAAAAAAAGATCTGCAAACATGGGCCATGTCTGGCGCTTTTGATTTACTCAATGGTTTTATAATAGTTTCTCGTTATCAATATCCTGAATTAGATGCACAGAAAATAATCAATCAAATAGAAACCATAAAGCGAGATGCATGGATTGAATTAAGATACGATACTAGCCCAATAGAAAAAGTAAAAATTTTAAATCATGTCTTCTATAACATTCATGGGTTTACAGGTAACGTAACAAATTATCACGATCCACAAAATTCGTATGTAAATATTGTAATGGAATCTAGAAGAGGAAATCAAATTTCCTTAGCAATTATATACTCTTCAATTGCACAACGATTAGATATTCCAATTTATGGTGTAAACTTACCACAACATTTTATTCTCGCTTACCTCGATGAAAAAAATGAATTCGAAAAAATGAGTTTAGATCAAAATGGAATTCTATTTTACATCAATGCATTTAATAAAGGATTTATTTTCAACAAACGAGACATCGATTATTTCTTGAAGCAATTAAATCTCGATCCAATACCATCGTTTTATGCGCCTTGTTCCAACATACAAATCATAAAAAGAGTTATACGAAATTTAATTAACTCATATGAAAAATTAGGCTACGCTGAAAAAATTCAAGAGTTGGAAAGCTTATATGAAATCCTTAAAAACATAGAAGCAGACGAGTAAGCTAATGATTGATAGATGGAGATGGTTTATGCACCACATCGACATATTTCCTTTTAATAGTATTGCAACCATTAGGATTAATTTCTTTTAGTTCGATGTATTTTCTTCCATAATCGGACCAGTTAATTACAATATTCGATGAATTTTGGCCGGATTGAATTAGGCCACCACTAACAGTCCATTCATATGAATTTAATGGTATGATCTGATTAACGTTATAAATATCAATCACCCCAATCCCACATACAATTGTATCGCCATCAATTTGAGGATTAGGGACTGGATAATTATATATAAAAACAGTATCCTCAAAACAACTAATAATATTAGATTCCAGTACCGTTAAAGTATCTATTCCAAATGTTGGTTTAATTATAACGGAATTGGAATTGTTACTGCCTAAAATTCTACCTTTTTTAATTCTCCATGTATAACTATTCCCAGGAACTAAAGTTGTAGAATACGATTGATTGGTATTGGTATCACATAAACTTGTTATACCTACTGCAGAAGGGCTTGGTCTTGAAATATCTTGTGTAATAATTGTGTCTCTTTGAACATTCACATACCACCATGTATTGATGGTTCGTTCATCACCAAAATTATTACTTGGCCAAGGGTGACATGCATTACTACTACATCCTGTTAAATTTGTACTACCGCCTGTTATCTCAGAATCGTCCCAAAACAATTTAGGTTTGATTACAGAAGGTCGAATCGAACTTACAATGAAACCACCCGAAAAATTCTCCACATCAAACATAGGTAAATTAGTTAAACCAAATTTATATTCGGCTAAAACTTCAAAGTTTACAGTTTGATTTATCTGTTGTCCTAAGCCATCTTTACCATCCCAAGGAATACATGTTGTACCTGCATTAACCGTCTGACCAAATACCAAGTCTCTTGAATTCGACTGGTAACCAGGTATTCCATTCAAATCAACAATAAACTCCATGAAACCTGGTGCATCGGTAGTCACATTCAAACAGTAATTGGGAGCACAACCTGTAAGACTCAAAGAAGTTTGCAAGGTTCCAATCACTCCATTCGGATATACACGAATATCGGGATCGTTCAAAAATATTTTATACGAAGAATAAGTAGAATTACCATCTCTAGATTTTCGATCTTCAATTGGATTACCAGTATTTGCAGTACCAGTACTATTACATGCTAGTCTAAATGCATGAGGTTGCATTCCATTAAAATTGATGGAAGTGACCACACCATCGTTTGAATAAACATAAAAAGTACCATTGAATCCATTAGTTCCACCATCTGTAGTAATGTCCCAGTTTTTAGACCAAACTCTTCCATTTTTAGCTTGCATTGAAACTGTATCAATAACTGTGATATCAAATAAATCAAATAGTCGTTTGTTATTATTTGGATTTGTAATAACAGTTGGGCTTCCTTGGTTAAACTCGATGTAATAATCGCCAGTATCTGTTGGGTGAAAACTGAGCGCATTGTATCCCGATCCATTCAAAATACTCGGACCAGCTACTGCTCTATTATATGAAGAAATGTATCCCGTACCATTATTCACAACACGTGTAGGACCTAATACCACTGTACCATTCGGACTTTTTATTCTATACCAAACGTCTGTAGTATTATTTGGACCATTTTTGATATTCCCAAATCCAAAATATATTTTCTCACGTGCATTACTTATGTGTATATACAATCGTTCGTCTTCTGATGCCAAATAAGTAGCAAATGTTCTGGCTTTATCGTTAATCTGTAGATAACCATAATTACCTGAACTTGGTCTCAGTTGTTTAGTACCCTCGGCATAAACATAAGTATGGAGAAGCATTAGTATAAATGCCAAATAATGAGTGAAGCGCATGAATTTTTATACGATATTTCTTACAAAAAGGTTTTGTAAATTTTTATTTAGAAAGGTGTGTATACGATTTTCGTTTTTCTATTTTCGATTTCTTAATTCCTAATAACGAATCATTACCTTTGTATATGGCTAAATCAAAATCCGTTTTTTTCTGTCAGAGCTGTGGCTACCAAGCTGCAAAGTGGTTGGGTAATTGCCCATCGTGCAATCAATGGAATACATTTGTTGAAGAAGTAGTTGAAAAGAACACGGCAAAGCCTGATTGGAAACAAGGTGAAACGGGCAGACAAAGAATTGTTAAGCCAATAGCCATTGATCAGATAGAGAAAAGTGTTGAATATAGAATTTCAGCAAAAGATGAAGAATTGAATAGAGTTCTAGGTGGAGGAATTGTGCCTGGCTCATTAGTGCTTATAGGTGGAGAACCCGGTATTGGTAAATCGACCTTGCTACTTCAATTAGCAGTAAGTTTAAAAAATCTAAAAGTATTGTATGTATCGGGTGAGGAGAGCGAACAACAAATAAAAATGCGTGCAAGTAGGATGATCGATAATGATCCTTCAAATTGTTTTATTCTAACCGAAACATCGACCCAAAATATTTTCAAACAAATTGAAGATTTAGAACCGCAGATTGTGATTGTGGATTCCATACAAACTTTATACTCGGCGCAGATTGAATCTACCCCAGGTAGTGTTTCACAGATTAGAGAATGTACTGCCGAATTATTGCGATTTGCGAAAGAAACAAATACACCAGTATTTTTAGTAGGCCATATCACAAAAGACGGAAACATAGCAGGGCCAAAGATTTTAGAGCATATGGTTGATACCGTTTTGCAATTTGAAGGCGACAGACATCATACCTATCGAATACTCAGATCTATAAAAAATCGATTTGGCTCTACGTCTGAATTAGGAATTTATGAAATGCGTGGCTCAGGATTAAGAGAAGTTTCTAATCCATCTGAAATTTTATTATCGCAACGCGACGAAGAATTGAGTGGTATTGCCATATCTGTAATGATTGAAGGCCTTAGGCCGATGTTGATCGAGTCACAAGCATTGGTGAGTACCTCTGCATACGGTACTCCTCAAAGATCTGCTACTGGTTTTGATACAAGAAGAATGAATATGTTGTTGGCAGTACTTGAAAAGAGATGTGGTTTTAGACTAGGAGTTAAAGATGTATTCTTAAACATTACCGGCGGTATACGTGTCGAAGATCCAGCGATTGATTTGGGAATTGTAAGTGCCATTATTTCTTCTCATGAAGACCTTCCCATATCAAGTAAATTCTGTTTCGCAGCAGAAGTTGGACTTTCAGGTGAAATAAGAACTGTGAATCGAATGGACCAACGTATTGCAGAAGCAGAACGTTTGGGATTCGAGAAGATTTTTGTTTCGAGATATTCCTTGAAAGGTTTGGATCTCAAAAAACATCGTATTGAAGTTGTACCACTTGGTAAATTAGAAGAGTTGTTTCAACAATTATTCGGATAAATACATGATTACCAATATTTAAAATGAAATATATTTTTATCATAACCATAATAAAAATTAGATATATACGTATATTTGCAAACTAAACGATAGACAACAAATGAAAAGATTTTTATTAATGATTGCAGCTGTTTCTTTATTCGCTGCATGTTCACAAGAGCCTCAAAAAAGTACAAGTACCGACTCTACAACTGTAGAAACTGAAACTGGTTCATACGATTCTTATGGTGAATTAATCACACCTGATTCGGCAATTGAAGCAACCACTTTGCTCGCTGAAATGGGTAATGCTCCAACTTTTGAAACTAAATTAATTGCTAAAGTTACTGAAGTCTGCCAGAAAAAAGGATGCTGGATGACGGTTGATATTGGTAATGGTGAAACAATGCGCGTAACTTTTAAAGACTATGGTTTCTTTGTACCAACTGATAATGCAAAAATGGCTGGAAAAGAAGTTATCTTTCAAGGTGTTGCTAAATTTGAAACAATTTCTGTAGAAGATCAACAACATTATGCAGAAGATGCTGGTAAATCGAAAGAAGAAATTGCGAATATCAAAGAAGTAAAAAATTCTTTGTCATTTGAAGCAGAAGGAGTACTAGTACCTAAAGATACAGAAGCTAAAAAAGCAATTTAATTCAGTATTAATTTTTATAAATTTAAAAGCTAATTGGAATTTACCAATTAGCTTTTTTGTTTTATTATGATCACAATTAACGACAAGAATTTTATTCCTTATATTTCATACAAACAAATACAAGAACGTATTGTATCTCTTTCAAAAGAAATTGCAAGAGATTATAAAAATGAAGAAGTTCATTTTATATGTGTGTTAAATGGTTCTTTATTTTTTACTGCCGATTTACTGAAAAACTACCCATACAATTGTGTATTACATACAGTCAAATGCAAGTCGTACGAGGGAACAGAGAGCAGTGGAAAAATTGAAATGCAACTTGAGTTCAATGAGGGAATCATCGGCAATCATGTTATTATTTTAGAAGATATTATAGATACTGGTTTTACATTAAATTTTTTATTGAATAGAATAAAAAAATTTAATATCAAATCTATAAAAATTGCTTCTTTATTAGTAAAACCAGATGCGTTAAAGTATCCAGTAACTATTGATTATACAGGTTTTGTTATACCTAATAAATTCGTTTTGGGTTATGGACTCGATTACGATGGATATGGGCGTAATTTGAAAGATATCTATCAGTTGAGCATTTAATTTGTATAAATATTTCATTTCTTTTGATATTAAGGCATAAAACAATACCTTTGCCCAATTTTAAGCCTCCACTTTATGCCAAAAGATACTTCCATAAAATCAGTTTTAATCATCGGTTCAGGTCCAATTATTATTGGTCAAGCGTGTGAATTCGATTATTCAGGTTCTCAAGCCGCACTTTCTTTGAAAGAAGAGGGCATTGAGGTTTCTATTATTAATTCGAATCCAGCAACCATTATGACCGATAATGTGATTGCAGACCATGTTTATTTGCTTCCTTTGACTTGCGAGTCTATTGAAAAAATTCTTCAAGAGCGTAAGATCGATGCAGTGATTCCTACAATGGGCGGTCAAACCGCATTGAACCTTGCAAAAGAAGCAGATGAAAGAGGTATTTGGAAAAAATATGGAGTAAAGATTAGAGGTGTTGCGATTGATGCGATAGAGAAAACGGAGAATAGAGAGGAATTTAGAAAGTTGATGATTGAAATTGGTGTGGGTATCGCGAAATCGAGAATCGCCAATTCATTTTTAGAAGGTAAAGAAGCAGCACAAGAAATAGGTTATCCATTGGTAATTCGTCCATCGTATACATTAGGTGGTTACGGAGGTGGATTCGTACATACAAAAAATGAAATTGATGCCGCATTGAATCACGGTTTGCAAGCATCACCAACACACGAAGTATTAGTAGAACAAGCAGTTTTAGGTTGGAAAGAATACGAGTTGGAATTGTTGAGAGATAATAACGATAACGTGATCATCATCTGTTCAATTGAAAACTTTGACCCTATGGGTATTCATACGGGCGATTCAATTACAGTTGCTCCAGCGATGACACTTTCGGACCGATGCTACCAAGAGATGCGTAATCAGGCTATAAAAATGATGCGTGCTATTGGTGATTTTGCTGGTGGTTGTAACGTACAATTCTCAGTGAATCCAGAGAATGAAGAAATCATTGCCATTGAAATTAACCCACGTGTATCGCGTTCATCGGCTTTAGCATCTAAAGCTACCGGTTATCCAATTGCAAAAATTGCAGCGAAGTTAGCCATCGGTTATAATTTAGATGAAATAGAAAATCAAATTACAAAAACTACATCGGCATACTTTGAACCTTCTTTGGATTATGTGATTGTAAAAATTCCTCGTTGGAATTTCGATAAATTCAAAGGCGCAAATAGAGAGCTAGGATTGCAAATGAAATCGGTGGGTGAAGTAATGGCCATCGGTAGAAGTTTCAACGAAGCTTTACAAAAAGCATGTCAGTCATTAGAAATCAATAGAATTGGATTAGGTGCAGATGGTCGTCAGAATAGAAATCTAGAAGAGATCATGAAAAATTTAGAGCATGCAAGCTGGGATAGATTATTCCATGTGCGCGATGCTTTAAGCTTAGGTGTGCCGGTAACATCGGTACAAAAAGCTACAAAAATTGATCGTTGGTTCTTGATGCAAATAAATGAGTTGGTAAACATCGAACTAGAGGTTAAACGATATTCATTGCATAATTTACCGACAGAAATTTTATTCAACGCAAAACAAAAAGGTTTCTCTGATGCACAGATTGCTTACCTATTAGGGGTTACAGAAGATGAAGTGTATGAGAAGAGAAAATCTTTAGGTATGCGAAGAGTATATAAAATGGTAGATACTTGCGCAGCGGAATTCCCAGCACAAACTCCATATTATTACTCAACTTTTGAAGGTGAGAATGAATCGATAGTAACTGATAAAAAGAAAATCATAGTATTAGGTTCTGGACCAAATAGAATTGGTCAAGGTATTGAATTCGATTACTCTTGCGTACACGGATTAATAGCGGCGAAAGAATCGGGATACGAAGCCATCATGATTAACTGTAATCCTGAAACTGTATCGACCGACTTTAACATGGCCGATAAATTATATTTTGAACCTGTATTCTGGGAGCATGTTCGTGAAATTATTGACTTAGAAAAACCAGAAGGAGTGATTGTTCAATTAGGCGGACAAACTGCATTGAAAATGGCGGAGTTATTACACAAACACGGCATCAAAATTATTGGTACAAGTTTCGACAATATGGACATCGCGGAAGATCGTGGTAGGTTCTCAGACTTACTACGCGACTTAGATATTCCATATCCAAAATACGGTGTGGCTGAAAGTGCAGAAGAAGCATTGAAAGTTGCAAATGAAGTGGGTTATCCTGTGCTTGTTAGACCTAGCTATGTATTGGGTGGACAAGGTATGAGCATTGTGATCAACAATGAAGAATTAGAAAATGCAGTAGTTAAATTGCTTCGCGATATTCCAGGAAATAGAATTTTGATTGACCATTTCTTAGATAGAGCAGAAGAATCAGAATCGGATTCAATTTGCGATGGAGAGGATGTTCATATTGTAGGATTAATGGAACACATAGAGCCAGCAGGTATTCACTCTGGCGATTCAAGTGCGGTATTACCACCTTTCAATTTGTCTGAAAATGTGATCAAGCAAATGGAAGAGTATACGCATAAATTAGCGAAGGCATTAAACGTGCGTGGTCTATTAAACATTCAGTTTGCAATCAAAAATGAAAAAGTTTATGTGATTGAAGCAAACCCAAGAGCATCGCGCACAGTACCATTCATTGCAAAAGCATACGATGTTCCATACATCAATATTGCAACTAAAGTAATGTTGGGTGCTAAAAAATTAAAAGACTTTAACATTGTTCGTAAACTAGAAGGATTTGCTATCAAAGAACCTGTCTTCTCTTTCCACAAATTCCCAGAAGTGAAAAAAGAATTAGGTCCAGAAATGAAGTCAACTGGTGAAGCAATCTTATTTATCAAAGATTTGGAAGATCCTTATTTCCGTCAGCTTTACAAAGAAAAGTCGATGTACTTAAGTAAGTAATTGGTTTTCAATTATATTAAAAATAGAAAAGCAAGAATATTATTCCTACATTGATTAAAATTTGATATATGAAAAAAATTATATTCTTGCTTTTATTTATAACGCTCTCAATAACTTCATATTCACAAAATATAGTAGGGTATTATAAATTTGATGGGGATGTTTTGAGTTTTATAGGCAATGTTAATGGAAGCATAACAGGTGCCGTAATTACAGATACCAATAGATTTAATCAACCAGGTTCTAGTTTAAGATTTAATGCTTCAAATAGTTATATCTCTATACCCAATAGCTATGATCTTCCTGCTAAAACAATTAACTTTTGGACGTATTTAGATACAGTAACTACAGATGTGTATTTGCTTACCATCGATAATGGCAGTTTAAATCATGGTATGATTTATCTACAACTAAACAGACATCTAAATAAAAACAGGTTGCAATTCTATGGAGGTAATTCTAATCCGATTAGCACATTTATCCCTAAAGAAACCTGGCTAAAAATTAGCATCACTTACGAAAATTCAGTATATAAATTATACATTAATAATTCGTTAATAGGGTCAGTAAATTCAACTAATACACATTCAATTGATGGATATGGTGGTATGGTTTTCGGCAGTAATAGATCTAGATCTTTTTCAAACAATTATAAAGGAATCGTCGACGATTTAAGTATTTACAACTATGCGCTCGACAGCACTCAACTTGCCAATATTCAAGAATCAACTTGTGATTTTAATAATATTATAACTACATATGATACGATAACTGTTGCAGATACTACTTATTTAACAATCGTAGATACAATTACATATTATGATACTGTTTATGTTTCTGTTAATGATACTTTAATCATAGATGTTTTTAGTTCAACAAATCCTAGTACTATCATAAATACGATCAAAGTTTATCCAAATCCAGTAACAGAATTTATAATTATAGATAATGGTCAATTTAATACGATGGAAAATTATAAGTATGAAATTACTTCGTCTAATGGTATGTTACTTCATTCAAGTCTCGTGCTTGCAAAAACTACTAATATAGAGGCTTCAATGTGGCCTCCAGGTATTTATTTTCTAAATATTTATGATAATTTTAACCAGAAAATTGAGGTTAAAAAAATTATAATACATTAGTGGAAATCATTGAAATTATTGGTTTTATTTCGGCAGTAATTGGTATTTATCTATCTGCCGAAAAAAAAATTTATGCGTGGCCTATTAACATCTTCAGCGCGGGCGCTTATTCATTATTCTTTTATGAAATAAGACTTTATGCCGATGCATTGCTACAACTATTCTTTATTGCATCTTCGTGTTATGGATGGTATAATTGGTCAAAAATTTCAAATGAAAATAACGACCAATTAAAAATTAAAATACTTGGCTTTAAAAAATTATTTTTAAGTGTTATATCTATATTAATTCTTGGCTTTATTACAGGTTACTTGTTTAGAACATTTACGAATGCCGATTATGCATACTTCGATAGTGTTTTATTTAGTGCAAGCATAATTACGACCATACTTTCCGCAAAATTGTTTCTGGAAAATTGGTACTTATGGATAATTATAAACTTTGCCTATATCCTATTATATCTTTTAAAATCAGCTGAATTAACTGCTATTTTATATTTAATTTTACTGGGTCTTGCAATTCTTGGCTTGATTAAATGGAGAAAAAATATTCATGTATAAAATCGCAATAATAGGCCCTGAGTCTACTGGTAAATCGGAATTAAGCAAAGCATTAGCAATACATTTCAACGCCCATTGGGTACCTGAATTTTCTAGAACTTATTGTGAAAATTTAGCGCATGATTGTACATTAGAAGATGAATTGAATATATTTCAGGGACAGCTTAATTTAGAACGTTCAATTTTCAAAAAAAGCTTATTCGAAAATAAAAATATTCTGATTTGCGACACAACTATTGTAACAGTAAAAGTTTGGTGTGAATATGTATTTAATTATTGTCCTGATATTGTAGAATATGAATTTCAGAACAGACATTATGACTTTTATTTACTTACAAATAATGATCTTCCTTGGCAAGACGATCCTTTGAGAAATTTTCCCGATAAACGAGAATATTTCTTTAATTTATATTTAAGTTTGTTGAAGGATAAACAAGCTCCTTTCACAATTGTTAAAGGAGTAGCAGAAGAAAGAGTCCAGAACGCTATACAAGCCATACAATCCTATTTTAAATTATAACATGAACCTATTTGAAGTACATCGCTGGGTTATTATCCGATTAATTGTTATTGCGATTTTAATGTCTGTAATTGCCTACTTAATTCAATCCTATAATTGGAATAAGGAAATGTCGGCTATCTATGCCAATAGTCTCTGGATTGTATCATTTACAAACTTCATAGCAGTAATTGTATTTACAATAATTAGACCTAAAAAGAATTACGATCAAGACGATTATACCAATCAATTTAGCATTGGTAAAATTTCTAGAAACATGTATTTATTTTCCATAATAATGTTTATAAGCGGTCTTATGTCCTTTAGTTCAACTGCAGCACGTGTAGCTTACCTCTTTTTCATTTTAGGGACAATTAGTATGCCCATAGCACATGTTAGCTATTTTCTTTGGATTAGAAAATTTAAATAAAATCTAATATTTGCATAACATTTAAGGTCTTTTTCTGTTATCAATTACGCTTAAAAGCCTTATATTTGTTGAGTTTTGAATATTAAAGATATTTTTCAGTATTACAAAACCGATGAACGTATTTCAAGTATTGCAAATACACTAAACTCGAATAAACACAGTCATATTCAGCTTAAGGGATTAGTAGGTTCATCGGATGCTTTTGTTAGTTTAGCTTTGTATTTTTTACAAAAGCAAAGTCAGCTCTTTGTCCTTTCCGATCGTGAAGAAGCAATTTATTTTCAGAATGATTTAGAAAATCTAAGTGATAAAAAAATATTGCTTTTCCCATCATCGTATAGAAAAGCTTTCGATATAACAAATATCGATAAACAAGCTGTACTGCAAAGAGCAGAAGTTTTAAACGAGTTAAAACACGATTCAGAGTTCGGGAAAATAATTGTTACATACCCCGAAGCTATTGCCGAAAAGGTAATGGACAAAAACTCTTTAGAGAAACATACAATGGAACTAAAGCTAAATGAGAAATGTTCCATTGATGCTATTAATGAATTCTTAACAGAGTATGAATTTGAAAGAGTTGACTTCGTATATGAAGCAGGGCAGTTTTCAATCCGAGGTGGTATTGTAGATATTTATTCCTACTCTCACGATTTACCTTATCGTATAGAGTTTTTTGCAGATCGAGTTGAATCGATTAGAACCTTCGATATCGAAAATCAATTATCGGTGGAAAGTGTGTCTGAATTATCTATCATCCCAAACATTCAATCTCAAAAACTAGCCAATCATCAGTCTTCATTATTAAACTATGTTGATTCGAATACTAGTGTTTGGTTGAAAGATGTTCAGTTTTGTTTCGATGTATTGGATCAAGGAAAAGAAAAAGCTATACAAATCTACAAGGGATTAAGTCAAGAAGATAAAAATCTACATCCAGAATACATCGACCCAGAAATTGTTTTTCATACTTCTACCGAATTTAATTCTATTATAAAACAATTCAACATCGTTGAGTTTGGTAAACAATTTTATTATTCGGCTGATGTAACAATTCAATTTAATGTAAGACCACAACCTTCGTTCAATAAGGATTTTAATTTACTGATTCATAATTTGAAAAAAAATGAATCGGAGAAAATTCAAAATTTAATTTTTGCAGAACAGACGAAGCAGATAGAGCGTCTGTATTCTATTTTTGAAGATATTTATGTTCAATCGGGTGATGCATCGAAAAAAGTAGAATTCAGTCCTATTCACTTATCTATTCGGGAAGGTTTTATAGACGATGAAACAAAATTAGCATGCTTAACCGATCATCAAATTTTTGATCGATATTATAAATATAAAGTCCATAAGAATTACTCTAAATCTCAAGCATTAACTTTAAAGGAATTACGCGAATTAAAACCTGGCGACTTTGTGGTGCATATTGACCATGGAATTGGAAAGTATGCAGGCTTAGAAAAAATGGAGGTGAATGGAAAATTACAAGAAGCGATACGATTGGTGTATGCCGACAATGATTTGTTGTATGTTAATATCAATTCACTCAACAGAATCTCTAAGTATACTGGTAAGGATGGTACTGTTCCAAAAATGCATAAGCTAGGTAGCGATGCTTGGGAAAAGTTAAAAAAGAATACTAAAAAAAAAGTTAAAGACATTGCACGTGATTTAATTAAATTATATGCAGTAAGAAAAGCTCAGAAGGGTAACGCATTCTCACCAGATACCTATTTACAAACTGAATTGGAAGCTTCTTTTATGTATGAGGATACTCCCGACCAAATACGAGCAACTGCAGATATAAAAAAGGATATGGAAAGTCCGCATCCAATGGATCGATTGGTATGTGGGGATGTAGGTTTTGGAAAAACAGAAGTAGCAGTACGTGCGGCGTTTAAAGCAGTGAACGATAGTAAACAAGTAGCAATCCTAGTTCCTACAACCATCCTTGCAATGCAACATTTCAAAACTTTTAAAGATCGATTAAAAGAATTCCCTTGTAATGTTGAATACATCAGCCGATTTAAAACCAATAAACAAATCAAAGAAATTCTTCAAAGAACAGCAGAAGGTAAAGTTGATATCTTAATTGGCACTCATAGAATAGTAAGCAAAGATGTTAAGTTTAAGGACTTGGGATTAATGATAATTGATGAAGAACAAAAATTCGGTGTAAGTACCAAAGAGAAATTAAAACAATTTAGAGCAAACATCGACACACTTACTTTAACTGCAACACCAATTCCAAGAACATTACATTTTTCTTTAATGGGTGCAAGAGATTTATCCATCATAAATACTCCTCCACCCAACAGGCAACCTGTGACTACAGAACTACATGTCTTCAATGAGAAAATTATTAAGGAGGCAATAGAATTTGAAATCGAAAGAGGAGGACAAGTGTTCTTTATTCACAACAGAGTTCAAGATATTGCTCAAGTTGCTGGAATGATTCAGAAAATATGTCCGGGAGTGCGCGTTGGAATTGGACACGGGCAATTGGATGGTGATGCATTAGAAGATGTGATGTTAAAATTCATGAGTAATGAATACGATGTACTCGTTGCAACAACTATCATTGAATCAGGTCTCGATATTTCTAACGCAAATACAATCATTATCAATAACGCACAGAATTTTGGTCTTAGTGATTTGCATCAGATGAGAGGAAGGGTTGGAAGATCTAACAAAAAAGCATTCTGTTATTTATTAAGCCCAGCATTATCAGTACTCACCCCTGAAGCAAGAAAAAGATTAAGTGCAATTGAAGAATTCTCAGATTTAGGTAGTGGTTTTCACGTTGCTATGCGTGACTTAGATATTAGAGGTGCAGGAAATTTATTGGGTGCCGAACAAAGTGGATTTATAGCAGAAATTGGTTTCGAATTGTATCACAAAATTTTAGATGAGGCAATATTAGAACTAAAAGATGAAGAATTTAATGAAGTATTTAAAGATCAACCTGCAAGGCCACATGTAAATTTTTGTCAGATAGATACCGATCAAGAATTACTCATACCAGATGAATATGTAACAAATATTGCGGAGCGATTAAATTTATATACTGAATTAAATAAAGTTGAAACAGAAGAAGGACTTTTACATTTTGAAAACGAATTAAGAGACCGATTTGGACCAGTCCCAAGACCTGTAAAGGAATTACTAAATGCAGTAAAATTGCAATGGTTAGCGAAAGAAATAGGATTCGAGAAGTTAACATTAAAAAACAATATATTAAGGGGCAATTTTCCTTCAAATCCCAACTCAGGTTTTTACGAGTCGGAATTATTTAAATCTATTTTACAATTTGTACAAAAGTATCCTCGAGGTGTGAAAATGAAAGAAGGAAAAACAAGTTTGTTAATGATATTTGAAAATGTGAATTCAGTTGCTCATGCCATTGCATTATTAAATGAAATGATAGGTAAAAAAGAATTATTAGAAGCATGACATTAAGTTTAGACGTTAAAAAAATAAACGAAGATTGGAAAAACCTTTCTAGTATAATTAAAAAAGAGTTCGATACCGATGAAGTAGATGTAAAGATTATGCTCTTTTTAATTGGTGTGCAAGAGTTAGGAAAAGGACCAAAGAAGTTCTCAAAGAGACAAAAAGAAGAGCTAATGCATATCGCTACATGTCGATTGTTGAGTGAAATGGGATTTTATGAATTGGAAGGTGTAGATCAGGATGGATGGCCACATTGGAAATTAATAAAAAAGATTCCGCCATATTCTTTTCTTGAACAAGAGGCCCTATTAAAAAAGTTAATCGTCGATTATTTTGAAGATTATTACAAATCATAAATTAAGTTTTATATTTAATTAAAATTATAAACCATGATAAGATCTATTCGAATTTTACTTGCACTATTAATTATTACAAATGTAGTTTTAGCTGCACCTAAAAAAGACAAGAAAAAAAAGAAATCAAAACCAAGCTATGTAGAAATGAAAACCACCATGGGAACAATGGTTTTGAAATTGTACGATGAAACACCATTGCATACTGAAAACTTTTTAAAGTTAACAAAGGAAGGTTTCTATGATGGTGTGTTATTTCATAGAGTAATCAATGCATTTATGATTCAAGGTGGCGACCCTTTGTCTAAAAACGCAAAGCCTGAAGCAGCTTTAGGCTCGGGTTCTTTGCCTGGAGAACGAATTCCTGCAGAGTTTAATGCGAATTTAATTCATAAAAAAGGTGCATTGGCAGCTGCACGTGATGGTAATCCTCAAAAAGCAAGTAGCAATTGTCAGTTTTACATCGTTCAAGGTAGAACATTTACCGATTCAGACTTAGATCGCATGCAAAAATCAAATGGATGGTCTTACACAGCAGAACAAAAAGAAATCTATAAAACAATTGGGGGAACTCCACACTTAGATAATAATTACACCGTCTATGGAGAATTAGTATCAGGCTTCGATGTTTTAGATAAAATTGCAGCAGTTCCAACTAATCCAATGAACAGGCCAAATGAAGATGTTAAAATTATTCAAGCTAAAATCTTGAAGAAATTTAAACCTAAAAAAAAATCAAAAACTAAGGCCGATAAAAATCCTGTTTCAGAAGTAGGTACAGCCGATGATCAAAAAAAATCTAAAAAGACAGAACAAGAAGATAAATGAAAATAATATCTTACAATGTAAATGGTATTCGATCTGCAATTAGCAAAAATTGGTTGAGTTGGTTACAAGCAAGCGATGCCGATGTGGTTTGCTTACAAGAAATCAAAGCGCAACCAGAGCAAATTGAACTTGAACTGAAAATGATTGAAGACCTGGGTTATCACCATTTTTGGTATCCAGCACAAAAAAAAGGATATAGTGGTGTTGCAATTTTAAGTAAGAAAAAACCCAATCATATAGAATATGGATGTGGTCATGAGCTTTACGATTTTGAAGGTAGAATTATTCGCGCCGATTTTGATGACCTTTCTGTTATGAGTGTTTATTTACCATCTGGTTCTAGTGGTGATGACCGACAAAATATCAAATTTGAATTTATGGATTTCTTCAAACCTTATATCCATGAGTTAAAATGGAAATATCCAGATTTAATTATTTCCGGCGATTACAATATTTGTCATAAACCTATAGATATTCATAACCCAAAATCTAATGCGAATTCTTCTGGATTTTTACCTGAAGAAAGAGAATGGATGGAAGAATTTATAAATAATGGTTTCATAGATACTTTTAGATATTTCAATCAAGATCCACACCATTATACATGGTGGAGTTTTAGAGCTGGTGCACGTTCGAAAAATTTAGGTTGGAGAATTGATTATCATTTAGCAAGTAAAGAATTAGAAAAACGTTTAAAAAGAGCGGCGATACTATCTGAAGCAATACATTCCGACCATTGTCCAATTCTTTTAGAATTAAAATAGCATGTCTTTATTATTAAAAAATATAAAATCATTAGTAGGTATTTTAGAGAACAATACGAGTCCACTAAAAGGCTCCGATTTATCTAAATTAAATACAATTGATAATGCTTGGCTAAGCATTAAAGATGGACGTATTGATAATTACGGAAGCATGCTAGACATTGAGGAATACATCGACACAAATGATTTCGATGATTATATCGATGCAAAAGATAAAATTGTTTTACCTGCATTTTGTGATTCACATACTCATATCGTTTTTGCAGGTAGTAGAGAGAATGAATTTGTTGATCGTATCAAGGGCTTGAGTTATGAAGAGATTGCAAAAAGAGGTGGAGGTATTTTAAACTCAGCTAAAAAACTACATAACACTTCCGAAGATGAACTTTTCGATTCTGCCATAAGAAGAATTCAAGAAGTAAAGTCAAAAGGTACAGCAGCAATAGAAATAAAAAGTGGCTATGGTTTAAATACCCAATCGGAATTAAAAATGTTGCGGGTAATCAAACGATTAAAAAAGGAAACTGACCTAATTATTAAGTCAAACTTTTTAGCCGCACATGCTTATCCTCTAGAATATAGAGAAAATCATCAGGGATACATCGACCTAATTATTAATGAGATGTTACCTGAAATTGCAAAAGAAAATTTAGCAGATTACATTGATGTGTTTTGTGAATTTGGTTTCTTTAGTGTCGATGAAACTGCACAAATTTTAGAAGCAGGTGCCAAGTATGGATTGAAACCAAAAATTCATGCAAATCAATTAAATTATTCTGGCGGGATTCAAGTTGGAGTAAAATACAATGCTGTTTCTGTTGATCATTTAGAATGCGTAGGCGAAGAAGAAATCAATTGTTTGCTTCATTCAAAAACCATTGGTACCATTCTACCTTCTGCAGCATATTTCTTAGGATTGGAATATCAACCTGCTAGGAAAATGATTGATGCAGGACTTGCAATTGCATTGGCGTCGGATTATAATCCAGGATCATCGCCCAGCGGTAATATGCCATTCATTTTATCCCTTGCTTGCACACAATTAAAAATGACACCCGAAGAAGCATTAAATGCTTGCACAATAAATGCTGCACATGCTATGGAAATTGCGCAAGAAGCAGGCAGCATTAGCAAAGGAAAAGTTGCAAATATTATTTTAACTAAAAACATTCCAAGCCTAGCATATATACCTTATGCATTTGGCTCCGACCATATTGAACGAGTATTTATTAAAGGCAAATAATGAAGCAATTAAAAACATATTCGAATGCCGATGTATCACAACTATTTACTATTCGTGCCAACGAAACTAAATGGGGGCAGAATATCAGCTTTGCAAATTCTGAAAATTGGGAAGAGCAAATTCAATCAGAAAAATTTGATTATGTTATTTTAGGTATAGCAGAAGATATTGGTATACGCGCAAATTATGGTCGTGCTGGTGCGAGATATACTTTTGAAAAAATTTTATCTAGTCTTTTATCCATTCAATCAAACAGATACATCGACACAAATAAAATTTTAATTCTTGGTCAATTGGAGTTTAATGAGCTGTATGAAAACATTGAAAGAAAAACGATTTCTGAATTACGAGAATCTGTTGAGCAAATAGACAAATTAGTGTTTGAATTATGTTATAAAATATTTGCTGCTGGGAAAAAATTGATTGTTGTTGGAGGCGGACATAATAATTCCTATCCCTTACTAATGGCTTTATCAAAAAGTTTGGGTGCTAAAGTAAATTGTTTAAACATTGATGCGCATTCAGACTTTAGAATTCAAGAAGGTAGACATAGTGGTAATGGATTTAGATATGCGAAAGAAAATAATTATTTAAATCGATATGGAATTTTTGGATTACATGAGAATTATAATTCAGAAAATATTTTAAACGAAATTGACCAAAATCCAGATCTTCAATATATCAGTTTAGAAGACATATTAATTCGAAAAAGATACTCCATAGAACATTCATTAAATAGTTTGGTAAATTTTTTAATTGAATCTCCATGTGCTCTTGAATTTGATATGGACAGTATTCAATCGATGACAAGCTCAGCTATGTCGGACACAGGCTTTACTTTTAATGAAGGGCGGGCAATAATACATCAAGCAGCTTCATTGCTCAATCCACCCTACCTTCATATAACAGAGGCATCTTCAGACTTAACTCAAAATCAAAATGAATTATATCTTTTACAAAAATCAATCGTTTATCTAATTAGCGATTTTATCAAAGCTACTCAAGTCGACGTATAGCCTTTTGTATTTTTATATCGATATAAGACCTATACTCCTGATTCCGTATGGTAGACATGTACTCAGAAATTAAAGTCTTTACATACAAATACGTATATTGATCTAGTAAATCTCCTAATATATACGTTAGTACATAATGTTGTTCTCTACCCTCATAGGTATTCATTGCTAAGTCAAATTTTAACCTCATTTGTTCTTGCTCGGTTAAATTTTTTAAATCAGACTGATAGAATTTATAGTATATATTGTTAATTAAATAAGTTCTATATTCTTTAATTAATAAATACTCAGGCTGATTGCTTGAAAGGCTTTCATAAAATAAATAAGGTTCAAATTCTTTTGAATTACTGTATTTTAATTCAAGTAAATTCTTGTGTTTTAAAAATTCATATTTCTCATTTGCTATTTGATAAATATATTTTAGTTTTTGTAGTTTTATAAAATCACCTGCTAAAATAAATTTACTATTAAATTGATTTAATTGTTCTAAGTGTTTGGTTTTTAATTTTTCGAGCTCCGCAGAAAATTCTATAAAATCTAGATTTGATTTGCTTTTCAGCTTTTCAATATCGTTATAGAAATAATTAAATTCAAAAAGAAACTTATTGTTATTATACTTTGAAATATAATTGGCATTTTTCTTTTTATAATCGTATTGAAGTTCTATAGATTCAGATGGACTCATGTATAAGCCTAAAGTATCTTTATCTAAAATTAATTTTGCATCAATTGCTTTTGATAACTGATAGCTCTCGTAAAATTGATTCTTATCATTCAGTTTAATTTCAATTCGAGTATCTATGGTATCGATGGGATTGTTTCTAAAACTTAGATATATTTTACTGTTTTTGAAATTTTTTATTGTACCAAAAAAAACTGCATCTTTTGTATCTTGAGCATATAGATTTACACTCATAAATACAATAATTAACAAAGACTTAAATCGCATCATCCTTAAAAATAAAAAAAATTATTATCTTGTGCATATGAGACTCATCGACAAATTCATTCTTGCATTAATTTGTCTTTCACATTCACTGTTTGCTCAAAACAAAAACAGTACCGCAAATTTATATATTGAAAAATATAAGGAGCTCGCGATTCAAGAAATGCTACTAACTGGTATACCGGCAAGCATTACATTAGCTCAAGGAATGCACGAATCGGCAAACGGCACGAGTCAATTGGCACGCAATGCAAACAATCATTTTGGTGTAAAATGTGGTTCTACATGGACAGGCAAAAAATATTATAGAAATGGAAATAAACGTAATTCTTGTTTTAGAAAATACAATACGGTTGAAGAGGCTTTTAAAGACCGATCAAGGTTTCTAACAAACAATAAAAATTACACCAAACTTTTTACCTATAAAAGAACAGATTATAAAAAATGGGCTTATGGTTTACAACGTGCAGGATATGCATCTAGTAGATATTATGCAGCCCATTTAATAAGAACTATTGAACAGAATAATTTGCATCGATTCGACCTCGTCGATAGCTTAGAACAGAATGAATTGTCGCTTCAAGCCGATTCAATTAATATAGATACTCAACAAATACACATAGAGAAGAAAGCTGAGCTTAAGAAAGAAGCGAAGTATCATATCGTTCGTAAAGGAGAATCTCTATCAACCATTGCACATAAATATAAGACAAGTGCTATAAAAATTAAGAATGCCAATAAGTTAAAATCGAATCTTATCAAACCCAAACAAAAGCTCATTATACCATGAGAAAAGTCCTACTATTAATATTGGTAATCCTTGCTATTAATTCTGATTTATTTGCAGATGATACCGAGGCGTATATTAAAAAATATAGAAAAATTGCCATTAAAGAAATGAAGAAATATGATATTCCTGCTAGTATCACATTAGCTCAAGGAATATTGGAATCAGGTAATGGCAAAAGTAAATTAGCACGAAAAGGGAAAAATCATTTTGGAATTAAATGTGCTTCAGATTGGACAGGTAGAACAATGAGAATGGACGATGATAAAAAAGATGAGTGCTTTAGGAGATACAGAAAAGTAGAACATTCCTACAGGGACCATTCTGAGTTTATTGCAAATAGAGATCGATATAAATTTTTATTTGAATACAAGAAACGCGATTATAAAGCTTGGGCAAATGGATTAAAAGAAGCAGGTTATGCCACAAACCCCCAGTATGCTCAACTACTGATTAATTTAATTGAACGCTATGAACTCTATCAATACGATGAACGTAAAGCGGCAAAAAGAATCAAACGTGAAGAAAAACTAGAGAAAGCAGTAGCAAAAAAACCAAAAGATAAATATGAATATCATGAAGTGCAAAAGGGCGATACTTTGTACTCTATTTCAAAAAAATACAACATCGACTTTGAAGAGTTAAAGAAGATGAATAATAAATCCGATAACAGTATATATATTGGGGAAAAGATACGTGTTAAATAATTATTTATAAAGCGATTTAGCTTCAATAAAATTCAACACCTTATCTGGTACAAAATATCTAATGTCTTTTTGATCTTTTATTGCTTTGCGAATGAATGTTGAGGAAAGTTCCATGATAGGTGTTTCAGTTACATGCACGTTCGTATGGTTCAGATATTCTGATGTGCTTTCTTTCAATCGAGGGTACACATAAAACTGATAATCTCTAAGTAGAACTTCATAATTTTTCCACTTCTTTAAACTACTTAAATTGTCGGCACCCATGATTAATGAAAACTCGTGTTCTGGATATTTTTCTTTTAAGTAAGTTAATGTATCAATTGTATAGGAAGGTGTAGGTAAATGTAATTCTATATCGCTTACACTAATTGATGGGTGATCTTCAAAAGCCAGCTTACACATTTCTACGCGATCGTATGCATTAATTAAATACGATTTATCCTTTAATGGATTATGAGGTGAAACGATCAACCAAACTTTATCAAGCTCTGTAAACTGTGACATATAATTTGCAATAATCATATGTCCTATATGAATTGGATTAAATGAGCCGAAGAATAATCCTACTTTCATTACTTTAAAAATTCACGAACCAATTGTTCTGCTTCATTACAAGCAATTTCTAAATCATAATTTTTTAAGATTACATCGAACTTATCTGCATAGGACAATTCTTTCGAAGCCTTTGCTATTCGTTCTTGTAATTTTTCTTCGGAATCTGTACCTCTACCTCTTAATCTTTCTATCAATACATCAAGTGACGGTGGCTGAACAAATATAGCCAAGGCATGTTCTCCATATTTTTTCTTTAATCGTAATCCTCCTTCAACATCTAAATCAAAGATCACATGATTTCCATCGTTCCAAATTCTTTGAATTTCTGATTTTAAGGTTCCATAAAATGTACCCGAATATACTTCCTCAAACTCTACAAATTCGTGCTTTGCCACTTTATGTAGGAAGTCTTCTTTACTAATAAAGTAATAATCTTTAGCATTTTGCTCTTCACCTCTTAACTCACGCGTAGTAGCAGAAATAGAAAATTTGATGTTATCAAACCTACTTAGCAAATGCTTAACAATTGTTGTTTTGCCTGCTCCTGAAGGTGCCGAAAATATAATTAATTTACCTTGCTTATCCATTTGTTCGAATAGCGTATTGCTATCATTAAATAATATTTAATAATTGTTCTTTTATTTTTTCCAACTCATCTTTCATCCCTACCACTATCTTTTGAATATTAGCATCATTGGCTTTTGAACCCATGGTATTAATTTCTCTTCCTATTTCTTGCGATATGAATCCAAGTTTTTTACCATTCGCTTCTTTCTCTTTCATCACATCTAAGAAATAATTGCAATGACTTGCTAAGCGAATTTTTTCTTCTGTAATATCAAATTTCTCTATGTAATAAATTAACTCCTGCTCTAATCTGTTATTGTCGATGTTTTCAACTCCAACCTGATCTGCCAATAATTGATTTAACTTTTCTTTTACAACAGGAATTCGATTCGATTCAAACTTTTCAACTTCTTTAATAGAACTTAAAATATTTTGAATACGTTTTACTAAATCTGTCGATAATGTATTGCCTTCGTCTATTCTAAAACGGTTGAAATTTTCAACTGCTTCTAAAAATAATTTATAAATGGTTTTCCATTCTTCTTCATCAGCCGCAGCTTCTTGTGTATTGAATACATCTGGTATACTCAGCGTATTAGCAAAAATGTTTACATCTTTTTCACCCAATTCATTGGCAAGACTCTTTAATTGATTGTAATATGATTTGAATAAATCTTTATTTATTGCTCTGCTTTCATCAATAAGATTTTGTTGATCCAATGTTATTGAAACATTTGCCTTACCACGTTCAATAAATTTCACACAATCGTTTCTCAACAAACTTTCTTTTTCAGAATAGTTTTTTGGAAGCTTGATATTCAATTCCAGAAACTTACTATTCAAGGAACGAATCTCAACTGTAATTTTTTTTTGCATGTATTCGGAACTTGCAAGTCCGAATCCAGTCATCGACTTTAACATATTTGTAATTTGTTCAAAGATAGGAATATTCTCAGATATCAGTTTTTATCCCTATTCACAGGAAGACTTGCTGGCAAGCTTACCATATATACACCAAGAAATATTACTAATCCAAATATAACTTTATGCCAAGTTAACTCATCTTTACCTAAGATAATGGCAAAAACACTTGCAAGAATTGGCTGTAAATATATATATGCACCAACCAATGATGAATTAGCATGACGTAATGCCCAACCGTTTAATAGATATGTAAGGAAGGTAGCTCCTCCAATTAAAAAGAATATACTCGACCAAATGTTTGTTGGTATATCTTGCCATTGCACCTCTTTTAATTCAGGTAATGAAAAGGGCAAAATCATTAATCCACCAAAAAAGAATGTCCATTTAATTACTGTAATAGGATTGTATTTATGCAATAATGGTTTTGCTATTATTAAATAATAAGAATAAATAATCGCGTTCAATGTTACCAATAAATCACCAGCAAATGTTTCAGAACTAAAATTCAATTTTGGACCAACCAATAACATTGCCGCTCCTATCACACCTAATATTAATCCAGCAATTTTCAATGTTGTGGCTCTCTCTTTCAATACAAAAAAAGAAAAGAATCCAACAAACAATGGGGTTGTCACCATTAAGATTGCACCATTTATTGGTGTAGTAATCGCTAGCCCTTTAAAAAACAAAAGCATATTCGCCGCAACTCCAAACACTGCACATTTTATCAACTCCAAGAAATCTTTTTTATCACTAATCTTTTCTCTAACAAAAATTGCATGCGTAATCCAAAGCAATACAATTGCACCCCAAACTCGAATTCCTATTAAACCCATTGGTTCTACGTATGCAGGCATCACTAATTTTGCAATACTAAACGTGGCCGCATAAATTGCTGCTACTAAGAATAAACTTAAATGGACTTTTAAATTGGTCGACATGCAGAACTATTTTTTGTGCTGCAAAATTAAACTTTCCATCACATTATAAGTATGTAATTTTAGTTTTTCTAAATCTTCGGGACCATATTCTTCAACCGAAATTGGATCAGCAAATACTACTTTAATCAAACCGGGTTTTATTTGTAATGGGTCTTTACGCGGCATAAGCTCTTTTGAATTTATCAATACAAATGGAGCAATTGGTGTTTTAGTTTCTATGGCAATTCTGAAAGCACCGTCGTAAAAATCTTTTAATGGAGCATCCGTTGTATTCATGGTGCCTTCGGGAAAAATCAAAATCGATATTCCATCGGCCAAAACCCTTTTTAATTGTTCTACACTTTCTGCCCTACTCTCTTTACTACTTCGATCTAAGGTTACAACGACTCTGTTATAAATAAATCCGAAGAAAGGAATTTTACTCATTTCTATTTTCCCCAAAGGCTTAAATGCATTGGGTGCAGCAATTACAACTGCCGGTGAATCTAAATACGAACCGTGATTGGAAACATAGATATAAGGTTTATTTATGTCGATGTTTCTATTTTTAATTATTGTATAATAAAATCCACTAAGACTCGAGAATACAAATGCCCATACTCGTAAAAAGAAAAAAGGAATGCTTGCCCCGGCTTTACCAGGTAGGTATGAAAATAAAATGATAAATGGCAATAGCAATAACATCACTGTAAAAAATACAATGAGTCCGTATGTTAAATGAATTGCAGCAAATAGTTTTCTCATGCAAGAATATTTAAGGCGATGCATGCTTTTTCAGCTGCATTCTTTTCTGCGTTTTTCTTACTGAAGTCTTGTCCTTTCCCCATATCTTCTCCATTGATAAGTACTCTTACAGTAAACAATCTACTTTGCCCTGCATGTTTTTCTTCTAATAATTCAAATTGAATTTCCTTACCCTCTTTTTGCGCCCACTCTAAAAGTCGACTTTTAAAATTGGATTCGGTTTGTTCTAAATGATCAATATCTACGTGTGGTATGATGATTCTATTGATGATAAATTTACGAGTAAACTCATATCCTTTATCGAGATATATTGCTCCAATTATTGCCTCGAATGCATCGCCAAATAAAGAAGAATTTTTATTCCCCATATTATTGAGCTTCGCATCGTAATCAATTAAGTCGGCAATACCCATTTTTTTTGAAAGCTGATTTAAATGCAAACGATTTACCATCTTAGATCGCATCTCTGTTAAAAATCCCTCATCTTTATAAGGGAATTTTTTGAACAAGACTTCGGCTACTACTGCACCCAGAATTGCATCGCCCAAAAACTCTAAGCGTTCGTTGCTATTCTTTACACCCTTCTTATGAATATCACTTGCAACAGATTTATGTCGTAATGCCAATCGGTATAAATTATAATTGCCTGGCATAAAGCCTAAGATATTTCTCAGTGCTTTTAACTCGCGTTTATTACCAGATGTAAATAATTTAAAAATACCTATGGGCATGATGTACTAATGAATACAAGCTAAAATAAGGAATTCAATTTAAATAAATCGATTACTCAGCTTTTTTAAAGATGACCGAAGCATTATGTCCACCAAAACCAAATGTATTACTCAATGCAGCACGTACTGTTCTTTTCTGTGCTTTGTTGAATGTTAAATTAAGTTTAGTATCAAATTGAGGATCGTCTGTAAAATGATTAATTGTAGGAGGTACAATATCATTTTTAACTGCAAGTATTGAAGCAATAGCTTCCACTGCACCAGCTGCACCTAAGAGGTGACCTGTCATTGATTTTGTAGAACTAATGTTTAAGTTATACGCGTGTTCGCCAAATAAAGATAGGATTGCTTTGGCTTCGCTAATATCGCCTAATGGAGTAGATGTTCCATGAACGTTTACATAATCTAAATCCTCTGGATTTAAACCTGCATCTTTCATGGCGTTTTTCATTACATTTTTAGCACCCAAACCTTCTGGATGTGGTGCTGTAATATGATTAGCATCGGCCGATAATCCGCCACCTGCTAATTCAGCATAAATTTTTGCACCCCTGCGTTTTGCATGCTCGTACTCCTCTAAAATTAATGTCCCTGCACCTTCTCCCAATACAAAACCATCTCTATCCAAATCGAATGGACGCGATGCTGTTTTTGGAGAGTCGTTGCGTGTCGACAATGCATGCATGGCGTTGAAGCCACCTAATGCTGCTTCGTTCACACTTGCCTCTGAACCACCTGTAATCATTAAATCTGCCATACCCAATCTAATGTAATTGAAGGCATCAATAATTGCGTTGGTCGATGATGCACATGCCGAAACAGTTGCAAAGTTTGGACCTCTTAAACCGTACTTGATAGAGATATGCCCAGGAGCAATATCAATGATCATTTTCGGAATAAAGAATGGATTAAATCTTGGAGTACCATCGCCAGCGTTGAAGTTTGTTACTTCATCGATGAATGTTCTTAAACCACCGATTCCAGAACCCCAAATAACTCCCCCTCTATCAGGGTCTATTTGGCTGAAATCTATGCCCGAATCTTTCACCGCTTCATCTGTCGATGCTAATGCATAGTGTACAAATGGATCTAGTTTCCTTGCTTCTTTTTTATCCAAATAGTTCTCTACTTGGAAATTTTTTACCTCACAAGCAAATTGTGTCTTGAACTTAGAGGCATCAAAATGAGTAATAAAATCAGAGCCACTGACCCCATCTACTAAATTCTTCCAAAATTCAGGAACAGAATTTCCCAGGGGAGTCAATGCTCCAATTCCTGTAACTACTACTCTTTTTAATTCCATATAAGGTCTTAGAGAGGTTTAATTACTTAACGTTTTTTTCTAAGTAAGAGATCGCTTGTCCTACAGTACCGATAGTTTCTGCTTGCTCATCAGGAATAGCGATGTTAAATTCTTTTTCAAATTCCATGATTAATTCAACTGTATCCAGTGAATCAGCACCTAAGTCGTTTGTAAAGCTTGCCTCTGGTGTTACTTCGCTTTCGTCTACACCCAACTTTTCTACAATAATTGCTTTTACTCTTGATGCAATATCTGACATAATTTTAAAATTTAGGTTTTTAATAAATTCAGTGCAAAGAAAATGATATTATAACAAATAATCAAAATTTTATTTTTAATGCTTTTAATCAGGCTCTAATGCACCATTTCTTACTCAATACTAGGCTTTTTTTATAATTTTGACAAATAAATTTTAAGCAATTGAGCAAGAAAATCCTTAAAGTATCCTTCGATTTTGATATTACGCTCATCGGAATATCTTCAAGTTTGAAAGATTACCGACTTTGTTGGTTTATTAACAAGCACTTACCTCTAAAGTTTGAGCGAATTCAAGACCTAGAAATATACAGCGATTTTGGAGAAGTATCCTTCCATTCTTGCTTTAAATTCTCTTACGATAATATTGAAACCGATTTATACATCATAAGTAATAAAAATGGCCCTGGCTATATTATACCCGAAAGTAAGGAAACCGATTATTTTATGTTAAGTACCGAGTCCCTGAATTCCGAAGAAGAAAAAGCAATTTTAAATGGCCTAAAAAAAATCGACACCATCCAGTCGGCCTACCTCCTCGATCCCTATAGTTTTAAATCTAGAGAAAATCTTTTATTCTTTTAATTATCTTTCATACATCTTAGTGTAATAATTACACTTTCTAATAAAAAAACATTAAGTTTGAACTTAATTCATAAATGAATTGTTAATTTGTTCCAAGGTTAATCCTTAAATAAAAACATGAAAGTATATCACAACAGGACAAAAATAGTAGCAACACTAGGACCTGCATCCTCATCGAAAGAAGTATTATTGAAAATGATTAAAGCGGGAATGGACATTTGCCGCATAAACTTTTCACATGGAAAGCACGAGGACCTTGCAAAACTCATTAAGACTATACGAGAAATCAATGCCAAACACAATACACATGTGGGGATTTTGGCCGACTTACAAGGACCAAAGATTAGAGTAGGTGAGATGGAAAACAATGGTGTGCTTTTGAAACGCAACCAGGAATTGGTTATGACTACTAAACCTTGTATAGGTACATCGGAACGTTTGTATATTTCTTACCAAGAATTTCCGAAAGATGTTAAGGTGGGGGAAATTATTTTATTAGACGATGGGAAGTTGCAATTCAAAGTTATTAGCACTAACAGAAAAGATACCGTTAAAGTAAAAGTTATTTATGGTGGTATATTATCGTCCAACAAAGGAGTAAACTTACCCGATACTAAAGTCTCTATTCCAAGTTTGACAGAGAAAGATCGAAAAGATCTAGAATTTATTTTAAAGCAAGAGGTGGAATGGATTGGATTATCCTTCGTACGTGAAGCAAAAGATATCATCGAACTAAAAGAGATTATAAAAAAACGTGGTTCGCACGCGCGCGTAATTGCGAAAATTGAAAAGCCTGAAGCATTAAAAAATCTGGATGATATCATAGCAGCAACAGACGGGGTGATGGTGGCTCGTGGCGATCTAGGAGTGGAGTGCCCAATGGAAGAAGTGCCTATCATTCAAAAACGCATTGTGAAAAAATGCATGGAACATGCCAAGCCCGTAATCATCGCCACACAAATGATGGAAAGTATGATTACCAATCCGCGTCCAACACGCGCCGAAGTGAACGATGTAGCCAACTCTGTTTTAGATGGTGCCGATGCAGTGATGTTGAGTGGAGAGACTTCCGTAGGGCAATATCCAGTGGAGGTAATTCAAGCCATGCAACAAATCATTCATAAGATTGAGAAGACCTCGTATCCATATATGCAAATGCAAGCGCCACATAAACGTTCCGTAACCTTTAGATCGGATAGTATATGTTATACCGCTTGTATACTTGCAGAGCAGAACGGTGCATTAGGTATAGTATCCATGACTCATTCGGGTTACACTGCCTTTAGAATTTCGAGTCATCGGCCTAAAGCCTTAACCTTCATCTTTACATCGAACAAAACCTTATTGTGTATGTTAAGTTTAGTGTGGGGAGTAAGAGGTTTTTATTACGATGAGTTTGAGAGTACCGATAAAACGATGAGCGATGTGAATGGGATGTTGCGACATGCAAAATTGGTGAAGAAGGGCGACTGTGTAATTAACACGGCGAGCACTCCGATAGGCAGAAGCGGACGTACCAATACGATAAAAATCAGTACGATAGAATAATCGATTTTTTAATCGAAATTTCACAAAAAATTAACGAAAACCAAAGTTTTCCACATAGGTAAGACTTTGGTTTTCTGCATTTTAAAAGCGATTAGCTCTTGTAATACTACTTTCTGAAATTGGTTGTGGAAATCTCAATTTGACCTGCCTAGCTTGGGGGCTTAAATTTGATTAAAAACTCTGTAAGTTTTTTTTGAACATAAGAATAACATTATCAGAGACCTAACAAGCCCACATATAAAATATTACTATGAGCAAGAAAGAGAATAAAGGAAAAGGGATGAAAATAGAGCGCTATTTCACCCAACATGGTGTAAGTCCGTACGACTTATTTACGTATGAAAAAAGAACATCGGTAATCCGCAACCCGGCGGGTGATGCGGTGTTTGAGATGAAGGATGTGGAAGTTCCTGCCTCTTGGTCGCAAGTAGCTACAGATATTTTAGCTCAAAAATATTTCCGTAAAGCTGGCGTACCTCAAGAAGATGGTTCAACAGGATCTGAAAAATCGATTAAGCAAGTGGCGCATCGTATGGCACATTGCTGGATGGATTGGGGAAAGCGATATGGATACTTTGCAACTGATGAAGATGCAACAGCATTTTACGATGAATTAGTATATACAATTGTTGGACAATTAGCGGCACCAAACTCGCCACAATGGTTCAATACAGGATTACATTCTTCATACGGAATTACAGGTAAGCCTCAAGGGCACTACTTTGTAAATCCAGATACTGGGAAACTAGAAAAATCTACATCGGCATACGAACGTCCGCAACCACATGCATGTTTTATCTTATCGGTAGAAGACGATTTGGTAAACGAAGGTGGTATCATGGATTTATGGGTGCGTGAAGCGCGTATCTTTAAATACGGATCGGGTGTAGGTACTAACTTCTCACGCATTCGTGGAGAAAGCGAAAAACTTTCGGGTGGGGGTTACTCATCGGGCTTAATGTCTTTCTTGAAAATTGGCGACCGTGCAGCGGGTGCTATTAAGTCGGGCGGAACAACTCGTAGAGCAGCTAAAATGGTATGCTTGGATTTAGATCACCCAGAAATTGTAGAATTCGTAAACTGGAAAGTGGAAGAAGAGAAAAAAGTTGCAGCATTAATTGCAGCTGGTTACTCATCGGATTACGAAGGCGAAGCATACAGAACTGTTGCTGGTCAGAATTCTAATAACTCGGTACGTATTCCAAACGCATTCTTCCATGCATTAGAAGATGGTAAGGATTGGGATTTAATTGGAAGAACAAATGGTAAGGTAGTAGGTTCGGTTTCCGCATCGAAATTATGGAACGATATTGCGTTTGCAGCTTGGGCTTGTGCAGATCCAGGAGTACAATACGATACAACAATTAACGAATGGCATACATGTCCACAAGGTGGAAGAATCAATGCTTCTAACCCTTGCTCGGAGTACATGTTCTTAGATAATACAGCTTGTAACTTAGCATCGGTAAACTTACGTCACTTCTTTAATGAAGAAACTTTGGAGTTCGATGTGAAAGGCTTTGAACACATCTGCCGTATCTGGACAATGGTATTGGAAATTTCTGTGTTGATGGCTCAATTCCCATCGAAAGAAGTTGCTCAATTATCGTACGAGTACAGAACATTAGGTTTGGGTTATGCCAACTTAGGGTCGATGTTGATGGTCGCTGGAATACCTTACGATAGCGATAAAGGTCGCGCATTGGGTGGAGCTATTACAGCGATTATGACAGGTGTTGCTTATGCAACATCGGCAGAAATGGCGAAACACTTAGGACCATTTGTGAAGTTTGAAGAAAACAAAAAAGATATGTTACGTGTAATGCGTAATCACAGATATGCAGCATACAATGCTACTGATGCGTATGAAGGATTAGAGATTGCGCCTCCGGGCATCGATCCAAAACATTGTCCTGATTATTTATTATCGGCAGCTTGCAATGCATGGGACAAAGCAGTTGAGTTGGGTGAGAAATACGGATACCGTAATGCTCAAACAACAGTAATTGCTCCAACAGGAACCATTGGTTTAGTAATGGATTGTGATACTACAGGTATTGAGCCAGACTTTGCATTGGTGAAGTTTAAAAAATTATCGGGTGGTGGTTATTTCAAAATCATCAACTTAGCAGTGCCAACTGCTTTGAAGAATTTAGGTTACGAAGAGCATGAAGTAGATGCAATTGTAAACTATGCAAAAGGTTATGCAACGATTAAAGGAGCGCCGCATATTAACTTCGACTCATTGGCAGCGAAAGGATTTACACAAGACGAATTAGAGAAGTTGGATAAAGCGATGGTGTCTGCGTTTGAAATTAGTTTTGCATTTAACATGTGGACATTGGGAGAAGATTGCTTGAAGCGTTTAGGATTTAAGCCTGAGCAATACAATGCACAAAACTTCAACCTATTGCAGGCATTAGGTTTCAACAAACAACAAATTGCAGAAGCGAATACTTATGTATGCGGTACAATGACTATTGAAGGTGCGCCATATTTGAAGGAAGAACACTATTCAATCTTCGATTGTGCGAACCGTTGCGGTACCATCGGCCAGCGTTATATACACGCTCATGGTCACATCAAAATGATGGCAGCAGCACAACCATTCTTATCGGGTGCGATTTCTAAAACTATCAACTTGCCAAATGAAGCAACAGTTGATGAGATCAAAGATTGCTACCAATTAAGTTGGGAATTAGGATTAAAAGCAAACGCTTTATATCGCGATGGATGTAAATTATCACAACCATTGTCGACAAAAGCATCGGGCGATAATTTAGATACAGTAGAAGAAGTATTGGGTGAAGCGGCGAATGTAAAATTGAGCGACTTAACACCAGAGCAAGTATTAGAGGCAGCGAGAGCGATCTTAGAACGTTCAAAAGATACGACCTTCAAACGTCAATTATCGAGTGTGGTGGAGAAGAAGAGCATGCCTGCGAAACGCAGAGGGTTCACGCAAAAAGCGGCAGTGGGAGGACAAACAATTTATGTGCGTACTGGTGAATACGAAGATGGAACATTGGGAGAGATCTTCATCGACATGCATAAAGAAGGTGCAACATTCCGCTCGTTGATGAACTGTTTTGCGATTGCGGTATCGGTGGGCTTACAATACGGTGTGCCATTGGAAGAGTTTGTAGATAAGTTTACATTCACTCGCTTTGAGCCATCGGGAATGGTTGCGGGTCACGATAACATCAAGAGCTCGACTTCAATTATCGATTACATCTTTAGAATGTTGGGTTACGAATATTTAAATCGTACCGATCTAGTGCATGTGATCACAGAACAAAACGCGGTTATTGGTAATCCGCAGATGATCGATGAAGATGTGAATCCAGACACGTCTAATCATCCAGAAGCAGCTGGTACAACACCTGCTTCAGCGCCTGCTCCAAAAGCAGAAGTTAGTGCAGCAGAATTTGCAAGCAAAAAGCCAGTACTTGATATTTCAGGCGGAGCGCAATCTGATGCACCAGCATGTACAAATTGCGGACACATTATGGTACGCTCGGGAACATGCTACAAATGCTTAAACTGCGGCACACAAGGAGGTTGTAGTTAATCTGCAATTGATGGCCTCCACAAGTCCATGAAATTTTTTGAACAAGGTGATAGAACGTCCCGCTTTTTAGCGGGATTTTCTTTTTTCAAGGGGTACTGGTGGCACGACTTAAGTCGTGCCCCCAGGTAGCTGCATTTTTGG
>JAEYZM010000021.1 GCA_023427985.1 Bacteroidota bacterium | reverse complement strand
ATTCTAAATGTAGTGTCGATTAATTTGGGCTTACTGTTCGCATTAATAGTATCGTCTTTCCCCACCGTACCATTTATAACCGATTTAATATTTTTGATGTATTTATCATTAGATGCAAGCAAGCCTTCCAGCGAGTCTACCTTCAATGCCATTGTAGTAATGTCCCTACGAAGTGATACATCGGCATAACCCGGAATGTATTCTTTTAAGGGGGTAAAAATAAAAAGCGATGATACGATAAAGATTAGGAGCACCAATACAACACTTCCTAAAATAAAGACATTAAGCCTATTGAGCGTGAATGAGGCTTTCTCTTCAAACGTTTCGTCGTTTAAAATGACAAGCTTGTACTTAAGCCTAAGTCTATCGATTAATTTTTGTTTCTTATTTGCCATTAAAATATCATGCAAATTAAGCTAAATTTATCGAATTTGCGTTTATTCAATTTATAGATGGGATTTCATCGGAAATAAAATAAATTTGTTAGCTTTTTGTTGCACCGTAATATTTGGGTTTTGAAGAATAAAATTTTTTATAGTTTACTTTTAATATTTGCCGTTTCTGCCATAAGCTCTTGTGGGTCTAAGAAAAACACACTCATAAAGAAGGCCTATCATAACGTTACTGCTCATTACAATGGATATTTCAATGCCAAATTAAAAATCGATGCTGAAGCTAAATCTCAAGAGAAGGCTTACGTTGATAAATACGAAGAAATATTATCGGTTTATAAGATTATCAGACCCGATGGTTCTGCACCTGGCAAGAATAACAATCAGCCATTAGACGATGCAATTAAAAAAGCATCTGTGGTGATTCAAAGGCATGAAATTAGCACTTGGATAGATGATTGTTATTTTGAGATTGGAAGAGCCTACTTTTATAAAAAGGATTATTTTACAGCGGCAGAAACATTCCAATTCATTGCAGGTAAGTATAAAAAAACTGAACCAGCGAATATGTCCTATTTGTGGTTGATACGTACGTATACCTTGCAGAAAAAATATCAACAAGCAGAGTCGGTAATTAACATCGTATTGGCAAGTGAGACATTTCCTAAAAAATATTTGAATGAGCTTTTTGCAAGTACAGCGTATTATTACATCGAACGAAAAAATTACAAAAAGGGAATTGAATATTTAGAGAAAGCGATTGCAGTAGAAAAAAAGAAATCTAAAAAAGCTCGCTATACTTATATACTTGCTCAATTATATGAGAAAGTTGCAGAGGAGTCAAAGGCAGGATTAAATTATCAACGTGTGGTTAAATTAAATCCGGCTTACGAACTAATGTTCAACGCTCGGATTAATGCAGCTCGATTAGCTCAAACGCAAAGCGTAGCTTCTAGAAAAGCTATGGAGAAAGAGCTTTTAAAAATGTTGAAAGACGATAAGAACATTGAGTATCGAGATCAGATTTATTACGGATTGGGCTTAATTTATGAAAAGGAAAGTGATGAAGATAAAACGATTGCAACGTTTCAAAAATCGGCAGCATACAGCATAGGCAATACTGGGCAAAAAGGTAAAACCTATTTAAAACTTGCACATATCTATTATGATAAAAAAGACTATGAAAATGCTCAATTGTATTACGATAGTACTTATACTTTTTTATCAAAAACAAACGAAGAATACGAACTTGTAACTACTAGAAAAAATAGTTTATTAAAATTAGTTACTAACCTAAAAATAATTAAAAAAGAAGACAGCTTATTAAGGGTTGCACGTATGCCTGAATCGGAAAGGATTCGTTATATAGATGGAATAGTAACGCGTGACTTAGAGTTAAAAAGGAAACGTGAAGAAGAGGAACAACGATTAGCAGAAGCAGCTCTGAATAACATGGCAAATAATTCTACCATGAATAATTCAAATAATGCTCCTGGAACTCCAAACAAGCCAGGTGCTGGCACTACTTGGTACTTTTATAACATGGCGGCAAAAGGAGTTGGTGCAAGTGATTTTAATAAGAAGTACGGACGTAGAACTTTAGAAGATAATTGGAGAAGATCGAATAAAGAAAGTATTCTCAACTTATTCTCACAACAAGATTCCGAAGAAGAAAATAAAAGTAATCCGGGAGAAAAGAGCTCAAAATCAAATGATGATAGTAAGTTAAATGAATTCGATAAATTGAAAAAGCAATATTTATCTGAAGTCCCGTTGACCAACGAAGCAAAACAAATGTCTGTTGACAAAATCGTAAGAGCTTATTATAATATTGGTCAATTTTATCGATCAGATATAATTGATTTAAGGCAATCTATAAAAGCTTACGAAACAGCATTACTTACATTTCCTGAAAATAAATTAGAGCCAGAATTTTATTATAATTTATATCGTGTGAATACAGAAATTAACAATACTACACAGAGTGAATATTATAAAAAGAAACTAATTGAAAAATATCCAAATACAGTATTAGCTAAAGTAGTTTTAGATCCTTCTTATACTTCTGAAGCAAAAGTATTGGAGAAGAACGCTCAAGAATACTACGATAATCTATACTGGGCTTACAAAAACGCTTCGTACGAAATTGTGATCTCTTCAAAACCTAGAATTGATTCGGTATATGCTAGTACTAGTATTGCACCCAAATATGCGTATCTATATGCCATTTGTAATGGAAAGCTAAAAGGGAATGATGCATTAGAAACATGCTTGAATGATTTAATAACTAAATACCCTTCATCAGATGCAGCTACAATGGCAAGAGAACATTTGAATAAAATATATGATTTGAAAAATCCTGCTCTTGCTAAATCAAAATCGGATGCAGAAGCAATATATACAAATGAAGTTCGAGCTAAATTTTCTATTATGATTTCAACCAATATGGATGCTAATTTAAAAACAAGCATTCAAAATTTAACGAAATTTAATACGATGCAATTTGCACTTTCAAAATTAAATGTTCAATCAGAATTGTTGACTATGAACGAACAATTAATTCTAATTTCTGATTTTGAAAATTATAATAAAGCGAAAGAATATCAAATTGCATTATCGAAAAGCGAATCTGAACTTATAAAATTTAATAAAGCACCTTACTTTATAAGTATTATTTCAGAAAGTAATTTAAAAACACTAAGGAATACGAAGAAGCTACAAGAATATATAATTTTCTACACAAGTAATTACAAGTAAAAATGGCAAGCAGTTCAAATTATTCATCATACATAAAAAATTTCTGGAAGATAATTGCTTTTGGATTTTTATTTGTGATTTTATTAATTGGTTCAGTAGGCCTTGGTCTATGGGGTGAACTACCAACATTTAGAGATTTAGAAAATCCTAAATCAAATCTAGCATCTGAAGTTCTTTCATCCGATGGGAAAGTTCTAGGTTCGTACTTTATTCAAAATAGATCAAATGCTAAATTTAATGAACTCTCTCCAAATTTAATTAATGCATTGATTGCAACGGAAGACATTCGTTTTTATGAGCATTCGGGTATCGATTTAAAAGGCACTTTCGCAATTGTATTTTATAGTATGATTGGAAAAAAACGTGGATCAAGTACCATTACCCAACAGCTTGCTAAAAATTTATTCCCAAGAAAAAAACAAACGATCTTCAACATCGGCATAATAAAATTAAAGGAATGGTTAACTGCTATAAAGATTGAGCGCAATTATACCAAAGAAGAAATCATCACGATGTATTTTAATACTGTTGATTTTGGAAGCAATTCATATGGCATCAAAACAGCGTCCAATACATACTTTAGAAAAAAACCCATTGATTTAAGTATTGATGAGGCTGCATTATTGGTTGGTATTTTAAAAGGTACTACGGTTTACTCACCAATACGAAATCCAGAACGTGCAATTGCTAGGAGAAATGTTGTGTTAGATCAAATGGAAAAGTACAAATTCATTACCGAAGACGAGTTGAAGGATGCAAAAGAAATGGAGTTGAATTTGAAATATACTAGTCCCGATCACAATCAAGGTCTAGCAACATATTTCAGAGAATATTTAAGGTTAGAGTTAAGTAAATGGACAGAAGATAATAAGAAGGCCGATGGTACGAAGTATGATTTGTATCGCGATGGATTAAAAATATACACTACGATAGACTCGCGAATGCAACAATATGCAGAAGAGGCCGTTCGTGAACACTTAATTTATCTTCAAAAAGAGTTTTACAAACATTGGAAGGGAAGAGTGCCTTGGGGTAAAAATGAAGACATGATTGTTCAAGCATTGAAACGGAGTGATCGATATATTTACATGAAAGAAGAGGGCTTTTCTCAGGAAGAAATAGACCAAGCTTTTAATACTCCTACGAACATGACTGTTTTCACTTGGTCGGGTGAAAGAGATACAACAATGACACCTTTGGATTCAGTAAAGTATTACAAATGGTTTTTACGTTCTAGTTTTATGTCGATGGACCCACATACAGGACATGTGAAAGCTTGGGTTGGCGGACCAGACTACAGATATTTTAAGTACGATCAAGTTAAATTAGGTAAGCGCCAAGTAGGTTCAACATTTAAACCTTTCGTATATACCGTTGCCATGGATAACGGTTGGTCGCCTTGCTTTGAAGCGCCGAATCTTCCGATAGTGTTCGAAGAATTTAACAATTGGTCTCCAAAAAATTCGGACAATAAAGAAGGGGGAATGATTACTTTGAGAATGGGATTGGCAAATTCGGTGAATTTAATTACGGCCTATATGATGAAACAAGTAGGTCCACAAGCAGTAGTAAATGTTGTAAAGAAAATGGGCATCACTTCCGATGTACCACCTTATCCTGCCATTTGTTTAGGAACTCCTGACATCAGCTTGTATGAGATGGTAGGTGCCTATTCAACATATGCCAATAAAGGAGTTTGGACAGAGCCGGTTTACATCACTAGAATCGAAGATAAAAACGGGAATGTATTGTTCGAAAAACATCCACGTAAAGTTGATGCATTGAGTGAGCAAACTGCTTATCTAATGTTGTATATGATGAAGGGGGTAATCGATAAAGGTACTGGCCTTCGATTGAGAGGTCCTCGTTATCGTTTCACACAACCTATTGCGGGTAAAACAGGGACTACTCAAGATAACTCAGACGGTTGGTTCATTGGAATTACTCCTGATCTAGTATCTGGAGTTTGGACAGGTGGCGATGACCGCACGGTGCGATTTAGATCTACAAATTTAGGAGAAGGTGCAAACACCGCTTTGCCTATCTGGGCACTATTTATGAAAAAGGTAAATGCAAATCCTGAATTAAAAATTTCGCAAGGTGATTTTGAAGCACCAGCAGGTGGATTAAATGTCATTGTAGATTGTGAACAGTATAAGAAGAATTCTCAAACCATATCGAATCCTGGACTAGAATTTTAAAATGACTTTTGATTATCGCGCATTATTAGCAAACATACCTCATAAGCCTGGAGTATATCAATATTTCGACGAGGAGGGAGAGTTAATATATATTGGTAAAGCAAAAGATTTAAAGAATAGAGTAAGTTCTTATTTCAACAACGATAATGTCAATGCGAAAACCAAAACCTTGGTTCGCAAAATCCGAGATATAAAATTTACAATTGTTGACACAGAAATAGATGCATGGCTGCTTGAAAACTCTTTAATAAAGAAACATCAGCCTAAATACAACGTAATGTTGAAGGATGATAAAACCTATCCTTCAATCTGTATCAAAAAAGAAGCATTTCCAAGAATTTTTCCTACTCGTAAAATTGTGAAAGATGGATCTACTTATTTAGGTCCATATGCATCTGGGAAAATGATGCATACGATTCTTGATTTGATTAAGACACTCTTTCCTATACGAACTTGCAATTTGAATTTATCAGAGACTAATATAAGTTCTGGGAAATTTAAAGTTTGTTTAGAATATCAAATCGGCAATTGTAAAGGGCCTTGCGAGGGACTTCAGAGTAGAGATGAATATGAAGAAAACATCAAAGAGATAAAAGAAATTTTAAGGGGTAATATTTACGGAGTTCTACAGCATTTGAAAAGAGAGATGAACGATGCTGCTTCCAATATGAACTTTGAGCTGGCTAATTCATATAAAGAGAAAATAGACGCATTAGAAAATTATCAGAGCAAATCAACTGTAGTAAGTAGCATAATAGATAATGTAGATGTGTTTGCAATCAGCTCTGATGAAAAAATTGCTTTTGTTAATTACATAAAAGTAAATAAAGGTACAGTTAGCCAAACGCAAACCATTGAGATTCGTAAAAAACTTGATGAGAGTGAGAAAGAATTATTGAGCTTAGCGATCTCAGAATTTAGAAATAAATTTTCTTCTACTGCAAGAGAGATCATTGTGCCATTTGAGCTTGATATGGAAATGGATGATCGAATAAAATTCACTGTACCAAAATTGGGAGACAAGAAGAATTTACTCGACCTATCTATGAAGAATGTTTTATTCTTTAAGAAACAGATTTTAGAACAATACGAAAAACTTAATCCTGATGCACGAACTGAACGAGTTCTGACACAATTGCAAAAAGATTTACGTTTAAATCAATTACCCAAGCACATTGAGTGTTTCGATAATTCAAATTTTCAAGGGAAGTACCCAGTATCTGCAATTGTAGTTTTCAAAGATGCAAAGCCATCGAAAAAAGATTATCGACACTTTAATGTAAAGACAGTGGAAGGTCCGAACGATTTTGCAACTATGGAGGAAGCGGTTTATAGAAGGTACAAACGATTAATTGAGGAATCGGAATCATTGCCTCAATTAATAGTAATTGATGGCGGTAAAGGACAGCTTTCTTCCGCAATGAATAGTTTAAAAAAACTTGGAATAGAAAAACAAGTAACTGTAATTGGTATTGCTAAAAAGTTAGAAGAGATCTATTATCCAGGCGACTCCTTACCATTATATATCGACAAGAAATCAGAGAGTTTAAAAATCATCCAACATTTGCGCGATGAGGCACATCGATTTGGCATTACATTTCATAGAAAAAAACGCGATAAAGGTACTCTTAAATCTGAATTAGAAGATATTGAAGGAATTGGTAAGGCTACAGTAGAAAAACTATTGAGCAAATTTAAATCCGTTAAAAAAATTCGTGAAGCTAGTAATGAAGAACTTTCGGAGGTATTAAATAAAGCACAACTCGCTTCACTCAAAGAATACTTCTCTAACAACTAATCTAAGCTAATAACTTATTTCCTGTTTCCTCTAATAGCTTTCGGTTTTCACTATTTTCTATTTTCTTTTTTCTATTTTCTTTTTTCTATTTTCTAATTTCTATTTTCTTCAGATAATATACATCAAAAAAAAAGGGCTCCAAATAGAAGCCCTTCTGTAATATTTTACTAGTATTCCCACAAATCGTGTTCCCACTTAAACAATTCTTGTTTGATACGATTCGCTTCAATTAATGCATCCATTCCTGTTACATAATCTTGAATACGTTGATCTTTTTCATTAGACCATTTGTAGATATAGCTACTGAATAATCTTTGAACAAAGAAATCGTCATAACTTAAACGCATTGCATCGTTTTGGCGATTGAATACTTCAGCATTTGCTAACACTTTACGTGCTTCGTTAAAGTATATCCAAAAAATTGGACCACGAGCAACTTCTTCACCAGTAGTATTTCTATAGATATAAACTGGAGCAATACCAATAATACGTGGTTCAAAAATTGAACGTTGTTTATCAAATATCCACTCCTCTTTTACTCTGAATTCAACAACATCGTCGCGATTCATAGTAGTAATGTTTATCTCATCGATGATTGTACCATCTAATTGTTCAACTGGAATGGTATCGGTACGTGCACCAATTTGAGCAACCTCTTCTGGTGTCATTGGAACTTTGAATTCATCTCCAAAATCTTTCGGACCAGTAGGATTTGGGTTGTAAGCAGTTAATTCACCTGCTAATACTGCATCCATAATCACATCAATCAACTTAGCTCTTGGGTAAGTCATCGGTAAGTTCTGCTTTTCTTTTAAGTCGATAACTCTCCACACACGTTTTGTATAGATAACATCGGCCTCGCGTAAGGGTGCATATGCAGTTACACTAGCAGTTCTTACATTGTTCTTTTGATACACACCATCTAAAGGCGGTTCAGTTTGTGCAAAACTGATACTCACTGCAAGCAGTAAGGTCATCAGCGACAAGATTAATTTATTTTTCATGTCTATAATTTCTATAGCTAAATTATTGTATACTTAATACTACTGAGTTCAAACGGCGATTTGTTCCATCTGGACCAGAAGCAATGATATCGTCAAAAATCACTTTGTCTTTTGGATTCAAGCCATTCATTGCACTTATCATTTCAGGAGTAATAGCTGCTGAATTTGATTTTAGTACCAATGGATCTTGACGAGCCCTTAAAATATAACAAGTGTATGATTTAACATTGAACTTTAAGTCGAAATCAAAATTTTCTAACACTGCAAAAACGCCTCTTTGTGCTTTTAATTGTCCAGCATTTACATTTCCACTTTGAACACCAGCAACTTTAGCAACTGGATCTGGAACACGTTTAACACGGTATTCCATACCACCTAAAGTTTTTACTTGACCTTTAGCAACTTCACCACTAACAGTAACCATCGCTTTACCCGCTTTAGTTACTCGGACAATGTACTTGCCATTCGAACCTGAAATAGTTGCACCACCATCACCTGAGATGGACGCTTTTATTTTTTCTTTTGGTACACCTGGAGCAGAAATCGATACAGGGTTATCTACTCCGATGTAAAACACATTCATCTTATCGGCAGAAACTACTGCAGTTGGTTTAGCTGCTTGATATTCTGCTTCAAATTTATACGGTTTAATTTCACCATCTGGGCCTTTTACATTAATTACACCACCCCATTTGATAAATCCTTCTTGAGTTGGAGTAACTACGTATTTACCTTTACCATTTTCAACTGGTAAAGATCTTCCACCAACAACAATTTGTGGATTTTGAGTTGAACTTGAAGCTGAAATAAATACTTGGGCTTCGTAAGGTTGACCAACTAACACATAAGATGTAGGAGCAACAACCGTTGCCTCTAATTGATCAAATTTAAAGTCAGATGCATTGATTTTACTTAATAAATATTTAGTAACTTCTGCTTCTGCGTTTTTATTATCGTTTT
>JAEYZM010000029.1 GCA_023427985.1 Bacteroidota bacterium | reverse complement strand
CAATAAGTCCCGAATTAAAAAATATAGCCGAAATTATCCTTAATAATGAACGAATTAGCACCGAACAGGCCATTTATTTATACCGAAATGTAGACTTGTCTACGCTAGGACTCTTAGCCAATTTTATCAGAGAGCGGAAACATGGAGATTACACCTATTTTAATAGGAATTTCCACATCGAACCAACTAATATTTGTGTTTTCACCTGTAAATTTTGTTCGTATTCAAGGTTATTGAAGCAAGCCGATGAGGGTTGGGTCTTGAGCAAGAAACAAATGCTGGACATCATCAAATCTTACGATGGTAAACCGGTTACAGAGGTTCATATTGTGGGTGGAGTACATCCTAAATTAACTTTGGAGTTTTTCTGCGATTTGTTCAAATCGATTAAAGCAATTCGTCCCGATTTACATATCAAGGCCTTTACAGCCGTTGAATACGAATATATGTTCCGTAAAGCGAAAGTGAGTGTAGAAGAAGGATTGAAAATTATGATGGAAGCTGGATTGGACTCTATTCCAGGAGGAGGTGCGGAGATTTTTGATGAAGCCTTACGCGCCGAGATATGTGGCGACAAGGCAACTACGGCCGAATGGTTAGAAATTCATGAAACAGCACATAAATTAGGCTTGATGTCGAATTGCACGATGTTGTATGGACATATTGAGCAATACGAACACCGTGTAGACCATATGAATCGTTTGCGTGAATTACAAGATAGAACAAAAGGGTTTAACACCTTTATCCCATTGAAATTCCGCAATCAGGAGAATGAAATGTCACATGTTCCTGAGTCGACTGTTATAGAAGATTTGAAAAATTATGCAGTTGCAAGGATATTTTTAGATAATATCGATCATATCAAAGCTTATTGGCCAATGATTGGCAGATCAACCGCTCAATTGTCGCTATCCTTCGGTGTAGACGATATCGATGGTACCATTGATGATACGACCAAAATCTATTCGATGGCTGGTGCCGAAGAACAGAATCCTAAATTAACAACCAAGCAATTGGTGGAATTGATTAAACAAGTTGGTCGACATCCAATTGAACGTGGTACTTTATACGATGTGATTAAAGATTATAAGGATTACGATTTCAGCCAAGAAGACGATAAAGATGGATTTGTTGAACTTCCTGTATTGAATTAATATGGAGTTATACATCATCAGGCACGGAGAAACAGATTTCAATAAAATGGGTATAGTACAGGGTCGTGGAGTAGATTCTGACCTTAACGCTATGGGTTTGCAACAAGCAAAGTCCTTTTATAAAGCCTATCATCATATTTCGTTCGAAAAAATTTATACCTCATCCTTAAAGCGCACACATCAGACCGTAGATCAATTTATACAAAAAGGAATTGATTGGGTTCAGTTGAAAGAGTTGGATGAATTGGATTGGGGTGTAAACGAAGGTAGAGCGGCTACTCCAGAAATGAAATCTGAGTTTCATGCTTTGACGCGTAAATGGATGGAAGGTGAATTGCACTTGAAATTCCCTGGAGGTGAAAGTCCCATCGAAGTGAATCATCGGCAAAAAATTGCCATCAAAAAAATAATTTCTGAGCCTTTGCAGCACGTCTTAATTTGCATGCACGGCAGAGCATTGCGTTTAATTCTGTGTGAATTGTTAAATTTACCACTGAGCCAAATGGATACCTTTCCGCATTCAAATGTTTCTTTATACCGATTGAAATATCAGGATGGTAATTTTGAGATGCTCGATTTTAATAATACCGATCACTTTCATGTATAAGATTTCAGTTGTTTCGTATTTAAATTCTAAAGTTTTTATAAAAGGATTGGAGATGAGCCAATCGACCTTCGATTATGTGCTCGACATTCCATCAGAATGTGCAAGAAAACTGCGCGAAAATCAAGTAGATATTGGACTCGTACCGGTTGCAACAATTCCGGAAATTCCAAATGCAAACATCATTTCTGACTATTGTATTTCTGCCGATGGTGCTGTTCATTCGGTGTTCCTTTTTTCGAATACACCATTAGATGAATTGCAGGTAATTTATCTCGACAGACACTCTCGCAGTTCTAATAAATTGTGTCAACAATTGACGGAGCATTATTGGAAAATAAATGTGGAATGGAGAGAACGTGAAATTGATATCCCGATGATTCAAAATGGGGAGGCCTTTGTTTTAATAGGAGATAGGACCTTTGATGTGTTGGATAATTATGATTTTCGCTTCGATTTATCAGAAGAATGGAAGGCCCTAACCGGTATGCCATTTGTATTTGCGGCTTGGGTAGCGAATAAAAAAATTGAACCAGAATTTACACGTGCATTTAATGCTGCTTTGCATTTGGGAATGGAATATCTTCAGGATGTTGTTAGGGAAAATAAATTAAACAATTTTGATGTACACGATTATTTGACTCGAAAAATCCAATACGAACTGACCGAAAATAAGCTAGATGCAATACAAACATTTTTAGGTATTCAAGTTGCACACAACCATTAAAGTTTTAGTATTCTTTCCCAAATGGTGTCTATCATTGATTGCATAGCTTCATCTACCTTATCTAAAAAAGTATTATTCATCCGATTGGCAAGAATTAAAGAGATGGAACTTGCTTCAAATCCGAAATATTTTGAAAGGCCTAAAATTCCCGATGTTTCCATTTCAAAATTACTTACTCGAATTCCTTTGTTTTCAAGCGCTATTAGTTCTTCTAAAATTGAATAAGAATTGGGGTTCCCAAATATGAACCTCGATTGTGGATGATAAAATCCTTGGCAAGTAGCAGTAACTCCTTTCTCACAGATGTCTTCAAAAAGCTTAGTGTTTTCTGTCGATGATTCTATTAGATAAGGTTTAATAAATGGAAAATTTGAGCTTAAATGATCTTGAATTGCCTTTTCTTGTTGCTTTAATGCATCAGATTTTTCAACAGGATAATAATGCATTAACCCTTCAAGTCCGATGGCAAATTCCGTCATTAAATATGTACCAAGTTCAACATCCGATCTAAGTGTACCACTGGTTCCAATTCTAACAATTTTGAGTTTTTCGCTCGACGATTTTAATGTTCTAGTCTTAAGATCTACTTTATTTAAAAGATTAAGTTCGTTGAATACAATATCAATATTATCTGTACCAATGCCTGTAGACAATACCGTAATTCGTTTTGATTGACTCCAACCGGTAATCGTATGAAACTCTCTATTGAATTTTTGAAGCTCTATAGTGTCGAAATAAGGTATAAACTTTTCAACACGTTCTGGGTCGCCTACTGTGATTATAATATTTGCTATATCCTCATTTTTTAACCCTAAATGATAAACGCTATGGTCCTTATTTAAAATTAATTCTGAGCTTTTGTCAATATGCATGTGAATAAATTTTATACAATCTTATTGAAAAATGTTTTAATAAGTAGTATTTATTTTATATCTTCATTAAAAACCCGAAATATGTACAGAGAATTTAATAAGATTTTAGTACCAATGGATTTATCACCCACATCCATACTAGCACTTGATCACGCTACTTTTCTCGCCAAACATCTAAGTGCAGAAATACACCTATTGCACGTTAAAGAAACAGCAACTGTAAACAACTTAATTCGAAGTGTCTTTAAAAAAGAGAAAGACAATTCTGAAAAAGATGTACAAAAAATAGATCAAAAATTTACCGAATTTATTGCAGAACTTTCTCAGAAAGGTATTAAAGCTGAAAAGAAATTTTTAGAAGGAACTGTTTATGTTCAGGTATTAAATTATGCAAAAGAAATAGCGGCATCACTCATCTGCATGGGTACACATGGTTCTAAAGGAGTAGAGAACTTCATTGGAGGTTCAAATACATTTAGGGTTGTAAACTCTGCAAAATGCCCAGTACTTTCTGTGCATGATGCATCAGGAAATAAAGGCATTAAAGATATAATTTTACCATTGGATAGCTCGAGAGATACTAGAGAGAAGGTAGACGATGCCATATATGTAGCAAAGAAATTTAATTCTACCATCCATGTTGTTGGTGTTTCTACATCGACAGATGAAATGGTATTGAATCGACTTAGAATTATTACCAAACAAGTTTGTGATTATATTTCTGAAGATAAGATTGCAACAACCGAAAGCTTTGTTACAGGTAAAAATTTAGCAAACATAACTTTAGAATTCGCTAAAGAAAAACACGCCGACCTTATCGTCATTATGACAGAGCAAGAGTCGAGCGCAGGATTTTTAGCAGGACCGTACTCGCAACAGATGATCAATCAGTCAAGCATTCCAATTTTGAGTGTTCGTCCACAAGAAAGAGAGACGGAGTTTGTTACGCCGTACTAGTTGCAATATAAGGGAATTCATTTAATTGCTTCAACCAATTATTGTAATTCTTGAAGGATTTGTTCTTCAAATTCAAGAGGATATTCGAGTGTCATTTTGCATCTCATATCGCTTTCTTGATTTTTGATTCTCAAATTCCATTTCTTTATCGTACGCATAATCTCGTTCATTTTTAAATAATCGAATTCAATTATTACTGTTTTAAAAACCTGCAAGTCCACAATTTCATTGAGTTTAATGGCTTGTTCAGTTGAGGTTTTATACGCATTGATAAGTCCGGGTACACCTAATAATGTTCCACCAAAATATCGAACAACGATCACAGCTACATTGTCGAGTTCATGTGATAAAAGTTGATTGTATATGGGCCTACCCGCCGAACCGCTTGGTTCACCATCGTCATTCATTCGATACAATACATCGCCAACACCAATTCTATAGGCATAACAATAATGAACGGCTCCTGGATATTTGACTTTCGTTTCCGCTAGGAATTTTTTGAAGTCTTCTGTATTTTCAATCGATTTACAACATGCAATGAATTTACTTCCTTTGTCTTTAAAGGTAAATTCGCTATACTGATTTATGCTGCGGTATTTGAATTTAATTGCCATTGGAACTATATATAATTAAAATGGCAAGTATCGAGATAAGTATACCAAATGCATTTAAACGATTTAATTTTTCTTTGAAAACGATTGCAGCAACAGCGGTGTTAAAGAGTATGATGCCAATGTTGTTGACTGAAAAAATGAATGAACTTTCAAATTGATCCTGTGCTAAGGCTTTCATGAGTACATAGGTGGAACTAAAATTGAATAGTCCTAGAATAAGACCTGCTATGAAATCTTTGGACTGAAATTTCACTTTGTTTACAAATGATTTGATTAGGCCGATGATGCCCGCTGAACCGAATATAAAAGTCAGCAAAACTGAAAAATCTATGTTCAATGATAAATGTTCTTGTGTGATTTTAATACAAACGTCTACAATGCCACTACCAATAAAAATTAATATGGGGAATAAATAACTTGTTCTAGGTGCTGGGGTTGTTTGATTGTGATTAGCTTCTTTATAAGAACTTAAATAAATTGCAATCAATGCCATTGCAATTCCTGTTAATTTCAATAAGCCCCATGCTTCTTGATAGTAATAAATACTAAAGGCTAGAGGGATTATAAGTGACATTTTTTGAGAAATGGCAACTGGAATTAATCCCGACTTTTTCACACCTATGCCAATTAAGTTGAACACAGAGATGAAGAAAAATCCAAACAGTATGGTATAGGGTAGCCAATCGCTATGTAAGACATTTACTTTAATGATTTCTGAATATCCAAATATGAAACCACATGCAGATGCGGAGATATAATTGAATGATATGGCATTCGAATTGTTTACTTGAAATTTTTCAAAAACTTTAAAACATATGACCAATAAAGAGGAGAGGAGAATAGATAAAATTATGAGCGTCATATACGTTTAATAATGATTAGTTCATCGTTTGCTAGTTCTGTTTTGCTGATTGTTTTCCCTTGGATTATAGGAGCTGCAACTCCTTGATGAAAACGATCTTTCGACCTAAAAATCCTCGCCTCATCCCAAAGATCAAATTGTAGAAACTCATTAATGGTATAACTACCCCCTTCAACGATGATGGATTGTACTTCCATTAAATACAATTGATATAAAATAAATTGAGGAACTAAGCCATAAAAATCGATTTGAATAAATTGGATATTACCGTCGCTGTATGTTTTTTTATTATTAAATACAATAGTTTTCGAGTCTTCGTTGAAGATATGGAGATCTCTACTCAATTTTAAATCCTTGTCGATGATCACACGTATTGGATTTTTACCTTCTACATTTCTTACGGTAAGAAATGGATTATCTACCAAAACTGTTTTTGTTCCCACCAAAATGGATTGCTCTTCTGAGCGCCATTGGTGATTTAATTTTTGAGCTTCAACTCCTGAAATATTGCTGCGTTTATTTTCTTGTATGCTGATGAATGAATCATTTGACTCAGCCCATTTTAAAATCACATAAGGTCTTTGCAGCAAGTGATAGGTGAAAAATCTTTTGTTAAGTTCTTTGCCTTTTTCGGATAATATTCCTGTGACGACCTCTATCCCGGCGGCTTTTAGCTTCTCTATGCCTTTGCCGTTGACCGATTGAAAAGGGTCGACATTCGAAATCACAACTTTTGGGATTTTATATTTTATAATTAAATCGGCACAAGGTGGTGTTTTACCGAAATGTGAACAAGGTTCTAAGTTGACGTATAATGTTGATGATTGCAATACATCAGCAGCGTTCGGATATTTATTTAATGCATCATTTATGGCATTTACTTCTGCATGCGATTGGCCATAGTGTTGGTGATAACCTTCTGCGATAATTTTATTTTGATGTACAATCACACATCCAACCAAGGGATTGGGTTGAACATTCCCTAATCCATATTGAGCAATTTCTATTGCTCTTTGCATGTATTCCTCATGAATATCCATACCATAAAAATAAATTATTATTCTTAGTTTTACTTATGTTTTCGAGAATAAAAACCTTGCGTGAAGCATTTCAACATTTTTGTTTATTGATTCAAAAAAATTATGAGGAGAGGGAAGCTAGGTCTATAGCCCAAATTGTTTTTAAGGAGATCTTGGGTTATAGTACCATCGACCTAATACTAAAAGAGAACGATTTACTTCCGGCTTCAATGTTTGAACAGCTCGATTATGTGGCATATCAATTAAACGAGCATAAACCTATACAATATATTATTGGTCGCACAGAGTTTTGTGGATTACAGTTTGATTTGAATGAGCATGTATTGATACCTAGACCTGAAACGGAGGAGTTGGTGGATTGGATTGTGCAAGAAGAGCAATTGAAAAATAGAGCGGTAAAAATACTGGATATTGGTACGGGTTCAGGCTGTATTCCTATTACTTTGAAATATTTTTCTGCGGCATCTGAAGTCTATACAATGGACGTTTCAAAAGATGCATTAGCAGTAGCGTTCAAAAATGCAAATAAGAATAGGGTAGAATTGAATTTAATTCATCAAAATATTTTAACAACAAATAGCATAGATTCAGATTTTGATCTAGTGGTAAGCAATCCGCCGTATGTGTTAGAATCGGAAAAGACCGCGATGAGAAAAAATGTATTGGATTATGAGCCTTCTTTGGCCTTATTTGTTAAGGATTCAGACCCATTGGTTTTTTACAAAAAAATAATTCAACTAATTGAGAGCTCAAGCAAGAAATCCACGGTCTTGTATTTTGAAATCAACGAACAATATGCTTTGGAATTAAGTCAATGTTTCAATCCATCGAAATGGGCTGAGCTTGAATGCAGGAAGGATTTGCATGGCAAAGACAGAATGTTTAGAGCCAAATTTTTGCCTTAATTGCTTAAGACTTTTTGTCTGCGTTTTGAACGCGGATGGAAACTGATGATGGTTTCTTTTAGATAGTTTCGATCCAAATGTGTATAAATTTCTGTTGTGGTAATAGATTCATGTCCCAACATTTCTTGTACCGCTCGTAGATCGGCACCACCTTCTACCAAATGTGTTGCAAAGGAGTGACGGAATGTATGTGGAGAGATATTTTTTTTGATACCTGCTTTAATCGCCAATCGTTTGATAATAGTAAATACCATAACTCGTGTTAATCTAGATCCTCTACGATTCAAAAACAAGAAGTCCTCTTCTCCTTTTTTTATAGTTTGATGAACTCGAACATCGTTGATATAAATTTTAATGAATTTTTTAGCAGTGCTACCCATCGGAACAAATCGTTCTTTGTCGCCTTTTCCAGTTACTTTGATGAAATCTATTTCAAAAAAAACATCCGATAATTTCAGATTCACAAGTTCTGTTACTCTTAGCCCAGAAGCATAAAGCGTTTCAAGTATTGCTTTGTTTCTCATACCTTCAGCAGTACTAGCATCAACGGCTTCAATGATTTGGTTGATTTCATTTAAGCTTAAAGTATCGGGAAGTTTACGACCTAATTTTGGAGTTTCAATTATTGCTACTGGATCGTTCTTGATAATGTCTTCAAGCATTAGGTATTTAAAGAATGCTTTCACACCTGAAAGAACACGTGCTTGTGAACTGGCGGTCATTCCCAGTTCATTCACCCATTGTAAGAATTCTTTTATATCTTTGGTTTGAACATCTGTAATGGAAATTTGTTGTTTGGTATATTCGAAATAATGTACAAGTTTTTCAATGTCTCGAATATAAGCATCGACCGAATTTTTAGATAAAGATCGTTCTAATTTTAAATAAGACTTAAAACCTTTTATACTCGAATTCCAATCCATTATGAATAAAAAAATTTTAATAATTAATGGGCCAAACCTTAACCTCCTTGGAAGGCGTGAGGCTACAATATACGGAGAAAAATCATTCGAAGAATATTTAAGTCACTTAAAAGAAAAATTTTCTAGTGTCGGTATAGAATTTTTTCAAAGCAATTCAGAATCGGCTATAATAGATGCCTTACACAGTTCAATAAATTCTTGCATGGGCGTAATAATAAATGCTGGTGCATATTCTCATACCTCAATTGCGATTTATGATGCCATTCGTGCGATTAGTATACCTTGTATAGAAGTTCATATATCGAACATATACTCACGAGAGCATTTCAGATCACATACTTTATTGAGTTCTGTATGTAAGGGGAGTATTTCTGGATTCGGGTTAAATTCTTATGAATTAGCTATCCATTATTTTTTAATCGAAAAATCGTTCGTCTAATTGCTTAAAGATTTTTCGTCTTAAGATAAAATAATCGTAAACGATACTCCTGTGATAGATGCCAAAATTATTGGGTTTATTGAATAATCGTAGAAGCTTTTTGCGTTTGTAATGCCAAGTTGATTGAGTAATTAGGAAATCATAATGAGCACGATTGATGGCAAATGCATGCTTGAATTTTCCGCTGAAAAAGAACCTGAACCATTGCAGTAAATCTAAGACATGTCTAATGAAAATGATGCCGAATGATTTATGTAGTGGTAAGTTTTTTCTTAATGTAATAAGACTATTTCTAAAGTTCAAATAAGTTTTATGAGGATTGCTTTCATTGAGAGTTCCACCTCCGAGATGATAAACATGAGATTGTGCACAATACATTATTTTAAAGCCCATATTTTTTAATCTCCAACACAAATCTATTTCTTCCATATGAGCGAAAAAATCTTTGTCGAGACCACCAGCATCATGGTATAGTTTAGCGCGTACCATTAGAGCAGCTCCGCTTGCCCAAAAAATTTCTTCATTTTTTTCGTACTGTAGTTGATCTTGTTCAACTGCATCGAAAATTCTTCCTTTGCAGAATGGATATCCAAACGAATCGATAAAACCTCCAGCAGCACCAGCATATTCGAAACTTTTGCGTTCCAGAAATGATAAAATTTTTGGTTGACACGCGGCAATTTTAGGGTCGGATTCCATTAATTCAACCATCGATCCCAACCAATTTGTAGGTACTTCTACATCGGAATTCAATAATACATAATAGTCGACATCTCGAATTTTCTCTAAAATTTTATTATAACCTTCCGCAAAACCATAATTCTTTTCATTGCATATGATTTCAATTTTAGGGAAATTGCTTTTTACCCATTCTAAAGATCGATCGTTCGAAGCATTATCTCCTAATACAATTCTAACGTTTGGGTAAATGGTATTATATACACTTGGTAGAAATTTTGGTAATAAATTTTCACCATTATAATTCAATACAACAACTGCAACTCTTGGATATTCCATTACGATAGTTTGAATTTTTTTATAATTTCATTTGTTGGCTTATGTTTCCATCTACGATGTGACCATAACCAATACTCTGGTTTTTCATTTATTTTATTTTCCAGGTAGCGTGTGTGAAGTTCTGTGATTTCAAATTCTGATAATTCTGAAATATTTTCTTTCAGTACTTTGAATTCAAAATTTAAATATCCTCTTTTAGGTCTAGTGACATCTAAAAAAACCAGTGAAGTATTGAAATGCTTCGCTATTTTTTCTGTTCCTAGAAAAATTGGTGTATTCTGATTTAGAAAATTCGTCCAATACGAATTGTTTATATCTGAAGGGGTTTGGTCGGCAACAATCCCCACACAAAACTGATTGTTTTTATTCTGTAATAATGCACGCATAATTTGTTGCATTGGTATCATTTTCATTCCAAACCTGGAACGCATTTTATAAAATAATTTATCGAAGGTTGAATTACTTAAAGGCTTATAAATACCAAATACTTGAGTAGGTATGTATACCGGTAAAGCCAATACGAACCATTCCCAATTTAAATAATGTGCGAGTACGATACTAACTGATTTTCCTTCCTTAAGTAAAGTGAAAAAATCGTTCGAATTTTTTACTTGAACTCTTGATTTTAGTTCTTCGATACTGAAACTGTTGAGTTTAGTAGTTTCCACAATGGTATCGCATAAATAGCGATAAAATTTTTTTTCGATTTCCACTAATTCTTTATTCGATTTAGTTGGGAAGCTGTTTTTGAGATTTTGTCTAACTACTTTTTTTCTGTATCCAACGATGTAATACAACAAGACAAAAAACACATCGCTAAGTATATAGAGGATACTTAAAGGTAAGTAGGACAAAAGTATAATTAAAAGAGTACCAATAAAAGAGAATACTTTAATCATTAAAATCAGCTTCTAATCGTTGTCCAAAATATTCTAAATCGCCAGAATCATCATCTTCTGAGTATTTCATTGTTCGAGATAATATTTTATACTTCCAATTAGGATCATTTCGCTCCCCAAACATATTTGAATGAAGTAATACCATTTCATTTTTAATGTTTTCAGGTGAGAAAAAAACAAACCTTCTATTGGTAAATTGCTTTACTTTGTAATATTGCCATATTTCATAAGGGTACGATTTATTATCGAAATCGCTTGAGCGTATATTGCTTGGTGGGCCATATTTTAGATAAATTACCCCACGATCTGAATTATAACCTTTTGTAAATTTTGATGAATAAGTTTTGTTAACATAATCTACTTGCGCTTTGTATTTTAACCATTCAGCCTCAGCATTTCCTGGTGCTTTTTTTTGCCAGAAATAGATTAAATACTGCTTCATTTGTTCGTAATCATCCAGACTTATTAAAGTTTTTACGTAATTATTTTCGTTATCTGCAGATATTGGGTTTAGACTTTGAATATAATCTTTTACTTCTTCTTTACTAAGGTTCGACACAAATGAGTTTTCGGTATTGATTTTATTTATGTCACTCAATTCTGAACCTAAAGATTTATTACTTCTTTGGAAGAATGTTGATTTTGATTCGATGATTTCGTTGTTTTTATTTCTTAATTCAATTATTAAATTGTAATTACCACTTGGAAGCATGCTTATATCAAGCTCGCTTAGCGTTACAATAACATCTCTTGACATTACTTTTTTATATTGCGAATAGGCATTTAATTTCTCAAAACCATTGGCATTCTGAATGTAATAATACAAGAGATAATTTTCATTCGGGCTGATTTTTTGAGTGTTATAGATTTCATTATAAAATGAAAGTTTTGAAATAGTAGTTGGTATGAAGTTATTAACTAGGGGAACTAATTTATAACCATTTCTATTGAAAACATCTTCTGATTTTGATTTAGTAAAACTTTCAATTAATAGAATGTCTGAACTATTAATCTTTGTATTATCGAAATTAACTTTGACTTCTTGACTTAGAGTTTGCGGTGCTGACTTAGAGTTTTCGTCATTTAAGCTCAATTCTAGAACGTAATTTCCATTTGGCAATGGTATTCTTTTTTGATCAAGTAACACAAAGTTAATATTTGAGGTATCTTCTACAGTCTGACTATTTAAGATATACTTTTCGATATGTTGTACCTTACCTTCATTTTTTAGAACAATTGTTATTCCAACTCTTGCTTGGAATCCTTTATTGATTTTTTTAAATTCTAGTGATTTAGCAACAATAGAAAAATGAGTTTCTAAATATGATTTATAATCGGGAGTATTAAATGTGTAATATGAAAAGTATGCTTTTAGTTTAGAAGCATTAGCATTTGATGTAGAGAGATTATATAGTGCAATTATTGATAAAATCAATAACTTGTTTTTAATAAGATTCTTAAACATGTTATGTAATATTTAATTAATACTTTTGTAAAGTTACATAAATTAGTATTTTAATGCATATTAATTACTTACCGAATATTGCATATTTTCAATATTTACTTTCAGATGAAAAATCACTTGTATTACATTTGAAGGATAATTATTCACGCCAAACGTACAGAAATAGAACAGAAATTGCTGGACCTAACGGAAAACTTGTATTATCTATTCCCACTCAAAAACTAGATAAAAACAATCGAGAATATAAAAATATAAAAATCTCTTATTCTGAAAATTGGCAAAAGCAACATTGGAAGAGCATGGAATCTGCTTATAGAAGATCTCCGTACTTTGAATTTTATGAAGATAAGTTTAAGAGATATTATTTTAATCAAGATATTGAATTTCTATGGGAATATAATTTTGAACTTATATCATTGATTATTAGTATTTTAAGACTGAATTTAGAATTAAAAATTGACAAAGAAAATAAGATAGAACAAGAGAATAATTATCCATTGCTAAAAACAGTATCATATCAGCAAGTCTTCAGCAATAAGTATTCATTTATTGAAAATTTAAGTGTTATCGACTTGATATTCAATAAAGGACCTCAATCTTTACAAAAAATTGTATAAAAAACTTGAAATAAATTCACTTTAGATTTGTTTTCTAAAGAATATTTTAGAATTTTACGTTAATTAAACACAATTTATTAAAAACAATTTTATGAAAAAGAACTTTAGATTTTTATTAATGTTAGGCATGGCAGTATCCATTGGTTTTACTTCATGCGAGAAAGAAGAAGATGAACCAACTCCAACTCCAACAGTAACGTATGGAAATACAAACACATTCAGTGCTAGAATGATGGGTGGCCAAACGAATAGTACATTGGGTAGCTTCTTTTCAACTACAAGTGGTAACGTAATTACATCTTCAGCTGCTGGAGCGTCTACATCAATCCAAGCTAGCGTAGATTTCGTGTACTTCTTTGGAACAGCAAATCAAGCATCAATGGGTGCACCAAACGATACTACAGTTGCAACTGCACATTCGAACAACACTTCATTGTCAACTTGGACAACAAAGAATGCAACTAAATTTGTAAAAACTACCATTTCAGCTGCTGATTTTATTGCATCTGCTAACGATTCATTAGTAAAAACTATTGATGCAGCAACAATCAATGCTTCAATGGTAAATACTTTAGCTGCTGGTAATGTAGTAGCATTCAAAACTGCTGCTGGAAAGTTAGGTTTATTCCATGTTCAAGCAGTAGAAGGTACTACAGGTCTTGATCGTTCAATCACAATCAACGTGAAAGTTCAACAATAATTTTTTAATTATTGATAATTATAAAAAAGAGTCCGAATTTTCGGACTCTTTTTTTTTATATTAGCATTCTAAACTTACCAATATGCAATTAAACAACTTTAAAAAATTATTTTATCTCCTAACATTATCAGTTTTTATAGTTTCATGTTCGGAAAATGATGAAGTTCCAGAACCTAAAGGCCCAGTATACGTTGATTTAGTAACTTATCAAGCAAAATTATTGGGAGGTCAAACAAATCCAAGTTTAGGTAGCTTTTATTCCGTATCAGAAGATTCTATCTATTTAACATCAAGAGCAAATGTAAAACAAGAATACATCGACCTAATTTATTATTTCGGAAGTCAGACTGGCGATTCGAGTGTAATTGCATCTCCATCAGATATTGTATTTAATAATGTTCAAGATCAAAATCCTCATTTTGCAGTTAAATCTTGGACCGATCGTAATGTTACAAGCTTCTTAAAACTCAATATTAATCAGTCGACATTCAATGGCTTAGGTAATGATTCAATTCTTCAAGCAAATCTTACCGATACTACATTATTAAGTAAGGCTACAAAATTGAAAGTTGGACAAGTTTATGGTTTCAAATTAGAAACAGGCAAATTGGGAATGTTCTATGTTAAAGAAATAGATAATACAAATGCATTGACGCGATCTATTACTATCGATATTAAAGTTCAAAAGCCTTAAAAAAAATCCCCGAAAGGGGATTTTTTGTTGTATTTTAGCGAGGCGAAAATTATGAAACAACGCGATGATATCTTATTTGATTTAGAGAAGATTGAAGATCTTTTAGAAGGCAATGAGCAAGAATTGCGATTGTTTATGGAGGAATTACATCCATCCGAAATCGCTAAGATATTAGAGCTTTTAAAGGACTCTAAACGTCAAATTTTAATCAATTTACTACCTGTTGATATTGCTTCCGAAGCAATTTCTGAGATGGATCCCGAATCCCATCCTGAAAAGTTATTGGAGTCATTAAACAAGGATTTAGTAACAAATATTGTAGAAGAGTTATCATATGACGATGCTACAGATATTGTCTCACAGTTATCGGAAGAAAAAAGAGATGAGATTCTAGATAGGATTGATGAGGAAGATGCCGCGGAGATTCGAAAGCTATTAAATTATTCTGAAGATACTGCAGGTGGATTGATGTCCACAGAAATTGTGAAGGTGCATTTTGCTTTAACAAAGAAAGATGCCCTTGAAGAGGTTGCACATCAGTCCGAAGAAATTGAATCGTTTTATGCCATTTATGTTATTGACGATTTTAATAAACTTGTTGGTACCGTATCTCTAAAAAATCTTATCAAAGCAAAACCTCAAGTCAAAATATTTGATCTATTAGATGAAGACTTGGTTTATGTTGAAGCAGATACGGATCAGGAAGAAGTAGCAAAGTTATTGTCGCAATATAATTTGCCAGGTATACCTGTTGTCGATTCTGAACGAGTATTATTAGGTATCGTTTCATTTGATGATGTCATTGATGTATTAGAAGAAGAGACCACAGAGGATATTTTAAAAATTGCGAACGTATCTGATGAAGAGGAGCTTAGTGGTAATTGGAAGGATGCGATCAAGAGTAGAATACCATGGCTGCTAGTTAATATGCTCACAGCGTTTATGGCAAGTTCAGTGGTATATATTTTTCAACCTACCATACAAAAAATCACATTGCTGGCAACATTTATGCCTATAATTGCTGGAATGGGAGGGAATGCAGGTACACAAGCCTTAGCCGTAACTATTCGTCGTATATCATTAAATACACTTCCCGATTCTAAAGTTTTGGAGACTATTTCTAAAGAAGTATTGGTTGGAATATTTAATGGAATATTCTTTGGTATCATCGTCGCAATTGTAGCCGTATTTAACAACCATGCACCAATGTTAGGTGTTGTCGTATTCTTGGCTATGCTTGGAAATTTAATTATTGCCGGCACGGTAGGAGCATCCGTTCCTATCATCCTTGAAAAATTAGGATTTGATCCAGCTGTAGCTTCCTCTATTTTCTTAACCGCATTTACCGATACGATTGGGTTCTTATTGGTATTGGGTTTGGGCTCGTATTTTTTACTATAAGCTATGTTCGTGCTAATGTTTTGAGGCAAAGCACGTGATGAACTTATTTAATGCCGTCTATTTTTTTCTGCATTTCAAGCATAATATTAGTTAATTGTGAAATACTCATCTCTTGTTCTGGTTCAGGAAATGTTGTGCTTATATATGCCTTAGCTTTCCATATTTCTAAGATTTCATCTAGATCCATATTGTATGGTTCGTAAACTTTATTATCGGACTTCATTACAAAAGATTTATTCTCTTTTGATTTCGTAATGATTCTCTTGTATACAATACCCTCATTTTTACTTACTACTATATAGGTATCGTTCGATTTGATCTGCTTCCAATCGTCTAAATATTCGCCTACTACGATACTTCCTGGTTGTATTGGCAACATACTATCGCCTTTAATCTCAAATGCTCTAAAGGTTCCACCCTTTAACATTGGTAAATGGAATTTTGGTAATTCTTTTACAAACTCTGGATCTGAATATCCATTTACGTATCCAGCACTCGCTTTTACGGGCACTAATTCAATGTTCTCATTATCATCCTTATCAACAGTAATGCTCAATATCCGCAAGTTTCCAGCCTTTATCTCATTTTCTTTTGCTTGTAGCTTTTCTTTTTCATCAATCCATTTGTCGGTTATTTTTTCAGAAACAAGTTCATCTACAGTAATGCCAAAATAATTAGCAATTTGCTTCGTGTTATCCATCTTTGGACTTGCTCTATCTTCTTCATAAGCACCTACCATTGAGCGTTTTATACCAAGAATATCTGCAAATTGTTGCTGTGTTAAATTCTTCTTTTTTCTTAAGAATTTAATATTTGAACTAATTTTTTTCATGTTTTAATTTTGTTTTGCTAAAAATATTAGTATTATTGCGTATAAAATTAGTAAAAATATTTAATAATTCAACTAAAATTTTTAGCCATGGTAGTAGAAAAAGAGTTTAACGTTTTAACAAAGGGACCTGTTTTCCCGGCTAGGTATATCTATTTTATTACCGATGTGAACAGATCGGATATAAAAGTGGGAATCACTGATGATATTAATTATTTTGCTAAAAATTTAAGTCAGAACTTAAATTTATTTGATGAATCGACCATTAATAAATTGTCATTGGTGTATTTTGAGGAGTATAATGACGTTTTTCTATTAAAAGAGCGATTTAAAATAATAAACAAATGGACGCGAATGCAGAAGGAAAAGTTAATTCGATTCTATAATAAAGATTGGACCGATTTAACAGCTGCATTGATCGTAGAAAGCAACACATCGGCACAAAAAAACCCGGCTATAAAACCGGGTTTTAACTACAACTAAACCAAAACCCTGATTGAGGAATCAGGTAACCTATTATGCTTATAATACTAACAACATTCTTCCAATAAAATTGTTTTTAATTTTAATTATGACAATAAAATGAGATTCGAAAAATCAAAAATTATGTTATATTGAAATTAAATCATGACAATACGAAGGATTAACAAGTTTGGATACCTATTAGTTTTTGTAATTCCAATATTTATTGCTTTGTTTTTAATATTCAAAGCGGATTATTTATTATACGTAATACCTTTTCTGATTTTCATTTTACTTCCTCTAATTGATCCGATTGTTGGAACGGATGATGGAAATTTTGATTCACATCAAGAAAAACTTGAGTCGGAAGATAAATTTTATAAATACATAATGTACGCATGGGCAATTGTTCAAAGTTTAGTAATGATTGCAATATTTATCTACTTTGTAGATGCTAGTCCAAGCATTCTTCAGTTAGTGCTTTTGATTTTGAATACCATGATAATGAATGGTGGAGTTGGAATTGTTGTTGCACATGAATTGGGGCATAAAAACAATAAATTGGACAAATTCTTCGCAAAACTATTACTAATACAAGTTGCTTACGGGCACTTTACAGTAGAACATAATAGAGGACATCATGTACATGTTGGAACTGAATTAGATCCCGCAACGGGTAAGTACAATCAGAGTTATTATTCATTTTGGTATCAGAGTGTGGTCGGAGGATTTAAACACGCATTAAAGTTGGAAGCCGACTATTTAAAACTAAAAAAGAAGAAAAATACTATTCTTACCAATGAAGTATATAATTCTATCCTATGGACCTGTTTATTTTATTTAATTACTACACTTCTTGTATATATACTAAGGTCGGAATCCACGTTACAGTATGTCGTGTTTATTATAGCTCAGGCAATTCTATCTTTTTCGTTATTAGAGGCTGTTAACTATATTGAACATTATGCAATAATTAGGAAGATTAGTCCTACAAATAATTATGAAAAAATTAATCCAACACATAGTTGGAATGCTAATTTTATATTAAGTAATTATTTATTGTTTCAATTGCAAAGGCATTCAGATCATCATCTGTATTCCACTAAAAATTATCAAGTATTAAAACAATACAATGAAAGCCCACAATTACCAAACGGATATCCAGCTATGGTAATTCTATCTTTAGTACCAGTTCTTTGGAAAAAAATAATGAATGAAAGATTAAACAATTGGTTGAATATACATGAAGGAAAAAAGTTTATCGATTAATTATTCGATTTTAGATTTCTCTGAATTAAATGAAAGGTATCAGAACCTGTTAAAAGCTTCAAAATCGAGTAGAGAAAATGCATATGCTCCTAATTCAAAATTTAAAGTAGGCGCCGCATTGTTATTGGAAGATGGTTCAATAGTATTAGGGAATAATCAAGAGAATATTGCTTCTCCATCGGGCTTATGTGCAGAGCGAGTAGCCTTGTTTTATTATGGTTCATTGAATTCAAAAAGCAACATAAAAGCAATTGCTGTGTCGGCTCAAAATGCTGATGCTAGTTTTAATGAATTTATTAGCCCTTGTGGTGCATGTTTACAAGTTATGGCTGAATATGAACAAAAACAAGATGAAGAAATTGAATATTTATTGTATTCGAACACCAATCAGGTAATGTTGATAAAAGGAATTAAATCTTTAATGCCTTTTTACTTCAAAGGTATTCAATAAAAAAGCGAATGAATTCATTCGCTTTTTTATTGAATAAATTCAACTAATACTGAATTGCTACAGCCGGAATAATTTCAGTGCTTAAATGCTTTTTAAGAATTGCGTAATACGCATCTGTTCCTGGGAAACCCAAACCAACATCAAAGAATTCATTAAAGGCATTTGACCAGTCGGAACTCTTTGGAAAAATAAAACCAAAATTTTCTGATTCGTTCAAATTAGTTCTGTGTAGTTTGATTGGCTTTTGTTCTTTTTGCATCGCAGCCCAATAACTAACCAGATCTAAGAATCCAAAATATTTTTCGGAGTTTGAAATTTTATCAATTACAACATTTGGAGTTTCTACATATTCTACTGGCAATTGAGGCCAATAATTGTCTTTAATGTTTTTAATCCATTTTTCGTGAATTGAACCTTTAACAATCACAGCAGTTAAACCATTGAATTCTTTTGAAATGTTTCTTATATCTGTTAGTGTTGGTTTCATTATTGATGTTACCAGTACAGGTTTGTTTTTTAAATATGGAGAAGAAAATTTAACTTCTCTAGCTCTCTCAGGGCTTACCGTCACTGAACCAGCACCAATAGAAACGCTTTTATTTGTTTTTACTTTTTCATAAAACTTTGCAAAATCATCAGAGCGCTCAAAAGTCACAGTTACATCTATACCTTTTTTATCTTTTAACCATTTTGCAAATTGCTTGATGATATCAACTTCAATACCCGCTGGTTCACCATCCTCATCGGCATAGGAGTAGGGATAATTATTTAAATATTGAACATTTAATTTTCCAGTTTTAGAACTCCATGCAGCAGCATAGGAATCGGGATTTTGTGCCATTAATGCATTAATACCCATGAGGATTACACATAGGAATAATGCAAATGATTTTAAGTAAATTTTCTTCATATTGTTTGTTTATAGGGTTTGTTAATTCAATTAAAGTAGAGTTTATTATACATCATTGCTTCTCCAGTGGTAGTAATATCGCCGGTTTCTGGGTCGATGATGTTCGTTTCAATAATAGCTCTGTTTTTCTCGGGGATTATTTCTTTCACTGTTAACACGGCTTCGTATTCTTTATCGGCAAACATGGGCTTTAAAAAACGCATTTCTTGTTTCATGTAGACATTACCCTCAGCACAAAATAGAGTACCGAAAATTTTTGTGAAAACTGAACCACCAAGATATCCATGCATAATCCTGCGACCAAACATTGATTTAGCAGCATATTCTGCATCAATATGTAAAGGATTGGTGTCGCCTGTTACTTGTGCAAATAAATCGACCTGATCTTGGGAATACGAGAACTTATGTCGGAATACGGTTCCAACACTAGGTTTTTCATGCATCATAAATATTTTTAGTTTAATAGTTTCATTAAATATATATAATAAGTTTTTAATATGCTAAAAACTGCCTCTATTTTGTTTAAACTCATTTTGTGTACTTTCTATAGAAAAAGTACAGTTAAATACTTGATAATCTATTTGTTTTTAAATTTTATAGTCGTACCTTTGCGGCGAATTTAAGGGGGAGATAGATCTTATCTAAGATTCTTAAAATCAGAAAAATAAAAAAAAACTAAAAATGGAAACTAACGCAAAAAACATCTTCGAAACGATGATGGACACACAGAAACAATTCGTTGAAAATCTTAACAACGATTATTTCAAAAAATGGTACGATAACCAGATGTCGTTTTTCAATCAAAACAATGCAAAATCTGAAAACAACTCGACACAAGCCAATGCGTCAAATCCATTAGATTTTTTTAATAACTTCTATCAGCAACAAATGAAGGCAAGTCAAGATATGTTCAATATGATGAATGGAGCTATGACGAACATGATGAACATGAAGCCTCAAAATAACGATACAATGCAAGGGATGTTCCAGAACTGGACGAGCATGTTGAATAAAACTTATGCCAACATGTTATCGAACTTCGGTCAAACAGGAACTCAAAAAGAAGCATTCATGGGCTTATTCAACACTTCAGAAATGTACATGAAGTTATTTGAATTCATGATGCCTATGTTCAAAGCGATGCAAGATAAAAGCTTCAATATGGATGCTTTCAAGAATTTCTTTAACGCTGAACAATACAAAGAAATGATGGATAAAATGTTTCAGTTCAATCCTGAAATGTTCAATCAAATGAAAGACTTCTATTTGAATGCTATTAAACAAAATGTAAATATGAGCTCTGAAGCATACGAGCAAATGAAAAAATCATTTGAAAACATGCCATCAATGGGTTCTGAGAGTTTTGAAAAAGCATTAGAGCAGTATCAATCATTTACTACAAAAGTAAACGACTATATGTCGCCAATGGTGAAAATGATGTCACCAGGTAAAGACCGCGATCAAATGATTGCAATGAATGAATTGGGCGACCAAATGGTAAAATACCAAGTAAGAGATGCACAATTCAAGTACATGTTGTATACAACAGGTATTAAAGCAATGGAAAGTTTAGCGAAGAATGTAGCTAAGAAAATTGAAGCTGGTGAAAACTATTCAGATTTCAATCAGTTCTTCAATGAGTGGATCAATACGAACGATCAAGTTTTTGGAGAATTATTCTCATCCCCAGAATACTCTAAATTCCAATCGGAATTCACAGAAACTGTTATGTTAGTGAAAAAAGGAGTGGAGAAGCAGATGGAAAAAATGATGGAAAACATTCCTGTTATTACTCGTTCAGAAATGGACGATTTATACAAATCGGTGTATGAAATGCAAAAGCATATTCGTTCACTAGAAAAGAAAATCGAATCTTTAGAATCAAACACTAAAGAGGAGAAACCTGCGAAGATTACTAAGAAGTAATAATCATCATATCGTTTGAGTTTTTTTAGTTGGGTTTAAGCGGGTGAATGAATAATTTACCCGCTTTTTTTTGATTTATCATTTATTTTCTAAAAATTAGCTAAACACATTTCATCATTAAACTAAACATCAATGAACAATCAAGCAGCAGAATTAATGGAGCAAGTAGGTAAAATGGGATCGAAACTTGCAAAAGGATATGAAGTATTACGTAAAATTGACCATGTAGACGTTGCTACCACTCCAAAAGAATTGGTATGGCAACGCGATCACGTGAAAATCTATCATTATAAAAGAGATACCCCTGCAAAATCTAAGATTCCAGTATTGGTTAGTTTTGCAATTATCAATAGACACGATGTATTGGATTTACAACCGGATCGTTCTTTAATAAAAAAATTATTAGATGAAGGTTTAGATATTTACATTATGGATTGGGGTTACCCAACTCGTCGTCATAAATATTTAACAATGGACGATTACATCAATGGATTTATGAACGATGCTGTTGATTTCGTTCGTAAAGATGCTGGAGTAGAAAAAATCCATAAAATGGGTATTTGTCAGGGTGGTACATTTAGCACGATTTACACCTCTATCTATCCTGAAAAAATCAAGACTTTAACAGTTCTTGTAGCACCATTCGAATTCTCTGGTAACGAAAGTGTTTTATTCCGTTGGGCAAAAGACATTAAGGTAGATACCATTGTTGATAGCGTTGGAAATATGTCGGCCGACATGTTGAACCAAGCTTTCGGTATGCTAAAACCAACCATGAGTATCTCTAAATATACTGGAATAATGGACTCTATCGATGACGAAGATAAATTGATGAATTTCCTTCGCATGGAAGCTTGGAAAGCAGATTGTCCAGATTTCCCAGGAGAGTGTTATAGACAATACATCAAAGATTTATTCCAAGAAAATAAATTGATCAAAGGAGAATTGGTAGTGGGCGACAAAAAAGTGAATTTGAAAAATATCACCATGCCAGTTATGAATATCTATGCAACGGACGATAACATTATACCAATGTCGGCAACCGTTCCATTGAACGATGCAATTGGATCCAAAGATCATGAAATCTATAAATTCCAAGGCGGCCATATCGGCGTCTTTGTAGGAGCTAGGTCACAAAAAGAATTAGGTCCAGCGATCTCGAGTTGGATGATTGCAAGAAGCAAATAATTGAACATACGAAAGCCTCTTTTTTAGAGGCTTTTTTATTATCTTCAATCCATGCATCGCAAAACCATTCTTATCGATCAACAAGAAATTTCCTATCTCGATTCTGGCGATGCCCCCAAAACACTTGTATTTATTCATGGTATGGGCTGTAACGCGCTTAGCTGGAAACATCAAATTCAAGATTTATCAAACGTATGCCGATGTATTGCTGTCGATTTACCAGCTCATGGATTTAGTAAATCCAGTCCATTCAAGCTAAGTATTTATAACTATGCCGAACTACTCTTTAAATTTTTTACAGCACTCAAGCTAAACGATATTCGAATCATAGCTCATTCCATGGGAGCTCAAGTTTCTTTGATGTATGCATTGAAATACGCATCAACACTTAATAAACTTTACTTAATAGCACCAGCAGGATTCGAGCGATTCAATTTCTATGAGAAAAATTTGATTAAAAAATCATTAGATTTTTTGAATCTAAAGCCGATGGTACGTAATATCGAAATATTAAGCGCTTGGCTACCTCCCAAAGAACCATCGATACAAGAAGTTTTAATGGATATAGAAAATGGTTCCAATAATCAAAACATTCAGGATTATTTAGCAACTATTGCACAATGCACGAATGCTATGCTCGATGAACCTGTGTTAGATTATTTACAAAGCATAACTATAGAAATGAGAATTGTATATGGTTTGAAAGATAAAATGATTCCCAATCCAATTTCTATTCACAAGAATACTCTTGATCATATAAAAAATGTTCAAACATTGGTACCATCGGCACAAGTATTTGAAATAAATGATGCGGGGCATTTTCCTCAAATAGAGCGATTTAATAGAGTTAATGCCGATATAAAAACGTATTTTGGATTGTAAAATTCGTGTAAAAGCTTGTTTACAGAGCCTATTTTTAAAGGATAGGTTATATATTAGTCAAAAAAACGATTTAAAATGTTTAAAAAACTACTCGTATGGATGGGACTTGTGGGCATTAGTTCATATGCTCTAGCCCAAGACAAACTTCCAGAAAATTTCTTCATGAAGAAATTGAACAATGGATTGGAAGTTCTAGTAATTGAAGATGCTAATGTTCCATTGGCAACTATCGAAATTGTTGTTCGAAACGGTGCATACACCGAAGATAAAGACTACAATGGTCTTTCGCATTTGTACGAACACATGTTCTTTAAAGCCAATAAAGACTATCCTTCTCAAAAAGCATTCTTAGATAGAGTAAATGAGTTGGGAATTTCATTTAACGGTACAACTTCAGATGAGCGAGTAAATTATTTCGTGACCTTAAGTAAGGATAAATTAACACCAGGATTGGAGTTTATGAATTCGGCAATTCGTTATCCTTTGTTTGATACGGTTGAGATGCGTAAGGAAAATCCGGTTGTAGCTGGAGAGTTTCAACGTGCAGAGTCGAATCCTTTCTTCGGGTTATTTGATAGAATGAATAAGGAAGTTTGGGGCGATAATTACACACGCAAGAATCCGATTGGCGATTATAACATCATCTACACAGCTACTGCAGAAAAGATGAATGTGATTAAAAACAAATATTACTATCCGAATAATTCTTTATTAGCAGTTTGTGGCGATGTTGATCATAACAAAGTATTTGCAGAAGTAGAAAGAATTTATGGTTCATGGGCACCTTCTGATTTTGATCCATTCCAAAAATGGCCGATACCTGAATTCAAGCCTATTGAATATGCTAAACAAATCGTAATAGAATCGCCAAATGCTCAGGTACCATTGTTTTTATTAACGTATCATGGTCCTGATACTCGTAACGATTTAAAATCGACTTATGCAGCAGATGTGTTCTCATACATCTTGCAACAAAAGAATTCAAAATTATACAAAGAATTAGTTGAAACTGGTTTAGCATTCCAAGTGCAAGTAGGATATCAAACTGCAAAATATGTTGGGCCTATTCAAATTATTTTGGTTCCAAATCCTCGTAAAATCGAAGAAGCATATAATGTACTTTGGAAAAATATCAACGAATGGGATTCCGATGATTACTTTACGGATGAGCAAATGCAAACAGCAAAAGATTTGTTATCGGTATCTGAATTGTACAACATGGAGAAACCTTCACAGTTCATACATACTGTAACCTACTGGTGGTGTTCAGCAACAATTCCGTACTACACAAATTATACAGATAACTTACAAAAAGTTACACGCGACGATATAAAAAATTATGTTCGTAAATACATCAAAGGCAAACCATACGTAATGGGTGCTATGATGCGTAATGGTATGCGTAAGAGTATGAATACCGATAAGTTTTTTGCACCAAGTATGAGTATGGAAGAATATACGTTGAATTTTAATGTAAACGATGCCGACTTAACGCAGGAAAAAAATGCAGAAAAATTAACTTCTTTATTGCAGTGGTTAAAAATAAATCCGAATGCAAATATTTCGATAGAAGCATTTACTCATGATGGAGAAAATAAAAATATGGGTTCAACTAGATACGAAGCTATTTTGAAATACTTAAAAGATAATGGTATTGCAGATGCTCGTATTATTGGTACATCTAATAAAGCTTTCCAAATCAAAAAAGTAAAAGCTGGAACAGAAGAAGAAAAAGCGAACAACAGAAAAATCACCTTTGCAATTGTGAAGAAATAATTAGAAAGCAATGAAAAAAACGATCATATCATTTTTAAGTGCAGCAGTTTTATTGGTTAGTACTGCATCGGCACAAACAAAATCAACTACCGAAGAAATTATGGTAGATGGTTTTAAGGTTATATACAAACCAACATCCAATCAAATAGTTAGCGCACGTTTGTTTATCAAAGGTGGTACCGCAAATTATTCGAAAGATGTAGAAGGGATTGAGAATTTAGCTCTTGATATTGCTACATCTGGAGGTTCTAGCAAATATCCAAAGGCAGAATACAATAGACAATTGGATAGAATGGGAAGCTCTATTAGCGGTTCATCAGGTTTAGATAATGGTAACATTGCAATGAGTTGTATTGTGAAGAATTTCGATGCTACCTGGGCAATATTCGAAGATGTTGTAAAGTCGCCATTGTTCGAAGAAGCTGAGTTTAAAAAGCAACGCGATGCGATGGTTTCAAACGTACAACAATCGAAATCTGATCCGGATTCATACCTTTCGGATATGGCTTTTGACGATGCCTTTGCGAATTTGAATTACGATAAAAAAACAAACGGTTCGGAAGAGTCATTGAATAAGATCACTTTAGAGGATGTTAAAAATCACTATAAAAAAGTGATGACTAAATCTCAAACATTTTTAGTGGTTGTAGGTAAAGTTGATAAAAATCAATTGATAGAAAAGGTTCGTAAAATGGTGAAAGATATGCCTCAAGGTTCGTACACACCAGTTAAACCTACTCTTTTAAACATCACACAATCGACTTTAAATACCGAAGATCGTAAGATGGCAACAAATTACATCAGAGGAGTAATGAATGGTCCAGCATATGGAACGCCAGAGCAATATGCGATGCAAATTGCGTTTGGAATTTTGGCTGACAGAATGTTTGATGAAATTCGTACGAAGAGAAGTTTATCGTATGCCCCAAGTGCTTTCTATCAAACGAACATCAACCCTTGCACAAATATCTATGTAACAACAACCGATCCTGAGCAAGCAGTACAAGTGATGATTGATGAGTTAAAGAAAATCAAAAACGAAGGTTTCTCAGAGGCAGAAATTAAGAATCAAAAAAGTTCATATGTAACTACTTATTATATGGGCTTAGAAACAAATTCTGCACAATCTCAAGGTCTTGGAGTTGCTGAAGTGAAAGGTTCTTGGAAGAATTATATGACCTTCATAGATAATATTAATAAAGTTCCTGCGAAAGATGTAAATGCAGTGTTTAAAAAATACATCACAGGAATTCGTTGGTCTTATTTAGGAGATTTATCGAAAGTGAAATCGGATATCTTTTTACAGAAACTGTAATTGGATATAAGGAATTAAGTATATTAAGTATATTTAGTTTTTGAGGAAATAGGTTAATCGTTTATAGGATTTTAGACATTAAATTCTGTAAATGATTAACCTTTTTCTTTATATCATATTCCGATCAATAACTTAAACCTTAATTCTTTAACTTTCAAATAACTTAATTTTCAATTATCACTGAATCTACAGCAACTGCATTGCTATCGACCAGCGCTGTGTCTACTTTTGGTCTAGGAGTAGGGCAGTAGTATTTCTTCTCGATTTTCACCCATGGTTTGGGCAATTTACCATACGTTATTCCTGATTTCGGATCTTTATAAAGTCGCTCCATAAACTTACCATAGATAGGCAGGGCTGTTTTAGAACCTTCACCCAATTCTGATGTTCTGAAATGCACACTCCGTTCATCGGCACCTACCCAAACACCCGTTACTAAATCCTTTGAAACACCAATATACCATCCATCCGAATGATTAGATGTCGTACCTGTTTTCCCTCCAATCTCATTCCCTTTTTGCCATAAATCATATTCCCATAATGCTTGGGATGTACCACCTGGTTCTTCCATTCCACCTTTTAACATATGCAACATCAACCATGCAGTTTCTTCTGAAATTACTTGTTCTTCTTTTGCTTTGAACTCTTCAATCAATTTACCATCGTGGTCGGTAATTTTACTCACGAGCATTGGCTCAGTTTTTTTTCCTTTATTTAAAAATGTTCCATATGCTCGTACCATTTCAAAAACCGTTACATCGTTAGAGCCTAAGCCTACTGATGGTACCGATTTTAATGGACTTTCTATTCCTAATTTTTGTGCGTATTCCACGACTTTATCCCAACCCACAGCTTCTGTTAATTGTGCGGTAATAGAGTTACATGATTTACCCATTGCCCATCGTAAGGACATTTCATATCCCGTGAATTTCCAATCGGCATTTTTTGGCGACCATGTTTTCGTTTCCCCATCTTCTTTATACGTAATGGTTACTGGCTTGTCGGTCATCTTATCGCATGGCGAATATCCATTGTCGATTGCTGTTAGGTATACAAAAGGTTTAAAGGTTGAGCCAGCCTGTCGTTTTGCTTGCATCACGTGGTCGTATTTAAAATAGTTATGATTAATACCCCCAACATATGCTTTCACATGGCCAGTGATGGGATCAAAACTCATTAAGCCTGCATGTAAAATTTTAGCATAATATGCCAAAGAATCGTACACAGAAAAAGTTGTGTCTTTTTCACCTTTCCAGGTAAACACTTTCATTCGATGCTTTTTATTTAAAGCATATTCGATGGAATCTACATTGCCATCGTACATCTTTTCCAACCGTTTGTAAATACTCTGACGTTGAGCCAATGTATTTAAGAAATTTGGAATTTCATTTCCATTTTCATCCCTCCATGGAGCATCGTTCTGCCAGTGATTTTGAAATCTTTTTTGCAAAGTTTTCATCCAATCCTCCATCGCTTTTTCGGCATGTTTTTGAATTCTTGGATCAATCGTTGTATATATTTTTAAACCATCTGAATATAGGTCGATGTTGTTATCGTCGCACCATTCTTCTAAATATTTTGCAACTGCATTTCGTATGTAGGAGTCTTTGGTTAAATCATCCTCGTCTTCTGTGAGTATCAATTTTATTGGCTTCTTAAGGCATCGCTTTAATTCTTTGTTGCTTATGAAACCAAGCTTATTCATTTGAGTTAACACTACATTCCTACGATCTTTTGCTTTCTCTGGATTATTAATAGGATTGAATGTCGATGTTGCTTTTAACATTCCAACCAACAATGCTGATTCTTCCGTTTTTAATTTAAGCGGCGCCTTACTAAAATATTTTTGTGATGCTACCTTTATACCAAAAGTATTATTTCCAAAGCTCACGGTATTTAAGTACATCTCTAAGATTTGATTTTTGTCATAAAGCATTTCTAACTTTAATGCCGTAATCCATTCTTTCGTTTTATACACTACCGTTTTAACTCCTGGGATAAATCGAATTAATCCTTGTGAATTTTTACTTCTAGTTCTAAATAAATTTTTCGCAAGTTGTTGTGTAATGGTACTCGCACCTCTTTTGTCACCAGTTGCAGTAGACCAAACGCTCGAAATAAGTGAATAGAAATCAATACCATGATGCTGATAAAACCGCTCATCTTCGGTAGCAATTAAGGCATCAATTATATTTTGTGGTAATTCCTCGTATCCAATTGGCGATCTGTTTTCCTTGTAATATCGACCTAGCAAGGTACCATCGGCAGCATAAATTTCAGATGCTACAGTATAAGGCGGATTGCGTAAATCTTTGATAGAAGGAGAGTAGCCAAACAACCAAAGGAAATTTAATTCAATAAGCAAAAAATAAATTGCAATAATTCTACAGACTTGATACAATACCCTTATCCAGCGTTTATCCATACTGCAAATATAAGTTTTGAATGCTCTTAGTCAACAAGAATACTGTCAATTGGAATACTCTTGATTAAAATTTTATGTACAGGACATTTATTAGCAATCGTCAATAAACGTTCTTTTTGTTCCGATGTATAGGTGTTGGGTATGCTTATCTTTCGAATTAATTTTTGATCGTCTTTTCCTGCATTTTCATAAAAGGTTGTTACATTGAAATCAGTTAAAGGCCAATCTTTTCTATCGGCATACATTTTCATTGTAATTAAAGTACAGGCACTCAATGCCGATGCTAGTAAATCGAACGGACTGGGTCCCAAATTTTTACCATTGTCTTCTAGAGGCTCATCGGCAATTAAATGATGTTCGTTTACTTTGATTTTTGTAAGGTATTTTTCTACTCCAATTGTTGCAAAAGTTTCTATCATATTCCTAAGATTTAAATCCAATTTTTCGATGACTTCCATCACAGAAGGGCTTATTATTCGAAGCACCACATCGGCATAAGAAAAACTTACCCGACTTATAGCTTTCATTTCCTTCATCGTCAATTATTACACATTCACCTTGGTATTCTACGGGTCCGTCTTTCAATAATTTAATGGTGGTTTTGTCCTCAAATTGTGGATTGGATTCCACATTTTCTGTGGAGCTATTATTGTTTTCAAAATATTTTAATGCTTTGGAAGGGCAATTGTCAATCGTCTTTTTTATCTCCTCAATACTGGCACCCGATAGGTTGATCCAAGGCTTTTTTCTAGGGTCAAACACGCTGATTAACTGCGTAAAACATTTTCTAGAATGTATACACAAATCGGGTTCCCAAGTAACCTTTAAATCGTCAATTTTATATGTTTTCATTTTTGAAATAAAATAATTTGGAACAGAATTGGTATAAGTTACGTAAAAACCCTATAAAATGAAAAACTTAACTTATTTAATGTTAGCATTTGCCATCACAGTGTTGGCATCGTGCAAAGATGAAAATGTTTCACAAGATCCTAACAGTTACAGTCGAGTGAAAATTAATATGAAAGATTCTCCTGGCGATTATGACTCCGTAATTATTAATGTTAAATCGGTAGAGGTAAAAACGAATAGAGGTACTTACGAATATCCATTTGCAAAAAGTATCAACTTATTGGAATTGGTAAATGGTAAGGATACTTTATTGGTGGATGAAAGTATACCTACTGGTAGAATAACACAAATACGATTGATTTTGGAGGATCAAGGAAATTACATTTATAAACAAGGAATTAGAAACGATTTAGAAACTCCAAGTGCACAACAATCGGGATTGAAATTAAATGTTCAAAAAGAATTGGTGCAAGGAGTCACCTATACGTTTGAGTTGGATTTCGATGTTGCAAAATCGATTGTTGAAACCGGTTCTGGAAAATTTATTTTGAAGCCAGTAATACGCGTACTAACAGAAGCAATTACAGGTGGTTTAATTGGAGAAGTAATACCATTTAATTCTCAAGTTGCAGTCATGGCAATTTTGGATAACGATACAGTAAGCACTTATACCTCTACTATTGATGGTAAGTTCTTAATTAAGGGATTAACAACTGGTAATTATAAAGTCGTTTTTGATGCTGAATCACCTTTGATGGATACGGTATTTAATAACGTATCTGTTCAAAACGGACAAATTACCAATATGGGTACGATTACATTACAGTAATAAATAAATTCATGTGAGGAAAAGGGGCAAATTTGCCCCTTTTTTTATTATATTGCTTTACAATAATTTTCTAATGATTCGATTTGAGCGTAAAATTCTAATAGGTTTCTTTTTTATTTCATTTATAGTATTGTTGATAACATCATACACACTCGTTAGTATGAAGATGTTTATCAACAGATCGTATGAAGACAAACATTCTTTGGCAATATTAAAAACGATAGAAGAGATTCATATTTCTTGTCTAGATATTGAAACCGGAGTACGTGGATTTTTAATTACTGGTGATACCATTTTTTTAAATCCATATTATGAAGGAGATCGAAAATTAGATGAGCAATTAGAAGTACTAAAGAACTTAGATACATTAAATACTAAATACAATCACGACCTAAAATATTTATACAAATTCACAAACGAATTAAATGTTTTATCCGATCAAATGGTACTTGCAGAAAAGTCAGGTAAGACAGATACCTTGTTACGTGCTAAAAGGATATTTGCAGCTCGATTGGCTATGGAGAAAATTAGAGTCACCATAAATTATATCGAGAATGAAAACCGTGATATATTAATGGATTTTAATAGTAAAAACAGATTACTTGCAATTAATACTCAATACAGTTTCATAGTTTCTTCAATCATTACAATATGTGCATTGGTATTTTTGTTTTTTGTAATCCGATCTGAATTTAAACGTAGAAAGAAAGTAGAGCAAGAACTGATAGAAACACAACAGTTTTTGGATTCATTAGTTGAATTTAGTCCAAACGTAATCTTTTCTAAAGATCTCAAGGGGAACTATAGATTCGTAAATAAAGCATTCGAGAAATTGATTTCTAAACCAAAAATTGAAATTATTGGAAAAACTGATTCTGAATTATTCTCAGAGTTAAGTACAGCAATGCTTACAAAGAACGATAATGAAGTAATAAAATCGAAACAAGCAATCGTATTTGAAGAAAAAACCTCAAGTAAAAATGGTGCGATTAAATATTTTTTAACAACTAAATTTCCAATTTTTGACCGTTACAATCAGGTTAAATTCATATGTGGAATTTCGGCCGATATTACTGATCGAGTTGTATCTGAAATGATTGTAAAGGAAAGTACGGATAGAATTTACGATTTATACAATAACGCACCCTGCGGATATCTTTCAGTTGCTAGAGACGGCTTAATTTTAGACATAAATGAAACCATGTTAACATGGTTAGCGTATGAAAAAGAAGAAGTTGTAAATAAATTATATTATCAGGATTTTATTCATCAAGAATCCAAAAAAATATTATTGGAGAATTCTGAAATCGTAAAAAGTAAACAATTTCAAAAGATAGTTGCGAATGATTTTGTATATGTTAATAAATATGGCGATAGGTTTGTGGGCAGGACGAGTAGTTCTTTTATTTTAGACGAGCAAGGAGATTTTTTAAGCTCTAGGACAGTTGTATTAGACATTACAAATCTCAAAAAAGCAGAAGATAATATTCTAAAATTAAACGATGAATTAGAAAACAACAACAAGCAATTACAAAGCTTGAATTCAGAATTAGAATCTTTTTCATATTCTGTATCGCACGATTTAAGGTCGCCATTACGAGCAATTGATGGTTTTGCGAAGATTTTATTAGAAGATTATCAGTCTAAGTTAGACGATGAAGGAATACGATTATTAAATATAATTGTTAGCAACTCCAATAAAATGAGTGCATTAATTGATGATCTTCTTGATTTTTCTAGGCTTGGAAGAAAATCTATTAGTCTTACGAACTTTAAGATTTATAATTTAATTAATGATGTTTTCCAAGATTTAGAACCAGAAAACAAATATGAAATAATTAATAAAATTGATGCAGGCAAAATTGTTCAAGCCGATTACAGTATGTTAAAGATTGTGTTTAATAATTTACTGTCAAATGCATTGAAGTATTCTTCTAAACTTGATGCGCCAAAAATTATCATTTACGATTTGACAGATGAGCATAATTTTGTATTTTGCATAGAGGATAATGGGGTTGGATTTGAAATGGAGTACAGCAATAAACTTTTTAAAGTGTTTCAAAGATTACATTCAGAATCGGAATATGAGGGTACTGGGGTTGGATTGGCTTTGGTACATAGAATTGTTGAAAAGCATGGGGGAGAGGTTTGGGCAGAATCTGTTCCCGATATTAGCACTAAATTTTATGTGAAAATTCCTAAATTAATAACTAACAACTAAATTAATAATATGGATCATGTAGAGATTTTATTGGTTGAGGACAATCTGAATGATGCAGAATTGACAATTAGAGCATTAAAAAAGAACAATTTGGCAAACAATTTGGTTCATGTTAAAGATGGTGCAGAGGCGCTGGATTTCGTTTTCGGGAAAGGTCCTTATGCAAATAGAGATGTCAAATCAAAACCTAAATTAATCTTATTGGATCTTAAAATGCCCAAAATTGATGGTTTAGAAGTTCTAAAGGTGTTAAAATCTGATCCAGAAACACAACACATACCGGTTGTAGTACTTACTTCATCGAAAGAAGAAAAAGATCTATTAGAGAGTTATAAGTATGGTGTGAATAGTTTTATACAAAAACCTGTAGAATTTCAGAAATTTTTGGAAGCAATTGTCGATATTGGATTTTATTGGATGATCTTGAATCAGAACATACATAAATGAGCAAAATTAAAGTTATAGTTGTAGAAGATAACGATGCCGACTTCGAATTAATGTTGAGGTCATTGAAGAAGCATGATCTTTTTGCAGATTTTGTTCGAGTTCAAAATGCATCTGAAATGCGAAAAGCCTTAACTGATCATCAGTTCGATGTAGTGATTTCTGATTTTATGCTACCTCAATTTACGGGACTTGATGCATTACGTTTATTTAAAACCTTTAGATTACAAATACCTTTCATAACACTTACTGGAACAGGTGCAGAAGAGATTGCTGTTGAAATGATGAAAGAAGGTTCCGACGATTATGTATTAAAGGCACATACTGAGCGATTGTATCATAGTATCATGAATCTGATGAAGAAATATGAAATCGCTCGCCAAAAAGCCAAACTGGATATTGCAGTTAAAGAAAGTGAAAAAGCGTATCGATTATTAGCGGAACATTCATCGGATTTAATTTCTAGACATTCATTAACGGGTGAATTCATTTATGCTTCTCCTGCTATATTTACAATTACGGGTTATACAGCAGATGAGGTGAAAGGAAAATTACTTAGAGATTATCTACACCCAGACGATGTTATAAAAGTAAGACAACAAGTCAATGCTATTATTTTAGAAAATAATTCTAATATTTTTGAATATCGATTCAGAAAAAAAACAGGTGAATACATATGGATCGAGACAAGTGGTAAGATAATTTATGATGAGTATAACAATCCCTCTGAAATTGTTTCTGTTACTCGAGATGCCACACAAAGAATATTAAAAGACAATCAATTAAAAGAAAGCGAAGAACGTTATCGATTGATAGCCGAAAATGCTACAGATATGATTACTCGTCACGATTTGATGGGTTATTACAATTATGTGTCAACTGCTTCTTATACCTTGTTAGGTTATCCTCCCGAAGATTTAATTGAAAAAAATGCCTACGAATTCTTACATCCAGAAGATGTAGAGTTGGTGAGAAAAGGCATGAATGATTTTTTGAAAGTAGGCTTGGGAATACATACAACAAGCTACCGATATAAGAAAAAAGATGGTACTTATATATGGGTTGAATCGACAAACAAATTAACGTTTAAAGATGGTAGTGATGAAATAGAAGGCGTGATTTCTATTAGTAGAGATATTTCAGAGAGAAAAATATTTGAATCAAAATTAGAAGAGAAAATTAAAGAACTAGATACATTTATCTATAGATCTTCACACGACTTGAAAGGACCCCTTGCATCTTTACAAGGTCTTGTAAATGTTGCAAAATCAGAAGTTCAGGATATAGTTGCTCAACAATATCTACAACTAATTGAACGAAGTGTGAATCATTTGGATACAATCTTAATGGATTTATTAAACATCACTCGTATTGCACAGGGTTCACTTAAAAATATTGAAATTAATGTACATGATGTAATTATAGATACCATCCGGTCTTTCGAAAATTTACCAGAATACAAACGCATTGAATGGTTATTGGATATTGAGGATGATATACATATAAGTTCTGATAAATCATTAGTGAATAATATTTTTCACAACGTTATCATCAATGCAATAAAGTACCAAGATCGAGAAAAAGAAAAACCATTTGTGAAAATAATCGCTAAAAAATATAAGGACCATATTGAAGTAATTGTAGAGGATAATGGTGAGGGAATTGAAGATGAACTACAAAAAAATATTTTTGATATGTTCTTCAGAGGCAATACAAAATCTTCAGGTACAGGCTTAGGATTATATATTGTAAAAAATGCGGTCATTAAAATTGGTGGAAAAATTGAAATGATTAGCAAGTTGAAAAAAGGCACAAAATTTGTGATTGAGTTGCCATTACAACTAATAACTACTACCAACAATAAAGATCTAACAGAGGCAAAATAACATGAGCAAGTTTAAGCGCGTAATGCTTATTGACGATAGTGAAATTGATAATCTAGTAAATAAACATATATTATCTAGGAGTGAAATTGCTCAAGAAATAATAGTTTATAGTCTTGCTCAAGATGCACTTCTGTTTTTTGAATCTAAGGACATAACTGAATATCCTGATTTAATTTTGCTTGATATTAATATGCCAATCATGAATGGATTTGGATTCTTAGAAGAATTCAAAAAAATTATTGATGGCAAAAGCCTTAACATTAAAATTTACATGTTATCTAGTTCCGTTGATCCAAATGATATTAGAAAATCTGAGGAATACGAATATGTCAAAGGTTTTATTTCGAAGCCACTTTCTCAAGAACATCTTAATAATTTCTAATGTGCTCCGTTAAAGCCCAAACCGAATTAAAATTTAAGAATAGAAAGAAAATAAAAATTGCCAATAAAACTTTAGAGCAACGGATTCTTAAAGAAACTCTCGCATTTAAACCAAATTACAATATTTGGATTGGGATGAAAGCTCTTGTTATTACCGCTCAAGAACCAGAATTCTATCAAGACATGACTTTTGGTCTTACTCCATGTTGGGCAAAGAAAAAAATGTATTTATTTAATGCAAGATCTGAAGGCAAGTTTAACGAGGCAAATGATCCAAATTACAACCATGAAAAAGGAATATTTTCAATGCCTTCGTTTAGAGATGCAATAAAAAATAGAAGATGTATTGTCCCTGTAGATTATTTTATTGAAGGCTCTGAGAAAGAAAAACTCAATGATCCATATTTAATTCGACGTAAAGACAGAGAAGCATTGGTGCTTGCAGGAATTTGGGACGAGTGGGTCGACGAAAGCACCGGAGAAGTAATGAAGTCCTATGCAATTGTTACCTCCGCTGCATCGGCATTAATGCAAGAAATAAAACACCATAGGTCGCCCTTGAAATTAGAGGACGAAGAAATAGATGTTTGGTTGAACCCCGATTCAAAAAAAGAGGACATAGAAAAAATTCTATATCCTCATCAATTTTCAGAATGCGAAGCCACTGCAATAGATCCAATAATAAAATCAAAAATCAATGATCCTGGGATTATACGCCTGAGATCAAGTTTGTTTTAATTATTTCCTTACTATTTCTGCGCCTATAGCTTTCAATCTACTTTCAATATCTTGATATCCTCTATCTATTTGTTCAATATTCGAGATTATACTTTTACCTTCTGCAGATAAAGCAGCAATTAATAAGGAAACCCCAGCGCGAATGTCGGGTGAAGTCATATTAATTCCACGTAAAGGATTTTTACGCGCAAGGCCTATGATGTTAGCCCTATGTGGATCACACAAAATAATTTGAGCTCCCATATCAATCAATTTATCTACGAAGAACAATCGACTTTCAAACATTTTTTGATGGATTAATACGCTACCTTTTGCTTGTGTAGCTACAACTAAAACGATGCTTAATAAATCGGGTGTAAAACCCGGCCAAGGTGCATCGGCAATCGTCAAAATGGAACCATCAATGAAAGTCTCAATTTCATAAATTTCTTGAGATGGTATGTAAATATCGTCGCCTCGTCGTTCTAATTTTATGCCTAGTTTTTTAAAAGTTTCAGGAATAATACCCAATTCATCGTAAGCTACATTTTTGATTGTAATTTCCGATTGAGTCATGGCTGCAAGACCAATGAAACTTCCAATCTCAATCATATCGGGCAACATCCTGTGCTCACATCCGCCTAATTTTTCAACACCTTCTATGCTTAATAAATTAGAGCCTATACCAGAAATTTTTGCACCCATTCGATTCAACATTTTGCATAATTGCTGAATGTATGGTTCACAAGCGGCGTTGTAAATTGTAGTCGTACCTTTAGCCAATACTGCCGCCATTAAAATGTTGGCTGTTCCAGTTACTGAGGCTTCGTCTAATAACATGTACGTCCCCTTTAATTCCGATGCATCCACACTAAAGAAAGAATCTTTCGGATCATAATTGAATTTCGCACCTAATTTTTGGAACCCTAAAAAGTGGGTATCTAATCTTCTTCGTCCAATCTTATCGCCACCCGGACGTGGAATATATGCTTGCTTAAATCGTGCTAACAATGGCCCAACAATCATTACAGACCCTCTTAATGCAGCTCCTTTTTTCTTGAACTGATCACTCTTAAAATAATTTAGGTCGATGTTGTCCGCTTGGAAAGAATAGGTGTCCTTTGAAAGCCTATTCACTTTCACACCCATATCACTGAGTAAATCAATTAATTTGTTTACGTCTACAATGTCGGGAATGTTTGATATCGTGATCTGCTCATCGGTTAATAATACCGCAGATATAATTTGCAATGCTTCATTTTTGGCGCCTTGAGGTGTAATCTCACCACTCAATTTCTTGCCACCTATAATTTCGAACGTATCCATGTATAAAAAAAATCCTTTATCGGCATTGAAGATAAAGGATTTTAGAAGATTTTGAAAATATAAATATTCACAATTAACAAAAAGATAATCTTAGTATCTGTGTTTACCTTGATTGTTTTTCTTGTTTCTATTGTTGTTATTATTATTGTTCTTATGCTTGAAGTTATTGTTGTTGCGTTGATTGTTTGGTTTTCTATATTCTACTTTATTTAAATTCGTATTCTCATCCAAACTCAATTCACCATTAGAAAGTTCCCTCAAATCACTCAAAATGGTTTCATCGCTCACCGTGTCTTTGTTCCAGGTAACATAAGACATCTTCATGAAATTAGCTATCTGTGCTACCATGGCAGCCTTACGATCTTCTTCCTCAATATTCCTGGCTTTTTCGATCATCAACTCTACTGTTTTACCATAATGCTTGTACGAGATCTTATCGGAAGGATAAGGAATTTTCTTGGGCTTAGTATCTAAAGACTCTCTAGAAGGAATAGGATAGGGCGAATCTACGTCTAAATCGAAATCCGCTATGATGAACAAATGATCCCAGAGCTTATGCTTAAAATCCGCAACATCTCTTAAATGTGGGTTCAAGAACCCCATTAAATCAATCACCGCTTGCGCATGTTTGTTGCGCTCCTCCTTGCTTTCAAGGGTCTTTATATATTTCACCATGTTCTGAATATTTCTACCGTATTCAGCATAAATCAAATGCTGACGTGTGGTATTATAATCAAAAGGAATATTGGTGTCTGTATATTTTTTAATATTCATTTTACTCATTTACAATGCGCAATTTAGCAAATTTTAATAACAATTGTTTTTTACCCGCTTCTTTAAACAGTATTGTAGTCTTCATGTCGCCACTGCTGCCTTCCATTTCCACAACCTTCCCAAAGCCAAACTTCTGATGCTCAACCTCCATTCCCACACGTATCTCCGTTGGGTTTGATGGGCTAAAGTCGGCACTCGGAACATGATTAAACACCTTTGCAACACTGCTTTGCATCATTGGTTTGGGTTTACCTGAGATTTTATTGTAATCGTTTCTATCGTTATCGAAAAAAGTATTTCCCTGAAGCGGCTTTTGTAAATAATTTACTTCTAAATATTTTGGGTCAATCTCTTCTAGAAATCTACTAGGGTCTGCCGATGTGGGCGTTCCCCATTTGTATCTGGATATGGCATAGGAAAGCGTCAGTTTTTTCTCAGCCCGCGTAATGGCAACATAAAACAATCGGCGCTCCTCTTCCAAATCACTTCTCGAATGCAATGACATTTGTGAAGGGAATAGGTTTTCTTCTAATCCCACAACATACACATGTGGAAATTCAAGTCCCTTGGCGCTATGAATGGTCATCAAGGATACATGATCTTTGTCCTCATCCTTTTGTGATTCATCGCCTGTTAGCAAGGCTACATCTTGTAGGAACACATCTAAGCTCGTCGACTCAATATCGTCGCGTTCAGAAAATTCTTTAATACCATTTAACAATTCTTGTATGTTTTCGTATCGATTCAAACCTTCGACCGATTTGTCTTCGTACAACTCTTTTAACAATCCGCTTTGTTTAGCGATGTGCGAAGCAGCGTCAAAAGCATTCTGATTTTTGATAAGCACCGCAAAACTTTTAATCATTGTAACAAACTGGTCGATGCTTTGCCCTGATTTTCCTCCAATCAATTGAACGGCTTGTTCTGCAACCTGCCAAAGACTTAATTTCTGCTCATCGGCCAATAAGATCAGCTTATCCAAACTTGTCTTGCCGATACCTCGTACCGGATAGTTAATCACTCGCTTAAACGCTTCTTCATCGGCATGATTTACAGAAATTCTGAAATAGGCGATGAGGTCTTTGATTTCCTTACGTTGATAGAAGGAGAGGCCACCATAAATTTTATAAGGGATATTTAATTTTCTTAGTGCTTCTTCCATGGCTCTCGATTGAGAGTTGGTTCTGTACAGGATGGCAAAATCTTTATGCAATAAATTATTATTTGCTTTTGCTTGTATGATGGACTCTGCAACTAGTTTCCCTTCTTCATTGTCGGTAAAGGCTTTGAGTAAAGAGATTTTTTCACCCGCTTCTTTAGATGAAAAAACATTCTTTTTAATTTGGTCTTGGTTGTTTGCTATAATTGCATTGGCAACGTTTACAATATTTTGTGTGGATCTATAATTCTCTTCGAGTTTGAAAACTTTTAAATCGGGATAATCTTTTTCGAAGTTTAAAATATTTTTAATGTTGGCACCACGGAAAGCATAAATACTTTGAGCATCGTCGCCCACTACGCAGATGTTTTCATTAATTGCTGCCAGCTTTTTAACAATTAAATACTGCGCGTAGTTAGTATCTTGATACTCATCCACCATTATGTATTTAAACTTATGCTGGTATTTGTGTAATACTTCTGGATAATCTCTTAAAAGTATATTGGTTTTAAAAAGTAGATCGTCGAAGTCCATTGCTCCCGCACGTTCGCATCTATTAGTGTATAAGGAATAGATGTATCCGATTTTACCCTTGCCTAATGAAAAATCTTCGGCTTGTATTTGATCGTTTTCGTTGTATTCTTTCGCTGAGATTAAATTATTTTTTGCACTAGAAATCCGATGCATTACATGATTCGGATTGTAATTTTTTTCATCGAGATTTTGTTCTTTTAGAATCGTCTTGATAAGCGATTTTGCATCGTCTTTATCGTAAATGGTAAAATTCGCAGGATATCCAATTTTATCGGCTTCCATTCTTAAAATACGAGCGAACACCGAGTGGAAAGTACCCATCCAAATGTTTTTTGCATGCGGACCTACAATGGATGTAATCCTATGTCGCATTTCACTTGCAGCCTTATTGGTAAAGGTTAAAGCCAAAATGCTAAAAGGATCAACGCCATTGTTGATCATGTGTGCAATTCTATATGTAATAACTCTTGTTTTACCCGAACCAGCACCGGCCACTATCATCATGGGCCCATTCAAATTCTCCACTGCAGCTCTTTGCTGCGGATTTAATTGCTCTAAATATGTAGACATTCCCGCTTCCTCTATCAAACAAAAATAATAAAATTTAGCCTTTAAATTAATTAAGTTTTACACATTTCTAAGCTCAAAATCTGAACAAAAATTATCGTTATTTTCTATTAAATAATTCTATATTTGACCGTATGGAACACATTAAAAATTATATAGATACCAACAAAGATCGTTTCTTGAACGAGCTTTTTGATTTTTTGAAAATCCCTTCAATTTCAGCCGATTCGGCTTATGCTGCAGATGTACATAAGACTGCAGAATTCGTTAAAGATAAATTGATTGCAGCGGGTGCAGATAAAGTGGAAGTTTGCAAAACGGATGGTTATCCAATTGTTTATGGAGAGAAAATGATCGACCCCGCATTACCTACGGTTTTAGTGTACGGACATTACGATGTTCAGCCTGCTACACCATTGGAATTATGGGAAACTCCTCCATTTGAACCAACCATCAGAAAAACTGCGATTCATCCAGACGGTGCAATTTTTGCTCGTGGCGCATGCGACGATAAAGGCCAGGTGTACATGCACATCAAAGCCTTCGAATTGATGATGCAAACCAACACGGTTGCTTGCAATGTGAAATTCATGATTGAAGGTGAAGAAGAAGTGGGTTCTTCTAACTTAGGAACTTTTGTGAAAAATAATAAAAATCGTTTGAAGGCCGATGTAGTGCTGATCTCGGATACTTCTATTATTGCAAACGATATTCCATCGATTGATTGCGGGCTAAGAGGTATGAGTTATGTGGAAGTAGAAGTTACAGGTCCAAATCGCGATTTACATTCTGGTGTTTATGGTGGAGCAGTTGCAAACCCAATTAACATTCTTTCAAAAATGATTGCTTCTATGCACGATGAAAACAATCATATTACCATTCCAGGTTTCTATGATGATGTGTTGGAAGTATCTGCAAGCGATAGAGAAGAAATGGCTAAGACACCTTTCGATATTAACGAGTATAAAAAAGATTTAGATATTGCCGATGTGTGGGGAGAAAAAGGATATTCTACAATTGAAAGAACAGGTATTCGACCAACCTTAGACGTAAACGGAATTTGGGGCGGATATACAGGTGAAGGTGCGAAAACAGTTTTACCTTCAAAAGCTTTTGCTAAAATTTCTATGCGCTTGGTGCCGAATCAAAATTCTGATAAAATCACTGCTTTATTTAAGAAACATTTTGAATCCATTGCACCTGCATCGGTAAAAGTGGAAGTTAGACCACATCACGGTGGAGAGCCGGTCTTAACACCTACCGATTCTGTTGCTTTTCAAGCGGCAAGTAAAGCGATGGAACAAACATATGGTAAGAAGCCAATTCCAACTAGAGGAGGTGGTAGTATTCCAATCGTTGCATTGTTCGAAAAAGAATTAGGATTGAAATCGGTATTAATGGGATTTGGTTTGGATTCGGATGCATTACATTCACCAAACGAACATTACGGTTTGTTCAATTACTACAAAGGAATAGAAACCATTCCTTTGTTTCATAAATATTTTGCAGAATTAAGTAAGTAAAAAATTCAAGAGCAAGTAAATTTTACTTGCTCTTTTTGTTTGCTACGTATATCAAAGGTAAGCGCCAATCAAAGTAATTGCTAAAGAATCGAATGGCTACGATGCTAATGCCTGCAATCCATGCCGCAGTGCCTGTATGCATGTTCAATGCGTTCAAACTGAAAAATATTAGACCGCCTGCGATACAAGCCGATGCATAAATATCTTTTCTGAAAATGTATGGAATCTCATTCAAAATAACATCTCTAAGTATTCCTCCAAAACAACCTGTAACGGTACCTAAGGCTATACAAACAATGGGATGCAATTCAAACGATATGGCTTTCTCTATGGCCACCATACAGAAGACTGCAAGTCCAATTGAATCGAACCAGAAAATTATTTTTTGCCATCGAATTAGTTTTGTTAAAAAAAACAGAGCCATAAAATAGGCGGTAATTATGGTGCTAATAATTTCAAGATCCAAAAGCCAAGCTACAGGTGTACTTCCAATCAACAAATCCCTAATCGTTCCACCACCAATTGCAGTTACAAAAGTGATGATTAAAACACCAAATACATCTAAGCGTTTTCGCATTGCAGAGAATGCTCCAGATAATGCGAAGGCAAAGGTTCCAAGGATTTCGATGATGTCGAGGAAGGTCATGTTCGTAGGTTCGTAGGTTCGTATGCTCGTGTGTTCGTAGGTTCGTATGTTCGTAGGCTAAAATTAATTTAAATATCTTTATAATAAATATTTTTTTATGAATCAACATAAACCTGAATATACGAATCATTTAATTAAAGAAACATCACCCTATTTATTGCAACATGCACATAATCCGGTCGACTGGTATCCTTGGTCTCAAGAGGCTTTGCAAAAAGCGAAAGATGAAAACAAATTAATTGTTTTGAGTATTGGTTACTCCGCTTGTCATTGGTGTCATGTAATGGAACACGAGTCATTTGAAGATACTGAAGTTGCTGAAGTCATGAACGCGCTATATGTAAATATTAAAGTGGATCGAGAAGAGCGTCCCGACATTGACCAAATTTATATGGGTGCGTTGCAATTGATGAATGGAACGGGTGGCTGGCCATTGAATTGTATTTTGTTACCCGATCAGCGGCCGATTTATGGGGGAACTTATTTTAAGAAAAGCGATTGGATAAATATTTTAAGCAATATTGCTGCAATGTATAGGAATAAACCTGAAGAGTTATTGGATTATGCCGATAAGTTAATTCAGGGTGTGCGAAGAATGGAATTAATAACTGAACGATCGAATGATAGAACGTTTAACAAAAATGATTTAGATGAAATTTATAAAAATTGGCAGCGCTATTTAGACCAAGACTTTGGTGGAACTCAGTCGGCACCGAAATTCCCTGTCCCTAGCAATTTCGATTTTCTTTTGAATTATTTACATTCTACTCATGATGAAAAACTCAACAAGTATTTACAGCTGAGCTTTAAAAATATTGCCAGCAAAGGAATCTACGATCAAATTGGAGGAGGAATTTATAGATATTCCGTTGATGCATATTGGAAAATTCCTCACTTCGAAAAAATGCTTTACGACCAAGCACAGATTATAAGTCTGTATGCTAAAGCATATAAGCGCTATCACATCGATCTACATAAAAATACTTTTGAATCCTGTATAAATTTTTGTCTAAGAGAACTCAAAAACCCAATAGATAAAGGCTTTTACTCGGCATTGGATGCCGATTCGGAAGGGCAGGAGGGTAAGTTTTATTGTTGGACTGCTGCAGAAATTAGAGAGGTTTTGAATGTCGATGCATCACTTTACATGGACTTTTATCAGATAACTGAAGAGGGCAATTTTGAACATGGATTGAACAATTTATTTGAGTTAAATTCTATGGATGAATTGATTCAAAAATATTCTATGGATGAATTTTCAATTAGAAAAAAGATAAAGGAACTGAATCAAATTTTATTTCAATACAGAGAAAAACGTGTGCGACCAGGATTGGATGACAAACAGTTATGTGCTTGGAATGCATTACTTTTAAAGGCTTTTTGTGAGGCTTATACTGTTGAGGGAATGGAAGTTTATTTACAAGAAGCATTAGAATTAGAGCAATTTATTTCAAATAAATTAATGCAAGATGGTAAATTGTATCGCTCCTATAAAAAAGGAGAGTCAAAGATTCCAGCTTTTTTCGACGATTATGCATTCTATATTGAAGCTTTAATAAAGTTGTTTGAAATAAGCAGCAATGAGAAATTTATAGTGGAAGCAAAACGCTTAACAAATTATTCCATTGAGAATTTTATGGACGAACAATCGGGTTTGTTCTGGTATACTTCCAATCATTCCGAGAATTTAGTTGCACGAAAACAAGAATTTTACGATAGTGTAATACCATCATCGAACTCTGTAATGATGATGAATTTATATAAGTTGTCGGCTGTATTTGCAAACATTGAATACGAAGAAATTGCAGAAAATATGTTGTTCTCTATTATAGAGCAAACGAAAAGATATCCATTGTCTTATTCAAATTGGTTCAATGGTATGTTATATCATTTGAATCCTAAAATTGAAATTGTAATTGTAGGAGCGCGAGCTAATGAGATGTTTTTAGAAATGCATTCTAAGATTTCTGCAGGAATAACAATTTATTATTCTACATCGGCATCTGAACTTTCAATATTTAAATCGAGGTATGTTTCAAATAAAACATTGATCTATGTATGTGTGAATAAATCGTGTCAAATGCCTGTGGAATCAATAGATTCGGCCTTAGCGCAATTAGCGGTTAAATCGTAATGTATACTAAACTCATCGGCCTCCATTGCTTTTACTTTTTTATACGAATGAATTGTTAAAGAATGGTTAACATGCCAATCGATGCGCTTATTCAAATTAAATAAATTGTTATTGTTCTCAATTTCGATGATAATGTGTTTCGTATCCTTATTCGAAATGATGCTTACACTTTTTATATAGGTTTTTTCTTTACTCGAATACAACACAGAAGAATCTGTTTGAATCGTTTGATAAGTGTTTTGTAATGCAGGTTTGTTGATATCGTACTCTTTTAATCCAATGAAAACCTTTTGAATTTCATTGATATCAATATCTATGGATTCTTGCGATCGTTCATTTTTGATGAATGACTTACAATACTTTTTGTTCTGATTTAATAAAGAAATTTGTATGTCGATTTCAGATTGAATATCGAAGTCATATTTCTTATTCGTATTGTTTTTCGATGGTTTCGAACAAGCTACAAGCAAGATAGAAAGTATTGAAATAATAAAAATTCTCATTTATTTTATTAATAAACTTTTGCCATTCATTTCTTTGGGTACTTCAATCTGCATTAAGTCCAAAATGGTAGGAGCAATATCGGCCAATCCACCGTTCTGAATTTTGAAATTGTTTTGATCGATTAGTATGCATGGTACAAGGTTGGTAGAGTGGGCGGTATTAGGAGTACCGTCTTCGTTCAACATATAGTCGGCATTCCCATGATCTGCAATTACTATAAACGAATAACCATGCGATAAACCGGTAGTAATAACTCGTTCAGCACAGGCATCAACGGTTTCAACTGCTTTAACCACTGCTTCAAAAACTCCTGTATGTCCCACCATGTCGGGGTTTGCGAAATTCAAACAAATGAAATTCGTCTGTTCATTTTTCAATTCTTCAACAATAGCATCGGCAATCCCATTGGCACTCATTTCTGGTTGCAAATCGTATGTTGCTACTTTGGGTGATGGAATTAATATTCTTTTTTCATTATCAAACTCTTTCTCTCGTCCACCTGAAAAGAAAAAAGTAACGTGTGGATATTTCTCTGTCTCTGCTATCCTTATCTGTGAAAGCCCATTGTTTGCAAGTACTTCGCCAAGTGTGTTGTTTAGATTATCTTTTTCGAAAATCACCTTTACATTTTCAAATGAATCGTCGTAATTAGTCATCGTCACATAATGCAGATTCAATTTATGCATATTGTGTTCATGTAAATCTTTCTGAGTTAAAGCTTGAGTAATTTCCCTACCTCTATCGGTACGGAAATTAAAGCAAAGCACTACATCGCCCTCCTTAATGTTTTCATGGTGTTCCAAGGCAATGGCCGACATAAATTCATCAGTAATACCCGAATGATATTTTTCTTGAATGCTAGTTAAAATATTGTTAGATTTTTCTCCGATTCCATTCACCAATAGGTCATAAGCTACTTTTACTCTTTCCCATCGTTGGTCTCTATCCATTGCATAATAACGTCCTATTACACTCGAAAGTTTCGCCGTATTTTTTACGTTGGAATTATGTTGCATTAATTCGTTCAAATAATTCCATCCACTTTTGGGATCGGTATCTCTACCATCTAGGAAGGCATGTATGAAAACGTTTTGAACTTGTGCCGATGTAGCAATATCACATAAACTCTTGAGGTGATTGATATGTGAATGCACACCACCATCGGATACGAGTCCAATAAAATGTACATTTTTTGATTGTTTTTTAGCGTAATTTAGAGCTTCTATAAGGGTTGAATTACTTGCTAATTCGCCGTTTAAACACGCTTTATTTATTTTAACCAATTCTTGAAAAATAACTCTACCAGAGCCAATAGTAAGGTGGCCTACTTCCGAATTTCCCATTTGTCCTTCAGGTAGACCAACTGCTTCACCCGATGCAACTAATTTAGAATGAGGATATTTAGTGTATAAGGAATTGATAAATGGGGTGTTTGCATGCTGTATTGCATCGGCATTTTTGTTAGTACCCAAACCCCAACCATCAAGTATTATTAAAGCGATTTTAGAACTTTTCATGTACAAATATATTTATTCGTAATCATTGGCACAGTTTTTAGTGTATAATAATTGCCCAAAGATTAAAATGAAGCGACTACAACTAACTATACTTTTATTTTTAAGCTTATTCACGAATGTTTTTGCCCAAGCAGAATTATTGGAAGATGTTGTAATTTCCTTTAAAACTGCAGATCATCGTTTATTGGCGAAGCATTTCACTTCTAAAGTTGAAATTAATTTAATGGACCAATCGAATGTGTATAGCAAATCACAAGCAGAAATGGTCATGAAAGATTTCTTCGGTAAATTTGATCCTAGAGACTTTCAAATTCTATATAAAAATACCCCAAGCTCTGAGCAAGTTAAATTTACAATTGGTCAGTTAGAAACATCGGCAGGAAGGTTTAGGATATTCTTTATTCTTAAGCAAGTTGATGGTAACCTATTGATTCAAGAAATGCGATTTGAACAAGAGCGTAAATAATAAATAATCATTCTATAATTTCTTTAAAACACTTGTAATGTCTAATAATCATTAGCATTTTTCTATATTTGTTTTTTAGATATGATACATTCAAGATTGGAACTAGAAGCCTTTGTAGAAAGAGCTTTAATAGAAGATGTGGGTGAAGGTGATCACACTTCATTATCAACAATACCCTTAGGCATTGAAAGTAAAGCTCAACTGTTGGTAAAAGAGAATGGGATTTTAGCTGGTGTAGATGTAGCTCTAGAAATCTTTAAAAAAGTTGATCCTCAGTTAAAAGTAGAATTATTCAAGAAAGATTCTGAAAAAGTAGTAGTAGGCGATATCGTCCTAAAGGTGTATGGCAGTGTACATTCAATTTTAATTGCAGAGCGTTTAGTATTAAATGTTATGCAAAGAATGTCGGGAATTGCTAGCATAACAAATAAGATCGTACAATTAGTAGCCGATACGAAATGTAAGATATTAGATACCCGCAAAACCACACCAGGTTTGAGATTTCTCGAAAAAGAAGCAGTTCTAATTGGAGGTGGATTTAATCATCGATTTGGCCTCTACGATATGATTCTTATAAAAGACAATCATGTTGATTATGCAGGTGGGATAAAAAATGCCTTGGTTAACGCAAAGAACTATTTGAAAAAGATTCAAAAAAATATTCCAATAGAAATTGAAACTAGGAATTTATCTGAATTGAAGGAGGCATTAGAGGAAGGCGGGTTCTTTAGAGTGATGTTAGACAATTATAGTTTTGAGGACATTAAAACAGCAGTTTCAATGGTAAATGGAACAATAGAAGTTGAAGCATCGGGAGGGATTACGATTGAAAACGTTAGAGAATATGCGTTATGTGGGGTTGATTGTATATCGATGGGTGCATTGACCCACTCTGTTAAGTCATTGGATCTTAGTTTAAAAGCCTTTTGATTAACAAATTCTAGTATTATATCTTTAAAATGTTAATTTTGGAATCAGCCAATGTTATCCTTTAGTACATCTATCGCTCTATTAATCTCTTATCTATACGGATCCATTCCTACTGCAATTTGGTTAGGAAAGGCAGTATATGGGATTGATGTACGCGAATATGGAAGTGGAAATGCCGGTGCCACCAATACATTTCGAATTTTAGGAAAGAAAGCAGGAATACCTGTACTAATTATTGATGTATTAAAGGGATTTACAGCCACGAATCTTGTTTATTTTGTGGGGAATTATACGCCAGGGACTGTTCAGTTTGCAAATTTTCAATTAGTACTTGGAATTACAGCCGTTGTTGGTCATATCTTCCCAATATTCGCCGGTTTTAGGGGAGGAAAAGGTATTGCGACTCTTTTTGGAATGATTATAGCCGTACATCCTCAAGCATCTATGTATGCATGTTTGGTCTTTGTAGTATCATTGCTTATTACACGATATGTATCCTTAAGTTCCATGCTAGCAAGCTTTATGTTCCCTGTGATAATTATTCTCTTTTTTAACGAAACAACAACAAAAACCCAGTTGTTATTTGCCATATCTGTATGCATCCTCGTGATGTTTACACATCAGAAAAATATAGAAAGGCTCTTAAAGGGCAAGGAATCAAAAGCAAATATTTTTAAACGCTCCAGCTAGTTTGGTAGAGTTTTTGCATGTAAGGACATAGAATTATGAAAAAAATGAATATAAAAATTTACTTTACAGCCTTGTTAATAGGCGCTTCGGCATTTATTGCTAAATCTCAGGATAACGTAAAAGTTATTCGCTGTGAGACCGATAAATACATGCGAGAAGTTCAAATGTTAGATCCAGAGTTTGTAAAAAACAGTGCAGAATTAGAACGTCAAACTGCTGAATACTTACAAAGCATTAACAATTCTTCGAATAAGTCTCAAAGAGTTCGTCGTGTAATACCAATTGTATTTCACGTTTTTCACAATGGTGGACCTGAGAATATTTCTAAAGAAAGAATCCTGGAGCAAGTTGAAATATTAAATAAGGATTTTCAACGAATGAATGCTGATACTAATGAAACAAATCCAATTTATAAGTCAATTGCAGCGAATTGCGATATCGAATTCCGATTAGCAAAAATAGACCCCAATGGAAATTGTACAGATGGTATCGTAAGAGTTAAAACCGATTTAACGTTTAATGCAGACGATAATATTAAAGCATTAAGCAGATGGCCAAACAACAAGTACTTTAACGTTTGGGTTGTTGAAACCATTTCAACCAACCAACCAGGTGGAGTAGTTTTGGGTAGGTCTCAGTTTCCAGGAGGTAGTAACCTAACCGATGGTGTATTGCTTAAAGCTAGCGTTACTGGTAATACAACTACTTTTAGTAATTATGGTAGAACATTGACCCACGAAATTGGACACTCTTTAAACTTAAGACATATTTGGGGCGATACTCAATGTGGAAATGATCAAGTTGCAGATACACCTCCACATTTCTTAGATAATTCAGGTTGCCCTAAAAATAAAGTTTCTACCTGCGTTTCTGGAAACGTAATTGAAATGACAGAAAACTACATGGACTATACCAATGGAGAATGTCAAAATATGTTTTCGAATGGTCAGAAAAATAGAATGGACGCAGTATGGAATTCTTCGACCAATGGAAGGAATAATTTATATTCATCTGCAAACCTAATAGCTACAGGAACTAATGATGGATATTCAGCTACACCATGTGTTCCAGTTGCTGATTTTCATAGAAAAAGAGAAATTTGTTCGGGTGGATCTGCTGTATTTAATGATGGTAGCTACAATGCCGATATTACTTCATATGAATGGACTTTTGAAGGCGGTGTACCAAGTACTTCTACATCGGCAAATCCAATTATTCAATATCCAAATGCAGGAAGATATGATGTTAAGTTGAAGGTCACAAGTGCAGGAGGTGTCGATAGCATTATTAAATCGGATTATATGCGAGTTTTCGAGAGTGAAGCAACTGTGCCTTATCCTTACTCTGTTGATATGGAAGATGCAAATGTGTTCAATACAACCTTAGTGAATTCAGGTAATAATTCAAAAGATTGGGAATTAGTAACGAACGCTGGGTATAATTCTAGCAATTCTGTTTCAATGAAATATTTTGGTATTTCAGATGGACAGTCGAACGAGTTCTATCTACCAACTTTGAATTTTGTTGGAACAACTTCTCCAAAGTTAACCTTCAATTATTCATATGCACAGAGAACGTCCTTGTCAAACGATAATTTATTGGTTTCATTTTCTAGAAATTGTGGCGTGTCATTCTCAAACTTATTTAATAAGTCGGGATCTGCATTAGCTAGCGCTAATACCACAACTTCACAATTTGTCCCAAGCACATTGGATCAATGGGAAACAGTAGAGATTGCATTGGATAATTATACGAATGAAAATAATGCCTATGTTAGGTTCAGAGCTACGAATAGTGGACCTGGAAATAATATGTACATCGATAATATTGCAATTACAGTTGCTACTGGTATCGAAGATTTCATATTAAACAATTTAAATTTAAACATTGCTCCAAATCCATTTGAATCGAACACTACAATATCATTCTTCTTGGTTCAAAATGCTAATATAAATCTTGCTTTGTATGATGTTTTAGGAAGAGAAGTAAAGAATATTTATACAGGTGCATCTACTTCGGGTAAACAGACTTTCGATCTTAATACTAATAATGAATTAAAATCTGGAATGTATTTTATTCAACTAAATGTAAACGGAATAAAGAAGACCGAAAAAGTAATTATTAAATAAAAATTGTATAGAAAGGCCGATAATTTATCGGCCTTTTTTATTTAAAAATATATTTGATTCTACCATCCATTTCATAGGTCAGGTATTTACAACTAGAACCTATTTGGTATCAATTAGTTTGTCAGAAAATTGTAGTTTATATGTTAACTCAATTTAAAATCTTTTGTATTGCTGAGGATTTTAACAAGCATTCATCATATTCCTTTTCAGCAATGGAATCGTAGGTGATTGCGCTTCCTACACTAAATGTAAGTGATTGAGTTTTTTTGTCTATAAATAGGCTTCGAATTAATACGTTGAAGTCGAAATTACCATGATTCAAATCGAAGTAACCTAGAGCACCCGAAAATGCCGATCTCCTGAATACTTCATATTGTTCAATTAATTGCATCGCTCTTAATTTGGGAGCTCCAGTCATTGAACCCATTGGGAAGCATGATTTGATATAATCTACAACATGCAAGTTAGGATTGGCTTGTGCCGATATAGTGCTAATCATTTGATGCAGTTGAGGAAATGTGTATATACCAAATAATTCATCAACTTGAATACTACCTTTAATTGCAACTTTCTTCAAATCATTTCGAACAAGGTCTACAATCATTACATTTTCTGCTCGTTCCTTTTCATCATTAAGAAGCTCTTCTCTGTCCTTTTCTATATTAGAACTACGCTTTTTAGTGCCTTTAATAGGTTGAGAATACAACTTGTTTGCTTTTAATCTTAGGAATCGCTCTGGGCTAGCGGAAACAATATATTGCGAGTTGTTTTTTAACAAACAAGTAAAAGGGTTAGGAGATAACTGATTCAGTTTGAAATAAGTGCTAATAAGGTCTTTGTTAAAGTTATATACACTAAAAGGAATACAATAATTGATTTCATAAATGTCACCATTGTAAATATGCTCTTTTAGTTTTTTTATTGTTTCGATGTATTCGGACTTTGTACAGTGTTGCTTGATTTCTAAAGATTGCTGATTCGATGATGATGTTGATGAAATATCGATGTGTTCTGGAAGTATTGAAAAATCAAAGGTTTCAGATATTAATTGATCGTCGATTTGAGAAATAACGTGTTCCGCTTCATAAAAAAATAATTCCGGGAAATCGATTTCAGGGTTATGATTGGAAACAAGTTTCTCTACGTCATTTTTTAGATCGTATGAGAAAAAGCCGTATAATTTTTTATTACTAGAATTATAGAATTCTTTAAGTAAATCAAAAGCATTGTCGGTCGACTGAAGTTCAATTTTACGAATTGCTGAGAAAGATAATTCCCATTGAATCTCCGAGAGTGGATCCTTATAATTGTTCGAGTCTAAAACACAAATTTGTTCAAAATTACTATCGGCCCAGCGAATGAGTTTTTCTTTCAGCTCTTCGGTGACAGTAATTTTGAACATAAATTTATTTCATAATTAATGTTTGTACTCGATCTGGACCGACCGATAAATATTTAATAGGGACATTTAATTCTTTTTCAAGATATTGGATGTACTCCATAAGCTTCACAGGTAACTGATTTTTATCGGTAATGCTTGTTAAATCTTCTTTCCATCCATCTAATTCATGCCATATTGGTTCAGGCTGTATGCTTAAAATATCAAATGGCATATAGTCGATTACTTCACCATTCCACTTATAATGGGTACAAACTTTGATCTTCTCAAAACCACTCAACACATCGGCCTTGGTCATCACCAATTCGGTAACTCCGTTTAACAAAATTGCATATTTTAATGCAGGTAAATCGATCCATCCACATCTTCTTGGTCTTCCAGTGGTTGCACCAAATTCATGACCTATTCTTCTTAATTCTTCACCTATATCGTTATCCAATTCAGTAGGGAAGGGGCCACCGCCAACTCGAGTGCAATATGCTTTGAAAATTCCGATTACACCACCTATTTTGGAAGGTGCAACGCCTAATCCAGTACAAGCACCTGCTGTTGTAGTATTCGATGAAGTAACATAAGGATACGAACCGAAGTCGATATCTAGAAGAGTACCTTGAGCTCCTTCTGCTAAAACTTTTTTACCTTCTTTCAGGTAGTTATTTACAAGATGTTCGGAATCTACTTGCACCATCGACTTAAGTAATTCAATACCTTCAAACCATTGGGTTTCGTATTCTGAAATATTTGTGTCGATGTCGTAGTGTGAAAGAATTTCCAAATGCTTTGCCAATAACTTCTGGTACTTTTCCTTAAAGTCTGGCATAAGTGTATCACCTACGCGTAATCCACTTCTACCAATTTTATCTTGATAGGTTGGACCAATTCCTTTTAAAGTAGATCCAATTTTAGAATTACCCATTCGTAATTCCGATGCAGCATCTAAAAGTCTATGTGTAGGAAGAATTAGATGTGCTTTTTTTGCGATAACTAGTTTTCCATTTGCGATTGGATCGTATCCGTTTTCTCTAAGTTTATCGATTTCCTTCTTGAAGATTACTGGGTCAATTACCACTCCATTACCAATAAGATTAAGGGTTTTAGGATTGAAAACTCCAGATGGAATTGTATTTAATACATATTTTTTTCCGTCAAATTCTAATGTATGACCCGCATTAGGCCCTCCTTGAAAACGCGCAATTAAATCGTACTGTGGACATAACACATCAACGATTTTTCCTTTCCCTTCATCTCCCCATTGTAAGCCTAATAAAACATCCACTCGCATAATATAATTCTAGTCTTTTTGTTGTTTAACTGTATTTTGATTGTTATAAGATTCACATTTACCATCATCTTTAAGCCTAGAACATGAGCCATAAAGGTTTAGGGAATGATGCGTTATATTAAATTTCAATAAATCGCCCATCATGCTTTGAATTTGCTGGATTCTAGGATCACAAAATTCAACCACTTTCCCACAATCCACGCAAATAATATGGTCGTGTTGTTTGTAGCCAAAAGACTTTTCAAACTGAGCCATATTTTTACCAAACTGGTGTTTTGTAACCAAGTCACACGAAAGTAACAGCTCTAAGGTATTATAAACAGTAGCTCTACTTACCCTGTATTTTCTGTTTTTCATATGAATGTAGAGCGATTCTACATCGAAATGATCGTTCCTTGAATAAATTTCTTCGAGAATGGCAAATCGTTCAGGGGTTTTCCTCAAACTTCTGCTTTCTAGATAAGCTTCAAAGATTTTTTTTACACTTTCAATGGTTTCGTTTGTTGACATTTCGTTCCCTTATACAGCCTCAAAATTAATTAATTATTCATGATTACCATATGCTTGCAGCATTTAGTTTTAAACACTAGCAGTGTTAGTATCAAAGCGGGTTACAGAAATAACACCATTTACTTGTTTCAGTTTTTTTAGCAAGGTATCTAAATGGGATGTATCATTAACATAAACCATCATCGTTCCTTCGAATATCCCATCTTCTGAATCAACCGTGATGGAACGCATATTTACCTTAAAATCGTTGGATACCACTTTAGTGATGTTATTCACAACCCCCACATCATCGGTCCCAGTTATTCGTATACCTGTCAAGAATACAATTTCCTTTTGACCTGTCCATTTAGCTTTTACAATGCGGTAGCCGAAGTTCGACATCAACTTAATTGCATTCGGACAATTCGTTCTATGTATTTTGATGCCTTCGTTGATGGTGATGAACCCAAAAACATCGTCGCCCGGAATAGGATTACAGCAGGGTGCCAATTTATAGTCGATTTTGTGTAAATCCTCCCCAATTACTAAAATGTCTGAGTCCTTACTCTTGATTTGTTTGATGTATTTGTCGAGCGAATCTTTCTCTATCTTTTCTGGATTCTTCTGTGTAGGTTTCTTTTCTGCCAATTGATACTCACGAAGTTCCTTCATATCAATTTCGCCCTTGGCAATTTTGTAATGTAGTTCGATGGTGCTAGGCAAACCGAAGTACATGGTAAGTTTATTAATTGTCTGAATATTGTTGTTGATTTTCAGACTTTTGAGTTTGCGCTCTAGGATTTCCTTACCCTCTTCTGCAATCTTTACTTTGTATTCCTTTAATGCCGATTTGATTTTTGCTTTGGCTTTGGATGTGATGACAAAATTGAGCCAATCATCTTTAGGTTTTTGTTTTTCCGATGTGATTACTTCTACCTGATCTCCATTTTGTAATTTATGTGAAAGGGGCACTAATTTATGATTTACTTTAGCTCCTATACACTTACTTCCAAGGTCGGTATGTATTTCAAAAGCGAAATCGAGAGCTGTGGCTCCGAATGGCAATTTCATTAAGTCACCTTTAGGGGTGAAAATGAAAATTTCATCGGAGAATAAATTCATTTTAAAATCATCTAAGAAGTCTAATGCATTCGCTTCTGTACTGGTTAATACCTCACGTACTTTCTGAATCCATTGATCCAATCCGCTTTCGTTACTCTGTTCTTTGTATTTCCAATGTGCTGCAAAGCCTTTTTCCGCGATCTCATTCATTCGTTTTGTACGAATTTGTACTTCCACCCATTTACCATTAGGTCCCATTACCGTGGTGTGTAAAGATTCATAACCATTACCTTTTGGCGATGATATCCAATCTCTTAATCGGTCGGGATTTGGAATGTATTGATCGGTAACAATAGAATACGCTTTCCAACAATCGGCTTTCTCTTGATCGGGGCTAGAGTCCAATATGACTCTAATTGCAAATAAATCGTAGACTTCTTCAAAAGGAATTCCTTTGGATTTCATTTTTTTCCAAATAGAATGTATTGACTTGGGCCGACCAAATAATTCGGACTGAAGCCCTTGTTTTGTTAGTTCTTCTTTTAGAGGTTTTATGAATTCATTAATAAATTTTGTTCGTTCTGTTTTTGTTTCGTTTAGTTTTTGCGCAATAAATTTGTAGGTGCTCGATTCGGTGTACTTCATCGACAAATCTTCGAGCTCCGATTTAATCGCATATAGGCCAAGTCGATGTGCAAGCGGTGCATACAAGTAAATGGTTTCCGAAGAGATTTTTAATTGCTTATCCCTAGGCATACTGTCCAAGGTCCGCATGTTGTGAAGTCGGTCCGCTAATTTTATTAAAATTACCCTAACATCATCTGCAAGGGTGAGTAGCATTTTCCTAAAATTCTCAGCTTGTATTGAACTCGTTTGGTCAAAGACCCCAGAGATTTTTGTCAAGCCATCAATAATATTTGCTACTTTTTTACCAAACTCTCTTTCTATATCTTCTAATGTAACTTGCGTATCTTCCACCACATCGTGTAATAGGGCGCAACAGATCGATGTAGTTCCAAGACCTATTTCTTCTGCTGCAATTTGAGCTACAGCAATGGGGTGGTAAATATATGGTTCACCCGATTTACGCCTCATGTTTTTATGGGCATCTACAGCCATTTCAAAAGCAATGCGAATTTGACGCTTGTCACCTTTCTGCATAGTAGGCTTACACGCTTTAAGCAATGCCCTATATCGCTTTTGAATTTCCTTCTTTTCTGCTTCTATGTCTATATGCTGTTGCATGTCCTAAATTTAAAAAAAATCGTGCTTTTTATGTTCGAAAAATAATAATAATCGTGATATTTGGTTATATAGAAAAATGAAATTGTTCAAAACTTCATTCATATTCAGTGTATTAATAACACTATTTTCAGTAAAAAGTGTTTATGCACAGGTGAATTTTGGTAAAAACGACACATTAGTTGTTCAAGCCATTGTGATCAATGGCGATACCATACCCTTTGCATATCTACCCATGGTAAATATTTATTCCGAGAGAATTTTTAAATCGAAACGTGCACAAATAAAATATACCAAACTAAGAAGAGATGTAATTAAAGTCTGGCCATACGCAAAGCTTGCTGGTGTAAAATTTAAACAGTTGGAAAAAGAACTTTCGATGACCGATGATAAGCGTGTTCAGAAAGCTTTGGTGGAAAAAACTGAAAAGGAGATTATGGAAAAGTTTGAGGCAGAGCTTAAAAAGTTAACGGTTACTCAAGGTAGAATATTAATTAAGTTAATCGATAGACAAACAGGTAATACGAGTTATAAAGTTTTACAAGATTTAAAAGGAAATTTGAATGCATTTTTTTGGCAATCATTAGCCCGACTTTTTGGCTCGAATCTTAAATCGCATTACGATCCATTGGGAGAAGATGCAGAAATTGAAAAAATCATCTTAAGCCTCGAGTAAATTCCCTAAGCATACGAGCATACGAACCTCGAACCTCCGAATTTTCATTATCTTTGCAGCATGAAATTAGATGTTTTAGTTTTTGCGGCTCATCCAGATGATGCAGAGCTTGCATGTTCTGGTACCATCATCAAGCATGTTGAACAGGGTTTAAAAGTTGGGATTGTCGATTTAACAAGGGGAGAGATGGGTACAAGAGGCACTGCAGAGACTAGAGCTCAAGAATCGGAAGAAGCAACTAAAATCTTAGGAATTCATGTTCGTGAAAATTTAAATCTCGACGATTGTTTCTTTGATTTAAGTACAGATTCACAATTAGCCATCATTCGAGCTATTAGAAAATATAAACCAGAAATTGTTTTAGCAAATGCGATAGAGGATAGACATCCAGACCATGGGAGAGGAGCGAAATTAGTTTCCGAATCATTTTTTAAAGCTGGCTTAGTTAAAATTCAAACATTCGATAATGGTGAATTGCAAGAAGCATGGCGACCAAAAGTTATTTACCATTACATTCAAGATCGTTACATACAACCCGACTTTGTTGTTGATGTAAGTAAACAATTTGAAAAAAAGATGGCATCTATACGAGCATTTAAAACTCAATTTTTTGATCCTAATTCTGAAGAACCATCGACCTATATATCATCACCTGATTTCTTAGAATCTATAATTGCAAGAGCAAGAGAATTTGGAAAACTTACTAAGAACGGTGTATATGCAGAAGGTTTTACGATTGAAAAAACCTTGGCTGTAGAATCACTTCTAGATATATTTTAATATTGGTACAACTAATTGGATGTGTAAAGCGTCTTTCTATTATCAATCGACGTTCTTTATAAAGTCCCAAGAATTTGCATGGATTGATAGCAAATAAAAAGCTCCGATTTTTTTCGGAGCTTTTTATTTATAAGAGCTAAATTATTGCTCTGTGATTGGTGTATCTTCCTTTTTATTACCTTTCAATTTCATTTTCTTATCAATTCCTTCAATAACTTCTATATTTATACCATCTGATAAACCTGTCTTGATATAGGTTTTTTTGAATTGCTGATTTGTTGTTTCAACTTCGACATATGCGGTATCACCTTCAAATTTTATAACACTTTCTGGAATACTTAAAACGGAGTCCCTTCTTTCTAGAACGATATCAGCATTCGCGGAATATCCTGCACGAATAAAGCTCCCTGGTTTTAACTTCATAGCAGCTTTAATTTCAAATTGAATCGCGCCATCTTGTTCCACACCTTTAGGAGAGATATATTCTAATACAGCATCGTATTTATCGCTCGTAATAGCACCAATGGTTACGATCAAGCTCATACCTTGTTTAATTTTCCCAACTTCTGATTCATCCACTTTACCTTGAAAAATCATATCTTTCATATCGGCAACAGTAGCAATCGTTGTACCTTCATTAAAGGTATTACTTTCAATAACAGAATTTCCAACCTTTACTGGGACATTCAAAATCATTCCATCAATAGTAGCTGTTATGATGGTATTAGTTGCAGATCCAAGTGATTTAGATGTTCCTTGTTTAATTAATTGTAAATTATTTTCTGAAGTTTCTAGCTCTTCTTTAGCAGTGTTGTAATTCAATTCGAAGCGTTGAAATTCAGCTAATGAAATTACTTTTTGCTCGTACAATTTTTTATTCCTATCGAAATCTATTTTGATATTATTAAAATTAATCTTAGCCCTATTCAATCTACTTTCCGCTTCGTTCAAATTCACCATATTAGGTATAATTTTCACTCTTGCAATTTTATCACCTCGACGAACCATTTGACCCGCTTCAACATACAACTCTTCAATGATTCCAGAAACACGTGGTTTAATGTCTACTTCTTTTCTTGGAACAACTGCACCTGTTGCTACAGTTTTTTTAATTATATTATTTACACTTGGACTTTCAAGATTAAATACTTCTGGTTTTTTTTCTGATTTTTTCCAAAGGAAATAAAGCGTTCCTAGAAAGGATGCTAATAAAACTATCAGTAATGTAATTCGAATAATTTTTTTCATTTCTATGCTAATATTTATTTATTAAATTTTGTCAATTCAAATTTATAAAGGTAAATCCTTAAAAGGCGATGGGGTGATAAAGATTACTCATACCTCAATGCTTCTATCGGTTTTACTTGCACTGCTTTACTAGCGGGGATTAAACCTGCTAATGCTCCTGATACTATCAGAACTGTTAATGCTGTAATTGCAATCCCAAAATCTACTTGTGGGTTTGTGAACATTCCGCCATCTGAATTTGAACCCATAGCTGTACCAATCAACTCCAATAATCCAACCCCTGCAAGTAATCCAAAATAGCCAGCTATAGTAGTAAGAAAAACAGATTCTAAAATAATTTGACTCACAATGAGAATTGGTGTTGCACCCAATGCTCTTTTTACTCCAATTTCTTTTGTTCTTTCTTTTACAACAATGAGCATAATATTGCTTACACCAATTACACCAGCAATTAAAGTTCCTGTACCTACGATCCAGACCAATAAATCTATACCAGAAAACAATCCAGAGATTTTACCAAATTCTTTACCCATATTCCAATGTCCAATCGCTAATTCGTCATTGGGTGCTATATTATGTCTTTGTTTAAGCAATTCAATTACTTGCTTTTCAACGTATTCAACTGGTACCGATTCTTTAGAAGTAATGGAGTACCAGCCTACTAAATTTCCAAAATTGAAAGCTGTTTGAAAAGTTGTAAACGGTACGAATACAGTTTGTGATTCATCACCTCCTTGTCCTCCAGAAGAACGTGCTTTGAATGTTCCTACAACCTGAAAGTAAACACCATTTATTCGAATGTATTGACCAATTGGATCCTCATTCTTTTCAAATAGTATTTCTTGTACACGGTCGCCAATGATTGCAATTTTGCGCTTTTGCTCAATATCTAGTTCATTAATAAATCTACCTTTTAGATTTCGCATGGGTTGTATATTATAGAATTCTGGGAAATCACCATAAACAGAAAACTGTCCTGTTTTTACTCCTCTTGAAACATTGTTCCCGCCTCTAAATCCCCCCAACTGATTTCTTGCACAAACATATTGAGCATCTTTTATATTGTTCTTTATTGCCTCAGTATCCTCGTTATTATAATTAAATCTTCTTCCAGGTTGAAATCCTTTATAAGGTTTGTTGGTTTTCTGTGCCCAAATAAAAAAACTATTGGTAGCAAAGCCATCAAATCCTCCAGTTACACCATTTCTTAGTCCATTCCCAGAACCAAGCATAATTACTAACATGAAGATTCCCCAGAATACTCCAAAAGCAGTTAAGGCTGTACGTAATTTATTTTTCTTAATGCTGCTTAAAATTTCTTGCCAACTGTCTCTGTCAAACATAATTATTCGTCTTTAAGTGCTTCAATGGGTCTAATATTTGCAGCTTTAACTGCTGGTACTAATCCAGCGATTGCGCCAGAAATTACTAGCAATAGAGTAGCAGTTATTGCAATTCCAAGATCTACTTCTGGATTTCTAAAAAAGTCTGAAGCAGGCATGAATTTTTTTGCTAATTCTGTTACAACAACACCTAGCACTAATCCTAAATAACCTGCAAACGATGTAATTAATACAGATTCCTGAATGATCAAACTAATGACGGAAAATGGACTAGCACCTAAAGCTTTTCGAATACCAATTTCTTTAGTTCTTTCTTTTACAACAATCATCATGATATTACTCACACCTACAATTCCAGCGATAATGGTTCCAATACCAATAATCCAAACAAAAAATGTAATACCATTTAGTAGGTTCATAACATTTTTGTAATTCTCATTATTGTTGAATATGAACATCGCTCGCTCATCGTCTGGATGAATTTTATATTTGGAATAGATGTACGATTTTGCTTCTTCCATCATTCGGTTGCTGCTAGTTAAAGAAGCATTGCCGGTGCTAAACCATATTACATCGACATAATCTTTTCCATTATATGATTTTTGCATCGTGGAAATTGGGATATACAACCTGTCGTTGTCTTGTCTGCCTTCGTCCTTGAAAACTCCAATTACTTTATAAGGAATGCCAGTTACATCGATGTATTTGCCTATTGGATCTTCTTCTTTGAACAGAGCTTTTTTTACGGGCTCACCAATGACGCATACTTTTCTCGATTCTTCTACATCTATTGTATTTATAAATCGGCCAGATATAATTTTTGCAATTTCTAATCGATCATGGTCTGCGGCACATGACCTCACTAAAAACGAACCTTTTTCATTTTTATAATTTATACTTTTAACATTAGGCACATCTCTTGCCACAGTTATATATTCCAGTCCCTCAATATTGTTTTTTATATAATCATAATCTTCGTTTTTTAGTTTGATTCTTCTTCCAATTTGCATACCCTCATATGGGATACTTGTTTCACCACCTTGAATCCAAATAGCATTGCTGGCATCCGATAAAAACTGATGTTCAGCACCATTTTTTAAACCTTGACCAGATCCTAATAAAACAATAAGAATGAAAATTCCCCAAGCTACAGAAAAGCCAGTAAGTACAGTACGTAATTTATTTTTACGTATTGTACTGAAAATTTCTTGCCATTTATCAATATCAAACATTGACTAGATTATTTTCGATGATACCGTCTTTTAATTTAATAACACGTTGAGTTTTGTCGGCAATATCGTGTTCATGTGTTACGATTATAATTGTCATCCCAGAGTCGTTGATATCTTTCAGTAAATTCATTACCTCATAAGATGTTTGTGTATCTAATGCCCCAGTGGGTTCATCCGCTAGAATTATTTTTGGATTAGCAATTAATGCTCTAGCAATTGCAACTCGTTGTTTTTGACCACCAGACATTTCACTTGGTAAATGTTCTGCCCATTCTTTTAATCCAACTTTATCCAGATACTCCATAGCTATAATATTTCTTTTCTTTCTAGAAATACCTTGATAATAGAGTGGGAGTGCTACATTTTCCATAGCATTTTTAAACGATATTAAATTGAAGGATTGAAACACAAAACCTAACATCCTATTTCTGTATTGTGCCGCTTGAGTTTCTGATAAATTTTTGATAAGTGTACCCGCAAGTTTATATTCACCCGCGTCATAATGATCAAGTATTCCCAAAATATTCAGTAAGGTTGATTTTCCAGAACCTGAGGACCCCATGATAGAAACAAATTCACCTTCTTCTATTGAAAGGTCAATGCCCTTTAAAACTTTTAGTGGAGTATTCCCGATGTAATATGATTTGCTAATATCCTTTAATTGAATCATAAATCAATTATAAGTAAATACTATTAGGAATTTTAGCGAATAACTTTATTGTTACGTAACGATTATGTGGTGAAAGAATTAGAATATGATAGTAAATGTACTTCCTTCTAATTTACTGCTTTCGATGAAAATTTCACCTCCCATACTATTAATGTAGTTGTAAATTAAATATAAACCTACACCTTTACTTTCTGAGTTTTCTGAGGAATTTTGCTTTATTTTAAATAGCTTATCCTTCATACCCAAAACATCAAATCCCAACCCATTGTCTTTATAAATTATAGATTTTTTACCATCGATAAAGGAAGCTCTAATTTCTATAATTGGGTCTTGATTGGGTTGTCTATATTTAATTGAATTTGTAATTAAATTTAAAAGGATGCTCTCGAGGAAATCTTTGGGATAATAAATTTCATCATATGCATTAAAATCAATTTTAAATGTAGCCCTAGCATCTGAAATTATATTTTTAATTGAACCCAATACATGTTCTAAAACTATATGTAAATTCAAATCTTCTGATACAACAGAATTGAATTCTTCATGTATTAATTTGTCTACTGAGTGATCTAGACGTTTTTTCAACTCATCGGCATTCATCTTGATTAGTCTTAAAAATTCATTCACGTCGTTATCAACAATTTTAACAGTGTCTATTAGTGTAAACAAAGAAATGATATTATTAACTGGGGATCTTAAATCATGAGAGGTACTAAAATTACTTTGTTTAATCTCAGATAGTTTTCGATGCAAATCTTTAAGTTTTTTAGAACGCTCTTGTTCCAACATTTTTACATGTGTGATATCTTTTGCGATCGCAAATACAAACTGTTCATCTTGTTTGGGTATTGCAGTCCATGAAAACCAAATGATTTTCCCCGATTTGCTTACATATCTATTTTCAATGTGAAATTGAGAATTGTTGCCTTTAATACTCTTTCTATAGTCTTGCGTAAGTCGTACATCTTCGGGATGTATAAAAGAATCAATGGGTTTGTTATATAATTCTTCTTTTGAATATTCTAAAATATGAACCAAAGAATGATTGACGTATTTGAAATATCCATCAAATCCTGCAATACATAAAATGTCTGCTGATAAGTCAAAAAAACTTTTAAAATGTTCTAGTTTTATTGAACTATTTGGATTTGGCATATTCTTTCAAATCTATAATCTTATGTTCTAATTATTTATTTTTTCGAACGATCTAATTCATTATCATATTCGTTCAAAGCATCTATCGATTCCCGAATTACAACAAATACATTATGATCCTTTTGATAGATTTTTTCAAATCTATCTTTAGACGAAAGGTACATATTTCTAGCTTTTTCTATATTGCTATAAGAATGTATTCTTCCCATGAAATATAATAAATTCCCTGCTAATGTGTCATTACTTTCATTTTTTTTGTAGAGATTTTCATAGACTAGCAATAGTTTATCTAAAGCTTGGTTAGATTCAAAAACCCTTTCGGTTAAATTGTAAAATTGAACGTCATATTTTGCATATTCATAAACTATATTCAAAATCGAATCCCAATTTGGATTGTTTGTCTTTAAATATACATTTATAATTGACATTTTATTTGCATAACTGGTAGTGTCTAAGCGATCTGCTAATTCGAAATTTCTGATTGCTTTATCGTATTCTTTCATGTCAACATAAGCTTGACCAATTAAACGATACGCATCGTTGGAAAGCAGTGTATTTGTTGAATATTTGATAGCTTTTTGTGCATGTACAATTGCTTTTTCATTATTACGAACAAAAAGATAAGCATATGCTAAATTGTAAAGATAGTATGCATTTACGCTATCTTTTGTAACAGCAATATTGAAAAAATAAATTGATTCTTTGAATTTATTCTTATTTATCAATACTTGTCCTAATGCGTAATAATTTATTGCTTCTGCACAGGTACTATAAGTTGCCTTTTCATTATAAATAGCGATTCTTTGAAGTAAGTCTTTTTTTGAAATAATCCAATTCTCTGAATATTTTAAATATGCATCGAAATAATACTCTCCGTATGCTTTATTTAATTTGCAATTATTGGGATCTTTTTTCAAAAGTGAATCAAAAAGAGAAATAGCATCATAGTTTACTTTTAGAAATCCTTTTGAGTTCTCCGAAAAGTTGAGAATTTCTTGTTCCGACTTGATATCTTTAATATAAAATGTCTGATGCTTGTTTGTAGAAATCCCATATTTTAAAAGTAATTCCTGTCTTTTTATTAGATAATCAATTGACTTGGTCTTAATTTCAGCTTTGTTTAAAAGCTTGTAGGCACTTGCATATTTTTTTTTTGAAATTAATAACTCAGACTTTTCAATAATTGGGTCAGTTGCCTTAACACTTTCTATAAAAATCAATAAAAATATTGAAATTACTAGTGCACTAAATATTACAACTCTATTCATCTTTAACTATTGTGCTTTTATTTTAATGGTTTTAATAATTTATAATCGGTATAAAATGTTCCAAATGGAATAATGCTCGCAAAAAGTAACAGTCCAGTAAATGAGATCCATTTCCAACCAAATTCATATCCTAATTTTAAGCAATAAAATACATATGCTACAAATAAAAATCCATGTATCTGACCGGTATATTTCACCCAAGATGGATCATCATAAAAATACTTTAAAGGCATTGCTACAAACAGCAATATTAAATAGGAAAATCCTTCTACAATCCCAATGATTCTTAATAGTTTTATATTATTCATGATTAAACGATGTCTTTGATAAATGGGAATGCTCGTCTGTTAAAAACTAAATCTTGACGCGATAATGTTATCGTGTTGATTTCTGATTCCTCTGAAAAATACAATAAATTCCCAAATGGATGTACAATTTGTGAATGTCCCGAATGAAAAATATTGTTGCCATCTTCACCTGTTCTATTAACACCTACTACATAGCATTGATTTTCAATGGCTCTAGCTTTTAGTAATACATCCCAATGTTCAATTCTTTTTTCAGGCCAATTTGCCACTACAATTATAACATCATAAGGATCTGTTGATGTATTTCTAATACCTTCATTAAATCTTAAGTCGTAACAAACGATCGGGTTAATTTTCCAACCCTTATATTCCAATTGCAAATTTTTGCTTCCTGCACTAAAATATTTGTGTTCATCGCCCATACTAAAGAGATGTATTTTATCATAGCTACTAATTTTGCCCGATGGTTCTACAAACAACAATCGATTGTAATATTTCCCATTTTCTTTAATGATAAGGCTCCCACAAATTGCACTGTCTAATCGTGCCGATGTATTGCACATCCATTGAACTGTTGCGTCATTCATGCTTTCTGCTAACACATCGGCATTCATACTAAAGCCAGTGTTGAACATTTCTGGGAGTACAATGATGTCCGATTTTTCAATATTTTCCAGGTAAGCATCAAACATTTTCAAGTTTTTTGACTTATCTTCCCATTGTAAATCGGCCTGTATGGTTGTTATTATTAAATCGTTCATGACTAATTATGATTCTCAAAAATAAGGAAACTCGACTATTTATTGTACTCGCTTGCTTTTTTATTGCAAACGCTGTGATTGCCGAATTTATTGGTGTGAAAATTTTTTCCGTAGAAGGTACACTGGGAATCCCACCACTCAATTTAAATTTTTTGGGCTTCGAAGATTTATCCTTGAACATGTCGGCAGGCGTCCTCAACTGGCCTATAGTGTTCATCATGACCGACTTAATCAATGAATATTTTGGTAAAAGGGGAGTTAGAACTTTGTCTTATGTGGCAGTTGTAATGATCGCCTATGGTTTTATTACCATTTATTTATCCATGAATTTGGTTCCTTCTGGCTTTTGGATTGAAAAGACTTTGGCCGATGGTAGCACCTTAAATATGGTAGATGCTTATAATAATATTTTGGGTCAAGGGATGTGGATTATTCTTGGCTCCATATCGGCATTCCTAATAAGTCAGTTAATAGATGTTACCATATTCCATTGGATCAAGGAGAAAACAGGAGAGAAGGGCTTGTGGTTGCGTGCTACTGGCTCAACGGTGGTTTCGCAATTAATCGATTCGTTCGTTGTGATTTATATTGCATTTTATATTGGTGGCGATTGGACATTCAAACAGATTATAGCAGTGGGACTGGTTGGATACATCTATAAGTTTGTTGTGGCTTTGTGCATGACACCAATTTTATACCTAGTTCATTACATCATTGACAGTTATTTGGGAAAAGATTTATCACAAAAATTGATTGAGTCGGCCAAAAATAACGATTAAGCGATTGTTAACAATTGGAAAAAAAATATTTGCAAGTCCAAAAATCTTTACATTATATTTGCATCGTTATGGTTTCTAATCGAGGTTAGAATTAAAAGGGAATCTGGTGTAAATCCAGAACAGACCCGCTGCTGTAAGCTCTATAACACTTATTTCATTCATTGCCACTGTGAAAACGGGAAGGCGAAATAAGAGAGTAAGTCAGAAGACCTGCCAAACGCATTATATATCATAGCTTTCGGGGATTGAAGCTTGGATAATCATTCGTTAATAGCGTTTTTTTATTCAGTGAATTCCATGGGAGTAATTTTAAAATTACTACATGAGACTTGTATTATTAATTGTATTAAACATTTGTGCCAATCTTTGGGTGTATGCCGATGTGAGCGATACCGTAAAGATTGCCGATGTGTTTATAAAAGATAATAAAACCAAGATTCATAAAAATAAAATTCAGATCGATAAGAATCTTATCAAATCGTATCAACGACAAAATCTACAACAAGTATTACAAGAGAATTCTGCGATTCAATTTAAATCTTATGGAGCTTCGGGTTCATCCTTGATGAGTATACGTGGTGCGAATCCATCACATAGCAAGGTGATTTGGAATGGACTGAATTTAGGATCCTCTATGTTGAATATGAACGATGTTTCCATTTTACCTGTTAATGAAAACGACGAGATTGAAATTGTAAGGGGAGGAAGTTCTGCAGAACATGGCACAGGTGCGCTCAGTGGTTTTGTAAACATTCAATCAAATTTTAGGGATACCAGCCGGATGTTTGGCGTAGCTTATAATTGGAATTCATTGAAAAACCAACAAACACAACTAAAATATAACTTTCATAAAAACAACTTCTATTCGAATACATTATTATTAATAAATGCACAGAAGAATAAGTATTTATTTAACAATTATGCCGAATTCGGAAATCCAGAACAAGAACAAATAAATTCGGAAGTTCAACAAATTGCATTTATTCAATCCTTTCGCTATCGAAAGAATAAAGTTGAACTAGACCTGCATGTATGGTATCAAGAAAACGATCGAAATTTAAGTCCTTCGATATTTAATCGGAATAAAAATTCTTATCAACTCGATAAATCTTTTAGAAGTATTGCTCATGTGAATTATTCAATAAATGAAAATTTAGTCTTGAATAATAGCATAGCGTATACTCGAGAACGCTTACGTTTTGTAAATAGAATAAAAAATAATTCCTTCTCTTTTGTGATGTTAAATACATTGTCGTATTTCGATAATGTTCAGACAAATAGTTCTATTACATTCAAGAAAAATAAATTTCAACAATCATTTTCTGCTCAATTTGTTTTTGATGGAGCTAATGTAGAAGATTATGAGAAGTATGAAATACGGAATAGAATTTCAATTCTGAGTCAAACTGAAATTCAACAGATCAAAAATTTCAGTTTACTCTTCAATAATAGAATCGAGAAGGGAGTATCGGATTATAAGGAGTTTAATTATGCTGGTTCTGCACAGTTGAACTATAGCTTACCATTTTATAAAGCCGTAGAAACTTTTGTGAGAGTATCTAAAAACTATAATATACCAGGATTAAATGATTTGTATTGGGTGCCAGGCGGTAACCCAAACTTAATCTCCGAAAAAAGTATAGAACAAGAACTCGGATTAAAGCATCAGTTTTTGTATAAAACATTTAAAAATAGTTTACAGATAACGGTTTATCAATCCAATGTCCGCGATTGGATATTATGGCAACCATCGACTATTGAAAATGGAATATGGTCGCCTCAAAATCTTAAACGAGTAGAATTATCAGGAATAGAATTGGAAAATGCTACGAAATGGAAATGGAATAAATCAGATTTAGTGCTGAACGTCTTTTACTCGAAAAATAATGCCATCAATAAAGAAGCAGTTAGTAATAACGATCAGTCAGTAGGAAAACAGTTGATTTACATACCTCTAGTGAAATGGGGATTTAATTTCATCTATAATTATAAATCGTATACCGGTATTTTGAAGAGACATTTTGTTTCTCACCGATATACGAGTTCCGATAATTCGTCCTTTCTAAATTCCTATGCCTTATTAGATATTCAATTCCAAAAGAGAATAAATATCAAGAAGCAGGAAATTCAATTGAATGTATACATCGACAATATTTTAAACGAAACCTACGAATCAATTCCATTCCAAGTAATGCCGGCACGAGTGTATGGATTTGGTTTTACTTATCAATTAACAAAATGAAAATGACACAAAGAAGAAAACCACTTTTAATTATTGCATCATTGGCAATAGCATTAGCATCATGTACAAAAGACCCAGTTTCGAGCCCTTCACAACCCATCGACATTGGATTTAGTTCAGGGATTTATATGATCAATGAAGGGAATTTTGGAGCAGGAAATGCGAGCATCGATTTCTATTCTAAAGATTCTAATAAGTTATATAGAAATATTTTTCAATCGGTAAACAATAGGCCATTGGGAGATGTAGCACAATCGATGTGTATTGTTGGTGAAAAAGGATTGATTGTAATGAACGGCTCTGCAAGAGTAGAAGTAATTGATGCTAAAACTGCGGTATCTCTTGGTACAATCAATGGATTATCATCGCCAAGATATATGGTAGCAAGAAACAATAGCATCGCTTATTTGACGGATTGGGTTTCAAATTCAGTGAAAGTTATAGATGCTTCACAAAATGCAATTACGAATTCAATCTCAGTAGGCAAAGGGCCCGAAGGGTTAACTATATCTGGCGATAAACTTTTTGTTTGTAATTCAGGTGGATATGGATTAGATTCTACAGTAACAGTGATTAATTTAAACGGACAAACGATTGCTGGTACAATAACAGTAGGAGATGCACCCGTTGCAGCATGTACCGATAAGAATGGAAAAGTTTGGGTATTGTGTAGAGGCGATTGGGGCGATTACAATAATCCGAACGACGATACTAAACCAAAATTGGTTCGTATAAATCCAAATAATTTGAGCATTGAATTTGAATTGGAGATTGGTGTGATTGGCGACCATCCCGATAAGATGAAGATCAATAAAGATGGCGATGCACTCTACTATTTAGGCTCTTATAATTTTAATTCAGGATTGTTTAAGTTTAATATTTCAGATGTTTCTGCACCTACATCGGTATTCATTAGCGGATACTATTATGGTTTTGGATACGATAAGGTACTTGATCAATTGTATCTGGCTAACCCTAAAGATTTTAATCAAGCTGGTGTAATGTACAAATACAGTTCTTCTGGAAATTTATTGGATTCCTTAAATGTTGGCTTTATTCCAAACGGTACAAACGATTAACAAAGAAAAATCAAAGGGGGAATTTTTCCCCCTTTACAAATATGTTTTCAAAGCTTTTACATAATTTTCAAAAGCCTGTTTTCCTTCTGTTGTGATTCTACATACGGTTAGCGTTTTCTTACCTTTAAATGTTTTTCGAATGTCGATGTAGTTCGCTTTGGACAATTTATCCAATTGGACACTCAAATTACCAGTTTATGTTTTAAATTGAAGATAAGGAATATGAAAGTTCAAAATCTAGTAGTACTGACTGGTGCAGGTATTTCTCAAGAATCCGGATTGAAAACCTTTAGGGGAGAAGATGGACTTTGGGAGGGATACAGAATTGAAGAAGTTGCAACACCAGAAGCCTGGCGAAGAAACCCATCGATGGTGCAAGAATTTTATAATTTACGTAGGAAATCGGTTCTGGAGGCCCAACCGAATGAAGCTCATTACGAGTTGAAACGATTGGAGCAGTTCTTTAATGTTCAGATTATTACACAAAATATTGACGATTTACACGAAAGAGCTGGATCTACCAACATACTTCATTTGCATGGTATTATTACCAAATCCCAAAGTTCATTAAATCCGAAAGTTACCTATGTAATAAAAGGTTGGGAACTAAAAATGGGAGAAAAGTGCGAATACGGCTCGCAATTACGTCCGCATGTGGTCTGGTTCGGTGAAGCCGTACCCATGATAGAGCCGGCCATTGAAATGATTATGAATGCCGATGTAGTGCTAGTGGTTGGAACGAGTTTGCAAGTTTATCCAGCCGCTTCCTTGATTCATTATAGAAGAAAAGATGCTCCCTTGTACCTCATCGACCCAAATTTAAATCAGGTGGCCGATGCGATAGTGATCCAAGAAAAGGCAAGTATTGGAATGAAAACCTTTTCGGAAATCGTATTAAATAAAAAAGGCAGATAATCAATTACCTGCCTTCTCAATTATGCTTAAAGGAATTATTTGCTGATTGCGAATACGTATTTTCCGGCTAATGCATATGAACCGAATAATACTGAATTAAAGAATAAATCACCTGCTAATCCATTCCAGAAAAATGGAATTGCAGCTGTATAGCTCATCCATAAACCGTTAATGGTTTCTGGATAAAATGCTCCATTTCCAAAATACCACATCGCCCAGTTGGTTATGATGTAGAATATCAAAGATGAGGCTATAGACGCACCAAAAACTGGTAATACTTTATTGGTATTTCTTAAGGCTAGACCTAAAATGCTAATTAACGCGAAAGAGATGTATACCGATGGATTGTATCCGTAAGGGATAAATAAATCAGAAATTAACATTGCGGCAATCGGTAAAATAAAGCCCAATCGCTTATCGCTCAAACGAGCAGTGCCAAATAATGCAATTGCACCAATGGCAGTAAAGTTAGCTGGATGTGGTAAAAAACGTGTTGCAGCTGCAATAACGATTAAGATCACTGCAGTTAATCCAAGGTTGAAATTGTTTCTTTTCATAATTGCATCAAAAATAATAAAAAAGAAGAATGATGGGGTAATTTATTTTAAACAAGGGATTGTGTATAAGTTGCTAGGATGATGCTTTTTGGGGGTAGAAAATAGAAAATAGAAAAAAGAAAATTGTAAAGGTAGGATAGTTGAGCGAAATCAGTTTCTCCTTAGGGGCTATCTTCATGAAATAGAGGAATAGATAATTATTCTAGGTTTTTGCTTGTTAGATTATTATACTTTTTTAAATAATATATTGTTGTATAACAAATAATTATATATATTTACTTAATGTAAATATTTAATTTGTCTATGGGAAATGATGTTATAAAACTTGAAATGGTAGAAAATTTTTCTGTTTTCTTTAATATTATTTATAACTTATTGTAAGTCAATAATATAAGATAGTTATATTAATCTTAAATTTAGTAGTATTTTTGGGCATGAGAATTATAGGAACAATAGCTCATGAGAAGATGCGCATCAGCATTTTTCATATGAATCAGAAATACATTTTAAAGTTTGAATTAGGCAATTTAGAGCAAGCGTATAAATTTTTAGAATTGGATTATGCGGGCTTAGAAGATTTCCAAAGCAGTATTGAGTCGGGTAATTTTATTACCCAAGTTTATGAGATCTTCGAAAAAATGCGTTCTATTAGATGAGTTTTTTACTCATATGATTGAATCTCCAGAATAACAAAATAGAGGAGATGGTTAAGCCTAATGACAGGGCAATCCAAATGCCTTCGCCACCCATTTTTAGGCTAAATCCTAAATAATAGGCTAATGGAATTGCAACAACCCAATACGCCAAAAAGGTTATTAAGGTAGGAATTTTTACATCACCCATACCTCTTAAAGCACCGAGTCCGACCACTTGGGTACCATCAGAAAGTTGAAATACCGCTGCAATTACCAACAAAATGGCTGCTATGCCATTTACCTCTGGGTGATCCATGTAAAATAATGGGAAATAGTTACGACCAATAATCATTATAATGGCACAAATTCCCATAAAAGCTAAAACCAGCCAATAACCAGCAAACCCAGCTCTACGTAAATTCAAGTAATTTTTCTCACCCAATGCATTTCCCACTCGAACCGATGTTGCTGCACCTATTCCACTTGCTGCCATATAGGATGCCGATGCCATATTAATAGCTATCTGGTGTGCGCTTTGATGATTGGCGCTAATCATGCCCATCATTAAGGAAGCCAATGCAAAGGCACCCACTTCAAATAAATACTGAAAAGCGGTTGGTAAGCCATAATTGATAATGGCCAAGGAATCTTTCCATTGTATAAACTTCATCCTAGCTTGATGCATGTATGGCTTAAAATGTTTTGATCTAAGTACGTAACTTGTCATTAGAATGGCCATAATGATTCTAGAAATCAGATTGGCATAACCTGCGCCTTCTAATTCCAATCGAGGTAAACCCAATTTGCCGTTGATTAATCCGTAGGTCAAAAATATATTGATACCATCGGCAATCAATGTAATAATCATAGCCTGACGTGTGAAATTTAAGCCTTCTGCAAACTGTTTGAAAGTTAGGAACAACATTAAAGGAATCATGGAAAATCCAATGATCCTCAAAAATGGTAATGCTTCGGTAACTACTTCGGCTTGCTGACCCAATTGACTAAGTTTAGTGGATAAAAAATAAATGCCGAAATAGATAAGAATACCGGTGACGATATTTATTATAAGCGAGTTAACTAAATATTTTCCGCATTCGTCTTTATTTTTTGCTCCATATTCTCTAGAAATATGTGGCGTTAATCCGTATGCTATACCAATTCCCAAAACCATTAGTACCGCAAAAACGCTGATTCCTAGTGAACATGCAGCCAATTTTACGGGTCCCAAATGCCCAATCAATACAGAGTCGGTCACGTTTACAATAACATGTCCAACTTGAGAAATAACAACTGGATAGGCTAATAAAAAAGTCTTTTTGAAATGACTTTTATAATCTTCTAAAATCATTTAGGCTGCTGTATAAAATTCGGTTTTTTCAGTACTATGTACTCGAATGACGCCCGAAAGTACCAAATTTACAAGAATTCTTGAAGCTCTTCTTCGAGATATATTAATTAAATTACAATACTCTTTTAAAGTGATTCGTTCATTTTTTTCGAGGTACTCCAACAATGCTTTTTCTTTGCTAGAGTATTCAATTAGAGCCGATTCTCCTTTGGTTTCTTTTTTAAGAACATCGATTACGATTTTACTCGCTAGTACACTTTTGTCTTTTACACGAATATAAGCCCACCATTTATCGTCTTCGCCTAAAGCATAATGAGGTTTTACATCGCTTTCTTCTATGTCAACAACCAAGACAGTTGCGCCATCAATGGTATATTCAGAAAATTTTGGTTCTATTTGAGGGCTACAATAAAAGGTACCTGCTTTTATTAATTGATATTTTTCTTCTTCTTCCGATTTAACCCCTTTAATGCTTCCATCGTCCATAACTCCAACCAGAATTTTACCGCCTTTATTATTTGCAAAGGCGACCATGGTCTTTGCAATTTTATGAACGTGTGTAATTGTTTTCTTAAAATCAAGTTGTACACCTTCACCTTCCAATATCAGACGTTTAATATTCATGGCGCTTAGAATTTTACTAATATACTAAGCTCCAAAGACAGTAAATTGTTTGAATTTTCAACAGACGTTAAAAGCCCGACAGTGGTTTTTGTGTTGCCTTGGTTAATCGAATATATACCTCAGTTTTTGCAGTCACAAAGACATCGCCCGTTTTATCTTTATAGGGTATTTCATGAGTTTTTACGTATTTGCCATGAAGCATTAATGCCGATGTTGCTTCTTCGATTTCTTCATCACTTAATTTAAATTCCAGGTATAAATCATCGGTAGCAGGGCGATGGTAATCAATGTGTGCCGACTTTAACCAGGTTTGAACTTTCATTCCTTTTCGCTCAAAAACCTGCCAATATAGAATGGCATAAAATGGATCCGAAGCACTAAATAATGCACCTCCAAATATGGTTCCATTCATGTTTCTGTTGAGCAACGACTTTGCGATCCGAACCTTACAATATTGGTACCCTTCAGAAAATTTGAGGATCTTTATTCGATTGAATACAAAGGGCGGGTAAGCATTTATTAGAAACTTACCCCATCGTTCAGAAAAAATCATGCTCTAATTTACAAAGCATTTACCACATTTTTTCCAAGATCAACTCGTAATCTTGCTCTTTCATTGCATATACTCTTCCAGAAACATTATTCAGCTTAAGATTTTCTAAAATCTTTGCTTTATCTCCTGTAGGAATATTTACATCGGAAAGTCGAATTGGGGTATTTATGCTTTGATAAAAGAGCTCTAAGTTTTCAATAAATTTCTTAGCTTGAAATGCCTCTTCACCTTCATGTACATCAAACACCATGCGTCCAAGGAAAGCTAATTTGCTTTCAAATTTTGTAGAGAAATGTTTAAGCCAGGCAGGGAAGACGATGGATAATCCAGCTCCGTGTGCTACGTCATACATAACACTTAGGGAGTGTTCAAAAACATGTGAACCCCAGTCGCCATATCCTTTGCCATTCACCAATGAACCGTTTAAAGCATTAGTTGCCAACCACATGATATTAGCTCGAGCATCGTAATCGTTCGGATTGTCCAATACTTTTGGACCGTAGATCGTAGCTAACTTAATAATGCTTGCGATATAATAATCAGACAATGGGGAATCTCCCTTACCAAAATATACCTCTAAACAATGTGATATTAAGTCGGCAATCCCATATGCCGTATAATCGTGCGGAACACTGTAGGTCAATTCGGGATCTAGAATTGAAACCTTAGGGAAAAGAACCGGTGCCGAAAATCCTTTTTTCATACCATCTTGCGTGTTTTGTAAGACAGTGGATGAATTCATTTCTGTTCCAGTAGCTGCTAATGTCAATACATTGATGATGGGCAATGCTTGAGAAGGTTTTGCTTTTTGCAAATAGAAATCCCATACAGAGTGTTCTACATAATAACCCATTGCAACAGCTTTAGCGGTATCAATTACAGAACCACCTCCAACTGCTATGATCATGTCGACATTGTTTGCTTTTGCTACAGCAATTGCAGCATCGGCATCCTCGTATAACGGGTTCGATTTAATACCTTCAAATGTTACCGATTTGATTTCGTTCATGTTTAGGTTCGATACCACACGTGCATACAAACCATTTTTTTTAACTGAACCTTTACCTATTAAGATTAATGCTTTTTTACCAAAAACTTTGCATTCTGAACCAAGTTTTTCAACTTCATTCTTTCCAAAAATGATTTTTGTAGGGTTATGATAAGTAAAGTTCTCCATTGATTTTAGCTTTCGTATAATACAATTTCGAACTTTAAATTGTTTGATTATTTTTTCATCGGCACGAAATAATCGTTGGAATAATCCATATATCCCATTGATAACAATAAGGTATCGCCAATAAATTCTACATAGGCAGGATAAGAGTGTTCTAAGTTTAAAACAAGTGCACTGTCGCCCATAGCATACTGACTATCGTTAATGCCTTTACGAATCTCATATTTGCCCGAGAAGGTTAAAGTATCGTTTTTAAACCACTGATAGGTCCCATCCTTAGCCACAATAAGTTTCTGATTGCAGTTGCATGTAGATGGATCAATCCAAGTACTCGTTCTGCCACAACAAAAACTTTTTACCCATTTCCATTCACCAATTAGTAGTTGCTGATCTTCTTGGTTCTCATTACATCCACCTTTTGCAGAAATCAAAATAAATGCAACAAGAGTTAATAATATTGCTTGAAATTTTTTCATAATCTTTACGAATCTAATTAAAAAAAATATATTTATTCGATGGTTGAAAAAGAAAACAAACAGATTCGAAATATAGTTTTGGTTGCAGCTTTAGGCTATTTTGTTGACATATACGATTTGGTATTGTTTAGCATAGTGCGTGTCAAAAGTTTAATTTCATTAGGAGTTACAGAAGAATTATTATTGGAAAAAGGGATATTATTAATTAATGCCCAAATGATTGGAATGTTGGTTGGTGGAATTCTGTGGGGAGTTTTGGGCGATAAGAAGGGTAGAGTTTCTGTACTTTTTGGCTCCATATTTTTATATTCAGCAGCAAATATTGCCAATGCATTTGTGCCTTCGCTAGAATGGTATATTGCGGTTCGATTTATAGCTGGTATTGGATTAGCAGGAGAGTTGGGAGCGGGCATTACCTTGGTTTCAGAAAGCATGTCGAAAGAAAATCGGGGCTATGGAACCATGATTGTTGCAACTGTTGGACTTTTGGGTGCAGTCGTTGCAGCATTGGTTGGCGATTATTGGACATGGCAGACAGCCTATATAATTGGAGGTGTATTGGGTATACTATTGTTGTTGCTGAGAATTGGTGTTTACGAATCGGGTATGTTTAAAAATCTTAAAGAGCAAGAAGTTCGAAAAGGCGATTTTAAACTCATCTTCTCATCGGCACAAACCTTTAGAAAATATCTGTACTGTATTATTTTAGGATTACCTGTCTGGTTTGTGATTGGTGTACCAGTTACATTTAGTCCAGAATTTGGGAAAGCTTTGAATACGACCGACATCTTGAGTGCTGGTAAAGCCATTATGTACTCTTACATCGGACTAGCCATTGGAGATTTATTAAGTGGCATTTTATCACAAGTTTTAAAATCTAGGAAGAAAGTGCTTATTGTATTCATTATTAGTAGTTTAATAACCATTATTTATAGTTTATATTCAGGGATTCAAAGTGGTTTTGAATGGTATTTCGCATGTTGTTTAATGGGAATTAGCGTTGGTTTTTGGGCCTTGTTTGTAACGGTAGCATCGGAACAATTTGGTACCAATATTAGAGCAACAGTTACTACTACTGTGCCGAATTTTGTGAGAGGGGCAGTGGTGCCCATTACACTTGGTTTTAATTTCTTAAAAGATGACTTTGGAATTATAAATTCTGCATTTATAGTTGGAATTATTTGTATAGGTTTGGCCTTATTTTCGGCAATAAAACTGCCAGAAACATTTGGGAAAGACTTGAATTATATTGAAAAATGATACAAAAAGAGGAAATAGCTGCATGGTTTCAAGGATTGCAAGATCATATTTGTAATGAGATTGAGAAGGCCGATGGTACCGGGAAATTTAAGGAGGAGCTTTGGAAACACGAGCACGAAGGCGGGGGTAGAACTAGAATTTTGCAACATGGAACTATTTTAGAAAAGGCTGGAGTTAATTTTTCAGGAGTTGGAAGTGTTTTAAGTGATTCTATTCTTAACGCATTGCAACTTACTAATAATCAATTTTTTGCAACTGGCGTTTCCATTGTTATGCATCCTATTAGTCCCATGGTACCCATTATTCATATGAATGTGCGCTATTTCGAAACACCGGAGGAATATTGGTTCGGAGGAGGCATCGACCTAACCCCACATTATATTGTGGAAGAGGATGCAAAATTCTTTCACCAAGCTTTAAAAGATACCTGCGATAAGTTTGATAGTCAATATTATACGAAATTTAAAACTTGGGCCGATGATTACTTTTTCAATAAACATAGAAACGAGACCCGTGGGATTGGTGGCATCTTTTTCGACCGATTGAATGAGAGTCGAGAAAAGAAATCGAAAGAAGATATCTGGAAATTCGTAAAAGCTGTTGGATCACTTTTTCCAATCATCTATACCCAGTTGATGAAAAAGAATGCATTATTACCTTATACGGAGGAGCACAAACGATTCCAGTCCTTACGTCGAGGTCGATATGTGGAATTCAATTTGGTTTACGATAAAGGCACTAAATTTGGCTTTGAAACATCTGGAAGAACAGAATCAATACTCATGAGTATGCCTCCAATTGCGGCTTGGGAATACCAACATACACCAATAGCTGGTTCGGAGGAGGAAAAAACCCTTCAAATGCTCAAAAAAGGCATTAATTGGGTCTAATTTTTTTGTTCTTTACTTTTCCACATTCATGGCTAAAAGCTAGTATTTTTTTACCTTTACGAGGTTATAATAGTAAGTAAAAGAAATGGCTGAAAACGATAGAATAATTCCTATTAACATTGAAGAGGAAATGAAGGCTGCATACATCGATTATTCGATGTCGGTAATCGTTTCCCGTGCATTACCCGATGTACGTGATGGTTTAAAACCAGTACACAGAAGAGTTTTGTATGGCATGCTCGATTTGGGTGTGACCAGTGGCAAACCTTTTAAGAAATCTGCAAGAATTGTAGGGGAGGTTTTGGGTAAGTATCACCCACATGGCGACTCATCGGTGTACGATACTATGGTGCGTATGGCTCAAGAATGGTCCTTGCGCTATCCGATGGTAGACGGTCAAGGTAACTTTGGTTCTATCGATGGTGATAGTCCGGCGGCGATGCGTTATACTGAGGCTCGTTTGCAAAAAATTGCAGAAGAGATGTTGGCCGATATTAATAAGAATACGGTTGATTTTCAGTTAAATTTCGACGATTCCTTAGAGGAACCAACGGTTTTACCGGCTAAAATCCCTAATTTACTAGTAAATGGAAGTTCGGGTATTGCAGTGGGTATGGCCACGAATATGGCACCTCATAACCTAAGAGAAGTGGTGGATGCGACAATGGCATACATCGACAATAAAGAAATTGAGATATCGGACTTGATGAAATTTGTGAAAGCTCCAGATTTTCCAACTGGTGCAATTATTTATGGTTACGATGGGGTTAAAGAGGCATACCATACCGGTAGAGGTCGTGTTGTTATGCGTGCAAAGGCCGAAATTGAGACCTATGGAAACGATAGAGAACGAATTATTGTAACTGAAATCCCATACCAAGTAAACAAAGCCAACATGATTGAGCGTACTGCTGAGTTGGTAAATGAGAAAAAATTGGAGGGGATTTCCGACATTCGAGACGAGTCGGACAGAGATGGTATGCGTGTGGTTTATGAAATTAAACGTGATGCAAACGCTGGAGTTGTCTTAAACAATCTATATAAATATACTGCATTACAAACCTCATTTTCAATCAATAACATTGCCTTAGTTAAAGGAAGGCCGATGATGTTGAACTTGAAAGATTTGATCGTATATTTTGTTGAGCATAGACATGAGGTCGTAATTCGAAGAACTAAATTCGAGTTAGATGAAGCAGAGAAAAGAGCACATATATTACAAGGTTTATTAATTGCATTAGACCATTTGGATGAGGTGATCTCATTGATTCGAAACTCTAAAACACCTGATGAGGCTCGTGAAGGATTGATGGAAAAGTTTGGCTTAAGTGAAATACAAGCCAAAGCGATTCTAGAAATGCGTTTAAGGGTATTGACAGGATTAGAACGCGATAAGATTAAGGCCGAATACGAAGAATTAATGGCTTTAATTGAGCGATTGAAAGCTATTTTGGAGGATGAAGGCTTGAGAATGCAAATCATTAAAGATGAATTGCAAGAGGTAAAGGAAAAGTACGGGGATGAGCGTAGATCTGAAATTGTGTATGCAGGTGGTGAGTTCCGAATGGAAGATATGATTGAAAACGAAGAAGTGGTGATAACCATTTCTCATGCGGGATATATCAAAAGAACTCCATTATCGGAATATCGTGTTCAAGGACGTGGTGGAAAAGGCTCAATAGGAAGTAATTCACGCGATGAGGACTTCATAGAGCATTTGTTCATTGCATCGACCCATAATTATTTATTATTCTTTACTGAAGCCGGACGTTGTTATTGGTTAAAGGTTTATGAGATACCTGAAGGCAATAGAACTTCAAAGGGTAGAGCTATTCAGAACTTATTGAGCATTACCAAAGAGGATAAAGTTCGTTCAATTCTAAATGTTCAAAATCTTGAGGATGAGGAGTATTTGAATAATAATTACGTTATAATGTGTACTAAAAACGGTACTATTAAAAAGACTTTATTAGATGCGTATTCAAATCCAAGAGTAACCGGTATCAATGCTATCAACATTAACGAAGGCGATCAGTTATTAGAGGTATTGATGACAAATGGCCAATCGGAGATCGTAATGGCATTAAAGTCGGGCCGAGCAATTCGCTTCAATGAAAGCACTGTTCGACCTATGGGAAGAACTGCAACTGGGGTTAGAGGGGTAACATTGGCACACGAAAAGGATGAAGTTGTGGGTATGATTGCAGTAAACGATCCAGAGGCAACCATTTTAGTGGTTTCTGAGAAAGGTTATGGTAAACGTACTGATATTGAAGACTATAGAGTTACCAATAGAGGTGGAAAAGGAGTGAAAACCATTCAGGTTACGGATAAAACAGGTGAATTGATTGGAATTAAGGATGTTAAGGATGAAGATCATTTGATGATAATTAATAAATCTGGATTAACCATACGAATGGAAGTTTCTGATTTAAGAGTGATGGGAAGAGCAACTCAGGGGGTTCGTTTAATTAAATTAAACGACGACGATGAAATTGCGTCTATAGCAAAAATTGAAGATGTTAAAGAGGATGAATTAGAGGCAGATGGTAGTGTAGAAAACACTTCAAGTGATTTGCCAGAAGAGTCTGGTAGTTAAGAGGAAAACAATACTGATATAAACGAATAATTTAAATAGATATTTATGAAAAAAATAGGACTAATTATAGCAGGATTAGGCATGGTTGTTACTGCATCGGCACAAAATGCTGAGGTAGTAAATGCCTATAACTATTTAAAATTTAAGGAGCTGGATAAAGCAAAAATATCGATTGATAAGGCAGCGACCGATGTTAAAACAGGAGTGAGTGCAAAAACCTGGTATTACAGAGGTTTAATTTACCAGGAAATTACAGAGAGTCCTGATGCTAATGTGCAGGCATTTGATCCACAATCCTTAGATAAGGCATTGGAGTCGTATATGAAATCCTTGGAATTAGATACTAAAAAACAATATTCAGACGATATTAAAAAGCGTATTCCGTATTTACAGAATAGATACGTAAACAAAGGAATAGATGCTTATAAATCAAAGGATTATGCAGTTGCGGCTGAGAATTTCTCAAAGTCTTTTGATATTTCAGAAAAGATGTTCAATAAAATTGACACATCTTTATTGTATAATGTAGCAATCTCTGCTCAATTATCGGGCAATAAAGAAAAGCAAAAATCTAGTTTAGAGCGTCTGATCAGTCTGAATTATCCAGAAGCGGAAATCTATAGATCAATGGCTGGTCTATACTTGGCCGACAAAGACACCGTTAACGGTTTGAAATACATCGAGATGGGTAGAGCAGCATTTCCTGCAAACAACAGTTTAATGATCGATGAGTTAAACATTTACATTGCAAAAGGTCAGACAAAACAGATGATTGAGAAAATGGTAGCTGCTGCCGATGCTGATCCTAAAAACAAAACTTTAAAGTTCGCATTAGGTGCTACCTACGATAATATGGGCAAAAAAACAGAGGCTGAAGCTGCGTATAAGTCGGCAATTGCATTAGATTCAACATATTTTGATGCTTATTATAACTTAGGGGCGATGTATTACAATACAGGAGTTGAGGTGTATAACGCAACACAAAAGTTGCCAATGAGTAAAGAAAAAGAATACAATGCTGGTAAGAAGAAGTACACAGATGCTTTTAATAAATCATTACCATATTTAGAAAAAGCTTTACAATTACAACCAACAGATGTAAATACCATGTTGTCTTTAAAAGAAGTATATGCCAAACTGGATATGCTTTCAAAATCTTCGGAGATGAGAAAAAGAATTGAAGCAACTAAAGGAGCTAAAAAATAAATTAAGAATTAAGAATTAAGAATTAAGAATTAAGAATTAAGAATTAAGAATTAAGAATTAAGAATTAATGTTCTATTATATACAAACAAAAAAGTCGCCTAAGAGCGGCTTTTTTGCATTATAGGGTATTGGTTGAAAGTATCTATTTAACATAATATTAATTATAAGACGAAAGTTCATATGTTCATATGTTCGAATGTTCGAGGGTTCGTATGTTCGTATGCTAATGAGTTCGTAGGCTCATAAGCTCTTGTTGATATTCTTTAATTGGAGAAAAAAAATTATTAATTTCTTTGCAATTATTTAAAATTAATTTCCGTACATTGTAACTTTAATACATAATTATAATGCTTAAAGGTAAAATTAAATTTTTCAATGACTCTAAAGGTTTTGGATTCATTGTACCAGAAGATGGTAGCGCTGACATTTTTGTACACACTACAGGTCTTGTTGACAAAGTAAAAGAAAATGACGAAGTACAGTACGAAGTACAGCAAGGTAAAAAAGGCATCAATGCTGTAAACGTGCGTTTAGCATAAGTGTGAACAACTAACCTTCAAATCGAATTTCGCCCCGACTTACCCGTCGGGGTTTTTTTGTAACCTATATATTTAGACCAATAAAATTTTTACACTTTTGCATTGAAATTTTAACGATTTTCGCAGCCATGACCGTGAAACGCACCTCCGCATTAACTTTTATTTTCATAACGATATTAATTGACGTGATTGGAATCGGTATTATTATACCAGTTATTCCAAAACTCATTGAAGAACTAACAGGTTCAGGTTTAAGTGAGGCATCTAAATATGGTGGATGGCTGATGTTTGCATATGCAGTTATGCAATTTATATTTTCACCTATTATTGGAGGATTAAGCGATAGATTTGGTAGAAGACCACTATTATTATTCTCTTTACTAGGATTAGGGATCGATTATATTTTTATGGCCTTTGCTCCTAGTATTTTTTGGTTATTTATTGGTCGAATAATCGCAGGTATTGCAGGCGCAAGTTTCACAACCGCTACAGCATATATTGCGGATATTTCTGAGCCTGAAAAACGTGCACAAAATTTTGGATTGGTGGGTGCCGCATTTGGATTAGGGTTCATTATTGGTCCGGTTTTGGGTGGAATTTCTGCTCAATGGGGTGCTAGAATTCCATTTATCGCGGCTGCAGTATTAACTCTTATCAATGTGGCTTACGGATATTTCGTATTACCAGAGTCATTGTTAAAAGAAAATCGTAGAAAATTCGAATGGTCTAGAGCTAACCCTATTGGATCTTTAATGCATTTAAGAAAGTATCCCGTGGTTTCAGGACTAGTGAGTTGTTTTACATTAATATATATTGCAGCCCATGCGGTTCAATCGAACTGGACATATTATACCATGCTTAAATTCAACTGGAACGAAGCTTGGGTAGGTTATTCATTAGGATTCGTAGGACTATTAGTCGGCATTGTTCAAGGTGGTCTAATTCGAATCATCATCCCAAAAATTGGCCAAAATAATTCTGTTTATCTGGGTTTGGGACTGTACGGAATAGGATTGCTATTATTCGGCCTGGCAAGTACAAGTTGGATGATGTTTGTATTCTTAATACCGTATTCTTTAGGAGGTATATGTGGTCCAGCCTTACAGGGAATTATTTCTTCTGAAGTTCCTCCAACGGAACAGGGTGAATTACAAGGAGCATTAACAAGCTTGATGAGTGTGACTTCAATTGTAGGTCCTTTAATTATGAATAATTTGTTTGCATATTTTACAAGCAAGACTGCGCCGGTATATTTCCCTGGTGCACCCTTTATTCTTGGATTTATCTTATGTGCATTCAGTACTTGGTTCGCTTATTATAACTTATCCGGTTTGAAAGCCGCTAGGAAAGCAAAGTAAAAATCAAACTCTGTATGCAGATTGAATAATGTAGTGCGAAACTCTAGTCGCTTATGCATTTATTTTGAATATACTTTTTATGCTTTCTCTGTTAAATATTTCCAGTATCGTTTAGGTACATGTCGTAGATGTAAGGCAGTGTTTTTCCTGCTTTCAATATTGGTATGCTTGAAATATCCTTTCCATAATTCTTGGTATAAAGTTTCTTCTTCCTGGAAAATATTTTGAGCATTTTTTTTGGGCGATGTTTCTAAACTCATTTGCTCAACTTCTTTTAAATTATAATACAAGCCATAGTTGCGTTTAATATCATAAATAATCCATTGCTGGTCGGCATATCTGTTTTTAAAATGATCTTTGATTAATGGTAAAACATTGAAATCTGGCTCTATACTTGAGTAAAATATTCCATCACTTAATAATTGAAATCGAACGAATGCTTTCATTCTATGTTTTTCCCGATTTACCATTTTTACAACATCTTCCATCCGTTGAACAACAGGATGACTCAAATTATCCTCTATGTTTTTCTTAGAATCAATCAGATATTGAATGTATCGGACGATGTTGTGCTCCTCTCCTCTTATTTCTGCTAAATAAGAATACATGATTCTCTGAACACTTTTTTGACTCGCTTTTCTTAAAATGCCACTCCATACTCGTTCTGCTTTAGCTATTTCAGTATCAATAGGAATCAAATCGGCAAACATATCTTGTACAGGTTCCATTTTGTTCTGTATCCTATACACCGAAATCTTCTGCTCGTATATTCGATAAATACAACATAGCAGTCCTTCAAAACTTCCATCATAAACCAAAATTTTCACTACCCCGTTCATACCCAAAAATTTAAATTGTTTCCAATTCAAAAACTCTTCCCTCTTTGTACTTAATACCCTTTACTTAATTCTTAATTCTTTGTACTTAATACTTAATACTTTGTACTTAAAATAGACTTAATTGTCGTTGCTGTATATTTTTGTACTTACCCTTATAGGAATTGCTAATAAGTTGTTTCCAGGCTAAAGGATCCACTTCTTTTTTAAACAAATAACTATCAGCTGTTCTTATAAAATATTGAGCCCTATTCAATGCTATACCAAATGATTTTAAATGTTCTAATCGAAGCGATTGAAATTTTCTAGCCTTAATGATTTTTTGAGCAGAACCTACACCAATCCCGGGAACTCTGTAAATCATCCACACATCGGCAGTGTTAATATCGATTGGAAAAAATGCAGGATTCCTTAATGCCCAAGCCAATTTCGGATCCATATCGAGGGGTAAATCGGGATAATCGGGATTCACAATTTCTCTTACATCAAAGCCATAAAATCTCAATAACCAATCTGTTTGATACAATCGATTCTCCCGAACCATAGGTACCGGCGTATTCTTACTTGGCAGACGCGAATCGTCCGATATTGGTACATATCCCGAATAGTAAACCCTCTTTAAATGATAGGTATGATAAAAGTATTTCGCGGTATACAAAATTTGCATATCGCTCTCCCCGCTCGCTCCTACTACCATTTGCGTGCTCTGCCCAGCTGGCGCAAATAATGGAGCTTTTTTAAATGACTTTTTTTCTTCTTTATATAATTGAATTCCATTTTTCAAATCCATCATCGGACGCTCCATATCTTCTCTGTTTTTCTCAGGCGCCAATTTCTTCAATCCTTCAATCGTTGGCAACTCTATGTTCACACTCAATCGATCGGCATACATCGCCGCTAAATTCATCAACTCTTTGCTCGCACCAGGAATCGCCTTTAAATGGATATACCCATTGAACTTATTTTCCGTTCTTAATTTCTTAGCAATCTGCACCAAGCGCTCCATCGTATAGTCGGCATCCTTGAATATCCCCGAACTCAGAAACAAACCCTCGATGTAATTTCGCCTATAAAAATTCATCGTCAAGTCAACCACCTCCTGCACCGTAAATGCCGCTCGCTTCACATCGTTCGATCGTCTACTGGTACAATACGCGCAATCGAAAATACAATGGTTCGTAAGCAGAATTTTCAATAAAGAGACACATCGGCCATCCTCTGTATAAGTATGGCAAATGCCCATACCACTCGAATCGCCCAGCCCCTTATTCGAATTTTTTCGATTACTCCCACTCGATGCGCAAGAAACGTCGTATTTTGCGGCATCCGATAAAATGCTTAGTTTTTCTTTGATTCTATCGAAATTCATATTGCTAAAATTATGAGCATAAAAATACTAAATATTTTAGCAATATTTGTGTATACTTTTTGAAAAAAATGAATATTGTTGATGAATTAAATGTAGCGAACTCAAAACCAGTGAGTTTAAAAGTTGCCACCTATGTTGGGGCCGATGTATCACGATTTAAAAAATTGATGCAATTGGTTTTGGGCGACAATTTCGAATTGGCTCAACGCGCCAGCTGGGCAATGGAATTTTGTTACGAGGCACATCCATTTTTATTAAAACCTTATGTCGATGATTTGCTCCGATTGATGAGTAGAAAAGATTGCCACGATGCAGTGCATCGGAATTCGGCGAAAATTTTAGAAACGATGGACTTGAATGAAGAACAACAGTCCATAGCTTGGGACATCGGCATACAATTATTACAAAAAATGGAAACTAAGGTTGCCGTTAAAGCGTACTTGATGTTTATATTGGCAAAAATTGCAAAAGAATACGAGGAACTAGCTGCAGAGTTATTGGCCATCATCGAAATGCAATACCCCTATTCATCGCCCGGCTTCAAAGCGCGCGCAAAAAAGGTGTATAAAATGTTGGGAAAACAAATATAATAGCATGCCGTTAAATAAGTACTAAGTACAAAGTATTAAGTACAAAGAAGGTAGATTGTTGGGTTTGATTAATTAAAATGCTTAGCACTATATTTCCATCTTAATACTTAATACTTTGTACTTAATACTTCAAAATGAAGTCAACCATCATATACGACAACAACTGTAATCTTTGCAAGGCATCGGTCGAATTTATTCGTAAACGAGATCGCAAAAATTTAATTGCATTTGAAGCATTAAATTCGGATACTGCAAAACAAATTCTGCGTTCTGCTGGAGTTCAGTTCATGCAAAAAAACACCGTATATTTTGTACATGAAAACAAGGCGTATATAAAATCTACAGCAGTGCTTAAGTCATTATCTTTATTACCTTTTCCTTATTCGGCACTAACTTATCTTAGAATCTTCCCAATATTTATTCGCGATGCAGTTTATAACTGGATTGCTAAAAATCGGTATAAACTACTTAAATAAATATTTATCTTTATTAAAAGATAGTTTCCTTATGCCTGAAATAAAAACCAAAAGAACGGATGCCGATGTGTTGGAGTTCATCAACAGTTTTGCTAATACCGAACAGAAGAAAAAAGATAGCTTGGAGCTTATTAAAATAATGCAAGAATTTACCGGTCATGAACCCAAAATGTGGGGGCCCTCCATCATTGGATTCGGTAAGTATCATTATAAATCAGAACGTAGTACGCAACAAGGCGACTGGCCCTTGGTAGGATTTTCTCCTCGTAAAGCAGCTATTTCGCTTTACATTTATACAGGTATGAAAAAACACGAACATCTACTTAAAGATTTAGGAAAATTCAAAATGGGTAAGGCCTGCATTTATATAAATAAACTCTCTGATATAAATATCGATGCCATGAAAAAAATAATGGCAGCGTCGATAGAGTTTCTTAAAGAAAAATATGGAGTTGCTTAATTATCAAACTCCTTCTTCAAACTCTCCACAATTTCAAATACCGCAGGGCAATATAAAGTATTCTGTAAGGTAATATCTAATATACTTCTGAATTGTTTATCGCCCGTATGCGGATAACCTCTGCAAGCTTCTGGTCGAGCTTCGTATACCGAACATTTATTATCGCCTTTTAGAAACGGACATGGTGCTCCGTGATGCACAAAATCACCATCTTCATCCATTTCTAAATAACGCTCCATAAATACTTTAGGCTTAATACCTAAATGCTTGGAAAGCCTTTGTATATCTTCGGGTTCAAAGGTGGGACTAATGGTTTTACAACATCCTGCACAATCCAAACAATCGATTTTTTCAAATGCTGCGTCGTGTGCTTTGTCGACAATCTCCTGTAAGTCCCTCCTTCTCGTTCGCTTCAATGTTTGAAAGAACTCTGTATTTTCTGCTTCAACTTTCTTCGCTTTTCTTGCAAATGCTTTTAAGTCGATCTGATTTTTTCTTGCCATTTTATTTACCCCAATTTTCCAATCCCAATTCTTTAATTACATTATCTGCCTTGTCCACTTTTTGTGCCACCCATAACACATAACGTATGTCGCAACCAATGGATCTCGAATACGATTCGTTCCAAGCAAAATCATTAATGGTTGCTTCAAATGCACGATCAAAATTCACCCCAACTAAATTTCCATTTTCATCCATAATCGGACTTCCTGAATTTCCACCAGTGGTATCCATATCGTATAAGAAAGAAATCGGCACATCTTTTTTATCTCTTGTTAACCAAGGTCCAAAATCTTTTTTCTTATACAATTCTCTAATGAAATCGGGTAAATAATAATCGCCTTCTTTCGTACCTTTTTCTATTAATCCCGTTAATGTAGTTGTCGGTTTCATATACGTTGCATCGACCGGAGTATAACCTTTTACATGTCCATACGTCAATCGCAAGGTACTGTTTGCATCGGGAATGAAATCGGTTTTCTTATAGAGTATACTCACATTCACAAAATCGGCCAAAAGCTTATTCAGCTTACCATTACGGGCTTTTTGAATTTCATTTTTCTTCTCTACTTCTTTCATCGCATTCATACCCAAATCGAGCATCGGATCTTTCATCGACATAAATCCATCTAAAGGTAAACTCAAGGCGTCTTTCAAAAATTGTTCTGAATTGAATTTCGTTTTTGCAAATAATTTCTCCACGTATTGATTTACATATGCCTCATGATTTTTCGATTTCAAATAATCGTAACCAGGAATCACATTGTATTGCTCAGCATTCGGTAACATCAGGCCATCTAACAAAGCACGCTTCAACAATCGTTTTTCTGTTTCTAAAACATAGGTATCGTACAAGCCATTGATTTGCTTTTTCGCCGCTTCTGCTTGCTCTTTATAGATTTTTTCTTTCTCCTCTGCCTTCGCTGCATCAATCTTTTTACGCATCTGCAACATGATGTTTGCTGCACTCAATGCATTCGAACTCGGAATCAATTGATCCATCACTAAATATTTTTTTGCATCGGCAAAAATTTCATCATACACCATGTCGATGTTGTTCATCAAGCTTCCGTATTGCGCTTTTAATTTCGGATCGGCATCAATGAACTTCTGTAATTCTTTTTCTTGTGCATATTTCTGCTCAACCAATGAAATGCCTTTTAATCCCTTGATTTTACCTTTATAATTTTTCAAGACATTTGCTTTACGTTTAATGCGCGATGCCTGTTTCAATTCCAACTCTTTATTGGTCGATGTAGCATACATCTGATCGTTCTGCCATTCATACAATGAAGAAATGTATGGCAACTGAAACTTCTCTTGATACTCTACATATTTCGCTGGATAATTTCTAAACGTTCTACCCGGATATCCCAAAATGAATACAAAATCTCCATCGTTCGCACCATTTGGATTTACTTTTAAAAACTTCTTAGGTTTATACGGCACATTCTCTTTCGAATACGTTGCAGCCGATCCATCTTTCGCAACATAAGCTCTTAAGAATGAAAAATCGCCCGTATGTCTTGGCCATACCCAGTTATCACTCTCACCTCCAAACTCACCTATCGCTCTTTGTGGTACATAAACCAAGCGTACGTCTTTAATAATTTTATATCGGAATAAAACATAGGTTCTGCCGATGAACATCTCCGAAATTTCAGGTTTGATACTTGCATCTTTCGCTTGCTCTTCCTTAATAATTTCCGCAATTTTTTTATTTATTCCATTAATGCGTTCTACCGGATCGTTCACATCTTTTACACTCGACAAAATTTTATCGCTCACATCTTCATACGAATCGGTAATCTTACAGGTCAAGTTTTTCGCAGGAATTTCTTGCTCCATCGACTTCGCCACAAAACCATTGGTCAAATAATCGTTTTCAGGTGTGCTTGCTAATTGTACCGACTCAAAGGCACAGTGGTGATTGGTGATGATTAATCCCTGATCCGATAAAAAAGAACCAGTACATCCGCCTACATTTACCAAAGCATCAATTAAGCTTATGCCATTGGGATTGTACACCTCTTTTTGGTCAATCTTTAATCCCGCTTTTTTCAAATCAACTTTCTGAATTTCACTTAAGGGATACATGCCCTCTTCTGGAGCAACGGCTGCAAATTGTAATCCGCCCAATGCAAGGACTGCACATGTGAAAAATAATTTCTTCAACATCATTAATAAATTTTTAGTTTTACAAAGCTATTTTCAAAAATATGTTTTCTATACTTAGAAACCGAATGAATTGAGCAATTGTTAATAAAATATGGCAGAAGAACTATTTATTGAAGAAAATCTAACGAAGGAAGAGAAATACAAGGCTTTAGTTCCGCAAATCAAAGCATTGATTGAAGGAGAAAGCGATTTAATCGCGAACCTTTCCAATATTTCCGCAGCATTAAAGTCGACTTTCAACTTTTGGTGGGTAGGATTTTATTTAGTCAAAGATAATGAATTAGTACTCGGCCCCTTTCAAGGTCCCATTGCCTGCACACGTATACAAAAAGGGAAAGGCGTTTGCGGAACTACATGGGAAAAAAAGCAAAGTATTATTGTGGCCGATGTAGAAGCGTTCCCTGGACATATTGCTTGTAGCGCCGCATCGAAATCGGAAATCGTTGTGCCTTTATTACGCGACAAGGAAGTCTGGGCAGTTTTGGATGTCGATTCGGAATTCTTAAATCATTTCGACGAAACCGATCAAAAATATTTAGAAGAAATTTGTTCTGCGATACATGGATAAGCCTATACTTTATTACATCTCTGGTTTGGGTTCAGATCACAGAGCCTATATGTTTTTGAATTTCGATGAGTACGAATGCAAACATATTGAATGGGTAGAACATAATGAGAGCGATACTTTGAGCGATTATGCCAAAAAACTTTTACCACAATTCGATACCTCAAAACCAATCATCATCATTGGCACTTCTTTAGGTGGCATGCTCGCAACAGAAATCAATAAGTTGATTGACGTAAAACATACATTCATCATCTCCAGCGTAAAAACAAAATCGGAACAACCCGGATATTTTAATTTTTTTAGAATTTTTCCGATGTACAATTTCCTACCTGATTCCATGCTTGGAGATCCTAATTTCTGGTTAAAATTATTATTCCCCGCGGGCATGAAAGATGAATGGAAAGATTTATTTGCCGACATGTTTTCCAAATGGTCGCCTTCCTTTTTAAGATGGGCAATGAGAGCAGCATTGTGGTGGGACAATGTCCAAAAAATTCAAAATTATACACACATTCACGGAGATCATGATTTTGTCTTTCCTTGCATACATTTAAAAGATTACATCCAAATCAAAAATGGCACACACATTATGGTCTTAACACGTGCTAGGGAAATAAAGAATATAATAGCAGGCAAGCTCAATCAGATCGGGATGTAATATTCTTGATTACTTTCTTGTATAAGTTTTGTGCGTAATAATTCTTTTACGTCCAAAACTCTTTGGGTTTAGTATTTACTTTTGCAACACTAAACCAAAAACACCATGAAAAAAATGTTGAAGCTGCTGTTGTATGCAGTGATTGTGCTTGTTGTGGCCATTGGGGCCTTATTAATTTATATCAATGCTAAAGGTATTCCGTCGTACGAACCAGTAGCTGTTGATACCATTGTTGAAGTCACTCCTGAACGTATTTTACAAGGGAAAAAACTCGCAAACACTTTATGTGTTGAATGTCACTACGATGAAAATACAGGTAAGTTAACAGGTAAGTTTTCTGCTGATCTTCCTCCTGAATTTGGTAAAATTTATTCGAGAAATATCACTCAGGATAATTTTTATGGTATAGGTAAATGGAGCGATGGCGATATCATTCGTTTATTAAGAACGGGTATTCGTCCAGATGGTGCTTATGTTCCTATGTACATGCCTAAATTTCCATTACTTTCAGACGAAGATCTTTACAGTGTTGTGGCATGGTTGCGTTCGAACGATGAACGCGTACAAGCAAGTTCAACCGAAGCTCCTGAATCGGAACCATCGATTTTAGTGAAAGGTCTTACTCAGTTTGTAATGAAGCCATATCCTATGCCTGCTGCACCAATTCATGTTCCAGATTCGAGCGATGAAGTAGCGCTTGGGAAATATTTGGCAACAGGTCAATTGGCTTGCTTTGCATGCCATTCAAAAGATTTCAAAAAATTGAACGAATTAGAACCAGAAAAATCACTTGGATTTTTTGGTGGTGGAAATTTAATGTTGCGTATGGATGGTTCTGAAGTTATTACGCCAAACATCACGATGAACAAACAAAGTGGAATCGGTAATTACACCAAAGAACAATTTATTGAAGCTGTGAAATTTGGTAAATCGCCGAAAGGTCAATTGAATTATCCAATGATCCCTTATGTTCAGTTTACCGAAAAAGAAATTGGAGCGATTTATGAATACCTCAAAACTGTTCCAGTTTTGTAATTAGCAAATAAGATAATTAGCAAATATGATAATTAACGCGACTTATTATCACATTTGCTAATTTTCACATTATCACATTCTTTAAATGGTTGCGATGCACTTCAACTCTATCGCAATTGGAGTAGGTAGACAATTAATTTCGCAAGTGGTGCGACAAGGCAAATTGTCTTTGAAATACTCGGCATAAATTTCATTGTATTTTTTGAAATCATCTTTCATATTGGTTAAGAAAACGGTAACGTCTACTAATTGATCCCATGATGATCCAGCTTCTTCTAAAATTATACGCACGTTGTTAAATACTGATCGGCATTGTGTCTCTATATCGTACGATACAATGTTTCCTTGATCGTCTAATTCTACACCCGGAATTTTTTTCGTTCCTTTTTCTCTTGGGCCTACTCCCGATAAAAATAATAAGTTCCCTACCCTACGCGCATGTGGATATAAACCAACAGGTTCAGGTGCTTTGCTTGAGTTGATGATTGACATATCTTAATTTTTTTTTTACGTTATTTAAATTTTATAGTACAGCGTATTGCGTATAGCGTAGTGCGAAAACATTTGTGCTTACATAATTTCATTTTCGCTAATCGTAATACGCTATTCGCTATTCGCTATTCGCTATACGCTGTACGCTATTCGCTATACGCACCTCTAGTACTTAACACAAACATTCTTCGCTTCCGTGAAGAATCGTATTGCTTCCCAGCCGCCTTCGCGACCTACGCCTGAATTTTTCATTCCTCCAAATGGTGTACGCAAATCGCGCAACAACCAAGTGTTGATCCAAATGATTCCCGATTGTACTTTTTCTGCCATGCGATGCGCTTTACTTAAATCTTGCGTCCAAATCGTTGCCGATAATCCGTACTCGGTTGCGTTCGCATATTTTAAAACTTCTTCTTCTGTATCAAATGGTGTAAGCGTTACAACTGGCCCGAAAATTTCTTCCATATTCGTTCTACAATCGTAAGCCAATCCTTCTATTACCGTGGGTGCTATGAAATAACCATCGGCACAATCACCTTCTGGTTTTACAACATGTCCGCCCGCTAGAATTGTTCCACCTTCTTGCTTTGCTAAGTCTATATAAGAAAGAATTTTTTCATAATGCGCTTTGGAAACAATCGCTCCTAAATTTACATCTGTATTAGGATCTCCTACTTTCATCGCTTTCACTTTTTCTACGAATGCATTTTTAAATTGATCGTAAATGCTGCGCTCAATGAAAATTCTTGATCCACATAAACAAATCTGACCTTGATTTTCAAATGATGAACGTATCGTAGTCTTCAACATCGAGTCGAAATCACAATCGGCAAAAATGATGTTTGGATTTTTTCCACCCAATTCCAAGGACATCTTTTTAAACATAGGAGCTGCAATGCTCGCAATGGTTCTACCTGTTGCGGTACCACCTGTGAACGATATCGCTTTGATATCTTTATTCCTGCTCAACTCATCGCCTACCTTAGGTCCTAGCCCATGAACAATATTTAAAACGCCTTTCGGCAATCCCACTTCAATGCAAACTTCCGATAATAAATATGCCGTGAAGGGTGTAACTTCCGATGGTTTCGCTATCACACAATTTCCGGTTGCTAATGCCGGTGCAATTTTCCAGCTGAACAAGTACAATGGCAAATTCCATGGCGATATACAAGCCACAACGCCGATAGGTCTTCTCAAGGTATAATTCACACCGATGCCTTCCATATAATGCGATTCAGAGGATTGCTGTTGAATGGCCGTTGCAAAAAATCTGAAATTCGACACCGCTCTTGGAATATCTACTTTCGCCGCAAGCTTCAAAGGCTTCCCATTATCGCGCGACTCTGCTTGTACAAATTCATCCATTCTTCGCTCTATCCCTTTCGCAATGGCTTCAATATATTGAGCGCGTTTTTCATAATGCATGTTCGCCCAATTTTCCTCCGCAGCTTTTGCCGCTTCTACCGCCAACTGCACATCGCTCGCATCGGAATCGGGAATCATCGAATACACTTTCCCTTTTGCAGGTTCAATGTTCTCGATGTACTGCTTTTTCAAGGGTTCTAGGAGTTCCCCGTTGATGTAATTCTTTAAATAAATCATATTAAAAAGCGGTGGTTCTACCACCATCTACTGCTATACTTTGACCGTTAATGTATGCTGCCGATGGTGAGGCTAAAAATGCGGCCATCGCAGCAATTTCTTCCGCTGTGCCGAATCGGCCCGCAGGAATTTCCGCTAACATTTCATTTTCAACTTCTTCAATCTCCGCATTCGTCTTACTCGCTTTCCCTTGAATAATATTTTCTAATCGAACCGTTTTAGTAGCACCCGGCAAAACATTGTTAACCGTAATCCCAAACTTCGCCACTTCAAAACTTAAAGTCTTCGCCCATCCTGCAACAGCAGCGCGAGTGGTATTGGAAACTCCCAATCCTTTCAAGGGCTGACGAACCGATGTGGATACCACATTGATAATACGTCCCCAATTTTTATTTTTCATATGTGGCAAAACCAATTGTGCCAATACGTGATTGCTCAATAAATGCGATTGATAAGCGGCTATGAATGCCGATGTATCAGCATCTGCAATTGGTCCTGCTGGAGGTCCACCAGTGTTGTTCACTAATATGTCGATCGGATTTTCGAGTATATATGCTTCGGCTTTTGCCTTCACATTTTTTGAATCGGAAAAATCGCCCACCAAATAATGATGATCGGCCCCTGAAGGTAATTCAGATAAGACTTCTCGCAATGCGTTTTCATTTCTTGCAAAGAGTGTGACAGAGGCACCCAATGCTGCTAATTCCATGGCAATTGCCTTACCAATCCCCTGAGTACTACCACATACCAAGGCTCTTTTCCCTTTTAAGTTTAAGTTCATAGTAAAATTTGTTCAAAGATACCGATTGCAACGATACAAAGAAATTAAAAAAGCGCGTTTAAATGCTTTGTAAAGCATTTTGCAAAATGTACCTTTACGAAAATAAAAAATCATAACTATGGCTATTCAACGTCCCTTCAACTTCAAAAAATGGATTGATGAAAACAGACATTTATTGAAACCACCGGTTGGAAATCAACAAGTATATAAAGATGCCGAAAACTTTATTGTAATGGTTGTAGGTGGACCCAATTCAAGAAAAGATTTTCATTACAATGAAAGCGAAGAACTGTATCTGCAAATTGAAGGCGATATGGTTTTACGCATTGTTGAAGATGGCAAGCAAGTAGATATTCCAATCAATGAAGGCGATATGTTTTTATTGCCACCTAAAACACCTCATTCCCCTCAACGTCCTGCAAATACAGTAGGTTTGGTGATTGAGAAAGTTCGCGAGAACAAAGAGATCGATGGATTCCTTTGGTTCTGCGAAAAATGCAATGAGAAATTATACGAAGAATATTTTGAGTTAACAGACATCGTAGCCCAATTACCACCGGTAATGGAACGCTTCTATTCATCAGAAGATAAACGAGTTTGTAATAATTGTGGAACGGTGATGGAACCACCGGTAAAAAAATAATTCAGAATTTAGAATTCAGAATTCAAAAAGTGATGAGTTCTGAATTTTGAATTTTGAATTTTGAATTTTGAATTCATTCATATGCGCATAGACATTCACACCCACATCATTCCAGAACACATGCCGCGTTGGTCGGAGAAATTTGGATACGGTGGATTTATACATTTAGAACATCATAAGCCTTGTTGTGCAAGGATGATGCAAGACGATAAATTTTTTAGAGAGATTCAAGATAATTGTTGGGACGCCGATACGCGCATTAAAGAATGCAATCATCACCATGTGGATGTTCAAGTATTATCGACCATCCCCGTCATGTTTTCTTATTGGGCAAAAGCAAAAGATGCATTAGAAGTATCCATGTTTTTGAACGATCATATTGCCGATGTAGTGAGGCGATACCCAAAGCGTTTCGTAGGCTTGGCCACTATTCCTTTGCAAGACATCGACTTAAGTGTAAAAGAATTGCATAGATGTGTGAAGGAGCTTGGATTAACAGGGGTTCAAATAGGTTCGCATGTGAACGATTTGAATTTGAACGATCCGCACTTCTACCCTTTTTATGAAGAAGCAGAAAAATTAGGTGTTGCCATTTTTGTGCATCCTTGGGACATGATGGCAAAAGAAAAGATGCAGAAATATTGGTTGCCATGGTTGGTAGGAATGCCGGCGGAATCATCGCTTGCAATCTGTTCTATGATCTTCGGCGGAATCTTTGAAAAGTATCCGAAGCTGCGTGTGGCCTTTGCTCACGGTGGCGGATCATTCCCTGCAACCATCGGCAGAATTGAACATGGCTTTAATGTTCGTCCCGATTTGGTGGCGATCGATAATAAAGTGAATCCGAGAGAATACTTGAATAAATTTTACATCGACACCTTGGTGCATGATCCTATGATGCTCGATTATCTGATGAATTTATTTGGACCCAATCAATTAGCATTGGGAACCGATTATCCTTTTCCACTGGGTGAGTTGGAACCAGGAAAATTAATCAGCAGTATGCCTTATGCCGATGATGTGAAAGAACGATTGAATTCGGGCACAGCATTGGAATGGTTAGGATTAAAGAAAGAATTATTTTTATAATACAAGCTCAATTTACATAGAATGCCATACGACAATACATTAGAATACGCGCAACGAAAAGATCAAGAAGATCAGTTGCATCATTTTAGAAATCATTTTTTATTTCCAAAACATGAAGGAAAACAAGTGATATATTTCTGCGGAAATTCATTGGGATTACAACCTAAGAAAACCAAAGATTATGTCTTGGAACAATTAAATAATTGGGAAGAGTACGGAGTTGAAGGGCATTTCAAATCGAAAACACCTTGGATGTATTATCAGAAAACAACGAAGGAAAGTTTAGCGAAGATTGTTGGTGCTAAGCCTATAGAAGTGGTTGCCATGAATCAATTGACAGTGAATCTGCATTTGATGATGGTTAGTTTTTACAGGCCTACTAAGGAGCGATATAAAATCATTATGGAAGCAGGTGCTTTTCCATCGGATCAATACGCAATGGAATCGCAAGTGAAACATCATGGATATAATCCTGATGATGCTATCGTTGAATTAATGCCACGTGAAGGCGAATATTTATTACGCAAAGAAGATATTTTAGAAGTTATAGAAATGCATGGCGATTCGGTTGCATTGGTGATGTTGGGTGGAGTGAATTATTACACCGGGCAATTATATCCGATGAAAGAAATCACAGAAAAAGCACATGCAGTAGGTGCATTTTGTGGGTTCGACTTAGCGCATTGTGCGGGTAATGTTCCAGTTTATTTACACGATTGGGAGGTTGATTTTGCGGTATGGTGTTCGTATAAATATTTAAATTCTAGTCCGGGTGGTATATCGGGAATTTTCGTTCATGAAAAACATTCGATGAATCCTGAAACACCACGATTTGCAGGTTGGTGGGGATACAAAGAAGATACTCGATTCTTGATGAAGAAAGGTTATATACCAGAGCCCGGTGCAGAAGGCTGGCAATTGAGTAATGTACCTATATTGCAGATGGCTGCACACAGAGCTTCATTGGATTTATTCGATGAAGCAGGGATTGAAAATTTACGTGCGAAAAGTATTGACTTAACAGGCTATATGCATTTCGTAATTCAAGAAGCGAACAAAAGAATTGGTAGAGAAAAATATAAAATCATCTCTCCTATTTATCCAGATGAAAGAGGTTGTCAGATTTCAATCATTTGCAAAGAAGGTGGCAAAGATGCATTCGATGCATTAACTGCTAAAGGCATTATTGGCGACTGGAGAGAACCGGAAGTACTACGTTTCGCGCCAGTGCCTTTATACAATAGCTTTGAAGATGTTTGGACTTTCGGTCAAGAACTTAATTAGCAAATAAGATAATTTGTATGAAAAAAATAAATATCATAGGTGCTGGATTAGTGGGATCATTATTGTCGATGTATCTCGCTAAGAGAGGTTATAAAGTTTCTATCTACGAGAAGCGTGGCGACATGCGTAAGGCAGGTTATGTGGGCGGCAGATCCATTAACCTGGCATTAAGTCATAGAGGATTCAATGCTTTGAATGCATTGGGTTTGGAAGATGAAATTAGAAAAGTTGGTATACCGATGTATGGTAGAGTGATACATCAAATTAATGGCGATGTGCAATATCAAGCGTATGGTAAAGAAGATGAAGCAATTTATTCAGTATCCAGAGGTGGCTTGAATAAGCGATTAATTGAGCTAGCAGATCAACATGAGAATATTTCTATTCATTTCGATGAACGTTGTTTTGATGTTGATGTAAAAAATGGAATTGCACATTTTGAGCATAATGAAACGAAGGAAATCAAAGAAGTAAAATCGGACGCGATACTTTCTGCCGATGGTGCTTTTTCGGCGGCTCGACTTGCATTGCAGACAAAGACCGATCGATTCGAATATTCGCAGCACTACATCGACCATGGTTATAAAGAATTAACCATTCCTGCTGGGCCTAATGGTTCTTTTTTAATTGAAAAAAATGCCTTGCATATTTGGCCAAGAAGCAATTATATGTTGATTGCATTACCAAATCTAGATGGTAGTTTTACTTGTACTTTGTTCTTCCCATTTGAAGGTGACCCATCGTTCGCGAGTTTGAAAACAAAAGAAGATGTGCATGCATTTTTCCAAAAGCAATTTCCTGATGTATTGCAAATGATTCCAAATCTTGTGGATGAATACATGGAAAATCCTACCAGTTCATTGGTGACTGTTCGCTCCTTCCCTTGGTCGTATTCAGATAAATTATGTTTGATGGGCGATGCATCACATGCTATAGTTCCTTTCTTCGGACAAGGAATGAATGCTGGCTTTGAAGACTGTTTTGAGTTTGGAAAATTATTGGATAAGCATGGAGAAAATTGGGAAGCATTATTCAAAGAATTTGAAAAAAGTCGCAAGCCAAATGCCGATGCAATTGCTGACATGGCATTGGAAAATTTCATCGAGATGCGCGATAAAGTAGCAGATCAGAAGTTCTTATTGAGGAAAAAAATTGAAGCCAAATTGAATAAAAAATATCCTGAACATTACGTTTCTAAATATTCATTGGTAAGTTTTAGCACACAACCGTATAGACATGCATTGGAAATGGGATATCGACAAGATGCTTTGTTTGAAAAGGTTTTAGCGATTCCTGGGATTGAAGAAAATTGGGATAAACAAGAAACAGAAAAAGAATACGATCGTTATTTGAAAGAATTTGGTTTTATAAATTAATTCTGATTTAAACGATTTTAGATGCTTGTTGCTCATAGTAAAATATATGCACATCCATTGCCAGCTGGACATCGCTTTCCGATGATAAAATATGAGCTAATTCCCGAGCAATTATTATACGAAGGCACTTTAAGTAGGCAACACTTTCATGAGCCTCAAAAAGTTGAAGAAGAATATGTCTTATTAGCACACGATGCGGATTATTGGTCACGATTAAAATCATTAGACCTTACGTATCATGAAATAAGAAGAATTGGTTTTCCATTATCTCAAGAGCTGGTCGACAGAGAATTGATTATCACACAAGGAAGTATCGACGGAGCTTTACATTCTTTAACATACGGTTGCTCCTTGAATGTTGCAGGCGGTACGCACCATGCTGGCTCTAACTGGGGCGAAGGATTTTGTTTGTTAAACGATCAAGCGATAGCTGCACATTATCTACTTCATAATAAGTTTGTGAGTAAAATTCTAATAGTGGACCTCGATGTGCATCAAGGAAACGGTACTGCAGAAATTTTTAGTAATGAGGATCGAGTATTTACATTTTCTATTCATGGCGCTAATAATTTTCCTTATAGAAAAGAGAAATCAAATCTAGATATTCCCTTGCCCGATTATACCACTGACGCCGAATATTTATCGGTTTTAAAAACTGAATTTCATAAAATAATAAATCAATTTCAACCCGATTTTATTTTTTATCAGTCGGGAGTCGATGTACTAAAGAGTGATAAATTGGGAAAACTTTCATTATCAATGGATGCTTGTAAAGAAAGAGATTTGATTGTATTAGATGCAACAAAAAAATTCGGAATACCCATCCAAATAAGTATGGGTGGAGGATATTCCGAAGATATTAAGTTAATTGTAGAGGCTCATTGCAATACCTATAGAATTGCAGTTGATCTTTACGATTGAAATTTATTTTTAACCAGCGATGGCATCAATAATATCGTATTTCGTAATGATGTGAGTATTGCCTCCCATATCCATTACTAATACTGCAGAGTTTTCTTTTGTAATCAATTTAGAAACTTCCTCAATACTAGCATTCGCTGCAACCATTGGAAAGGATGCTTGCATAATACTTGAAATAGGATGATCTTTAATTTCAGCTTGATTCAATAGACAACTGAACAATTGATTGTCGGAAATTGAGCCCACAAATTCATTTTTCTCGTTAACGACTGGAATTTGAGATATACCGTATTTGTTTAATGTATTGCACACATCGGCAATTGTTTCATTTTCTTTTACAGTTAATAATTTTAATTCTCTATGATTTTCAATTAGGTCGATGGCATATTTTGCTTTTTTAGTTTCTAAGAAACCACGTTCGCGCAACCAATCTTCGTTATACATTTTACCTAAATAACGTGTACCATGATCGTGAAAAATCACAACTACTACATCGTCTTTCGTAAACATATGCTTCATCTGCAGAAGCCCTGCAATAGCTGATCCTGCTGAGTTTCCAGCAAATATACCTTCTTGTCGAGCGATTTCACGCGTCATCAATGCCGCATCCTTATCGGTCACTTTTTCAAAATGATCTATCACCTTAAAGTCCACATTTTCAGGCAGGAAATCTTCTCCAATTCCTTCAGTGATGTAAGGATAAATTTCATCCTTATCGAAAATTCCAGTTTCTTTATATTTTTTGAACACCGATCCATAGGTATCAATTCCTAATACTTTTATGTTAGGATTTTGCTCTTTTAAATATTTTCCTGTTCCAGAGATAGTTCCACCAGTCCCTACTCCTACTACCAAATGTGTTATCTTACCTTCTGTTTGTTTCCAAATTTCTGGGCCTGTTTGCTCGTAATGCGCTGCTGAATTCGATAGATTGTCGTACTGATTAGGTTTCCATGCATTTGGAATTTCATTCACCAAGCGAGATGAAACCGAATAATACGAACGTGGATCTTCTGGTTCAACGTTGGTTGGACAAACAATTACTTCAGCGCCGAATGCACGCAATGCATCGACCTTCTCTTTAGATTGTTTATCGGTTGTAGTGAAAATACATTTATATCCTTTGATAACCGCAGCAATTGCAAGTCCCATTCCGGTATTACCGGATGTGCCTTCTATAATAGTTCCTCCTGGCTTTAATCGGCCATCACGTTCGGCATCTTCAATCATTTTCAATGCCATTCTATCTTTAATAGAATTACCCGGATTGGTAGTCTCTACTTTTGCTAAAACCGTAGCTGGAATTTCCTTTGTAATTCTGTTCAATTTCACCAATGGAGTGTTACCAATGGTTTCTAAAATATTATTGTACCACATGCCGCAAAGATAAGTTTTCCAATCAATGTTGAGAGTATTAATTTGTCATTTGCAAAGAGCTTCCCTATTTTAGGGAAATAATTTTTATCATGAATAGACAATCATTAATACTCATGCTTCTTGCAATTATTGGTTTTTCCGCATGTAAGCAAGCTGAAAATAAAAGCATTAATCTCGATGAGTTAAAGTCGAGCATTGTAAAATTAGATTCCAATTATTCGCATCATATACAATCGCAGCATGCCGATAGTGTAGTGACACTTTATAAATCAAATGCTGTATTTATGAGTCCGGGCGAGGCATCTACCATTGGTAAAGATCAAATTAAAGCATGGTATCAAAATGCATTTGACTATGGTTTAAGAACAATCAATTATACCATCAAGGATTTGAATGCCGATGATGTGTATGTAATAGAAAGTGGTAGCGTTGTTGTTGGACTCACTGCTCCTGAAACGGATACATTACAATATGAAAAATATAAATACATACATGTTTGGGAAAAACAGGAAAATGAAAAGTATTTAATTATTAGGAAGATGTGGAATAACGATGTAGCCGAGATTAACAATGCAGAATAAACTTACACTTTATATATTCATCGCCCTAGTATTGGGTGTGATATCGGGTATACTTTGTAACCTTTATCCAGATTCGTCATTTGTAATTAGTTTTGTCGACTATATTCCATTATTAAGCGATATCTTTTTGAACCTAGTAAAAATGATTATCGCCCCATTGGTATTTTCTACTTTGGTGGTAGGTGTTGCTAAACTTGGCGATATCAATTCGGTAGGACGAATCGGTGGTAAAACTATGTTATGGTTTTTATCGGCCACCTTCGTATCCCTATTCTTAGGAATGATTCTAGTGAATTTACTTGAACCAGGTAGAATGATGCAATTGCCATTACCTGCTGAGAACGCTAGTACTGGATTAGAACATACAGCTATTTCTGTGAAAGAATTTATCAAGCACGTTTTTCCAAAAAGTGTGTTCGATGCCATGGCTAAAAATGAAATTCTACAAATCATAGTGTTCTCTTTATTCTTCGGAATAGGTGCCGCAGCTGTTGGGCCTAAGGCCGATGGAGTGGTGAAAGCAATGGATTCGCTTGCACATATTATGTTGAAGGTGACCGGATATGTCATGAACTTCGCCCCTTTTGCAGTATATGGTGCATTAACAGCAGTTCTAGCCAAGCAAGGCGCAGGAGTATTAGTCAATTATGGGATATTTATCTTTGAGTTTTACGCCTCACTCCTCATTCTTTGGATGGTAATACTGTTAGCGGGTTTCGCAGTGATTCGTCAGAAAATAGTTTCATTGGTTAAACATATTGTGGATCCAATATTAATAGCATACACCACCTCCTCATCAGAAGCAGCACTACCTAAGACTATTCAGCAATTGGAAAAATTTGGCTGTAGCAACAAAATTGTAAGTTTTGTACTTCCATTAGGATATTCCTTTAATCTCGATGGTTCTATGATGTACATGACATTTGCCTCATTATTCATCGCGCAGTCCTATGGCATCGCTTTAAGTATTGAGCAGCAAATTACTATGTTACTGGTACTTATGTTAACAAGCAAAGGGATTGCAGGAGTGCCACGAGCTTCATTAGTGGTAATCGCGGGTACATTGTCCATGTTCAACATTCCAGAAGCTGGATTACTCTTATTAATGGGAATAGATCCTATTTTAGATATGGGAAGATCTGCAACGAATGTTGTTGGCAATAGTGTGGCAACAGCGGTGGTGAGTAAATGGGAAGGAGAGTTAGATAATTAGCAAATTATCATATTTGCTAATTCCTTTTATGAAACTATTGCAGATTTAGATTAATATCCCTACATTTGCCACTCAAATTATTAAAAACAAATATTTATAAACCATGTACGCAATAGTAGATATAGCTGGACAACAGTTTAAAGTTGCAAAAGACCAACAGATCTTTGTACACAGATTACAAGGTGATGAGGGCGCTAGTATTGAATTTGACAAGGTTTTATTGGTAGATAATGGTGGAAAAGTTTCTGTAGGTGCGCCTACTCTAAACGGTTCTAAAGTAACTGCTAAGATCCTGTCTCATTTAAAAGGTGACAAAGTAATCGTTTTCAAGAAAAAACGTAGAAAAGGATACAAAAAGAAAAACGGACATCGTCAGTATTTCACAAAGATCCAAATTGAGAACATTGTTGCTTAATTAATAACAGAAGGTTAAAACAAATTTAAAGAAATTAAGAAATGGCACATAAGAAAGGGGCCGGAAGTTCGAAAAACGGCCGTGAATCACATAGTAAACGATTAGGTATTAAAATTTACGGTGGTCAAGCTGCTATCGCAGGTAACATCATCGTACGTCAAAGAGGTACTAAACACCACCCTGCTAAAAACGTAGGTATTGGTAAAGACCATACTTTGTTTGCATTAGTAGATGGAACTGTTGAGTTCAGAAAGAAATCAGACAACAAATCATATGTTTCTGTAATTCCTTTCGAAGCAGTTGCTGAAGCAAAAGCGTAATCAATTTACATAGAATAATATTGAAGCTCGATGGTGACATCGGGCTTTTTTTGTGTAGCACGAAAACGAAAAACGAAAAAAGGGCTGATTGCTCAACCCTCTTTTTTGAATTCTGAATTTCAATTTATTTTACTGCATCAACAATCGCTTTGAAAGCTTCTGGATTGTTCATTGCTAAATCAGCTAATACTTTTCTGTTTAAGCCAATGTTTTTAGCGTTTAACTTTCCAATGAATGTTGAATACGACATACCGTGTTGACGAACACCTGCATTAATACGTTGAATCCATAATGCACGGAATTCTCTTTTCTTTACTTTTCTGTCGCGGTAAGCATATTGCATACCTTTTTCTAAAGTGTTTTTTGCAATTGTAAACACTTTACTTCTTGAACCCCAGTAGCCTCTAGCTGCTTTTAGGATCTTTTTTCTTCTGCGGCGAGCCGCCACAACGTTAACCGATCTTGGCATTTCTTTACGTTTTTTGGTACCGGTGTCTTTTGGATCTTTAAACCGGTTTCCTGGTTAATAAATTAATTAATTTTCTTTGTCCGTCTGTCCAGACTGTCTTGGCAAAATTATTTACCCATGCAAAGCATTCTTTCAACATTACCTCTGTCGGCATCTGTCACATATGCTGTACCAGAAAGACCTCTCTTTTGTTTAGTAGTCTTCTTAGTCAAAATGTGACGCTTGAAAGCGCTTTTACGAGCAATTTTACCTGTTCCAGTGAGCTTAAAACGCTTCTTAGCACTGGAATTAGTTTTCATTTTTGGCATCGCTTTTTATTTTAAGGTTTATTAATTATTTCTTCGCTTTTGGAGCAATAAAGATAAACATACGCTTACCTTCTAATTTTGGTAATTGCTCTACCTTACCATTTTCTTCAAGAGCTTGTGCAAATTTTAATAATAAAATTTCGCCTTGCTCTTTATATACGATCGCTCTACCTTTAAAGTGAACGAATGCTTTTACCTTTGCTCCTTCTTCCAAAAACTTTACAGCATGTTTTAACTTAAATTCAAAGTCATGCTCGTCTGTATTCGGTCCGAATCTAATTTCTTTGATGACAGTTTTCGCAGCTTTCGCTTTGATTTCTTTCATCTTTTTCTTTTGTTCGTAGATAAACTTATTGTAATCAATAATCTTACATACGGGAGGTACTGCATTTGGTGAAATTTCAACCAGATCAAGACCTTCTTCATCTGCTAAAGCAAGAGCTTCTCTAAGTTTCATAACCTTAGGTTCTGCCCCATCCATTACTACACGTACCTCTGCAGCTTTAATAAACTCATTGATACGATGTTCTGCTTCTTTCTTCCTGCCGAATCTATTATCGTTTCTAGAAGAGTTGAAATTCTGTGCTATATTGCCTCCTTTTTTTTAGTTATTATTAATTAAGTAATTAAGTATAATAAGGGTTTGATTCTTTTTCAGTTAACTCAATATACTTAGTTTCTAATTAACTTAGTTTCAATTTTATTACTCTTATTTTAAGCTTATACCTATCGAATTATTAGATACTTGTTTCTTTCTTCATTAATTCAACAAACTCACTGATAGTCATACTTCCTAAATCTCCTTCACCGTGTTTTCGTACCGATACTTTGCCTTCTTCTTGCTCTTTCTCGCCCACAATTAGCATAAACGGTATCTTTTTGATTTCCGCATCCCTAATTTTCTTCCCAATTTTCTCGTCTCGGTTGTCAATAAGTCCGCGAATATCGGAAATATTTAGCGAATCTGAAATACTTTTTGCATAATCTGCATATTTTTCACTAATAGGCAAAATAGTATACTGATCAGGACTTAACCATAATGGGAAATTTCCTGCGCAATGTTCAATTAAAACCGCTACAAATCGCTCTAATGAGCCAAATGGCGCTCTATGAATCATTACTGGTCGGTGTTTCTGATTATCGCTTCCTGTATATTCCAACTCAAATCGCTCCGGTAAATTATAGTCGACCTGAATAGTACCCAATTGCCATTTCCTTCCCAAGGCATCTTTCACCATAAAATCGAGCTTTGGCCCATAAAAAGCCGCTTCCCCATATTCAACCACAGTTTTTAATCCCTTTTCTTCCGCTGCTTCACGAATTGATTGTTCTGCAATGTCCCAATTTTCATCTGTGCCGATGTATTTCGATCTATTTTCAGGATCGCGTAATGAAACTTGTGCTGTATAATTTTCAAATCCTAATGCCCCGAATACATACAATACTAAGTCAATTACTTTTTTAAACTCCTCTTTTACCTGATCGGGTCTGCAGAATAAATGCGCATCGTCTTGTGTAAAGCCCCTAACCCTTGTCAGACCATGTAATTCGCCACTTTGCTCGTATCTATAAACCGTACCAAACTCTGCAAATCGAACTGGTAAATCTTTATACGAACGAGGTTTCGATTTATAAATTTCACAATGGTGTGGACAGTTCATCGGCTTTAAGAAGAACTCCTCACCTTCTTGCGGGGTCTTAATCGGCTGAAACGAGTCGGCTCCATACTTATCGTAATGTCCCGATGTTACGTATAAATTCTTATGGCCGATGTGTGGAGTAATCACCGGATCATAGCCCGCTTTAATTTGTGCTTTCTGTAAAAATTGTACCAATCGCTCTCTCAAAGCAGCACCTTTAGGCAACCATAAAGGTAAACCCATTCCAACTTTTTCTGAGAAGGTAAACAATTCCAATTCTTTACCTAATTTTCTATGATCTCGTTTTTTTGCTTCTTCTAATAAGGTTAAATAATCACTTAATTCCGATTGTTTAGGAAACGTGATGGCATATAAACGGGTTAACTGTTTGTTCTTCTCATCTCCTCTCCAATACGCTCCTGCTACACTCATTAACTTCACAGCTTTTATAAATCCTGTATTTGGGATATGCGGTCCTCTGCACAAATCCGTGAAATTACCTTGTGAATAAAAAGTGATTTCACCATCGTTTAATCCTTCTAATAAATCTAACTTATATTCATCGCCCTTCTCCTTAAAATACTGCACTGCATCGGACTTCGAAATCTCTTTACGTATATATTCCGATTTAGTTTTTGCAAGTTCTAAGATTTTATTCTCAATAGCCTTGAAATCGTCTGATGAAAAAGTTCTATCGCCAAAATCAACATCATAATAAAATCCGTTTTCGATGGCAGGACCTATACCGAATTTGGTACCAGGATATAAAGCTTCTAGAGCTTCAGCCATTAAATGTGCCGATGAGTGCCAAAAGGTTGATTTCCCTTTATCATCGTTCCAAGTTAATAATTTAACGGTAGCATCGGCATTAATCGGACGCGATGCATCCCACACTTCTCCATTCACTTCAGCTGCTAATACATTTCTAGCTAAGCCTTCTGAAATACTCAAAGCGACCTGATACGAAGAGGTTCCCTTTGGAAATTGTTTCACTGCCCCATCAGGAAGTGTAATGTTAATTGTCATTTTTGTATTGCTTTTATTGTTTTATTTACTCGTTCTAATGCTTGCGAAGCTAAGGAATAATTTGGTTTTAAACTCATTGCATATTCAAAATCTGCAATGGCTTCTTTGTGCATGGATTTTGATTCTTCGCACAAGCCTCTCATATAATAAGCTTCTGCATATTTAGGATTGCATCGAATTGCTCTTGAGAAATCAACTAGAGCTAAATCAATTACGCGCAATTCATATCGAATGATACCTAAATTATAATGTGCATTGGTATAAGTGGAGTCAATTTCAACTACTTTCGTGTAGTCTTGTATCGCCTTATCCAGATCCTGATGCGTCTGATAATAATAAGCTCTTGCGTAATAGCCCTCGGTACTTTCAGGACGTACACGAACAGCTGCATTGAAATGGTCTAATGCCGATTTGGAGTTACGATCCAATTCTATTAGCCCCATCTGCATATATGCCTTGAAATTATCAGGATCTTGTTCAACTGCTGTCATAAAATTAGACATTGCCAATTCTGGTTTTTGTTGCTCTTTGTAAATCATTCCTTTCCAGAAATAGCCATCTGAGTAATACTTATTGACCTTTAATCCTTTATTAATATTTTCAAACGCCAAATCGTATTTTTTTACCATATAAAACAGTTCACCCAATTTCACATAACTCATATAACTTTTTGGGTTTATTTGAATGGCTTTGTCTAATGCAGCTTTCGATTGAGCAGGCTCCGATTTCCTTAAATGATAATCGGCAAGTGTATTGTACAAAGGCATAAATGCACTGTCGTACTTAAACCCCATCGCTAAATCGTTGTATGCAAATTCAAGCTGATTGTTTTTTACATAATATTTTGCACGTTCGTTGTATAATTCAGGGTTCGTTGGGCTAGCAGCTATTTTTTTATTTAATTCCTGTAATTCTTCTGGCACAGCACTCGCAATGATTTTAGCCGAATCACTTCCATTGATTGTTGTATTTTTTTGTTCCGATGTATTGCTGGAACAAGCAAATAGTAGGATACTTGAGAAAACAAGTAAAATATATTTCATATTAATCTTCATAACAAAGTGCGTCAACCAAATGTATTGTTTTTATAGGTAAATTATGCTTATCGATGTATGCTTGAATATTTATTAGGCATGAGGCATCTGTAGATATAATCCATTCAGCTCCAGTTGCCATCGCATTCTGTACTTTCTGCTCGGCCATTGCAGCCGAAATTCCTTCGAATTTTACAGAAAAGGTTCCCCCAAACCCGCAACAAGTCTCACAATCGTTCATCTCAATTAATTCAATCCCCGGAATTTTATTTATCAGTTCTCTGGGTTCGTTTTTTATTCCACATTCTCTAAGTGCAGCACAAGAATCATGATAGGTAACTTTACCTTTTAAGGCCGATTGGATTTTTGGGTTTTTTAAAACATTCACTACAAAATCTGAAAATTCTATGATTTGATTTTGTATAGATCGACATTTATTATGTGATGCAGAATTTGTAAATAATTCTGAATAATAGTTCTTTACCATTCCAGTACAGGAGCCCGATGGACTTACAATATAATGTTCAGAACTAAAATCATTTAGAAATTTTTCTGCTACTTTTTTAGACTCTTCCCAAAAACCTGAATTAAAAGCAGGCTGACCGCAACAGGTTTGTTCGGGATTATATTGAACCTTGCAACCATTGTTTTCTAAAAAAGAAATCATATTGGCAGCAGTATCTGGAAATAACTGATCTATGAAACAGGGAATAAATACATCGACATTCATTGAAACAAAAATACTATTTCTCCCCTATTATTTTAATCTTATGCTTTAATCGGAATAATAATATTAGTCCGAGAATAAAAAAGCTTGCAAGTGTGAAGACTGAATTACGCATGCTGCCCGTCAATTCTTCTATTAAACCATAGGATGCGGTGCCTAGTACAATTGCAATTTTTTCAGTGGTATCGTAGAAGCTAAAAAAGGATGCCGTATCTTTTGTTTCGGGTAAGAATTTTGAATAAGTTGAACGTGAGAGAGATTGACTACCACCCATCACCATACCTACAGTAAATGCTAATAAGTAGAATTGTTGAGCGTTGTAAACGTAATAGGCATTAACGCATATTGCTATCCAGATTAACAAAGCAATGGCCAATGCATTGAGGTTTCCAAATTTTTTGGAAAGATAAGCAAAGAGATATGCACCTATAATTGCTACAAATTGAATGATTAAAATGGTGGCAATCAATTCTCCGGAATCTAATTTCAATTCTTTACTTCCAAAAAGTGCGGCAACATACATTACCGTTTGTATTCCCATTGTGAAGAAGAAAAATGAAATGAGAAAGGATTTTAGCTTAGGCTCTCTTTTTAGGATTTGCCATACCCCTGCTAGCTCTTTATACCCTTTAAGCACAACATCGAGTCCAATTTTAGCCTTGATTTTATTGTTTGGTAAGTATTTGAAGGTGTATTGGGCAAATCCAAACCACCAAATACCTACTGCTAGAAATGCTAATCGTGCCGGCAAAGAGGAATCTTTTTCAATACCAAAAACTTCTGGAAATAGGATGACTATCAGATTGGTAATCAGTAATAAAGAACTACCGATGTAACCAAATGCAAAGCCTTTCGCACTTACTTTATCTTGTTCCTCTTCTTTCGCAATTTCAGGTAAATAGGAGTTGTAAAACACCAAACTTCCTGCCCAACCGATGGTTCCAAAAACGAAAGCAAAAACTCCAAATTCTATATTACTCCTGTTAAAGAAAAAAAGTGAAGAACATGCAATTGATCCAATTAAACAGAAGCTTTGTAGAAACCTTTTCTTAGTACCATTATAGTCGGCAATCCCCGATAATATTGGCGAAATGATAGCAACGATCAAGAATGAAAAGGAAAGTGCATAGGAATACAAAGCAGTGTTTACGAATTCTCTGCCTATAAACTCAACCGTATTTTTGCCATTATTAGAAGTAACGGCCGACCAATAAATTGGGAAAATTGTGGATGTGATGGTTAGGTTATATACAGAGTTAGACCAATCGTAAAATGCCCAAGCATTGATTACTTTTTTCTTCTCTTGAATGCTCATTGCATCCGTGAATCTTTGATTCATTCTTCTTGAATAAATTATATTTTTGTGAAGTTAATATTTATACATGAAAGTACAATCAAAATGTAAAGAATGTGGGGAATGGTCGGAATCCAACGGAAATCTAGAAGATCGATGCAATCATTGTGGCGAATTATTTAATAAACAACAGTTTAGTAATAAAAATAAAGCTTTGACAGAAAGACTAATCGATAAGCAAACTGCATTACTCATTATTCGAGATGAAGATAATGCGATGGTAAAATTCTTAAAAAGAATCGGTCTCGCAATTCAGTTCGTGTTTGTTGCATTCGCAAGCTTTGTAATTTGGTTGGTTACACTTCTTGCTGGTTAATTTGTAATTGAATATGTCAAAATCTTATATAGAATATATTCAACATTATTTTTTAGAAATACTTATAATAAGTATTGCATTAATCCACCAATTACTTCAAAAAATTTTAGGTATCAATATACACTATTGGGATTTTTATGGCGATGACCTTCTTGCAGTTCCTTTTGTTTCTGCTATCGTATTAATAATTGAAAACACGTTTTTTTATAAAAACCCATATAGGAGACATAGTTTTATGCAACTCTCCTTTATATTAATCGTTTTAATTTTATTATTCGAATTCATACTACCGAATCAAAGTAATAGGTATGTGCAAGATTATTTGGACATTCTGTTCTATACCCTTGGTACTTTGATGTATTACTTCGCTAAAACCTGGTACAATAAAAAGAGGCTACAAAAATTGTAACCTCTAATTAAATTGTATGGATGAGAAAATTATTTTATTGCAGAGATATCTGAAGCACCACTTACATCTTTAGAAATAATTTTAGGACTACCAGAATATTTGATTTCACTTGCACCGCTTGCTTTTACAGACAATTCTTCGCTTACACTTATTTTACACGATGATGCACCTTTTGTTTCGATCGCATATTTTTGTGTTTTAAAATCTAAAGCTTTAACTTCTGAAGCACCACTCATTTCAATTGCATGCGTATCGGCACTACCTTTTAATCTCAGCTCAGATGCTCCATTTAATTTACTTACAAGAAGTTTTGTGTCGATATTCAAGTCTAATTCACTTGCCCCCGAACATTTCAGTTCAAATTTTTCAGAGGTAAATTTATCTAAGGTTATAACTTCTGATGCTCCTGAACAATTCAATCCTACTAGTTCTGGCATACTCAGAGTAATTTTTAATTCTTTTGCATTACAAATGGATTTCTCATTTCGAATGATTAGCTTTCCTCCTATTACTTCTGTAATGATATTATCCAATAAATTATCGTCGGCTTCAATGCTAACATTAAAATCGTTCGACTTTTTGATAATTACTTCAAATCCACCCTTCGTTTCAATAGATTTAAATCCATTTAATTTACGTTCAACGGAAGTTACATTTCCTGAACCTTTTATACATCCTTTCAAATTAGACTCAGAATTTTTGAATGCCGATGTACCAATACCAAGCAGCACAACTGCAAGGCTTAATAACAATAAGTTTAGTTTTTTCATATGTTTATTATTTGAATACTGAATAATCACCCTAATGACGCTTTATATTTTTAAAGGGTTGCATGAGGCTTACATTTTTTCTATTTTGCATGGTGATTTCCATTTTAATACCTATTTACAATAGAAATGTAGTCCCTTTGGTGAATGCTCTATCTGAGCAAGCGAAGCTATTGAATATACCCTACGAAATAATTTGCCTAGACGATTGTTCGAAGGAACATCGGAATGAAAACTCGGACTTAAATACTATTGCTAATGTTAGTTACATAGAACTAGAAGAAAACATAGGCCGATCTAAGATCAGAAATAAATTAGCTGAATATTCTCAATACGAACATTTGTTGTTTATAGACAACGACATGTTAGTGTTTAATCCATTGTATTTAAAACATTATGTCGATGTGTTGCCGCTTGGCGATTGTATTTATGGTGGATTAACATATGTAGATAAAATTGATCGTTCCGATTTTTATTTGCGTTGGTATTATGGAACAATGAGAGAAGCAATTTCAGTAGAACAAAGAAATCGAAGTCCATACATCAGCATAAAACCTTGCAATTTATTAATCAATAAAAAGATATTTAATGCAGTAAAATTCGATGAACGTTTTAGTAGCTATGGTCATGAAGACACCCTGTTTTCCTTAGGACTGGAAGCAATGAATGCAAAAGTTGTACATATTGACAATCCTTTATTACATGATGGTTTAGAGGATGCCGAAGTTTTTCTTATGAAATTGAAAAGTTCTTGTATTAATTTAAAACATTTGATCGCGAGTCAGAGTCTAAGTTCTTTAAACTCTATTAAACTTGTGAAAGTTGCTAACTTGATTATTAAGTTTCGTCTCCATAAAATTTACACAAGGGTTTATGCTTTATTCTCTAATGGATTTGAAAACAATTTAAAAAGCACAAATGCTTCCTTAATCGTGTTGGATTTGTTTAAGTTGAATGAATTTTTGAAAAATGGTTCATAGGTTCGTATGCTCGTAGGTTAGGCGATACGTTTATAGATTTCTAACAACTTTAATTCTTCGTTTTGCCAGTTGTACTCTTCTCTTGCCAATAAACAATTTGCTTTTAATTTATTGTAAAGTTGTTTGTCGTTCAATAAAAGGTTTACAGAATCCGCTAATTTTCTTGCATCCAAATCAGTAAGTATTGCTACTTGGTATTGTTCGTTGATTTTAATGTATTCTGGAAAATTATTGGTTACTGAAGGAATGCCAGCATGTATGTAATCGAAACACTTATTATTTAATGAATAATAATAACTTAAACCTAAGTTATCAGAAACATTAATACCTAAAAAGGCTTTGTTGGTTACACTTGGTAATCTATTGGGTTCAATGTAACCCATAAATTTCACCTTACTTTTCACTTTATATTTTTGTGCCAACATTCTGAGTTCTTCACTCAAGTCCCCTTCGCCTACAAGGTACAAATGACAATCGACCCACTGCATCGACTCAATTAAACATTCCAAACCTCTACCTTGATTCAATGCACCTTGATAGATGATATAACGCTCATGTTCATCGTTGTACTCTTGAAGAATCGGACTATCACTATTCAATACCGGTACGTTTCTTATAATTTCAAAATTAGTGTTGTATTTTTCTTGAAACAAATCGGCGATACTTTCACTAACGGTATAACAATGTTTAAGACGAGGCACTACAAAGCGTTCCAAGGTCTCCCATATTTTCTTAGTAAATGGTCTGTGCAAGACTTCTGGAACTTCCGTGAAGTATTCATGTGCATCGTAAATGCAGTCTTTCGACTTTAATTTCGATACAAAAAAACAAGGTAAAATGGTATCTAAATCGTTGGCATTTACTATATCGAACCTATTGAATAATAAAAAGAAAAACAATCGAATGTTATACTCCATATAAAAGAGTTTTCCATTTTCAAAAATGCAATTAATGCGCTTCTGCTTGTATGGCTTTTCTTTTAAAGGAATTGAAAAATTTCTTTTTCTACCTACTAGTAAAACATCGTATCCGGCTTTTGAAAGGGTATTGCAAACTCTGTGCATGCGTTGGTCGTACGACAGGTCGTTGGTAACGGTTAGTATTATTCTTTTCAAGGCTTAGGTTGTTTTACTATAATAACTTCATTTTTGTCATTAAATTGTATGAAGCCATCTTCAATTAATAATTTTATTATTTCTTTCAATTTTTGCTCTGGTATATCGCTCCATTTACTCAAAATGCCTGGCAAAGATAATTTTTCATTTGAGCTTTCCGCAATTATCCGTTCTAATACTTTGTTTTTTAGCTCGTTAATATTCTGAGATGCCCTGTTTTCAATGCATACATCGCATTGCCCACATTGCTCATAATTCATTTCACCAAAATAATTCAATAATGATTTTGACCTGCATTGGTGTTTCAACACGTAATTGATCATCCCATCGAGCTTAGATTCCAACACTTCCTTTCGGAATTTCCAATAGGACCTATCAAGACGCAAATTACCCTTACTCAATCGCTCCCTTAAGAATAAAATATTTGCATGATCGTTCGCAGGTATGTAATCGATAATCTTATATTTTTTTAGCAAATCCAATTGCCTTTTTAATTCCTCAATGCCGATGCCTGAACGCTTTTGAATTTCCTGCTCTTTTATGGGCACATATTGCTCGAATATTCCACCGTATGATCTCAGAATGGTTTTGATTAAGGTATCGAAATGAGATTGAGCAATTTGAAATTTATATAATTCATCGGGACTTACCAACAAGCACATCCTAGACTCGTTTTTAAGTTCGTCGCTAATGCTTATAATTCCTTCTCGTTCCAAGAAGTTTAATGCGTTTAATAATTTTAATATTGGTAGCTCAATTATTTTAGAAAATTCAATTGCATTAAATGGCATTTCTAATCCAATACCAGATCCGTAGGCGATGTTAAAATGCTGATAGAGTGAATGGTAAGTTTTGGTGATTTCCTCAAAATTAGGATAGGAATTCTCAAATTTTGAGCGTAAATTCTCTATGTCTAAGTCATCATATAACAATACGGCATAGGATTTCAATCCATCGCGCCCTGCCCTACCCGCTTCCTGATAATAGGCTTCTAAACTATCGGGTAAATCGATGTGTAACACCAATCGTACATCGGGTTTATCTATACCCATACCAAAGGCATTGGTTGCAACTATAATTCTAATTTTATTTAAAATCCAACTCTCCTGTTTTTTAGTTCTACTTTCAACATCTAAACCCGCATGGTAGTAGTCGGCCTTGAAGCCCGACTTATTTAAAAAACTAGCGATTTCTTCTGTGAGCCTTCTGTTTCTTACATAGAAAACAACTGAGCCTGGTACTTTATTAAGAATCTTAATTATTCTTCTGTATTTGTTTTCTTCTTTAAAGACTAAGTAATTCAGATTCTTACGTTCAAAAGATATTTGATAGGTATTGGGATTTTTTAGTTCTAGTTTTTCAATAATATCTTTTGCTACCTCTGGAGTTGCGGTTGCTGTAACTGCCAAAATAGGAATATTGGGTAGTATGGATCTAATCTTAGAAATGTTCAAATACGATGGTCGGAAATCATAGCCCCACTGCGAAATACAATGTGCCTCATCGATGGCTAATAAATTGACATTCATTTTCTTGATACGCTCCTGCACCATAGTGTTTTCGAGTCGCTCGGGCGACAAGTATAGAAACTTTATATTTCCGTAAACACAATTATCAAGTGCGATATCTATTTCGCGGTGCGACATTCCTGAAACAATTTCAATTGCTGGTATTCCTTTCCGTTTTAGATTTTGAACCTGATCCTTCATTAAGGCAATCAATGGCGATACTACTATACCAATACCATCTTTATTCATTATTGGGACTTGAAAGCAAATTGACTTACCAGCACCAGTTGGTAATAAGGCTAAAGTATCCTTTCCAGATAAAACACTCTTTATAACATCCTCTTGAGGATAACGGAATTGATCGTATCCCCAATAAGTCTTAAGTGTTTCCAAATGATTCATTTTGCGAATATAATATAAAGTCGAAAAGAGAAAATATGTTATTTTTGACAAAAATTACCTTATGATTTTAAATCCATTACTTGCCATATCCCCCATTGATGGTCGATATAGAAAACAAACGCATGACCTTGCTACCTATTTTTCTGAAGCAGCATTAATCAAATACAGAGTATTAGTAGAAGTTGAATATTTTATTGAATTATCAAAATTAGGATTAAAGGGTTTTAGTCCGCTTAGTACTGAACAAGTTAATAAGTTGCGTGAGATATATGAACGATTTAATGAAGAAAGAGATGCTGCAAGAGTTAAAGAGATAGAGCAAACAACGAACCATGATGTAAAGGCGGTTGAATATTTTTTAAAAGAAAAATTAGAACAAATAGGAATTAAAGACCCAATAGAATACATACATTTTGGATTAACCTCACAGGACATCAACAATACAGCTATACCCTTGAGCTTTAAGCATGCCATCGAAAAAATATATTTACCACAGATTCACGATTTAGTTGATCGTATAAAGAAACTAGCTGCTGAATGGTCGGACGTGCCAATGCTTGCACATACACATGGTCAGCCAGCATCTCCAACTCGTTTGGGTAAAGAACTTATGGTATTTGTAGAGCGATTAGAAATACAACTCAAGTCCTTTAATCACATTACATATTCGGCAAAGTTTGGTGGAGCTACAGGGAATTTTAATGCACACAAAGCAGCTTACCCTTCTATCAACTGGATTGATTTTGCCAATAATTTCGTGAACAAAGTTTTAGGATTAAACAGATCGCAATACACGACACAAATTGAGCATTACGATCAGTTTGCTGCACATTGCGATAATTTAAAACGAATTAATACAATACTAGTCGACTTATCGAGGGATTTCTGGCAATACATTTCGATGAACTATTTTAAACAAAAAATAAAAGAAGGTGAAGTTGGTTCGTCGGCCATGCCACACAAAGTAAATCCAATAGATTTTGAAAATGCAGAAGGGAATTTAGGAATAGCAAATGCTTTATTTGAGCACTTAGCTGCAAAGCTCCCAATCTCAAGATTACAAAGAGATTTAACCGATTCAACCGTATTCAGAAACATCGGAGTACCTGTTGCACATACCATGATTGCATTGAAATCATTGGAGCGTGGATTTGGTAAATTACTTTTGAATCAAGAAGCATTACACAATGACCTTGAAGAAAATTGGGCAGTTGTTGCAGAAGCTATTCAAACGGTATTAAGGAGAGAAGCCTATCCAAAACCCTACGAGGCATTGAAAGCATTGACTCGTAAAAACGAGAAAATCACAAAAGAATCCATTCATGCTTTTATTGATGAATTGAATGTTTCTGAAGCAATAAAGAACGAATTGAAACAATTTAGTCCACACAACTATACTGGATTTTGATGAAAAATATCATAAGCCTTTTTCTGATTGTATTAACAAGCAATGTATTCTCTCAGAAAGAGGCATATGAATATCCAAATTTACTGCCTTCTGATCATGTCGATGTATTGCATGAAGTAAAAGTTTCAGACCCTTATAGATTCTTAGAAGAATTTCGCTCGAGTATTACTCAAGAATGGTTAGATAAACAAATCAAGCTTAGTAAAAAGTACATCTTTCAAACAAACCTTCAGGCATCTATTTACAAAAGAATTGAGCGTAGAACGTATTCCGATTTGAATTATGAGAAGAAAATTGGCGATTACTTTTTCTCATATCGATTCAAATTCAAAAATCAATCTCCTTCCCTATATTTCAGAAAGTACAACCAGAAAATTGCACGATTATTAATTAATCCGAGTAGATTCGATGCCGATACAACAACGATAACTAGCATTGTAGACGTAAGTGTCTCTAATGATTCTAAATTTTTAGCATTTAGTACTTCCGCATCTGGTAGTGACTGGAAAGAAATAAGAATCATCAACTTAGAAAACAAACGTTTGTTGGTCGATAAATTAAAGTGGATAAAGTACTCAGACATTGTATGGGACAAGGCGGGATTCTATTATACACGATTTGAACAACCTCCTATTGGCGAGGAAAAAATCGCATTAAATCAAAATTCTAGAGTTTACTATCACGCCATTAATACTGAGCAGACAGAGGATAAACTTATCTACGAGCAACAGAATTTACCATTTGGATTGTTCAACATTCAAAAATCAAATAAAAATAATTTGATCGTATACGGGGCAGAAAATGTTGGTAGTAATTATTCTCAAAACATCTATTTAAAATCATTAGAAAGTAACACATCGGCATTAAAACAATTAATAAAATCAGATCTTGATTTAAATTATTCGTATGAAATTATAGCTGAAAAGGATTCACAATTAATTGTATTATCGAATGCAAGTAAGGGTTTAGAAAAAGCAATATACTCATATGATTATAAAGGAGTAACAAATTATAAACCATTTATAGAGAGTAATAATTTCATCCGATCAGCTCATCTGTTGAGTGATAAAATAGTTGTAATTAGTAGAAATGAAATGGAGCTATTCTTAAATTGTTACGATCTCGATGGCAAAGAGCTTGATCGAAGAAAATTTATCGCAGGTACATCCATTAGTAACATATCGGCAAATTATAAGGACAGTATTCTTTATTTCTATTTAAACACATACACTACTCAGCCAAGAGCCTGTAGTTATAATGTGCATTCAAAAGCACTAACAATTAATGAAAATATAAAAAAATCATTTCCAGAAATAAAACTGATAACAGAAGTTGTAAAGTATCCATCGATTGATGGTACATTAATTCCCATGACTATAATTCGTAGGGAAGATTTAGCTTTTGATGGAAATAATCCAACCATTATCTACGCTTATGGAGGATTTGGTGTACCTATTGAGCCCTTTTATGATGCAGGTTTTATATATTTTGTACAGAATGGTGGAATCGTTGCAATTCCAGGAATTAGAGGTGGTGGAGAAAATGGTGAAAGATGGCATCAAGAAGGCCGATTGTTAAAGAAGAAAAATGCCATACAAGACATAGCTTATGCTGCAAAATATTTGATTAAACAGCGAGTAACAAATCCCGATAAGTTATGTGCAAGAGGGAGTTCGAATGGCGCCATGTTAATTGCTGCCTGTATCAATTTTTATCCAGAACTTTTCAAGGCAGTTGTATTAGAAATGGGTATTTATGATATGATTCGGTACCATTTATTTACTACTGGTTATCTAGCAGCATCGGAATATGGAACAGCAATTGAAAAAGAAGAATTTGATTATTTACGCTCCTATTCACCCATCCATACTATAAATTCAAATAAAAAGTATCCATCGATTTATGTTATTTCTGCTAGCAACGACGACCGTGCACCAGTTTTACATAGCTTTAAATATGTTGCCACATTGCAAAGTTTAAAGCAAAAACAAAACATTGTACTTTTGGATTATTTAGATAATGCAGGACATTATGGGCCACAAAGCTTTGATGCTATACTTTTAAATGAGTCTTCTATTTATAGTTTTATTTTTAAAGAATTATCGATTAAATTAAAAATTAAATACTAATGAACTTAAGATCCATCATAGTTGTATTTTCATTACTAATAACGAGTGTATTTGCACAAGACTCTAAGAAAATCTATAGGGATTTATCGGATGCATTGTTGGAAAAGGATTCTGTTATTATTTTAAATTTAAGTGAACAAGGATTAATTAAATTACCTAAAGAAGTCAGAAAATTTAAGAATTTAGAAGTAATAAATTTAAGTAATAATAAGTTCCATAAATTTCCAAAACAGCTTCGTAAGAATAAAAAATTAAACGAAATTAATTTGAATATGAATGAAATTGAAAAAATTAAATCATCGTTCAAACGCTTTAATTCATTAGAGAAAATCAGTATTGCTCAAAATAAATTAAAAGAATTTCCTTATAAACTAGCTAAAGCTCGTCGGCTTAAAAATCTAAATCTAGCCAAGAATGATATTTCGAATATTGACTCCAGAATAATCAACTTTGATTCAATTCGTGTCATCATATTGTATGAAAATAAGCTGACATCATTACCATTAAATATATATAAGTTAACTGAATTACGAGAACTTGATATTTATTACAATCAGATTAAGGAATTAGACACGAGTATAAAAAATTTGCAAGGTATTGAAAGACTCTATTTATCCTATAATTTACTCCGTCAATTGCCTGATGAGATATGTAGTTTAAAGCATTTAAAGTATTTGTATGTCCAACAAAATCAACTTGAAAACTTGCCTACTTGTTTAAATAAGTTGGAACAATTGGAGCGCGTTGACATAAAATACAATCGATTCAATTATTTTCCAGAAGAAATTTTGACCTTACAGAATATTCAAGAGTTAGATGTTTCGGGAAACAATTTGATTTTATTACCGGATAAGTTATTGGATTTAGAACGATTAGAATTGTTGATGTTAAGAGATAATCCATTATTGTTTAGGGGTAAAAATAAATCCTTGAATTCAGATATAATTGAGAAACTAGAGAAAAAGGGAGTAATTGTAAAATATTTATTAAATGATTAAGAGTTATTTTATTGAAGAAATTGCAAATATTTGGAGAATACATTTCGATGTAGAAGCCAATGACATCTATATAGAATTGCGTTACGAAACAGAATTTGAATTAAGGTCTGTAAAGGACAACAGAAGATTTAAAACACCTAAATACGAACAATATGTTCAGAATATTTTATCTGTACAATATCCATATGCTTTAATTTCTTATAGAACAATAGATAACCTTCTTGAAGATCAAATTATAGTAATGTATAATTTAGAAAAAGAAAAAGAAGAATGGATGAGTTCAGAGTTTAGAGTCGAAGAAGTATTCAATAAGTGTCTTAGAGTATACCATCCTAAAATTTCACCTAAGCAGACCTATTTGATTGATTTCAATAAAGACATCATTGATTCTGAATTGAATTTTACTCGAAATCTAGTTATCAAATATGCTGAAAACTCAAATGATGGAATTGTTATCAAAGATGTTAATAGAATTTATCATTATTCAGTAACTGATCAAATGCTTAATGTATTTGAAAACAACGAATTATATTACAGTGACTCTTTTGAATTAGAAGAGTTATATAATAAAGAATACGATTATATGTTAATGATGAATAATGCATTGATTGTATTATTGGGTAAACATAAATTGAAGCTTTATGAGGTATAAGTTTAATATTATTAAATTTGCATGTTTATATACAGAATAAGGAATGAAATTATTTAAAATAATATTGATTTTGTTTGTGTTTACATCAGTGAGTACTAGTTTGTATGCTAGGCTTGATTCTATTGGGACCGAAACAATTCAAGGTAAACGTTATATCCTACACAAAGTTGAAAAGTCGGAAGGATTATATGGTATAGCAAGAAAATATAAGACTACAGTAGCTGAGATTCAAGAAGCTAACGAGTTAAATTCTACCATATTAGATTTGGGTCAAATCTTAAAAGTTCCAGCTAAGAGTTTACCAAACGCTAACACATCGGCAATCAATAAAAAAGAAAATACCAGCAATAAATCGAGTCAAATTGTTCAAAATCCTAAGGTATCGGCAAAACAAACGATTACGCATACGGTTAAGCGTGGAGAAACCTTGTATATGTTATCTCGGAAATATGACATTAGTGTTTCTGAAATTGTAGAGTTAAATAACTTAAAGAAGAATAGTTTAACGCTTGGTCAAAAATTAAAAATTCCTAAGAAAGGAACTGTAATTGATAATCCGGATTTGATAGAAGATGAAAAAGAAGGCGATGCAAATGTGGAGAAAAAATCTGGCATGGCCGATGTTAAGATGAGTGTGAAGGACAACAAATTATTAGGCTCAACAGATTATAATGAATCGGGTATGGCATCTTGGGTTGAGGATAAAACAATTGATTCAAAGAAAAGTATTGCTTTGCACAAAACGGCGCCTGTTGGAACTATTATTCGGGTTACGAATTTGATGAACAATAAAAGTATTTATGTCAAAGTAATCGGTAAACTTCCAGATACAGGTGATAATGAGAATATGGTGCTTGTCTTATCAAAAGCTGCGGCGAATATGTTGGGTGCGATTGAGCAAAAATTTAGAGTAAATTTAAACTATTCAATTCCAAAGTAAAATGAGTAAAAGGCCATATTTAGTTGGAATTGCAGGTGGAAGCGCATCAGGGAAGACCTTTTTGCTTAAATCACTTTTGAAACATTTTAATGAAAATGAAGTCTGTTTAATTTCACAAGATCATTATTATAAGCCGATTCATTTTCAGCAGAAAGACGAGAATGGTGAGATCAATTTTGATTTACCAGAAGGCATTGAAAGGGAGTTGTTGTATAACGATGTTTCCAAATTGATGAATGGTGAATCGATATTAAAACAAGAATACACCTTCAATGTATTTCATGAAGAACCGAAACTTTTAGAAATTAAGCCCGCTCCTATTATCGTTATTGAGGGGCTGTTTATATTTCATTTCACAGAGCTGTATGATATGTTTGATTATAAAGTTTTTGTAGATGCCGATCATGACATTAAATTAAATAGGAGATTAATGCGCGATCAGCAAGAGCGTGGCTATACCGAAACCATGATTATGTATCAATGGCACCACCACGTAATGCCAGCTTTTGATAAGTATTTAATGCCTTATAAAGCATCTTGTGATTTTATCATTCACAACAACGATTGTATAGATAATGAAATAAAAGAACTGCATAACTATTTGAAAAGTAAAATATAATTGTATCTTTAGAAACCCACATATTTAAGAGTTCAACAACATAAACAACAATGTGGTATGATTAAAGCCCCTATACCGGCAAACGAAGACAAAAGATTACAAAAGCTTAAGTCTTATAACATTCTAGATACTCCTTCTGAGAACGATTACGATGAATTGGTACAATTAGCTTCTCAAATTTGTGAGACACCAATATCTTTAATGACACTAGTAGATGAAGACCGCCAATGGTTTAAATCAAAAGTGGGCTTAGAGGTTCCTGAATCTTCTAGAGAAATTTCATTTTGTGGTCATGCCATTCATGAGGAAGAGGTTTTTTTAATTGAAGATGCCACGAAAGACTTGCGTTTTCAGGATAACCCATTGGTTACAGCAGATCCTAATATTCAATTTTATGCCGGTGTTCCATTAAAGACCCCCGATGGATTTAATATTGGTACACTTTGTATCATAGACCATAAACCTCGGAAATTGAATCAAGTGCAATTGAATGCGTTGAAGGTACTAGCACGCCAGATTGTAAATCATTTGGAACTGCGTTTACAAGTTAATGAAATAAAAAACGCATATTCCGATTTATATGAAGAAAGAGAGAGTTATTATAAAGCGAATAAAATCTATCAAAGGTTACTATCCATTGTAAGTCATGACGTTCGAGGCCCTTTGAATTCTTTTATTCAATTGGTTGAAATGCTAATTAATAATGAAATGGATATTGAGCAATTCAAATCATTAGCACCTAATTTCCAAAAGAACATGAAAACTACAGTGTCCTTATTAGATACTATTGTCAAATGGGGAACGGAAAAAATGGAAAATAAGGAGAATAAGTATAGCATTTTCGAATTATATACAATTACCGATCGAGTAATGAGCAATTTTATTACTGCAGCTACACTAAAGAACATTCAACTGGTTAATAATGTCCCAAAAGATGTATTTATTAATACCGATGAAAATATCTTAAGATTCATTTTACGAAATTTAGTATCCAATGCCGTAAAATTTACAGAAAAGGGTTATATAGAAATTAACGCCCTTGACAATCAAGAATATACCGAAATTTCAGTTAAAGATACCGGCATAGGTATGTCGCCCGATTTGGTATCGAAAATATTCAAATGGGACAGTAGTAAAAGCAGAATGGGAACAAATAATGAATCAGGTTCTGGTTTGGGCTTAAGTGTTATTCATGAATTTCTAGTTCAGTTAAATGCTGATATTCATGTTGATACAGAAATAAACAAAGGGAGTACTTTTAGAATTCGCCTTCCTAAGCAAAAAAATCTTTAAAATCTCCATTTTTTCAATATTTTAGGCTTTTTGCAAATCTTTTTTAATTTAAAAATTTAATTAGATTTGCAATCTTGTAAATTTTATTAGGAGAAATACATAACAATTAAAATCATTATTATTTAAACATTTATGCAGGGAAAAGGTGCCATTAGGTTTTTTGCAATCGCGTTATCGATTGCCTGTTTGTATTCATTGTCGTTCACATTTGTGGCGAACAGTGTAGAGAGCGATGCAAAAGAGTATGCCGCAGGAGACTTAAAATTAGAGAAAGCGTATTTAGATTCAATGGAGACAGAGGTTGTTTACAACCTTGGGATCGCGAAGTTTACGTATCAAGAATGTAAGCAATTACAATTAAATTTAGGTCTAGATTTAAAAGGTGGTATGAATGTTACCATGGAAATTTCACTAAGCGATTTAGTGCGTTCTATGGCAAACAACAATACAGACACGACATTTAATAAGGCTTTAAGAACAGCAGAAAACAAAAGTGCTCGTTCAGATCAAAACTTTATTGATTTATTTTATAATGAATATAAAGCTTTAAGTCCGAATGTACGCTTAGCATCAATCTTTGCTACTAAAGAAAATGCTTCACGTATTTCTTATAATACATCGAACGAAGATGTTATAAAAGTATTGAAGTCAGAAGCTCAAAGTGCTATTGACAGATCATTTAATATTTTAAGAACTCGTATCGATAAGTTCGGTGTAACTCAACCAAACATTCAACTACAACAAGGTAGCAACCGTGTATTAATTGAATTACCTGGGGTTACTGATCCAGAGCGTGTGCGTAAATTATTACAAGGATCGGCTAAATTAGAGTTCTGGGAAACGTATAGCAATGCAGAAGCATTCAATTATTTAGACAAAGCAAATGCATCTTTGCGTACTAAATTGGCATTAACTAAATCCGATGTTACTGCAACAAATGATTCAAGCTTATCAGATACAACTAAGAAAAACGATTTAGCATTATTAAATAATGTAAATACAGATACATCTAAAAAAGATACTACTGGTCAAGCTTCATTTGATAATTTTGCTAAAGAAAATCCATTGTTTGCGGTATTGAATCCAAACATTGGACAGAATGAGCAAGGTCAACAAGTAATAGCTCCTGGACCTGTAGTGGGATTAGCATTATTACGCGATACAGCTAAAGTAAATGCTTATTTGGCTATGCCAGAAGTTAAAGCGAATTTCCCTTCAGATATGAAATTCTTATGGGGAGTAAAAGCGATTAATAAGCAAAATGTATATGAGTTATACGCGATTAAATCAAACACAAGAGACGGTAATGCTGCATTAGGTGGTGATGTAATCTCAGATGCTAGAGCTGATATCGATCAAAAAGGAAATCCTGAAGTAATCATGGCAATGAATGCCGATGGTGCTAAGGTTTGGAGAAGAATGACTGCAGAAGCAGCTGCTGATCCGAACAATAAAAAATCTATTGCAATTGTTTTAGATAATTACGTTTACTCTGCTCCTACCGTACAGCAAGAAATTTCAGGTGGTGTGTCTAACATCTCTGGTAGCTTTACTCAGGATGAAACAAAAGACTTAGCGAACGTTTTGAAAGCTGGTAAACTTCCTGCACCTGCTAAGATTGTTGAAGAGGCAATTGTAGGTCCATCATTAGGTCAAGAGGCAATTGATGCTGGTCTAATTTCATCTGTTGTGGGCTTAATCGTTGTTTTAATATTTATGGCGATGTATTACAACAGGGCTGGATTAATTGCAGATATTGCATTGTTTGCAAACGTATTCTTTATCATGGGAGTACTTGCATCTTTAGGTGCTGTGTTAACATTACCTGGTATCGCTGGTATCGTATTAACAATAGGTATGTCGGTCGATGCTAACGTATTAATTTACGAACGTGTAAGAGAAGAATTAGCTGCAGGAAAGTCGTTCCGACTAGCAATTGCAGATGGTTATAGAAACGCGTATTCATCAATTATTGATGCCAACGTTGTAACTTTAATCTCTGGTATTATTTTGTACGCATTTGGTTCAGGTCCAATTTTAGGATTCGCAAGTACTTTAATTATTGGTATTGTAACCTCATTATTTGCAGCAATATTTATTACTCGTCTAATATTTGATGGTTTAATTGCAAAAGATAAAGTAGTTTCATTTACTAATAAATTCACTGAAGGATTCTTTAAAAATGCAAACTTCGACTTCTTATCAAATAGAAAAGTATTCTATACGATTTCTGGTATCATTATCACAGCAGGTATTGTTTCTTTAATCTTTAGAGGATTAAGTTTCGGTGTTGATTTTAAAGGTGGCCGTACTTATGTAGTTCGTTTTGAACAATCGGTATCAACTAACGATGTTCGTGAAGCCTTAACTGCTGAATTTGGTGGTGCACCAGAAGTTAAAACTTTTGGTTCTAGCAATCAGGTAAAAGTAACTACGAGTTATTTAATTGAGAAAGGTGGTGACGAGGCTGAGAAACAAGTAGAAGGTAAATTGATGGCAGGTGTTTCAAAAATTCAAGGTAACAAAGCCTCAATTCTATCTTCACAAAAGGTAGGTCCTACTATTGCAGACGATATTAAAAAATCCGCAGTTTGGGCCATCGTATTATCATTAGCCGCAGTGTTCTTCTATATCTATATTCGATTTAAGAAATGGCAATTCGGTATGGGGGCAATTGTCTCATTGCTACACGACGTATTAATCTTAATTTCCTTGTTCTCAATCTTCAATGGAATATTACCATTCTCATTAGATATTGATCAGCAATTTATAGCAGCGGTATTAACTGTTATGGGTTATTCTATGAACGATACAGTGGTAGTCTTTGACCGTGTTCGTGAATACATGAGCGTTCATCATACTAAAGATGAAGGATTAGCTCCTGTAATTAACAACGCTTTAAACAGTACATTAAGTAGAACAATGGTAACTGGTTTAACAACAATGTTCGTACTTATAATTTTATTCATATTTGGTGGTGAAATTTTAAGAGGATTCTCGTTCGCGATGTTAATTGGTGTTATCTTCGGAACATATTCATCGTTATTCGTTGCAACCCCTATTGTTGTAGACTTTATTCGTAAAAAGAAATAATAATTATTTTATTATATTTGAAAAGCTTCCTTTTGGAAGCTTTTCTTTTTTATGAAAAGTCAAAGAAGTATTTTATTTTTATTTCTATTGTGTTCAACTCAGCTATATTCTCAAAATTTATCTGAAAGTAACAAGACTAAGTTATGGTTGGACCTAGGTCTAGGTGGCATGACCATTAATCCCGACTATTTAGCTGAATCTCACTCAATAAACTATTCTAAAAAGAATACGATTATAAAGTTGCGCTATCAACGATGCAATGAATGGCTGAATTTATTTACTTATCCCAATGAAAGATTCAATAGCTATTCTGTACTTGCTGGTAAAACTTATGGAAATGATATTATCAAGACTCTCTAATCAGCAACTCCTCTGAAAGTTTCAACAATATTCCTTTCGCTTCTACATCGGCATGAATACTATCTAATATTTGGAATGCCTTATTTGCAAATTCGTTAATTTTATCTTCAGTAATTTTTGGAATGTTTAACTCGTTGTAAATTTTGGTGATGGCATTTACCTTATCTTCTGCTCTGAAAACTTCTTGGCTTTCCCAATGATTGAATTCTGCTAATTGATCTTGATTTGCGAGTGTTTGTGCTTCCAACCATAGTAAGGTTTTTTTATTGGCAATGATATCTCCTCCTACCTGTTTTCCAAATTTTTCTGGATTAGCATATACATCTAAATAATCGTCGCGTAATTGAAATGCAATTCCCATCAATCGTCCGAATTCATACAATTTATCGGCATCATCATGAGCTGCACCTGCTATCAAAGCACCCATTTTTAAACTACATGCTAATAAAACAGCAGTCTTAAGTTCAATCATTTTGATGTATTGGTTGATACTTACATCTTTTGCTTTTTCAAACAACATATCTAATTGTTGTCCCTCGCAAACTTCAATAGCAGTTTGATTAAATAATTTTAATAGATATGGTAACAGTTCGTTATCGTATTGACATAAATGTTCGTATGCTTTTACTAGCATAACATCGCCAGAAAGAATAGCGATGTTGTGGTTCCATTTTTCATGTACGGTTGGCATACCTCTTCGTAGTGGCGCCTCATCCATGATATCGTCGTGGATTAAACTGAAGTTGTGAAAAGTTTCTATCGCCAATGCTGCATGTATTGATTTTTTATAATCCTTTTTGAACAGTGAGTGCGCTATCAAAACCATTAAAGGCCGAGTTCTTTTACCACCCAAGGCCATCATATAATCAAGAGGCTCGTAAAGCTCTTTTGGTTCCTTTATATATTTTAATTCTGATATGTTATCGATTAGATACTTTTGAATTTCTTTAATGTTCATTTGCCCTAGGGGTTTTATCTTCTGCGTTTAGCTTTTTTTGTGAAATTTAACGGTTCCTCATTAGTAATCAATTCAAAGTCGATTTGTTTTTTAGCTAGCTCAACTTTTTTTACTTTTATTTTCACTTCATCACCTAATTGATACTTGCGTTTGAATCGTTGTCCAATAATACAATAGTTTTCTTGATCCAATACATAAAAGTCGTCGTTAATGTCTCTTAAACGTATCATTCCCTCACATTTATTTTCTATTATCTCTACATAAATTCCCCATTCTGTAACACCGGAAATAATTCCAGTAAAGATCTCTCCTACTTGCTCGGTTAAGAATTCGGCCTGCTTGTATTTAGTAAATAAACGTTCTGCATCGGCAGCCCTTTTCTCCATTTGAGAAGAATGCAAACATTGTTTTTCCAATTCTTCCGTGTCAACACTTGGTTTCCCATCGAGATAATGTTGTAATAATCGATGTGCCATTACATCGGGATACCTTCTTATTGGCGAAGTGAAATGGGTATAATAATCAAATGCTAATCCGTAATGACTGGTTTTCTTTGTTGTGTAAATGGCTTTAGCCATTGAACGAATGGCCAATTGTGTAAGTACATTCTGTTCTTTTTTACCTTCAACATCGTTCATTAATTGATTTAATGATTTTGATATTTCGGTATGTGATTTTGTATTTACTTTATATCCGAATCTAGCTGCAAATTTTGCAAAACCAGCAAGTACATCTTCATTTGGTGCATCGTGTACTCTATACACAAAACCTAAGGAATTTTTCTTTTTACCTTTAGTGGCTATAAATTCTGCTACTTTTCGATTTGCAAGTAGCATGAAGTCTTCAATTAATTTGTGTGCATCGTTTCGCTCTTTAACATAAACTCCAATGGGTTTCCCATTTTCATCAAGTTTGAACTTGATTTCCGTTGTTTCAAAATTGATAGCTCCGTTTTTGAATCGAGCGTCTCTTAATTTATAGGCAATGTCATTCAAAATGGTTAGTTCTTCCGAATGATCGCCCTTGCCAGATTGCAAAATATCCCAAACTTCTTCGTATGTAAATCTGCGCCTAGAATGTATAACAGTTCTACCAAACCATTGATCCAAAACATTACCTTTTAGATCCATAACGAAAACAGCAGAGAATGTTAGTTTATCTTCATTGGGTCTAAGCGAACACAGTTCATTTGAAAGTTTTTCGGGTAGCATGGGTATCACTTTACCTACTAAATAAACCGATGTTCCTCTATTCAATGCTTCTAAATCTAAAGCAGTATGGGGCTGAACATAATGTGATACATCGGCAATATGTACTCCTATTTCGTATGTATTATTTTCTAAACGTTTGAATGAAATTGCATCGTCAAAATCTTTAGCATCAAATGGATCGATGGTAAAGGTCAAAGTATTTCTAAAATCTCTTCTTTTTTTTATTTCAGCTGTAGAAATTTCTGTACTAATTGCATTAGATTCCAATTCTACTATTTTCGGAAACTCCAATGGGAAACCATACTCCGCAAGTACTGCATTCATTTCAGTAGCGTTCAAGCCTTGTTTGCCCAGTATAGCAGTAATTTCTCCTATTGGGTTCTTTGCATTCAATGGCCATTCTGTGATTTTCGCTAACGCTTTATCCCCGTCATTTGCTCCGTTTAATGCATCGAGCGGAATGAAAATGTCGTGCAACATTTTCTTATTATCTGGTACTAAAAAAGCAAACTTTTGATTGAGCTGTATGGTGCCTGTAAATTCTGTTTTAGCACGTTCTAATATTTCAAGCACTTCGCCTTCCAAATATTTTCCATTTCTTTTTGCATAAACAAACACCTTCACTTTATCTCCGTGCAAAGCATTACGCAATTTTCTTGGTGCAATAAAGATATCCTCATCCATCCCATCCACCATCAAATATGCAGAGCCATTTTGAGCCATATCGATGATGCCGTCTACATGATTTGGCTTTTGTTTCAATTGAAATTTCCCTTTTTCTACTTGCTCCAATGATCCTTTGTTCGCCATGTCAAGAATAATTTCTTGAATGATTTGTCGCGTATCGTTATCGTCGATGTTTAGCTTTGCCGATACTTGTTTGTAATTGAAAGTCTGTGTAAGATTTTTTACAAATACTTCTTGAACCAATTGGCTCAATATATTTTTTATTGCTAGATTTTTTTTCTTAGTCATATGTTTATAATTATTCCCATGTTGGAATAGAAGCGATAAGCTCTTTTGTATATTCCATTTTTGGATGGTAATAGATTTCTTCTGGAAATCCTTGCTCAATTATTTCACCTTTTTTCATAACTACTATTCGATCAGAAAAATGTTTAATAACCGATAAGTCGTGTGAAATGAATAAATAAGTCAATTGATATTTATCTTTTAAATCAGATAGTAAATTTAATACTTGGGCTTGTACAGATACGTCTAATGCCGATACTGATTCGTCGCATATGATAAGTTCTGGTTCAAGCACCAAGGTTCTCGCGATGCAAATTCTTTGCCTTTGTCCTCCAGAAAATTCATGTGGATATCTATAATAATGTTCCTCCTTAAGTCCAACATTTAATAGCGTTTCCATAACTTTTGACATTCGCTCAGTTTTTGATTGAGCAATCCCATGAACCATCATTGGTTCAATTAAAGATTCTCCAATTGTAAATTTTGGATTCAGCGATGAATATGGATCTTGGAAAATAATTTGAATTTTTGATCTGTAGCTTCTTAATGTTTGTGAGTTAAGTGATAATAAATCTACACCGTTATAAATAATTTGACCGGCATTAGGCTCAATTAATCGCAACACACTTCTACCTAATGTGGTTTTGCCACAACCCGATTCGCCTACTAAGCCTAAACTCTCCCCTTTGTACAAATTCAAATTAACATTATTCACCGCGTATACTTTTTCTTTAGAAGTACTAAATAATCCGGTATTAATTTGATAATACTTACTCAGATTTTTTATTTCTAAAATTGGATTGCTATTGTACAGTTTTTCTCTTTTAGAAGTGTAGGCCTGATGATCTATTTTCAAACGATCTAAAACCTCGTTAGGGCTTAAGGCCGATTCTTCAAAATCTGCAATCGTGGCCAATCGTTTCAATGAATTCTTGATATTTGGCTTACATGCTATTAAACCTTTAGTATAGCTTTCCTTTGGGTGTTTAAAAATTTGGGTCGATGTATTGCTTTCTATAAGTTTACCTTGTTTCATTACCAGCACTTCATCGGCAATCTGAGATACTAACCCTAGATCGTGTGAGATGAACAAAATTGACATCCCTCTATTTTCTTTAATTTGTTTGAGTAAATCGATTATTGTTTTTTGAACAGTAACATCTAATGCTGTGGTGGGCTCATCGGCAATTAATAATTCTGGATTCGAACTCAAGGCCATAGCAATCATTACCCGTTGTTTTTGACCACCTGAAATTTCATGTGGATATGAATCGAAAATTTTTTCTGGTCTAGGTAATTTTACTTCTTCAAATAATGCAATTACTTTCGACTTAATTTCTTCTTCTGTTAAATCTTGATGCAATGCTATTGCCTCCGCAACTTGTTTTCCACATTTAATGACTGGATTTAAGGATGTCATTGGCTCTTGGAAAATCATTGCAAATTTATTTCCTCGGAATTTTCTATACGCTTCTTCGTTTAAATTAAGAAGTTCAATGGGGCCAGTAGATGAATGGTATACAATTGAGCCATATTTAATCGCGCTTTTGGGTAATAAACCCATGATGGTTAAGGAAGTAATCGATTTTCCAGACCCCGATTCACCAACAATTCCACATACACTGGCTTTTTTTATTTCGAAATTGATGGGTTCAAGAGCTGTGTGGATAGAATCTCTTGATTTAAATTGTATAGAAAGATTTGATATAGTAAGTAAAGACATTCAAGCTAATAATTAGCTTAAACATAGTAAATATTTTCGGTAGATACACGTCTTAAATTATTAAATCGTAATATAACTTGCGCTAAGGCTACTACTCTATACATGCAATGCTGCACAATCATATCCGAGTCATTATCTTCTAAATATTCTAATTGTAAATCCGTCTCATTATCAGTTATCGCATCGGAAACAAATTCTGGAGTAGATTTTAAAATACTAGGAATTTCGATGTTATTAGATAACATTTTTTGTTGTATCAATGGGTATTCACGATGTATACCAGTTGAAGCACAAAGCATTGTTTCTCTTGGAAATCTGTCTAGAAAACTTTTGAATTCTAATAATAACTTATCTTCGTCATCATTGTAAAATGAGCGCAAATTCAAATAAATGGGATCCTGTAGATTGAGTTTACCCACACAAATACATATAATTTTCTCGTACTGCCTTAAATATGCAGTATGTATAAACAACACATTTTCTAGGTTAAACGAATTCATATCAGCAATTTAAGCCTATTATGACATTAAAAAAACCGCATTTATGCAGGTTTTTATTTAATCATAACTCCAGGCTTATTTACGATAGGAATGCGAATAAAGTTTGATTCGGTGATACTTTCTGTTAAAAAAATAAATTTTTTATCGTAAATCACCCCATTAATGTAATAGCTGAGCCAAAATTCGTTGTTTATCGCGAATAATTTTTCGTCGATTAGCTCTATTGCTGAGGAGCTACCCGATTTTAAATCACCAATAAAATGTCGAAATACAGTTGTTTTAACATCTTCTCCATTTAGGGTACCATAGCCTTTTGAACTGATCAATACATTTTGAATGTCTACATTTTTTAAGTTTAAAATATATACTTTCCATGATCTCGCTTCAACATGCTCTTCCTCTAAAACTATAGCAATAGCAATATCTTCTACAATATTATCAGGTAAATCTCGCTTCATTCAATACTAAGCCTTTTTTGATTTAGGACTCGCTTTTTTAACAACGCTTTTTTTCGGAGCAGCCTTCTTGGTTGCTGCTTTTTTAGGAGCCGCTTTTTTAGTACTTGTCGACTTTTTAGCAACTGCTTTTTTAGGTGCAGCTTTAGTTTTGCTTGCTGATTTTTTTGTATCTTCCTCAGGCAATTTACCTCCAGCTAATTTTAATATATCTTCAAATGTTAAGCTTGCAGCTTCAGTACCTTTAGGGATTTTAATATTCTGTTTACCATATGCTATATATGGGCCCCATCTACCATTCAACACTTTTACCAATTCGTTTTCTTCAAAAGATTTAATCAATTTACTCGCATCCTTTTCTCGCTTCAATTGAATTAATTCTATCGCCCTACTTAAATCAATCGTATATGGATCGTCTTCTTTGGTAATAGATGTAAAGGTATTGTTGTGTCTAATATAAGGTCCAAATCTTCCGATTCCAACACTCACTTCTTTCTCTTCAAACAATCCTAATTTCTTAGGCATTTTAAACAGCTCCATAGCTTCTTCTAATCCAATGGTTTCAACCATTTGACCAGGTCTTAAACTCGCATAGCGTGGTTTTTCTTCAGAGTTTTCATCGTTTTCTCCAATCTGTACGTATGGCCCATATCGACCTATTTTAACAGATACAGGTTTCCCACTTTCAGGGTCAAAACCCAACTCTCTTGTAGCATTTGCACGATCTGCATTTTCGATGGTGTTTTCAACATCTTTATGGAAAGGCTGATAAAAAGAATGAATCATTTTAGTCCATTCTTGTAAACCTTGTGCTATTTCATCGAACTGTTTTTCAACGGTTGCAGTGAAATTATAATCTACTATATTTTGAAAATGTTGAACTAAGAAATCGTTAACCAAGACACCAATATCGCTTGGAAACATTTTTGATTTTTCCACACCATATTGTTCTTGCAATTCTTTTAACTCTACTTTATTATTTTTTAATTGAAGTACTCTATAATTTCTTGTCTTACCTTCTCTATCCTCTTTTACAACATAGCCCCTATTTTGAATGGTTGCAATTGTAGGTGCATAGGTAGAAGGTCTACCAATTCCCAACTCTTCTAATTTTTTCACTAAACTCGCTTCAGTATATCTTGCTGCTGGTCTACTAAATTTCTCCGTAGCATTCATCTCCTCTAATTGCAAAGCTTGTTGCTCTGATAATGGAGGCAACATTTTATTGTCCGAATCATCGTCGATGTTTACTTGCTCTTCTTCGTCGGAAGATTCCATATATACTTTTAAAAATCCATCGAATTTCAATACCTCTCCTTGTGCAATTAATTCTTCTTTGCGTGTCGAAATTCCGATTTTAGCTGTCGTCTTTTCAAACAATGCTTCCGACATTTGAGATGCAATTGCACGTTTCCAAATTAATTCGTACAATCTTTTTTCGGCAGCATCTCCATTAATCGTATGATGTTCAAAATAGGTTGGACGTATTGCTTCGTGGGCTTCTTGAGCTCCAGCCGATTTGGTTTTATAATTTCTTCTCTGATGATACTGTGTACCATATGCCGAATTAATTTCTTTTTCCGCTGCAGCTAATGCCGTGTCTGATAAATTCACAGAATCGGTACGCATGTAAGTTATCTTTCCAGCTTCGTATAATTTTTGCGCAACACTCATTGTCCTCGAAACTGAGAAACCTAATTTGCGTGATGCTTCTTGTTGTAATGTCGATGTAGTGAATGGAGCAGCAGGATTTCTCTTCGAAGGTTTTACTTCTAATGAATTTACTTTAAAACTCGCAGCAATACAATCGTCTAAAAATTTCTCTGCATCTTGTATGCTTGCGTAACGCTGAGACAATTCAGCTTTAAATGTATTTTTCTTTGTACCATCGGTACTAAAGATGGCTACAATTTTAAAATTAGCTTCGGGTTTAAAAGCATTGATCTCTCTTTCCCTATCTACAATTAATCGAACCGCAACCGATTGTACTCTACCTGCCGACAAAGAAGGTTTAACTTTTCTCCATAAGACTGGCGACAATTCAAAACCTACCAATCGATCTAAAACTCTTCTTGCTTGTTGGGCATTCACCAAATTATAATCAATACTTCTTGGATTCTCTATCGCTCTTAAAATAGCTGGTTTAGTAATCTCATGAAATACAATACGTTTTGTTTTCTTCTCCTCAAGGCCCAATGTTTCCATTAAATGCCAAGATATTGCTTCTCCCTCACGATCCTCATCGGATGCTAACCAAACAGTTTCGGCCTCCTTCGCTAATTTCTTCAATTCAGAAACCAATGACTTTTTATCGGCTGGTACCTCATAATGCTGAGCAAAATTATTTTCAATTTCAATCGCATTGTTCCCCTTCACTAGATCTCTAATATGACCATAACTAGACTTCACCAAGAAATCTTTACCCAAATACCCCTCTATCGTTTTTGCTTTAGCAGGTGACTCAACTATTAATAAATTTTTAGCCATTTTTCGCTCTAAACTTTAATTCAATTATTACAAATAAACATATTAATGCCTTTATGTTCAAGTATAATTTGATAAAATACTGATTTATAGTAATTATGGATTCAAAATTCAACTATTCCTTTGTTGGAATATCCTTCGTATCCATTTGTTTGATGATGTTGTTTAATTCCTTTTCTGTGTCGCGCAATTTATGCTGACAGTACTGAATAAGTTCCGATGCTCGCTTCACATTTTCCGATAAACGATCTATTGATATATCTTCGTTTTCAATATTCTTAACTATACTTAGAAGCTCTTGATACGCCTCTTCATAACTAATATTCGTTTTACTCATTGTTGTCAATTTTATTAATTTTTACTTCTAATTTTGAATCCATAGTTTCAATATTCAAGTCGTTTAAATCTCTCAAGTCCTCAAATTTATAAACTATTTTCTCTCCCGAACTCAAAATGGCAAAGCCCCTTTTTAATATCTTTTTGGGATCTGTGGCCTTTATGTACGACTCCTTGTACTTTAATTTATCACTCTCATCTCTAATTCTTTTTAAAGATTTTATGCCGATGTTTTGCTGAACCAAATTCAATTGCTCTATCATTGAACGAATCAAATAATTAGGCTTCAATTGTATTTCTGTTTTAAATCGTTCTAATTTATTAGAATGATTTTTTAATGCTTCATACGATTGAATTGAAATACTGTTACTAAACGATTGCAATTTTTTTCTGTGCTTATCTACGAGCATCTTAGTAGTGATGACTAATCGTTTTTCTGTATCAATTATATTTTCTTCAAACAATCGATTATTTGCGATGATGAATTCAGCCGATTTAGTTGGAGTTTTAGTATTGGTATGCGCCATTAAATCTACTATACTTACATCCTGCAAATGTCCAATCCCAGTTATTACTGGTATCGGAAATCGCGCAATGATTCTCGATAAACTGTAGGTATCAAATACCAAGAAATCTGTTTTTGCACCACCACCTCGAATCAAAACAACTGCATCGTATTTAATTCCCGATTCAAATATTTGTATGAATGTTTTACCCAATTCCTTCTCTGCTTCCAATCCTTGTACGGTTGAAAAATACTCATCTATAATAAATGTATAACCATACTGATTCTTGAGCAAAGTATGTTTAAAATCGTGATAGCCTTCTGAATTATTAGATGCAATTAACGCGATGCGTTCAATCACTACATTTAATTTTAGTTCTTTATTTCGACTAATGTATTCTCCATTTATGAGTTTAATAGCATCTTCATTTTCTCTCAACAACTTTTCGAGTGTCGCTTTTTTTTGACGCTCAATATTACCTAAAGTATAACTTGAATCGATGTTGTAAAGTGTTAGCGATAAGCCAAATATTTTATGGTATTCAACTTTTACTTGAGCTAAAATTTGTAAGCCATTCTCAAATTTCTGTCCTGTAATTTGTTCAAACTCTTTAATGGCATTGGACCCCTCTGTCCAGGATTTGGTTTTAATCTTCGCAGTTTCGGTATTCGAATTTTCAATCTTCTCTACTAAATCAAAATAATGCCTATCGGTGTTCGCATAAAATTTATGCCCTGATACTTCTGCAAGTACCCAAAAAAAAGAGTCAGAAAATTGTTCGGAAATTACCTCTTCAATTTTCTGACTTAACTCTGAAAGTTTATAATATTTTTTGGTAGTACTCAATGCAAATAATTTGAATAAAGATACTATTTATTCAACTATGTTTGAATAACTCCTACGTTATATCTTTTCTCTATAGGCGCATGATCTGCAGCTTCAATACCCATTGATATTACTTTTCTTGTTTCTATTGGATCAATGATACCATCGACCCACAACCTTGCAGCAGCATAATAAGGTGTTGTTTGACTTTCATACCTTTCCGTTATTGTTTTTAATAACTCTGCTTCTTTTTCGGCATTAATTTCTTCTCCTTTTGACTTCAATGTTGCAGCTTGAATTTGCATTAAAGTTTTAGCAGCTTGTGAACCTCCCATTACTGCAATTTTTGCAGAAGGCCATGCATAAATTAATCGCGGATCGTATGCTTTTCCACACATGGCATAATTACCTGCACCATAAGAATTACCCACTACAATAGTAAACTTTGGTACCACAGAGTTCGCCATTGCATTCACCATCTTAGCACCATCTTTAATAATTCCACCATGCTCTGATCTTGATCCCACCATAAATCCCGTAACATCTTGTAAAAATACCAATGGGATTTTTTTCTGATTGCAATTCATAATAAATCTTGCTGCTTTGTCGGCCGAATCAGAATAGATTACGCCACCAAATTGCATCTCCCCTTTTTTACTTTTTACAACCTTTCGTTGATTCGCCACAATTCCAACTGCCCATCCATCGATTCGAGCTAAACCACACACAATTGATTGTCCATAATTCGCTTTGTATTCTTCAAATTCTGAATGATCTACTAAACGTTCTATAAGTTCGTGCATATCGTATGGCTTTTCTCTATTATCAGGTAAAATGCCATAGATTTCTTTCATGTCTTTTTTAGGAGCAGCAGGTTTTACTCGATCAAAACCAGCTTTATTGTATGCGCCTACTTTAGATAAAATGTTTTTAATGGAGTCCAAACACGCATGATCGTTTGGATGTTTATAATCGGTAACTCCTGATATTTCACAATGAGTAGTTGCACCTCCTAAGGTTTCATTGTCAATGTCTTCACCTATTGCAGATTTTACTAAATACGAGCCTGCAAGAAAGACAGATCCTGTACCTTCTACAATCATTGCCTCATCGCTCATAATCGGTAAGTATGCTCCACCTGCTACACAAGAGCCCATTATTGCTGCAATTTGCAGAATACCCATTGACGACATTACTGCATTGTTTCTAAAAATTCTTCCGAAATGTTCTTTATCAGGAAAAATTTCATCTTGCATGGGTAAATAAACGCCTGCACTGTCCACTAAATAAATGATGGGTAATTTATTTTCGATAGATATTTCTTGTGCTCTCAAATTTTTCTTACCAGTCATTGGAAACCAAGCCCCTGCCTTAACAGTAGCATCGTTCGCAACAATCATGCATTGTCGACCCGATACGTATCCTATTCCCGTAATCACTCCAGCTGATGGACATCCACCATGTTCTTCATACATACCATCGGCAGCAAATGCACCAATTTCTAAAAATTCAGAGTCTTTATCTATTAAATATTCAATACGTTCACGTGCTAAAAGTTTACCTTTTTCTTTTTGTTTAGCAGCACTTTTAGCTCCTCCACCTTCCATAACTTTTTTCAATTTGGTCTTCATTTGAAAAACCAATTGCTTGTTTACATCTTCGTTTTTATTGAATTCTATGTTCATGTCTGCAAGATAATGATGTAATTGTATTAACTCAAATTTCTATCGCGAAACCATTTGTCGTTTTGTTGAATTTCTACCGTATTTAGTTTATGCAATAATTCTTCTGCTGTTGTAGCAACAAGAAGCAAATCTCTATTGTTTGCTTTTAAAAATTCAGTCTCAACTAAATGATCAATTTGTTTCAATAGAAAATCGTAAAAACCATTGATGTTTAATATACCAATTGGTTTAGAGTGAAGTCCCAATTGCAACCAGGTTAACATTTCGAACAGTTCGTCAAAAGTACCAAAGCCTCCCGGCAAAGCCAGTACTACATCGGCATAATCACACATTAAAGCTTTACGCTCGTGCATGCTTTTTACCACATGAAGTTCTGTTAAATCGATTTTACCAACCTCTTTTTCCATTAGGAATTGCGGTATAATTCCAATTACTTGTCCGCCGTTTTCCATCACGCTACTTGCAACAATTCCCATTATGCCGATGTTACCTCCGCCATAAATTAATCGGTAATTATTTTTTGCTAAGTATACACCCAAGGCTTTTGCTTCTTCGATAATGATGGGATCGTTACCAGTTGCTGATCCACAAAAAAGTAAAACTGATTTCATAATTTAAATAAACAATAAAGGTATTACTTATCGTAATACCTTTTGATTTTTTATCTCGAGTAATTTGGAGCTTCATTCGTTATGATGATGTCGTGCGGATGACTTTCCTTCATACCAGCAGCAGTGATGCGCACGAATCGAGCATTCTGCATATCGGCGATAGTAGCTGCGCCACAATATCCCATACCTGCTTTTAGTCCGCCCACGTACTGATACATTACTTCTGCCAATGTACCTTTATAAGGAACTCTTCCAACGATGCCTTCTGGTACCAACTTTTTGATATCGTCTTCTACATCTTGGAAGTATCTGTCTTTAGAACCGCTTTCCATTGCTTCTATAGAACCCATACCTCGATACGATTTAAATTTACGGCCTTCGTAAATAATGGTTTCGCCGGGCGATTCTTCAACACCTGCGAATAATGAACCGGCCATGATTGAAGATGCACCAGCTGCGATAGCTTTTGCAATATCACCTGTATGTTTAATACCACCATCGGCAATCACAGGAACACCCGTACCTTTTAAAGCTTTAGCACATTCGTAAACGGCGTACAATTGAGGAACTCCAACACCAGCTATGATACGTGTCGTACAAATTGATCCAGGACCTATTCCTACTTTCACAGCATCGGCACCAGCTTTTGCTAATGCTTTTGCAGCATCAGCAGTTGCTATATTTCCTGCAATTACTTGTAAGTTTGGATAAGCTTTTTTTACTTTCTTAAGCATCTCGATGACACCCTTTGAGTGCCCGTGTGCTGTATCTATTGCTATTACATCGACCCCAGCATTTACCAAAGCTTTTACTCGGTCCATGGTATCTGCAGTAACACCCACGGCTGCACCCACTCTCAATCTACCGTGCTCATCTTTACATGCATTTGGGAAGTTTTTAAATTTCTGAATGTCTTTATATGTAATTAGGCCTGTAAGTTTTCCTTTTTTATCTACAACTGGAAGTTTTTCAATTTTATGTTGTTGTAAAATTTGTTCTGCTTTTTTTAAGTCGGTACCTTGAGGTGCTGTCACAAGATTAGTGGAAGTCATTACAGATTTCACTTTCAGTTTTATATCACGTTGAAAGCGAATGTCGCGATTCGTAAGAATCCCCAATAATTTTTGACTTTTATCGATGATAGGAATACCACCAATTTTATATTCCTTCATAAGCTTTAGAGCTTCTGCAAGTGTTGCATCTTCGTGTAAAGTTACGGGATCTTGAATCATGCCACTTTCAGAACGTTTAACTTTACGCACTTCATCGGCCTGACGTTCTATGCTCATGTTTTTATGCAACATTCCAATACCACCGTTTTGAGCAATGGCAATTGCTAAAGCAGATTCAGTTACGGTATCCATCGCAGCGGAAACGATAGGAACGTTTAACTTGATTTTTTTTGTTAGAAATGTTTGAGTGCTTACTTCGCGTGGTAAAACTTCTGAGTAACTTGGAAGTAAAAGTACGTCGTCATAGGTTAAACCTTCTGAGACAAATTTTTTGGGATCTAGATTCATGCGGCAAATAATTACGTTCTATTATTTGCCGCACAAAAATATAAAATTTATTGATATTTTAAAAAGATTGTTAATCGGCCAAAACTATCGAACCATTTTTCTTGTAGTTTTTTCCCGTAGAATCGGTTACATCAATTAAATAAACATACCCGCCTGGTAAACAAATATCACCTGAATCTCTATCTCTTCCATCCCAACCGATAAATTCATTATCCGTTTCATAAACGAGCTTTCCCCATTTATTATAGATTTTCATATTAAATTTAGTGTTATTTGAGGATTGAACTCTAGGTAAAAATATAGGATTAGCGCCATTTGGTGTAAAAATTCCAGGAACTAGAATTTTTATGTCCCTATATATATAGGCAACATTCGATTGTGACATTACGCCTTCAATATAAGGTTGAGGTGTAGAATTGTCTTCATAGGTTCTAAGGAAATATGAAGTAACACCATCTGAACCTGCTAGGCTAGCATCTGAATCTATGTAAACCGAATCTGGTGCTAAAGTAGTTAGTATTAATTCCGATACTTGTGTGTTTGTGATTGGGTCTAATTTTAATCGGAACAATTCGTAATATCTCGATGGATTGTACCAACCTTCCATATCATTCCAAGTGATTCTATTTGTAATAGGATCAACAAAATCGGCTTGTAAACGAACAATTTTTAAAACATTTGTCGTGTCAATGGTATCGGGACAAGAGCAAGAAGTGATGATTTTAAACCAATAATTTGTTCTTTCCGGAGCAACATTACCTATAGTAATATTTCGGCTTTTTTGATACGATACGGAATCAAGTCGAGCCACTTCCTCAAAGTTAATATTGTCGGTACTCGACATCACTTGATACGTTAACCTTAAATTTGTGGTATCCGTTAACCAGTTGATATTAATATTTCTATTGTTAGTCTGCACTGTTGCATTTGCTAAATAGACAAATGCAGGTGGTAAAGAGAAAGATCCACTAACCGATTTTTGATTAGAACTAGAACTTTGAGTTAAAGTTGCGCTAACTGCACGTATTTTATATTGATAATTTATACCAGTTCTAAGACCTCTTTGGTTGTACGATGTTCTGCCCGTAACCGTAGCCACTCTTGTATAAGGACCCCCATTTTGACTTTCCAATATTTCATATCTGGAAACATTGTCCCATCCTTGGTATGCATTCCAAGATAATTGAGCTTCATTATTACAAAAGTCGATATTTTGTCTTAAGTGCATTGTACCATGTGGTCTGCGATTAACGCTGTCTAATGGTGAAATATTGATCGGATTTACATCTCTATCAAATGCTGCCACATAAAATCTAAGCGGTTTATCAGAAGGAAAATCGAATGGAGCATCATTATCGACATAAATAAAATTGTTGGTTAGTCGGCCGTTTGCACTTGCTTCTTGAGGCAGTAAAAACTTACTTGGGCCGTCTGGAGTTTCTTTGTCAATTCTATAGATATAATACCCATCAATTCTAGGGTCATTTGGCACTTGCCAAGAAATTGACACAGAATTGTCATCAATCACAGAGACAGAATCAATCGTTACCAATGGCAATTGCTGTGCTTTTGCCTGTGTAAAGAGCCCTATTCCTAAGATTAATGCTATTTTAGAAAATTTCATTCTCAAATATATTATTTTTTTCCAATAACTACTTCTGACATCGATTCAACACTTAAATATTGTCTTGCCAAATCCATGATTCGGGTCGATGTAATGCTGTTCAATAATTCAAAATACCGATCATAATAATCGTAATTTAAATTGTAAAGTTCAATTCCTTTGAATTTGTCGGCATGACTGAATATATTCTCAATTCCACTGATATATGCGCCTTTTAAGTAATTTTTCACCAATTCAAGTTCTTTATTTGGCACAAGTTCTGTACTTAAACGACTGATTTCCATATATATTTCATCGAGTGCTTTACTACATACTTCAGATCCAACTTCAGTAGCAATGTAAAAAAAGCCGGTATCTAACAAGGAATATAAGCCAGCACCAATTCCATAAGTATATCCTTTGTCTTCTCGAATATTTGACATCAGCCTAGAACCAAAATAGCCCCCTAGAATTGTACAAACGATACTTAATTCGATGTAATCTTTATGAAGCTTATTTATGGTTGGTTTGCCTATTCTAATGGCCGATTGTAATGCATCTTGTTTATCCTCAAAATATTTGCTCGGAATGTATTCTCCTAGCTCTGGGTAATCGAAATTTATATTACCTGAATATTTACCTTGTTCTTTGTATTTTCTTAGTATTGATTTTAGTTCTTCTAAGATTTCTGATGTAATTTTTCCAGAAAGTACTATTAAAGCTTGCTCTATTCGATAATTATTTTCAAAATATTCGATGATGTCATTACGATTTATTGCGTCAAAATCATCGGCTTGAATTTTATAACCGTATGGATGATTTCCAAATAATGCATAATTAAATGCCTTCCTAGCTAAAAATTCATTCTTAGTTGAATTAATTAAGAAACGTTGTTTAGCATTGGTTTTATAAATATCTAATTCTTCCTGTGGAAATATTGGATTGATTAATACGTCGAATAAAATACCAAAGACTTCCTTATAATATTTATTCAAGGTATAAACAGAAACACTAGAGCGATCAAATGAATTTTCGTGCTGATAAAATGCACCATAAAAATCAATTTCCTCCATAATTTCCATTGAACTCCTAGTAGATGTTCCAGAATTCAATAAATAATTACAAGCATTTGCTACGAGTTTCTGCTTTTCTGTTCTATTCCCATTCAAGTAAATCAATTCCAATTTACACACCTCTTCATATCCCCCATTAAGCACATAAACTTGAAAGCCTTCAAGTTCAATTTTTTGAGCTTTCAGTAAATCGACCTTCTCTAGTTCGTAAGCATTGGGTGCAGTTTTCCTGTCTATATCTAATAACATGTTTAATTTTTAGAATAGTAAAATAATGTCGATGAATTTTCTTTTCTGAAAACTTGATTCGAATATTCTTGAATATCTAATGCGCTCACTGACCTGTATTTTTGAATTTCAAGATTCATCGAATTTGCATCGCCAAGTAATTCAAAATACGCTATGTTCATAGCTTTATTTAAGAGATTCATCTCCGCAAATACATTGCTCGATTCTAATTTATTGTAGATTTTATTTAATTCTCGATCGGATATTAATTCTTTTTTCAAATCCTCTAAACATTCCCACAATGCAGCATCGGCTTGTTCTAAACTTATCCCCTTAGAAGGCTTGCCTTCCAATATAAATAAACCCTCGTCTATGTCCCCAGTAATGTATGCATTTACCTCTGAGAATAATTGCTTTTCTTTAACGAGCTTTTGATACAAACGAGAGGACTCTCCTCTTGACAATACATCTGAAATAATATCGGAAGTATAATAGTTTTTATCGAGTCGATTGCTTATATGAAATGCTTTATAAATAGAATCGTTCGGAACATCAGCTTCGTGTTTCAATATACGCTCAGAAGTTTGAGTCGGTTCTTTATCTAATTTTCTACTATATTTTTGTCCAGCATCAATAGATCCAAACCATTTTTCCGAAAGTTCTAAAGCCCTATCAAAAGTTATATCTCCAGCAACTACTAAAATGGCATTTTGAGGATTGTAGTGTTTTTTAAAGAAGCTCTTTACATCGTTCATGTTAGCATTCTCAATATGAGAAATTTCTTTGCCGATGGTAGCCCATTGATAGGGATGTACTTGATAAGCTAATGGTCTTAATTTGAGCCAAACATCGCCATAAGGCTGATTGAGATATCTTTGCTTAAACTCTTCTACTACCACATTTTTTTGAACTTCCAAGCTTTTTTCAGAAAAGGCAAGATTTAACATCCTGTCCGATTCTAACCAAAAAGCTGTTTCAACATTTACGGATGGTACTTGAATGTAATAATTGGTAATGTCATTGCTGGTGAATGCATTGTTTTCGCCACCTACTTTTTGTAAAGGTTCATCGTAGGATGGTATGTTAATAGAGCCACCAAACATTAGGTGTTCAAATAAATGCGCAAATCCGGTTTGATTTGGATTTTCATCTTTAGCCCCTACATCATACAACACATTTAACACCGTCATAGGAACAGTATGATCCTCATGCACTAATAGTCTAAGCCCATTACTAAGAGTGTGTCTCTTAAATTCTATCATCTAATTATCGACTATAATAAATTGGTTATTTGAAAATCTATTTGATCGTAAATATGATCCGTTTGACCAATAGTAACAAATTGTACGATACCTTGTTTGTCAACCACAACGTGAGTAGGGTACTTACTGATTTTCATGTCGATGATCATTTGATCTACATCGGTACATATCGTATAATTAAATGGGTTTTTCTTAAGGAACTCCTTCACATCGAATTCAGGATCGTAGGTTGGAGCTAGAAACACCACATTTTTGGATTTATATTTTTTTACCAATTTGTTCAATTCAGGTATTTCTGCCTTGCAAGGACTAGCATCTTTGAACCAAAAATTAATGACTAAAATTTTCCCAGAAAGACTTTCCTTGGTATGCGTTACTCCATTGATATCGACTACAGAAAAATCCGCAATAGGTTTTCCAGTCGTAAAACCAGCTAAAGTGATGGGCCCTTTTCTATCGCTAAGCATTTGTGCCATTCTGCGCTCTTCAGGTGTTGCAAGTCTAAGTTTAAATTCTTTAGGCTCTACCCCTTCTTTACTGATTAATTCGATGGTATAATCGTTGCTTTGTACTTTCCCAAACCACTGATCGGCCGATAAAATATTGCCGGCACTATCTTTAACAATAGTAGATTTATCTTGCTTATAAGATTGTAAAGTTCTGCTTTGAGAGAATGCTATTATTGAAATAAAGCATAAACTTAATATAATGGAAATCTTTTTCATCGTAGAGTTGTTTGATTGTAAAAGTAAAAATAGATTAAAAAGTATAAAAATGTATTTTTACATAAATGTGGATTAAATTAAGAATTCAGAATTTATAATTCAAAATTCAGAATTGGGTAATGATTACAATTATATATTTGCAAGATGAATACAAACACACTATTAGATAGAGCCTTAAACTTTGACTTTTTAAGTAAAGAAGAAGGTGTTTATCTATACGAGCATGCTAAAACACCTGATTTAATGCATGTTGCCAATGAGTTACGTAAAATTCAGAAAAAGAATTCGAATAAAGTTACTTGGATTATTGATCGAAATCTAAACACTACGAATGTTTGTATTGCCAATTGTAAGTTTTGTAATTTCTTCAGGAGACCTGGACACGAAGAGTCCTATATAACAAGCATCGAAGAATACAAGGTAAAAATAGAAGAAACATTTAAATACGGTGGTGAACAGCTCTTATTACAAGGCGGACATCACCCTGACTTAGGATTAAGTTATTATGTAGATTTATTTAAACAATTAAAAGAATTATATCCAAACTTAAAACTACACTCCTTAGGTCCACCAGAGATTGCGCATATTGCTAAGTTGGAGAAAATGACTCATACCGATGTGTTGCGAGAATTAATGACAGCGGGATTGGATTCATTACCAGGTGCTGGGGCCGAGATTCTTAACGATAGAGTGCGTAGGTTAATATCTAAAGGAAAATGCAGTGGCAAAGAATGGTTGGACGTGATGCGTGCAGCACATCAATTAGGCCTCACTACATCGGCCACCATGATGTTTGGTCATGTTGAAACCATAGAAGAACGCTTTGAACATCTGGTATGGCTCAGAGAAGTACAATCGGAAAAGCCAGCTGGTGCGAAAGGTTTTATTGCATTTATACCTTGGCCTTTTCAGGATGATGGTACGCTATTGAAAAAAATACGTGGCATTACGAATAATGTAACGGGCGACGAATATATACGTATGATAGCCTTGAGCAGGATTATGCTACCGAATATAGAGAATATTCAGGCATCTTGGTTAACAGTTGGTAAGGAGATTGCACAAATATGTTTACATGCAGGGGCGAATGATTTTGGGTCGATTATGATTGAAGAAAATGTTGTATCGGCTGCAGGAGCACCACATCGGTTTACATCAAAAGGCATACAGGAAGCAATTTTACAAGCAGGATTTGAGCCTCAATTGAGAAATCAGCAATACGAGTATAGAGCTATGCCGGAGCAGATGGAGGAACAGGTAATTAATTATTAAGTACAATGTACAAAGTATTAAGTATAAAGATGGATCAGATTGCTGATTTTTGGAGAACCTATTGTATATATTAATTACATTTTATTAATTGCGCTAAAATAGAGAACATTGAAAAAGGTTGAAAAATTAATAGAGTCTTTAATATTTGCTTCGGAGCAAAGTATTGCATTAAGCGATTTACAGACCTTGGTTAATAATTATTTAAAGCAAGAGTTAACGGAAGAGGCGATTAAAGAAAGTGTAGATGGCTTGGTTGAAAAATATCAATCGGAAGAATATGTTTTCGAATTAGTTGAGATTAGCAACGGCTATCAATTCTTGAGCAAAAAAGAATATCACGATTTATTAAATCAGTTGATTATTCATAGAGAAAAGAAAAAATTGTCGACAGCCGCAATGGAAACATTAGCGATAATTGCATACAAACAACCAATTACAAAATCAGAAATAGAATTAATTAGAGGGGTAAATTGTGACTATAGCATTCAGAAATTATTAGAAAAGGATTTGATTTCTATTAATGGAAGGAGTTCAGGACCGGGTAAGCCTATTTTATACGAGACAAGTCAAAGCTTTATGGATCATTTTGGTTTACGAAATGTAAAAGACTTGCCACAATTAAAAGATATACAATCATTGGAAAATTCAATAAATCCTGAAGATTCAAATGTTCAAAATATTGAATCGATTTCTAGCGAAGAAGCAAAGGAAATTGAAGAAAATGACATGAATACCAATGATGAAGAAATGCCTGAAGGCTCAATAGATACTGAAAATCAGGACTAATATTTTTTATAATTTATTTGCAAAGCATTCAATCATTGTATTAACTTTGACAAAGTTTGAGATTGTTTAAAAATTAATTGTTCATTCCCGATGAAAAGCCCTAAAAAAGCAAGTGAAAAAAAAACTACGAAACCAGCTGCAAAATCTGGTGCAAGTAAAAGCAAGACGAGCAGCAGTTCGCCAAAAGACGATAAAGTAAATAAGTCGAGAATTATCGATGATGAAGATGATGATTTAGATATGGGAATCGATGATTTAGATACAGGATTTGATGACTTCGACGATTTTGAAGACGACGAATTTTAGTACATCGTTGTGAAATTTTATATATATGAGCCTCTTTAGAGGCTCTTTTTATTTTCATTATTTTATATTTGCTTGCGATGAAAATATTTAAAATCGAGGTCCTTTTCTATCCCCTACTATTATTAATCTCAACTCTAGCTTTAACTTATTATACAAGTTTAATCTGTTTGGCATTTCAAATTAGTACTCCCAAGTATTTATTAATTTATTCTTTATTAACAACATCGATTGTTGTTTTGTATTATAACAAATTCAATTGGATAAATTTTAGTATTGGACTGTTAATCCTTTGTTTGATTTGTTATTTTTCTTATCTGTTCGTAATTGATATTTATGATACTTCTTGGGATGGTCAATGGTATCATCAAGATGCAATTATTAAATTATACAATGGTTGGAATCCGCTTTACTCTAAGTCTACAAGCAATGAATTAGGTGCAAGTGATATGTGGATTCATCATTATACTCAAGGAGCCTGGATAATTGAATCCAGTATTTTGAAACTAACAGAGAGAATTCAGGCGGCAAAAATCTTAACAAGCATTCTTATTCTAGTCACATTCTTAAATGTGGTCTATATATTTATTAAATATAAGATAGTCAAAAATTTATTTTTGTTGTTGTTGACTGCACTTGCGATTTCATTAAATCCTATCGCTTTAAGTCAATTGTTTAGTTTTTATGTCGATGGTATATCGGCATTAATGATTACTAATATCTTATTATTATTATTCGCATATCATAAGGAACAGCATTCGAAAGTATTGTTTTTATTGATTGCGTTTTCTATTTCTATTTATATTAATTTAAAGTTTAGCAATCTCGTATATATTAGTATAATTCTATTCGGCTATTTTTTAATCCTCTGTATAAACAATAGAAATTTAATTAAACAATTTATTATTTCATTTTCATTCGTTTATTTTTTATCGGTCGTTGTAGTGGGCTATAGTTCCTACACAAAAAATACGATTGAAAAAGGCCATCCATTTTATCCATTAATGGGTAAAGGAAGTTATAGTGGATTAATTAGTAGAATTCAAAGACCAGCAAATTTTGATAGCACAAATACAAGATTAGATAATTTTATAATTGCAAATGTTTTTGCTTATCCTCAATATTCACGTAGTCCTTTAGAATATAAGTCGAGGATGCCGTTTACCTCTACCAGTTATTTCCAATATTTTAGTACAGATTCTGAAATTGCAGGATTTGGAGCTATATATTTCGACATTTTAATTGTGATGTTTCTATTAGGTTCTTTAATTATCCTTGTTTATTATTTTTTGAGGCCAAAAATATTTAACTACAACTATAAAGATATCAGTATTTTTCTAATCATCATAAGTACACTCTTTCTATCTTGTTTGATTAATGACGGGATGCATGTAGCGCGTTATATACCGCAATTTTACTTAATTCCAATTATAATATTAATTATATTATCTAGATTAAACGCTGCTATAATAAAGATATTCGCAAGCATAACTTTAATTGCTTTTATTTTAAATTCATATTACATTATAGAACGCCAATTAGAGTATTACAAAGACATTTCTAGACATGTTATTTATGAAATGCAATATCTAAATGAACAGTATAAATATGTCGAAGTGGAAATGGAATACGAGTCTGTTGAGCGTCGCTTAATTGAAAATAATGTTAAATACATTAAAAAAGATTTATCTTTAGATACAACTAAATCGCCCTTCTTATTTACAGGGAATAGAAATCACTATAAAGGAATTAAATGATTGGAATAATTATAAGTCAAATTCGCGTAAAACAATGGATTAAAAATTTATTGATTTTCGCACCTTTGTTCTTTTCGTTTAAACTTTTTATTTCAGAAGATCTTTTTTCGAGTATCATACTTTTTCTTACTTTTTCATTTTCTGCTTCATTCATCTATATTTTAAATGATATAATTGATTTAGAAAAAGATAAACTACATCCAAGAAAAAGAAATCGACCATTACCATCGGGTAAACTAAGCAAATTTAACGCTATTATAATCGCATCTATATTGATTGCATTGTCGATAAGTATCACTTATCTTTATTTGAACACCAACACTTTATTCATAATTCTAGCATATGTTCTTTTAAATTTATTATATACTTTAAAACTCAAACACATTAGTATTATTGATGCACTATGTATTGCCATTGGATTTGAATTAAGGATTTTTGCAGGATGTTTCGCTATAGGTGTATTGCCCTCTCATTTTATATTGATGGTGACATTATTTTTAGCCTTAATGTTAGCATTTATAAAGCGTAAAGGTGAATTAAATTCCTTAAACGATGAGTCAGCTTCGCATAGAAAATCATTAGAGAATTATACGGTATCGCTTTTAGACAAATTTATTTTCTCATCTGCAAGTATCTCTATTTTTGCGTATTCGCTTTATACCATTGATGAACATGTCATTGCAAATGTGGGAAATGATTATCTTAAATATTCTTTAATATTTGTGATTTATGGGATATATAGATTTATTCAATTAACAGAAATCAATATCTACAATAAGGAAGGTGATCCTACAACTCTTATCTATAAAGATAGGCCAATTCAACTCTGTTTGTTGTTATGGGTTTTATATATAGCATTCTGTTTTTATGTCAAATAAACTACTAATATTTGATTTTGACGAAACGATTTACAAGAAAGATTCACTTGTTCAATTTTGCTTATTTATATATAAAAAGTATCCGCATAGAAGTTTTTATTTATTATTTCAAATCGCTTTTACACTATTTCATTTTTGTAAATTAATAAACACAAAAAAATACAAAGAGCTTTTCATGGGTTTTCTTTATAATTTTTCTTATGCCGATGTAGAGCAATTAGCAAAAGAGTTTTGGCAAAAAGAATACCCTAAAAATTTCAACCTTGATTTATTAAATATACAAAGAGAAGGACTTAGAAGAATCTGTATAAGTGCGAGTCCTGAACTATATCTTAAACCCGTTGTAGATCAATTAGGATTAGAACTTATTGGAACTCGATTAAAATACGACAAAGGGATTTATAAAATTGATGGCGAAAATTGTAAAGGGGAAGAAAAATTAAAACGACTTAACCAATATCTCAAAAATCATAAGTTTGAAATTGAATCAACTTATAGTGATTCATGGAGCGATATGCCCTTATTTCAGATAAGTACAAAAGCTTTTCTAATAAAAAATAATAAACCTATTTTATTAAGGTTTTCTGACAAGGATGGTATAATGAGGATATAATAGCATTAATTTTTCGCTACAGTATATCATTTCGAATCCAATATTATTAAGTATTTTAATTGCATTATTCGTACTTATCTCATTTCCGATTTCATTGGATAAGACCAGATCGTGAAGTTTATTGAAATATACAAATAAACTACTGGCATCTATATCCTTAAATAAAAGATAGGAACCTGAAGACATTTTTGAATACAGTTGTATTAAAAATTCTTTTTGAATGTTTTTGGGTATATGATGAAAAACATCAATCATACTAATGTATTCATAGTTATGAATTTCATCAGGAATGTTTTTACCATCGTATTTGAAAATAGTTAGATTTTTTATTTTACTTGATAAAATAGTTCTAGCTTCTTGAACTAACTTTTCTGAAATTTCAATTCCCGCAAGTGTATCGGAATTCTTAAAGTTATTTATTATTGATAGAAATGAACCAGATCCACAACCTATGTCAAACAACTTTACATTATCAGGCATTAAATTCAGAATCTCATCGAAGGGACAAATATATGGTCTATATATAGTTTTTAATTTGGCTAACCCCTGAAGATTTTTCGCTTCACTATTTTTTAAATATTGAACTAGTTTTTCTTTAGTTATCATTTATATTGCTTTCTCTAATTATGTATAATGGTCTGTTTCTTACGTTCGAACTCAAACGAGAAATGTACTCACCTATTATACCAATTGAAATTAATTGTATTCCACCTAAAAATAAAACGGAGATAATTATAGATGTCCAGCCTTCTATATAGTCTTTAGAAATAAATCTAGAATACAAGGCATATAACATTACAATAAAAGCAATTCCAGAAACTATAAATCCGCATATACTTGCGAACTTTAGAGGAAAGTTTGAAAATGAAGTAATACCATCTAATGCAAAACGAATCATTTTTTTATAGGTATAACCTGTTTCGCCAGCAAATCGTTCGTCTCTTTCATATTCAACATAGGTTTGATTAAACCCTATCCATGAAATTTGTCCACGTAAAAACTTCTGTTGTTCAGGCATCTCTTTTAGTACATCTACAATTTTTCTGTCCATGATTCTAAAATCACCTGTATCAACAGGAATGTTTACAGAAGTAATAGACTTTAAAATTCGATAAAACATCTTTGCTGTGAATAATTTCAACCAGCTCTCACCTTTTCTTGCTTTACGTTTTGCATAAACTACTTCATAACCCTCATCCATTTTTTTATACATTTCAAGAATCAATTCAGGTGGGTCTTGTAAGTCGGCATCGATGATAACTATTCGATCACCGCTTGCCTTATCGAGACCTGCAGTAACAGCAATTTGATGACCAAAATTCCGACTAAAATTTATGTATTTTACATTTGAGTCATTTTGAGCTAAAGACTTTATTAAATCAATAGATTTATCTTTACTCCCATCGTTGATGAAAATATATTCTATTGTAGAATTTAGTTCTGATAAGACATTTGTAAGTCTTTGATACAGGTTATTAATGTTTCCTTCTTCGTTATAAATAGGTATTATTATGCTAGTTTTCATACGGAGCGTCAAATTTATATAGACATTGATTTTACGGAATCTGAGATGATTAACTTACCTTCAGTAGCAGTCTTAACATCTTCTACACTCACACCTGGCGCTGTTTCAAGTAGTAAAAAACCACCTTCAGGCAATACTTCTAATACAGCTAATTCAGTTACGATTTTTTTAACACATCTTATACCAGTTAGAGGTAAAGTACATTCACTTAATAATTTCGATTCACCCACTTTGTTTACATGTTGCATTGCAACAATTATATTTTTTGCCGATGCTACTAAATCCATAGCCCCTCCCATTCCTTTCACCATCTTACCTGGAATTTTCCAGTTCGCTATATCCCCATTCTCTGAAACCTCCATAGCACCAAGAATTGTTAAATCAACTTTCTGTGCTCGAATCATTCCGAAACTCATTGCCGAATCGAATATTGACGATCCTGGTAATGTAGTAATCGTTTGCTTACCCGCATTAATTAAATCGGCATCTTCCTCCCCTTCAAATGGAAATGGCCCCATACCTAATAATCCGTTTTCAGATTGTAATACTACATTTATTCCTTCAGGTATGTAATTTGCTACAAGTGTTGGTATGCCGATGCCTAAATTTACATACATACCATCTTTTAATTCTTGTGCAATTCTTTTTGCGATTCCGTTCTTATCTAACATCTTATTGGAATTTAATGAATCTATTGTTTATAAATGTGACACTATCTAAATCGATAACTACGTCTTCGTATCTAGGTCTAAGAAGTAATTCATCTGCTTTATGATAGATTTCTTTTATATCGTTGTTTTTTAATGTGATTTTGATTTTATCGGTATTACTATTCACAATAACGTTGTCTTCAATTAAAGCCCAATCGCCATCTATGATGGATACCGACTTACCCATATTCATCTCTTTATGAAAGTATTTTCTTCCGTATTGATCAAATAGTTCTAATAAATAAACACCACGAAGGATTACATCGTCATTAATATTTCCAAACCAAAATGAGATATTCAGTTCTTCATTGTTTAAGTTGGGCACTTTGCCTTCGTATAAGTTTAAATAATATTGACATGGATGCGCTAGAGAACCATCACCAAAATAGGAAGGATTATTATTGTATCCTTTATAGTCGATGTATATGTATCTACTTGAATCGATGCTTGTATTTTCTTTAATCGACTTAAAGTCTTTCAAATAAATTTCTCTTGCGTTTTGAAAATAACTAAATGGTAATCTATAAATATATAAATTCGGTGTTGAGTCAAATAATATGGCATTTGTCATTAATCTACTCTCGAATTCTTTAATAGGCACACCTCGTGTTCTCAAGATTAGAAAGTCCTTATTCGACTGAAAATTTGAAAGTAAGTTGTGTTCCTTATAAGGCTCTAATAAGAATTGGGTTGTTTTATAGGTTTCTGATCTTGAAGTTCTATTGGAGTGTAAATCGAAACTTGGTAATCCAGTTTTTACACTGTATAACATCACATTTCGCATATGAAAACCATCGCCCATATATAAGTTTTCTGAACCTAAGCTAAAATAAGGTACACCTATTATGGCTTGATAGTCTTCAATCTTGATCTTATTAAGCCAAGAATTGAATTCTGTTTTGTTCTCTATATCCTCTAATTCTACGATTTTATTATCGTAGTTCTCATTGTAATTTTTATTGGCTGAATAGATATCTGTTGTATAAATCAAACAGAGTAATCCTAATACTATATATTGTACTGATTTTTTTTGTTGGATGATGTAGTGATAAAATAAATAAAAGGCTACAATATTAAAACAATAATAGAATACCCAATTGAATCGAGCTATTGCTCTGAATTGTTTCACATATCCTATATAATCGAAAAATGGTCTACCCCAGTCGGTAACAAATGGCAAACCAAGTCCAACGAATAATCCAGATAATGCAATGATTAAGAAAATTACAATGTTGGGATTACTATTAAAGTATATAATGTCTTTAAATCTTTTGTCTATAATATATTTAATAAAGTAGGCGAATAAAATCACACTAGTAATTACAGAAAGTAAACCTATATATGTACGAGCTTCATAAATTATATTTCCTGGTTCAATGAAGCCTTCGAATATTTTTTTATAAAATGAAAACTCTGGATAATACAATCCGGAAATGCTTCCTGTGAAAAAAAAGAAGTTCCATGGGAATGGGGATCTATCCGTCACCGGATGATTGTATTTAATTAATAATTGGATAATAATAAAAGGTAATAGAACTTCAATGAATAGATGTACCATTCTTTTTAAAATCCCATGATTCTGATTTCTGTAATATAGAACGAATTGTAAAAAATAATACAGTGCTGCTATCAATAAAAAGAAGCCAAAATAGTAAAGATGATTTCCTGAAATATAGAAAACATAACATGCAATTAAGATTGATTTTATGTAGCTGGGTTTTTCCCAAGAACTCAACATAAAAAGAACGAACAAAGGAATTGCAAAAACATAACCTAAAGAATTATGTCCACCAAAGCGAATGATTTGTGGCGACATGAATGCTATAAGAATGGAAAATAATGCCGAGTAGTTATTGTTTACACCTAACTTTTTAAATATATAGTATAAGGCTATAGCGCCAATTAAAATAGAGAAAATAACAAATGAATTAAATATTCCTACGGTATACTTTTCAATTGGTATAACTTCATTTATAAATTTTATTGTGTTGGCAAGCATTAATGGGTTAACGCTAAAAAATGCATTATCGCCGTATGGGTATTGCATTGATTTGCTTTCGAAATACTTAGTATCGTGCTTAACATGATATAGTATTTCGTGATAAGTTTGGATTCCATCGCCAACATCGACAAAATAATATTGATTAACGTTCAATAGTATTTTACCAAAGAACAAGCAAGTTAGTATCAAGCTTACACCTAATACTGTTAGTAAGGCTTTATGTTTTTTAATCATTTCTTTTTCTTACTGTTCTTTGTTCAATTCGTTTTTCGTAATTTTTTCCTTCAAAAATTCTATGTACATAAATCCCAGGGGTATGAATATAGTCAGGATCTAATTCACCAGCTGGTACTAAATGCTCTACTTCTGCTATCGTAATTTTTCCTGCCATAGCCATAATGGGATTAAAGTTTCTCGACGTTGCTCTAAAAACAAGATTCCCCAGAGTATCACCTTTCCAAGCTTTAACAATTGCAAAATCTGCATCAAATGCGTATTCCATTAGATAATCTTTGCCATTAAAGTTTCGTACTTCTTTACCAATCGCAACTTCTGTACCGACTCCTGCAGGAGTAAATATAGCAGGCATACCATATCCAGCAGCCATACATCTTGTTGCTAAAGTGCCCTGTGGAATTAATTCGACTTCTAATTCACCAGATAATAATTGACGCTCAAACTCAGCATTTTCGCCAACGTAGGATGCTATCATTTTTTTAACTTGTCTTTGCTGTAACATCAGCCCAATTCCAAAATCATCAACACCCGCATTATTCGAAATACAAGTAAGATTTTTTACGCCTTTACTAACCAATGCATTGATGCAATTTTCTGGTATTCCACAAAGTCCAAAGCCACCTAGCATTAAGGTCATATTATCTTTAATATCGGCAATAGCTTCATTTGCGTCTTTTACAACTTTATTCATATCAAACAATTTAGACAAATATACTATTGTTGCTATAAGTATCAATAAATCCACATTCAATAATTTTGAGTATATTTGAATATGCGTTTAATTATTTCAATAGCATTATTTTTTACTAATAGTTTATTGTTTGCACAAGAGGGTAAATTATATACTATTAAGCAAAATGGTAAGCATTTCAAATCCATCGAATTTGATGTTAAAAAGAACACGCTTTACACCAATATCATTCCAGACTTTGAGGCAAGTAGTTTGAATATTGAAATTTCTAATAATCATAATTTTGAAAAGGCTTACTTTATTTTAGGAAATGATGAAAAGCGAATGTTAAACTTAGATAATGAACAGACACAAATAGTACAAGAAAGTGCTGCTCGCATAAACTCGCAATCATCGGCATTAATCATTTCTAATTCATCGTTTAAAAATTTTAGTTTTTACACGGCGAATATTGAGGGGCGTATTCGAATAAATCTACTTTATGCCAGCCCATTGAAATCCTCTTATTTGAAGGATAAAAAAAAAAGAACCGACAGCATCGACTGTAGCATCGCCCCAGAAAGTATTGATCAAGAAATTTGGAGAACAGGCTTACCGGATCCTGCGGGAAATCCTACTCCTACTACAGTAAAACATATTATTCTACATCATGCTGCTGGTAATAATACTGATACCCAGTATTTAGCAACTGTACGTAATTATTATATGTTACACACTCAAACGAATGGATGGGACGATATTGGGTATAATTATTTAGTGGCGCCTAATGGCGATATTTACAATGGCAGAGATGGATTTCAGTACGGCGATGATAATGTGATTGGTGCACATTTGTGTGCTAGAAATGCAAATACCATGGGCATTTGTTTGTTAGGGAATTATCACAATACGGGATATTTACCTAGCGATACAGCAATTGCATCTATTAATAAATTAATTGTATGGAAAATGCATAAAGAGCGATTGTCAAATCCATACGACAGCAGCTTGCATCCCATAAATAATCCTGAATGGTATTTAGGTGTTGTAGCAGGACACAGAGAAGGCTGTCCTACGGGTTATACTTCTTGTCCCGGTGAACAATATTTTCAACAAATCAACGACAGGGTTAAAGCAAACGTTGCCATTGCCTTAAGCAATTGTATTCCACTTTCTAGTTCGACTCTAAAATTTAATGAGGCCTTAATTTATCCAAATCCACTTAATGCTCGGTATTTGAATGTTGTATTTTATGAAAAAATTCATAGCATTAAAGTTTATAATACACAAGGTAAATTGCTCAAGAATATTGAAAACATTGAAGGATACAGATACGAGCTCGAGAACGAATACACACAAGAAGGTCTAATATTATTAGAAATAAATGGGCAACACCGATATAAAATTATCGTAAATGAACGATACTAATTCCATCGCCACCAAAATCGGCATGCTCGTCGTCAATCGATTTTACTTCTTTGAATTTTCTTAATGATTCGCGAACGATTTTTCGTAATACTCCATCCCCTTTACCGTGTAAAATTCTCAATTGAGAGAATCCCATAATCAACGCTTTATCTAAAAACTTTTCCACTTCCATCAAAGCTTCTTCTGCACGCTTACCTCTTAAATCTATTTGAGGCATAAAGGATTCTTCTGAATTAATTAATCCCGACGATGATTTTGTTTTTACTTCTTTTGGAGCTTGTGCAATTTGAATTTTATTTAAACTTACAAGAGTCCTCAACTCTCCAATAGCAAGCTCGGCCTTGTTTTTCTGAATATTGATGATTCTTCCTAATGCATCCGATTCAATCAATTTTACCCAGTCGCCAATCTTAAAATTATAATTTTTTATTTCTGCCGATGTAGTTGCTTTTGGTTCCAATGAGCTTAATAATTGTTGACTTTCTTGCTCTAATTTGTGTCGTAATTTTTTCGTTAATTCTTTGTCGGCATTTGCTTGTTTAATCTCTGCTATCGTATTCTCAATTAATTTATTAGCATCTGCTAGAATCTTTTTAGCCTCAGCCTTTGAATCTTTTAAAAGCCTCTTCTTATTCTCTTCTAATTCTTGCTTTAAATTTTTATTGTCATCCAATAATTGATTTAGGTAGAGATTGTCTTTTGTTAATTTCGACTGTAATTCATCCAATTTCACTTTATCTCTTTGAATCTCTATTAATAACTCATCGACTTTTTGTTGCTGCACTCCTACTTTCTTTTTAGCTAAATCTATTAAGGATTTTGATAATCCAGTTTTTTGTGCAATTTCAAAAGCGTATGAGCTTCCCGGTTGACCTAACTCAAGTTTATATAAGGCTTTCAACTCTAAGGTATCAAACAACATGGAAGCATTAAGCAATCCTTCGGTATTGCTAGCAAAAACTTTTAGATTGGAATAATGCGTAGTAACTACCCCTCGGACTTGTTTTTTATTGAGCGTTTCTAACACGGCTTCTGCAATAGGTCCACCAAACTTAGGATCTGTTCCTGTACCAAATTCATCGATTAATATTAGAGTATGCGGATTGGCTTCTCTAATAAAAACATTCATGTTGGAGAGATGCGCAGAGTAGGTGCTCAAGTCACTTTCTATCGATTGATCATCGCCAATGTCGACTAATATTTTTTTCATCACCGATATATTTGAATCGGCAGAAAGTGGAATTAACAAGCCATGCTGCAACATTAGCTGTAGTAAACCAATTGTTTTTAATGCCACCGATTTACCACCAGCATTAGGTCCTGATATAATAATTATTCTATTCTTTTCGTCGATCTCAGCATTTAATGGTACGACATTTTTACCCTGTGAAGAAAATGATAATAATAACAACGGATGTTTGGCATGTATCCATTTGAACTTTGCATCTTTATTAATCTCAGGTAAATTAGCATCTATTCTTATTGCAAATTTTGACTTTGCTCGAATGAAATCGAGAATACTTAAAAGCTGATTGTATTGTAATAATTGAGGCAAACTAGGTCTAATTACATCGCTTAACGAAATTAATATTCGAATAATTTCCCTCTTTCTTTGATACTCTAAATCTTTCAACTTATTGTTCAACTCCAAGACTTCAGTAGGCTCCATAAAAACTGTTTGTCCTGTTGAGGATTCATCCACAATAAATCCCCTCGCCTTTCTTTTATATTCTGCTGCAACCGGAATAACCATTCGGCCATCTCGCACCGTTAGTTGAGAATCGGATGTATACCCCTCTTTTTGCCATTCTTTGAAAATCTGTGACATTCTTTTTCTTATCTCAGATTCAGCAGCAGCAATAGATTGATTCAAATCTTTCAGTTCGGCACTAGCATTGGGTTTTATAGTTCCTTTGTTATCTATAATTGCTTCTATTTGTTTGATAATATTTTGATCAAAAGCAATATCTTTTATAAGTAGTTCGATGGATGGATATTTACCCTCTTCATCTTTAATAAACTGAATGCAAGCTTTTACAGTTATTAATGCCTGCATTAATTTTAAAAATTCATCTTCAAATAAATACGTCCCTTCAATTCTTAATTTTTCCGATAATAATTTAATATCAAAATAATGATCGCTCGGAAAATTTTTCCCAGTAAGCAAAATCTGTTTGAATTCTTGGGTTTGAAGGAGTAGTTTTTTTAATAAGTCAAAGTTACTTATGAATTGCATTTTATCTACCATAGACCTACCCATGGTACTGATGCATTCTTTTTTAATTTCCTCTTTTATTTCATTAAAACCTAATTTGGTTTGTAACTGTGCTGGATATAACATGCTCTTACTTTAACACTTCTGCTTCTTTTTTACTCATCTCTTCAATTATCTTTTGGTAAATATTTTCTAAAAGATCGGGATGGTCTGTATAATACTTTAAACTTTTATTAAAAACAGAATCGTTGGTATTGTATTTTTTATAAATAGCATCGTAATACGTTTTAATATTTTGTGGATTTAAGGTGTCTTGTGGAACTGACTTTAATCCAGCTTCGGCAATGTGAATGTCCATCAATACATTCACCATAGTATCTTTTGGTATTACATCGGCAGGAATCTTCTCAGCCTTTTTGCTGCAAGAACTTAATAAACAAGTTATTAGGTATATTGAAAATAAATATGATAATAACTTAAACCTTAAAGAATGAATTCGCATGCCTTTTCTTATTTTTGCTTTTACAAAAGTAAAGATAATGAGTATTTCTGAGCATATTATAGCATTAAAAAAGGAACTCGATGTTTTGGGAGTAGAATTGATTGCAGTCTCAAAAACTAAGAGCGATGAAGAGATCATGGAAGCCTATGATGCAGGGCAAAGAATATTTGCAGAAAATCATGTTCAAGAACTCGTAGAAAAGTATGAAAGTCTTCCAAAGGATATCGTATGGCATTTGGTTGGACATTTACAAAGCAATAAGGTAAAATACATCGCCCCATTTATTCAGCTAATACATTCTGTTGATAGTTTAAAACTATTGCAAGAAATTGATAAACAAGCTGCTAAAAACAATAGAGTCATCGATTGTTTACTGCAAGTGTATATTGCCGATGAAGAGACAAAGTATGGATTGGGCTACGATGAACTGATAGAACTACTTAGATCCGATGAGTTTCAAGAATTGAAAAATGTAAGAATTGTTGGACTTATGGGTATTGCAACGAATACCGATTCGGAGCGACAAATAAACGAAGAGTTCAAAGAATTGTCGGTATTGTTCAGTGGAATTAAACAAAGCTATTTCCGCAATCAGGATTCCTTTAAAGAAATTTCTATGGGAATGTCCTCAGATTATAAATTAGCAATTGAAAATGGAAGCACGATGGTTCGATTGGGAAGTACCATTTTTGGTAAAAGGGTAATTAAACATTTCAAGAATAAAGAATCAAATGAAAGTACGCAGGGCTAAACGAGAGGACTGTAAACGATTATTAGAATTAGTACAAGAACTAGCGCTATTCGAAAAAGCTCCTCATGAAGTTACTGTTAGTTTAGAAGAGTTTGAGTTTGCCGGATTTTCTGAACACCCTGTATGGTGGGCATTTGTTGTAGAAAACGAGCATCAAATTTTGGGTTTTGCTTTGTATTACATTCGATATTCCACATGGAAAGGCTGTAGAATGTATCTTGAAGATATTATTATTACAGAAGAATATAGAGGTAAGGGACTCGGTAAACTTTTATTTGATCAATTAATCATAGAAGCCAAAGAGCGAAATCTTAAAGGTATTGTATGGCAAGTACTAGATTGGAACGAAGATGCCATCGAATTCTATAAAAAGTACAATGCGAATTTAGATCCAGAATGGGTAAATGGAAGTTTATCTGAAGATCAAATAAACTATTATTATCAATCGTATACATCATGAAAATCTATAAGTTTGGTGGAGCATCGGTTAAAGATGCAGCAGCAGTGAGGAATGTTTATGAACTATTAAAAGATTCTGAAAGAAAAAATCTTTTAGTGGTGATTTCAGCAATGGGTAAATCTACCAATGCCTTGGAATTAGTATGGAAAGCTTACATTCAACATTCTGAGAATGCTTATGATTTGTTAAACGATGTAAGAAGATATCATTTAGAAATTGTTAATGAATTGTTTGATAAAGAAGATGAAGCTTTATTAAATGAAATCAATAATTTGTTTGTTGAAATCGAGTGGGTTTTAGAAGAAGAGCCAGATCAGAATCATGATTTTATTTACGATCAGATAGTTAGTCTCGGTGAGTTATTGTCGACCAGAATCGTTGCAGCTTATTTAAACTCAAAGGATATTGAAACGGAATGGTTGGATGTAAGAAATTACTTAAAGTCCGACAATCATTATAGAGAGGCAAACATCAACTGGTCAGAATCAGAAGAATTAGTAATTAAGGAAATACCGAAACTTGCGGAAGAAAAATTATTAATCACACAAGGATTCATAGCTTGTACATCGGAAAACTACACCACTACATTGGGTAGAGAGGGTTCGGATTATACCGCAGCGATATTTGCAAATGTCTTAGACGCAGAAAGTCTAACTATTTGGAAAGATGTTCCAGGAGTATTAACGGCCGATCCAAAATTATTCTCGAATGCCGTAAAGCTTGATGATATACCCTATGCAGAAGCAATAGAAATGACCTATTATGGTGCAACGGTAATACATCCGAAGACAATTAAACCTTTGCAGAATAAGAAAATTCCATTGTATGTAAAACCCTTTTTATCTCCCTTGGAGTCGGGTACAGCAGTTGGTAAAAAAGAAAATGTTGAATTTAAGCATCCCATAATCATAGTAAAGAAAAATCAATTGCTTATTAGTTTTAGTACGAATGATTTTTCATTTATAGCCGAAAATAATTTGTCGGAGATAATAGGTGTCATAAGTAATTTCGATATAAAAATTAATACGATGCAAAACTCGGCCATGTCATTTTCGATTTGTATAGATGATAATGATAAGGCTGAAAAATTGATTGCTCTATTGAAACCTAAATACAAAATTGTATACAACAAGGAGATTGAATTGATTACAATTCGACATTATAATAACGAGGTGATTGATGAATTTTTAAGTACATATATTTTACTATTAGAACAAAGAAGCAGGAGTACGATTCAATTAGTACTTAAATCCAAATAAAAAAGGAGAAGTTGAGTTGTCGAGGCTCATGCTTCTCCCTTATAAGTTCACTGAATTGTTCACCTAATGAATTCAGTTAGAAATTGTTCGATTGCAATATATTAAAAACTATAACCAAATCCAATAGTATAATAATTGTTTTTGCCCTTTATGACGTTATTTTGACTGTTTTTGATTTCTCCGAATTCAGTTAATCCTGAGTTCCATCTGAAATCTAAACTGTATAAATGGTCTAATTTGTCCTTCACACCTACTCCAAAGCCAAAAACAGCCGAGTGTTCTATTAATTTTAAACCGTTTATTTGTTCATCCAATATATCCTGATCTTGAGAATTGGTATAGTTTCTACTAAATGTACCTAGCAAATTAAAATTATTACTAATTCCTGTAAAACCTCTGATTGAAAATGCATCTGTAATAGGGTAGCTTAAATTGACCAATACAGGAATTTCTGCATAAAACAATCGATAAATATCTTCATAGTTTTTTGCAGGACTTGTAAATGTTGCCGGTACTACTCCATTGAATTTAGTACCTTTCGAAACAAAATTAGCTTCTGCAATAAGTCCAATATAATTGTTGAACTGATATTGTCCCGCCACTCCAATATTAAATGCGAGTTTACCCGATTGAGAACTAATACTACTTGAATTAATACTGGAACTTCCAATTGCAGCTCTGGTATAATAATAAAATCCTTTTTGTTGTGCTGTACTGCTATTAATTGCAAGCAACACTAACAATAATGTTTTAATAATATTTTTCATGGCCTACATTAAGTTTTAGGTTCTATAAATATTTACGCAAAAAGCATTCCTTTGGGTTTTAAATTTAAAAAATCCACAAAAACAAAAAAAGCGTGGAATCAATTCCACGCTTCATGTAGGTATTACTACAATACTATTTTAGAATTCTCTATTGACATCAAATGCCTCTAGATAATCGGCCACTCTTCTAACAAACTGTCCGCCTAATGAACCATCCACCACTCTATGGTCGTATGAATGCGATAAGAACATTTTATGACGAATTGCTATCATATCGCCCTCCGGAGTTTCAATTACTGATGGCATTTTACGAATCGCTCCAACTGCCATAATCGCAACTTGAGGTTGATTTATAATTGGCGTACCCATTACGTTTCCGAAAGAACCCACGTTTGTTAAGGTATATGTTCCACCAGAAATCTCATCAGGCGATAATTTATTTGCTCTTGCTCTATTCGCTAAATCGTTCACCGCTTTTGTCAAGCCCACCAAATTCATTTGATCTGCATTTTTAATCACAGGTACAATTAGGTTACCCGATGGTAATGCAGCTGCCATACCAATATTGATGTTTTTACGCTTTATAATTTGAGTCCCATTCAATGAAATATTAATCATCGGGAAATCTTTAATTGCACGAACTAAAGCCTCAATAAATATTGGCGTAAAGGTAATTTTCTCACCTTCGCGTTTTTCAAATTCTTTCTTCACTTTATCTCTCCAACGTACAATATTCGTAACATCGGCCTCCACAAATGAAGTCACGTGTGGCGATACATGCTTACTCATCACCATATGATCGGCAATCAGTTTACGCATTCTGTCCATCTCAATAATTTCATCGCCCGCATTTGCACTAACTGCTGGAGCAGAAATTTTTATTTCACTTGCCGATGTAGTAGCGCTTGGAGAACTACTTGGAGTAGCAGGCTTAACTGCCGCATTTGCACTTGCTGGTGCCGATGTTCTATTTTGAACATATGCCAATATATCGTTTTTCGTAACTCTTCCTTCCGATCCAGTACCTTTGATAGCATCTAATTCAGCTTGAGAAATGCCTTCGCTCGATGCAATGCTTTTCACCAATGGTGAATAAAATCTATCTCCAGAAGATGTAATTGAACTTGAAGTATTGCTTTCAGCTTTTGTGCTAAGCTCTTGTATACCAGGTGCATTTTCAGCAACACTTGTCGGAGCACTTGAAGCTGCTGCAGCAGCAGTACTTGAGCTATCAGCCACTACGCTAACACTTGCATCTGTTTCTATAATTGCAATTACGGCCCCAACCTTCACTACATCGCCCTCATTAAATAAAGTCTTTACCAATTTACCAGATACTGGCGATGGTACTTCTGAATCTACTTTATCGGTCGCAATTTCTAATACCGATTCGTCGGTATCAATAGAATCGCCTGGATTTTTAACCCATTTAATGATGGTTGCTTCTGCAACACTTTCACCCATCTTAGGTAATACTAATTCGTACTGAGCCATAAATTTGATTTAATAAGCGCAAAAATAATGTAATTTGTTAATTCCTCAATTTAATTCTTCTCTTAATAATCGGAACAACATCCAAAGTGCCTGAATTGCTGTGCGTTCAATATTCTGCAATCGTTGATTCCCGAATTGAAATTTCTTAGAATATACCTTGTTTTTACTTGCCACAGCAATCCAAACCGTACCAACTGGTTTATCCTCCGTGCCACCACCAGGACCTGCAATTCCAGAGCAAGCAATGGCATAATCGGTCTGAAAGTTTTTCAAAGAACCCAAAACCATCTCCTCAACTGTTTCTTTACTTACCGCACCATAAGTATCTAATGTACTCTGTTGTACTCCCAAACAAATTTTCTTCAGATCATAAGAATAAGAAATGGCACCGCCTTCATATGATTCTGATGAACCTGCAATACTTGTCAATAGATGGCCGATGTATCCCCCTGTGCAGCTTTCTGCTGTTGATAATGTTTTAGCGTGCTGCTTCAATTTTTTAAGCACCGCTTCTTCTAAACTTATATCATCTTCGGCAACTACATATTCTTTTACTTTATCTACAATCGATTGTTTGATGTTTCTTAGCTCCTGAATTTGCTCTTCTGATTTCAGATTTGCCGTAAGCCTTAATCGAACCGTACCTAATTTAGGTAGGTAGGCTAGTTTTATATAGGACGGTAAAGCATTTTCTATCTCTTCTATTTCCGATGCCAAAAATGATTCACCTATTCCTGCAGTGATAATATTTTCATGAATAATTTTATCCGTAGTATTAAGCGCTTTAAGTTTAGGTAATATATATTCCTGCATGATGTATTTCATCTCAAAAGGAACTCCTGGCATGGAGAAAATATGTTTATTTCTAAGATTAAAATACATAGCTGGTGCTGTGCCCTGTTTGTTTAAAAGTATTTCACAATTTTTGGGCACCATAGCTTGTTGAACATTGACATCCAAAACAGGTCTATTGAATTTTTTAAATATCTGCTTTACATTTTCCAAAGCAAGTTCATTCATAACCAATTCTGTATCGAAATATTCTACTAAGGTTAATTTAGTAATATCGTCTTTTGTAGGACCCAAGCCTCCAGTGAGTAGTACTACATCGGCCCTCATTTCTGCTTCTTTAATTGCAGCTAATATGTGTTGCCTATCGTCAGATACAGAACTGATTTGTTTTACTTTGATGCCTATTTCATTGAGCTGTTGGCCCATCCATGCCGAATTGGTATCAATGACTTGTCCAATCAATAATTCATCGCCTATGGTAATAATTTCCGCTTGCATCGTTATATAATAGATTTTAAAGATATTTGTTTATTTTTCGGGAAATATAGGGAATTATGAGAAAGTTATTCATCATTTGTATCATCTTATTTTCAACCGCATTGCAAGGTTGTAAATCACAAATTAGCCTCGACAAATTAAAATCAGAAGGCACTAAGATTTTAAATCAGGGCACAGGTAGCAAACTCACGAACGATGAAATTATTAAAGGCTTGAAAGAAGCATTAACCATTGGTAGTAATAATGCATCTTCATTAGTATCTAGAGTTGATGGGTATTACAAAAATCCTCAATTGTATATTCCTTTTCCACCTGAAGCTAAAAAGGTGCAAGAAACTTTGATCAAATATGGGCAAAATAAACTGGTAAACGATTTTGTGATGACCTTGAATCGTGCGGCTGAAGAGGCAGCAAAAGAGGCTGCTCCTATTTTTGTTTCAGCTGTAAAAAACATGACGATAAAAGATGGTTTGAATATTTTAAATGGTTCAAACGATGCAGCCACTAGCTATTTAAAGTCGAACACACAGGCGGAGTTATTGAAGAAATTCCGACCAGTAATAGAACGTGCATTGTCTAAGGTAAATGCAACGAAATATTGGTCGACTGTAATGGATACTTATAATAAAATTCCTGGTGTTCAAAAGATGAATCCAGATTTAGCTGGATATGCTACACAAAAAGCAATCGACGGATTGTTTGTGATGGTAGCGAAAGAAGAATTAAAAATAAGACAAGATCCTGCAGCCCGTGTTACGGATATTTTGAAAAAAGTTTTTGGAAAATAAATATGAATTGGCTTACATTAATTATTGCTGGTTTATTTGAAGTGGCATTTGCTTTTTGCCTAGGTAAAGCAAACGATAGTTCAGGCAAGGAAATGTATATGTGGTATTCTGGATTTCTAGTGGCTTTAACTATAAGTATGCTGTTATTAATGAAAGCTACTCAAACATTACCGATAGGAACAGCTTATGCTGTGTGGACGGGTATAGGTGCTGTAGGAACTGTCTTAGTAGGCATTTTCATTTTTAAAGAACCAACCAATTTCTTGCGATTGTTTTTCCTAAGTACCTTGATTATTTCTATTGTTGGATTGAAAGTAGTATCGAAATAAATTATTCTCTTTCATAGAATTCTCTACGCTTACTTAACTTCAAGTCTTGCAAAATAGAGGCTCTGACTTTAAGATCCACAGAATATCGTTGGTAAGTACCAAATGGTATCCAGTTAATGGCTAAATCCCAACAATGCAAATCGCGATAAATATTTAAAACTGTTGGTACAATTTCGTTTCGTTCAAAATCGTATCCCGACTGATAACCGATCTTCCATTTCGGTGTTAGATTGATATCGCCTTGAAAATTGATAGCCTGTGAAACTGTCGCCTCTTCAAACAGCTTCGTATAGGAAACGTTGTAATTTATGGTTAGATTCCATGGAATATTCCAATCGACATAATACTGTGGGAAGCGATTAATCATTTCTATATCGGCATAATTATATCTGTTTTTCAAAGCCGAATTATTTGCTGGGTTACTATTGTTTACGGTAGGTTTGAAGGCATCTGGATTCAAACTAGTACCTATAGAAATATTGGCTGAAACTACTCTTCCTAAACGCTTATCAATATCGTATTGAAAGGTATTAATCCTTCTATAATTCCCTGCCGAATCTTTAATGAAAGTATATGGATCATAAGTTGCACCAATGTCGATGTTTACTCGACCAAAGATTACTGTTCTAGCAACAACATTGATATTCGATAACTTTAATGAGTCTGCAGCCATGTTATAGGAACCTGTAAACCTAAAACTATCAAAAATTCTAATTTTCTTTATAACATCTCCAGTATCACTCTTTGACTTTACCTTCATTTCTAAGTTATTATCCAATGAGAAATTAATGGCATTTGATCTACCTGCTCCCGGAGTTCCAAAAACTGAATTTTCAAAAATGGAATACAATGCAGTATTTCCTGCAGAATCCGATTGAACACGTTGATAATAACCAAAATTTGGTTTAGAAAAATCGGGGCGATATGAAAATGAAAGAGATGGTGTTACTACATGTCGGACTGCTACAATTCCTGCTCTATTCACATTTAACATCCCATAAACTCGAGTAGTTAAAGAAACACCTGTATTGTATTCCATCGATCTTCTGAATCCCGAAACGGTATCAACAAGTAATTCTGATCCAGTCCAAGTTTTTCGAATGGAATTTAAATACCAGCGCTCTGTATAATTAGCGAAAGGACTTACCGTTAAATATTTTAAAACATTAAATGACGTTGAAATTGGAACTTGATGTCGGAATCCATTTCTAAAATCTCTTAAACTTTCCCTTCTAAACAATAAACTATCGGTAGTTGATATACTATTTTGAATATCACCAGTATAGTTGATACCAATTTTATGATACCATTTTTGAGGTCCAATTCTATTTTTAGAGTCGAATGGAAAGATACGCGACATGCTAAAATTTATGTTCGGTAAACCTAAATTGATTAAGCCTGTACTTAAACTTTGATTGTGCGTCATTGAAGCACTCATAGAAAAGGGAGTACCTTCCCAAGATTTAGAAAAGTTAATCGATGAATTCAGATCGTTTTGAACAATGCTTTGAATGTTGGTTGTGATAATATTTCTAAAGTTATTACGTGTGGCAATGTTTACAGAAGCAGAAAAACGCGTGCCCGGAATTGCTTTAGCATCCTGACTGTGTGTCCAACGAATTGAAAAATCTTTGTTCCTTGCATAAGATGCTGTATTCGGTTCCCCAAATCGGCGATCGTTATATGTTGCATTAAAATTACCATTGAATCGATACCTCACATTGTATCTTGAGAAAGTACTGAAACCATAAGAACCACGCGAAAAAATATCGGCACGTAATGCCAAATCTACTTTATCTGATATCCCAAAATAATAGCCCCCATTACGTAAGAAAAATCCCAACTCTCTGTCTTCCCCAATCTCAGGCATCAATATTCCTGAAGAACGTCCACCCTTTCTTGGAAAAAAACCAAATGGTAATGCTAGCGGTAATGGCACATCTTCTACTACTAAGTATGCAGGACCTGAAACGGTTTTATCTTCAATGTTCTTCGCTTTCGTTAGTGCAATATAGAAATGTGGATGAGGTAAATTACAAGTGGTATACTTACCATGTCTGATGAAGACTTCGTTATATTCATTTTTCTTAACATCGTTAGCCAATAAATAACCTTGCCCTTCTTGAGTTGTTACCTCTTTTATTTTACCCTTCTTTGTCTCAAAATTATAAGACATCTCCTCCGAATTATAAACCTGTCCTGCATCAGTGAAAATAGGCTTCCCCGTAACCTTCCCTGTTGAATCGGCAACTCCCCTTGCATACACCGTTTTTGTTTTTTGATCAATTATGATGAAGTCGGCCTTCAAATTAATATTTCCATACACCACCTCTGCCTTATTGTATAGATACACCTTTGAATTCAAAATATCATACACAATTGAATCAATTGCATCATAATCGATAGGAAAATCAATAGGTGCTTTCTTCTTCTTATTCAATGAATCCAAGGACAAAGAATCCATCACTACTTGAAAAGTATCTATTTTATTTGTGTCGATGCGTACAGAATCGATTCTTATTTGCGTTATGCGAGTAGTTTTAGGTATGCCGATGTAGTTCTTCGAATAGCCTTTGAAACCGTAACCTATTCCTAAAATAGTTACCAACATTAGTGGAAATAAGGATTTTAATGGTTTCAATGTCGTGAATGAATGCTATTTTTGCATGCGAATTAACGAAAAATTAAGCAAAGTTATTACCTTCATGAAGATACGATTTTTCTTTTTCTATATTTTACTACTGCTAACAGCGAATAATTTATCTGCTGGTAATGCTCCTTATAAAGTTAAAACGATTGTCATTGATGCTGGTCATGGTGGTCACGACTCTGGCTGTTTGGGTTCTCATTCAAAAGAAAAAGATGTTGCTTTAGCTTTGGCACTGAAAACGGGTAAACTTATAGAAGAGAAGTTCCCAGATGTTAAAGTTATATACACACGAACTACCGATGTATTTATTAGCTTGATTGAGAGAGCAAATATTGCGAACAGAGCGAAGGCCGACTTATTCATTTCTTTTCATTGTAATGCTAGTAAAAACAAAGCAGCATATGGATCAGAAACATACGTGATGGGCTTGCACGTATCAGAAGCTAATTTAAATGTAGCTAAGAGAGAAAACGAAGTAATCTTATTAGAAGATAATTACGAAAAAAATTACGATGGTTTTGACCCAAGTTCCACAGAAGCTTATATTATCTTCTCATTGTATCAGAACGTGAACATCGACAAGAGTTTATATATTGCTTCAAAAGTGCAGGAACAGTTTACTAATTCCTTAAAAAGATACAATAGAGGAGTAAAACAGGCTGGATTGGTAGTTCTTTATAAGTCAAATATGCCTGCGATACTAATTGAAGGGGGCTTTTTAACCAATTTAGAAGAGGAAAAATTTTTAACATCGGAAGAGGGTCAAGATAATATTGCGAAATCTGTATATTTGGCATTTAAAGCATACAAAGAAGATTTAGAGAAGGTGAAATAACGCTTTAATAATTTCTGAGCCTGTGAAAATTAATAATGAAACTAAAATAGGAATAGTAACGATCATCTCGGTTACTATGTTGGTATTGGGATATAATTTCTTAAGAGGTAAAGATGTTTTTACCGATACAGTTGATTTTTATGCCGAATACGATCATATCAATGGTCTGAAGGTCTCTAATCCCATACTTTACAATGGTTTTGCAATTGGGAAAATTACCGACTTAGAATTAAGTTCGAAAGGTACCATCATTGCAACATTAACCATCAAGCCCAATTTTCAAATTCCTGATAATTCCATTGCGAAAATCGCATCGCAAGATTTATTAGGCGCTATGGCAATTGAAATTGAGTTCGGCGATTCAAGAACTTATATTGAAGAAGGCGACACCTTGAGGTCAGAAATAGAATTGAGTCTAGCAGAATCAGTGAATTCTGAAGTCTTACCAGTTAAGCAAAAAGCTGAAAAATTGTTAGGTACGGTTGATTCTATTTTGATTTCAATTCAATACATATTGAATCCAAATTTTCGTTACAACATCGACCAAAGTTTTGCGAGTATCAAGCGTAGTATTGAAACCTTAGAAGTTACAGCTACACGTGTCGATTCTATGGTGAAGTATCAGTCGGCACGATTTAAAGTTATCAGTAGTAATATAGAGTCCATTACAACTAATCTTAAAAACAACAATCAAAAAATCAACGATATCTTAGCGAATATCGATCAGATTTCTGATTCCTTGAGTAAGGTTCGATTTATTGAAACAATTGACAATGCCAATCGTGCAATTAACGATGTAGCTTTGATTACAGAAAAGATTAACTCAGGAAAAGGAACATTAGGGCAATTGATTAACGACGATAAATTATATCATAATTTAAATCAAAGTGCGCGCGATTTGGATAAATTATTGATTGATTTGCGATTGAATCCTAAACGATACGTACATGTTTCAGTATTCGGTTCGGGTAATAAAAAATACAAGGAACCAGATTCATTGAATTTGAAATAGTCTTAGCAAAATATTAGATATTTTGTTTTTCCCCTTCGATTGCTAGTACAGTGTTCTCGAATACCGATTTTGCTTCTAACAATAAGGGGTCTAGTTCTTTATATCGAGCTGAAAAGTGGCCAATCATTAATTTCTTAACCTTAGCTTTCAATGCAAGTGATGCAGCTTGTAATGCTGTGGTATGAAATGTTTCTTCTGCCCTATCCAACAAATCATGCATAAAAGTAGCTTCGTGGTACAGAAGATTTACACCATCAATTTGTTCTAAAAAATTTTCTGTATAAATCGTATCAGAGCAGTATGCAAATGATCTAGGTAAAGGAGGATCAAAGGTTAATTCTGCATTAGTAATGATGTTACCAAATTTATCGGTATAGTCAATTCCGTTTTTTAGGAGCGGGATGTATTCTAGTGGAACATCGTATTCTTGCATTTTATCGTTGTTAATTTTCCGTTTACGAGGTTTCTCTTTAAATAAAAATCCAGTAGTAGGTATACGATGATTTAATACGATGGTCTCAACTTCTATATCGTGACTTTCAAATATTTTTTCTCGATATTCAGTATGTGTAGGATAAAATTCAATGGGATATCTAAGTTGAGTTTCTGAGACTTTTAATTGTAGATCGATAATTTCTTTTAGCTCAGGAGGTCCAAATAGTTTAATTTCTTTTGATCTACCATTCAAATGCATAGTAGAAAGTAAACCTACCAAACCTAGATAATGATCACCGTGCAGGTGAGAAATAAAAATATAATCGATTCGCGATGCTTTTAATTTAAATCGATTCAGTTGATTTTGAGTAGCTTCTCCACAATCAATTAAATAATATTTATCATTATGAATAAGTAGCTGAGCACTCGGATTCCTATTATAAGCGGGTGTAGCAGAGCTACTGCCTAAAACAGTGACATCGAAATTACTCATATATTATTGGTCTTCGCCTTCGTTTAATTCTCTTCTTAAATCTCTTTCAATTTCTTCCATGAAAATTAAATCTACTGCTTCTGTAACTGTGGGCACTATGTTGATATAATTTTCAGTAGTTGATAGTGTAAGTAATTGTTGTATATCTGAATGAACAGAAACTAGAACAAAAGTACCTTCGTAATTTCTACAAAGTCTATTAGCTGAAAGCAATGCACTTGCTCCTGATTCATCAGAAGATCGAATATTGCTTAAGTCAAGTATGATATTGTAAATTCCTTCAGTATGAATAAGAAGAATCTCTGATTTTATCTTTGGTGAAGTTTCTGAATTTAATTCATCGATATCCAAAGGTTTAATTAATACGTATTTATCGTGTTTGTCTAGTTCGAATCTCATAGCTTCAGTTTTAGATTGTTAAAAATACTATTAATTTAATTCTTTTAAGGCATTTAGAACATTATTTTCTATTCTTTTGAGAGTATCTGTAAGCGGAATTCTTTCAAATGTTTTACCTGTAATATGTTCGTACAATTCAATATATCGTTCAGAAATTTCCTGGAGTTTATCATCATTCATTTCTGGTACACTTTGACCTTCTTTACCCTGAAAGCCATTTTCTATTAACCATTGTCTTACAAATTCTTTTGACAACTGTTTTTGTGCTTCCTTGTTTTTTTGTCGCTCTTCGTATCCGTCTTTTATAAAATACCTCGATGAATCAGGTGTATGAATTTCATCAATTAAATAAATATCATCGTTAATTTTCCCAAATTCATATTTAGTATCAACCAGAATTAAACCTTTATCATTGGCCATCTCCACTCCTCTTTGATACAAAGCAAGTGTATATTTTTCCAATTGAATATAATCCGATTCACTAACTATTTTTTTTGAAATAATTTCTTCTCTACTAATGTCTTCATCATGACCTTCGTGGGCCTTCGTAGTTGGAGTAATTATTGGATGAGGTAGAGGATCATTTTCGTTCAATCCATCGGGTAATGAAACACCACATACACTTCGTTTTCCAGATTTATACTCTCGCCAAGCATGTCCGGCTAAATATCCTCTAACGACCATTTCTACTGGAAAAGTTTCGCATTTTTTACCAATAGTTACACAAGGATCTGGTATACTGATCACCCAATTTGGAACGATGTCTTTAGTTGCGTCTAAAAAATGTGCAGCAATCTGATTCAATACTTGCCCTTTATATGGTATAGGTCGTGGTAAAACTACATCAAATGCCGAAATTCGATCACTAGCATGCATTACCAAATATTTATTGGCAATGTTGTAGACATCACGTACTTTACCTTTATAAAAACTAACTTGATTAGGGAAATGAAATAATGGATTTGACATGCACAAATATACTAAGCTTATTGAATGTCGCCGTATGCTTCCAATATTTTCTTAACTAATTTATGTCTCACAACATCCTCACCAGTCAAATAAATGATATCGATACCTTGTATGTCTTTTAATATATTTAAAGCGGTATACAATCCCGACATTTGTTTTTTAGGTAAGTCAATTTGGGTTACATCTCCCGTTAGAATAAACTTAGCAGTGGGCCCCATACGAGTTAAGAACATCTTTAATTGCATATCTGTTGCATTTTGGGCTTCGTCAAGAATTACAAATGCATTATCTAATGTTCTGCCTCTCATAAATGCCAAAGGGGCTATTTCTATGGTTCTATTTTCTAGATAAACTTTTAATTTATCTGGAGGAATCATATCGTCCAAAGCATCGTATAATGGTCTTAAATAGGGATCAATTTTTTCTTTTAAGTCGCCTGGAAGGAAACCTAAATTTTCACCGGCTTCTACCGCCGGACGAGTTAAAATTATTCGTTTTACTTCTTTATTTTTTAGTGCTTTAACGGCAAGTGCTACGGCCGTGTAGGTTTTCCCAGTTCCAGCAGGTCCAATTGCAAATAAAATATCGTTCTTCGCGCATGAGTTTACCATGCGTTTTTGATTTTGGGTTCTAGCTTTTACAACAATGCCATTCGGTCCAAATACCAATGGTTCTGAGTCATTTCCGCTCGATGAAACATGAACATGCTTAGGTTCATCATCGGTACTTGCGCTTCCTAAAATACTTTTTAATTCATCTTCATTTATGCGTTGATATTTTTCAAAATGTGCAATTGCTGTTGACATTTTTTTCTTTAACAAATCCAACATCTCATCGTCGCCAATCGCTTTCAATTCATTCCCCCTTGCTACAAGTTTTAATTTAGGAAACGCTTTCTTGAAAATATTGAGTTGTTCGTTATCGAGCCCCCAGAATTCTGCGGGGTTGATGTGTTCGAGTGAAAATACAATTTCGTTCAATTCTATAAATGTTTAATTAAAAACTAATGCTTTCTTGCTAAAATAATTATTTTTGGAGAAATACTATTAAGCATTTACTAACATATGCCAATAATCACATTAACTACTGACCTTGGACTTAAAGATTTTTATCTTGCAGCTGTCAAGGGTTTCATTTTAAGTAGTTTACCTGATGCTAGAATAGTAGATGTAACACACCATATCCCCTCGTATCATATTACTCAAGCAGCATTTATATTGGGCAATGCTTATCATTATTTCCCAGAAGGTACTGTGCATTTGGTAAGTGTCGATAATTCATACGAACCATCGCCCAAATTCGTAGCCGTAAAAGCTAATGGACATTATTTTATTGGGCCAGATAATGGATTGTTTTCATTATTCCTAAAAGCCGAAGAAATTGAAAAAATAGTAAAAATTAATTTAAGAATTTTAGATGATTATATACACTTCCCCATTAAAGATATCTTAGTCAAATCAGCTGTACATCTTGCTAAGGGTGGTAATATGGAATTTTTAGGTCGTAAAATAAATCATTTAAATGTTAAAACGATTATACAACCTGTTGTAGATCCGGATCAGATTCGAGGTAGTATTATTTATGTTGATTCCTTTAAGAATGCAATCACAAATATTACACGTGATTTATTTGAAAGTGTTTCGAAAGGAAGAAAATTTACAATATTATTTAAACGTAGTGAGACAGTTGATAAAATAAGTTTGCAATATAGTGATGTACTTGAGGGTGAGAAATTGTGTTTATTTGGAATCACTGGATATTTGGAAATTGCCATCAACAAAGGTGAGGCAAGCTCATTACTGGGACTACATACCGGCGAAGCCATCATCGTTCAATTCAATAAATGACTCTAATAATTTAAAGCCAATATAAATGACACATCGAATAGTTAAGATGACCTTCTATCCTGATAAAATTCAAAATTTTTTAGATGTATTCCATGAGTCATCACATTTAATTAGAGGATTTGAAGGCTGCATCGATATGCATTTATATAAAGATGTACGCGAGCCAAATGTATATTTTACACTTAGCATATGGGAGTCGGAAGAACATTTGAATAAATATAGAAACAGCACGATATTTAGAGAGATTTGGACTAAAACAAAAGTGAATTTTTCTAAGAAAGCGGAAGCTAATAGTATCGAGTTAATTGACTAATATTCCATTACTCCATCGCTTTTCTTTGGAATAATAAATAACCCATGTTAAACAAAAAATACCAATTATTTTTTTCAAAATCATAATAACTCGTATTAAAACTAATTGGGCCAACTGGACTGCGATAAACAATTGATGCTATCCCGGCAAGATATCTGTGTTGAAATTCCTTTGCTAAGACTGCTTTCTGATTTTGCTCTTGGATCTTTTGATACGGTTGAAATAAATAAAGCTCTGCTCTAGCATGAAAATTTTTATTAATGATATAGATGTTTCGTATACCCACACTTGCAAAGGAAAATGCTCTATAATTGTCTAACAATAATGCTCTAGAATCAATCAATGAATTAAATGCAGATGCATTGATTATGCTGGAGCGATAGGATTGAAAAAAAGGCTGGTTAGATAAACATACGTCTACAGTATAACCAAAACGATACCGTTTTTTTGATTTTATATATTTTAAATATTCCAAGGAGAATCGATACCATTGATGACTTACTCTATTTGGTGCAAGAATTGACTCAGTACCTGGAATGTATTTCTCTATACCATCAATATATTGCACAGCAATTCGAGTTCTCCTTCCTTCCATTGAAAATTGCTTTTGATCTAATGAATTATTTTCATATTCTACTGAATATTTATAGGCATTAAAAATACTATTATCTAAAGTGTCGCCATCTTTGTAAAAATTGGTTTGACTAAAGAAATCTCTTGAATTAAAGCCACCAACTTTTAACATAAACTTACCATTTTTACGTGCTGGAATTCCAATTACTGTTTGTAATATTCGATCGCTTTGATCGACAAAATTTAGAATAGGATCTTGAATAAATAAATCAGAACCCTTGAAATAATCCCAGTGGTTGTAGATAAAATTTAATCCAATATAAAATGGTATATGTGTTGGATAATCGAATCTTATGTTTAATGCAGCGGATTCGTAAAATCTGCCTAAATATAAATCTGCTGAGAAATTTAAAGAATAGGCATTTAAATAATTATAATCTAAACCAAAGTAAACGGTATTGATTGGCCTTGAACTAATATTCCCACCTACATCAGCTCTTAAATTTCTTTCTGGTTTTACATCTAATTCGAAATCATAAATTTCTTTTGAGGCTTTGATAACACGGGGATAAACGGTTCTAAAATTCGGATCTGAGACTAGTTTGTAATATCCTTCTTTCGCATCTGCTAAAGAAATCTTATTGTAATCTTGTTGTATTACGTTTCGGATATAAACTTTTTGTCGGTTGTTTACTCCGTTTAATCGTAATGCGTTAAAACTTATTTCCGATTTTTTATTGACAAATGCAGCTCTTTTTTTTACTTTTTCTTCCCTAGTTTGCTCTCTTTCAATTTTAGCCTTTATCTCTGGCATTTTAAGTATTGCCGCATCATAGCCTTGTTTAATGAGTGCCACAACATCTTTAAAATCGGCGACACTGTATTTTTCAACATCGGGTTGAATATATACATCTTTATCACCCAACAAATTACTATCCGTTTTAGATAAGAGTAAATAATTGAATAATTTACCTAATACATCTTCATCAGATTCGAATGGATATTTCTGAAAAGTTTTAGAAGAAACATTAACTCCAATCACAATGTCGGGCTTAAACTCTTTTCGCATAACATCGACCGAAAAATTATTATAGATTCCACCATCAAATACATATCGATCGTTTATTTTTATTGGTCTATAAACAAATGGTACTGTCATTGTTGCGCGCAATGCATCGTTTAAACTTCCACGTTTGCATGCAATTTGTTCTTGAGAAAACACATCGGAAATCATGCATCTAAAAGGAATCATCAAACTATCAAAGTTTCCATCTGAATTATACGTTGCTTGTGCACTTAATTCCAGTAATGCGAAGTTTAATGGAATATCGTTGATTAAATTGGATCTTAGTCGGGCTTGAAATCCTGAATCTATCCCAAGACCAAATGAAACGATCGTTGGATTAATATTTTTTCGTTGATAAAAATAACTGTACTCTGTTTTATAATTACCACTTACCCAGGATTGAAAATTCTTACTCGTGGCAATGTATTCTAATTCTGAAGGCGAATAACCAGCCGAATATAAACCACCAATTACGCCACCCATAGAAGTCCCCGTAATATAATCTATCGGAACATTATTTTCTTCTAAAGCGATTAGTACCCCAATATGTGCGAGTCCTTTTGCACCTCCTCCACTTAAAACCAAACCCACTTTTTGAGCCTGAACAGTTCGGATGTACATTATCAGAATTAGAAAGAATATGATTTTCAGTAGCTTCATTAATGGCATTAATATAAGTAAAATATATGAATGCTATATCAATAGAAGCACTTATATTTGCAACAAATTATTCACGATGAAAACTAAAAGTCCAAACGAATCCCTAACCATCATGAACGAATTGGTATTGCCTAATGATACCAATACTTTGAACAATTTAATGGGGGGCCGATTGTTGCACTTGATGGACATTGCTGCTGCGATTACGGCACAGAAACATTGCAATAGAATAGTAGTAACTGCTTCGGTCGACAATGTATCGTTTAAGGAAAGTATACGTTTGGGCGATGTGGTAACAATACAAGCAAAGATTACTAGATCATTTAATTCATCGATGGAAATTCGATTGGATGTTTGGGCAGAAAATATTCCATCAGGAACTAAAATAAAAAGTAACGAAGCATATTATACTTTTGTAGCGGTTGATCAAACGGGCCGACCTATTCCTGTTCCATTAGTAAAACCTTCTACGGATGAAGAAAAGAATTTGTACGATGCGGCATTAAGAAGACGTCAATTGCGTTTGGTATTAGCAGGTAAAATGAAACCAGATGAGGCTACGGAATTGAAAGCATTGTTTAGTTCGTAGGTTCGGGGTTCGTATGTTCGTATGCTCTCCCGATAGCTATCGGGATGCTCGATGTTATTTGAGTATACGCATTGATGCTTTGAGACCTAACCAAATGTGCACATCGGTCTGTGTAGTTTTAGCTACCAGACTGTAATAAGGATATATCGTTTCAGGGAATTTATTGAGTCGGCCGTCTTTAGTTTTTGCAAGAAACACATTTAAATTAGGCATAATTCGAAAATTTTTACGGTCCTTACTTCCACCAAATTCAACACCATAACCTACATTCAATAAAAAATTCGAATACCTGTTTTCCCAAATTTTATCTTCGGTAATATGGTAAGCGCTGAATTCTGTAAAAGTTCGGTAATTTGAATACTCATCGAGATAAATACCTATTCCATAACCATATCCCCAAGAAATTCCTTGATTGTATTTTAAGCCGATGCTTAGAAAATTATAAAGATCATTTACTCCAGATCGATACGATGCGAATAAATTAAAATTATCGGAAACCCCATATTCCCAAGCATATTTACCATTCTTTTTTGAAGTGTTAAATGCTCCTATTTGATATCCTTCTACCGAATCGGCTATATTAATGACTGAAATTTGTACACCTTTTACTTTTTTTGACTGATTAAAAAGTCCTGCTATTTGTACCCCTTCATTTCCAGTCGATGTATTTACTAATCCCGATATTTGTGTCGATTTTATTTCTTCTCCAATTGATACTAAACCAGAAATTTGAACAAATTGGTTGAATCCTTTACCTCTGGAATATAAACCAGAAATTTGTGTGTTGAAATCCAAGGAATTTGTTGGGTAAGTAGTATTATTCGCGTTACTTATAAGACCAGAAATTTGTAAGCCGCGAAATCCTTCAGATGCTGAATTTATTAATCCAGAAATTTGAACACCTTTCGCTTTTTTTGTCGAATTTAATAATCCGGATACTTGGAAGCCATTACTTTCATTTCTCACCCAATTGAACAAACCAGCAGTTTGAAATCCATTCATATTGGTTTTTGTATAATTGTATAGTCCAGCAACTTCGAAACCTTTTATACCTCCGCTATGATTACTTAATGCACCTATCGAGAAATTAAATAGATAATTTGTTGAATTTATTCCATGTGTACCAATAGGACTTAAGAAATTAAATTGAACGGGTGAGTATGTCAAGGTATCTGCACTAGCATTTAGAGTTCCGAAAAACAAGCTCAATACAATTATTAAAGATTTATAGTTCATATAAATTCTGACAACAAATAATTTCGAAACCCTTATTTGTTACTTCTTTTAGCAATAATATTTTGTATCATTCGCATCATATACATACAAATAATTAACATTAGTATTGTTAAATATCCGAGGTAATTAAAATGCTCTAGGGTACCATCGGCATTTTTAATAACTATTAATCCAGCAATAAGACTGCCTAGCCCTCCTGATATTTGTTGTAATGAGGAATTCACTCCCATAAATGCGCCACGATCTTTAAGTTCTGGCAATTGTGTAATTAGGGCTGAGCCAGAAATCATTCTAGATGAAACACCAACAAACAATAAGGCATTGATTAGGGTAACAATGTATAAAGGCCAAGGATTCATATTGGTGTAGATTGCAACCATTATTATTGTAATTAAACTACCTATTGTAAATAGTCTTAATTTCCCGTACACATCGGCCCATCTACCAACTAATGGACCTGTTATCAATGAAGCAACACCAGCGAACATAAATAATATGGGAAGTTGTGCTTCAGAAATTTGTATATTATTTACCAAATAGGCACTCGATAAGGGCATGAGTAAAAAGCCACCGATAGAAATTAATGCCATAGCTGTGAATCCTTTAATGTAATCTTTATTGCTCAAGGTATGATACATATGAACGAATGCATTTTTGTCGTTTTGAACTTTTAAATGTTCGTTCACAGGTTTCATCCATTTGTATATGACAAAGAAGATTAAGATCGATAATATTACGATAGCAAAAAAAGGAGCATGCCAATCGTAAAGGTGTGCTAAATACAATCCAATTGGTATACCTAAAACTTGACTAACACCAAATGACATTTGTACAAAACCCATGACTCTTCCTCGTTTCTCTACTTCGAACAAATCCGTAATTATTGCGAAAGAGATGGAAGAAATTACCCCTCCAAAAAGGCCTGTAAAAATTCTAGCAAATAATAATAAATGATAGGAATTTGCTAATGCACATAAAAGTGTTCCAATGATAAAGCCAGAATAGAAAAAGAGTAATAATTTTTTTCTATCAAAGCGATCTGCGAAGCCTGCGGCTAATAAACCTGATGCTCCTGCACTAAATGCGTAAGCCGAAACCACTAATCCAAATTGTGCTGGACTAATATTCATTAATCGAATTAATTGAGCACCCAATGGTGCTAGCACCATAAAATCAAGAACAACAGTAAAAACGGTAAATGCTAGAATAGCTATTACAAATTTTTCATATCCTGTAAATTTTTTTACTGGACTCGCATCGTTTAAATTTTGCATCGATTAATCGGGTAACTCTTCACAGAGTATGTTTAATTTATTAATACTTTCTAAATAGAATTGAATTGAAAGCTCTTTCGTTTCGATTCGTAATACATGATCACAATCTTGCATGTCGAGGTTCCAACGAACAACGTCTTCAATGCTATTTAAAAAGTTTGATAATTTATTGTAAGCATCGTGCGTGTCGATGTCGGTTTTAAAAATGAAAATTCGATCGAGATCTATATTTTCACTAGTGGGAATATCATGAATCATAAGAAATGATTGGATGCGCAAATATAGCTAGGTTTGAATGATAATAAAATGCAAAACACAAATGTTACATAAGATTAATTAGTTGTAGTATTTTGAAACTTACATCATCCCTTCTAGTAGCTTTTCCTTTCGAACATACGAGCATTCGAACCCTCGAACATATGAGCACCAGAATCTATACATCTCTTACTCAACACTATTAGAATATTTTTAAAAAAATATTTGGTAGATATATCTCTTTTTGTACTTTTGCCCCCGGAGAGATGGCAGAGTGGTCGAATGCGGCGGTCTTGAAAACCGTTGACTGTAACAGGTCCGGGGGTTCGAATCCCTCTCTCTCCGCCAACAATAGCCCGCAGACGCGGGCTTTTTTTATGTCCCGATTTTTAAGATAAATTTTATTTATATATAATATATATAACATAAATAAAACATAATGAATCATTTTTATGTTATTTGTAAAAAAAATCGACAATGAAAAGAATCACAATTGCTAAAGGAGATGGCATAGGTCCAGAAATCATGGATGCCACATTAAGAATCTTAAATGCTTCGGGTGTTCAACTTGCTTACGATGAAATTGAAATTGGAGAAAAAATGTATCTAAATGGCAATACATCGGGAATCGCAAAAGAATCTTGGGACATCATTAGAAACAATAAAGTATTCTTGAAAGCTCCAATTACAACTCCTCAAGGTGGAGGATATAAAAGCTTAAATGTAAGTACTCGTAAATTTTTAGGGTTGTATTCAAATGTTAGACCTTGCACCAGTTATGCACCGTATATAGAAACGAAACACCCGAAAATGGATGTGGTAATCATCCGAGAAAATGAAGAGGATTTATATGCGGGAATTGAACATCAGCAAACAGATGAAGTGGTGCAATGCTTAAAATTAATTAGCAGACCTGGATGTGAGAAAATTATTCGATATGCGTTTGAGTATGCACGATTGTATGGCAGAAAAAAAGTATCGTGTTTTAGCAAGGACAATATCATGAAACAAACCGATGGATTGTTTCATAAAGTATTCGATGAAATTGCTGCAGAATATCCAGATATAAAAAACGATCATTACATCATAGACATTGGAGCTGCATTGCTAGCCGATAGTCCTGATCAGTTCGATGTTATTGTGACCTTGAATTTGTATGGCGATGTGATCTCCGATATTGCGGCACAGATTACAGGATCTGTTGGTCTCGCTGGCTCAGCAAATATTGGAGAAGAATGCGCTATGTTCGAAGCAATCCACGGATCTGCGCCAATGATAGCTGGGAAAAATATTGCGAATCCATCCGGATTAATTCAGGCTACTGTGATGATGTTGAATCATATTGGAGAGGCTGCGCATGCAGAAAAAATTCAAAATGCTTGGTTGAAAACCATAGAAGATGGATTACACACTGCCGATGTTTATAAAGATGGCATCAGCAAGAAAAAATTAAGTACTTCCGAATTTGCCGATGCAGTAATTTCAAATCTGGGTAAACAACCATCAACTTTAAAAGGAGTACAATTCGCAAAAGAAAGCAAAATCAAATTACCTAAATACACACGTAAAGAAAAAGCTAAAAAAGATCTGATTGGGGTCGATGTGTTTGTACATTGGGATGGTTACGATGCAAATGATTTAGCTTCACATCTGAAAAAAATCCAAGATAAGAACATTGAATTAAGCATGATTACCAATAGAGGTATCAAAGTATGGCCAGAAGGATTTCCAGAAACTTTTATCACCGATCATTGGAGATGCCGATTTAAGTCGACAAACAACGAAAAGCTTAGTAACAAAGAGCTGTTGAATATCTTACAAAAAGCCGTTGATGAACAAATTGATGTTATAAAAACAGAAAACCTGTATGAGTTTGATGGTAAAGCAGCATTTTCATTAGGGCAAGGACAATAATAAAAAAAAGGCCCTACGGGGCCTTTACTTCTTTATATGTAATTCGATGTATCAATGGACTAAGCATAGTCACATCTTTCCATTTGGTTTCAATTTCTTCTGGTAGTCCTTCTTCTGTATATCGATAATTCCAAGTTGTGGCATTAACAAATTCAATCATATTGTTGGCCGACAATGCTTTTTCTAAAGTAGCTTCGGTCCCAAAATATGGATACATTTCTACTTGGAAAACATTGTTTAAACTAAAATTAGCTTTTGGTTTTTTATCGTAACGAAAAAATCGATGTACCTGAATGGTATCTTTTCCACCATGCATGGGATCGTTTGAAACATCCATCACTAAGACCGATTCTCTTACATTACCTGCATCGTCGTAATAAAAATGATAATATGGTTTTTCTGGTGTTACCTTATATATGGCAACAATTCTATTGTCCTTGTCGTAGGTATAATAATTATTATTGATTTCCTTTCCCGACTTAGTTGTAAAATCAGAAATTATTTTTCCCGATGCGTCATATTCTAGATGTATTTCATGATTAAATTGTGGCATGTCATAGTCCAGATATATAATTTGTTCAAGTTGTTCTTTCTTGTAAATAAATACATAATCAGAAGATCTACTATGAACGGTATCTCGATCTTTTCTTAGAATTAATTTATTTGAATCATCATAAATATATTCAGCTATCAGGTTATTATTATAGTCATATACCTTATCAACCAAATACATCGTATTACTTGGCTTTATATTTTCATTGAGTTCTTCCTTATTACAAGAAGCATACGCAACTAAAACAAAAAGTAAATAAAACAGCCTTTTCATGTTCATAATGTATCAATAATTGTTCCACTCAGCATAAGAGCTCTTAGTTTCGTATAATTTCAGCGACAATAATTTTACATTTATAGGAAAAAGGTTCTTGATTGCCTCCTTGATGTAAAATAAGATATTCTCGGCTGTAGGCTCATAATCCCAAACCATAGTATGTTCAGGAATCATTAAATTCGCATGAGCGGCAATATATTCTTTGGACAATACCAAGCGGTGATCCAACTGATCAATAACCGCAGAATTCACAATCTTTTTTAGATCTTTAAAATCAATTATAATTCCTAGTCCGGGTATTGCTTGATCGCTTGAGCTCGAGTCACTCACAGTTACATGCAATTCGTATGAATGTCCATGTATGTTTTTGCAAGCCCCATCGTAATTATGAATGGCATGTGCCATTTCAAAATTGAAGATTTTAGTAATTTTAATCACTTAAATAATTTTCCGCAAATTTAGACATATTTTTCGATCAAATGAACGATCATACCATCCACTAATCCAACTTTAGGTACATAAATCACTTTAGCGTTGGCCCATTTCATAATGGTCATATAAATTTCAGAGGCTGGAATAATCACATCAGCTCGATCTTGGTTTAATTCCAAGACTTGAATGCGTTCTTTGAGTGAATACCCATTTAAATAATTGTATAAATTTTTAATTCGATTATAGGTTAGTGGACTTGAATCTTTTTCACCCGATAAACGGTGTAATTTGTTAATGTTACCGCCCGTACCAATTGCAATTAATGGTCTTATGTTTTTTGTATGTTCTTTAATCCACAACCTCAATCGCTCCCACTCCTGCTCAGTATCTTTATTATCGAGCATTCTGATGGTACCAATATTAAATGACTGTGATGCTTGTACCTTGTTTTTGACAAAAATAGAAAGTTCGGTGCTACCCCCTCCTACATCGACATATACATAATTTTTCTTAGGGTCTAAAGTCTCCTCAATGTGTGAGGCATAAATCATTTGAGCTTCTAAATTTCCTGTAATAATTTCGATTTTAATATTGGCCTCTTTCTTAATTCGTTTGATAACCTCTTGTCCATTTTTGGCTTCGCGCATTGCCGATGTAGCATAGGCAAGGTAATGTTTTACCTTAAACACATCCATGAGGTTTCTAAAGGCTAACATCGTCTGACTAAGTTCTTTGATTTTTTTTTCAGATAATTTATTTTGAATGAATGCATCGTCACCCAAACGTAAGGGTACTCTGAGCAAGGTATCTTTTTTATAATGTATGCCCTGTTCCGACTCTACTATATTTGCGATGAGCAATCGGACAGCGTTAGATCCTATATCAATAGCGGCAAATCTCATTTAATTTTCTTTTAAGTATTGGTAGGTTTCAAATTGTGATCTATGTGGATTGGTATTCAAACTAATGTACTTATTGTTCTGTTCCGCATCAATAATACGCGCCTTTATATTATCGCGCCATTGAAGTTCCAAAATGTTCATAAGGTGAAATTTTATACTTTCGTCATATATTGGACAAGCTAGCTCCACCCTCAAATCGAGATTCCGTAACATCATATCTGCTGAGGATACGTATACTTTAGCTCTGCCTGCATTTGCAAAATAATACACTCTAGCATGTTCCAAATATTTATCGATGATACTTATGACTTCAATATTTTCCGATAAGCCTTTAATACCTGGAACCAAGCAACAAATACCACGAACAATCAATCGGACCTTTACACCCGCTTGAGAAGCATGGTATAAATTGCGAATAATTTCCTCATCGGAAATACTATTAACTTTCAATACAATTCCCGATTTCACTCCCTTCTTCGCATTATGAATTTCCTTCTTGATAAGCGTTATTATTTGCTCTCTTAAATTAAAAGGCGAAGCAAGTATGTGCTTAAATTCATTCGGCAATTTACCTTTTTCTAAATAATCAAATAACTTTACTAAATCGTTTGTGATGCGTTTGTCTGCTGTAAACAAAGAATGATCGGCATAAATTCCTGCGGTTTTTTCGTTGTAATTCCCTGTGCCGATGTTTGCATAATAGTTAAGTTTTCCTTTTTCTCGTCTACTTACTAAACAAACTTTAGAATGAATTTTCATTTCGGGAACGCTGTGCAATACAGTTACACCCTCTTCCATGAATTTTTTTGTCCAATAAATATTATTTTCCTCATCGAAACGTGCTTTGAGTTCTAAAACCACAACTACCTTTTTCCCGTTCCTCACAGCATTAATCAATGCATTACCCACCATCGAATTTTGAGCAATACGATATAATGTAATTCGAATGCTTTCAACTTTTGGATCGATAGCTGCTTCTCTCAAAAACTGCAATACGTAATCGAATTTCTGATAAGGAAAATGCACCATTTGATCTTCTTCTTGCATACAGGCAAAAATACTATTGCTGTATTCGAAGTTATGATGCGATAAGGGGTTCTGTTTCGAATATTGTAGATTGGGAGCGCCTATATTGGGGAAGCTAATGAAATCTTTAAAATTATGATATCTCCCACCTGGTATTAAATTATCGGTATGAAGACTTAGCTTCTGTTTTAAAAACATCAGCATTTCTTTTGGCATTTTTTGGTCGAAAACAAAACGTACAGGCTTTCCTTTTTTTCTTTGTTTTAGACTTTTGCTAAAAGCTTCAACCATGTTTATTTGCATATCACTTAAATCAAAATCTAACTCAGCATCACGAGTTAATTTAATAGTGTATGCCTCAAATTGTTTGTAATTGAAAATCTTATATACGTCTTCCAAGCAATAACGAATAATATCATCCAGCAGAATAATATATTTCAATTGGTTGGTTTCTGGTAAAACTAAAAAACGCGAATGTAAATCGGTTTGAATTTCTATAATCGAATATTTATAATCTTGTGGGTTCTCTTCATTATACAATTTAATGAATAGGTAGATTGATCGATCTCTAAGTTCCGGGAAAGGCTTGTCTTTATCGATCATAATAGGAACAAGACTTGGCAATATTTTATCTTTAAAATATTGTTTTACATAAGAACCACGAGAAACATTTAATTGAGTATTGTCGATTATGAAAATCTTTTCTTCCGACAGTTCTTTTACAAGTACATCGTTGAATAATTTTTCAAATTTACTTTGTTGTCGAAGTACAATCGATTTAATTTGTTTTAAAACAGTAGAAGGATTGTAACCTAATAGGTTTTTATCTTTTTTATCGAGTTTTAAAAGTCGGCTTACACTAGCAACACGAACTCTAAAAAATTCATCAAGATTATTTGAAAATATACCCATGAATCTCAATCGTTCAATCAAGGGAACTGTTGGGTCATGTGCTTCTTGTAATACCCTATCGTTAAAAGAAAGCCAAGAAATCTCTCGATTAATAAAATGTCGCGACTTATTGATTTTCTTCTTCATGTTAAGAAATTGCTAATTCTTAGGTAATATAGTCAAAAAACAAAAATAGCCCCTAAAATTACTTAGGAGCTATTTTCAAGATTAATAAAGTGTTAAATAATTGTTAACACTTTACATATACAGCAATTACTTCATATCAGGAGCCGCTGCAGGTTTAGCTGCTTTCTTTGGCGCTGATTTTTTCTTAGCTGCTTTTTTCTTAGGAGCTGCTTTCTTAGCTGCCTTTTTAGGAGCTGCTTTCTTAGCTGCTTTTTTAGCTGTTTTCTTAGGAGCTGCTTTTTTAGCTGCTTTCTTAGGAGCTGCTTTTTTAGGAGCTGCTTTTT
>JAEYZM010000004.1 GCA_023427985.1 Bacteroidota bacterium | reverse complement strand
GTCCTCGAGACCGTGTGGCCGGGCGGGGAGCTTCCCGACGGCTACACCGCCGTCGCCACCGGGGCCGACGCCGCGCTGGCCAAGGTCGACCTCGCCGGCCCGGCGGGGTCGGTCGTCGTGCTGCGCCAGCCGGGCCACCTGCGCGCCGACGTCGCCACGGACGTGCCGACGACGACGATCGGCGAGCACGAGGTGCACGTCCTGTCCGTGCAGCCGTGGCATGCCGTCTGGCAGTCGGGCGACGCCGTCGTGGGCGTCGTGGCGGCGCACCGGTCCACGGCGGTGGACGACCTCGTCGCGGCGTACCCCACCGAGGCCGGCGACGACGGGCTGGGTGCCCGCGTGCAGCGCGGCTGGCAGGTCCTGGTCGGAGCCTGGTCCCCGTGAGCCAGTCCTTGGGCGCCCCCCCCCCCCCCCCCCCCCCCCCCCCCCCCCCCCCCCCCACCCCCCGGGGGAGGCAAATTTTCTGAATTATTTTTGAAGGATAGAAATTTTTCCGCTTGGGTCGAGGGCGATGATTGCAATTTCGGGTGCTGTCCAGTTGAATTTGAAAAATTTTACAGTCTCAATTTTAGAAGCTACTTTGACTTTTACTACTGCTCTTCTAAATTGAAATATAAGTTTGTGTAATTCGCTACTTTTTTCCTCTCGAATGCCAATACGCTGTTCTGCATTTTGCCAAGCCGCAGCGATGTTTTTCGAATGAGGCAAAATCAATAACATCGGCTTTTCGGAAAATTCAACCAAATCGTAAATCAAAGGATTTAATTCAGAAAAATATTGCTCAATGGAATTGATGTCGGCAATCAACACCTCTCTACTCGCATCTTCAAATACGCCAGCTACGAATCTCTCCGCCAAAACTTCGTCCTTCGCATCCACTAATAAATACAAGCCTTCCGGACATTCAATGCCAACAAATTTATTTGATTTTAACTCCTCTAAAACTTCTTTCATTGTTCAAGTATTTCCTGATAATAGTCCATAATCTCCTGCGCAATTTTCCTCGCATTAAATTCTTCTGCATGTTTTTTATTCGCCGCAATCACATCCGATACATCCTCTTTATTCAAAATCTCCAACAACGCATTTTTCAATTCAGCAAAATTATCTGGGTCGATGTATACACTCCGAGCACCTCCCGCTTCTTCTAAACAAGAGCCTTTCGCCGCAACAACAGGAACACCCGAATGCAAGGCCTCCAAAATAGGTATACCAAAACCTTCATACCTCGATGGGTATACAAAAACTTTCGAAAGCTGATAAATACCAGGCAAATCTTCAAAGCTTACTCGATGCAAAAAATGCACTCGACCTTGCAATGAATTTTCAGAAATATAAGCACGCAACTCTTTGCAATACTCGGTTTCCTTTCCCACCAACACCACATGCAAATCACTCGGCAACTCTTTTAAAGCTTGCAAAATCAGTAAGGCATTTTTCCTGCGCTCAATGCTCCCAACACTCAGTAAATACTGACTAGGTAGCGCATACTTCTCTCGCAATGCCGACTTCTCTTTATCACCAACAACACGCTCAAAAATTTCCGAACAACCCTGATAAATCACTCGTATTTTTTTCGGGTCAATGTTGTAATATCGAATCACATCTTGCCTCGTACATTCTGAAATTGCTATAATCCCATCCGCCGTTTCACAAGCATGTCGAAACTTCTGATCATAAATTTTCCGATCCGCTATTTTATAATACTCTGGAAAAACTTTGAAAATCAAATCGTGAATCGTCACCACACTTTTAATCCCCGTCTTGTGAATGTTCGCAGGAATTTCATGACTCAAACCATGATACAGATCGATGTCATCACGAACAATATCGGAACTAATGCCATATCTTCTCCATGCCGATGAGAACACTTCGAAGAAAAATGTTTGTGGAATTTTTATATGAACTTTCGCGTGATGCGGCAAATCTAAAAATTGAATTTGATGCTCATCTGGAACCCTCGGATTGTATAAGAAATACTCATGTTCAGGAAAATATTCAGTTAAGTTTTTTAAAGTACTTCTGCTATAATTCCCTAAACCAGTAAAATTCGAAAAAGCTCTCTTGGCATCAAATCCAATCTTCATTAATATCTTCTTTTAAAATTAGCACCCACCAGCATCCCGATAGCCATCGGGAGAACCTACGAACCTCCCGATAGCTATCGGGAGAGCATACGAACTACACCGCCACATTATACTCCCTCAACGTATCGTTCAAGGATGTCTTTAAATCGGTCGACTCTTTTCTCTTGCCTATAATCAATGCACAAGGAACTTGATATTCGCCCGCGGCAAATTTCTTCGTGTACGATCCCGGTATCACCACCGATCTCGCTGGTACCACACCTTTATGTTCAACCGGTTCATCGCCCGTAACATCAATAATTTTTGTAGAACCAGTTAGCACTACATTGGCTCCCAACACCGCTTCTTTCTCTACACGAACTCCTTCTACCACTATACAACGCGAACCAACGAAACAACCATCTTCAATAATTACTGGCGATGCTTGCACGGGTTCCAAGACCCCACCAATTCCAACCCCACCACTCAAATGAACATTTTTCCCAATCTGTGCGCAAGAACCAACAGTTGCCCATGTGTCAACCATCGTGCCCTCATCGACATAAGCCCCAATGTTTACATACGATGGCATCATAATCACACCACTTGCCAAGTATGCACCATAACGCGCAACACCATGCGGCACCACACGCACCCCCGCCTTTTTATAATCTTGCTTTAATTTCATTTTGTCGTGAAACACAAATGGCCCCACTTTCATTTCTTCCATTTTCGAAATCGGAAAATATAAAATCACCGCCTTCTTCACCCACTCGTTCACATGCCAACGATTCATCACTGGCTCCGCCACACGAATCCTACCATTATCCAATTCTTCAATAATAAATTCAATGGCTTGAATTACATCGGGATAGCTCAACATCGCTCTGTCTTCCCAAGCTTTCTCTATCAATTCTTTATATTGCGTAATCATATGCGTAATTTTGAACGATATTACGAAACAATCCTCAAAGATTAAACATTATTAGGTAAAAATTCTAAGTATGTCGGCCGATTCAGAAAAAATCAGAATAGATAAATATTTGTGGGCAATCAGAATCTTCAAAACCAGAAGCTTAGCTACCGATGCTTGTAAGGCAGGAAAAGTGAAGCTGGAACAAACGAGTGTTAAGCCATCTCAAGTAGTTAAAATAGGGGAGACTTATCACATCCAAAAAGATCAGCAAAAGAAAATCATCAAGGTGCTCCAAATTATTGAGAAACGGGTCGATGCTACCAAGGCCGCTACATGTTACCAAGATTTAAGCCCAGTAAACGATACACCAAAATTGCATTCGGTGTTCACAGTGCCTGTGTTTAAAAGAGAAAGAGGTACTGGTAGGCCCACGAAAAAAGAGCGAAGAGAAATCGACGATGTTCAAAGCAGTTGGGAAGAAGACGATTAAATCAACCCATTCAAAAATGCATAACGCAAAAGCTCTGTTTTGTTTTTCAAATTTAATTTATGCATCACATTTTGCTTATGGGTATCAACCGTCCTAGCCGAAATATTTAAACCCTCTGCAATTTCTGTCGATGTCTTGCCTTGTGTTAACAGTCGAATAATTTCAATTTCTCTATGCGTTAATAAATCGTTTTGATTGTCGATAGCAAAATGATTCTCATGTTGTGGTGTATGCAATTTAATCTCTGAACTGTAGTACTCTTCACCCAACATTACTTTCTGAATAGCAAATAACAACTCTTCGCGCTTGGCCGATTTTAAAATGTAACCTTTCACACCAGCGTTCTTCATGCGATTTAAATTTACGATATCGTCGTGCATGGTGATGGCTATTATTTTTATATGCGGTTTACGTTCTAATATTTTTATCGATGCCTCATCGCCATTCAACTTAGGCATGGATACATCCATCAGAATTAAATCAACCTGATATTTTTCACAAAACTCTACAGCTTCAAGTCCATTGTTCACTCTTCCTACTATTACAAATTCATGATTCGGAATCAATGTTGAAACTATACCATCTATCATTAACTGGTGATCGTCGGCTATTAAAATATTAATTGGCATCTCTATAATTCTGGGTTTAAATTAAGAATATTCTATATCTTTAGGAAACTAAATTTTAAGCAATGCTAAACCACGAAATAGAACTATCTAGAGCAAAAGATATGCTGGATAATTTCAGAGCAGAATTCCCTAATTCACAGTACTCTAGTTACATCAGCCGAGATCAATTGCAACAAATTTTAGACGACCCATCAATCATCGGATTGAATGTCTATCATGGGTTTTTTGATAATAATTTTCATCTAATTGTTGTAGGTGCAACAGAACCAAGTTCCAATGAATATCAAATACAAGACGATCTGAATTGTATAAAAAATGTTTGGCAAGGCGGACCTGGATTAAACATCGAACCCAATGATTTAAATTCATAATTTAAATGGTATACGAACCATCCTTTCCTTGGAAAGAAGTACTTAATATTTGTGCGTATGTATTTCTTTATCTTACATTATTGCTTGCATTCATCAGGTATAAAAAGTTGAGTCCAGTGCAAGATATCATGTTGGTTTATATTGTACTGATGGTTGCTTGGATGAATTTGACGGGTATATTAATGCATACCTTACAAAACACACATTTCATGAACCGTTTTTATGACTATGTACATCTAAGTATTCATATCTTATTCTTATTAAAAGCTTCAGATAGTGAACGGTTTAAAAAATTACTTGTCTATACTTTTTATATTTATTCGGTTATTTGGTTGTACTTGATTGCAAGCATGGAATTGTATGCCATGAAACCCATACTCTCCTCAACTACATTCGGATTGCTTAGTATCTATAATCTAATTTTCATTTATCAAAAGGCAAAATATTCGAATGAAAATTTGATGAAAGATCCATCTGTGATTTTAGCTATTGGCTCTTACATCTTTTTTGCAGGTGGTGCAATCATTCATGGAATACTATTACACGATATGCAATTCTGGTTGCAGTATCCAAAAGCTAGATACTTCCGAATTACATTTTTTATCGGAGTTAACGTTTTCTTTTATATGTTATTCGCTTATTCATTTATATGCAATCGAAAAACCTCGACACTCAAATTGTAGTTGGTGTACTCATTACAGTAATTCTTTTAATCGCATTAATTACATTTATTATTGCAATCGTTTTGTTGTATCAGCGTAAGATCCGCGACAAACAAAAGCAGATGTTTCAATCGATTATCGATGCCGAAGAAACCGAACGCAATAGAATTGCCAAAGATTTACACGACAGTTTAGGTGCTTCGCTCTCTGCTATCAAACTTTATTTCGAATCATTAATGCCTACGATTGCCGATGTGGAGAAATCCAAACTCGTATACACGATGCTTAGCGATTCATGCAATGAGGTGCGAAGCATATCGCATCAAATGATGCCACAGGTATTGTTGAACGAAGGGATTTATACGGCCACTAAACAATTCTGCGCTCCACTGATGCAAATGTCTGAACCCAAATTCGAACTCATTATCCTCGGAGAAGAACATCGGCCTAAAAAAATAAATACGGAATTAATGATTTATCGAGTAATGCAAGAGTTAGTGAACAATTCCATCAAACATTCCAACGCGAAAAATATTACCGTACAAATTATTAGCAATAAAAACGAATTGATTTTAAGTGTCGAAGACGATGGAATCGGTATAGATCAGGAAAAGTTAAATAGTTCGAAAGGATTAGGTATTAATAATCTTAAGTCGAGGGTGCAATTTATCAACGGTCAACTCAGTATCGATTCGCAGGAAGAAAGTGGATGTCTTGCGGTAGTTAGAATCCCACTGTAGCAGAAACTTAGAATTAAGAAATATGTTATTAAGTAATTAAGAAACTAAGTTATTAAGGCGCGTCCCCTAATAACTTAATTCCTATTTTCTAATAACTACTTCTCTATTGCCGCAACACCTGGCAACACTTTCCCTTCCATATATTCCAACAATGCACCACCACCAGTCGATACATACGACACCTCGTCACTCAAATTAAATTTCGCAACAGCAGCAGCAGAATCGCCACCGCCGATTAATGAGAAGGCACCATTTTTAGTTGCTTCAACAACTGCCAATGCTATGGACTTCGTACCATTTTCGAAATTGCTCATTTCAAAAACACCCATCGGTCCGTTCCATAAAATCGTTTTTGAATTCGCAATTATTTCTTTGAATGTTGCAATACTTTTTTCACCGATGTCAAGACCCATCCAACCATCCGCGATTGCATCGTTTGATGCCTTGCCGATGTTTGCATCGTTATTAAATGCATCGGCAACGATAGAATCTACAGGCAATGCCAATTGTACACCCTTTGCTTTTGCTTTTTCAATTAAGCTTAAAGCCAAATCCAATTTATCGTCTTCGCAAAGTGATGAACCAATTTTTCCGCCCATCGCTTTCGCAAATGTATATGCCATACCACCACCAATGATGATCGCATTTACTTTCTCTAATAATTTTTCTATCAATAAAATTTTATCCGACACTTTAGCACCACCCATGATCGCCGTGAAAGGACGCTCTGCATTATTCATTACTTTCTCAGCATTCTTCAATTCATTCGCCATTACATATCCAAACACTTTCGCATCGGCAAAAAACTGCGCAGCAATTGTTGTAGAAGCATGCGCCCTATGCGCCGTGCCGAAAGCATCGTTCACATACACATCGCCATGCTTACTCAACTTCTCTGCAAAAGCAACATCGCCCTTCTCTTCCTCTTTATAAAATCTCAAATTTTCTAAGAGTAAAATTTCACCCGCTTTCAAGCTTGCCGATTTCTCAAACGCATCATCAGAAATGCAATCATCTGCAAAATGTACTGGTGCCGATGTAATGCTGGCCAAATGATTCACCAAATGTTTCAACGAATATTTTTCTATAGGCCCTTCTTTCGGTCTGCCCAAATGCGACATCAACACTACCGATCCACCATCGTTCAAAATCTTTTTAATCGTAGGAACCGCAGCTTGCATCCTAGTATCGTCGGTAATTTCAAAAGCACTATTTAAAGGCACGTTAAAATCGACACGAATCAGCGCTCTACGGCCTGAGAAGTTAATAGAATCTATAGTCTTCATTTTTTGGAGGGATTAATTTTGGGTGCTAAGGTATTAATTTCTCGCAAAGCCCGCAATGTTTCTCGCAAAGCCCGCAATGTTTCTCGCAAAGCACGCAAAGGTTTCTCGCAAAGTTCGCAGAGTTTTTATTTCTCAAAGTATGCAGAGATTAAATATATATTACAATAAATCTTTGCTTCCTTTGCGTATTATCCCTTTGCGGGCTCTGCGAGAAACCCCAGCGGCCTTTTCCCTCAAACTCTCTCAACAAGCTCCGCCAACCTGCTCGAATACCCCCACTCATTATCATACCATCCCACCACTTTCACCAATCGGCCTACAATAGAAGTTAGCTGTGCATCGAAGATACAAGAATGTGAATTCTCTTGAATGTCAATGGATACTATCGGGTCTTCGGTATATTGTAAAATTCCTTTCAACTCATTTTCCGATGCGCGTTTGAATGCGGCATTGATTTCTTCTACACTCACATCTTTCTTCAGCAAACAAGTGAAGTCGGTTAAGGAACCGTTGGGTACTGGCACTCGAATTCCTGCGCCTCCTAATTTGCCTTCTAAATGTGGGAAGATACTTGTGATGGCTTTCGCAGCACCAGTGCTAGTAGGGATCATAGATACCGCCGCCGCTCTTGCTCTTCGTAAATCTCGATGTGGTGCATCGTGTAAATTTTGATCGCCAGTATACGAGTGCACGGTGGTGATGTAGCCGTCTTCAATACTGCCTAAATCGTCGAGCACTTTTACCATGGGTGCCACGTTGTTGGTAGTACAACTTGCATTCGAGATGATGTTTGCATTTTGTTCAAGCACATAATCGTTCACACCCAATACTACGGTGGGTGTATCTTTATCGCTTGCGGGCGCCGATATGATTACTTTCTTCGCGCCAGCACTGAGGTGTGCTTGCGCTTTCTCTTTATTAGTGAACTTCCCGGTCGATTCTACCACTACATCGACCCTCAATTTTTCCCAAGGTAAATTCGCGGGATCTTTTTCTTGAAAACATAAAATTTCTTTACCGTTTACAATTAATGAATTTTCTGTATGTGTAATCGTTCCAGGGAAAGGTCGATGTATTGAATCGTAGCGAAGCAAATGCGCCAAGGTTGCCGTATCGGTAAGATCGTTGATCGCAACTATGTTCAAATTTTTTTGGAGCATAATGCGCAGCGAAACCCTGCCTATGCGTCCAAAACCGTTGATGGCTATTCTCGGTGTGTTTTTCATATACAAATATAGTTTTATATGGCTTTATTTTTTAGTATTTTGTATTACCTAACACTTTACAAATGAAGAAAATCTTGTTTTTGTTTTGCATCATCGGCATACAAAATATATACGCTCAAAATGCACGGCCTATTGTGAGTAATTTAAATATTACAGACAGCGCTGGATCTTTAACCATTCGGTTCGATGTTTCGGATGCCGAGAACGATACGCTAGAAATATATTTAACGGTGCAAAGCAATGCAAGCTCCAAAAATTATTTCAATACTGCACATGCAATGGGTGATCTTGGTCCCGGAATTTTACCCGGCACCAATAAAATTATTCGTTGGAAGCATGATACATTAATATGGAATGAATTTGTTAGAGTTACTGTTTATGCCGATGATCACAAGGCTCAAAGTATTCAGGAGATTTTGGCATTGGTAGATACGAATCGGATGAAGCGCGACATGGACAGTTTGGAGGGAACTCGACATTTCTCTGCAGCGCCGCAACGTTTAGCAAGAATAAAAGATAGTATTGCTACACGTATGCTTGTGAATGATTATGAGTTGAACGAGCAAGTTTTTCAATTCAATACTTATGCTGCAAAAAATATTGAAGGTACGAAATGGGGTAGGGGCGATGGGGATAAGTATTTGATCATCGATGCGCATTTTGATTGTGTGTCGAATGGTCCGGGTGCCGACGATAATTTATCGGCAGTGGTGGCAATGCTAGAAGCAGCAAGGGTTTTGAAAGCTGTTGAATTAAATAAAAGCGTCAAATTTGTTGGTTTCGATTTAGAAGAATTGGGACTGTTAGGAAGTAAAGAATATGTGAAAAATTTTTTACGTGATGACATGAAATTGTTGGGGGTTTATAATTTTGAGATGATTGGATATTATTCAACGAGGAATAATTCTCAAACATTACCAACTGGCTTTAACCAATTATTTCCTGATGCTTATAATCAAGTCGCTGTCGATACTTTTAAAGGAAATTTCATTACCAATGTTGGAAATGTAAACTCTGCGAGTTTAGTGGATGAATTTAAAGCGGCGGCAGATGCGTATGTTCCCAATTTAAAAGTGGTATCGGTGAAAGTGCCAGCCAACGGGAGCATTGCGCCCGATTTGCGCAGGAGCGATCATGCGCCTTTTTGGGATGCGGGATACAAAGCATTAATGCTGACCGATGGGGCAAATTTTAGAAATAAAAATTATCATACCGCGAACGATGTTTCAGATTCTTTGAATTTTCAATTTATGTCGGACGTTTTAAAAACAACTATTGCAAGTGTTATACGGATGTCGGGGATATCAGATGCAGGACAGGCTTCATTAGAAGTGGATATCATGAATGGGCTAGGTATTAACAGCTCTAAAAATTCATATGCCTTAAGCATCCAACCCAACCCATCATCGACCCAATGCACAGTGAAATGGCCAGAAAATTTTAATCCCTCAGAAATCAAGGTTTACAATTCAAAATCCGAATTGCTTTATTCAAGTGGTATTTACCAGAAAGACGCTCATATTTTGATGACTGATATGTATGCCGACGGTTACTATGTAGTGGAATTAAAATCATCCAAAGAGCAATTGCGAAGCAAGTTTTTGGTACAGCATTAAGCCTAAGTGCTTGAAAATGATGTGGAATACTTGAATATTGCTATTTCGGTATATTTTTTTTCAAAAAAAATTTGCAGGAAAGGGTATAAATACTACTTTTGCAATCCCAAACGACGCCAATTTAATTGGCAAACGGAAATGGCCCGTTCGTCTAGGGGTTAGGACAGGAGATTTTCATTCTTCAAACAGGGGTTCGATTCCCCTACGGGCTACGGAAAGCTTCACAGAAATGTGAGGCTTTTTTTGTTTTATGCCACTTATAATTCAAATAATGGCATCTCTATAACTATCGGGATTGTTTTCTGGTGTGCCAAATAGTAAAAGGTTAATAAAGGAAATAGTCGATCGAGAAAATTGGAGAGTGTTGCTCAACATCTTGTGGAAAAAGTAGGTATAAGTCAGGTAGATAAATTCGTAAATTGCAATTGAAATGTTATTATGTTATGAGAGAAAATTTTACATATGCAACTAAAAACATAATGTCTAAACGAGTAGCGTTTAAATGTTCTAACCCAGATTGTAGAAAACCAACAGTAGGTCCAAATATTAATGATGATAAGGCAACAATAATAGGAGTAGCTGCGCATATATCTGCCGCTTCTATTGGTGGACCCAGATATAATCCAGATTTAACTACAGAACAAAGAATCTCAATAGATAATGGAATATGGCTATGTCAAAATTGTGCGACTTTGATAGATAAAGATTGGGAAAATTATCCCACTGAAAAATTATTAAATTGGAAAAATAAAGCAGAAGATGAAGCTTATTCTGAACTTTTATATGCAAATAAGCAAAATACTAATCAAAGACCGATAATTGAGGCAGAAATAATATGGACGGGAACTACTCAAAGAGCAAGTGGACTTAGTAGTAAAAACTCAGAGATATTTAAAGATGCAATTCCGATAAGTCATGCTATATGGGATTTTACACTAATTTGGGAATTTGAAATTAAGATTTATAATAACTCAACTATTCCATGCTTTAATATTGAATTGATTCAAGATAAAAATAATACAAATAATCTAATAATTGAATCATTGCCTAAGGTAAATAATTTACAGCCATTCCATGTGATTACTCTTGATTTGAAAATAAGAAAAGATTTTGTTGGTACAAATAGAGAAGCACAAGAAAATAGTTCAGTAAAATTTCCCGATGAGATACAAAACCATAAATTTTTATGCGTTTATTATGATGAAATAAGATGTAAATATCAATCTGAATTTCTAATAAAAGGTAATGAAATAATCAATGAATTAGTTTAAACACAATTCCGCATTTATTATTTGGGAAAATCGATATTTAATTCTGCTAAGTCTATATGATTTTTTACATATTAAAAAATGATTGATTATTCTCATAAATTAATATTTTTTCAATTTTAACAAGTAATATATAATGGATCAATTAAAATCTTTTGGTATGTTAATCAGAGAAAGGCTTTCTAGTCCTTTCATATTTTCCTTCATGATAGCTTGGTTATTAATAAATTGGGAAATACCTATAGCTATTTTATTTATGAACCAAAATGAACTACTAGGTGGAAATTATTTAAGTTTTATTACTGATCATTTACAAAATGAAAAGAAGTCTCTTTATCAACCAATAAAATATGCATTAGGATATACCTTAATATACCCATTTTTAAAAATATTAATAAATAGCATTACGGATATTAGTAGAGTATTATATAATAGACTTTCACTTTTTATTACCCAAAAAGATAGTATTCCTGGTAAAAGGTATCTTGATGCCGTTAAAAAATTTGAAAATTCAGAGCAAGCATTTATTGAGTTTGAGAACAATGAAAGAAAAATGCTTAATGATAAAATTGTCAAGTATGAGCTAGAAAAACAAGAACTTCTAAAAGAAATTGCTATTGCAAATGACCAAGTAATTGAATCAAATAAAAAAATTAATGACTTAAACATCAATAATGATATGTCATTATTACAAGGTAAATGGATAAATGAACACAAATATCCAGATGGAAAGGTAGGGAAAGAAGAAGTATATATAGATGGAAATTTATATTATCAAGTTAATAATAATCAAAGAAATTTGGTTGCTCGTATTCATCATTATTCATATAATTCAACTAATAGGAGCATCTTTTTTGTCAAAGTACTTGAACAAGAATACATTAATCTTTTACGATCAAAAAACATACGAGTAAATCGATGTCTGATTAATGAGTTGAAGTTCATGTCATTAAATGAATTAGAAGGCAGTGAAGATTATGATATGCAAATAAAATACAAGAAAATAAATAATATTGAAATACCTGAATATTATCTTGGGAAAGCCCAATAACATACTAAGCGATGTGTTTTAATATATAAGTATATAATTGAAAATGGATTATAAAAAGCATACTATTGATTTTAATAATATACTTAATGAACTAAGTGTTTATGGATTTATATATAACAAAAGTCTAGGACCACCATATTCAATTTCATTAGATGGATATAGTATATTTATACAAAATCAATCTGCTTTGAAAAAATTTCATGATACTATAGAAAAATTTTATATTGAATGTACCAAAGTAAGTGATCTTGTTTCTTTTAAAACAACCAGAAAATATTTTGAAAAAGCATTATTGATTGTTGTTAAAGATAAGAAATTATTTGAAAAAGAAATGCTTCTTGAGATTGTAGATGATATATTATCAATGGAAACAAATAATTATAAATTCTTTTATGAAATTAACGGAATAAATTTGGGATATAAAAATTCAGTAATCATTGGTGAATATGAATTCATAAAACCAACAACAGACCATGAATATTTTAACTTAAATGATAATCCAAATGAAACAGTAAGAAAAATAATTAATAGTAGGGACTATAGTAATATAACATTAGTAAGTGTTAATGTCTTGGCCAAAGATATTAATAAAGCTAGTGAACTAGCAGATGAAAAAATCAATAGTTTAGAGCATATATTTAATTTTATAATAGCAGACATCAATCATCAATATTCAATTGGAGTATTTAATAATTGGGGATTTAAACCTATTGTAAAATTTGTTCAATCTGAAAATAGAGGTTTAGGTATAATTGGAAACAGTCATATTGTTCATGATTTTAATTTCGATGATATTGATTTAGGAAGTAAAGAATTCGGATATAATAAAGTATGGGAATTATTTACTCGAAATAGTTTAACTCCAATCCAAAAAAGAATCATTAATGCTATCAAATGGTATGGTAAAGGGATTAATGATTACGATTTAAATCAATCATTTATTCATTTCATTTTTGCAATTGAAAGCATATTGAATCATAATGAACAGTCTGAAATAATTACAGCTGGAATTAGCCATAAGATTTCTGAAGCAATTGCTTTCATTGTTTCAGTTGATAAGACTGATAGAAAGCCATACTTTAAAGAATTTAAGCGATTATATACTTTAAGATCAGGTATAGCACATGGAAGTAAGCAAAATATTAAACGAGATGATGTTTTAGGGGTCATGTTTTTTTCAAAACGATTGATAGCTAATTTATTAGTATCCGATATTTACTCAAAATTTAAAACAATAAGCGAGTTATATGATTATATTGAAGAATTAAAATTCTCCTGAAATATTGTATTGTTCTTTATTTATTCTAGTAATAATTACATAATTTATTATTTCCAAATTGTTGTTAAAGAAAATAATTATTTCATATTCTATAAAACTCCCATTACAGCACTCCCCAATCTTTAGACCATATGTTTGATTGAATATAATATATAATACAATAATTTTTACTGTTTTTAACAGACTTGTCCTGAAATAGCTTTACACTATATCTGAATCAGTATAGTCTTAGTAATGAAGAAGATTACACCTATACAAATAATAGCACATTTATATTAAATTATTCAAAGCCCTTTCTGTTTGCAAAAAGGGCTTTGAAATTTTATATCTAGACATTCAATGCTTGAACTTTTGTGACTTCAATGGTGCGTTCTCCATCTTTGAATGGCCATCGAATTACACTGCCTACACTACAACCAACTGTTGCTAATGCGATGTCGGAAAGAATTGAAAATTTATTCTTCTTTAATTTTGCACGTGTTGATGGTACAAAAATATATTCGCGCTCTTCTTGTGTGGCATGATCTTTTATTGTTACGATGCGGTTAACGGTAACAATGTTTTCTGGAAGCTCTCTTCGTAAAACTTGTTTCGCATTTCGTAATTGGTTTGTAAGCATTGCTTCTTCTGCTGGACTTACTTTCTTTCTTCTAATTTGTTCTTTAATTGCGTCGTATATCCCTGTAGTTAATATTATTTGTTCTGACATGTCTTCTGAAATTATTAATGAGCACCAGATCCAATAAACTGCATCTAGAACAAATGAAAATTTGTCGATCGAATATGGTAAATATTAAAAATGATTATCATTCCCTGCCCTAGAGCCAGCAGGACTTAAGAAATAAATTCCTTAGATTTTTTCAGAAATTTGTCGTCGGATAGATATAATAAATCCAGCAAAGTCAATGACTTCGGAGAAATAGCGGTATTGAATTGCTGAATAATCATAATTATACAAAGATAGCTAAATCTTCTCAGATTTTGTGCATGCTTTCGATTCAAATAACTTATCCTGAAACGCTTATATATATTATTGTTTAATGAATTTACTTGCAGTATTTCTAATTTTTAACAAATACATGCCAGTTTTTAAATGCTGTATGTCGATGCTACCCAACATGAACATTCCACTCATTATTTTTTTACCCTGCATATCGAAGATTTCGTAGTATTCATTCTCTAGCGATTTAATGGATTCAATATATATTTTATCGATCACAGGATTAGGGATTATATTAAAGGGAATATTTCGATCGTCATTCTTAGTGTTTAAACCTAGTCCTTTATTAACAACTAAGTACTGATTACTATTGATATTGGTATAAGTTTCTATACTTCCCGATGGCCATTCAATAATCAAACTATCGATCGTACTGGCATTACCAATTCCAAAATGCAAATCCATCATGTTCTGACCATTGTGTCCCGATACCGATGTAATCTCGCGCATTTGCCATAACTCTTGACCGTTCACATTTGTTTTAATACGTGCGATACTGCCAATAGCCGATCGGTTATTTCCCGAAAGATCTTTGCATGTTAAAACAATCCAATTATTAGAATTGCCAGTGTTTTTATACAAAGAATTGTTTTGTTTTTTCTCATAGCAATTCGCTACTGCTAAATCTAAAAAGCCATCTCTGTCTACATCCCCAAATGCACAACCATAGGACCATCCAGAATCTAATGAAAATGAGTTAAGTGTATCTAATGTAAATATTCCATTCGTATTGAGATATAATTTATTCACTGACTTGTTTGGACTAAAAGCTTGCGTGATGAATAAATCTAAATCCGCATCGTTATCTACATCGGCCCAAGCACTTCCAAATGTATATTCAATACTATCGCTTGGAAAAATTTGCTCAACAAAGTTCAATGCACCATCGTTCCTAAATAATTGATTCGCCGATCCATCGTTTCCTAAAAAAACATCTAAATCCCCATCATTATCATAATCGCCCCAACTAGCTGTAATGGTACTCCTGCCTTGCTTTACGATGTTCGAACTTAAACTTCTACTAAATGTTCCATCGTTATTGTTAAGGTATAAATTTTCATTTTCATTGTTCTCGTTGCAAACAAACAAATCCAAATCATGGTCAGCATCCACATCGACCCAATGAATACTTCTGGAACTGTTCGCATCTACAACAGCGGGACCCGTAGTAATTTTTACAAATGTAGAATCTCCATTTCCCCTATAAAGTAAATTCTTTTTATTGCCAAACGAATTGCTCACATAGGCATCGAGCTTCCCATCTTTATCATAGTCGGCCCAAGCGATACTTTCTGAATAAGTTAAGTCCGTTGCAATTGCCCCCGATGTGATTTTCTTAAATTGCAAATTGCCTTCGTTCAAATACACTACATTTTTCTGTCCATACCAAGTCACTACCATCATGTCTAAATCCCCATCGTTATCAATATCGGCCCAACTCGCCCCATCGTAAGGAGCCTTATCTCGCACTATCACCGCATTGCTATCCACTTTTTCAAACACAAAATTTCCTTTGTTGATGTATAAAAAATTTCGCTCTCCAGTGTTTAGCCCGTTTGAAATAAACAAGTCCAATAATCCATCATTGTTCACATCGGCCCAATTCACAGAACGTGAATCGCCAGCATCGTTGACCACAATTCCAGTATTTATTTTTTGAAAATTTTGTGCCGATAATTCAGTTGAGATTAACAGCATTAGTAGAGTGATATATTTTTTCATGCGCATAATTTTCATCAAGTTTAATGCTATACTACGCTTCAAAATAATTTATCTACAGACAGCAATTAACTTGTTATAGAATGCCGATGTATTGCTTCCAATGAATTTCGTAGACGCTTATTGGTCGTTTATAGTTATTTTTCCTTGCTTGTATTAAATCTGTTATAATCGCAAATCTTTAAGATTATATTTTTAACTTGATATCGATGCGATTGCAATTTATATTTTGGTTTACGTATTTATTATTTCAATCCTTTATAGAATACATTTGGATAGGGAAATCTTTTGAACATTGGCCAAATGCACAAGTGTTTCTACTGGCAGTGGGAGTTGAGAGTATTTTGTTAATCCCGAAAATATTTTTTAATCAGTATATCATTCAAATCACTCAGAATTTCGAAGCTCTTTTGCAGTTCAAATCCAATTGGTTAAAAATTATTTTAGCATTTATTTTAAGTATAATAGTTTATAGAGCATTAAGTCTATTTGTAATTCTGCCTTATTTATATGCCGAAATTGATACCAATTATTTTAATGTATTGAGAATACTTACCACCATGTTCGATGTTCTTACACCTGTAGCTATTTATAATACGATACGATTATTTCGATTGCAAGTTGAGCAATTAAAAAGAGAGAAGATTTTGATACGAAATAAATTAGAAACAGAATTGAATTTTTTAAAAACTCAAACCAATCCACATTTTCTATTTAATTCATTAAATAATATATACGGCATCACAAGAAAAACGGACCCCTATTCGGCAAATGCAATTCTTAAATTATCGGAAATACTGCGATACATCTCATATGGTACAGAAAAAAAACTATACTCCATACATGAAGAATTAGAACTCATTCAGAATTATATTTACTTAGAAGAATTAAGGTACGGTAATAAATTGAAATTAAATTTTCAAACAAAGATAGATACAAATTCTGCAAGAATTGTACCCATGCTATTGTTACCAATCATCGAAAATGCTTTTAAATACGGAGTTTCAGAGAGCCTGAATGAAGCAGAAATCAACATCGATTTAAATGTAACAGATGAGAATCATTTACGATTAATAGTTGAAAATACATTTGAAGCAGTTATGAATTCTGAGTATTCGGGAATAGGGTATAAAAATTTAAATAGAATTCTGGAATTAAGTTATAAAGAATATACCTTCAATCATTTCGCTAAAGGAGAGATCTATCATACCGACTTATTCATAAATTTGAATTCCTATGAAAACCTATAATTGCATCATAGTAGAAGACGAGCCAATAGCAGTAGATATTCTAAAAGATTATATTGCTGATACCAAAGAATTACAGCTTCAAGAAGTTTTCAGTAATGCAATTTCGGCCATGTCTTATTTAGAAAGGAATAAAGTCGATTTGATTTTTCTTGACATTAATTTACCAAAACTAAAGGGCTTAGAATTTCTTGAATTATTGAAGGATCCGCCTCCAGTTATCATTACATCGGCATACAACGAATACGCTTTGGATAGTTATAAATTCAAAACCATTGATTATTTATTGAAACCAATTGCATTTCCGAGATTTAAAAAAGCGATACAAAAATTCACAGACTTAATGCAGTTGAATACAACAGCGCAATTAAGTTTTACCGATAAAGAAGCTATATATTTAAATATCAATAAAAAGCAGCATAAGCTGATTCTCGATGAGGTGATTTATATTGAAAGTAGGAGGGAGTATATTCATATTTTCACGAAGGACTCTGAACAAAAATGTAAAATGACATTATCGGATATTGAATTATTATTAAGCAAGGAAAATTTCTTGCGCATACACAGATCGTATATAGTCTCAACCAAACACATTAAATCTATTTCTATGTCGAGCCTCGAAGTCCCTAACAAACAGCTCCCCATCGGCCGTACTTATAAAATGAACATTCAAAAGATTTGGCACTAAAAATAAATTCCCTCCTTTCTGAGAGAATTTATCTTTATTATAAGTGTTATTTTTTTAATTAATGTCCAAAAATTATTGGAAATAGAAAACTGACAAGGGCTGCCCAGATGGTATATGCAGGTAAGTACCATGCAATACTTTTTTCTACTAGTTCTAAATTAGTGTTTCTGCTCATTACCTTGAACAGTTGAATGTTTACAATGATTAAGTGTGTTAATATTAATAAATTACTTCCTAATATTGCTGTTCTATTCGGAGTAAATCCCCATTCGTTTATTCTAAAGATTATGGCCGATAATGCTACAATACTTACAATAATAGTAAGAACAGTTAAAGCATATAAAATCCATAATTCGTATTTATTTTTAGCACTACTTCCTACAATTGAGAATAAAACCAATGCCATTACACCTAATATCAATACGTTGAAAATTATTAAAAATTCTCGATCGTTGTATGGATTTTTTCCTGAGAATACAATTGCAATTAAATAGACAAACAACATCACTAATAAGATCGGACTAAATATTTTTGCAATTAAAGGTGAGATTTTACCAACAAGATTTGGATTCTCGCTAACGATATAACTGGCTACAATTGGTAATGCTGCTAATCCGTAAACAACAATCGTATCAAAATAGAATTTCTCAATATTAATTTCAATCAATTGGAATAGCCCAATAGTCATTGCTGTGAGCATCGCAGAGGCAATTAACATTAATCCCGATAGTATGAGCAGATCAGCATTGTATTTTAAAAAACTAATGCGCTTAGTCATATTCCTGAATTCATTGCCAGTAAAAACAAAACCCAAGACCGACCATGTTAATAAATTCATATGAATTCCTGCTAGCAATATGCTATCGCTTTCAGAATAGGGTAGGGCGTTGATATACCAAGCACATAATGCGAGTATGCCAAGAATAATCCCCGCGATTTTTTTTGATAAATTATTTTGCCAAGCGAAGTAAATCATTAGCATAGTAAAAATTATTAAGCCAATATTTTTATTATAATAATAATCTTCTCGTAGATTTAACCAAAATGGTAATTTAACCAATAGTCCGGCAAGGATTGACAATACGATAATCATCGTTACTTTCTGCTTGTTAGTCTTGCTTTTTCCTAAAGCAAATTCTGTGTTTTTTTCTTTAATCTGTTCCATAATATTATAGTTTTAAAAGAACTTTGTATTTCAAAGTAATTATATAAAAAAAATTATTTTTGTGATTTAATTAAATTTTCCAATGCTTTTAAATGCTCGTTAAATGCTTTCTTACCTGCCTTTGTCATAAAATATTTTGTATTGGGTTTACGGCCAACAAAAGACTTCTCAACTCCAATAAACTCCTCTTTTTCCAAGCCTTTCAAATGACTAGCCAAATTCCCATCGGTCAAATCCAGATACTCTTTCAAGGCATTGAAGTCGAGCTGATCGTTCACAGCAAGTATCGACATAATACCTAAACGTATTCTATTTTCAAATGCTTTATGTAAGCCCTTAATTGTTACTTTCACGTTCGTATTTCAAATGTAAATAGATGCCGTACACAATATGCATGAGTCCAAATCCTATCGCCCAAATTATTAATCCAAATTCAATATGAACGCTCGCAATTAATCCCAATGTAATTTGAATGATTCCCAATCCTCGTATATCGTTATAGGTGTATTTACTAGCGTTTAGAATTCCCAATCCATAAAAAATCATACTGAATGGTGCCAGCCATCCCAATAAACTATGATGGAATAATAGCAATAACAAAATTCCACCTGCAACTAATGGTATCATTAAATTGATGATCAATCGGCGAGTTGTTGCATTCCAAACGCTGCCCGAATGTTTAATCGCATTTTTATAGGAGAACAATGCAGCGGTTATTATTGCTAATACCAAAACAATTACAGCCAATATAAATGTACGTTGTAGGTCGATGTGTTGCTGTTCAATTTCAGCTATACTATAATACAATTGACTCGGATTAAATTGAAAAAGTGTGGATGCTATGTATGCTCCACATAAAGCATAGATCCCAGCAAAGACTCCCGATAAGCCCGATAAGGATAGGAATTTAGAGGAACGCTCCATCATCTGACGGATGTCTGCTAAATCGCGACTGTAGTCTTGTTCTTTTTTCATTTAAAAGTACTTTTAAATTCAAAGTAAAATATAAAATTCAATATTTCCAAATGAAAAAATAAAAAAGGGGCCTAAGCCCCTCTAAAAACAGTATAATTTAATTATTATTTAACTTTTTCATTCATAAAGCGAATAAAGTCGGCACCCATCTTAGCAGCATTCAATACCATACTTCCTCCAAAGCAATATCCAATTGCAACCATTTTATCTTTATTCACACCTTTGATTTTCAATGCTTCTTGATAAGCGGCATTGAATCGTTCGTATGCTAATTTTGGATCGGCATAGAAAGCACCTGCTAATTTCCCAGCTCTTCTTTTTCGCTCGCCTCTTGAATAATTTTTTTTATGACATGGTCTAAATCATTGCTCGATTTTCGCAAGTATTCAATGACTTTTGCATTATTTGGGTCGGTATAATTTTCTGTATTGAACATATTGATAAGTCCCAATATGCTTGCTAAAGGTCCTCGAATATCGTGGGCCTGTACTTTAGCAATACTGCTGAGTTTATCCTTTTGTTGTTGATTTCTTTTTCGAAGTTTATATACGATTCGTATACTGATGGCAACAATTAACAATATTAATGAAGCTAATATGATTTTATCGTTTCGCTCATTCTCTGCATTTAATTGCGCAATTATTACTTCTTTATTTTTAATGATTAACTCTTTATCTTTTAAATCGAGTTCGTGTTGCGATTCAAGTTTTTTAATCTCCAATTCATTCTGATATACTAACTCCGAGTCTTGTAATTTCTTGACTTCTTTTAATGTTAATAAGGAATTATAATGCTTATTTAATGCAAAATATGCATCGGAAAGAAACTGCGTAAACTCTAGTTGAGGCCCTGTAAATTGAATTTCTTTACATAATTTTATTGCCTTATTTAAATTCTCTACACTTAGATTTAAGTTGTGATTTCGTTTTTGAGTTGAATTGGAATACAGCGAATCAGTGCCCGCATAATAATAGGTTTCACCAATGTTACCATAATTTATGGCGATGTATTGCTTAAAGTTTAACTCCTTGCTTAAATCTAACGCTAGATTCTGATATTTTAATGCATTAGCATAATCCTTTTTATGAGAATACACATATCCAATATTTGAATAGGATATTTGGATTCCATTTTTATTCGGAATTTTCGTATTAATTTCTAACGCTTCGAAATGATTTTTTAAAGCTTCGTCGTATCGCTTCGCTTCATCTAACATAATCGCTGTATTCGTTAAGTTTCGCGATATCCCTGCTATATTATTTAATTTTTTATACACCACAATTGCTTGTGCATAATACTCTTTTGTTTTATCGTAGTTTTTTTGTTCAAGGTAAATGGTGCCGATATTCTCCAATAAGATTGCTTTAGATAAAGGATCTAAATAATCGTCTAATTTTAAGGCCTTAAATGAATAGTCTAATGCATTTTTATAATCGGAACGGGACTTATAAAGTAAACCGATATTTGAATATGTTGCGGAAATACATTTAATATCTCTTATATTTTGAAACTCTTTCAATGCAAGTTCAAAGTTTAGTAGAGATTCATCGAACTTAGAAAACTTTGTATAATTAATTCCTAAATCGAAATATGCCAATCCAATACCTTTAGTCCATTTAATTTTACGTGCTAAATCTAAGGCTTCGTTTGCGTACTTTAATCCTTGTGTAGGGTCTACATTAGATAATTGAAAGGATAATTTATCCAATAGTTTTACTTTATTGGAGTCCTCCTCAGTTTTCAATAATACCTTTTTCAAAGAATCAATTTTAAGATTTTGAGAATAAGTAGTGTTCGAACCTAAAATAAATAAGAAAACAACAAGAATTTTTTTCATTATTTTTTTAGGATTTTACTTCTTAAAATTTCAGCTTTATTTGTTTTTATCTCTAGATAATAAATGCCCTTCTGCAAATCATCAAGGTTTAGATAATTAACATTTATTTTACCGCTTATTAATTTTTCGATTTGTCCTAATCCATTCATAATTTTTAATTCAACAATATCATCAGTTGAATCCCAATAAATAACATCATTCGTTGGATTAGGATAAACCTTTATGCTTTGATAGTTATATGCAATACCGGTACGTAAAAACGCAATACAATCTGAGCTATCTGTACATTCTCCTTTGCTAATCGTCACGGCATATAGACCAGATTCATCAGGAAAATATTCGGCTGCAGTAGCATTCAAAATAAGTTCTTTATTTCCCCCAACACATTTAAACCATTGGTACACATCGGCATTCAATTCATTGGCTATTAAACTCGAATCTTTAATCTGAATGGAGGTGTCGATACCAGTGATTGTTACTTTCTGATTGTATTGCGATACATTACCATACTGATCGCTAAAAGTCCATCGAATAGTATGAGCACCTATTTGATTCAATAAATTTAGGTCGTTAGAAAGACCATAAATGATGCCATCGCAATTATCTACTGCAATTGGAGTGGCAATGCTATCTAATTTGCAAAAAGCTGTGATGCTTACAAATTGATTGGTGTCTGCGATTGCTGCAATTTTATCATTTAGTTGTACGATTATTGTTGCGCTTTCTCCATTGATTGTACAAGAACCTTCTGCTCGAATCACATATGTTGCATTCACAGGGTTATAAATTACAATACTTTCGCCCGTATCTATTGGCGGGGTGTTCAATGAATCTTTGTACCAAAACCAGTTTGCCGATTCGTTTAAGTTTGCATTTTTGAAACTCAATATTACACTGTCGGCATTGCAATTAACAAAGACTGTATCTTCTACATTTGGCTTATCTCCTGGAATACAATAATCGTTGATTAAACGAGCGAATCTTCCAGTAACTCTATTGTTATTATTAACATCAGTACATTGTGTAAATGCACCCGCAATCAAAATATTTTTATCCTCTTGCTCATAAATGGAATTCACTGTGCCATTTGTAAATGCACTCGGATTGCTTTTTAAATTTCCATATTTGTCTAACAAACATATGCGTTGAACATTTTGACCATTTATATTCGTAAAATCGCCACCCAACACCACATCACCATTCTTTAATACCTGTATTGTACGCACAATCCCATTGGTATTTGCAACAAAGCTTGCATCTAAGCTACCATCCACATTCAAGCGTGCAATTCTGTTTTTATTTATACCATTGACGTTAGTAAAACTTCCGCAAATAATTATTTTATTATCAGTCTGAATACCCAATGCATTTATTGCTCCGTCGATATTACCTGCATTGAAATTTGAGTCGATGCTACCGTTATAATTTAACATTGCAATTTTACTTCTTTGTCCAAGATAATTGATGAAATTCCCTGCGATAAGAATTTTATCTTCTTTGTATGCCGATGTTACATTGATGTTAAAGCCTCCTGTACCCGTGATGAATGTACTATCCAGTAATCCATTGTATTTTATTTTAGCAAAATTGTTGACAGGTTTTCCATTGACTTGTGAGAAAAATCCATTGATGAGAATCGTCGAATCTTTAAGAATACTTATATGAGTAATTTCATTATTCACATTCACGAAATAAAAACTACTGTCTAAATTTCCATCGGTTTTTATTCTTGCAAGATTTTGTCGGGCAATCCCATTATAATTCGTAAACAATCCTCCAATAATTATTTTTCCATCCTCTTGCAAGGCAGCAGCGCGAATTGGTCCCTCTGATCTAGTCCCGCCCTTGAATGTAGTATCGTTGCTACCATCACTATTTAATCGTATTAATCGGCCTGTCGCAACCGAATTGTACGTATTGAATTCACCCGCTAGGATAATTTTATTATTCCAAACAAATAGTTCATTGACACGATTTCCAGCACCTGGATTGTTCAGCAAGTTAGTATCAAGATGTGTGATTTGCGCGAAAGTGTTAATGTTAATGAGTATCAGAAACATTAAAATACCCCAGAATTTCTGAGCGTTGAATTTTAATGGTAGCATAATTTTGGTTTTTCTACTAGCAATTTAAGACTTTATTGCCATAAAAAAAAGCCTATCTCAGGATAGGCTTTTCAGATAAAATATATAAATGCTTATTCAATCACTAATTTTGCAATTTTAAGTTCATTATCTTGCTTAACTTTAATGAAATATAGTCCCTTGGTACTTAAAGAGATCTGAAATTGATGTTCCCCAATTCCTAATTCCGCCGTTTCAATTCTTTGCACTAATTTCCCTTGTGCATTCAACACATCAATTTGAATGTTTGAACTTTTTTCTAAAGGTATAGATATCGTTGCCTTAGATGTACTCGGATTCGGATAAACAAGTACTTGCTTTGATTGATCCAAATCATTTTTGCCTGTGTTGATGGCAATAAAATTAGAATATCTAATTCTTTGATAAGGTGTAAGCACTCTTGTGAAAAAATCTAATTCATTGACTACAAATTGTACAATCACATCATTTGAATCATAAGTAATATCTCTTCTAATATGATCCGACACTTCGTAAACACCGTTTACATATTCTTCATATTTTAGTTCATAATAGGAATACTTATCGTCGTAATTTCTAGTAAATCGATCAAATGGAGTCCATGCATTGTTTACATATTCCTCTGTTGTTTCAATAGTGCTACCATAATTATCAGGTTTCTGTACATCGATCCGATATATATTAATAAAACTAATACCTGTATATTCTTGCATCGTAAATTTTTTGAATTCCGATGAATTGATATCACCATCGAAGTTGTAAAATTCTATGTCTACAATTCTTTGTAGCGTATCCCAAGTACTACTATCGATATTATATGAAAAGTTTATTGCAGTATCGATGATGTTATTGGAATTGAAAAAGTAATTTTCTTTTGAAGCATATTCCCATGCTAATTTATCGGCACTATACATTTCGGAAATGAATTCCGATAAATATCCATTACTCGCATAAATCAATGTATTGCGGGCCGTAGAGTCCCACGTATTGCTTGCGCCATTATAATAAATTGCTAGTTCTTTAGTAGGCTTGTTGTTTTCATACGTACGATCAATCTGTACCCCAAAAACCATCGTCCAATTTGAATTCATAAATTGTTCGCGCGTATACAGTTCCACATCATTGTTGGAATTGTACTCGTACTTCTGTCTCGAATCGTTCATCCATGCATTGCTCGTACTATCCCATAATTGTATTGTTTCTGATTCAATCAAACCATTTGCAGCATAGCTTAAATTAATCTTCATGAAACTTCTCCAAGTATTGTTGATGTATTCTTCATTTTGAATTTCAGCAATTTTATTATCCGGTGTATAAGTACTTAACTCTCGGAACAAAGGTCCAGAAACTACATCATAAAATGTTTTAATAAGTGGTAGTCCCGCTGAATTGTAAGTATAGATAACATAATTGGTTGAATCCCAATCTTGGGTCGTTGTGTTCCAAAAATCTGCAGATTCTCTTTGAGCAAAATATTTCAAAGTAGCAGCACGTTCCAATGGCTTATTAAATTCCAATCGACTTTTTTTAATGCTCGTTTTATTTACAGTAGATCTTTCTGCAAATACATTAGATGTATTTCTTATGGATTGAGCATTCAATGAATGGAATAATCCAACCTGAAATACAATGAGTAATAGACTATAGATTTTATTCATATTGTTTTTGTTTTTACAAGAATAAAAATCTAGCAATTATCTTAATTGTACGTATTTGTAGAAAGCTATAGTGTTCTGTAAATTATCGTTTACTCACCATCCAGCCGAAACCTGCAGCTGTAAAAAACATAATCAAACTATATACTGCTGCTGGAATACTCATGATGCTACTGCCTATGACCGATAAAGCAATGTAAATGGCAAGAGTGCCATTATGAATTCCAATTTCCATTCCGATGGATATGGCTTGTTTTTTTTCGATTTTAAATAATTGTGGTAAATAATAACCTATCCCCATACTTAATAAATTAAAACTTAATGCAGCAAGGCCAACTTGTTCAAAGTACAATGCAATGTTTGCTTTTTCTTTTACAATTGTTGCAAGGATAATTAGTATTAAAAATAGGGCTGAAATGATACGCACCGGTTTATCGAGCGATGTGCTTAAGGATGGACTCTTTGATTTTATAAGCATTCCAATGGATACTGGTAGCAACACGATCGCAAATACCTCCATAACTTTTTTAAATTGCATAGGTACAACTACTCCCGATTCCATAAAATATGCAATGGATGCATTCACAATAAAAGGTAAACTAAATAAAGTCAATAAACTATTTACTGCAGTTAATGAAATGTTTAATGCTACATCTCCTTTAGAAAGATGACTGTATAAATTTGCTGTAGCTCCCCCTGGCGATGCCGCCAAAAGCATCAAACCAACAGCTAATTCAGTAGGTAATTTAAATAAAAGGACAATTGCAAAGCATAGTATGGGCAAAAGAATCATTTGGCATACCAAACCTATAAAGATTGCTTTTGGGTATAATAAAACACGTTTAAAGTCATCAATGCTTAGGCTTAAACCTAATCCAAGCATTATAATTCCAAGCGCTAATGGCAAGAATAAGGTAGTTATTATATTCGATTCCATTGTTTTTTCTTTACAAGGTAATTATTTTTTAAATTATATTATTTAATATAGAATTATTTTCAAAAGGTCTATTAAAATTCTAAAATTTATTAATTTAGAGTATATCAATTGTTGATGAGAAAGATTAAATCTATTGCAGTAATCATAGTATTATTTCTGATTACAAATAATCCATTATACGCACAAAATGAATTGCAGTTACTAAGTAAGGCATTAGCAGAAGCAAGTCAAGATACCCAACGCGTATTAATTTATCGGGATTATTTAAAATATTATTTATATAAAAATACCGACTCGGCATCGCACTATGCGAACTTGGCAAAAACACTTGCTAATAAAATTAAATATGAGCGAGGAATTGCATTAATCTATGCAGCAGAGGCTACCATTGCCGATTCCAAAGGGCAATTAGATGATGCCAGAGCATTGTCTAAAAAAGCATTGGAATTGTTTTATCATTTAGATTTATACGATGGAGTAGCAGGGATATATAATTCATTGGGGATTTTAGAGGCGAAACAAACCAATTATAAACTTGCAGCCAATTATTTTTTTAGGGCCCTAAATATTTACGATAAGCATAACGATAAAGATGGTCAAATTCAATGCTATATAAAAATTGGCACTTTGAATATTTACTTAGGAAATTTTGAAAAGTCGATTTACTATTTCAACAAGGCTAAAAAATTGAACGCAGGTAAAAATAAAGAAGTTGAATTAGGAATATACAATAATCTTGGAACAGTATATGGGATTCAATCAAACTTCAACGAGGCCATAAAATACCTGAAATTGTCGAAAATTATAAGTGATGAAATTGGAGGGAATAGAGCGACATCTCAATTATTAATGAACATCGGCATAGCCTATTATCAATTAAGACAACCAGATAGTGCTAAAAAATATTATAATGAAGCTTTAGCAATAGCAAATAAATTTTTAATTATTGAAGATAAAGCACAAATCCTATTCAACATAGGAATTATGTATGAAGATACTGATATAAAGAAAGCATTGCAATATATGGATAGCTCCTTAGTTATCGCCAGAAAATTGCAAAAGAAACCATTAGAAGCTGAAATACATAATGCGCAACATTTGTTGAAAAAGGAGATGGGCGATTTTAAAGGGGCTCTCGAATCCTTATCAAACTTTCATACAGTAATGGATTCCATTAAACGCGACGAAAATAAACGTGACGTGGATTTATTGCAATCAAATTTTGAACTTGATAAATCTAGAACTGAAGTAAAAGAACTGGAATTAATTAATCAACAAAAAGAATTACAAAATTCAATATATATTTTAATGATTATTGCTATCGTAGCAATATTAATCATCGTTACATTTTTTGCAATAAATAGGAATAAGCTTAATAATAAATTAGTGCATTCGATACACGTGAGAGATAAACTATTGTCAATCATTGCACACGATTTAAAATCGCCAATCAATAATATTGTTGGGCTACTTGACTTATTTGAATCTGGAGAATTAAATGAAGAGGATAAGTATGAATTGTTGAAGACTCTTAAAAATCACACCGTTTTAACTTTAGAAACATTAGAGAATATTCTAAAATGGGGACAAGCACAAATAAGGGGAATTCATGTAGAAGCAAGAGAAGTAAATTTAGATGAAGTTGTTCAGAAAAACATTGAACTATTACGTATAACGGCTATTCAAAAAGGAATTACAATTAAGTATCAAAACACAAATGAAAGCACTGCATTTATAGATGCAGATCATATAAACTTTATCATTAGAAATTTACTATCAAATGCTTTGAAGTTTTCTAATCGAAGTTCGGAAGTAATAATTCAGCACAGTGTTGATGGAAATTCTAAACATGTTATTAAAGTAATTGATCAGGGTATGGGTATGGCAAGTAGTACTTTAAATGCACTGTTTACAGATGATCCAGATTTAAAATATGGAACTGGAAATGAAAAAGGAAGTGGTTTGGGATTGATGCTTTGTAAAGAATTTATTGAAGCAAATAATGGTGAAATTATTGTTGAATCAGTGCTAGGCAAAGGTTCTAATTTCACCATTATTTTCTAAAATTAATCCTTGTAAATTTTCGAACTATATACTTTCTTATTGTTCGAATAAATACTGATGATATATAATTGATTTGACTTCAATTCAGATAAATTAAGCGTAATGTTTTTATTGCTTAACTCATAGTTTTTTTCATTATATACCAATTGTCCTGACAAGCTTAGCACCTCTATACTTAGATTCGAGTATTCTTTATCTAATGCAATTGTTATTGCTTGCTTAAATGGATTAGGGTATACAGCTGTTTTTACTTTGTTACTGTTTTTCGGTTCAACACCAACTGTAGAACCAATGTATGGTAAGCCTACAATTCCAGTATGCGCCTCGTTCATTACACTTTCAAACATGCCGCATGCATAAAGATAATCGTCTTGCATGTATAAATAATTCACAGGGAAATCGGTTTCGTAAGGCCAAGTAGCAACTTCTTGATTGGCAATGTTGAATGCCCCTAAATTATAACGGATACTTCCTCCAAAGGTGAAAAATGATCCAGCTATATAAAGGATATCGTCTTTAATTGCTGTACTTGTTACAATACCATCCAATAATAAATTTTGTCCTTCTAAGCTTGCATCGAGCTCCTTAACCGCAGTTATCCCTTGCTCAAAGGAACCATTCACTTCATTAAACCATCCGTAAATAAAAATTAAATTTTTATAAAAATCTACTCCTAAGACTCCAGCATTTACACTCGGTGTCCAATTAACATCGTATTCGTTTGTATTCAAATCAACACGCGCAATATGTGCTTGATTCACGCCTTCAATTTCTGAGAAATCTCCTGCGATGTATAGTCTATTGTTATATACTTTTATTTGATTTACAAAACCAATTAGGTCGATGTTCCAATTTTCAACTGCTGCTGTGCTTAAATTTATCTTTGCAATATTTCTGACATTACTTGTACCAATTCCTTCAAATCCACCAGCAATAAATAATGCATTGTTATGTATCAGCATAGTGCTGATATATGAAAAAGTATCTGTAAGTTGGATATCCCAATTACTTAAACTTAAATCCGCTAAATTGAACGCAGCTACCGATCTTCTTAATTGATTTTCAACCGTATCAAAACTTCCTGATATAATGAGTTTATTTGCATCATTCACCATCGTTGCAATATCTCCATTAATGTTGATTGACCAATTTTCTGCAATACCAGTTTGATAATTTACTACAGCTAGGTTTTTAACATCTTTACGTACAATACTTGTGAACAAACCACCTACTGCAATGCCTTGATCATTTGCGCCAATGGCAAATACAAATTTATCGGGACTTGGATTCCAAGAAGTTGCAATACCAGTAAAGGGATCTATTGCAGTTAGATTTTTTCTTTCTAGATTCCCAACAGAATCAAATACACCTCCAACTACAATATTGTCGTTATGAACTTTTATGAAATTTGAATTTCCTTTTAACGATGGGTCCCATGATGTAATTTGTTTGTTCAATAAATCATAACAGGCAAGATTTTTTCTTGGCATTAAATTGACACTATCAAAATATCCTCCAAAATATAAAGCATTGTTATAAATGTCCATTGAAGATATTCCGAATCCTTGAATACTAATTCCGGTATTAATAACACTATCATTACTTAAATCTATTGCAGCAATTCGATCAACAATGGTGTTTTTTACTTGGCTAAAGAATCCAGCAATGTAAAGTTTGTTGTCATAAACCTTTAAACAATTCACAGCTTCATTCAATTCCATATTCCATGTGTCTAAAGCATTTGTTGTTAAATTAATTCGAAATAAATATTGATAGGGTAGGGTGCTTACATCCGTAAATGTACCACCTACATACATATAGTTACCGTGTACTTGCATCCAATTCGCATAAGAATCTAAGGGAATGTTCATCGCATCAACTACTCCTGTGCTTGCATCCACACATGCGAATGCTAATCGATTACTCGCATTTACCTCTGTGAAAAATCCACTGATGTATAATTTGTTATTGTGTTTATAGATATAGGTGACCCCATCGTTTACGTTTGGATTAAAAGATTCATCCAAGCTGCCATCTGGATTGACATGGATCAAATGCCTGCGGTTCGATTTCTCAACATAAAAATCTCCCCCTAAATACCATCCATCTTGTCCATCAGACTCAAGTGTCCAAACACTACCCTTGATTTTAGGATACATACGTACTAATACATTCTGATTTGAATGTACTAAGGCAAACGAACCAGTTCTAGGCCCTATTTTATCGAAATTACCTGCAATAAAAAGCCGATCGTTTACTCTTAAAGTTGAATTAACACTACCGTTTGTAACGTATAAGTTTCCACGTGTTCCTTGAGCAATAAGTAGTGTATTTCCACTAATCGTATTTAATAAAAGAAAAATTAGGTATAAACCAAAAATTCTAAGTAAAGTTTTTTTCATTTTGTTTCTATTGATTTGAAACAAATATGTACTTCTACTTAGAAATTTAATTGTATGATTTTTTAATGATTAATACTATCGAAAATCAAACTACAATTCTGTACTATTTAATGATCGGCTAATATTAAAATCTCAATTCTGTTATTAGTCTTGATGATGTCTCCTTTTTTGAAATTTAAAGCCTGACTTTCACCTAGACCAATGCATTTGAATCTATTGGATTTGATGCCATTTTTTTGAAAATAATTTTTTAACTCTGTTGCCCTTCTCTTTGAAATCTCTAGATTCATGGCATCATCTCCATCGGTATCTGAATGAATTGTAACAATAAACTCAGAGTTAGAAAACTTTTTTAAATGTTCAAATAATGATGGTAGTAGATTGTCTTCTATTTGCTTAAATGTTTTAGAATTAGGTTCAAATACCTGATCTGCATCGACCACAACTCGAAGTGCATTTTCAAATTTATCGATTTTTGCGGTACTGAATTTTTTGATTAAATGCTCGTATTGTTTTTGAATTTCTTCAAGTGTGTCCGACTTGTGATTACTCCTCGCTTGACTTAGCTGGCTGATACAAAGTGATAAAATAACAAAGAGGTAAATCTTTTTTCTAAAAAGACATGCAATTATATTTTTCATAGGTACACAAATATAGATGCATATACGTTAAAAATCACGCCAAGGTTTTAAAAACCTCAATTTTTGTATAAGATTAACGTATATGCGATTTGTGTTGATAGACCTATTCTACTCTCTTCCAGGTATCTGTTCTTCCAAACAGTGAAACGCCAACATAACCTCTTACTTCTAAGGTTTTATTGTCGATCATTTTAATATTACAACTGTAGGTATTCCCAGATTCAGCATCGTAAATGGTACCATTTTGCCATTGGTTTTTACCTGTGTATTTAAAACCTATCATATTGGTTAAACCCAATAAAGGTGTTGTTCTTTTTTTCTCATCCGGATTATTCTTGTCGGTCTTTGCTTCACCTTTCTCATTTTTTGGATCCTTTAACCAAACAATTTTACCCATGTACTTATCGCCGTATTTGGTAATTTTAATATGTGCTTTACCACTTCCAACTAGCCAGGTTCCTAATATTTTATCTGCTTCAGAAGTTTGACTAAATGTTGTGCCAATACCAGTGATAATTAATACGATTATTGCAATGATTTTTTTCATAGTTCTTTTCTTAAAACAACAAGTTTTTTAAATTAAATGTTTAATTCATTCTCAATTCTACTTAATGCTAATTTAACTTCTCTTTTGATTATATTCAATACATCGGCATTCACTTTAGTGAATTTCGATTTTTTATCACATTCAGTTAGATAATTTGCAAGTTGAATTAGCCCGCTCGATTTAGACATTCCAAGTAATTTGTGTATTAAAGCATTGAATTTATCGACATTTTCTTCTTTCGCAATTTGTTCGATAATTTTTAAACTCTCAATTAAATCCGATTGTATGGTTAACATCAACTCCTTCAATAATTCTTCATCGTCGCCTAAGTATTGTTTCAACGTATTCTTATCAAACAAAATATTTCCAGTAGAATTGTCGATATTGTTTTTGAGAATTTCATCTTTAAACACAACCCATTTATTCAATGCATTAATGATATTAATCTCTGAAACTGGTTTGCTAATAAATTCATTCATTCCCGCTTCAATACATTTATCAACTTCATCCTTCACAACACCAGCTGTTAAAGCAAGAATCGGCATTTCTTGTTTTAGCTCCTTCCTAATTACTTCAGTCGCTTTATAACCATTCATATCTGGCATTTGTATGTCCATAAATATTAGGTCGATGTTGTGGTTCTTACAAATCTCTATTGCTTCTATTCCAGTAGATGCTTCGTATAAATTTACATTAGGTATAGCCTTTGTAATTAGAATTCTTGTAAGTAAAATATTAACATTGTTGTCTTCTGCAATTAATATATTAGGCGACTCACTATGAATAGTTTCTACTTGTTCTGTATATTTTTTATTATCTGTATTCTGCTCGTTAACTCTTGCAATCGTTTTAAATAACTCATCAATTTTAATAGGCTTATTAATTCTCCTATTTATTTTTAAAATTTCACTTGCGTCTGCAATTTGTGCATCTTCAGAAGAACTGTGGAATAAGATGATAGGTAATTGTACTGGATCTGGATATAAATTTTCACGAATTTTCTTGATGGTTTCAAGCCCATCTAAATACGGCATGTTAAAATCCATAATAACCAAATCACACTTCGTTCCATTGCTTAACATGTGAATGGCATCGATACCATTTTTGGCTTCAATAGTTTGAATATTTTGAAGTAACAACATTTGTTTTAGGATCTCACGATTTCTATCGTGATCGTCTACCACTAAAACTTTTTTGATGTTCTCAATTTTTTCCCATTGCAATCGTTCTCCTTCTTCACACTGAAGTTCAATGCTGAAATAAAACACACTTCCTTTGCCTGGTTCAGAAGATAATTCCAATTTACTATTCATCAAGTACAGCAACTTATTGGATATACTCAATCCCAAACCTGTTCCGCCATATTTTTTTGTGGTGGACGAATCTTCCTGTGCGAATGCCTCAAAGATTTTTTCCTGTTTGCTAGGATGAATACCTATACCGGTATCTCTTACTTTGAATTCAAACTTAGCTCTGTTTTTTTCATTCGCTACACACTTAATACTTAATTCAACTTCACCATCTGTAGTAAACTTGACAGCATTGCTCAATAAGTTCACTAAGATTTGTTTCAAGCGTATATTATCGGCCCAAATATAACGAGGCACTTGAGGTTCAATATTTAACAGAACCTCTATGTTTTTACTTTGTGCTTGGAATGAAATAATATCGACGCACTGACTACCAATTTCAAATACATCGCATTTGTCGATATCTAATTCTAACTTACCTGCTTCAATTTTTGAGAAATCGAGAATGTCGTTAATGATGCCTAATAATGAATTGGCCGACTGATTGACAATTTGTAAATATTGATTTTGTGTTTCAGTTAGATTCGTCTTCAATACAAGTTCTGTAAAGCCAATTATTCCGTTTAATGGAGTTCTAATTTCATGACTCATGTTTGCTAGGAATTCTGATTTGGCTTTACTAGCATCTTCTGCTAATTCTTTTGCACGCATTAATTCCAATCGGATTTTATAGGCCTCAGAAATATCCATTCCAACGCCCAAATAACCTATTGTCTTTTGTTCGATATCTTTAATAGGTGTAACAACTAAGGATACTTTAAATTCTTTTTTATCTTTCGCAATATAGGTCCATTCATTCTGATCGTATCCCAATTCTTCAGCCTCATATATGAAGGTCTCGAAACCGTCAATATTCTTATTGTATTTTTTACTTAAATAATTCGACCTGCGTTCAACTTCTTTTAAATTATGAATTATGATTGGACTTTGTATACCTAATACCTCTTCTGCTTCATAACCTAACATACGCTCTGCGCCTTTGTTAAATAAAGTAATTATTCCATTGGTATCAGTTGCAATAATACACACTTCAGATGTAGAGTCTAATACATCGCTTAATAATTTCTGTGTACTTAAATATTCTAATTCTGCTTTTTTGCGCTGATCTACATCCTGAAATGCTCCCTTCAATTTAACACATTTTCCATTCTCTATAACTGGATGTCCAATTGCTCTTACCCAAATTTTATTGCCTTTTGCTGTAGTAATTTTAGACTCTATATCCCAATTTCGATTATGTTTTATTCCATCTTCAACCGCTTTGATCATTGCATCTCTATCAGGCCCTTCTTCGTAAAACGACAAACCTTTTTCTAAATCAGGAACAAAGTCCGATGGTACTTCATGAATTTCTTTTGTTATATCTGTCCAATAAACGGTATTCTTAATTAAATCAACCTCCCATCCTCCAACTCTTGCTAACTGATTTGTTTGTTCTAAAAATGATTTAGTTTTTACCAAATCTCTCTCAAGATGATATCGCTCTGTTATATCAATTGAATTCCCAATAACATATTTATTTTGACCGTTAGAATTTTCAACAACATTATTAAACATCCAGATCTTCACACTTCCGTTTTTATGTTGTGTAACCATATTGCCGGATGCCTTACCGTATTTATTGATTTGTACTAAATACTGCTGTAACTCATCGTGATACTTTTCTGGTATAATATAACTTAGATTTTTTCCTATTAATTCTTCGGTTTTATATCCTAAAATTGCAGCACCTGCTTGATTAAGTGTTAAGAAATTACCTTCTAAGTCATGCGTGCACATAAGCCCTTGTGAGTTTTCAAAAAATAAACTCAGTTTGGTTTCACTTTCTTCAACTTTCTTTTGCGCGAGAATGGAGTCGGTAATATCTCTTCCTATGGCGTAAATAATATTAGAACTAGAATCTGGATTTGCTAACCATTCAATATATCGAATATCATTTTCAATGGTCTTAAATCGATTGATGAAATTATTGATGGATTTGCCCTTTGAAAGTTCATCTAATATTTTTTTTGTCGATGTGATATCGTCTGGATGAATGAATTCAAAGTATTGTTTATTTAACAATGTTTGTTCATCGTACCCTAAGACTTTAATAAAGCCTGGATTGATCCGTTCGAAAAAACCTTCTGTGTTTGCAATACAAATAAGATCATCGGACGAATTAAAAATCTTTTCAAAGTTCTTCGTATTTTCTCTAACCTTTCGTTCTTGAATAAGCGCCGCTGCTTCTTCGGCTAATAATTTTAATATTTTCCTTTGTACTTCTGTAAGTTTATTGGGCTTATTATCCAATACACACATCGACCCTAATGCATATCCATTTTTATCGATTATCGGATATCCAGCATAAAATCGAATGTTTGGATCTTCAACTACACAGTCGAGATTATTAAATCGTTTATCAGTTAGTGTATCGTTAATTTCTAACAATCGATCTTCTAAAATGGTTACTGTGCAAATGGATTGTTCTCTTTTGATATCATCGGTGTCTAAACCAACCGCTGATTTCAACCATTGTATGTCATCACCTATTATGGAGATGGTCGACATAGGCACTTCAAAAATGATACTCGCCATTTCAGTAAGTCGATCAAACTCTCTTTCCTGACCACTGTGCCAAATGTTATATTGCTTTAATGCTTTTAAGCGTGCTGCTTCATTTTTTGGTTTTAATATTTCCATCAAATGCTTTACTATTAGACTAACAATTTAGGACTATAAAAATTTATTTCAAAGAATAATAAGTAATTTCGCATCATATTTTTGTTAAGTATGATTCATATAGGTACTCCTAACAGCCCAAGTGCAACTAAAGTTTTATTACTCGGCTCAGGAGAATTAGGCAAAGAAGTTGTATTGGAATTTCAACGTTATGGAGTAGAGGTTATTGCAGTAGATAAATATGCCAATGCTCCTGCGATGCAAGTTGCTCATAGACACTATGTAATATCGATGCTCGATGCAGAAGCGCTCAAGGATATTGTTCGTAAAGAACAGCCGAATTTTATTGTACCAGAGGTAGAAGCCATCGCTACAGAAGCATTAATAGAACTAGAGAAGGAAGGATTCCATGTGGTACCATCGGCAAAGGCCGCATTTTTAACCATGAATAGAGAAGGGATTAGAACTTTAGCGGCTGAAGAATTAAAATTGAAAACTTCCACGTACCGATTTGCTCAAGATTTTGAAGAGTTTGAAAACAAAGTTAAAGAGATTGGTTTTCCATGTGTTGTTAAACCCGTGATGAGCTCATCGGGTAAAGGACAATCAGTTCTTAAATCAGAACAAGATATTCAAAAAGCCTGGAATTACGCCCAAGAAGGTGGTAGAGCTGGCGCCGGAAAAGTGATTATTGAAGGCTTTGTCGATTTTGATTTTGAAATCACCTTATTAACAATTTCTCATCGAGATGGCGTAAGTTTTTGTGAACCTATAGGTCACCGACAAGAAAATGGCGATTATCAAGAATCTTGGCAGCCACAGGAAATGTCGACAATCGCATTAGAAAAAGCCAAACAAATTTCTGAAAAAGTAGTTCTTGCTTTAGGTGGTTGGGGAATATTTGGGGTCGAATTTTTTGTTAAGAATGACGAAGTTTATTTTTCTGAATTATCTCCTCGTCCGCACGACACGGGAATGGTAACCATGATATCTCAAAACTTATCTGAGTTTGCCTTACACGTGCGCGCAATTCTTGGTTTGCCCATACCGAACATCAGACAGTATGGACCTGCTGCAAGTAGTGTTATATTGGTACATGGAAATTCAAAAGAACTGATCTATTCTGGCTTAGAAAAAGCATTGCAAGAGCCCGATACTCAATTAAGAATTTTCGGAAAACCTGAAGTACAAGGAGAAAGAAGAATGGCAGTTGCTTTAGCATTAGGAGATTCTATTCAAAATGCAAGAGATAAAGCAAATATGGCTGCTCAAACGATTCAAGTAAATTTAAAATAATGGTGCTCTACGTAAAAAATATGGTTTGTAATCGATGTGTTATGGTGGTCGATGCTACTATGAAATCATTGGGATATACGCCCAATCGTATTGATTTAGGTGAAGTCCATATTCAAGAAGCTGAGCTAAATACAGATAAATTAACGAAAATTGCTGATGCATTGCGTGCATTGGGCTTTGAGTTAATTGACGATAAAAAAGCACGATTAATAGAACAAATCAAAAATCTAATCATTCAAAAAATTCACCATTCCGAATCCTTAGATATGAAGCTCAATTGGTCGGCATATTTATCCGATGAACTGCATTACGATTACAACTATTTAAGCAGCCTTTTCTCCTCAGTAGAAGGAATAACATTAGAGCAATACATCATAAAACAAAAAATAGAAAAGGTAAAAGAATTGATTGTTTACGATGAATTAAATATTTCTGAAATTGCCAATCAATTAGCATACAGTTCCGTTGCGCATCTCTCTGCACAATTCAAAAAAATCACAGGACTAAGTCCATCTGCATTTAAAAAGTCTCATCAGCATGTACGTAATGCTATCGATAAGATTTAAGAGAAATTATATAAATCATTTCGATAAAACTATAAACGCTTAGTAAAATCCTTAGGTACTTTTGTATATCAATTCAAGAGTATGGAAGATCGCGTTAAAAAAACATATCCAGTCCTAGAGATGAGCTGTGCGGCATGCGCAGTTAGTGTGGAATCAATTTTGAAAAATACAGAAGGTGTAATCAACGCAAATGTTAATTATGCGAATGCATCGGTATCGGTTGAATTTAAGAAAGGGACAGCTCCTGAAAACTTAAAAAATGCTGTACAGTCTATTGGTTACGACCTGATCATCGATGAGGAGAATCAAGAAGAACTCCAAAACGAATCTAATCAAAATCGTTACGAACAATTAAAACGGAATACTATAATTTCAATCCTGCTAACAATTCCAGTTGTGGTTATAGGTATGTTTTTTATGGACATACCTTATGCAAATGAAATCATGCTCTTGTTTAGCACGCCCGTCATTTTTTATTTTGGAAGATCTTTTTTTATCAATGCATTTAAACAAGCCAAGCACTTAAAAGCAAACATGGATACCCTCGTTGCACTAAGCACGAGTATTGCATTTTTATTTTCTTTGTTCAATACTTTTTTTCAAGATTTTTGGCATGCACGCGGACTTCATGCGCACGTGTACTACGAAGCAGCAGCGGTAGTAATTAGTTTTATTTCATTAGGTAAACTACTCGAAGAAAAAGCCAAGTCCAGCACTTCATCGGCCATCAAAAAATTAATGGGACTACAAGCTAAAACATTAGTTGTAATACGAGAGGGCGTAGAGAAAACTATACCAATTAAAGATGCGCAAGTAAATGATATTATTCTTGTAAAACCTGGTGAAAAAATTCCGGTCGATGGTACCCTTTTGGAAGGCAGTTCCTTCGTAGATGAAAGCATGATATCGGGAGAGCCAATTCCTGTTGAAAAGCATATAGGTACAAAGGTTTTTGCAGGTACCATAAATCAGAAAGGTTCCTTTAAATTTAAAGCAGAAAAAATTGCTGCCGATACTTTGTTATCGCAAATCATAAAAACCGTACAAGAAGCTCAGGGTTCTAAAGCTCCAGTGCAAAAATTAGTTGACAAAATTTCTGGAATTTTTGTTCCAATTGTTATAATCATTTCAATTCTTACCTTTTTACTATGGTGGAATTTTGCCGATGAGAATGCCTTTAGTTATGCCCTTCTAAACGCAGTTACAGTTTTAGTTATCGCATGTCCATGTGCTTTGGGATTAGCAACTCCTACAGCAATTATGGTGGGTGTTGGTATTGGTGCAAATCACAACATCTTAATTAAAGATGCAGAAAGTTTAGAGCAAGCCCATAAGGTCGATGTAGTGGTCCTCGATAAAACAGGTACCATTACTGAAGGTAAACCAATCGTAAATAATTCGTATTGGAATCCTAATGCTTCAGTAAAACATCGAGCTATTTTATATGCAATAGAAGCGAAATCGGAACACCCATTAGCAGATGCAATACTTAATTCCTTTGATGAAAATAAACCGGTAAATATCTCGATAGATGCATTCGAATCCATCACAGGAATGGGTGTGCAAGCAAGCATCGATAATGAAAGGTATTGGCTTGGAAATTTAAAGTTAATACAAGAACATGGATTGAATGTGCCAGATACTATGATGTCAGAAGCACAAAGATTGCAAGAAAATGCGAACACAATTATTTGGTTTGCTAATGAGTCAGAAGTACTTGCCTATTATAGTATCTCCGATAAGATCAAGGATAGTTCCAGACAGGCTGTTCAAGCATTAAAAAGTTTGGGGATTGATGTATATATGTTTACAGGCGATAATGAACAAACTGCCAAATCTGTTGCTGCACAAGTTGGTATTGATTATTATAAAGCATCAGCTATGCCTGCCGATAAAGCAAACTTTGTACGAGAAATGCAAAGTAAAGGAAAGGTAGTTGCAATGGTAGGCGACGGGATTAACGATACTGAAGCTTTAGCATTAGCGAATGTAAGTATAGCCATGGCTAAAGGAACAGACATTGCTATGGATGTTGCGAAAATAACATTGATGAGTTCCGACTTATTGCTAATTCCTAAAGCCATTCAATTGTCGAAACATACCATCTCTGGTTTAAAACAAAATTTATTTTGGGCCTTTATTTATAACGTAATCGGTATCCCCATTGCTGCCGGGATTTTATATCCCATTAATGGATTCTTATTAGACCCCATGATAGCGGGTGCAGCCATGGCATTGAGCTCTATCAGTGTGGTTGGTAATAGTTTACGATTAAAAGGGATGAAATTGGATTAAAAATTATTAATTAAAATATATATATTTATGAAAGAATCAAAATTTAAAACCAATATCAAATGCATGGGTTGTGTAGAAAAGGTGAAACCATTTTTAAACGATCTTGACGAGATTATTGAATGGAATGTGGATGTTGCAAATCCAGAAAAAATATTACTTGTAAAAACTAAAGAAGATATCAACATTGATATTCAAGCAGCAGTTAAAGCTGCAGGATTTAATTCAGAATTAGTAAAATAATAGATTATGAAAAAATTATTTTTAATGACATTCGTTTTAGGTTTATCCTATCAACTATTCGCAAGTGCTACAACTTCGGTAATCGAAATCGTTAAATCGGAAACAACACAACAAGCAGATAATACAGGTTTGAAATTTGTTGACGATAAATTTACACTCGTGCTTGAAAAATACCTTGCATTAAAAGATGCCTTGGTAGGTACCGATGCTGCAAATGCAAAATTAAGAGCTAAAGAATTAAGTACTGCGCTTGCAAGTTTTAAACCGAACACTCCAGCAATAAAATCTGCTGTGAAAATTTCTAATGAAAATGATGTAGAGATACAACGTAGATATTTCTTACAATTGAATACTCAAATGATAAGTTTGCTTAAAGCAAATAAAATCAAAACAGGTGCTGCTTATATCGCGTATTGCCCAATGGCCGATAATGATAATGGCGGATATTGGATTACGAATGAGAATGCAATTCGAAATCCTTATTTCGGAAATAAAATGATGAAGTGCGGTAAAATTAAAGAGACTATAAAATAAAAAAGAGCGAGTATATACTCGCTCTTTTCCTTCAAATTGGGGTGAATATTAGTTAATGATTTTAACGTTAACTGCATTCATGCCTTTTTTACCACGTTCTAATTCGAACTGAACAACATCGTTCTCGCGGATTTCTTCCTTAAGGCCACTGCTGTGAACGAAAATGTCTTCGCCTGTTTCTTCTGATGTAATAAACCCAAAACCTTTTGAGTAATTAAAAAATTTTACTTTTCCTTGCATTGTTTGTTATATATAAAAAATTTGTTAAATCAATCGTTTTGATTGATTAGTACTATTGAACCAGAAAAACTTGCTGTTTGTTAAATCAGAAATTGATTTGATCTAGAATACTTCCACAAAGATGAACTATATAAATGAATAATCCTAATGAATTCGTATAAATGACTGAAATATATTCCTTTATACCTATAAAATGGTATGTGAAGGCAATAAAAAAATATGTTATCTTAGGGATAAATTATCCAATGCCTTTTAAATTATATTCATTAATTCTAATTCTTTCAATTTTTACCTCTTGTTTTTCGAGTAAAATAAAGGTGCTAGATTTGAGCGCAAGAAAAATTATAACCGGTCAGAAAATTTCCCAACCCTATCATACCATTGAATTAAAACTTTTAGTAAAAAAAGGATTCAAATCGATGGACTCAGCAAAAATTATTTACGATTCAGACACATTGGATACGCAGTTAAGTATACTTAGTGCTAACACATCGGCATACGATACGATTGTATTGAAGAGCAGAACAGTTCGATTTGACAAGGACAGTAGGGCATTGATGCTAATGTATTTTCAAGATAATAAAGCATACTTGAAAAAATTGCCACAGGCTAGGTGGATTGAAAATAAACAAATTCCGATATAAACCAAACAACATATGAAGTTCATTACCCGATTATTGATTGCTGTTTTATTAATTGTACAAACAGCATTCGCACAAGAGCCCAAGGAAACAGATTGGGTTCAAAAAATGTTGAATCCCGAATCGAATTTTTACGACGTACAAGCAGCGTTTTACGAATATTGGAGAGGGAAGGAAGTGCCAAAAGGTAAAGGTTATAAGCCTTTCAAGAGGTACGAGGAATTTATGAAGCCAAGAGTATATCCTACGGGTTATTTACCAAACAATTTAATTCAAGAGGAATTAAATCAAATTATTGAACGCTCGAGTCAAATGAATAGGTCGATGAGTTCTAGTAATTGGACGGCAATGGGACCCACAAATGTTCCAGTGAATGGTTTGGGCTATGCACATCAAGGTATTGGCCGAATTAATTGCATTCGATTTGACCCACAAAATAGTAATATCATATGGATAGGTACACCTGGTGGTGGACTTTGGAAGTCAACGAATGCGGGAACTTCATGGACATCGAACACCGATGGATTTAGTACTTTAGGAGTTTCCGATGTTGCGATTCATCCAACGAATTCTAACATCATGTATATTGCAACAGGCGATGCCGACGCAGGCGATACGTACAGTATAGGTGTATTGAAGAGTACCGATGCTGGTGCAACTTGGTCGAGTACTGGTTTGACTTTCCAAACTTCGAGTTATAATAGAATAGGTAGATTATTAATTAATCCAGTGAATCCTGATGTATTGGTTGCATTTACAAATAATGGAATTTATAGAACGAGCAATGCTGGTGTAAGCTGGACAAATACCTTGGCTGGAAATATTTTCTTTGATGGGGAGTTTAAACCAGGAGATCCAAATATTGTATATGCTGCAGGATTTAATTGGTCGGGTACAGCTAAAATGTACTATTCAACTAATGGTGGCACAAGTTTTACTCAAGCTACTGGATTACCTAGCTCAGACATCGTAAGAATGTCGGTTGCAGTTTCTCCTGCATCACCGAATACGGTTTATGTATTGGCTGCCGATGGAAATTATGGTTATAAGGCATTGTACAAGTCCACAAATAGTGGATCAAGTTATACGCAAGTAAACAATACTCCGAATGTACTTTCTGGAGATGAGTTAGGCTCAGATATGGGAGGACAAGGATGGTATGATTTAGCATTGGCTGTATCGCCATTAGATGCAAATTTAATTTATGTGGGTGGAATTAATGTGTGGAAGTCGACAAACGGTGGAACATCATTTACAATTACAGGACATTGGTATGCAGGTAATTCAGGTACTTTACCATACGTACATGCCGATCAGCACATCTTTGAATTTCAACCCAACACATCGACCATCTTTTCAGGTAATGATGGAGGTATTAGAAAATCTACTAACGGTGGTTCATCATGGACGGACTTAAGCAATGGATTGCAAATTACACAATTTTATCGATTGAGTTCCGCAGCAACGGATGCAACTATTACATATGCTGGAGCACAGGACAATGGTACAAATAGACACATAAATGGTGCTTGGAGAGCAGTATTTGGGGGCGATGGGATGCAGTGTTTAGTCGATTATACAAATTCAAATATAGTATACGCTAGTTATCAATTCGGGGCTTTGCAAAGGTCAACAAATGGTGGCGCAAGCTTTACAAACATCACTCCTAGTGCAGCTCCAGATGGCGCTTGGATAACTCCATATGTATTGCATCCAAATACTAATACAACAATTTTTGCTGGATACGATAGAGTATATAAATCGACGAATTCAGGTTCTACTTGGACTGCATTAACAGCAAATTTATCGGGAGGAGAATTACATGAAATTTTAAAGATTTCTGCGAGTAATCCAGATGTAATGTATGCGGGAAATGGAAGTAAATTATTTAGGACTAATAATGGTGGTAGTACCTGGACATCCATAGCTACAGGTCTTCCAGTAGGTCAATCGTATTTAACAGAGGTTGCAATTTCGAATACTGACCCCAATAAAATTTGGGCAACTTTTTCGGGATACAATTCATCGAATAAAGTTTTTTATAGTAGTAATGGCGGTAGCAATTGGACGAACATTTCAGCAGGCTTACCAAATCTACCAGTAAACTGTATCGTATATGAAAATAATTCAAACGATGCCATTTATATCGGTACCGATGTAGGGGTTTACTACAAAAGTAATTCTGTAGCTTGGACACCTTTCATGACTAATTTACCTAATGTAAAAGTGTCTGACTTAGAGATTCATTATGGAGCATCAAAAATTAGAGCAGCTACTTATGGTAGAGGATTATGGGAGTCGCCATTAAATGTTGTAAGCGTTGCACCTCTTGCAAATTTCACTGCAAATCAAACAACAGTTTTTACAGGAACTCCAATTACATTATCTGATAATTCTTCGAACACGCCAACTGCTTGGAAATGGACAATGAATGGTGCTACACCATCAAGTGCTACTACACAAAATGTCAATGTTGTTTATAATACACCAGGAACATATGATGTGAAATTAGTAGTTACCAACTCAGCTGGTTCCGACTCAATTACAAAATTAGCTTACATTACTGTGAATCAAGTTGGGCAAGTAAGTTGTATTAATTGGAATACACAAGCTTCGGGTTTCACAACTGCTTCTAGAGGTATTAATGATTTTAATATTGTTAATCAAAATATAGCTTGGGCAGTTGCATACGATGGTTCCGGAGCTAATTCAACGATTAGAGATTATACAAAAACTACAAATGCTGGCGCAACATGGACACCAGGTGCTATCAACACAGCGGGTCTAGGAACATCATATGGCTTAGCAAATATTCATGCATATAATGCCGACACTGCATGGGCTTCTGTTTATCCTGTTGCCGTAAGTAATACCTTGCAAGGAGTTTATTATACAACAAATGGAGGAACTACATGGACGCGCCAAAGCACTGCTAGTTTTTCAACTGCAGCTTCCTTTATTAATGTAGTTCATTTCTTTAATAAATTGGATGGTGTTGCCCTAGGCGATCCAGCGGATGGTTATTTAGAATTTTACACAACGAATAATGGAGGTACTACTTGGACACGTGTAGCACAAGGAAATATTCCTGCAGTTTTAGCGGCTGATGAATATGGTACAGTGGGATATTTTACCACTTTAGGTAATACGATTTGGTATCCAACATATAAGGGTAGAATTTTTAAAAGTATTGATAAAGGTCTCACTTGGACTGTTTCCAATGGTCCTTTCCCCAATGTCAATTCAATTGTTGATTTATCATTCAAAGATCAAAACAATGGATTGATGATTTGTAATTCAGGTACTGGGAATAATGGCTTAATTTATTCTACCTCTAATGGTGGTAGTACTTGGTCTTTAGTGAATACAAGTTTTAATACAATTGTCGACAAGAATGCAATTGCATATGTGCCAGGAACAAGCAATACCTATTATATATCAGGTGCAAATGCAAGTACCTCATCTACAGGTACAGCATACAGTACGGATGGAGGATTGAATTGGACAATGGTAGATAATATTCAACATACAGTTATACGCGCATATGATGCTTCCACAATTTATTCGGGTGGATTTAACACCAACAGCAGTACCGGAGGTATTTTTAAATTGAGTGCTTCGAATCTAACAGCTAATATTACTGCATTTGCACCTACAGCAATTTGTCCTGGTGATTCAACTTATATTATCACAGATTTCAATGCGAATTATAGTTATCAATGGTACAGAGATGGAATAATTATTCCAAATGCAAATAGTAATGAATATTATGCAAAACAATCGGGTGAGTATAATGTAGAAGTTGATAATGGAACATGTTCCGTATTATCGGCAACAGTTTTAATAACTGTTTTAAATCAACCTGCAATACCTGTAATAAATGGGCCTTATACTTTTTGTACAGGTGAGCCTGCACAATTGAGTACAAATGCTAGTGCTAATAATTATGTATGGTATAAAAACGGAAATATTATACCCAATGAGAATTCAAATACAATAAATGTTACGGAGGCTGGTACATATAAGGTAGAAGTTTTCGATTTAAATAATTGCAGTAATATTTCTGCCGATGTAGTTGTATCAATTGTCGATAAACCGTTAAAAGCATTCGTGTCACCTAGTACCACCGATCCAATATGTGATGGCGACACTATTGTTTTAAACTTATCAACTAATGCAAGCGTACAATGGTATAAAAACAGTTCAATGATACCGAATGCAAATCAACCAGACTTACTTGTTAGCGAAGATGGTGCTTATTATGCAGTTTTAAGTACTGCAATCAATTGCACAACAAATACCGATACGTTTATGGTTAGTTTTAATGCATTACCAACAAAACCTAGTATAGCCCAAACAGATTCTGTTCTAAATACAGACCCGAATTATTTTGCCTATCAATGGTACCTAGGAGGTGTTGAAATTGCAAATACCGATACATCGGCAATACATATAGATGAAGAAGGGGAGTATACGGTTGAAGTATTCGATTCAACATTAAGTTGTAGTAATATTTCGGATAATTTCTTAGCTCAATTTGTTGGATTGAATTCTGATAAATATGTGTTGAATGCGAATGTTCGACCTAATCCGAATACTGGTAAGTTTTACATCGATATTCAAACTCAACAACCTGAAGTTTTAAATGTAGAAATTATAAATGTATTGGGACAAGTTATGAAATCGATGCGTATACAGGGCAGTCCATCACTTCAAAGTATTGAGATGGAATACAATCAGCCTGGCATTTATGTTATAAGAATTCATAATTCAAGTTCAGTATTTGAACAGAAAATTATAATACAAGAATAAAGAAAAAAAGGCGCTGAAAAACTTCAGCGCCTTTTATATTTCTATGATTTTAAAATTATTGTTTCATTAATTTTAAAACTTTTAAATCACCATCAACTTTTACATTCACCATGTAAATTCCAGTGTTTAATTCCGAAACATTGATTGGTAGTTCGAAGGCACCATTTAACATTCCGTAATCTTTTTTACTAATTAAAGCACCAGTGATAGAATAGATTTCAACTTCTACATTTGCATCACTTACTAAATCGATAAGTACGTTTGATACCCCATTGCTTGGATTTGGAGCTAAGCGAATAGCATCTGGACCAGCTAATTTATCAATACCCACAACATTACCACCAATTTCAGTACCGATTACGTAACCATTTGAAACGGCTTCTGCTATCGTCGATTTACTTGCATTGCTTGCCATTCCATTCTCATCGAAAATTACTCCAATAATATTAATTTTATTAAGTCTCCAAGAAGCTGGTAAGCTATAGGTTAATGTATGGGTAACCGATTGACCACTATCGGCATTTGCACCAAATGCGTTTTCATAACCATAAAAATTTGGAGAAATAATACGAGCAACGTGATCGTAAACCATTCTATTTGCAGGGACAGGATTTGCTAATAATTCATAACCACCCATAGGGCCATACGTACCACCTGCATATGCATTTGCTTGGTTGTAAGCACTTCCTGTACCACGTACACTATCTTCTGTTAATACACAAGCAACTTTATAATTTCCAGCAATGTCTGAAGTTAAAGTAGTAGTTAAAGATATTTTTAATGTTCTTGTTAATGAATCATATGTTGCACCATTCGTAATGATTCCTACAGGTGCTTGAATAACTTTACCTAAGAAATCTGGCTCCATATCACTAGGATCGATCACAGTGTTTCTATCCATAATTACACTTGGATATCCTGGGATGAAACCACCTACACCGTTATCGTATTCTGGATAAACCATTGGGTCATTGTTGTGAACGGCAACACCTACGAAGAAATCGTGATAGTTATCTTCCATATAATCCATAAATACAGCTCCTCTTGGACACCATTGGCACCAAGTACCAGTTCCTTCTTCTGCAAAGATTTTTTTACCTTCTGCTGCTTTAACTGGATTCAAACTGATCTGTTTAGTGTCATCGTTCGAATCGCCGTCATTACCTGCAGCATTTACATTCGATATAACCGCAGTTGCAGTAATATTTCCTTCTTTTAATACGAAAAATTCTGAGAAGCTAACAGTATATGTTGCTAATGAAGCCACATTAATGCCAGTAATATTTTTAGTTATTGAATCATCGTCGTATTTTATTTTTAAGTCAAAAGATTGGATTGCCGATTGACCTAAATTTCTAATGCTTAATGAAGGTGTTTTCTCTTGTCCAACAATTCCATTCGGTATATTGAACGAAGTTAATGCAGCATTTACATTTGGTAAGGTATAAGGAGTATATTCAAAAGAAACATCATCTACCCAAAATGCTGCTTGAGCATTGGCAGGGTATAAGTCGACGGAAGCAATTTGATTTACATTGTTGCTAAATGTTCCTACTAAATTTGAATCAACATAAATTGACCATGAATTTGCATTCAAATTAATTTCAGCACGTAATTCGAACCATTTTGCTTGAGGGTAATTTCCTGTCAAGAACAAATTAGTTGCATTGCCAATTTGTAATGTTCCATCTGCATTCATATAGCAATCCATTGCCCAAGTTGTACCAATTGTTGCAGCACCTTGGAAATTGAAGTAAGCCGATTTATTTGCAGGAACTTTAAACCATGAAATAAATTTGAAAGTACCCGTATTGTGAACACCTCCGAATGGAAGTACTACATCGGCAGGCCCACCATTAGTACTTGTTGAAGAGAAATAAATGGATTTAGTTCCTGAATTTGCATCCGTTGTTACTACGTTAACATCCTCAGTACCACCATCAGCATTGCTCCAAGTAGTCCAATTAGGCGATTGTGGACCTAATTTTGCACCAGCATTATAAGACTCAAAATCGTCGTTAAAACTGATTTGAGCATTACTTACATTAAATGCCAATGCACTTACACATAAAAGTAAAAGTGTTTTTTTCATATAAAATTGTTTGTTTAATTATACTTACAAAAATTGTTTTGGGTAAGATTCACTAAATTATTAAAATTTATTTATAATATCTCGTTAGGTACTAAGATTTTACAACAGTTTGAGAGAGAATGATTATTATCATGTTTTTTAAGAAATCAAAATAGTATAATTGTGTATTAAATTAAACCATCATGGAAATCAAAAAAATTTTAATACCTACAGATTTCTCAGAATTATCCTTCTATGCTGTAGATTATGCCATAGCAATTGCTAAAATTCATGGTTCAGAAATACATTTATTTCATGTTATTGAAGAACTTTTAACGATGGCAGTTCCTGGCGACTTTTATCTAAACACAGAAGAAATTGTTCAGCGTGAAGTTGAAATGCTTGCACTTAAATCGAAGCAGATGTCGGAACTCAGTTCAAAGTTAGAACAACAACATGGTATAAAATTTACCACTCATGTTGAGTTTGGTAGAAGCCATAGAGTTATTAGCGACTATGCGAATGAGCATGCGTTCGATATGATTGTAATGAGTACTCATGGTGTCTCTGGCTTTAGAGAATTTATTATTGGTAGCAATGCTGTAAGAATTATTTCAGATGCAAAATGCCCTGTACTTTCTGTACAACAAAAAATGAAAGATCATGGTATTAAAAGAATTTTAATGCCATTCAAAGACGATCCTTACTCTCGTCAAAAAGTAAAATTTGCAATTAATTATGCTCAATGGTTCAAAGCCGAATTAATTACACTTGGAATCGATACAGAATTAGAAGAATCTCATTTACGCAAAATTGAATTAGAAGCAGCACAAATAAAAGATATGATCGACGATAAAAAAATACCAAATCGTTTGTTTATTACTCAAGGTAATGCTGCAAAAGAAATATTAAAGTGCGCAAAAGAACAAGAAGTGGATTTATTAATGGTGATGGCCGATATGGAGAATGAAGATATCGTTGATTTTATAATGGGACCTGTTGCGCAACAATTAGTAAATCATTCTAAAACTCCTGTGTTGAGTATTCAGCCTACTCGACATCCAAGTACGATTAATTTGCATCCTTATGGCTGGTAGGGAGTAAATGAAAAGTGAAGAGTGAAGAATTAAAAGGTATAACCTAGAATAGGTAAAATTTGAATCATAAAAAAAGCGTCGAAAATTTTTCGACGCTTTTTTTTATTGGTTGTAAAAAAAATTACTTGTTTACAACTTTTGCTAATGCTGCACCAGCTTTGAATTTAGCAACTTTCTTAGCAGCAATTTTAATTGCTTTACCAGTCTTAGGGTTACGACCTGTACGAGCTGGTCTCTTAGTTACTGAAAAAGTACCAAAACCTACTAAAGTAAGTTTATCACCTTTCTTTAAAGCTTTTGTAGTTGCATCTAAAAATGCATCTAATGCTCTACCTGCATCTGCTTTAGTCAATTTTGAGCCTGAAGCCATAGCTTCAATTAATTCTGCTTTGTTCATAATTGTGTTTAAAATTTAGTTAATACTTATGTTTGATTTTTTGTTTCCTCTGAAACCATTGATTTTATTACATAAAGGAAGATGTAAATTCTGAGAAAATCAAGATGTGCTAAAAAAATAATTATTAACACTATGTGAAAAACCTTAATGTTTTCAAGCCTTTCAGCAAATCACATTAAGACTATTGTTTGTAATTAGCTCATTTACTTGTTTTTATTTGATAATATAATATTATGTTCAATAAGTAATTTTTTATCTAATACATAAATCCATCTTATAAAAGTTCTCGTACATCCCCTAAAATATTATACTATGAGAGCAAAATTTATAAAATGGACCATCGCTTCCTTAGCTACTGTCCTTGTACTTTTCTTGGTTTTAGTAGTGCATATTTATTTAGTCACTAAAGATAAAGACCCTCGCAACAGACAATTAGCAAGAATTGATTTTATGGAGAATGTCGACTCGCTCGATGCAATGAAAATTAAAAATACAGTTCTTGGAATGCATGGAGTTGATGCAGCTCACTTTAATTTGGAAGATAATATTTTAGTTTACTCCTATAATCCCGATATGCAATCGCAGGAATACATTAGTTCTGCAATACAACAAATTTTTAATTACAATTTCAAACCATTTAAGGTCGATGCAGAAGCTCTTAGTGGAGCTTGTCCTATAATTGATAAATCTAGTTTTACCTATAAATTAAGTAGTGTCATTACAAAAGTTATTCAATAATAAATTAATCAAAATCAAATACTATGAATAGAACAAAAATCGCATGCATCGCATTGCTAAGTACTTCATTATTTTTCGCTTCTTGTAAAGAAGACGATAAAGAGTCGACACCTACACCTACCAGTCCAACTTTGTACGATAAATTAGGTGGTACTACTATGGTTGCCGATCCAGCTAATCCTTCGCAGATGATTGAACAAGGTCGACTTGGATTACGATCGGTGGTTGATAGTACTATATTAATTATTGCTGGTGATCCAGAACTTCAACCATATTTCCAAGTGTTATTAATGGAAGTGACTTCTGGTAATACAACAGGATTTACGGCCTTGAGTAAAAATCTTACCGACTTTTTCTGTGTTGCTACTGGCGCAAAAAATTTCGCTTACAATGGAATTGCGTCAATGGCCGCAGCACATGACCCTGCACAAAATAATCGCATGGCATTGAAAGCCGATAATGCTTCTTATGATCGTTTTATTGCCGATGTAGTAGCAGGAGCAGCGAAGAACGGAGTAACCGATCAAGCAATTGTTTCTGAACTTGGAGCATTACTTGAATCTTTGAGAGGTGTTATTGTTCAACGATAATTGTTACTAGGAATTTGGGAATTAAGTTATTTAGGAATTAGGTTATTAAGGAATTGGGTTATTAAGTTATTAAGGGTTTCGCAATCAATTGATAGTTCCTTAATTTTCAAATAACTTAATTTTCAAATAACTTAGTTTCTTAATAACTTAATTTCCTAATAACTTAACAAAATAGCATTCACACTCATTCCCGCACCAACTGAGCAAAGCATCACTACATCGCCCTTCGAAATGGAATGATGTTCTATTTTATTTTTTCGAACAAGATCAAAAAGTGTTGGAACCGTAGCAACAGAACTGTTTCCCAATTCGTGAATGCTCATAGGCATAATGTACTCGGGTATTGTATCAACATCGTATAATTTATAAAATCGCTCGATGATTGCTTCGTCCATTTTTTCATTCGCTTGATGAATGAATACTTTCTTCAATGATTGAATATTATGTCCCGATTTGTCTAAACATTTTTTCATGGCCAATGGAACTTGATTCAATGCAAATTCATAAATTTTTCTGCCATGCATTTTTATATATCGCGTTTCAGGTGTAAAGTCCTTGTTATAGGAATGCCCGTAATATAAATAGTATGCTTCTTTGCTTGTAAAAGTTTGACTGGCCACGCTTAAGATGCCAGTATTCGGTTCTTCTGAATAGGAAATAATTGCCGCGCCTGCACCATCGGAATAAATCATAGAATCTCTATCGAATGGATCGATGACTCTCGATAATGTTTCGGAACCTATTACCAATACATGTTTTGCATCGCCAGCTAAAATATATTGTCGAGCAAGAATTACCCCTTGAACCCAACCCGGACAACCATACAATATATCAAATGCCACACAATCGTTGTTCTCAATTTTCAAATCGTATTTCACACGAGTGGCTAAACTTGGCACAACATCGGTCTGAACAGTATATTTAGGAATATTACCAAAATTATGTGCGAAAATTATGAGGTCGATTTCTTCTTTATCAATTCCGGCATCTTCAATGGCACGCAAAGCTGCTTGTGTTCCCATATCGGAACTCAACATCGTATCATCGGCATAACGTCTCGAACGAATGCCAGTGATGTCTTTAAATTTTCGGATGATGGTTTCATTTCCCTGAGGTAAAAGATCGCCATCTTCTGATCTGAATTCGTGTTTGAAAAAATCTTCGTTCTTAATTTCATTCTTCGGAATGAAAGAGCCGGTACCTTTAATAATTATACTCATAGTTTAGGGGTTAAATGTAAAGCTAATAAAAAAGGGGAAGAACCACCTGTTCTTACCCCTAATTATACTACAAACACTAAGCTTCTTTATTTTATATGGCCAATACATTCATTTTTTTATCGGCCTCATAGACGTATTGCATCAAGTCGACTAACTTGTTCGAATAGCCCCACTCATTATCGTACCATGCCACAAGTTTTACAAATTTTGGACTCAGCATAATACCAGCATCAGCATCGAAAATACAGGTACGCGCATCGCCCATAAAATCGCTCGAAACCACCGGATCTTCTGTATATCCCATAATGCCTTTCATCTCTTGTTCCGATGCATTTCTAATCGCAGCTTTTATGCTTTCGTAATCGGTTGCATTTTTCAATTTACAAGTTAAATCGACCACCGAAACATTCGGAACCGGTACTCTAAAACTCATGCCCGTTAATTTTCCCTTCAATTCTGGAATGACCAATCCCACTGCTTTTGCTGCTCCTGTCGATGAGGGTATTACATTCTGATAAGCACCTCTTCCGCCTCTCCAATCTTTTGCCGATGGACCGTCGACTGTTTTTTGTGTCGCTGTTACCGCATGTATAGTTGTCATCAATCCCTCCTCAATTCCAAATTGATCGTGTATCACTTTTGCCAATGGCGCCAAACAATTTGTTGTACATGAAGCGTTGGAAATTATATCCATCTCCGCCTGATATTGAGTATGGTTCACACCCATCACAAAAGTTGGGGTAGCGTCTTTTGCGGGTGCCGAAATGATTACCTTTTTTGCGCCGGCTTTTAAGTGTGCCGATGCAGTGCTTTGATCCAAAAATAATCCCGTACTCTCTACTATATGTGTAGCCCCAATTGTATCCCATCTTAAATTTGCCGGATCCTTTTCTGCACTGATGCGAATCTTTTGTCCGTTTACAATTAATGCTCCCGACTCTACTTTTACTTCTCCCTTAAACGCTCCATGCGTAGAATCGTACTTTAATAAATAAGCCATATAGTCGGCATCCACCAAATCATTAATCCCTACAATCTCAATATCCTTGCGCTCTATTGCTGCTCTAAATACCAATCTGCCTATTCTTCCAAATCCATTGATGCCTATTTTCATATTTTTCCTTACTTATTTATACGAATATAATGAAAGTGTACTAAATACACTAACTATTTTTAAAATTTTTTTTCAAAAAATGAATTGGGGCTAAATGGAGGCCGATTTTTATTTTTCTTTCAATCATTTCGTTACATAATATTAATACTTATATTAGTACGTTTGTAAGCGTATGAATTACCCAATTACCGACGAAGATTTATTTCAAAAGCTTAAGGCCGATGATGCAAGGGCTTTTGAGATGTTATTTAAAAGACATTATGGGAATCTCTGTAAGCGAGTAAACAATATGTTGAACGATGAGGAAGCAGCAGAGGATGTGGTTCAGCAATTGTTTATGAAGATATGGGAGAGTAGAGATACAATGGTATTACCAGATTCGGTAGCTGCCTATTTATTTACTGCTGCACGTAATAGAGCATTAAATTATATTAAATCCCAAGCACGAAAATCTAACAATGAAATACCTTTGAATCAGCATCACGATGAAGCCGATTATCGAACGGAGGAACATATGGATGCGAAGGAATTGCAGAAAGCATTGTACGAAGCCATTGATCAGTTACCAGAAAAGCGTAGAGAAGTGTTTGTCTTAAGTCGCTTCGAAGGTAAGAGCTATAAAGAGATTGCAGAAATCTTAAACATATCTATAAAAACAGTTGAAGCTCAAATGGGTAAGGCTTTGGCTACTCTTCGCGATTTTATTCAGAAGCACCAACAAAATCCAATTTTAATCGCATTGTTTTTACTTTGGTTGGGAGAATAGGGGTAATGGGCATCAAAATTGTCAAGCTACAATGAATAAGAATTTTAAGTTGTACATAATTGTAATGTTGAGTATGACTTTGTTGGCTTGCATCATACCCAAGGTTTCTTCGGCTCAAAATACTTCAATTTCAATCAAGCAAGCTATTCAAAAAATTAGCAAACAATACAATATTAAATTTTCATACAGCAGCGATAAAATTGATTTAAAAAAGAAGATTAATTTCACGATTACTGGGAAGGACTTAAACACAGACTTAATAAATTTTTCAAACGCATCGGGATTAAAATACACAAAGCTTGAATCGGGATATATATTAAGTCCTTCGCAAATATTACACGATAAAATTACCATAAGCGGATTTGTTCGAGAGAAAGATTCAAAGGAGCATCTTCCAGAAATAATTATTCAAAATTTAAAAGACCAAAGCATTACCTATAGTAATAATTATGGTTATTATTCATTGACAATTCCATATACATCGGACACCATTATTATTCAAACGCAGATGCTAGGATATAAACCGCAACGCCAGTATGTGTTAGCAAAGGAAAACATTCGACTCGATTGGGAATTGGAAACGGTTTTGAAATTAGAAGATATTGAAATCAATGATTTGAGAATTGAGGATAAAGCATTTCATAAATCAATTGTATTGGATCAAGTAAACGATGAGATCCGTGAGAAAACACCAAGATTTTTAGGCGAGAAAGATGTGCTGGCTGCAACTCGATATTACAGTGGTGTCAATCGCGAAACAGATTTGAGCAACGGGTATACGATTCGGGGTGGTAGCATCGACCAAAACCTTATTATTATTGACGATGCACCAATATATCATGCCTTTCATTCCTTCGGTATATATTCCATTATGAATGAAGATGCCTTGAAGCAAATGAATTTAATTAAGAGTGGATTTCCGGCGAGGTATGGGGGCCGACTTTCATCTGTAGTGGAGTTGATAACGAAGGATGGCGACATGCAGAATTATAGGGCTGAAATTGGTACTGGTATAGTAGCTTCCAAATTAACTTTTCAGGGTCCAATTGTAAAAGATCGACTTACTTTTTTTTTATCGGGTAGAACAAGCCATATCAATCGATTAATTAGTTTGTTGGCAATCGAAGGACAAAACGTGAAATATGTGTTCAACGATTTCAATGCAAAATTGACTTGGAAAATAAATTCTAAGAATCGATTGTTTTTAAGTACTTATTCGGGTAACGATAAATTCACGGGTACAGAAAATACGGATGGCTATGGCTTAAGCAGCAGTATTGGTTGGGGAAATCAGACGACTACTTTACGTTGGAATCATATATTTCATCCTAAATGGTTTTCAAATGCATCTTTTATTTATACCGATTTTACATCGAAAAATAAACAAGGCGATCCATTATTAAGCATTGATTTTAATTCGGGAGTACGAGATTTTATAGGGAAGTACGATGTCGATTATTTTATGAACGAACGTAATCATATTAAAATGGGTGCTCAATTTGTATTTCATAGATTTAGTCCGAGCAATGGGATACAGGTAGATTCCACCAGCAGCATAAGGAATAAATCTGTTTTATACAACGAGGAGTTTGCCTTGTATATAGAAGACGAACATAAAATAAACGATAAAATTTCATTCAATGCGGGATTGCGATGGAGTGGTTATAACTATAAGAAATCGGTTCGTATGTACGCAGAGCCAAGAATCATGGGGACCTATCTATTCGCAAAGAACTACGCTTTAAAAGCATCGTATGGAAGAATGATCCAGTATGCACATTTCTTAAATTCTCAATTTGCGATAGGTTTACCTACAGACATTTGGATTCCGAGTTCAAATGAAATAAAACCACAAATCTCTGATCAATTGAGTTTAGGTGCATTTTATAACGATAAGAAGCATTGGAAATTTGGTTTAGAAGTTTACTATAAGACACAACATCAAATCGTTACGAATTCGCCGAAAAGCAATATACTCAATACTTTATTTGATGTAGGAATTACTGAAGATACACTGAGCTGGGCCGAAAAAGTTACGAGCGGAGAGGCGAAATCCTATGGTATAGAGGCTCAAGTAGAATATAAAAACAAATGGTTTGGTTCCATCACAAGTTATACCCTTTCCTATACTAAAAATAGGTTCGACGCACTCAATGAAGGAAATTGGTTTTGGGCCAATACAGACCGCCGACATAACTTTAGTACCACTACTTGGATTAATATAACGAAACGTTGGACCTTAAATATGTCCTGGATATTTACTACTGGAATTCCGTTTTCATTGCCAGAATCGAGCTATTTACTGGTTGGGCATGAGCCCGGTAACGTAAATGAGTCGTTTGGGGGAGGTGCCAACTCAGTGATTTATTTTTTAAATGAGTATAAGGGTAAGAACATCTATCGAATGTCTAATTATCATAGATTGGATGTAAATGTGTCCTATAAAGTAGCTAAAGCGAAAAAGGAATTTGAAATATTGTTTGGGGTAATGAATGCGTATAATAGAAAAAACCCATTGTATTATTTCGTGAATTTCAACAACACCACCTTTAAAAATGAATTGAGAAAAATTGCATTTTTAGGTGCTATGCCAACATTATCGCTCTATTACAAGTTTTAAATTAAGGATGAGAAAATTAAAATACATATTGATCGTGTTCACTTTAGTAATCACTGCTTGTCAGGATTACGAGTCGGATATCAATATCAAGCCAGCAGATCCTCAATTGGTCTTATCGGCTTTCTTATCCCCACGTGACACCATTACTTACGTATATCTGAATCAAACTACTCCAACATTGGGCGATTCCGATCAAGATCCATTTGTTCGAGATGCTACAATAATATTGAGCGATGGAAATTTCAGCGATACCTTGCAGTTTGATGCATTTAATGATTCTTATTCGACTTATAGAAGCATTGAATCGGATAAAACATATACTATTACTGCCTTGTACAACGGTAAAAAAGCAGTTGGTACTTGTACAGTATTGCCTGAATCCCCTGTCGATTTTAGATATACCATTGACTCTGTAATTAATAACGATCAGGTTAAATACATTGTCTATTATGAGTGGACGGATAGCTCTCTAACTATTGCACAAACCTATTATCGGACCGATGTAGAGCTACAATATATAGAGTTGGGAGAAATTTATAATTTTGGTGCACAGAACCTAAAGCCGAACAAGCGTAATGTTCAAAAGGGTACTGGCTTTAATACTAAAATGAATATCTTGTACGAATCGACATTCATACCTAGAAATTCATTGAAATTTTTAGACATCCATTTATTTATGATAGATGAAAACTATTATAAGTTTGAATTGTCAGATAAAGGATCAATGAATGGATTTAATACAGAACCTGTAAACGTATTTTCAAATATTAAAGGCGGATTAGGCATAGTGGCCTCTTATAATAACTATGCACTTAAAAATTTATTTTTTCAATGAAAATGGAACTATCAGAAATAGATGAATTGATTGCTTTAAGATTAAGTAATCAAATTTCCGATGAGCAAAATATTTTATTAGAGCAGTGGTTAACTGCTTCTGCAGACAATCAAAAATATTTTGAGCAATCTCAATCGGTATGGAATTTAGCCGATGTTCCATCGACTTTCAATCCCGATGTAGAAGCGGCATGGAAGAGCGTTGAAGCAAAATTAAATTTAAGTGGTTCAGAGCTTAATGAAACTTCAGGTAGAGTTATTTCAATTGCAAAACCTAAATTTAATTTTTATAAAATTGCTGCAGCTGTTGTAGTATTATTAGGAATAAGCACAGTAATCTATCAAACATTAAAAGGTCCATCAATGCTAGAAGTCTCTACTTTAGCAAATGAAACCAAAGAAATTATTTTACCAGATAATAGTAAAATTATTTTGAATGAAAATTCTAAGGTAACTTATCCTGCTGAGTTTGCTTCTAATGTTCGTAACATCGACCTACAAGGAGAAGCATTTTTTGAAGTAGAAAAAGATCCTTCGAAGCCCTTCATCGTTACAACATATTCTACCTACACAAAAGTTTTAGGTACATCGTTCAATATTGACGCGCCATCTGCAAATGAAATGATAAGCGTAAGTGTTGCCACAGGAAAAGTAGAGGTGGGAATTAGCAATACAAATACCAGTGTTAAACTTTTGCCAGGTAATGCAGCAATAGTAAACCCGAACGATGCTTCAATCGATAAAAAATCGGTTAGCGTCACTAACGTTTATGCGTGGAATTCGAAACAATTAGTATTCGAAGATCAAACCTTAGATATTCTCATTAACGATTTGGAAAATTATTTTAATGTAAACATCAATGCCGATGCAAACATTCTAAATTGTCATTTTACCGGATCATTTTCTAAACCCGATCTAACTGAAATTTTAAATGTGCTCGAATTAACCAATGGTATTAAGGCAGAACGTTCTGGCGATACGATTGTGTTGACTGGGAAGTCGTGTTTGTAGTACTTAGTATCTAGTAGCTAGATACTAGTACTATGTACTTAATTTTCTAACAATCTTTAATCACTATTTTCTATTTTCCATTTTCCATTTTCTCCCGATAGCTATCGGGATTTCTATTCACTACTTCCCAAAAACAGTAACAAAATTCCTACACAAAAAAATCCAAAACACAATAGGGGAGTATTCAGAATCATTGTCATTAGTTAAACAATATTTGATTAACGAAAAAATAATTACAATGAAAAAACTATTTACATTACTATTTACAACTATTTGTATTAGTTCAGTATTTGCTCAAGACATGCAAAGATTTACTAAGGTATCAAATGAAGATAAAGTGAAGTATGCATTAAATACTTTAGTGCAAAATAAAACTCAAGTAAATCTCCCGAATAATGATTTCTCGAATTGGACTGAAGACTCCTTATTGTCGATGACTGATTCTGTAATTCATTTTGTTCGTCCAGAATCTTGGGCACCAGTTTATGGATTCTTAATCGCGTATTTTACGAATGCTCCTGAAATTCCATTAGCACCAATCGTAATAAATAACGATTCAGCAGCTCGAATTTACATTGCAGATAATGGATTTGGAACCGATATTGCAACAGTACTCCAAGTAAATGAAAGAGCTTTATCATTCTCCGCTAAATATAGATTTAATGGCGACAATCAGAATCCTGCTACCTTTGAAGTGTATGCAACAAAGTATGATCCTGTATTGGACACAACGATTATTGTAGGTATTGGGGGCACACAAGTAAATCAAAATACCAATGGTAATTTTGAGACTATTGAATCAGAAATTTATTATTTTGATGAAACAACTATTCCAGATTCGCTTGTTGTTTATGCAACGTATTTAGAAGGTGCCGTTGGTTCAGAATTAATCGTAGATGATTTTGTATTGTCGTATACAGCAACTGGAATTCAAAAATCGAAAGTTAAACAAGCAACTGTTTACCCAAATCCAGCAAATAGTCAAATTCAAATAGCTCTAAATACTACGGATTTAAATGTAGAATCTAAGGTAGAGTTTTACGACATCACTGGTAAACTTGTAAAATCAACAACTCTACAAAATGCTCAATCGCCAATCAGTATTAATGAATTGAATAAAGGGATTTATTTCTTAAGAATTACTAATAACGATGGTGTTTATAGCTCGAAATTAGTAGTAGAATAATTGGAAGAAAAATAAATTAAGAGTAAAAATAATGATAAAAAAACAATGCCCCAAATTTGAATATTTGGGGCATTATTGTTTATGTATCATTTTTAAGCAATCACATGTCCTTCTTGAATCATTCGATAAATGGTGGATTTACCGATGCCTAATTTTTTAGCAGTACTTATCACATTTTTATTATTCTTATCGAGATAATGTTGTATAATTTTATAATTAAATTCTTCAAGCGTTAAATCTAATTTTAAAATATCCTCTACATTATTGATGACATTTATTTTTACATCATCAGCTTCTACCGTATCACTATCGGCCATCACGATCGCTAGTTCTATCATCGCCTTTAATTCACGTATATTACCTGGATAATGATGATTCATTAGTTTTTCTTTAGCCTCTTTACTTAAGACCTTTAACTTCATTCTATTCTCTTTGCAAAAAATAGTAATGAAATGTTTAGCAATTAACAATACGTCATTGTCGCGTTCACGTAGAGGAGGGAGTTCAATAGGTAATCCAATTAACCGGTAGTACAAATCTTCTCTAAATCTACCTGCCTTAACTTCTTCACTTAAGTTTTTATGGGTAGCTGTTATTACTCGTACATCAATTGGAGTAATTTCATTGCTACCTACTTTGGTAATTTCTCGCTCTTGCAATACACGTAATAATTTCGATTGCAAGTTGAGGTTGAATTCTGCAATTTCATCTAAAAAAATAGTTCCACCGTTTGCTTCTTCGAACTTACCAATTCTACTTGTATGTGCCCCAGTAAAAGATCCTTTTTCATGTCCGAATAATTCCGATTCTATTAAGTCTTGAGGAATCGCCGACACGTTGACGGCTACAAATGGTTTTTTATTTCGATCCGAATTGTAATGAATGGATTTTGCTACTAATTCCTTTCCCGTTCCTGTTTCACCAGTAATTGATACATTGATTTTTGAACCAGTTGCCTTACTCATTAATCCAAAGATATTCTTAATAGCAGGACTGTTACCTATGATATTTTTTTCAAACTCGTATTTAATCTTTACTTCCGCTCTTAAAATATCTAATTCTTGTTCTAAAGAGAGATTCTCTTTCACATGCTGAATGATGTTACCAATTCTATTTTTGGTATCGTCATTCTTTACTATATAATCGTATGCTCCTTCTTTAATTAGATTAATTGCAGTCTCAACATCATCTTGACCTGAAATAACTATAACTCTCGACTTATCACTTAATTTTTTGATTTCTCTTAAAAGACTAGAGCCATTAGTATCTGGAAGATTATAGTCGAGCGTGACCACATGTGGTTTATTGCTCTGCAATTCCTTAGTCAAACTTTTAGAATCACTAAATAACTTTACTTCGTGGTCGGGATTTAAACTTAATTGATGCTCTAAAAATCGAGCATACCAATTGTCATCTTCAACAATAAAAATTTTAAATCGATCTTTCTGGTTCATCGTAACCAAAAATAATATAAAATTTAATTTTAACTAGTTTTCTTCGAACGAATCAAACTTGAAATTTTATGTTCTAATTGTTCTGGTGATATTGGCTTGCTGATATACGCATCCATCCCATGCTCTAGATACACGTGTTCTTCGTGATCAAATGGGTTGGCCGATATGCCAATGATAGGAGTCGATTTTACTTGTTCGGAAAAGTCGCCATTTTTTAGTCTACGGATGGTTTCATACCCTGATATTACTGGCATTTCGATGTCCATCAAAATCACATCGTATTCGTTTGAACTTAAATTCTCTAAGGCTTCAAGACCATTGGAAACTACATTAACATCGATGTTATAACTTTCCAACATTTTACGAATAAGAAATTGGCTGATATCGTCGTCTTCTACTACTAAAACTTTCTTATTGTTCATACACACCAGATTAATAATTACCTAAGGCTTAATTATCTTAAATCGACCATTAAGAAACTTTATACGAAATGTGACTATATAGGTTACAAATTATGAATAATAATTGTTCCTAGTTCGTAAAATTATGTCTTATTGGAGGGGTTGTTTAGCTAATTTTCGTTTATAGCCTTCCAAAGCATGTCTTTAAGTTCTAACAAACCCTGTTGAGCTACTGAGGATATGAAGATCGATGTAATTCCGCTTGGCAATTCTTTCTGCATTTCTAATTTCAACTCATCGTCCAACATATCCGATTTAGTAATGGCTAAAATTCTAGGTTTGTCCATTAACTCGGCATTATATTGTTGGATTTCATTCAATAGTATTTGAAATTCTTTTTTGATGTCGTTCGCATCAGCAGGTATCATAAACAACAATACCGAATTTCGTTCAATATGTCTTAAGAATCGAATACCCAAACCTTTGCCTTGCGATGCTCCTTCAATGATACCCGGAATATCGGCCATTACAAAAGATTTATTATCGCGATAGGATACAATTCCTAAATTGGGTACTAAAGTTGTAAATGGATAATCGGCAATCTCTGGTTTTGCAGCGCTTAAGACCGATAATAAGGTCGACTTTCCAGCATTAGGGAAGCCTACTAGCCCTACATCGGCAAGAATCTTTAACTCTAAAATTTTCCAAGACTCTCGCCCAGGTTCACCCGGTTGTGCAAATCGAGGGGTCTGATTGGTGGAAGATCTAAAATGCCAATTCCCTAATCCGCCTCTTCCTCCAGGTAATAATATTTTTTCTTGTCCGTCTTCTGTAATTTCAAACTCAATTTCGCCCGTCTCAGCATCTTTAGCAATCGTTCCCAATGGCACCTCCAAAATCTCATCCTGACCTTGTCGGCCCGTTCGCAATCCTCCTTGCCCCGAAACTCCCGCCTCCGCAATTACGTGCTTCCTATATTTTAAGTGAAGTAATGTCCAAAATTGTTTGTTACCACGAACGATAATATGTCCACCTCTTCCTCCATCACCTCCATCTGGTCCACCCATCGCCGTTTTTTTATCCCGATGTAGATGCATAGAGCCAGCTCCACCTGCTCCAGATCGGCAACATATTTTTACGTAATCAACAAAATTGGATCCAGACATGTTCGTGTGTTCGTTTGCTCGTGTGTTCTCCCGATAGCTATCGGGAGGTTCGAATGCTCGTATGCTCGTAGGTTCTCCCGATAGCTATCGGGCTGCATCTACGATTTTCAATTTTCCTTTTTCTATTTTCTTTTACCTTTTCCCTTTACCTATTTCCCACTTACGATCTCTCCACAAATAGCATCGAAAATTTCTTCAATACTACCTATACCATTTATCGATGAAAATTTGTTTTGAGTTTTATAATATTCAGCAACAGGTGCTGTTTTGTTCAAATATTCTTGTATTCTTTTTTCGATGATCTCTGGATTTGCATCGTCTGGTCGACCCGAATCTTTTCCTCTTAATAGCAATCGCTTTTTCAATTCATCGTGCTCTACTTCTAAGGCAATCATTTTTGTAATGCCAGTATTTTTTGAGCTTAATAAAACATCCAATGCCTCCGCTTGTGCTACTGTTCTAGGAAATCCATCGAAAATAAATCCTTTAGCATCTTTGTTCGCATCCAATTTATTGCTGATCATTCCAATCACCACTTCATCGGGCACCAATACCCCTTGGTCCATCAATTTTTTTGCTTCCAATCCCAATGTAGTACCATTGGCGATTTCAGCTCTTAAAATATCACCGGTCGATAGGTGAACCAATTGGAATTTGTTGATTAATTTTTCAGATTGAGTTCCTTTTCCTGCTCCCGGAGGACCAAATAATACCAGATTTAACATGACTTTATTGGGTTTTATAAAATTAAAAAAGCCCGATTAGCAAGCTTATTCGGGCTTTGGTGGACTCGTAGGGATTCGAACCCCAAACCTTCTGATCCGTAGTCAGATGCTCTATCCAGTTGAGCTACGAGTCCAATTATTTATTTCAATATTCCCCTAAACCACCGTTCGGGGCTGCAAATATAGTAATATTGGAATAAAAAACAAATTTAGTATGCTAGTGTGCTATCCCGATAGCTATCGGGATGCTAGTCCTGTAGATGGAGTGACTAGTGACTAGAGAATAGTGGAGAGTTTTAGTGGGGAGTGGGTGCTAACAGAAACGGAACGACTAAATAATAAAAAAAATAGTGCCAGCATCTAAAAACTAGCACTATCCCTTCGCAATTCGCAATTCGCAATTCGCAATTCGCAATACGCAGTACGCAACTTATATCGCCGCTGCCACCTCTTTTATTTTTTCAAAATCTGGCAAATCGCCTGCGCTTTCTAAAACTTCTGCATGCCTTACAACGCCTGCCTCGTCAATAACAAACGCCGATCTTTTTGCAACTCCTTTCATGTTCAAAATCCAATCTTCATACAAAGCTCCATATGAACGTGATACTTCTTTGTTGAAGTCAGAAAGTAAATCGAAATTATAGTTTTGCTCTTCCTTGAATTTCCCTAATGTGAATACCGAATCCACCGAAATACCCAATACCACTGCGTTTAAATTGGTATAGTAATTTAAATTATCGCGCATCGTACACAATTGCGTGGTGCAGTTGCCTGTGAACGCTTGTGGGAAGAAATGAATGATCACTTTTTTCCCAGCGAAATCAGATAATTTAACCTCTTTTTTGTCGGTATTGAACAATGTAAAATCCGGTGCTTTTTGTCCTACTGAAATACTCATATATTTTTGTTTTTGTTTATGTCGATGTTCTAGCGCTTGGACAATGCCAAACTTAATTAACTTATTTTTTCTCTAATTGTTTTCGCACAATGTCTAATCCTTCTTCAAAACTGTGTGGCGCATACCCCAATTCTTTAATGGCCTTGTCTATTTTGAAACCAGTATTCGGCGGACGTACAGCTGCTTGGTTTAATGTTCCCGAATTCGTTTCTTCAATTAATCCTTCATTCAATCCGTAATGCTTTGCAATGCGCCTCACCATTTCAATCACACTCATATAATCTTTTCCTGAAACATGATAAATTCCTTTCGCACGCTTGTCTACTGCTTTCACACAAGCATCGGCCAAATCCTCAGCTAATGTAGGCATTCTAAATTGGTCGTTAACCACCTTGATCTTATCACCTTTTTCCAGAGCAGATTTTGCCCAAAGCACGATGTTCGATCTACTCATCTTGGCTGCTAGTCCGTAAACAATAATGGTTCTTAAAATTGAGTAGTCAATCGAGCTATTCAACAATAACTCCTCTGCTTTTAATTTCGAACTTCCGTAATAACTCAATGGGTTAGGAGCATCTGTTTCTTCATACATTCCTTTCTTCCCATCGAACACAAAATCGGTCGACAAATGTACGAGGTATATTGCTCGCTTTTTGCAGACATCGATCAAATACTGCACTGCATCGACATTCAAACGGTCACATTGCTCGCGCTCTGTCTCGCATTGATCCACATTGGTCATGGCCGCAGTATGTATGATGGCATAAGGCTCGTACTTGGCTGCAATGCGCTCGAGCTCTAATGGATTGCAAACATCGAGATTCTCATAAATGTATCCGCCTTCTTTTGGATACCTGTTCTCTCCTTTAGAACTTGCAATTAATTCATATTCTGTATGATATCGCAATTGGTCTATGATTTTTTGTCCCAACAAACCATTGCTTCCCGTCAATAAAATTTTCTTCAACATACCTTAGAACATTTATTGCTTCGAAAATAATAAAAGGTTTTATAAACTAATGAATCTTCTCTATATTCGCCAAAATTCCTTTAATAATTTATCATATGAAAATAACAGTAGTAGGTGCAGGAGCGGTGGGTGCTACATGTGCCGATAATATTGCGAGAAAAGAGCTTGCAAGTGAATTAGTTTTAGTAGACATCAAAGAAGGCTTTGCAGAAGGTAAGGCGATGGACATGATGCAGACAGCTGCATTGTTGGGCTTTGATACAAAAATCATTGGTAGTACCAACGATTATACTAAGACAGCAGGTACAGATGTGGCGGTGATTACTTCTGGTATTCCTCGTAAACCTGGAATGACGCGTGAAGAATTAATTGGTATCAACGCTGGTATTGTAAAAGGTGTAACTGAAAATATTTTAAAATATTCTCCAAATGCAATCATCGTGGTGATTTCTAATCCAATGGATACCATGACGTACTTGGCTTTGAAATCAAGTGGATTGCCTAAAAATAGAATTATTGGTATGGGCGGAATTTTAGATTCGGCTCGATTCAAATATTATTTATCGCAAGAGTTAAATTGCTCATCGGCCGACTTACACGGAGTGGTGATTGGTGGTCATGGCGATACAACGATGATTCCTTTAACGCGTTTAGCGAACATCAATGGTCTACCGGTTTCAAATTTGATGGATGCCGATAAGTTGAAGAAAATCGCTGCCGATACGATGGTAGGTGGTGCAACTTTAACTGGTTTATTGGGTACTTCTGCTTGGTATGCTCCAGGCGCTGCAGGTGCTGCATTGGTAGAAAGTATCGTGCGCGATGAGAAAAAATTATTCCCTTGCTGCGTTTCCTTGGAAGGCGAATACGGTCAGTCGGACATTTGCTTAGGCGTGCCAGTGGTGATTGGTAGAAATGGTTGGGAAAAAATTGTTGACTATAAATTAAACGAAGAAGAACAAGCTTTGTTTAATAAGAGTGCCGATGCAGTTCGTAACATGAACAGTGTATTGGTTGATATGAAATTAGTATAATAACTAACAACAGAAGAGGCATTGAAAAATGCCTCTTTTTTTTATGAAAAAAATTAAAGCAATTCCTTTCGAAATTATCCATCTAAACGAACAAGGCTTTCATCTTAAAGTTAATGCCTTAGTAAATGGAATGGAAGCTGCATTTATTTTAGATACTGGAGCATCTCAAACTGCTTTCGATTTAGAATTCGTGCAGAAAAATTTGCCTGCATTACAAATCAATGCCACCACTCAAATATCTTCGGGACTCGGTACCAACGATATGGAAAGCTTTGAAACTACAATCGAAGAATTCAAACTAGGGGATCATGTGTTCGAAAATTTTTTCACTGCCATTCTCGATTTGTCACATGTAAATCAAACTTATTCTAAATTAAATCTCCCCCAAATTTCTGGAGTTATCGGTAACGACATTCTCTATAAAATGAATGCACTTATCGATTATAAAAACAAGCAACTTTGGTTAGATAAGTAAAATGCTTATCTTTCTCTATGAGAAAATTTTATCCAATATTTTTGATTGGCTTATTTTTATTTTCTTCTTGTAAAGTAGGCCGATTTTTCATTTATAATTTTGCCGATATAAATGATCATAAAAAATTTCCGAAACGAGATTTGAAAGCTTCTGCAGAACCTTTCAAGTTCTATGAACGAGATGAAAACATAAGACCGCGCTCTTTTAAAGTGGGCGATAAAGAATTGGAATTCGAAGAATTTTTAGAGAAAAATAAAACGGTATCATTTTTAATAATTCGTAACGATACCATTCTGTATGAAAACTATTTTAATAAATATTCTAAGAACGATGTAGTGCCTTCCTTCTCTGTAGCCAAATCCTTCACATCGGCATTAATCGGAGCTGCTATAGCAGATGGCTACATAAAATCTGTTGATGAGCCCATTGTCAATTATATTCCTGAATTAAAGAAAAATGGTTTTGAAAAAGTGAGCATTAAACATGTTCTTCAAATGACATCAGGTCTCGAATTCAATGAAAGTTATTACAATCCTTTCGGCGATGCTGCAACATTTTACTACGGAAGAAATTTGAAGAAATCCATTTCGAAAATGAAACTGAAAGCAGAACCCGGAACACGCTTCGAATATCAAAGTGGAAATACTCAATTGCTCGGATTGATTTTAGAACGTGCATTGAAAACAAAAACTGTGACGCAGTATCTACAAGAAAAAATTTGGACGCCATTGGGCATGGAAAGCGACGCTTCTTGGAGCATCGACCGAAAAAAAGATGGACTCGAAAAAACCTTTTGTTGCATCAATGCCACCGCCAGAGATTTTGCGAAATTCGGTCGACTCTATCTCAATCAGGGCGAATGGAAGGGTCAACAGATTATTCCAAGAGCTTATGTCGATGCATCACTAAGTAGAGACACCAGTGCTGCAAGCCCATTGTATTATCAGTATCAATGGTGGATGCCTCAACCCGAATATGGATTCATGGCTCAAGGAATTTTAGGCCAATACATCTATGTGAATCCAGAAAAGAATTTAATTATTGTCCGACAAGGAAGTAATTATGGAAATGTGGGCTGGTGGGCTTTCTTCGTTGAGTTAAGTAAAAAGTTTTAGGTAGTACTTTTGTACTACCTAAACATCTATACGCGCGTATTTCGCATTTTTCTCAATAAAATCTCTACGAGGCGCTACTTCATCGCCCATCAACATAGAGAAAATATGATCGCATTCTGCGGCATTTTCAATCGTAACCTGACGTAATGTACGCGTTTCAGGATTCATTGTAGTTTCCCATAATTGCTCCGCGTTCATCTCTCCCAAACCTTTGTAACGTTGAACGTTTACCGACTCTTCTTTACCCGATCCTTTTAAACGTTGGATCGCTTGATCGCGTTGAACATCGTCCCAAGCATATTCTTGCTCTCTACCTTTTTTCACTAAGTACAATGGAGGTGTTGCAATGTAAATATATCCCGCTTCAATTAATTCTTTCATGTATCTAAAGAAGAAAGTAAGAATCAAGGTCGTGATGTGTGAACCGTCGATGTCGGCATCGGTCATGATGATGATTTTATGGTATCTCAATTTTTCGATATTCAATGCTTTGTTGTCGTCTTGAGTTCCAATACTCACACCCATTGCGGTGAAAATGTTTTTAATCTCATCGTTCTCATATATCTTATGTTCCATTGCTTTCTCAACATTCAGGATTTTTCCTTTCAATGGTAAGATGGCTTGGAATGCTCTGTTTCTTCCTTGTTTTGCAGTACCTCCCGCAGAATCTCCCTCGACCAAATACAATTCGCAAACCGATGGATCCGATTCTGAACAGTCGGAAAGTTTACCCGGCAATCCCGTTCCTGTCAATACATTTTTTCTTTGTACTAACTCACGTGCTTTACGTGCAGCATGACGTGCAGTTGCTGCAAGGATTACTTTCTGAACAATTTGTTTTGCTTCTTTAGGATTCTCTTCTAAATAAATATTTAATATTTCACCTACTGCTTGATCAACAGCTCCAGTTACTTCGTTGTTCCCTAATTTGGTTTTGGTCTGACCTTCAAATTGAGGTTCTTGTACTTTCACAGATATTACAGCAGTCAATCCTTCTCTAAAGTCATCGCCAGTAATTTCAACTTTTAAATTTTTAAGCATGCCCGACTTGTCGGCATATGCTTTTAGTGTTCTTGTTAAACCTCTCCTAAAACCTGCTACGTGTGTACCACCTTCAATCGTGTTGATGTTGTTTACATACGAGTGAATATTTTCTGTATACGTTGAATTGTATTGCAATGCAAGTTCTACAGGAATTCCCGATTTCATTCCTTCCACATAAATGGGCTCAGGAATCAATGGTTCTCTTGTACCATCGAGATACTTAACGAACTCACGCAATCCGCCTTCTGAATAAAAAGTTTCTGCATGAAATTCACCTGCTTCATTTTTCTCGCGCTCATCGGTCAATGTCAATCGAATGCCTTTATTCAAATATGCCAACTCTCTCAAACGAGCCGCTAAAGTGTCGAACTTATATTCTGTTGTTTGAGTGAATATCTCCGCATCGGGTTTAAACGTGACGATGGTACCTCTGTAGGTAGTTTCTCCTGTTACCTTGACATCGAACTGAGGTTTTCCCTTAGAATATTCTTGAACGAAAACTTTCCCATCTCTATGTACTTCTGCTTGCAAAAATGTCGATAATGCGTTCACGCAACTTACCCCCACACCGTGCAAACCTCCTGATACTTTGTAGGTATCTTTATCGAATTTACCACCTGCGTGAAGTACGGTCATTACAACTTCTAATGCCGACTTTTTCTCCTTCGGGTGTATATCAGTAGGGATACCCCTTCCGTTATCCTTTACACGGATGGAATTGTCCTCTAAAATAGAGACAAAAATATCGGTACAATAACCCGCTAATGCCTCATCAATCGAGTTATCTACAACTTCGTATACTAAATGGTGTAAACCTTTAATGCCCACATCACCGATGTACATGGCAGGTCTCTTACGTACAGCTTCTAAACCTTCTAATACCTGGATATTATCGGCCGAATAATTTGATTTCACTTCTTTTACCTCACTCATAATATTTTTTTCGCGATAGCTTCAAAGATACCATTTTTAGGCCTCATTAGCCCTATAAAAAATGCTAAAAAATCGATTTTTTTTCAACAATCTGTGAAGTATTTGTGTACCTTTGGCATCAAATACTTATTTGTCTGTAATACACCCTCTAAGAGTGCCTTTTAAGGCTAAATAATTATTCCCAATTTGTTTATTAATTTTTAAAATGAATATATCACAAAACAAAGTAGTTTCTTTAAGCTACGAATTAAGCATTCGCAATGGCGAAGAAGTATTATTAGTTGAACGCGTTACCAACGAACAGCCATTCATGTACTTACATGGTGTAAGTGGCTTACCTGAGAAATTCGAGTCGGCTTTAGAAAATTTAGAAATTGGTTCAAACTTCGACTTCGTTTTAGCGAAAGAAGAAAGTGGATACGGAGAATTCGATGAAACAGCAATCGTTGATTTACCTATCGAAGTATTTATGATCGATGGTGAGTTTGATGCCGATGTAGTAACGAAAGGAAACTTCATACCAATGAGCGACCAAGAAGGCAATAAAATGCAAGGATTGGTAATGGATGTAAACGACCAGTTCGTGAAAATGGATTTCAATCATCCATTAGCAGGTAAAGACTTATATTTCCAAGGATCGGTAATCGGTATCAGAGAGGCGAGTGCAGAGGAAATTGATCATGGACATGTTCATGGCGAAGGCGGACATCAACACTAAGAATCCATAAAAAATTTAGTATACTTGCAAAGCCCGTTCTTCGGGCTTTTTATTTTATAAATTATGAATCGATTTAATTTAATTTTTCAAGTTGTATTGGCAATTGCTGTAGTGGTTTTGTTCGTATTGCATTTTAGTTCAAAAAGCGCTAACACATCGGCAAACGGAATAACATTATTAAAAGATTCCACAGCTGTTATTGGGACGGGCGATGTAACGGTGTATGTGAACGGCGATACTTTATTGGAAAATTATGTGTTCTTCAAAAAGGCGAAAAAAGATTTTGAAATCAAGCAAACGCAAACGGAAAACGAAATTAAAAATAGACAAAGTGCTTTGGAGCGTGAGTTCATGCAATACCAACAGACTGGTGCTAGCATGACGGCTGAACAACGTGCGAAAGTGGAGGAGGGATTGATGAAAAAGGAGCAGAGCTTGAGGGAATATTCGGAGAATGCTGCATTGAAATTTCAAGAAGAGCAAACGAAATTCAATGAAAAATTGTTCGATAAGGTAGCGGATTTTTTGAGAGAATATTGCAAGGATAAAAATTATAAAATTGTATTGAATTATACCAAAGGTTCTACCATGTTGTATGTCGATGAATCGCTCGACATCACGAAGGAGGTCTTGGAAGGTTTAAACAAAGAAGCGAATTGATATGGGAAATCCTGAATTTATGCGCATGGCCATACAACTTTCTGTTCAAAATATTTTGAATCGAAAGGGTGGTCCTTTTGCTTGCGTGATTGTGAAAGATGGCGAAGTGATTGCAAGCGGTACAAATTTAGTGACTTCCACCAACGACCCTACTGCACATGCAGAAGTAGTAGCGATTCGTAATGCCTGTAAAAAATTAGAAACACATCAGCTCGATGGTTGTGAAATCTACACGACCTGTGAGCCATGTCCCATGTGCTTATCGGCCATCTACTGGGCCCGCCCAAGCAAAATATATTATGCCAATACGAAGTTCGATGCTGCAAAGATTGAGTTCGACGATCAATTCATTTACGAAGAGATAGAAAAAAAACACGAACACAGAAGTATACCATCGGAACAAATGCTGCGCGAAGAAGCTCTGGAAGCTTTTGAATTGTGGTATAAGTTGGAGGATCGAGTGAAGTACTAGTTCGTATGCTCGTGGGAAGCGCCTAAATAACCTAATTTCTTAATAACTTAATTCCTCCATATCCCTAACGTTTTTCCATTTTCTATTTTCCATTTTCCTTTCCCACTTCCTAATAAACTCCCTGCTTCCTACGTAAAACTACGTAGAAAAAAAATGAAAAATACGTAAAACTACGTATTTACAATGCGCATTGCTATGCTGAAATTTGGGTATACAATTTGAGATATGCCTACGAAGAATACTAACAAAGCAAAAAAGATGAATGAAAACATCGATGCACTACACAAGGAAGGTATTGTAGGAATGATGATTTCATTGCATACGTTTCCAATCGAATCGGAAGAGGAATTTGAAGAAAAGAAAAAAACAGTTGAAGAATTGAAGAGGATGGAAGCTGAAAATTTGAATAAAATGGAAGGAATGAGTAAGAACTCAAAAACGAAACAAGCTAGACACAACAACAAATAAACATATGTTCATCGTAATCACAGTTTTGGTCATCATTAACGTAGTTCTAATCTACGCTGCCAAAAAGTATAGAGGTCATCTATAAAACAATCATCATACGGGGTAAATCGTAAAGGGGTTCACAGAAATGTGGCCCCTTTTTCATTTTATAGGCATGTTGAAAACTTTTTGTGGTAAGATGTGGTAAAAAGTGGGAAGGTTTAGTATTTTTACTCTAGAAACAAAGCCGAAATCCCATAAATGAGTCATTTTTTAGGAGAATATGAATGTAAGCTTGACCCTAAAGGAAGGTTAATGATACCTGCAGGGCTCAAGAAGCAGCTTTCGCCAGAGGCTCAGGACCGCTTTGTGATCAATCGAGGCTTCGAAAAATGTTTGGTGCTCTATCCTTTGAACGAATGGAAGACAATTTCCGAGGAAGTAAATGGATTGAATTTGTACGCTAAGAAGAATCGCGACTTTGCGCGCTATTTTTTTAGAGGTGCAACGGAACTAACATTGGACGGAAACAGCAGGATTTTATTGCCTAAAACTTTGTTGGAATACGCAACGATCGATAAGGAATTGGTATTGTTTGCGTACTCGAACAGAATAGAGGTTTGGTCTAAAGCAGGATACGAGGCAATGTTGAACGATGAGCCAGATGATTTTGCAAGTCTTGCAGAAGAAGTAATGGCTAAAAATAAATCGAAAGAGAATGAGTAGTTACCATCAGCCTGTAATGTTGAAGGAATGTATAGAGGGATTGAACATTCAGCCTGATGGAATATATGTAGATGTCACCTTTGGTGGAGGCGGACATTCAAAAGCAATACTTGAAAAATTGGGAAGGGGCGGAAAGCTAATTGCTTTCGATCAGGATCCGGATGCGAAGAAAAATGTGTTAGCCGACGATCGATTTGTTTTTGTGGATCAGAATTTTCAGTTCCTCAAAAATCAATTGCGCTTATTAGGCATTCGCAAAGTGGATGGAATATTAGCCGACCTTGGTGTTTCATCGCATCAGTTCGACGATGCTCAACGTGGATTTTCAATTCGCTTTGAAGCGGAGCTCGACATGCGTATGGATCAATCGCGCGATAAGGATGCGAAATACATTCTGAACAATTACGAAGAATCGGAACTCCATAAAATTTTTGGAATGTACGGTGAACTTCAGAATGCAAAATCATTGGCCTCCTTAATTGTGAAAGCTCGATTGATACAAAACATTCAAACGGTGCAACAATTAAAAGACTTGATTAAACCATTGGTGAAACGTGGTAAAGAAAATCAATACTACGCACAGGTCTTTCAAGCATTGCGAATAGAAGTGAATGAAGAATTGGAAGTATTGAAATCTTTTTTAGAGCAAAGTGCAGAGGTTTTGAATCCTGGAGGTCGACTCGTCATCATGTCGTACCATTCTTTGGAAGATAGACTGGTAAAGAACTACATCGCCAAGGGGAAATTTCATGGTGAAGTTGAAAAAGATTTATACGGAAATTATTTCACACCTCTGGTCGCCGTCGCTCGAAAAGCAATTACAGCAAGCGAGCAAGAAATTAAAGAAAACAACAGAGCAAGAAGTGCAAAACTAAGAATAGCAGAAAAAACAAATGAATAAATTCAGAGACATAGAAAACGTAGAAACAATTCAAGAGGAAACGATTGAGTTGAAAGAAACGTCTTCTAAGAATTCTGAAAAATCATCTGAAAGAAATTCTAACTCAAACGCTAACACATCGGCCTGGATGAATGCAACCTTTACGAAGGATAATGCTGTTAAACTCTTGCCATTTTTATTGTACTTGACTTGCCTTGGTATGTTCTACATCGCTAATAAACATTATGCAGAGAAGAACATTCGCTCTATCGAAAAAATTAATAAAGAACTCAAAGAATTGAAGTGGGAATACATGACCACCAAACACGAATTGATGTTCAAAAGTAAACAAACTGAACTTGCAAAAACTACTGCTGAATTCGGATTGAAAGAAGCTGTGGTGCCACCTATAAAAATTGTAGTTAAAAAATGAGTATTCGTAAAGACATATTATTACGTGTGTATTTTACATTCATCCTCCTAGCGATAGTAGGCGTTACAATTTTTAGTAAAGCCGTACACATTCAATTTTTCCAAGGTGATAAATGGAAAAAAATGAGCGACAGTTTAACAACTGATTTTGTCGATGTAGAAGCGGGTAGGGGAAATATTTATTCGGAAGATGGAAATCTTTTAGCAACCTCATTGCCGGAATATGAAATCCGTATGGATTTGAAAACAGAAACCTTAACCAAAGAAATTTTCAATGAGAACGTGGATTCACTAGCATGGCATTTATCTAATTTGTTTAAGGATAAGTCGGCCGATGAATATGCAAGAAAATTAATCAAAGCAAGAAGAGAAGGCAATAGATACTTGCTCATCAAGCGTGCAGTGAATTATCCGCAGTTGAAAAAAATTAAAGAGTTCCCAATTTTTAGAATGGGGAAAAACAAAGGTGGACTTTTAGTAATTCAAAAGAACAAACGCACACAACCCTATAAAACATTAGCATCGAGAACCATTGGATATAAAGTTCCAGGTGTTCAGCCTGTAGGTTTAGAAGGTGCTTTTGATACGGAGTTGGGTGGTAAAACGGGTAAGCGTTTGGTGCAAAGAATTTCGGGAGGTGTATGGTTGCCATTGAACGATGAAGATGAAATTGCACCTCAAGATGGACACGATATTATAACGACCATCGACATCAACATACAAGACGTTGCACAAAATGCATTGAATCAACAATTGATCAAACACAATGCAGATCATGGTTGTGTGATTTTGATGGAAGTAGCAACGGGTGAAGTGAAAGCGATTGCGAATTTAACTCGTATAGAACCTGGTATTTATAAGGAGAAATACAATTATGCGATTGGTGAAGCAACAGAACCTGGTTCAACATTTAAGTTGGCTTCATTTATGGCTGCTTTAGAAGATGAAATTTTTACACCAGAAGATACAGTGGATACCGATGGTGGTAAATATAGAATTTATGATCACGTATTAAGAGATTCTCACGATGGTGGATATGGTAGGATACCAATGCGTAAAGCATTTGAAGTATCTTCCAACGTTGCCATCGCTAAAAAAATACATGCGGGTTACAAGGACAATCCAGAAAAGTTTGTTGAACGATTGAAACAATTTGGTTTAGGGGATCGCATTGAATTGCAAATTCCTGGTACTCCAAAACCTAGAGTAAAAACTCCAAAGTCGAGCGATTGGAGTGGATTGAGTTTGCCATTACTTTCTATCGGTTATGAAATTAGAATGACACCCATGCAAACATTGGTTTTCTATAATGCTGTTGCAAACAATGGAAAATTAATATCGCCCATCATCGTGAAAGAAATGCGAAGCATGGGTCAAACCATTCAGACCTATGAAACTAAAGTGTTGAAGAAAAAAATCTGTTCCGATAAAACTTTAGGTATCGTAAGAAGTATGATGGAAGGAGTTGTTAAAGAAGGTACTGCGAAAAATCTAAGTACCACGGTATATCAAATTGCAGGTAAAACTGGTACGGCACAAGTGGCACAAGGGACGAGTGGATATAAAAATGGTAAGCGTCAGTATTTGGCTTCATTCTGTGGATATTTTCCAGCCGATAATCCCAAGTATTCGATGATAGTAGTGGTGAGTGATCCATCATCGTCGGGCTATTACGGAAACGTTGTTGCTGGTCCAATCTTCAAAGAGATTGCCGACAAAGTGTATGCAACTCGATTAGACATGCATAAAGAAATGATGATTACGTATGCTGCGAGTACTCAAGAAATTCCATTAGCAAAATCGGGTTCTAAAGAAAAAATAAAAAAAGTATACGATAAAATTGGAGTATCTGCTCAGTCCATAAATAACGACGATGAATGGGTGCGTCCAGAAAGAAGAGATAACGCAATTGCTCTTGCTCCTAAAGAAAATCAGAGAGGCTTAGTGCCAGATGTAAGAGGTATGGGATTACAAGATGCAATCTATTTATTAGAAAACGCTGGATTGAGAACTATGGTAAAAGGCAGTGGGAAAGTTGTACAACAATCCATAACTGCTGGTCAAGCAATAAGAAAAGGTGCAAATATTTTAATTGAATTAAAGTAGTGAAGAAAATATCAGACATATTAAAAGATGTAGAAATACTTGAGCTGATTGGAAGTACAGAGACAGCAGTAAAATCTATTTGCTTCGACTCAAGAAAGGTGGAGACAGGTTCTGTGTTTGTAGCAACTCGAGGTAGCGTTTCGGATGGACACGAATACATCGAAAGTTCAATTATTAAAGGTGCTGCAGTAATTGTTTGTGAAGAATTGCCTAAAAAAATAGAAGAAACCGTTACTTATGTATTGGTTAAAAATAGCAGCAGAGCTTTGGGTTTCATTGCATCGAACTTTAATAACAAACCTTCTGCTCGAATTAAATTAGTGGGTGTTACAGGTACCAATGGAAAGACAACTGTAGCAACATTATTGTATAAATTATTTAGAAAATTAGGATATAATGTAGGTCTAATTTCTACGGTTGAAAATAAAATCAACGACGAAATTATTCCATCGACTCATACTACTCCCGATGCATTAACGATTAATATTTTATTAAATAAAATGATCGAATCGGGTTGCGATTATTGCTTTATGGAAGTGAGCTCGCATGCTACCGTGCAAGAACGTATTGCAGGACTCGAATTTTCAGGAGCAATATTTACCAATATCACTCACGATCATTTAGATTTCCATAAAACATTTGACGAATACATCAAAGCGAAAAAATATTTCTTCGACCAATTACCTAAGTCGGCTTTCGCCTTAACCAATGCCGATGATAAGCGCGGAGCTGTGATGTTGCAAAATACCAAAGCGTATAAGAAATCCTATGCATTGCTAACAATTGCCGATTTTAAAGCGAAGATTATTGAGAACCAATTTTCAGGATTGTTTTTGAACATCGACAACGAAGAAGTGTGGTTTAAAATGGTGGGAAGTTTTAATGCCTATAATATTTTGGCTGTTTACGGGGCAGCAATTTTATTGGAGCAAGATAAGACGAAAGTACTTACAGCATTGTCATTATTAGATGGAGCAGAAGGCCGATTCGAATATTTCAGTTCAGCGAATAATATCATAGGTGTAGTGGATTATGCCCATACACCTGATGCTTTGAAAAATGTTTTGCAAACCATTCAGAACATTAGAAAAGGAAATGAGAAAATCATTACAGTAGTTGGATGTGGTGGCGATAGAGATAAAACCAAACGTCCGATTATGGCTGAAGTTGCTAGTAAGTTGAGCGATAAAGTGATTCTTACTTCCGACAATCCGCGTACCGAAGATCCTGCAACGATCATTCGTGAAATGGAAGCAGGCATCGGCATAACAAAACGTGCAAAGACTTTGAGCATTACCGATAGAAAAGAAGCAATTAAAACGGCTTGTCATTTGGCACAACCGGGCGATATTATTTTACTCGCTGGTAAAGGACATGAAAAATATCAGGAAATCAATGGAGTGAAATATCCATTCGACGATAAAAAAATATTAAAGGAACAGTTTGATTTACTAAAGGGCACAAACTAAGCATATGTTATATTATCTATTCACTTACTTAGACCAACACTTCGATTTCCCTGGAGCAGGAGTGTTTCAATACATTACGTTCCGTACAACGATGGCCGTAATTGTATCATTAGTGATCTCATTGCTAATGGGTAAACGCTTAATTGCTTATCTGCACAGGAAACAAGTAGGTGAAACGATTCGCGATTTAGGATTAGAAGGTCAGAAAGAAAAACAAGGTACTCCAACTATGGGAGGCTTAATCATTTTAGCTGCGATTTTAGTTCCCACATTGTTGTTTGCAAAATTAAACAACGTATATATTGTGTTGATGATAATCACAACTGTATGGATGGGAACCATTGGTTTTATTGATGATTACATTAAAGTGTTTAAGAAAAATAAAGAAGGATTAGCAGGCCGATTTAAAATTGTTGGACAAGTGGGATTGGGATTAATCGTTGGTTACACCATGTTCTTTCATCCATCAATTGTTGTGAAAGAAAAAATTCCAGCAGAAAACGCAGGCTTATCACAATACCAAACTTTTGAAGAATCCAATAAGAATAGCAAATTTCATTTAAGTGTTGCTGAGAAATCTACGAAGACCAATGTGCCTTTTTATAAGAACAACGAATTCGATTATGCAAAACTTTTGAAATTCTTAGGCGATGGTTATGAGAAATATGCCTTCTGGATTTTTATACCAATCGTCATCATCATCATCACCGCAGTATCTAATGGTGCGAACATTACCGATGGAATTGATGGTTTGGCAACTGGAACATCGGCCATAATTGGAGCTACACTGGCAGTGCTCGCCTATGTTTCGGGTAATATGGTTTTTGCCGATTACCTCAACATTATGTACATCCCCAACTCTGGAGAGCTCGTGATTTTTGCAGGTGCATTCATTGGAGCATGCATCGGTTTCCTTTGGTACAATGCCTATCCAGCACAAGTGTTTATGGGCGATACAGGAAGCTTAGCTATAGGCGGGATCATCGCAGCCTTTGCCATCATGATTCGTAAAGAATTATTGATACCAGTTTTATGCGGAATCTTTTTGGTTGAAAATTTATCGGTAATCATCCAAGTAAGTTATTTCAAATACACGAAAAAGAAATACGGAGAAGGAAGAAGAATATTTAAAATGTCGCCACTCCATCATCATTACCAAAAACTCGGATACTCAGAACCAAAAATTGTAACAAGGTTCTGGATCATCGGAATTATTCTGGCAGTGGTAACGGTGGTGACGTTGAAATTGAGATAGAAGAAGTACAGCGTACAGCGTATAGCGTATAGCGTAGAGCGATCGCAATACGCACTACGCACTACGCAATACGAAAAAATATAATGCAGAATATACAAATAACGAAGAATGTCAAGTAAAAAAATCATAGTACTAGGTGGTGGCGAAAGCGGTACTGGAGCGGCGATTCTCGCCAAGAGAAAAGGCTTCGAGGTATTTCTTTCCGACAGCGGTAACTTGAAAGACATTTATCAAAAGATGTTGAACGAGGAGGGGATTGAATGGGAGCAAGGCAAACACACGGAAGAAAAAATTTTATCGGCAGACGAAGTGATTAAAAGTCCGGGCATTCCAGAGAAAGCCGACATTATTAAAAAGTTAAGAGCGAAAGGCATTCCAATAATAGGTGAAATTGAATTCGCTGGTCGATATACGAATGCTAAAATGATTTGCATTACAGGTACAAACGGTAAAACCACTACTACCTTGTTGACCTATCACATCCTTAAAAATGCAGGACTAAATGTTGGTTTGGCGGGAAACATCGGACATAGTTTTGCTTATCAAGTGGCGACAGAGAATTTCGATTATTATGTGTTGGAGATTAGCAGTTTCATGCTCGACGATATGTATTCGTTTAAGGCCGATGTTGCGATACTTTGCAACATTACGCCCGACCATTTAGATCGATATGATTATAAAATCGAAAACTACATCGCCTCAAAATTCCGCATCACTCAAAATCAGTCGAAGCAAGACTATTTTATTTATTGTGCCGATGATGAGCTAACACAAGAAGGCTTACAGAATCATATTGTAAATGCAACAATGATTCCTTTTTCCATTCAACAAAAAATAGAAGAAGGCGCATACTTAGAAGAAAATAATTTATACATCAACATACTTAATCATACGTTTAACATGACAATTCAAGAACTAGCTTTACAAGGAAAGCACAATGTTTACAACTCAATGGCTTCGGGCATTGCAGCACGTTTATTAGAAATCAGATCGGAATCTTTGAAACAAAGTTTATCGGATTTCAAAAATGCAGCACATCGACTCGAGCATGTTGCAAGAATTCAAGATGTTGAATTCATCAACGACAGTAAAGCAACCAATGTGAACTCCGCTTGGTATGCCTTGGAGAGTGTATCCACACCAATCGTTTGGATTGCAGGTGGTGTAGATAAGGGTAACGATTACTCTATCTTGAAAAATTTGGTAAAAGACAAAGTGAGAGCGATCGTATGCTTAGGATTAGATAATGAAAAAATTCACGAAGCTTTTGCCGATGTAGTGGATGTAATTGTAAACACTGCTTCAGCACGTGAAGCTGCAGAAGTAAGTTTCCACTTAGCTAAAAAAGGCGATACGGTATTGCTTTCACCAGCATGCGCAAGCTTCGACTTATTTAAAAATTACGAAGACAGAGGAGATCAGTTTAAAGAAGCGGTAAAAGAATTATAATTAAAAATTAAGAGTTAAGAACGGGTAGCATACGAACATACGAACCTCCCGATAGCTATCGGGAGAACACACGAACACACGAACAAACGAACATGACTTGGCTTTTAAGCAAAACAAAAGGTGACATCTGGATATGGTTAGTGGTAGCAATGCTTTCACTAGTATCCTTGTTGGCTGTGTACAGTTCAACTGGAACACTTGCGTACAAATTCCAGTCGGGCAATACCGAGTATTATTTGTTTAAGCATTTGTCATTGATGATCGTGGGCATCGGCCTAATGTGGGCCGCGCATTTATTGGATTATCGTTATTACTCAAGAATCGCTCAGATTTTATTAATCATTTCCTTACCCTTGTTGTTGTATACGTTGATTTTTGGAAATGAAATTAATCAAGCGAGTCGATGGATTACCATTCCATTTACAGGGCAGACCTTCCAAACTTCGGATTTAGCAAAACTTGCACTCATCATGTTTTTAGCGCGTGAGCTGAGTAAGCGTCAGGAGAACATCAAAGATTTTAAGAAGTCTTTTGTTCCCATCATGCTTGCAGTTGGAGGTACCATCGGACTAATCGCACCTGCAAACTTTTCTACCGCTGTAATGCTTTTTGGAACCTGTGCATTAATTATGTTGATAGGTAGAATTTCTTTCAAACAACTAGCATTAACAAGCCTCTTCGTAGGTGTCATCTTAACTTTAGTAGTATTTTTTGGTCCGCGTAGAGAAACTTATCGATCGCGTATCAATACCTTTTTAAATCAGAACGAAAAAGTAGATCCCGATAAAAGTTTTCAATCGGATCAAAGTAAAATAGCAATTGCAACAGGTGGAATCATTGGTAAAGGTCCGGGCAACAGTGTGCAAAGAAATTATTTGCCACACCCATATTCAGATTTTATTTATTCCATCATTATAGAAGAATACGGATTGATAGGAGGCGGATTGGTCATCTTGATTTATCTTTTTTTCCTATACCGATCCATACGCATTATCACCAAAGCGCCTAAAGCATTTGGAGCTTTGCTTGCATGCGGACTGAGTTTCAGTTTGGTCATTCAAGCATTCGCAAACATGGCTGTTGCGGTTAACTTAATGCCTGTAACGGGTGTGCCATTACCCCTCGTAAGTATGGGTGGTACGTCCATTTTATTTACCAGCATCGCCTTCGGTATCATCCTTAGCATTAGCAGAGATATTGAAGAAATGCAAAAAAATGAAACAGCAAATGAGGGCGCCTAGAATAATCATAAGCGGAGGAGGAACGGGAGGACACGTCTTTCCAGCCATTGCCATTGCCAATGCCATCAAGGATTTGGAGCCTAATACCGAATTCTTATTTGTTGGTGCATTGGGTAAAATTGAAATGGAAAAAGTTCCTGCTGCTGGTTATAAAATTATTGGGCTCGACATAAAAGGATTGCAAAGAAAATTAAGCATCGACAATTTGAAATTTCCAATTCGCTTAATCAAAAGCTTATGGAAATCGAAAAAAATTATCAAAGATTTTCGTCCCGATGTTGCAGTGGGCGTTGGAGGTTACGCTTCGGGACCGATGTTGCAAGTAGCAAAACAACAAGGAATTCCTTATGTCTTGCAAGAGCAAAATTCCTATCCGGGAATCACCAATAAACTGCTTGCAAAAAATGCAGAGAAAATTTGTGTTGCTTACGAAGGCATGCAAAAATTTTTTCCATCGGATAAAATTATGCTAACAGGAAATCCTGTTCGCGCAGAACTATTGAATATACAGGACTTAAGAGCAAATGCAATTGCACATTTCGGACTTAATCCGAATAAGAAAACCATCTTTATTACAGGTGGAAGTTTGGGTGCAAGAACATTAAACGAAAGTGTGATGCAACACATCGACATCATCAATGCTTCGGAAGTCCAGATTATATGGCAAACCGGACGCTTTTACTATTCCACAATTGTTGAAAATGCTACAAAACAATTGCGCTCAGATGTTAAGATATTTGAGTTTATAAGTAATATGGACATGGCATACGCTGTTGCCGACATAATCATAGCAAGAGCGGGGGCTGGAACCATATCGGAATTATGCTTAGTGAAGAAGCCTGTGATATTAGTACCATCGCCCAATGTTGCTGAAGATCACCAAACTAAAAATGCCATGGCATTGGTGAATAAAGAAGCAGCGGTGTTGATACGCGATGTAGAAGCAAGAGAAAAATTAATTCCACAAGCTTTGGAATTATTGAATAATGAAACTGAACTAAAAAAACTTTCCAACAATATTGCAGCATTAGCTCTACCCAATGCAGCAAAAATAATTGCAGAAGAAGTTTTGAAATTAGTGAAAAGATAAAATGAAATTAGAACACATACATAGAGTTTATTTAGTGGGTATCGGTGGTATCGGTATGAGTGGATTGGCTCGCTATTTCAACAAGCGTGGATGTGTGGTTGCAGGTTACGATAAAACAAAGACAGTACTCACATCGGAATTGGAATCAGAAGGAATTGCAATCACGTATGTTGATGATGCCATGGAAATTCATCCAGAATTTTTAGTGCACGATCCATCGACATTGGTGATTTATACTCCGGCGATACCTGCCGACTCGGGCATTTTGAATTTTTTCTCGACCAATGATTTTGTTTTAAGAAAACGTTCGCAAGTATTGGGAATCATTTCAGAAGGTTCCTTTACCATTGCTGTTGCAGGTACACATGGCAAGACAACAACTTCGAGCTTAATAGCGCATATGCTAAAAGATAGTGGTTACGATTGTTCTGCTTTCTTAGGTGGTATTGCAAGTAATTACAACAGCAATGTTTTGTTTGGAGATAACAATGTGATGGTGGTAGAGGCCGATGAGTTTGATCGTTCGTTTTTAACATTGCATCCAGATATTGCAGTTGTTACATCGATGGATGCAGATCATCTCGACATCTACGGTGAGAAGTCGCAATTGGAAGAATCGTTCCGATTGTTTGCAGCGCAAGTGAAGCGCAATGGAAAATTGATTTATAAATATCAATTGCCCATTAAGAAAGAGGGAATCAGTTATGGATTAAATTCGAGTAGTTCGGATTATACATCGCATAACATTCGCATCGATAAAGGTGCCTACGTTTTCGATTTCAAAAATGGTAGCGTTGAAATAAAAAATATAAAGTTAGGCATTGCTGGATTACACAATGTTGAAAATGCAACAGCGGCAATCATCGTGGGGCTATTGTTAAAAATTGAACCCGAGAAAATTAAAGCAGCGTTAGAAAGTTTCAAAGGAGTGAAGCGCAGATTTGAATACATCGTACGAAATGAAAAAAATATTTTCATCGACGATTATGCACATCATCCCGAAGAGCTAAGAGCATTTTTGAATTCTGTTCGTCAGCTTTTCCCTAACAGAAAATTAACAACCGTATTTCAACCGCATTTGTATTCTCGTACCCGAGATTTTGCGGAAGGTTTTTCGGAAGTATTGGGGATATCGGATGAGTTGATTTTGCTCGATATTTATCCAGCACGTGAATTGCCAATACCGGGTGTGAGTTCGGAGATGTTGTTGGAGAAAGTGAACATCGGCAAAAAACAAATTTGTTCTAAACAAGAACTCATGCAAGTATTGTCGACAAAAGAATTGGATGTAATTGTAACGGTAGGTGCAGGTGATATAGATACGATGGTAGAGCCCATCAAAAGCATGCTAACGAAATGAGACGCATCAATTGGAAATTAATTGGAATCGTTTTGTTATGGTGCATTGGACTAAGTGCGGTGATTAGTTCATTGGCTTTTACAGAAATAAAACAACGCGACGTTCTTTGTAAATCAATTTTAATTGACATCAATCGAAGCGATGAAAATTATTTCATCAGCAAAGAGGACATACGTTCAATTTTATTTAGCGCTGGCGACTCATTAGTGGGGACAGCTGCAAATAAAATTCCATTGTCTTTGTTAGAGCGATTGTTAATTGCCAATAAATACATTAAAGATGCAAAAGTATTTATCGATGTAAAAGGAAATTTGCAAGTAAGCATTGAACAACGCAAGCCATTGCTTAGAATTATCAATGCAAACAACGCAAGTTATTATGTCGATGTAGAAGGATATAAGATGCCATTGTCTTCTTTATACTCGGCTCATACCATCATCAGCAATGGATTTATTGAAGAGCAGTACGATGCGAAGAACGATACCATTCAAACGGAATTGTTGAAATCGCTTTTTGCTTTAAGTCAATACATACATCGTTCCGATTTTTGGGAAGCACAAATTGAGCAGATTTATGTAGAGGCAAATCAGGATTTTGTGTTTGTACCTAGAGTTGGCGATCACAAAATTATTTTTGGAGACACCAGTAATATGCTGGAGAAGTTTGATAACCTGATGATATTTTACAAGAAGGCATTGCCTAAAGTGGGATGGCAAACGTATCATACCATCAATGTAAAATACAAAGGGCAAATAGTAGCGAGTAGGAACGATATTGCAGAACCTATCATTGCTACAAGAATAGATAGTACAGAAACGGCTAAAGATTCTTTGATAGAAGAATCGATTAAAAATAATATTAACTAAAAAAATTATTTACTATGGAACAGGCGGATATAGTAGTAGGATTAGACATCGGTACCACAAAAATTTGTGCAATCGTGGGCATGCGTACAGAGCATGGAAAAATTGAAGTGTTGGGAATGGGAAAGGCAGAATCGGCAGGGGTGTCGAGAGGTGTTGTAACCAATATTGAAAAAACAATTAACGGAATTAAAGCAGCAATTGAAGAAGCAAGTGCTAAGGCAAATTGCGATATCTCTGAAGTTGTTGTTGGTATTGCGGGTCAACATATCAAAAGTTTACAACATAGAGGAATTATAGTTCGTAATTCTACCGACGATGAAATTAATAGAGCCGATGTAGATCGGTTGATAGAAGATATGTACCGTTTGGCAATGCCTCCAGGTGAAAAAATTATTCACGTATTACCGCAAGAATTTACGGTGGATAATGAGCAAGGAATTTTAGATCCCATTGGAATGTCGGGCATCCGATTAGAAGCAAATTTCCATGTCATCACCGGACAAATCACCGCAGCGAACAACATCATCAAATGTGTAGAACGCTCGGGATTACAAGCTACCGATATGGTATTGGAACCGTTAGCATCGGCAGACGCGGTATTGAGTGAAGAAGAGAAAGAAGCAGGTGTGGTGTTGATCGATATTGGTGGTGGTACAACAGACATTGCCATTTTCTACGAAGGTATAATTAGACATACAGCTGTAATTCCTTTCGGTGGAAATTCAATTACAGAAGACATCAGAGAAGGTTGTTCGGTAATGAAGAATACGGCGGAAGCTTTGAAGATTCGTTTTGGATCTGCATTAGCCGATGAGAATAAAGAAGAAGAAATTATTTCGATACAAGGATTAAAAGGTAGAGAGCCAAAAGAAGTTTCGGTTAAGAATTTAGCTTATGTGATTCAAGCTCGAATGGAAGAAATTCTAGAGCAAGTAAAATATGAAATCCAAACATCGGGCTTCGAGAAAAAAATTAGAGCAGGTGCAGGTATCGTTGTAACAGGTGGTGGTGCTCAATTGAAACATGTGACGCAATTGGTGGAATACATTACAGGAATTGATGCACGCATCGGATATCCGAACGAGCATTTAGCGAAAACAAATGTGGACGATATTAAGAGTCCGATGTATTCAACAGGTATTGGTTTAGTGATAAAAGCATTGCAATATTTAGAGATGCAACGAATGAAAGAAGCCAATAAGAAATCAAAACTTCCAGTAGCAGAAAAAGAGAGTAAGGTGGAGCGTGAAAAAAATCAAGGACATTCATTCTTGGAAGGAATATTAAAGAAATCGGAACGTTTCTTTTTAAAAGACATTGAAAACATAGACAACGATAAAGATTACACTAATTAAACATAAAGACATGAAATTTGAGATGCTAAAAGATAAATCGTCAATCATAAAAGTGATTGGTGTTGGTGGTGGCGGCGGAAATGCGGTCAACCACATGTATAATCAAGGGATTGTGGGGGTCGATTTCATTATTTGTAATACAGATGCACAGGCATTGGAGTTAAGTCCTATTCCCAATAAAATACAATTAGGAACCAGTTTAACAGAGGGTCGAGGAGCGGGATCAATTCCAGAAGTTGGTAAAAATTCAGCGATCGAATCGATCGACGATGTGAAAGAATTATTGGGTAATACTACCAAAATGGTTTTCATCACAGCGGGTATGGGCGGTGGTACTGGAACAGGTGCGAGTCCAATCATTGCTCAAGCTGCAAAAGAAATGGGCATCTTAACGGTAGGTATTGTTACTACACCATTTACTTTTGAAGGAAAGCGTAGAAAGCAACAAGCCGATGAAGGTTTGGAAGCGTTCAAAAAACATGTCGATACTTTGTTAGTAATTTCGAACGATAAGTTGCGTGAGATGTACGGTAATTTAACATTATCGAATGCCTTTGCAGAAGCAGATAATATTTTAACCACTGCTGCAAAAGGTATTGCAGAGATCATCACAGTTCCTGGATACATCAACGTTGACTTTGAAGATGTGAAAACGGTGATGCAAAATTCTGGTGTTGCCATCATGGGATCGGCATCGGCAGAAGGAGAGGGAAGAGCATACAAAGCAGTACAAAGTGCATTAGCATCGCCATTGTTAAACGACAATGATATTGAAGGAGCACGTTATATCTTATTAAACATTACATCGGGAGAAAAAGAAGTCTTGATGGATGAAGTGTCGGAGATTACCGATTACATTCAGAATCAAGCAGGCTTAACTGCCGATATTATCTGGGGAAATTGTTACGATGAAACATTAGGCGATAAAATTTCGGTAACCTTAATTGCAACTGGATTTCAAACAAAAGAAGAACGTTTCAAACAACCAGCTGCAAACGTAGAGAAAAAAGTAATTCCATTATCGATTGAAAATACACCTGCAATAGATTCTGCAGCAGTAGTGAATGAAGTAATGCAAAACATCAACCTAACGTTAGAAGCCGATCATTTAGTAGCAGCTAAAGTTGAAGAAGTAGAAGAAATTAAAAAAGAAGAACAAATAGAAGTACCAGCGGCAGTGAAAAAAGCACCCCCAATGGTTTTGAAAAAGCATGTGGTAGAAGAGTCGGAACAAAGCACTTTCATCAAAGAAGACATCAAGCCAGCTGCTTCACACAAGCAAGTAAATTTGTTTGATTTTATTCCAGCGCCAGAGCCTAAGAAAGTAGAGGAGCCCGTTCAAGAACAAGAGCCATTCCGCTTATTAGATAAAGAAGAAGTTCAGTTCACCGTAATCAACAAAACTGCGGACCAAAGCAACGAAGAAAAAGAGTTGGAAGAACAAATGCGTAAGAACAAAGAGCGTATCAATCGATTAAAAGAATTGAGTATGCGATTACGCACACCCAATGGAGTAAACGATCTTGAAACAGAGCCTGCCTATTTGAGAAAAAAGCAAGCCCTTGATTCTGTACCACACTCATCAGAATCCCAAGTATCGCGTTATACCATTAACGAAGAAAACGGACAAGCGCAAATTCGCCCTAACAATCCGTTCCTTCACGATAATGTGGATTAGTTAATAATCAAATAAGCCGTAAGCGTCTGTAGTGAATTCTGCAGGCGCTTTTTTGTTTGTGCTAATTTCCCTTATCTTTGCCTCAATTTAATGTTGTAACAATAAAAACCCCTATAAAATTGGATTTATTTGATAAACTATCGAACAAAGGCCCTTTAGGTCAGCACCAAAAGATGGCTCATGGTTATTTTACCTTCCCTAAGTTGGAGGGCGAAATCAGTAATCGCATGGTGTTCCGCGGTAAGGAACACTTAATTTGGAGTTTAAATAATTATTTAGGTTTAGCAAATCATCCAGAGGTTCGTAAGGCCGATGCCGATGCTGCTGCGCAGTATGGTTTAGCTTTACCAATGGGTGCCCGCATGATGTCGGGAAACTCTAACCACCACGAAGAATTAGAGCGCCAATTGGCTGCGTTCGTTAAACGTGAAGATGCTTTCTTGTTAAACTACGGTTATCAAGGTATGGTGTCGATTATCGATACTTTGGTGAATCGTCATGATGTGATTGTGTACGATGCCGAATCGCATGCATGTATTATTGATGGAGTGCGCTTACACCAAGGTAAACGCTTTGTGTATACGCATAACGATATGGATAGCTTGGAGAAACAATTGGAACGCGCTACTAAATTAGTAGAGGGCACTCCGGGTGGTATCCTCGTAATCACAGAAGGTGTTTTCGGTATGTCGGGCGTGCAAGGAAACCTAAAAGGCGTGGTGGAATTAAAGAAAAAATTCCAATTCCGTTTATTGGTCGACGATGCGCATGGCTTTGGTACTATGGGACCTACTGGTGCAGGTACTGATGAGGCTCAAGGCGTACAAGATGGTGTGGATGTATTCTTCGGAACATTCGCTAAATCGATGGCAGGCATAGGTGCATTCGTTGCTGCATCGGAAGATGTAGTGAACTTCTTAAGATACAATATGCGCTCTCAAACTTTCGCAAAATCATTGCCGATGCCGATGGTTATCGGATTGTTAAAGCGTTTGGAATTATTGAAAACAAATCCTCAATTAAAAGATAATTTATGGACCGTGGTGAACGCTTTACAGTCGGGATTGCGCAAAAGAGGCTTCGACATCGGTAAAACAAATTCACCGGTAACCCCAGTTTTCTTGAAAGGAAGCTTAACCGAAGCGACCAATATTGTGATGGATTTAAGAGAAAATTACAGCATTTTCTGCTCTATCGTAACCTATCCTGTGGTGCCTAAAGGCGTGATAATGTTGCGTTTAATACCATCGGCAATCCATACTTTGGCCGATGTGGAGGAGACATTGAAAGCCTATACGGAAGTAGCCGAAAAGCTTAAAGCGGGCTATTACGAGTCGAAATCGGCAGTAGAGGCAAATGCATAATTTGTATTTAGTATTGAATTTTTCAAAAAATTCCTTTTATATTAGCTAAAACAATCAATTATTGTAAAACCAAAACATAAAGGAGTTTATAAAAATGAAAAAATTCAACGATTTCAAAAAGATGTTAGCTGAATTAGAAGCTGATGCAGACAAGTTCTACAACAAAGGAAACAGCGCAGCTGGAACACGTGTTAGAAAAGGAATGCAGGACTTAAAGAATTTAGCACAAGCAATCCGTATCGAAGTTCAAGAAATGAAAAATTCTGAGACTGGTAAATAAGGAAAGCATTGAAAAAATAAAAGAAGCTCCAAAATTTTTTGGGGCTTTTTTTATTTATGACTTTTCTCATTTTTTTACTCTGCATTTCCCCTCAACTTTGAGCTATGAAAGCAATAGCTCCTTTAATTCGTAAGTACAACAAACCGATACCTCGATACACCAGTTATCCAACCGTCCCTTTTTGGTCGGCCACACCTACACAAGAGCAATGGAAAGCACACGTACAAGAGGCCTTCCAACACAGTAATGCCTCGCAAGGCATCAGCCTATACATTCATCTCCCTTTTTGCGAAAGTCTTTGCACCTATTGCGGTTGCAATACCCGCATCACGGTGAACCATAAAGTAGAGTCGCCCTACATACAAGCACTCAAAAAAGAATGGGAAATGTATCTGCAATTGTTCCATGAAAAACCAGTCATTTCTGAACTCCATTTGGGTGGCGGTACTCCAACTTTTTTCAGTCCACAAAATTTAGAGGAACTGCTTCAATTTATTTTAGAGAAGGTCGATGTTGCCGCGAATGCAAGTTTTAGTTTCGAAGCACATCCTGCCAATACCACATACGAACATCTGGAAAGCTTGTATCGACTAGGCTTCAGAAGATTAAGCTTGGGCATCCAGGATTTTAACCCGCACATACAGCAACTCATCAACCGTCATCAAACTGTTGAGCAGGTGGAACGTGTGATGCTGCAAGCTCGTTCCTTAGGATACGATAGCATCAATTTCGATTTGATTTATGGATTGCCCGATCAAACCTTGAACAGCATTACCGAAACCATAGAGCAAGTCATCGGCCTAAAGCCCGACCGTATTGCGTTTTATTCCTATGCCCATGTGCCTTGGATAAAACCCGGTCAGCGCAAATACGATGAGTCCAACCTACCATCGGGACAAGAAAAATTTATGTTGTACGAACAAGGTAGGGAAATGCTGGAATCGGCCAGCTACATTGAGATTGGCATGGATCACTTTGCACTCAAGCACGATGCACTGGTACATTCCATGTATGCCGATGTGTTGCATCGAAATTTCATGGGTTATACCGAGCAGCATACCCAGCTCATGATTGGCTTAGGTGTTTCTTCCATCAGCGATACCTGGACCTGCTTTGCTCAAAACGAAAAGAAATTAGAAGATTATTATAAGCGCATTGATGCGAATGAATTTCCAATTATGAAAGGGCATATATTGAATGCCGATGATTTGCTTCGTAGAAAATTGATTCTCGACCTTATGTGCAAACAACGTGCGGCATTTAATGTGGAACTGCTCAATAATTCTTCCATCGCGCTGCTCGATGAAATGATGCGCGACAATATGATTCTTATTATAGACAATCAATTAGAAATTACGAGTGTAGGAAAAGCATTGTTGCGCAATTGCTGCTCTATTTACGATGCTTATCTCGACGATGAAACCAAGACCATCAATCTATTTAGTATGGCCGTGTAAGGCTGTAAAAAAAGAAAGGCCGGTGTTCCCTACGCACCGACCTTAAACTAAAACTAAACGCTTACTTAATGAGCTTCTTTCCTTCGAACAATGTTGAGTTCGATTCGATCTTTACTAGATAAATTCCTTTTGCCCAATCGTTATGATTGATCTGCACACTTGCAGAATTTGCTGCTAATATTTTTGTAGCGATTAACTGTCCACTTACATTGTATACGTTAACCGTTAAATCTTCTTTATATAATTCTTCTAATTGAATGCTGATGTTTTCGCCCGATTGACTTAAAATGAATCGTTTTAAATGTTTGTTGATAAAACCCAATCCCAATTCATAGGCTTCAATGGTACTATCAATCCAATCTCTGTATGCAGATACTCTGGTGAAGATACCCGGATGTGTTCCCGTAGTATGCGGACCCATGCCGAAGCTTACGATACCAATCTGAATTTTATTTCCAGCACTATCTGTATTAAAAAGAGGTCCACCACTATCACCTGCTGCTGCACCTTGTGGTTTTTCATCAAGGATACCTGCCGCTATCATGGTCGTATCAATCTCGCCATTGTATCGGCCAGGCTCGTTCGCAACAGAGTTCGCAATCACTTTAATGTCTACAATTTGAAGGGTATCGGGCTGATCGAATAATGCTAAAGTATCATAGATACCAAAGCCAATCACCTGTACATCTTCGTTCGGTTTTTCATAGCGTAAGTCTGCAGGGTCAATAAGTTGGATGCTTGTATGTTGTGATGGACGTTTTAAATGTATTAAGGCTAAGTCACCTAATAAATCGTTGCCATTGATATCAAATGCCGGGTGTTTTGCAATATAATCGGAAACAATTACCTCTGCTGTTGCATTCGGATTCGATAAGATATATGGATTGGTTAATACCGTAATACTATCGGCAACCTGACCAAACCAATCGTATACACAATGTCCTGCTGTTAATACCCATTGTGGGCGAATTAAACTTCCTCCACAGAAAGGAGAGAAGGGAGGCTGTGTATTGTTGTTTTCTAATAAACTCACAAAGAATGGATAAGCATTTGCTGCCGACTGTCCGCCTACAACATCCTGAGCTTTACCACTTTTCTTGCTGCTCACAATCACAACTACAGCTAAACATAGAGTAAGTAAGGTTCTTTTCATAGCGTTATTTTGATATATGACAATGCTGATGGAGGGGTACCCTTACTTTATTTGAAAAAAAAGTACAAAGTACAAAGTATTAAGTATTAAGACAGAAATAGCATCACTTTATAATAAACGCGGTCTTTGTACTTAATACTTTGTACTTAATACTTAATACATTTCTACGGCGGTTTTTAATTTCTTTATCACCGCATCATTCGGCAAGCTCAGTGGTAATCGTACCGTATCGCCACAAATGCCTTTCATTTTTAAGACCGATTTAATGCCACCCGGACTACCATCGGCAAAAAGAAGATTGATGATATCGGTTAATTTATAATGCAGTTTTCTAGCCTTATCGAAATCACCATCCAATGCATATCGCACCATTTGTGAGAAGTCTTTTGGCCATGCATTAGCAACAACCGAGATCACACCAATAGCACCCAATGAAATCAAGGGAAGCGTAATGCCATCGTCGCCCGAAATTAATTGGAAATTCTTAGGCTTATGTTTTAAGATATACATCATTTGGTCGATGTTACCCGATGCTTCTTTAATCGCAATAATGTTTTTGAAATCGTTCGCCAATCGCAAAGTTGTTTCCGCAGTCATGTTTGCACCCGTTCTACCTGGTACATTATATAAAATTACCGGAAGGGGAGAATGCTCCGCTACCATGCGGTAATGCTGATAATGTCCTTCTTGATTTGGCTTATTATAATAAGGTGCTACCGATAAAATCGCGGTAAATCCTTTTTTGTCGAAATGATTTAAATAATCGCAAAGCTCACGCGTATTATTTCCACCAACTCCCGCAACTACAGGAACTCTACCGTCAACAGTCTCTAAAGTAATATCGAAAATCGCTTGCTTTTCATCCTTCGTTAGCGTAACCGATTCGCCCGTAGTACCCATCGGCACAACATAATCCACCTTATTCGCAATAAGGTTGTTGATTAACTTTTTGAAGCTTTTGAAATCGATGCTTCCGTCTGCATGAAAAGGAGTGACCAATGCTACTCCAGTACCTGTTAATTTGCTGCTCATTTTTTTAAGATGTTCAAGTAATGGTTCAAAGATTCTATGTACGATTGCATGCTCTCTCCTTTATCGTCGATCATGAAATCGTATGCATTTATAGTGTTTATACTAAATTTGCCTACTCTTAATCTTGCGGCCGATAAGGATGCAATGTAATTGATACTAAATTGATTCGTATAATTTAAACTGATCAATAAATCGAAATTTGTCTTGTAAAACTTTTCTATCAAAGATTTTTTAGGTCGATGGAAGAAATCAAAATCACCATCAAAAATATAATGCGGATCCTTTTCTTCGTTCTTATGTATCTTCTTGTAATCCTTAATAGCTATATATCCAATGTATTCTACTGTTTTGCCTTGCGATTTTAAATTTGCAATATATGTTAATGCAGTCTCTATATCTTCATCGGTATGCGCACTGAACAATACGCCAATATTTTTTGCTTCTGCAAAGGTCACAGTTTCTCTTTGAACTCTTCTGTTCAATAAATCTTTTTTGATTTTCCTCCCAGCAAAAAAATGGCTTATCCTTCTAATTAATTTTTTCATTGCATGCAAAGTTAGAAAATCCCCTCAATTATTTGAATTTTCTATCATCTTCAAGAGTTCATCCTCGCTAATGATGGGTATTTGCAAGCTTTTCGCTTTTTCTAATTTGCTTGGTCCCATATTCGCTCCCGCAACTAAATAGTTGAGTTTCGATGAAATGCTTCCTAGCATCTTCCCACCGTTCTTTTCAATTTTTTCTTTCAACTCATCCCTGCTGAAATTTTCGAAGACTCCCGATATCAAAAATGTTTTGCCTGCTAGTCCATTTCCCTCGAGTACAATTTCTTTTATCTCCGCTTCAAATTTTAATCCTTCTTCTTTTAAAAATTGTATCAATTCCAAATGCTCTGCCTTGCCGAAATATTGCTGAATACTTTGTGCAATGCGTTCTCCAATTTCATCGACTGCTATCAATGATTCGTAATTCGCTTGCATCAATGCATCGATGTTTTTAAATGCATAAGCTAATTTTTTCGCAACGGTTTCGCCTACGTATCGTATACCTAATCCAAACAACACTTTTTCAAATGGATTTTGTTTCGATTGTTCAATGCCTTGGATTAAATTGTAGACCGACTTAGAGCCGAAGCGTTCCAATTGCAAGAGCTGCAGTTCTTTATTTTTCAATCGATAGATATCGGCAATGCCTTTAATCAATTCTTGATTATACAACTGCTCTATGGTCTCATCGCCCAAACTATCAATATTCATTGCCTTTCGCGAAGTAAAGTGTTGCATTTTACCGATGATCTGCGGCTTGCAATGATCTTCGTTCAAACAATAATGTTGTGCTTCTCCTTCTTTACGTACAAGTTCCGATCCGCATTCTGGACAATGCTTAATGTATTCTACTTTCTGTGCATTCGAATCGCGTTTCGATAAATTTACTTCAATAATTTTCGGGATGATCTCACCACCCTTTTCTACTTTCACCACATCGTTCAAATGCAATCCTAATTTTTCTATTTGATCGGCATTGTGCAAGGTGGCCCTTTTTACTATGGTTCCAGCGAGTAGTACCGGTTCTAAATTTGCAACAGGTGTAATGGCTCCGGTTCTTCCTACTTGATAACTTACGCTTAATAATTTAGTCTCTACTTCTTCTGCCTTGTATTTATAGGCGATAGCCCATCGTGGCGATTTAGCAGTGAAGCCCAACTCTTCTTGTTGTTCGTAACTGTTAACTTTAATAACAATGCCGTCGATGTCGAAACTTAATTCAGTTCTTTTCTCTTCCCATTTTTTTATAAAAGCAATGACATCATCAATGTTTTTACATAACTCAAATGTTTCCGAAACATGAAAGCCCCATGATTTTGCTGCTTGTAAACTTTCATAATGTGTTTTGAAATTCAATTCATCGGAAAGTAAAAAATATAAATAGCAATCGAGATTCCTTTTCGCAACCTCTGCAGAGTCCTGCATTTTCAGGGTTCCCGATGCAAAGTTACGCGGATTAGCATATGCCGTTTCGCCAATTTCTTCGCGCTCTTTATTTAGCTGATCAAAAATATTTCGATGCATGAATACTTCGCCACGTATCTCAAATTCTTTGGGATAATTTCCCTTGGGTAATACCAGTGGAACCGATTTAATGGTTTTAACATTCGTGGTCACGTCATCGCCCTTAGTACCATCGCCACGCGTAAGTGCTTGCTTTAGGGTACCATCGACATACGTTAAACCAATGGCCAAGCCATCGAATTTTAATTCACAAACGTATTCGTATTGGGTGTCGAGCGCTTTTTTAATTCTATTATCAAATTCAATGAGATCTTCTTCAGAATAGGTATTTCCCAACGATAACATGGGATATTTATGCGCAACGGTTTTGAAATTTTTGGTGATGCCTCCGCCCACACGTTGCGATGGAGAATTTTCAGAAAGGAACTCTGGGAATTTTTTTTCTAATTGTATTAATTCCTCCAACATCAAATCGAATTCTCGATCTGAAATTTCGGGTGCTGATTCCTGATAGTATAAAAAATTATGTCGATGTAAGTCGGCCGAAAGTTTTTCGATTCTTGCTTTAGCTTCTTCTCTATTCATAGAGCGAAGATAGCATTATTTACCTATATCTAATTTGAGTGAAAACACATTTGAATACAACGATTCAGAGCTATTGCCAATGTCGCTCAAAGCATAATCGATGTATACATTTTTGATACGAATTCCTAGGCCGATGTTCGGCATCAAAGTAGTGTTTTGACTTCCATCAAATTCTGTCACTTTCTGAATATTTCCCACACCTCCTCTTAAGAAAGCGATGTTTTTATAATCGAGTTCCAGACCAGCATGTGGATCCATATTGAAATATTTAGAGCTGATCCAGACGTTACGCTGACCATCGGTAGAAAAGTCCATATTCAATTCGGAATTCAATCGGAATTTATTATTGATTTTTGCGGTATGTGCAATGGCTAAAATGATTTTCGGATTGGTTATTTCCAATCCATTTTCTGGCACTTCGTTGCCTGTATCTTCAAAAACTTTTTTCGTATTCTCATCGAGCGTATACGACCAAGCATTGAAAGTTGTGCTAATGTCGCGCGCCATCAATCCAAATCTAAACGATCGAACTCTATACTGCATCCCGAAGTCGAGCCCAAAACCCCAAGACTGTGCAAAATCGCCAATCTTACGATGCACCACTTTTACGTTGGCACCGTAGCTAAGATTTTCAATGTTCGACTTACGAGCGTATGAACCAATGAAAGCATAGTCGACAGCCGAAAAACGCGTCACGCGATCGTAATTCACATTCCCTCCAGCATCAATTAATTCAGTAGTATTCGGTATATCATCGACCCCAAAACGTATAATAGATAGGCCGATGTTGGAGCGCTCATCAATCTTATACGCAAAGGCACCGTAATCGTATTTGGCAATACTTCCAAAATATTCCGAATGCATCAAAGCAGCCTGATACGGTTTATTCATTTGAGTAAGTCCCGCCGGATTCCAATAACCCGAGTACACATCGTTCGTGCTTGCCACCACTGCGTTCGACATTCCGAATGCGCGAGCACCAACTCCCAAGGATAAAAATTCATTACTGTATTTAGCACTTTGTGCAAATACTTGGGATGCGTTTATTGTAAATACTAAGCAATAAAATAAGATTCTTAGCCTTTTATTTTCCATTCAATTTCTTCAAAAATACTCAGATAATTTAGTTCTAGTGAATCCATGCACTGAGCAATAGCGGTCTGCAATATACGGGTATCTTGCTCAGATAAAAACTCCCCACTCAATCTAAATTGTATTCTGTTTAACGCATAAACGATGCTTTCATTGTTTTTATAACTTAATAAATACTGTATCTGCTTGAATCGATCGTAAAATGCCCCAAATTCATGAGCCTGCTCAATTCCATTAATGCGTATAAATTCCTCAATATCAAGAATATTGCAGTTTCCTAAATGAGTATAAAATTGTGCAGGATCTAATTTATTATTTCTAATTAACAAGGTATCTAGGATTAATTCCAATCCAATATGTCCCACCATAAAAGGTTTTAAATGTTTGTTCTCTAAGGGCAGCGATCTTATATTATTGCTGATGGCATGCGATTCCGATAAGAAAAATTCGGAACTATGGAAGAGATCATCGACCCATAAATGTTTTTTCCATCCCTCGTAAATCGATTGAAGTTTTTCGTTTCGAAGAATTTCTGCTTCGTGTTTTTTGGGATGTAGGTTCCAGCGTCTGTTATGATTCTTCACCAAATCCGGCAAAGCAACTCCCAAAACGTAGTAGGAATCAGGGTTGTAGGCTTCGAAGTAGAAATGGGAAAGGAAGTTCATGGGGCGAATTTAAGGTTATTCGTTTATAATTTTGTACAGCGTATTGCGTATAGCGTAGTGCGTACTGTTAAAGTTTAAAAACGTATAAAGTTTACGAAACGCTTATCGCAATACTCAATACTCAATACGCAATACTATTTTTTTACTATTTTTGCTCTCCAAATAATTAATAAACCGATGAACACAAATTTTGTTGAAGAATTGAAATGGAGAGGCATGTTGCACGATATTATGCCTGGAACTGAGGAGCAATTGACGAAAGAATTGACATCGGGATATATTGGTTTTGATCCAACGGCCGACTCATTACATGTGGGGCATTTGGTGCAAATCATGACTTTGATTCATTTTCAACGTGCAGGGCATAAGCCTTATGCATTGGTTGGTGGTGCAACGGGAATGGTAGGCGATCCATCGGGAAAATCGGAAGAAAGAAATTTACTTTCAGAAGATTCCTTGAATCACAACGTTCAATGTTTGAAAAATCAATTATCGAAATTTTTAGATTTTAATTCCAACGCTGCCAATGCGGCGGTGATGGTAAATAATTACGATTGGTTCAAAGAGTTTTCTTTTTTAGGATTTATTCGCGATGTGGGCAAACATATCACGGTAAATTATATGATGGCGAAAGATTCGGTGAAGAAAAGATTAGAGGGTGAAACGGGAATGTCATTCACGGAATTTTCATACCAATTGGTGCAAGGATACGACTTCTATTATTTGTGGAAGCATCATCAATGCTTAATTCAAATGGGAGGTTCCGACCAATGGGGTAACATCGTAACAGGTACGGAATTCATCAGAAGAAAAGATGGTGGGTCGGCATTCGCACTAACCACACAATTGATTAAGAAGGCCGATGGTACTAAGTTTGGAAAGACGGAGGGTGGAAATATTTGGTTGGATCCAAAGAAAACGAGTCCGTATAAATTTTATCAATTTTGGTTGAATACTTCTGATGATGATGCGAAAAATTTTATTCGAATTTTTACATTATTGGATCAAGCTACCATTGAAAAATTAGAAGCCGAACATGCTGAAGCTCCACATTTAAGAATTTTACAGAAAGCATTGGCGAACGATATTACAACCAGAGTTCACAGCGCAGAGGCATTGGAGATGGCTATTAAAACTTCTGAATTTTTATTTGGGAATGGCGACTTGAAATTCTTGGAGTCATTAAATCAGGAGGAAGTTTTAGAAGTGTTCGATGGATTGCCTCAATTCAACATCGACAAAAATAGATTATCTGAAGGATTGAATATTGTTGATTTATTAGCAGAACATACAAAAGTATTTCCTTCCAAAGGAGAAGCTAAAAAAATGATTCAAGGAGGCGGTGTTTCTATGAATAAAGAAAAAATAAATTCCGCAGATGATGTGATTAATGCAAACCGCTTAATCAACGGAAAATATTTAGTAGCTCAAAAAGGCAAAAAGAATTATTTCTTAATAACAGCACAAAGCTAACCCACGAGCAAATTACAACCTCTTACATCGGAGTTTTCAAATCGGCCTAAAACTTCGAACGTATTGTCAGAGATTTTTCTGCCCAAATCTTGTGTAGCAATGAATGCACAGGAGTGTAAATTGGCAAGATCGATAATGTTGATACCTCCAGTTCTTTGTTCAGTGTAAGAGAGAGGATCTTGTGTTTCACGTATTAAGATTTTCATCCAAGCGGGACATTCGAATATACCATTGCTTTTTGAATATGCTTGAGATAATAATTCGGTCATGCCATATTCCGAATGAATGTTTTCGAGTTGAAAAGCAGATTTTAAAACAGTATGCAATTCGGCGCGTATCATTTCTTTGCGTTTCCCTTTCATTCCGCCCGTTTCCATTAATGTAATGTGCGACATCGGCATAGGGAATTGTTCTGCAAAATCGAGAAGGGCATAGCTAACTCCTATGAGAAATATTTTTTTGTCTTTTATTTCTAGAATGGTGTCTCTTAATTGTTCGAAATTATGCAAGTAAAAACCGCTGCGTTCGTCGAAGGAATCTTTGATGAGTCGATCGCACATATAAATGAGGGATGAGCCTTCGCGTTCAAGGTAGGATGGAAGCAAGGCTAAGAAAACATAATTATGTGGTTCCCCATAAAACTGTTTGAAACATTTTAAAAAACTTTCTTCATAAATTTTAATGTCGGGCACATAGTGTTTACTTTGTTGCATTCCTGTAGTGCCACTTGAACTAAATACAATGGTATTATTTTGTACAGTTTGGTCGAGCACGACATTATTTTTGAAAAATTCAATGGGTAGAAAAGGGATATCGTAAATGGTGTCGATTTTTTCAATATCAATACCTAAATGCTTAATAAATTCGTTATACACAGGTACATGTTGCGCTTGATATTGAAACAGCTCCAATGCAAACTTCTCAAAGGCTTGATCGTTATGGATATGGAAGATGTCGTTTGCGCTAATTGTTAGCATGCTTTGTGTATTGGGATTTATAATGTAAATTTACGTTCAATTTTTTAGAATTGCCAAGCTTTAAAAACATATCGAAATATTTTAGCAATCTCCTAGTGATTGCAGCATTCCTCATTTTGGCCGCATGCAATAAAGTGGAGAGTTACGATAACAATCCCTTTATTTTAGAAAGTTCCTATGAATTGGAAAAGAACGCATCGGGTTTTGACACCGGTTTGGTTTTGAAATTTACGTATACCGATGGTGATGGAAATGTGGGATTGCGCGATGCCGACACGGTACCGCCGTATGATAAAAATGTGATGATCGATTATTATGAAAAACAAAATGGAGTTTTTACTAAAATATTAATTCCTGGGACAAGCGATACCTTGAATTTCAATTCTAGAATTAAAGAATTTGGTGTGGGTAATCCTACTAAAGCAGAAGTTTCTGTTAAAATTAATATAGGGGTAGTAATTGCCGATACGGTACGATTCGATTTTTATATTTTGGATAAGGATCTAAATCGAAGCAATAAAAAAAGTACAGGTCCTATAGGTCTAAGGAATTAATATGTTATACTGGAAAGCTTTACACATCATTTTTGTTGTCACTTGGTTTGCGGGATTGTTTTACATCGTTCGTTTGTTTATTTACGATGTAGAAGCCAATCAAAAGTCAGAGCAAGAACGAAATATTTTACAGCATCAATTCCGAATCATGCAAAAAAGATTGTGGTATGGAATCACATGGCCATCGGCAATCATTACTATAGTTACAGGACTATACCTAGGGTATATCACTGGCTATTTTTCTAGTTTTTGGTTATTATTAAAATTAGGATTTGTAGCTGCTTTATTTATCTATCACTTGATTTGTCATTCGATTTTTAAACGATTGCAATTAAACATCAATAAATGGACTTCGATGCAATTGCGCATTTGGAATGAACTTGCTACACTTTTTCTAGTAGCTATAGTATTCATCGTAGTATTGAAAAATACACTAGGGTTAATGTATGGTATGCTTGGATTAGTTTCTATTACTGTTTTGCTGCTATTAGCAATACGGTTTTACAAAAGATTAAGAAATTCATAATGAATTAAGCTACTCGCTCTATTTCTTTTAGAATTTCGGATAACACTATTTTTTCTTGTTCAAGATCATAATCGTTTTGTAATCCTAACCAAAAGTTTGCGCTATTCCCAAAATACTTAGATAATCTTAGAGCTGTATCTGCGGTAATCCTTCGATTACCTTTTATAATCTCAGAAATTCTAGTTTGAGGTATGAAGGTTTCTTTAGATAATCTATACATACTAATCCCAAGTGGAATTAAAAATTCTTCCAACAAAATTTCACCTGGATGTATATTTTTTAATTTTCTCATATGCTTAATGATAATCTATAATTTCAACTTCTATTGCGTTATTACCATCCCACTTAAATATAATCCTCCAACGGATATTAATTCTGATACTATAATAATCTTTTAATTTCCCCTTTAGTTTTTCTAGATTATTAGAGGGTGGAATTAATAAATCCTTTATATCAACAGAATTATGTAACATCCTTAATTTCCTTCTGGCAGTATTTTGAATTTCATTAGGGTATTTTTTCGAATATTTTCCAGTCCAAATTAATTCAGTATCAGTATTTCCAAAGGATATTATCATTACTAACGCTTAAAGATACTAACGTTATGCGATATTAACGAAAATTTATACAGAAAGTTTCAATTTTCATTGTTTTTTTCAGAGTTTTCTTCGCTTGAGTTCTGAATGGCTTCGTTTAATGCAGTTTTAATGCGAAGCATTATTTCTGGTTGCCAATTTTGATCGGCTAGCTGGGATACCAGTGTCATGGCGATTTGTGCGATTCCGTATTTGACTAATACGTTCGACTTGCGAAGGATGACACGTTCTATTAGAAACCCTGTTAGTAGACTTAGTCCTGTAGTTACAAGGGTTTTCGATGTGAGGTTCGACTTGAACAGATTGTTGATTCCCGACTTCATCAATTCGGCAGGTTCTAATTGGGCTGCGACTTTTTCAAATTGATTGTTTAATTGAACTTCTTTTTGTGAGATTTCAAATTTTAATCGGAGAATTTCTTTTTCGAGCGATTGTTTATCCTTGATATTATTCATGGTCAATGTCTTTGAAAAGTTGTGCTATAATACTGTTCGAAATTTTTGTTTGAATGGTACTCTTGAATAAGAGTAGAATTAAGGCAAGTAGAAAATAAATTCCTGCAACAATTAAAAATCCTAAACTATAGGAACCTAAAATTTCCGAAAGATAAAAACCGAGTGCAAGACTTGCGAAAAGAAAACACATCGACATAAATAAAATACTGCCCACATTTGTTGCCATGCTGGCGATTAGACTGGCAGCTGCATTTTTGATTTGTAATTCTGCAAGTTGAGTTCTTAAATTAATGTATTCTTTGAACTCTGTTACCAATGCTTTTATTTCGTTTTTTGTATTTTCCATATTAACGATAATTGATAAAATCGGGTTTAGAAATATCGAAGTCTCTCAAATTTAAGTTATTTATTCCGATTGGATTGTATCTAAATTCATTTCCCGTGCCTGTAGGTATATTTGGATAATATCCGAAAGAAATCTGAATGGTATTCACTACTAAGTTTTCCTTTCTTATTAAAAATCCCAATCCGTAAGCTTGATAAATGGTACTCTCTTTAACATTTGGATACATCGGATTGATGCGCCCTAATTTCCCAAAGCCTGCAAATACAACTGCTGCAATTTGTATACCCGCATAGTCGAAAGGGGTATATATAACGGATTCAAATTTCAATAAACTTTTATTTTGTCCCATCACTGCAAAACTGTTAAAGCCATACAATCCCTCGTTTCCTCTTCCATTAATCGTAATGTATTCGCCCGCCAATCGGTTCAATCCATTGGTTGTCTGGAAATACACGAACTGACGCATGTTCCATTTACCACGCGTCCAAAGATTGGAGAAATAACTTGCATCAACAGTGAAAACACCTCTACTCGCGATGTAGTCGTTGTAAAATATTCCGTATTGTGCCGATGCTGAGAGGTAACCAAATTTCTCTATGTTTTGTCCGGCAGAAAGTTTCAAGGCATTGTAAAGATAATCAACATCACCCTCGTCGTAAAGTCCAGTAATGATGGTAAAACTTCTTCCTTCTGGTACGTCCTCGGTATTTCCAAAGCGAAAGATTTTTTTGTCTTTGTAATACCTACGTGTTGAGATACCAAAATTGAACAATAACATTTGTCGGTCTTGATACGTATTATTAGAATCTAATAATAAACTCGGACGTTCAATGAAATGAGTATTCACATACCGTGCACCTAAAATAAATGCTGTACTGCGTTCTGCAATTGTTCGATTCGACACCGCCAAACTTCTCGCCAACCAAAAGTCGGAAACGTTATAGGAAAGATTTGCAGGGATTAAGGATCCATCGCTTTGAAAGTATTCTAAATTTTGATTGTACCTCGAAATGCCTGCAGAACCTGCCCATTTGGTTAAGGGCGAATAAAATCCGCGTTCAAAATTAATTCCATGATAACGAATCTCGGGTCGTATGTCATAAAATACCGAACCATCGATATAGGTATTTCTGATGTTGATGTCTTTCAATTCTCCTGCCCAATTCGTAAACTTCATTTTATTGAAATCATAATTTCCGCCTTGAACAATTCGAGTACCTGTACCAATAAAATTTGATTCGGTAATTCTAAAGTCGGCAGCACTTGTGCTAACACCCGCACTTGCGTTTAATGACCAACGATCTTGAACAATCACAATTACATCTACCGTATCGGAATTTTTTTTGATGTACGATGGAACAATAATTCTTGCATCGCGAATGTATTCTTGTCGACGAAGCAAACGCTCCGATTCTCTCAATGCTAGGACATCTAAAGTATCACCTTTCTTAAATAACAATTGATTTTTAATGTTGGTACTTCTAGAACCTACATTGAGTTTATTTCCAATATTTTCTATGGTCCCGTAACGTTTGATAAGAGTATCGTTAACATCGGTACCAAATGGATCCAATTGTTTTACATAAACATGTCGAATAATTTTACCATGATAACGCATGAGATTATCTTTGGTATTTTTAGAATAAGTTCTTGCAATTTCGCCATCGTCCTTGCTGGGTTGTTCGTAGAGATTTTTATACAACCAAAACCCTAGCTTGGTACTATCGGCAAATTTTTGCAATACACTGTCCACTTTAGTATTTTTCTTTTTTGCGAGTGTATCCTGCATAGAAATTTCATTCCATGCGAAGGCATGCATCGACCCAAAGAATGCAAAGAAAATTAGAAGTCTAATTTTTTTCGCTTTAGCCATTGTTTAGTGGATTGTCTGAACTACCGATTATTTTTTCTGATGTAATTTTTGATTCGTAAATTTTTATCAATAATAGGAAGAAGGAAATGAGCATTGGTCCAAATACCAAACCTAGAATGCCAAACATCGGCAATCCTATAATTACTCCAATGATAGAAATCAATGGATGAATGTTCGCAATTTTCTTATTGATGATCAATCGTAACACATTGTCGATATTCGCAACTACTAGCGCCCCCCAAATTAAAATTCCAACTCCGTTAAAGGTTTGGTTATAACTGATGGCGATTAATCCGGCCGGTACAAATACCAATGCCGAACCAACTACGGGCACGAAACTTAAAAGTGTTGCGCATACGCCCCAGAAGAATGGATCTGGAATGCTGAATAGCCAGAAGCCAATGCCCACGCAAATGCCTTGAGCTAAGGCGATGATGCCTTGACCAATCACATTGGTTTGTGTAATCTTATGCATTTCTTCTGCCAACATTAAGGCATTACTTTCTTTAAATGGTAAATATTTCATCAATGCTTGCTCGAAAATTTCATAGGATGTGAACATGAAATATAAGATAAAATACATCACAGAAATTAATAAGAATACGTTGAGGGTGCCATTTAAAACACTAGGGAAGGAACCCAAGGCCCAGGATTCTATTTTTTTAATGATGTCACCAAATGTCTCCGAATGTTCTAAGTCGACATTCAAAATTCCCGCAAAATGGTTGATGATGTTTTGAACATCGGCAGTATTCGTACTGTAAAAACTAATCTTATCGATGACCATTAAACTCAAACCCAAAAAGGGGAGGACAATGACAATGAGTGAAATGAAAATGATGAAGAGTGCCGACAGAGGTCGATTCCATTTGCGAACTGTAATGAGTCGAATAAAATAATTTCTAAGAAGGGTATATAAAATAATGGCACCTAATGCAGATGTGAATATATCTTTAAGCATATAGGCCAAAAACATTCCCAAAAGAATGATGATGACTAGAATGATGTTCTTTTGTTGCTGAAGAGAATATATAGACATATGGATATTTTCCTTAAATATAATAAGCCCCTCTTAAAAAAAGAAAAACCGAGGCGGGCGCCCCGGTTGTTTCTGTTGCAGAGTTACCCACTCTCTGCATAAACTAAACTAAACTAAACTAAACTGTAGGAAGGATCTTATGATAGTTTCTTACTATATAATCCGCTAATTAATAAACTAATACTGGCAAATATTAACAACACATGCGATAATGCACCTGTCTCATATTTGTAAAAACTCAATGCCCATAATGTAATGAACAATAAAGCGACTATTATAAATATGTTCCTTGCCATTTGATACATGTATTGAAAATTTCGGGCCAAACTTGTTGGAACATGTATTTCTGCATTTAGATGAAATTAATGCGGTTTTCAGAATGTGCCAGAAAATTTGCTTGTGGAAGTAATTCCACGTATTGTAGAATTTTTACCCGTAGAATTTTTATGCCGATGTATTGCTTTCTATTAAAAAAACCTATCCAAATCAATGAATAGGTCTTTTTTATCCTTTGTAGATGTAAGGTCAATACATATAATGCAGATATCGGGCCAAACTAGATAGGTATGCTTATAATGAAGGTTGTGCCTTCATTTAATTCGGAACGAACATCGATGTTACCTCCATGGTTAAAGATGATCGTCTGGCTAGCCGTTAAACCAATACCAAATCCTTTTGATTTACTTGTGAAAAATGGTTCAAAAATACTACTCAGTTGTTCTTCTGTCATGCCTATTCCATTATCACTAATTTCAATGTTATAGGTGTTCTTTGTAGTATATGCTTGAATGCTTAGTACTCCTTGTCTATTACTCATCGCCTCAATGGCATTGAGAATTAGATTTGATAATGCGAGTTTCATTTTTGAAAAATCGATGTTCAATTCCACATTATCGATCCGATTGTAAATTACTTTGATGTTTTCTAATTTAATTCGATCGTTTGCTAATGCCAAACTTTCTTCAATCAATTGTAAACTCGAAATTTGACTCAAACTTAAATCGGTCATCTTCGATGCATTCATCACATCGGTAATCAGTTGATTGATTCTTCCTGAGTTCCTCGATAAGATATCGAGGTACAAGGATTGTGATTTTGGAAAATCGGGTTCCGATTTTAATTGCTCAATAGCTAGGGTGATATTCGTTAATGGATTTTTTATTTCATGTGTTATCACTCGCGCAAACTTATGTGTTGCTTGAATTTTCTGTGAATTTAAAACCGCTTCCTGACCTTTCTTCTGGTCGGTAATGTCATTAAATGTAATGGCCACACCATCGTCGAGCTTCGTTGCAAAAATCTGATAGTACTTACCTGTGCTCATTACCATTCGCTCAAAGCTTAAACTTTTACCGCTTAAATACACTTCTTTGTATCGCTCAAATAAATCCTGAGTGTCTTTTAATGTCTCTAATAATCTTTTGCCAATTATAGTTGAACTTTTTAATCCCGTCATTTGTTCGGCAGCAGGATTTACCAATTGCCATTTAAAATCGATAGGAATTTTTTGTTCGTTCAACACAGCTTCGTAAGACATAATTCCATTCAGTGAAACATCTAATATACCCTGCAATTGATTCTGAACTTGTGACCTAATCTTAAACTCATTGTCGAGTTTCTCTATTACTTCTGTTTCGTGTTTGTAGGTCTCGATATAATTGATCGTTAATCCTATGAACGGAACAAAATAGGAAACTGCTTTTAAAATTTGTGCTGCATAAAAATCGTAATCGTAAATTTCTTTTGAACCAAAGGCCATATGAAATTGAGCAGCAATGGCTGGAAGTAATGATAATATAAGGGTTTGAGAGAAAGTGCTCGGGTATAATTTATAATACCTAGGGAAAATAAATAATCCTGAAATAACATATAATAATAAAGGAAGTAAATCATATGGATGAGAAATAAACGAATCTGAAAATATCATTTTCGGAATCTCTATATGCTCATCGGTTACAATTAAAGTTGCGTTAATGGAAAGTAGTAAAAAGATAATCGTGATAAATGCAACAAAATAATTCTCACTCTTGTATTCGTATTGAACTGCTTCTTTCTTCTGTAATAAAAATATTCCCACTCCTAAAATCAAAATCAGAGCATGAAAAATTCTTGAAAACAACCAAGTGAATGAACTTATGTCGCCATTATTCTGATCAACATGAATGATTTGATCGGCACTTAAAATATGAATCAAATCCAACATCGCCGAACAGAACAATGCGATACCCACTATAGGTGTACTTACATTTTTCTTGATAAAATAATCGACAAAGGAAAGTATGGTTGTTAGGAATGCGATGGTAATAGAAATACCAACGATTATGGTATGAATAAATTTCCCAGCAAGTAATGGTCGCAAATTTTCGTTTGCACTTAATTCATTGATGGTATGGGTATCCGATAAATCAATGAGGGAATTACTATAGTAAATATTGTATCCTAATTGATGTAAAATATAGGGCGTAAAAGAAATAATAAACATAAGTAAGAAATAAGGCCAACTTATTCCTTTAAAGTATTCCTTATAACTATTATTCGTCCAAGTCATTGTTCGTATTCAAATCCAATAATTTCATTTTATTGTACAATGTTTTTCGGTCGATGTTCAAGAGCTTAGCAGCTTTGGTCTTATTGAATTGAACTTTACGCAATACATTTAATATGGTTTCTAATTCTGCTTCAGCAGCTGCAGTTTTTAGATTCATATTTTTGTCGACCGACTTCGTAGTTTTTTTATCGCTAAAATTTAATTGCAAATTATTCGATATTTCTTGAGGCAGATGTTTGCTTTCTATAAAACTATCTTCTGCCAACAAGCATGCTCGTTTGATTACATTGTTCAACTCGCGTAAATTTCCTGGCCAAGAATAGGTGTTGAAACTATTCACCACTCGTTCGTCGAAACCTATTACATTTTTATTCAACTCTTTATTTGCAATCGCTAAAAAATGTTCTGCAAAAAGCATAATGTCTTTTCCTCTATCGCGTAAAGGACTTAAGCTAATTCCAAATTGATTGAAGCGATGGTATAAATCTTCTCTAAATTTTCCATTCCTCGATGCATCCATCAAGTTTTCATTCGATGCTACTATGATTCTAACATCTACCGATATATCGTTCATTCCACCAATCTTCCTGATTTTTTGTTCTTGAACTGCACGCAATAATAATGTCTGTACATCGTATGGTAAATTTCCAATCTCATCTAAAAATAAGGTACCTCCATTTGCCATTTCAAACATTCCAGTCTTCGCAGTTAATGCTCCTGTAAATGCTCCTTTCTCATGACCAAACAATTCGCTTCCTGCTAATTCCCTCGACAATGCTCCACAATCGACCGCCACAAAATTTCCCTTTGCACGCAAACTCCGTTCATGGATGGTCCTTGCTACCGACTCTTTACCTGTACCTGTTTCACCATAAATAATCACCGAGTAATTGGTAGGTGCAACCAAATCAATTTGTTTGTATAATTCCTTCGATTGCTTACTATTGCCTGTGATGTAGATCGATGTTTTGCTTTGCTTTGAACTGCTTTCTTTTTTCTGAACAGTTGATTGTTCCTCTGTATTTTCTTCAACAAGCTGGGGTTCCGATGCGAGTGCTTTTTGTATACATGCCAATAATTCATCGGGCAATACGGGTTTGGTGATGTAATCGTATGCGCCCATTTTAATTACTTGCACCGCAATTTTAATGTCGGAATAGCCCGTAATCATTAATATTTTTATACTTGGTTTGATTTCCTTAATGGCTTTGATTAAATCGATTCCATCCATATCTCCCAATCGGAAATCGCAGATACATAAATCGAAATCTTCTTTTTCTAATAGTTCTAATGCCGACTTGCCTTTATGAACCGATTGTACGCTGAAATGATGTCTAGTTAAAAATCGCTCCAATAAAAAACACATATCGGTATCATCGTCAACGATCAATAATTTGTTGTTGTTTAGTTTAGACATCTTTCTAATTTTTAAATTCTTTTTTCTTTACTAAAACTGCGTAAGATTTTGGTTTTATACCTGCACCTATATGATCGGCATAAGCTTGTGTGAACTCAGCTCCAAAATATAAAATTATTGCGGAATAATAGACCCATAGTAAAATGATAATAATCGATGCAGCAGCACCATAGGTTGAGTTTACTGTTAAAAATCCTAAGTAGAGACCAATTCCCCATTTACCTAACATAAATAATAGGGTGGTAAACATCGACCCAATTAAGGCATCTTTAAATCGTATCACCGCATCGGGCAAAACCATAAATACTACAATGAATAAGGAGCATAATACGCTAAGCGTTAATACGGTATTGCTTATGGCGATTAAATCTAGGGGAACCCAAGGGAGTATTTCCTGAATTTTTGATGCAAAGCCTATAAGTATTCCATTCAATGCCAAACTTAATAACAGTACTAAGCCCATGCCTAATACTATTGCGATGGCTAATAACCTATTCAATAAAGTTTTTAAAAATCCTTTTTTCACTTTGACTTTTATTCCCCACATAAAGTTGATGGAATCTTGAATTTCTATGAATACTCCTGTTGCTCCAATTAGCATTGTTGCCAATCCAATAATACTTGCCATCAGACTTCCTTTGTTCAAGGCCAAACTTCCTATCATTCCTTGAATTTGTATGGCTGCTTCGTCGCCCACATAAGTTCTTATTTGTTCAAACAATTCGCCTTGCACAGCTTGCTCCCCCAAGAAAATACCACAGAGTGAAATGATCACCATCAACATAGGAGCAATTGAAAAAATAGTATAGTACGAAAGGGATGCACTGAGCTTCATCACCTTGTCGTCGTTGAATTCCCTTAAACAGGTTTTAAATACCAAGAAGTATTGAATCAACAGTTTTTTCATTTTTTCAAGGATTGAATTTTTTCAAGTACATCCTGAAAATTAAATGGCTTACCCAAAAATAAGTCGGCCCCATTTTCTATGGCATACTTACGTTCGTTATTTGCATCAAATGCAGAGATGGCAATGATGCGTATACTCGGATTCGATTGTTTGATTTCTGGAATAATGTCGAAGCCATAACCATCGTGTAAATTATTGTCCACAATCATTACATCTACTTTTTTCAAATCGTACTGTTTCCATTCTTCAATTGAATGTGCGGTATACACTTCTTTGAATTCTTTCTTCAAAAAATTGCCCAACAAAAAACAGATATCTTCCTCGTCGTCGAGTATTAAAATGCTTTTCTCTTTCAATGTTTTGTCAATTGGTAGTTTTATAAATTTATAAAAAATTATAAAACTTCGGCAACTACAAAGGTGCTGCCTCCAATTAAAATGAGATCTTGTGCGCTAGCCTTAGCTTTTGCAGCTTCTAAAGCTGCTTGAACGGATGGATATGAATCGCCAAGGAGTTGATATTCAGCTGCTAATTTTTTGCATTCCTGAGCATCGAGCCCCCTTGGAATGTTGGGCTTGCAGAAATAATAATGTGCTGTTTGAGGTAGTAATTTAAAAACTTTATCGGGTTGCTTATCGTACACCATTCCCCATACCCAATGCAATTTTTCAAAATCAAGTTGATTTATTTGATCGATGATTTGTTGAATTCCATCTTCGTTATGCCCAGTGTCTGCAATAATTTGTGGCGCTGTTGATAGTACTTCCCATCTGCCACGCAGTCCTGTCTGCTGCTTCACATCTTTAATCCCCGCTAACACATCGGCATACTTTAATTCAAATCCTAATGCATTTAATTTTTCTGTGCTAGCAATTACGCCGAGTATATTTTTCAATTGGTATTTTCCTTGTAAGGGCGACTCTAAATCATATTCTCCATTGGGACCTTGCACTTGAATACGCATGAACTCTTTGTTTGTCGATGGAAGTTCTGTTGCACGGTAATGCTCCGATGCAAAAAGGAGTTCCGCATTTTTTATTGATGCAATTTCTTCGAAAACATGTGCACATTCTTGCTGATGTTGTGAAACGATTACTGCTGTGTGCTCTTTGATAATACCTGCTTTTTCTCCTGCAATTTTTTCTAAAGTATCGCCAAGAAATTGCATGTGATCGTAACTGATATTGGTAATCAAACTCAACATCGGATGAATGATATTCGTGGAATCAAGTCGGCCTCCCATGCCAACTTCTATCACCGCAACATCAACCTTCTCTTTTGCAAAATAATCGAAAGCCATTACCACACACAATTCAAAAAAAGAGGGTTCAATTTCTTGAATGATTTGCATGTTCGATTCTACAAATTGACAAACGTACGCTTCTGGAATCATGCTACCATCGACCCGAATTCTTTCTCTAAAATCTACGAGATGTGGCGATGTGTAGAGTCCGGTTTTATAGCCTGCCGATTGGCAAATGGATGCGAGGTAATGGGAGCTAGAACCCTTGCCGTTGGTACCCGCAATGTGTATACTTTTAAATTGAGTATGCGGATTTCCTAATGCTTCTGAAAGCTTGATGGTATTGTCTAAACTAGGTTTGTATGCTTGCGCGCCAATGCGTTGAAACATGGGCAATTGCGCGTATAAAAAATCGAGGGTTTCTTGATAGTTCACTTATTCTAAAATGAAAGTAAAGATCACTTTTCCTGCTTGAATTTCTGGGCCATCTACAATTGCATTGAGTTTACTTCCCAATACAGCTTTTTCACATTTATCCCAAAGTTGTGCATTCGTAATCGTGGTGCCGCGTCCACCTGCTTTTGCGGTAACGATGGTTCCCGATTTATCAACGGTAATGTCAACAGCAATCTTACCTGAAGTTTGACCATCGTCTTGAATTTTTGGAAGGCTGATGAATTTTCTTCCTGCAAGATTCAGTGCAACTCCACCATTTCCTGAACCACCTGTACCGGTATACGAATTGGAGTTCGGATCGCCATCGCGCGAACCTTGATTCCCAGGTGTATTACCAGTTCCATCGCCTCCTCCTGTACCGTTATTCTTTTTCCCTTTGAACAAAGCGCGCTGATCTACACTTGGTTTATTTTCTACAGGTTCTGCAGTACTGGTGTTGTTGCTGTTATTTGAAGTTTTCGGATTGGCATCGTTTACAACTGGCGCATCCTCTATGTCTTGTGTCAGCACGTCTTTTGCATCGCTAGTACTTGTTGGAGAGGAGTTCGGTCTGTTAGGATCTTCTATGGGTTCCGTATTGATTTGTTCTCCAATAGCAGGCTCATCCATAGAACTTATGTCGTTGCCCATGCCCGTTTCAGAAGTTCCATAGTTAATTACTATTCCACCCGTTTCAATTTCTTCTTGAGGTATCTGAACATTGATGTAGAAAAAATAACAAATACCTAAAAAGATAATGTGAAGCAGTGTAGTGCCTATTACCGCTTTAATATTTTCTGTCGATTCCTTTTGCAATTTATTTAGGATCTGTAGCTAAAACTAATTTTACTTTTAATTTATTGGATACATCCATTACGTTCACAATGTCTTGTATTTGCACGGTTCTGTCGACATACAAAATCACCGTCAACTCATCTGCCTTACTCAAAAAGTTTTGCAATTCTTGTTCCAACTGATCAGCCGGAACTGGTTTTTTCTCTATAAAATACTGCAAGTCTTTGGTGATGGAAACGCTGATCGTTTTTTTCGCAACAGACTGACCACTGCTCGCTTTTGGAAGCAGGAGTTTAATCACATTTGGATTCACTACCGTAGAAGCAATTAAGAAGAACAACATCAAGAAAAACATGATGTCGTTTAAAGATGCTGTACTTACTTCTGGAGCAATTTTATGTCTTCTTCTTAAATTCATTACTTGCTAGGTTCTTCTAATAAATCAATGAAGTCAATGGATTCTGTTTCCAACTTTAAAATTATTTTGTCGACCATCAGATTCAAAACATGATGACCAATGTATGCCAAAATACCTACAATCAAACCGGCTGCAGAGGTAATCATTTTCTCGTACAATCCACCTGCGATGATACCAATGCTGATGTTGTCCGACAATGAAATGTTGTAGAAAATTTTGATAACTCCCGAAATCGTTCCCACGAAGCCCAACATTGGCGCAATACCTGCTATGATTCCAAGAATGCTGATGTTTTTTTCGAGTTTAGCAACTTCTAATTTTCCAACGTTTTCAATAGAGCCTTCAATTTCTTTGATGGGTTTACCAATTCTCAATAAACCTTTTTGCAACATACGTCCAATTGGAGTATTGCTTTGTTTACATAAAGAGATAGCAGAAGATAAATTTCCTTGTTTGATTAATTCTCTCACTTGAGCCATCAAACTTGATTCGTCTTTGTTCGCTTTTCTCAAGGTGAAATAACGTTCAAAGAAAATATAAAATCCCATGATGGATAAAATTAAAATGGGAATCATTACCCATCCACCTTTAACAATTAATTGTAATAAATTCAATTGCTCTGGTGCTGCCGGAGTAGTAGCAGTTGTTACTGCTTCCGTAATTTGTAGTAAAATCATTAATCGACGTCTTTTACGGTTATTAAATAAAACTTAGTGTCTATTGCTTTGGCAAATTTTAATTCATTAACGGCATCGTTATAGTTTTGGTATCTGCCAATGATGACTTGATAACGTATGCCATTTCTTATTTTGATGACTTCTGCATTGAAGCCCACCATTTCTAATTGTTGTTTCTCTACCAATGCATCGCGCTCATTTTTAAATGCTCCCGATGCCACACAATGGTAAGTGCCTCTTATTTTATTTGCACTCGTGTCAATGATTTCAATGATACCAGAACTACTTTGTTCTAATTCATCGGTTGATTCTTTTGGCTTCGATACAATAGGTTTCTTTGGTTGCGCGGTATCAATCTCCGCTGCAATTCTATCGAGACTATCCTTTAATAAATTCAAACTATCGTTGTACGAAGTGCTGTCTTGTAGTTCTATATTCGGTTTGGTTTGAAACCACTGATCTTTAAAAGTATAAATCGTGTATACTAACAATAGTGCGATTATACCCAATAAAATATACCAGGTATAGGCATTGAAAAAATTGAGAATAGGCAAATACCAAATTGCTTTTTCTTTTTTCTCTTTATGCTCTTCTGAAGGCCTTGTATTTGCTGGATTGACAGGCATTGTAGGAACAGCAACACTTGGTCGTTCTACAATAATTGGTTCTGTTGTAGGAATATTTTGTGCCGATGTAGTGGTGCTACCCGACAGACCGAAGGACTCAATTAAAAAGGTTTCATCGGCATCTGCCTTAAAAATTAAATGATCGTTTAATAAATAAAAGCTACCGAGTTTTGGAATTTTTATATTGGAACCATTTTCCAATTGTTCTTTCCAAATGTCCACCTCTTCTTTGATCGACGCTAAGGCATCGACATAACTAATGTTTTCTTTTTTTGCAATGTAGTTTGCTAGAAGGCCATCGTTATGATTGAGCAATGGATTGAAAAGTATCGTTTTTTTAGGAGGCTGTATGTTGCCCGATTGTATACTAGCGCTGGCGTTCTCAGTAACGAAGCCACCAAACTCTGGTATGATTACACAGTCGAAATGTGTAATTAAATCGGGTAAATAGTCAATTAGTTTTTGATTCATGTTCACTAAAATCTGAAGCTTGCTCCCAATAATGCTTGGAAGCCGAAGCCTTGATAATACATATAGCGCTCTCTTTTATAATTCAATACGTTGTTTAAGTTTAAATATACAGAAATCATTTTAGAATATCTATAGTCTATTCCAAAGTTCAAATCGATGCCCCCATCCAATTCTTTTCTTATCCCAAATTGGTCGGCTGCAAACATTTTTGAATAGGAGTAGAGTTCCGACTCAATTAAAAATTTATTGCCGATGTTGTACTCTGCCGAAATACTTGCTCGGGTATTCGGTTTGAATAAAGCCTGCAAAAGTGTATCGGTATTGAAATTTCTATATTCTAGTCCTGCATTAATTCTTAATTTTTCTGAACTCTGATGCGAATAGTAAACGTTCAATTGAAATTCCGATGCATTTGGTCCATCGTAAATCGCATAAAATCGTGTAATGGTATCGCTGTTTCCATCCGCTAAATAATACATTTCATTATCTGTTTTCAAATAGTTGATTTGTACTTGATAAGAATTTTTAGCATCTATTCTCCCACGTAAGCCTGCATACAAATTGATTTTCTCATTTGTGTTTTGAATATCGATGTTATTGCGAATGAATGGATTTTCTACATACATATTTCGCAAAGAATTTTTACGAATACCACCTTTTAATCCTGCAAAAACTTTTGCATCAAAGTCCTCTAAAACATAAGATGCTGAAACGTTTGGATAGATGTGGAAACTGTTGTTAGTTCCACTTTGATTGTAGAGGTTAAATCCTACATTGATATCAATCCCAGCTTCTTTTAAATGCATGAGATTTTCCATCGCAAATAAATTATTGCTCTGGTCCAAAGTATCGGCATACTTCGCTAAATCCAAGGAAATCTTCGATTCAAACTCTTTGTAATTGGCAGATGTATTGAATGCAAATCTATTTTCCGATGATGAATAATTGTCTTTTAAAGTATAAAAGTCAAAGCGACCATTGTATTTCAATTTTGTGTTTTCATTTTCATTGCTCAAGACTTCAGACTGTAAGCCAAAAAGCTGATAGCGCTGTCTAATTTTATCGGCATCAACCTTAATGTCTTTGTAAGAATATCCCCAAAAATGATTCACAGTTCTGTCGTACATCATCGATAAACTCACCGTTTGCTTCGCATAAATTCTTTTAGCATAAGCATTCAAAACATTATCGCTTAAATCTCTATGATCGTTGCTGCTGCTCGATGCTGCGGAAGCGCGATGAAGATAATGAGCCGATAATACCCACTCTCTTGAACGCATGTTGTTAGCCCAAGCTTCAAAGTACGAAGTTTTATAATTTCCGCCACCCAAACGAATGTAATATGGATAAAGCTTTGCTATACTTTCGTTTTTCATCTTCTCTGCAGTAATTGGATTGAGTTTTATATTACTGTCGATGCGATGCGATAAAAAATAATACTCAGGATTATTTTTACCAGTTTGCTCAAATTTTATTTCGGGATTCGTATTTATTTTTACTGCTTCTGCTAATATAGGTTTATACGGGCGGACAACATTTACCTGTTCCGATAAATTTTTTTGCGCAAAGGTATTTGATGCAAATACGCATATCATCCAACTGCTTATAATAATTTTGTTTCTCATCTTATTATTTTGGTTGTGATATTTCATCTAATTTCTTTTGTGCCAATACAATGATACCATCGTCTTCTATACTGTATTCTTCTATGATCGATTGCAATGTGCTTTTTGCTTGGAAGTCGTTCCCTAATTTTGAATAGGTGTCGGCTAAGATGATGAAACCTTTAGCTACCCAATATTCATACGATGGTACTTGATTGCTTAAATCAAAACAAGCTTGTTGCGCATCCAAATATTTTCCTTTTTGGAAAAGAATATCGGCAATATAATATTTAGCCTCTGCACCTGCTTCGGTCTTAGTAAGCTTTGCTACCGATTTAAAATTTTCATCGGCTTTATCTAAATCGTTCAATGAATAATAATAACGAGCCAAATACAAATAAGCCATGTATTGATCTTCTACCGATGATTTTTCGAATGACAAAACTCTTTGTGCATATTTTAAAATTCCCGCACTGTCGTTTAAAGCTGCATAGGATTTCAATGCACCTGAAATGGCCTCTCCATAATTGTCTTTGAATTCGGCGCTTTGCTCCAATTGGGTATAATAGTGCGATGCTTTTAAATATTCTTTTTGAGCAAACAAGATGCGTGATGTATGCAATAACGCGCGCTCAATGTATTTAGGATGTCCGTTGTTAATGAGGAATTCATAATCAATAAGCGCCATCTTTTCACGCTTAGTTCTCATGAAACACTCAGCTCTATTGGCATGTGCTTCAATGTTAAAACTTCCGTTTGAAAATTTTTCTAAATAGTTGTTAAATCCATTGATCGCATTTTCCCAATCGCCCAATAAAAATCTATTATTCGCCGCTTGGTAAGTAATACTATCTTGTGCTCCCGCACTTACCGATGCAAAAGGAAGTGTCTTTACATAATCGAGATATCCTTCTGAGTTCCCAGCATCGACATAAATATTTTTAATGGCGAGAAGTGCTTCTTTGGATTCTTCTGATCCTGGATAATCGGTTATAATAGCCTTGTAATTGTTAATGGCTTTCTGATCTTCTTGCTCGTTGTAATAAATTAAACCTAAACTTAATCGCGCTTTTGGAACATATCTACTGTTAGGATATTTCTTCACAAGTTCAATAAAGGAAGCGAGGGCTTCTGATGTATTGCTCATCACAAAATAGCCATTGCCAATTTCAAATGTAGCATCATCGGCATACGTTGAACCTGGATAATTATTTAAAATACTTTTTAAGGTTACGATTTTATCGTTTTGTTTATTCTGCAAACCTAAAATCATTCCTTTTTGAAACAAAGCATAATCGCTACCACTCGCTTTGTCTGTAATTATTTTATTGTAATTATAAAGAGCCTTATCGTAATCTTTAATAACAAAGTATCCATCCGCAATTCTTAGAATGGCATCGTTTAAAGTTTTCTGACTGCTTGCTTGTTTGCTTTCGAGTTTGATGTATTTGTCAAAGTAAACGATTGCCGACTTATAATCTTCTTTTTTTAGATAAGTATAACCGAGTTGATAATTCACAGCGCTTTTGAAATCCTCTGCTTGAAATGCTGCTTGATCGTACATCGCAAAATATTTGAGGGCATCGTTATAATTTTTTTGCAGATAATATATTTCTGCCTTCCAATAATAACATAATGATTCAATTTTTTTGTCGACAGGGAAATTCAAGGATTTGTTTAAATGCGTTAAACTTTCGTTGTATTTATTGTCGTTAAATAATTCGAGGCCTCTATAATAGCATACTTTTTGAAACGCTTGATTGGCCTTAGAGCTACGAGGTTCTATACCTTCTAGAATTTCTATCGCTTGTTTGTAATTTCTAGTGTACAATAATGCATCACCCAATAAAGACTGCGCTTCATCTATGGATTCATTCTTTGGATATTGCTCAATGAAATCTTGTAAATTTTCAATAGCTGTTTGATAAAAATTCAGTTCAAAAGAAAGCTTTGCATAATTTAATAATGAGGAAGCCGAAATGAATCGGTCTGTTTCCAATTTAGCTGCCTTTGCAAATGCGTTGCGCGCCGATGGTTTGTCTTTGAGTTCGAAAAAAGATTGACCAATAAGATACAAGGCATGTTGAGAATAGGAAATATTTTTGTCGGCAATCTTTTTCAACTGATCAATCGCTTTTTGATACAATTGACTTTGAAAACAAGCAAAGCCTAATTCATAAATGGATACATCTTTTAAGACAGTTTTCTTCTCCGCTTGTTCGTAGAATTCGATACATTTCGACCAGTCGCGCTTAATGAAGGAAGCTGAACCACTCATAATTAAAATTTCATTGCTGTTTTTAATCTGAGGGTTATTGATAAGATCCTTTGAATAGTTTAACAACTCATCGTATCGTTTACTTTCGTAATAGATCTTGCAAATATAATACGGTGCAACATCGCCGTAATTTTTAGATTCCTTTAAAAACTCAAATCGTTTTAATGCTGTTGCATAATCTTTCTTTTCATACGCAATAAGTCCATCGTAATAGGCAGCAGGATAGGAATACTTAGAGTTTTTATTGATTAATTTCTTGAAGAATTTGGATGCTTCTTCGTGCTGATCGGTTTCGTACAATGCATATCCGTAACGAAAATCGTATTCGTTTCTACTGGCTGGGCCTAATAAACCGATATCTGATTTTTTAAACCACTCAATAGCCGTTTCATAGTTTTTTTGTCGGTAATAGAAATTCCCTAGTTCAAAACTTGCAGTCTTGGCAAGTGGTTGTTCTGGATATTTCTGTACAAAACTTAAGAGCTTTTTTTCCGAATCGTTGTTATACAACTCTAGTCCACATACCGCAGCATAGTATTGCGATTGAATATAGATCAATCGTTCATTCTCGTCAATGAATTTATAACTGTTCCGTATGATGATCTGTTCGGCATTTTCAAAATGCACAATTGCCGAAGCGAATTGTTGTCGATCGTATAAATGCAATCCCTTTCTGTACTCTACATCAAATTCCTTGTAGACAGAATTTTGTTGAGCAAAAACACTGCTCAATAGGAGAGTAGCAAAAAGAAATATAGGTAATGATTTTTTTAGAATCATGATGCTTCAATTAAATGATTCAAATCTATAGGTTTTGTTAAGATTTTCGCTTGAATATTTGTATGAAAATATCCACATTTTAGCGCTAAATGTTGGATTATTCCACAATATGCAAATAGGGCGATCTCGAAATTAAGCCAGGATTGATGCCTGGTAAGCCTTCTGGGATGGCCGACTGTAGATTTTTATAGTAGTTGATCCATACTGGAAAGTATTCATTCTTACCCGGTTGTTTATAAGTCATCGCTTGCAAAGGGAATAAATATTCTTTGCTCTTTGGCTCTTGATATAATTCGTACACCAATTCAGAGCAATACATCGAGTCATTATTCATAATAAAACGATCGTCGTAACTAAGTCCGATGTAAGATTTCGCTTTTTTTGAAATCATAGGAATCAGATGTGAATACTCCTTGTTAAGTCGCATCACTAAATACTTGTTTTTCATAGGGCATCTGCTCATTAATGAATCGATTGCTATAACATGCACCTTCGATCCAATAGCTTCTAATGCCATTAAACGTTTATTGTGTTTAATAATTATTGCAACATGTGAAAAATCTCTGTTTTGATACCCTTCCGTAACCGCTTCTATGGCATCGCATAAGGGTCCGCAGTCCAAATCTTGAAACACTAAATCGCCCTCTTTTAATTCGGGATATTGCGCTTGTGCCGATGATGCAAGTAATAAGAATACTGCAGTTAATAGCCTTAAAATAGATTTCATGCTTCGAAAATAAGGAAAAATATTTTTACTGATTAGGGGCGTATAAAAATAAATTTAGATAAGTCTAAAAATTATTATAGATTTGTCTCAAATTTTATGAAAGAGCATTATCTAGTCTATATAATTTTTGCATTATACTTTATTAATGCTACTGCATCGGCACAAAAACAATATACTTCATCGGAGGTGGTAGTTTCTGGAAGTATGAAAAAAATGTCGAAGAAGGATAGTCCATTGCCTATCGAAGTTTATAAAGCGGAGTATTTTCAAAAGACAGCGAGCACGAATTTGTTAGATGCCACCCAACAAATTACTGGTTTGCGTCCGCAAGTAAACTGTTCGGTTTGCAATACGGGCGATATTCATTTGAATGGGATGGAAGGGCCTTATACTGCAGTGCTAATCGATGGAATGCCTATTGTGAGTTCGCTTTCAACGGTGTATGGACTCAGTGGAATTCCATTGAGCATGATTGATCGTGTGGAAGTGATTAAAGGTCCGGGTTCTGCTATTTTTGGTTCCGAGGCAATGGCAGGAATTATCAATATCATTACTAAAGATCCCGCATCGGCCAATAAATTATTTTTGGAACAATCCTTAAGTACACAGTTGGAATCCAATACGGAATTGGCTTTTAAATGGAAAATGTCGCAAAATACTTTTGCGTTATTGAGCTTGAGTAACTTTTATTTCGACAATAAAATGGATGTGAATGCCGATGAGTTTACGGACATTCCGATACAAAAAAGATTTTCATTGTTTAATAAATATTTAATTGATAATGATAAGGTCGATTTTAACATAGGCTTTCGATTTTTAACGGAAGATAGGTGGGGAGGAGAAATGCGTTGGCGTCCTGAATTTAGATCGGGTGACTCTGTGTACGGTGAAACGATTCAAACCAATCGGATCGAATTGATTTCATCTTTGAAGCATAAAAAATATAAGGCACTAGAATTACAGGCTTCGTATGTGTTGCACGATCAAAAGTCTACATATGGTGTTACAAATTTTAATGCGTATCAACATACTGCATTCCTTCAAAGCATCTTTAGGAAAAAATTCTCATTACACGATTTTACATCGGGACTTTCATTGAGGTCAAATGTGTACGACGATAATACCATCCTTACTAGAAATAATTTAGATACCAATAAAACAGAGATTCGAGTAGATGTGATTCCCGGAATGTTTCTGCAAGATGAAATCCAATTGAATGAACATTGGAAATGGTTATTGGCCTTACGTGCCGATTATGATTTCAATCAAGGCTTAATCGTTTCGCCTCGAACATCCTTGTATTGGAAAAAGAATTATATGACGCAATACCGATTAGGGGCGGGGCGGGGTTTTAGAGTAGTGAATGTATTTACGGAAGATCATGCCGCATTAACTGGCGATCGAAAAATTGAATTTGAAGAAGATTTGAATCCAGAAACGAGTTTAAATACTTTTTTCGCTGTCGATCATATTTTTACGTTAGCAAATAGTTATATAAAATCTGAATTCAATATATTTTATACCCATTTTTTTAATCGGATAATTGCTAATTACGACATCGATCCCAATAAAGTTATTTATAAAAATCTCGATGGTTTTTCGGCGACAAGAGGAATCAATACAAAATTCGATTGGCAAAGTACCGATCAATTAAATTTTCAATTGGGCTTTACGGTATTAGATGCATTTGAAAAAACAGATAGTACGAAAATTCCAATTCTATTTAGTTCTAACTTTTCGGGAAATATGAGTGTGAGTTATTCGATACCCAAATTGGGTTTGAGTATCGACTATTCTAATGTTTTCTATAGTCCTATGCGATTGCCGATATTGCCTAATGATTATCGACCTGAATATTCTCCATGGTATGCGATACATACGATTCAAGCAAGTAAAAAAATAAATACAACTTGGGAATTTTTCGCTTCCGTAAAAAATATTTTTAATTTTTTACCAGGTGATCCTTTGATGAGAAGTTTCGATCCATTCGATAAAAATATTGGAATCAATAATCCGAATAATTATACCTTCGATACTTCTTATGGTTATGCCAGTATGCAGGGAAGAAGATTAGTAGTTGGAATACGCTACGTAGTTCGTAACATTTAACTGATTAAACTCTAATGGATAAACAGGTCCATTGATGTATTTAACGTAAGAATTTGGTGTGTTCATTAGTTCTACATTGTTGTTGTTTGTATTTACATGTTGAACAACTAAAGCTAATGGATTTTGCATCACATGGATTTTCAAAAAACCATTAAAATCGCCAAATCTCGCATGGTTAACTGATCCTGCATTTACAACTAAGGCACCTCTGTTTTCGTATCCTTTTGGAGCTCTACGTTCAAAATAATGTGTAGTTCCCGATAATAATAAGTCGGCTTTATCCATCACATATTTTTGTTGAGCAGGATTTAAATCATCGATCCAAGTACCCCATAAGGAATGAGCAGAAACAATTATGATATCGTTATCTTGCTTGTCGATATTCTGTAATGTCTGAATTAAATATTTTTTTGAATCTTCTGTGAATGCAATTTTTGCATTAAATGGTTGATCTGGAAAATGTAAAGATATAAAGTGAATGTTAATTCCATTTGCATGCATTTGAGCATAATATTCAACACCATTTGCTCTTACTTGCACATTTGATTTTTTATGGAAGTTCAACAATTTTAAAAATGTTCCACCAGCTCCCCAATCCGATTGAGCTCTACCAAAGAAATCATTTTCAGCATCGGCAATCGTTGGATAAAAATTATTTTTCCACCATTCGTCGCGCATTAGAAAACTTAAAAAGCCATTTTCCGAATTTTTAACTAAATGGTCACCCACACCAATCACGAATTCATCCTTGCTTTCTGAAATCCATTTAGCTGCACGAGCCATTTGTATATTGTCGTATGGACCAGCTCCATGATTGTCGCTGATTACTGAAAAAGAAAATGCGTCGGTATTGTTTAAATCTTCTGGACTAAAAATCGAAGGGAAGGCAGTTTTAGATTCTATTTTTATAGAATTTGGATTGAAAGCAAATAATGTAAAAATGATAAGTATACTGGTAATGCTGGCACTAATTCTAATTGCTTTCATATTCCCCCTCCTCATTTAATTTTAATGGTAACCTACGATTATTGTTAATTGTGGTTTTGTACGGAGGTGGTTTTCTTTTAGTTACATGAATAGCAGTATTTTTTTACTTTTATTAAAAATCTAATAAATGTATAGTTTTATTGAATAAATATTAAAATTATATGCATTATAGCTCATCGTATTTTAAAATATCAAATCCTACAATAAGCTGATTTTTAGCCTCTAATATAGGACGTTTGATTGCCGATGTATTGCTTTGCATAATTTTAATTGCAGTTTTTTCCGACTCTAATGCTTTTTTATCGGCATCGGATAATTTCTTATAAGTAGTACCTTTTTTATTGATCAAGCTTTCAAGACTTGTCTTCTTCAGCCAGTCTTTAATTTTCTGTTCTTCTACACCTAACTTCTTATAGTCATGAAATTCATATGCAATGCCTTTAGCCTCTAAAGCATTCAATGCTTTCTTCACAGTTTCACAATTCTTAATTCCGTAAACTTTCATCTGAATCTAATTTAGCCCAAAAAATTGAAAATTGAAAATAGAAAATAGAAAATAGAAATTAAGAATTAAGAACAGCGCGTGCATAAATAGGACTAGAATACCATAATAGAAAGTCACCCCGAGCATCCCGATAGCTATCGGGAGAGCATCCGAACCTACGCCCCCGTCTGTCCCGATTTCTTCTGCACATCGTCATTCTGTATCCCTCTTTGATTCTTTTTCACACCTCCTTGGAGTTTACCGAATTTGTAAGTGATGCTAAAACCATAATGTCTATAGAAGTTTTGATAACGACTTGCTGAAACAAATTGTGAGGTGCTTAAATCGTTCTCCCAATTTCTATATTTCCAAAATGGGTTAGCAATTTGTGCAACAATCATCAAATTTTTATTCAGATATTCTTTAGAGACACTAATAGAAGAGAATACAAATTCATTGGTCTGACCTTGTAATAATACTTGCGGACTATAATATCCAACATTCATGCGAAGTCGGTATTCTTTAGGCAATGTATAACTTACAAAACTGAAGATGTTTCCTTGTAAGCCTGAGTTTTTAAATTTCACCCCATTCAATGCACCATCGAGCCATAAAAATGAAAGCTGTGAATTAACATTGAAGGTTAATTTTTTATTGATAGGGAAATTCACATTTCCATTTACTCCCAGTTGTTTATTGTTACCTATATTTTCAAACGTAGTTCTTGAAATAGTATCGGCACCCAAGGTAGTAATGTTTTGAATCGTGTTATTTGCAAATGAATAATTCAATCCCAAATTGATAGAAGCTTTTTTGAAAGTACTATAGCCCAATTCGAAATTATTCGTAAGTACTGCATTTAAGTTTGGATTACCATAACTAATGAATCGTGGATCGTTTTGTGCCACAAAGGGATTCAATTCCCAAATACTTGGACGTTCAATCCTTTGTGTATAACCAAAATTAATGCTACTCATATCTTTCAATTTTCTTTGTATAGAAAGAGATGGAATTACATTCAAATAATCTTGCTTCACTTTAGTTGCATTACTTTCAAAATCGGCATTTACTACTGTGCGTTCTAAACGAACACCAGCACGCATCGACCATTTATCAAATTTAATATTGTAGGAATTGTAAAAACTGTACACATCTTGTTGATAATCGAACTTATTGCTTTGTACCGTATCCAATATATACTCATTCGTTATTCCATCGTAAAATTTAAATTCGTATTCAGAAAAATTATTTCTTGTTATTGCTTTAACCCCAGTTTCTAAATCTATTTTTTTGCTCAATGGATGTACATAATCCAATTGATAGGTCTGTTCTATGCTGCCCGATTTATTGTCTTGTGTGAAAGGAATAAAATTATAATTAAAAGAATTTTGTTGTGTTACTCTGTTATCGCTTGTGTTGACATTTGGAGAGTATTTATACGATAAGGTTAATAATTGCGATTTATTTCGCTTAAATCCTTTCTGATAATTCAATCCAAAATCTAATGCATTCCAAGTGCTGTTATTCTTATCCAATAAATTAAAACTTTGAACCAATTGATCGTTCGCATCGTACAATGCATTGTTCTGCGTTCTTGTAAATTTAGAATTTCCAGGATTCCATCCAATTTCTGCTGTCAATAAATTCAAAGTGTCAAACTCATAACTCATCTCGCTTTGTAAATAATTCCAGGTCCAGGCATTCTGACTAATTCCATCCTGATTCAATAAATTATCTTGCACAATATCTTTTCTGTAGTTCGACCATTTAGTGCCAGCCATATCGGCAGTTCCCATTCCATAGTATGCACTAACTGCGAATTTATTTTGCTTCAATGTCAAATTCGCATTCAAACCCGGACCCCATATAAAATTATATCGGCCTCCAATACTTGCATTATACCCTGATTCTAACTTTTGTGTCGTAATCACATTGATAATGCCCGCAACACCATCGGCATCGTACTTCGCAGGCGGATTCGTAATCACTTCAATCTTCACAATACTACTCGCTGGCATCGCTCTGAATACATCTTTTGGACTACGAGCAACCAGTGAGGAATTACGGCCGTTAATTAAAACTCTAAAATTAGAACTCCCTTTCACTTGTATATTATCATCGGCATCCACCGTTACCAATGGCACCTTACGCAACATATCCAATGCCGTTTGATACTTACTTTCTGGATCACTCTGAACGTCGTAGGTAATTCGATCCGCCTCTTGCTTTACCAAATTTTTCTCCGTACTAACAGTTACCTCTTTCAAACTTTTTTCCTCAGCAGAAACCATAATAGACTTTAGGTCGATGGTACTATTATTTTCACTTAACTCTATATCAATTGTCTTCTTGTTATATCCAACACTCATTATACTTAATTGATGCTTACCATAAGGTAGCTTCTCTAAAATAAATGAACCATCGTCTTTACTAAGTGTGCTACGTAAGGTGCTGCTGACTTCAAGCTTTATGCTGATACTTGCAAATGCAAGTGCTTCCGACTTCAATGAGTCGACAAGACTACCTTTTACAATACCTTTGTTTTCGTTCGACTGCGAAAAGCTGAAGGATGAACATGCGAGTAATAAAAGAATTGCGATTAATGATTTAAACAATTTCATATCAATGCGTAATTTTTGGGTGAACAAAAACAATGATAGGAAATTATTCGACTGAGTTTTGTAACACTTAATTGACTAACATCGATGTTACATTTCTTGTTAAAAATTATAGTTGATGAAGATGTTAAAAAGTGTTAAATCGACTTTATTATAGATGTATTTCACATTATTATATGTATTACCTCGATTGAATTTATGAACATATAATACATCAATACTTAAACCTTCAAAATATTTTTTGAAATGATATTTTAGGTCGATGTTCAATTGCGAATAATCGGGCATGCCGTATTTATTTTTTGCGTATTCCTGCACATCGGGTAAATCATAGAATCCAAACGTTATACCCGATACCATTTTGTTTTCAAACCAATTACGCTTATAGCTAATATTCAGCGCTTGTAAGTCGGCAAATCCTTCGTTACGCTCTCTTGGCATAAAGGTATAAAATGGATCACGTCCCCATTCTCTAGGCATTAAATATTTACCATCCTTGAAAATATGTGTATAGTTCAAATAGATTTTCGACCTCTTATTCCTAACCCCCAATCGAGCACTTAAAACATTTGCTCGATCCTGATTTTCATAGTACGATTTTAAAACACTATCGTTCCCTCCATTGCCCTGCATTTCTTGATGTATCCATTGTGCCGATGTGTTGAGGCTATATGAATTTATTATCGGTATTGTATAATCGAGCTCAAGCAAACTGCTGTTCATAATATTGTCCACAAATAAATTATGTGCTTGTACTTTCAAGTTTTTATGAAGAGCATATTGTGCATCTACCATTACTACATAGTCACTTTTAACATTCCCTTTATATTTTGATGCTTTCCCTGTTGAATTCACACCTACTGGATAAATACCAATCGACTCTCCAATACCAAACCATTGTATGGTACTTCTAGGAGATATAGAATTTAAATAACTTAATTGAACTTTTAATTTTTTGAATTCATTTATTTCTAAATGAATTCCTTGGACAATTGTAGGTCGCATTCTGCCATCTTGTGGATTTATAAATGGGCTGTTAAAATGTTGCTTACCAATTTTTAGAAAAGATTTCTTGAACTGATATTTTAAATATAACTCTTCTAATCGATCTAAGTCATGCTTGTTTTTAGGATTCTCTACATCAAATAATCCAATCTCATATCTGTTCGGTTGATTACTTAAGGGATCTAATGCCGATAAATCGGATGAGTGTAAATTATAAATAAAGAATCCACTCATGCCAAATTGAAAGCCTTTAAATTTAGCAGTCTCAAAATCAATACCCATACCAATTCCAAGCGCATGTGCATCGCTCAATCCTTCAGTATTGTTAGAATGAAAATATGCATAACGTATATGTCCGCCGTAATTTCCATTTCTAAAAACATCAATAAATTTCTTAGACTCAACACTTGTATCGGCTTTAGCAATTTCTTCTTGTGCCAATACAATTGAAGTAATTAAAAGGAATACGAATAGACTAACTATTTTTTTCAAAACGATTTATTTATAATTTATTTAACGCTTTTAACTCAGCCCTTTTTTTCTTTATTGGTTCAAAAGGCCCATACTTATGTTGAGATTCTGAATAGCCATCGTGATAAGGACCAAATGGATGATCTATTGGTTTGCCAGCAATATTCGGCCAATCGTACTTGGTGTTTTTATGTGGCCTTTTTTGTGAGTTCACAAATGCAGCTACATCCCAAGCTTCTTCATCACTTATTAAAGCCGATTCATGACTTGCTCCAAGTGGCATATTTGATTTTACAAAGCCTGCGAATCTTGAAAGCCTATACAATCCAGCCGCATCATTATACGAATGAGCTCCCCACAATGGCGGATAGGTAAATCCCGTACCATCGGCATTCAACAAACCTGCCCCAGAACTTCCGTGACAACTTTGACATTTCGCATCGTATACAACCTTACCTTTTTGAGGATCAGCAGCACGATCTAGAAAGTTTAATTCACTTATTCCAGAACCCTCTGGTTTAGTACCTTTGGGTACATCTTTCCCAAGGAAATTTATATAAGCAACTATGGCATGCATTTCTTTACTTGCAGTATCTAATGCTTTCCCATTCAAGCTTCTTTCAAAACAATCGTTCACTCGTTTCGGAATGTCTTCCATACTTCCTGAACGTTCTCTAAATTTTGGATAGGTCGATGCTACCGCGAAATAATTATTTCCAAATGTTTTTGTGCCCGCATCTAAATGACAATTCTGACAATTCAAGCCATTGCTAATGTGTGCAACTGTTCCTTTAGGACCTAGATAAAACGAAGTGTTCTTAACTAATTCTTTACCATACACAACCATTTCTTTTTCCTCGCCAATCAATAAATTTTCATCTGGCGCTTGTATGAATTTTTTTAATGCCGATGTTTCATTAATAGAAATCGATTGCTGGTCGACATTCTTTTCATCGGGCTGATCGCTGACTGCGATTATTGCAGTTCCTGCCATCATCGCCCCAAACAGCATGGATAAAAATGTATTGGTTTTCATCGATCTAAATTTTTAAAAATTAATGAGGCAATTTTGGTCTTAGATAACTGTATACCCAAGTGCCAAGGAGAGCCGATAGTAATACGAAGATTACCACTGAAAACCCAGAACCGATGAGGGCGTACAGTGGACCCGGACATGCGCCTGCTAATGCCCAACCCATGCCAAATATTGTTCCTCCAATGATGCTACCTTTATTAAAAGTCTTGTTTGGAATTTCTATTTTTTCTCCATCAATTGCTGGTATTTGAAATTTTTTGATTAAGAGAATGGATGTCATTGCAACTGCTATTGCAGAACCAATAATTCCATACATATGAAAACTTTGAAATCGGAACATCTCCTGTATTCTATACCACGATACAGCTTCTGATTTTGTTAGAACGATGCCAAATAAAATCCCTATAAATACATACTTTATATATTTCATTGTTTCGAATTAAAAAATTATTGGTAATAAAAAATGTGTCATGATTAAGCCTCCTATGAAGAAGAAAATTACAGTTACTAAGGATGGCCATTGCAATGCCGAGATACCCATTATAGCATGTCCAGATGTACATCCGCCTGCATATCGTGAGCCGAACCCAATTAAGAATCCTCCGAAGATTAATACGATAAATCCTTTAATGCTGAATAGAAAATCCCAATTGAAAATTTCTGATGGAAGTAATCCCGATTGTGAAGTGATACCTAAGGTTTCAATATCTTTTATTGTTTCCTCCGATATGGCAACACTATAATCTGGATTACTCATTAAACTACCGGCAATAAAACCACCAATCAAAATTCCAATTACAAAAAATATATTCCATAGCTCCGATTTCCAATTGTATTTTAAAAATGAAATGTTAAAAGGTGCTACTGCTGCACAAGTATGTCGTAAGGATGAGGATATACCTAACATCTTATTACCAACTAACAATAATAAGGGGACAGACAGTCCTATAATGGGGCCCGATATATACCAAGGCCAAGGTTCAAACAAAAATTCCATAGGGTGTATTAATTTTTAAAAGTGATAATCGGTTTAAAAACATGGTTAACTAAATCGGCAGAAACACAACCATTAATAAGTTTATTTACTCCTGTTCTTTGTTTACTGCCAATGCTTATAACATCAATTGAATTGTGCATACAATATTTTTCTATGCCCGATTCAACATCATCGTCATTGATTACAGCATATTTTACATGCTGTAGATGGTGTTGCTCAGAGAAATATTTCATGTTCTCTAAAACTTTATCATCGCTCATAAATGATTTTGAAGTATTGACTCTTAATAGATGAATGCTGGCATTAAAGGATTCTTGAATGTCTTGAATGATCTTTGGAAATTCAATTTCTTTTGAGTTAAAACTATTAGTAAATGCAATGCTTTTAATTTCCATTTTTGATCGGTCGCACTTTACTGTAAATACTGGAGCATTGGCATGCATAGCTACATATTCTGCATGTGAGCCATTAATGTATTCTTTGATCCCCGTAGCACCATGTGTACCCATAACAATTAAGTCGACCGAATTTTTTTGCTCGTATTTAATTACTTCTTCGTTAACATGACCATAGCATACACATGTTATAAGTTTAAAATCCTTCAACTGAAATTTTAAGGATTCCATTTGCTGAACTGCGGTAGAATGCTTGCTTTTTAATTCAGTTAAGTCAAACTCAGCATCATCAATCAATTCTCCGTTTTTATCTTTCAATACATGCGATGGCAATGTGACAACATGCAGTAAATGCAATTCCATAGCCTCGCCTTTTGAAATTTTCTTCGCGATGTCTATACCGAAATTTGAAACCTCAGTAAAATCTATTGGTATTAATATTCTTTTCATAAGATTAAAATTGCCATGCAGAAATTCCGCCGTATAAATTATTTGATTTCAATCCAAGTTCCGACATCAGCATGCATGCTTGTACCGACCTGTTGCCGCTTCTGCAATACACAAAGTATTCCTTGTCTTTTTCTAATTTTTCAATGGCATCTCTGAATGAAGGACTAAAAATATCTAGGTTTAATGCACCTTCAATATGGCCGGCATTAAATTCATCTGGTGTTCTTACATCTAATAGTACTCCATTTTTATTTTCAAATTTCATTTTGAATTCTCTGCCACTCAAATTGTTGAATGGCAAAGAGGATAATGTGTTTAGCATAAATAACTATTTTCTATTTTCCATTTTCTATTTTTCTGTCCTACAACAATGTCGATGGACATACATAATCACTCACCTGAAAATCTTCAGATTCCTTGATGGCTTTGAATCCGCCAGCTACATCAATTAAGTTTTCGTAACCACGAGCTTTTAATGTCGATACGAATATCATAGATCGGTACCCTCCAGCACAATGCACGTAATAGGTTTTGTTCTTATCTACCATCAGCATACTTTCGTTGATGTAATCCAATGGAGCATTCTGAGCATTGATCACATGTTCCGAATCGTATTCGCTCTTCTTTCTAACATCGAGGATGTTGATGTTTGCATCTTTCGATTGTATTTCTGCTAATTGCTCTACACTGATGGAAGTAATTTGATCAATTTCTTTTCCTGAATTTTTCCACGTGTTAAATCCATCTTTTAAATAACCAATCGCATAATCGTATCCAACACGCGCTAATCGGGTCACTACTTCTTCTTCTCTTCCAGGTTCTGTTACTAATAAAAGTTGTTGCTTGATGTCGGGAATCATAGCACCCACCCAAGGTGCGAAGCTACCATCGATACCAATGTTTATTGAATTTGGAATAAATCCTTTTGCAAATGTCTGCGCATCGCGAGTATCTAAAATTAATGCACCTGTTTCATTCGCAGCAGCTTCGAACGCCTCCGCTGATAATGCTTGTGTACCTCTATTTAATACTTCATCAATTGAATCGTAACCTTGAATATTCATCATTACATTCAATGGGAAATAGGCTGGTGGTGCTGTCAACCCTGTAATGACTTCTTTTATGAATTCTTCTTTCGACATATCGGCACGTAATGCATAATTTGATTCTTTCTGATGACCTAATGTATCCGAAGTTTCCTTACTCATATTTTTACCACATGCCGATCCCGCTCCATGAGCTGGATATACAATGACATCGTTTGGTAAAACCATAATTTTATTTCTCAACGAGTCGTATAAATGAGATGCTAATTTTTCTTGTGTTAAATCTTCAACAACTTTTTGAGCTAAATCTGGTCTTCCTACATCTCCTATAAATAAAGTATCGCCAGAGAATAATGCTGTTTCTTTTCCTGTTTCATCAAGTAACAAATAACAAGATGATTCCATTGTATGTCCAGGAGTATGTAGCAGTTTGAATGTTACATTACCCACCTTAAATTCTTGACCATCTTCAGCTACCATCGCATCAAAACCCAATGGCATAGTAGTAGGTCCATAAACGATAGGTGCGCCTGTAGCTTTTGATAAGTCTACGTGTCCCGACACGAAATCGGCATGGAAATGTGTTTCAAAAACATACTTAATTTTCGCATTGCTTTGCTTTGCTCTTTCAATGTATGGTTGTATTTCTCTTAATGGGTCGATGATTACCGCTTCACCATTTGATTCGATGTAATAAGCACCTTGTGCTAAACATCCGGTGTATATTTGTTCTATTTTCATATCTTTTGTTAGTATTTGAGTAGCTAGTATCTAATAGCTAATTGTTGGTACAAATTTCTTTATTAGTTATTTTGTTTTTTGTTACTTATGTTACTGAAGGGAGTACTTTAGTATCTAGTACCTATAAAAATCTAGCTACTAACTACTAGATACTTCTGTACTATATAAAAAGTTCTTTGATTATAATATACGCTCCCATCACCAACACGAACCAGCCGAAGCCTTTTTTGAGTTTATTGCCATCAATTCGTTTCGATAAATAATTACCTAGGAATATACCTGCAACTGCAATGGCAGATACAATTGTTAATAAGTTCCAATTCATTTCGAAATGTCCGAGGTCTCCTGTAAATCCGATCAAAGATTTAATGGCGATAATGAAAAGTGAAGTACCCACAGCTTCTTTCATTGGCAAACCGGTTAATAATACCAGTGCTGGAATGATAAGGAACCCGCCTCCAGCACCTACTAATCCGGTAAGTGTACCTACTAAAAAACCTTCAACTAAAATGATGAGGTATTTATATTTACTATCACTTAAATTTTTACTCGCATTTTTCTTTTGATCTTTAATCATAGAGATCGATGCAAAGACCATGAGTATTGCAAATAGCAACATCAGCATAAGATTTTTTGTTAATACAAATGAGCCGATGTGTAGGATTTCAGTAGGGATTTCCGGTACTAAAAATTTTCGAGTGAGGTAAACAGCTGCAATGGATGGTGCTCCAAAAATTAATGCTGTTTTAATGTCGAGTAATTTCTCTTTGTACTTAGAATAGGAGCCAATTAAACTGGTTAAACCGACAATAAATAATGAATATGCAGTAGATTCTACAGGATCAATCTTGAAAAGATACACCAAAACTGGTACTGTTAAAATGGAGCCACCACCTCCAATTAATCCGAGTGAGATTCCTATTAATGCCGAAGCAAAATATCCGAATAATTCCATATGCTTTCTTGAATTTGATTCAAAATTGCAGCTTTAGAATTTAGCATTCGGTTACAAAAGTTACAGAGAAAATTAATGTAGTAATTCGATACCCGATCGGGAAAGTTTTAACAATGATTTATTTTCCATTTGCTTTAACAATCTGGAAATTACTACACGCGATGAGTTTAAATCTTTAGCAATTTGTTCGTGTGTGAAAGGAATTATATTGGAGCCTAAACTTACTTTTTGTTTCATCAAATAGTACTCCAAACGCTCGTCCATGCTTTGAAATGCTACACTTTGAATCACATCCAATAATTCTCTAAATCTAGTTCTATACGAATCCAATACAAAATAATACCAAGTTTTATATTGCGTCATCAATTCATCCATATATTCAATTGGAATCAGAATTGCTTCGGTATCTTCCATTGCAACTCCTGAGATGTCCGATTTCTTATCGCGTGTAGCACAAATAAATGACAGCGCGCATGCCTCTCCGGGCTCTATGTAATACATGAAAAATTCTTCCCCTTCATCGCCCTCCGTGCTCAACTTTACTACTCCATTTGTTAACAATAGTATGGATTTTAAATACTGACCACTTCTCAATAGTTCATCGTTTGCTTTAAAGGATTTGATGCTCGATATACTTGCAATCTTTTCACGTAATGGTAATTCTAACTGAGGATATTTAGTATCTAATAACTTCTTAATACTTTCATTCATTTTATTTCACTATTAATCGTTTCTGTATCGTTTCGCTCAATCCTTTTATTTTTACAAGATAATATCCAGCTTCCAATTGATGTTGCAATTCATTGTCATTGTTTATATTCTTATGCCGATGTAGTAGCACTCCCTGAAGATTGTAAATTTCAAGATCCACTGAGCGCTCAATGCCTTTTATTCTAATATATTTCTCAGAGGGATTCGGATATAGTACTATAGCCGACATTCTATCATTTTCAATACCTGCAGGTTTTACTTGAATGTTTATACTTTTTGAATATGAAAAACAATTATTATAGGCTACACATCTAAACTCTTTATTATCTGAAATGTTTTTTATTTCTAACGTTTTGTTTTTACTACCTTTATAATTCAATGCTAACACATCGACCCATTGATTGTTTATTTTTTCTTGCCAATTATAATTGACTGCATTGCCTGCATCTGCAGTGATGACAATTGTTGAATTAATGTCTACTAATGTATCGCTCGAAATACTAGTAAATACAGGACATTCAAGACTATCAATTAATACACTATTCGGAATTTTACTCGCCGATACGTTTCCAAGATACAAGGCTTCATTGGCATCAATTGCATAGTTTCGGATTTGGATACTACTCGCAAAAAATATTCCTGTTTCATTATCGTTATCGGAAAACAAATTCGAACTCTGTATCGCCCAATTGTTATTCATACAGAATCTACCGTTCAAACTATTGTTTAAGGTAGTGCTACCAACTAAATTTCCATTAATGTATTTCTTCAGAATGTTATTGTAAAGATCAAATGAAAAAATAATTCGATACCAAGTACTGTCTTGAATCACACCATGATATTGTTCAAGTATTCCGATGCCTTGATTGTGCACAAATAAGTCGGCATCGTCTGCATTATTATTACTAGTTTGAAACAATGCATAATAAGTACGACCTAAAGTGTCGGCTGCTTTATATACATCCATGACTAAACTGTAATCGTTGTCGCAATGCAGTTCACCTGGAAATCCTTCTGGAAAAATATTGGAATAAAATCTCAAAGCATGATTGGGATCTAAAGCAGGTATTTTGGCAACAGATACATCCGTAGAATCTATGAGGTCGATGTTAAAATCACTACATTTTCCGAATTGAATTTTTTGATCAACAATAGTGGTATCACCTACAAAAACAAGTTTAGAACCAAAGTTCGCTTCGAGTCCTTGTTCGAAATTCCATTGGTCGGTAATTTTTTTTCTTGGGAAATATCCCGTCTCTATGGAATTGCAAAATACATTTAATGCTATGCTTGGGATGTCGGTTTCTAAACCCTTTACACCTTTTGATTTTAGATAAGTTATGAGTGAAGCTTTATTCGCAGTATAGGCCCATAGCTCTATATCGGCATAGTTCAACATATTGATAAATGTATCGTTCACCCGATTGTTGATGAATTCGTCGGCAACAATTTCAAATGCAAATACACCTTTGTTTTTTAAATTGATATAAAAGCTCGTATCATTTATAGGCGATGGTACTTCTCCGAAATATACCATGGGTCTATTGGGTAAATGCTGATAGTACAAATCCACCAAATACTCTGCATCTGGATCTACTATAATCATATCCAATGGTATGTTCAATGAATCTAAAAGTCGGCCCAACAAATCGGGCTCATACACTTTCATATTCAAATACAATTTTGAATTGTACTTTTTGCAAAGTTCTAATGCCTCTGAAAGTTTCGGTATTTTTTGTCCTGCGAATTCTTGACCTCTCCAATAGCCTGCATCTAAATTTTTGATTTGATCATAAGTATAATCTATAATGAAACCAGATCCATTAGTTGTACGATCTAAATATGCATCGTGTAATAAAACAAAAACACTATCGGAAGTAATACGTACATCTACTTCTGCAGCAAAAATTCCTTGCATGAATCCGTGTTCTAAGGCAAGTAAAGTATTTTCCGGATAATTGTACGAATCGCCTCCTCTATGCCCAATTACTTTATAGGAGCATTGAGCTTGAAGGCTGCAATACATCGACATACATATTATAAAGGCGTAGAAGTATTTCATTTATTACAATTTACAACAACTCTTCCACATTCCATTCAATATTTTTTGAAATTTTTTCGATGGGTAGGTCGTTGGCATCGTTACCAAATGGGTCTTCAATTTCTTCGGCGATGAGTTCAAGCGATGCGATGACGTAAAATATAAAGGCGATGACTGGGATGACATAATAACCAAGGCTGAAAACGTATCCGAATGGAAGCGTTACAACGTATATGAAAATGAATTTTTTCAAGAAAGCCGAATAGGAATAGGGGATGGGTGTGTTTTTAATACGCTCGCATGCACCACAGATGTCGTTGAACGATTGGACTTCTGGATTGATGAAAAGCAATTGTTCTTGAGAGATTTTACCTTGACGCAGCATGTTTTGCAAGCGTTTGTTCATGAGTAAGGAAATCTGATTGGGGATGTGTTTGCTATGATCGATTGTATAATCGATTTCGGCATCTTCGAATAATTGCAATTTGGTTTCTTCGGAGCGTAGATGATTTTTTAGGGCAACAGCAAAATTGGGAATCATTTTTTTGAAAAAATCTCGATCGGATTGATTGTCGGGCGAAAGCATTGCAGAAAGTTTAATGGCGAGTCCGCGCGAATTATTGACCAATGAACCCCACTGTTTTCTACCTTCCCACCAGCGGTCGTAAGCGGTATTGGTTCTAAAAACAAGTAGCATCGATATAACAAAACTCAACAGCCCATGCATGATGGTAATATTTTTTACATGAGAGTTTTCAGAAAGTTTCAGGTATTGAATTTCAAGGTAAGCAACACCATAGGAGTAAATGCACATGAGTAAAATCAGAGGCATCAATTTGCGAATGGTATCCGATTTATGAAAGCGAAAGATAAAGGAGATCCAATCTTTAGGGTCGTTTTTAAGCATTGATTTTTTTTACTAAAATATATAAAAACACTTAATTACAGTATGGATAATTTAATCTATGTTCTTTGAATACCGTGAATTACGAGAGTCGATGCAGCATAATTCTGAACTCTGAATTCTAAATTTTGAATTTTCTCTGTATCTTTGTGCTACATCAGGGGCTGCTTGGAATTGACAGGGTGGAAGATTTGGATGTAAGCATGCAGGGCGTTGTGGAGAGTTCCCTATAAAGAAAATCCTCAAACCATAAATGGCGAAAATAACTACGCTCTAGCTGCGTAATTATAACAGGATGTTATAATGCTTTCTTTCCCAATCAGATTGGGAAGCTAGATATCTCTCAGAAGCGCTGAACGGCCGCGTCTGATAAAGGGGTACTAAAAAAGTCGTAATAGGAGAGTAGATGTTCCTATACTTTCCGACAACAAAGGAACTAAGTTGCAAGTGGATGGTGATCGGTCAGCTTGCAATCGAAAATTAAACGAACACTAAGCATGTAGAAAGCGTCACAGGTCCCATGTTTGGACGAGGGTTCGACTCCCTCCAGCTCCACCAAATTAGTATGCTAGTATGCTAGTTGGTTAGTGTGCTAGTTTTAGTGGATAGTGGATAGTGAGGTAGTGGGGTGCTTGCTAGCATCAAGATTGGTTCAAATCATTTTCTTTTTCTTAAAAATTTTCTGATTACAAATGATAATTTAATCTTATTCCAAAGGTTAGCTTATTATTGGCATATGAAGAATTAGTATATCCATCTTTTTTTTGGGGTTGAAGGTAATTGAATATAACACTCTATTAACTTTAGGTCTAAAGATTGGTGAGGGTTATAATTTACATTTTTATTCTCTCAAAATAATACTGCAAGCCTGGTCGTATCATCACCGGTAATTCGTTTTTGTATTTGGAAGCGGCTTTGATGCGATCGTCTATATGAGGATGGGTTGTGATGAAGCTTGGGATTTGGAATTCCGATGTTTTGCTTTTAAGTTTTTTGAATAGGCTTACACTTGCGTTGAGGTCGGCATGATTGAGTTTTAAAAGTTTTGCTGCTTCTTCATCTGCTTCTTGTTCGTATTCTCTCGAGTATTTTAAATTGTATATTCTGCTCGCGCTTTCTGCCATCAGGGCGATAAAGCCATTGGCATCACTTAATACTAACGATATTAATAGATAGGAAGAAATATTTTTACCAATCATTCGCATGCCGTGCCGTTGATTTACATGGGCTGCTTCATGTGCCATTAATGCAATGAGTTCCGATGGATTGCTAATCGAATCCAACATTTCCTGATATATAAAGACTTTACCGTTGGGTAGGGCGTACGCATTAAAAATTTCTTGATCTAATACAATGAATTCTATATTTCTACTATAATCGGATTTTTTTAATATTCTGTAAAAGTCATTGAGCTGCTTTGACTTTTCGAAATTCTCTGATTCCTTATAGTACAATTCATTGAAAGCTATTTCTCCAATTTCATCGTCGTAACTTTTGGGTAATTGCAAGATGATGGCATCACTTATTATGGGAAGTAAATAAACATACGATAGGATTAAGATTAATAGGGTAAAAACACCAATACCTATTTTTGTTAATGGACTTGTGCTGAATAATTTTTGAATTATTCCTGTTTTTCTGAAAAGCTTTGTTAAGCGCTCAATGTCCGTAGGATTATTAATAAATATGCTGTCTGAATTAATTTTATTTTTTAATACTCCATATGTTTTAAAGGATTCAAATTCACTTTCTGAAAAATTCCAAGTGTTATGCAAAAGTCCAGAGTCATTGGAATCTTTAATATATAATACAAAATTCAACTCATCTAATTCAATAAGTACTTCTATTGCTTTAGATGAGTTTGCATTATAATAATAATTTAATGTGGTCATAATTAAATAATAAATCCGAAATCTAACATATCTCCAATATCTTCACCCATTGCATCTTTATATTCTTCTTCTGTTTGTTGAATTTCATCCATATCAACATATCCATCGATTCTCAAATTCTCAAACATGAAATTTAAACTTCTTTGAACTATCCACGGATACGCAAGTCCTAAGGTAAAAACGAAGAGCAAAACGTTTACGAATAATAATTGCACAAAGTCAATTCCGCTTGCCATCGACATAAAATTAATTTCGTATTTATCGTTGCGCAATTTTAAATTGTTGACGTAAAATTCATATCGTTCTTTGTACCACCAGAAATAATAAATTCCAAATGTGATTAGTGTAAGTATATATCCTTTTAGATTGATGAGAAAATAATCGGCCCCATCTTCATCGTAATAAAACTCTAAGCTGCCAAATCGTACATTGCTCAATAAATAATTCCTCATAGCAATCGTCATCCAAGAACTATAAATTCCTAATGTCACAATCGTTAGAAAAACCGATTTGTAAAACAACCATACAAACTCCGGTCTGCTTCCTCTATAACCTAATCGAATGCCCTTCCATGTGGTTCTTGACATTCGATATCGATACGAGCTATGAATGGCAAAGGGTAGTAAAATTAAAATCCCAAGATATATGACGATGGTACCAAAGATGGGATGTCCCAACATCAATGCAAAATAGGATGCAACATAGATAAGAATAAACAATCCAATTGCCTTAATATATCCTCTAAACATTTCATTACCCGTACCATTGAATTGGAATGGATGATTGTTTAGGTTGATATGACCGTACAAATATTTTAATTCTTTTTCTTTTGCCCAAGGGTAATAAATTCCAAGGCTGACAAGATTTAAAAAGAAATTTAACATTAGAATACCGAAGTATTCCATTCCATCGCCGTTAAATTTTAAACGATGATGCTCATAATTGGGTGTGGGTTCAGTTGAGTTCATTAAATGTATTTTTACTGAAAATATTATTATTTCTTTAGAAACATGAAATTAATTTTCAACATTAATGAAATACACCATATTTTATATCAAAAAAAAAGACCGACAATGTCGATCTTGTGAAATTCAAAATTCAAAATGCAGAGTTTGAAATTTAGCAGTCCCCGTTCTTAACTCTTAATTCTTAATTTTTAACTCTTAATTATTTTCTTCCCGGATATACCTTCAACGCTTCCTCCAAACATTTCATCGCATTCTGTAAATCATCTTTTTTCAAAACGTATGCAATGCGAACTTCATCTTTTCCTGCGCCTGGTGTTGAATAGAATCCTGTTGCAGGAGCCAACATTACGGTTTGACCTTCGAATGAGAACGACTCTAACATCCATTGGCAGAATTTATCCGAATCGTCAATAGGTAATCGAACTACTGCATAAAAAGCTCCACCTGGATTTGGACAAAATACTCCCTCCATTTTATTCAATGCATTTACCACGATGTCTCTACGCTCTGTGTATTCCTTGCTCACTGCATCGAAATACGATTGAGGTGTATCGATGGCTGCTTCTGCTGCTATTTGTGCAATAGCGGGCGGACATAAACGTGCTTGTGCGAAACGTAATGCTGCACTTAATACTTCTTTGTTCTTTGTAACGATCGCTCCTAGTCGAGCCCCACATGCCGAATATCTTTTCGATACAGTATCTAATACAATTACATTTTCTTCTAATCCATCTAAATGCATCGGCGATACAAACTCTTTACCATCGTAACAAAACTCACGATACGCTTCATCAGAGAAAATAAATAAGTCGTGTTTCAATGCTAACTTTTTCAATTCTTCTAACTCTGCCCTTGAATACAAATATCCTGTTGGATTATTTGGATTACAGATCATGATGGCCTTAGTTTTCGGCGTAATAATTTTTTCAAACTCCGCGATAGGAGGTAGCGCGAAACCATTGTCGATACTCGACACTATTGGTTTCACCACTACATCGGCCATACACGTAAAGCCGTTATAATTGGCATAAAATGGTTCTGGTATTATGATCTCGTCGCCAGCATTCAAACATGCATTCACCGCAATAGTAATTGCTTCTGAACCACCTGTGGTCACGATGATGTTTTGTGCTGTAATATTTTTAAATCCAACTTTGGTATAATAACCCGCTAACTTTTCTCTATAACTTGGAATACCTTCTGAATGTGTATATGCCCAAACTTTAAAGTCGATGTTCTTGATCGCATTCAACATCTGCTCTGGAGTTTCAATATCGGGCTGACCGATGTTCAGGTGATAAATTTTCTTTCCTTCTTTTTTCGCTTGGTCTGCAAATGGAACTAATTTACGGATGGGCGATGCAGGCATGTTATGGCCTTTATTTGATATTTTCGGCATTTTTTAAATCTTTAATAAGGGCCGCAAATTCGTGATTTTTTTTGGATTCGGCAAGATGCGTAGAGCGTATAGCGTACAGCGTATTGCGTATTGCGTATAGCGTAATGCGTTTGAGCAGGGTGCTATTTTTAAGATTAAAAAAAAAAGAGGAACGATTCGCTCCTCTTTCTTATTTAAATAGTAAATTTCTTCTGTCGCAATACGCAATACGCACTACGCAATACGCTCTACGAATTAAGGCTTAGCAACCGGCGATGGTGCATCCTTCTTAACTGGCATTGCCGACTCATTAGAGCTTTCAACTTCTACATTACCTTTGATGAATAAAACTTTTTGAGGAGTTTTTGCATTTGATGTGATAGTGATTGCTTTATTGAATGTACCTGGTCTTCCTTTTGAATTATAAATTGCTGTTACAGATCCCGACTCTCCTGGTTTGATTGGCTCTTTCGTCCATTTTGGAGTAGTACATCCGCATGAAGCTTGTACATTTGAAATTACCAATGGTTCTTTACCCGTATTCGTGAATTTGAATGTGTATTCAGCTTGAACACCTTCTTTGATTGTACCAAAATCGTGCACCTCTTTTTCAAACTTGAAATCAGCTGCATTCGGATTAACTGCTGCTGCTGCTTTTTGATCTTGTGCAAATGTTACTGTTGCCATTGATGCAACTGCGATAAGTGATAATATTAACTTTTTCATTTTTATTGATTTTTTCTGAAATGTTTAAACATTTATTAACAAAATTTATTCCAAAACGGCCTAATTGACAATTTATTTCAACTTTTCCGTGTAATACTCGGCTTAGGCGCTCTATTTCAAAGATATACAAAGCATTCGATAATTCTGACAAATTGAGCTTAATTTTATGATGTTGTTCAAATTGAACAATTTGTTGGCATAATTACCCATTAATATTGAAACTAATATCAACAAATTTTATTTATGCCGATGTAGAATCTTCAATATACATATGTTCTATTACAGAACTGAAATCCCACTTTAATGTTTTAGTCTTTGGCCTTAAATCACTATTTTTGCCACAATCAACATAGAACTATGTCATCGAACAATCCTAATTCCCTGAACACTGTGACAAACAATTTAAGTTTTGAAGATTTCAAGCAAGTGGTGCTGAACGATTATCGCGTTGCGAATGAAAGTCGACAAGCGAGTTTATTGGGTCGTAAAGAAGTGTTAACTGGTAAAGCTAAGTTTGGAATTTTTGGCGATGGCAAGGAGTTAGCGCAGATTGCGATGGCAAAAGTTTTTCGCGATGGCGATTTCCGTTCGGGATATTATCGCGATCAGACCTTCATGTTCGCGACTGGCATGTCTAATGTGAAAGAATTTTTTGCACAGTTATATGCATTGCCTGATGTAGAAGCAGAACCATGTTCGGCTGGAAGAAGTATGAACGGTCACTTCGGCACACGCAGTTTAGATGAGAATGGAATGTGGAAGAATTTAACACAGATGAAAAATTCTTCTGCCGATATTTCTCCAACGGCAGGACAGATGCCTAGATTATTAGGATTAGCACAAGCATCGAAATTATATAGAGAAAATCCAGCATTACATGAGTTCGAAAATTTTTCTATCAAAGGAAATGAAGTAGCATTTGGAACCATCGGAAATGCAAGTACATCGGAAGGACATTTCTTTGAAACTATTAATGCAGCTGGTGTTTTACAAGTGCCGATGGCGATTTCTATTTGGGACGATGGTTATGGAATTTCTGTACATGCAAAATATCAAACTACTAAAGAAAATATTTCAGAAATATTAAAAGGATTTCAGCGCGATGAGAATGGGGAAGGGTATGAAATTTTTAGAGTGAAGGGTTGGGATTATGTAGCATTGTGTGAGACCTACGAAAAAGCAATAGCAATTTGTAGAGAAAAACATATTCCTGTGATGATACACGTGCAGGAGATGACACAACCTCAAGGACACTCTACATCGGGTTCCCACGAACGTTATAAATCGAAAGAGCGATTGGAATGGGAAGCGAATTACGATTGTATTAAAAAATTCCGTGAGTGGATTATCAGTTCAGCAATTGCTAGTGCAGAAGACTTAGATGCGATTGAAAGTGATGCTAAAAAATACGTACGCGATTGTCAGAAAGAAATTTGGGAGGCCTTCAATCAGCCAATTAAAAGAGAGCTTTCAGAGGTTACAGCACTGCTGGAAAATCTCGCTTCTACATCGGCATACGGAAATCAAATTTTAGAAATTAGCAATAAATTAAAATCGACAAGCGATGCCATTCGCAGAGATATTTTTTCGGCGATACGCAAGAGTTTAAGAATTACAAGATCGGAAGATAGCAATGCGCGAAGAGATTTAGCGATTTGGTTGAATCAGCAAGAGCATGAAAATTTTGATCGATACAATTCAAAATTATTTAACGACACGGAGCATTCGGCAATGAATGTTCAAGAAGTGAAAGCTGTGTATTCAGAAAATGCGCCAATGATGGATGGGAGAGAGGTGGTGCAAGCATGTTTTGATGCAGCATTTGCAAGGGATCCGAGAGTGGTAGCATTTGGTGAAGATGTTGGAAAGATTGGTGATGTGAATCAAGGCTTCGCGGGATTACAAGAAAAATACGGAGAGATTAGAATTTCAGATACGGGGATTAGAGAGGCAACGATTATTGGTCAAGGCATTGGTTTGGCGATGCGCGGATTACGTCCGATTGCGGAGATTCAATACCTCGATTATTTGTTGTACGGTTTGCAAACGATGAGCGATGATCTTGCGACATTGTCTTGGAGAACAAAAGGTGGACAAAAAGCACCGTTGATTGTTCGTACACGTGGACATCGACTAGAAGGTATTTGGCATTCGGGATCGCCTATTGGTATGATCCTTCATTCTTTAAGAGGTGTGCATGTATTGGTGCCACGCAATATGACGCAAGCTGCAGGATTTTATAATACTTTATTGAAGGCCGATGAACCAGCGCTAGTGATTGAGTGCTTGAACGGATACCGATTGAAAGAGCAATTGCCTGATAATATTGGGGAGTTCACAGTGCCATTGGGTAAGCCAGAAATTTTAAAAGAAGGTTCAGACATTACTATTGTAAGTTATGGTTCAACATTACGAATTGCAGAAGAAGCGATTGCGGAATTAGAACAAATGGGAGTGTCGGTAGAATTGATTGACGTACAAACATTATTACCATTCGATATACATCATGTGATTGTAGATTCTTTGAAGAAAACGAATCGAATTTTATTCTTAGACGAAGACGTACCAGGAGGTGCAACATCTTACATGATGCAACAAGTATTGGAAGTTCAAAAAGGTTACTACTATTTAGATGCAGCGCCTCGCACTTTATCGGCGAAAGCACATCGCCCAGCATACGGAACGGATGGAGATTACTTCTCTAAGCCGAGCGCAGATGATGTGGTGGAGGTAGTGTTGGAAATGTTAGATAATTAGCAAATGTGATAATTATCATCACGACTTCTTTACAATTCCATGAGAGATTCTTTATCTTTTTTTAAGATATTGCGCGACGCATTAATTTAAACTATGAGAATAAACAAATTATTATTAGCCATTCCTATGGCTTTATCTTTGAGCTATGGTTATGCTCAAGATAATCTTGTCAATGCTTTAAGAGACAATAAAAGTCAGACTACTAAAGAAGCATTCGGATTTAAAACCGTGGTGAATGCAGAAGCTACATCGGTAAAAAATCAAGGATCATCGGGAACATGCTGGTCGTATTCAGCGAATTCATTTATTGAATCGGAGATGAAACGCATGGGAAAGAAACCTGTTGATATTGCCGAAATGTATACTGTTAGAAACATGTACATCGACAAAGCGGAAGCTTATGTTCGTATGCACGGTGCTGCAAGTTATGGACAAGGTGGTGCTTTGCACGATCCAATTGATTTAATGGTGAAATATGGAGCATTACCACAAGAGGTTTACAGTGGATTGATGCCCGGACAAACTAAGAACGATCATTCAGAAATTGAAACGGTGTTGAAAGCAATCATCGACCCAATTGCAAAATCGGAAAAGCCAATCACTACTGCATGGAAAGGTGCTGTTGTTGGTGTGGTTGATTCATACCTAGGTAAAGTTCCTGAGAAATTTAAATACGAGGGGAAAGAATATACTCCAATGACTTTTGCGAAAGAAGTAATTGGAATTAACGCTAAAGATTATGTAGAGTTAACATCGTTCATCTCGAATCCATATTACGAACAAATGATTGTAATGGTTCCTGATAACTGGACGTACAAACCATCTTGGAATATTCCATTAGATGAAATGATTCAAACGATTGATAATGCTTTGAATAAAGGATATACTGTTGCTTGGGCAACGGATGTAAGCGAAAAATCATTTTCATGGAAAAATGGAATTGCTTTTGTTCCTACAAAAAATTATGCCGACATGACGGACGATGAGAAGAAAGAATTATTCTCGAAGCCTCAAGCGGAAATGGAGATTACTCCAGAGTTACGTCAGAAAGCATTCGACACTTTTGAAACAACTGACGATCACGGAATGCAAATCACAGGTATTGCAAAAGACGTGAACGGTAAGGAATATTACATTGTGAAAAATTCTTGGGGAACGAAGAACGATTACGAAGGTTATTTATACGTAACGAAGAATTTTGTGAAGTACAAAACAACTTCTATTATGTTGCATAAAGACGGGATACCTTCTGCTGTTAAGAAGAAGATTTCTCTGTAAGGATTTTGATAGGGAATCTATTAAAGGAAAAGAAAATAGAAAATAGAAAAAAGAAAAAAGTGAATAGGAATCTTGTCTTTTGTTAGACGTAAAAAAGAGGAGCAATTTTATTGCTCCTCTTTTTATATACGGTCGAGGCGCGATGCAAGGATTGCATCTACGATACATAATGCTGCCATGGCTTCTACAATGGGCACTGCGCGCGGTAATACGCATGGATCGTGTCGACCTTCGTTTTGCAATTCTATAGGTTCTGAATTTTTATTGATGCTGTTTTGTTTTTTGAGAATGGTGGCGATGGGTTTAAACGCAACATTGAAATAAATGTCTTCGCCATTGCTGATGCCTCCTTGTATTCCGCCTGAATGATTACTGCGTGTACGCACTTTCCCATCTTGATCGGAATAGAATTCATCGTTATGTGCTGAGCCTCGCATTTTCGCTCCATCGAATCCAGATCCATACTCAAAACCATGTGCTGCATTGATGCTTAACATAGCATGCGCCAACACGGCTTGTAATTTGTTGAACACCGGAGAACCCAGTCCCGCCGGCACATTGCGCAGAACACATTGAATGGTTCCGCCTAAAGTATCGCCCTCTTTTTTTGCTTGCTCAATGAGCTCGATGAATTTTTTCGCCTTCTCTTCATCGGGACATCGCACAACATTCGATTCAATTTTTTTGAAATCCAATTCGCTATAATGCTTCTCCACAAATTCATTTTCAACTGATCTTACATATGCATGTATGTCGATGTCTTGTTGTTTTAAAATTTGTTTCGCGATTGCTCCAGCAATTACGCGTGCCAATGTTTCACGTGCCGATGATCTTCCACCTCCACGATAATCGCGAATCCCATACTTCGCCTCATAGGTATAATCGGCATGCGAAGGTCGGTATGTATCTTTTAAATATTCGTAATCTTTCGACTTTGCATCTTTATTTTTTACCGTAATGCAAATGGGCGTTCCCAATGTCATACCCTCAAAAACTCCCGATAAAATTTCGAAAACATCGTCTTCTTTTCTTTGTGTGGTGATGCTCGACTGTGCGGGTTTTCTTCTGTTTAATTCTGATTGAATATGATTTAGGTCGATGTTCAAGCCCGCTGGACATCCATCGATAATTAAACCGATAGCCTCGCCATGCGATTCACCAAATGTGTGGACTCTGAAGTATTGACCAAATGTGTTCATGTTCGTGGGTTCGTATGTTCGTAGGTTCGTATGCTCGTATGTTCGTTGGTTCGTATGCTCACCCGATAGCTATCGGGATATTTCAATCTCTAAAAATAATCACTCTATTCAAATCATCAAAGAATCCTGGATAGGATTTACTTACTACCGATGGATTATCGAATTCAATTTTTGTTATTAGTGCTAATGGCGCAAAACTCATGGCCATGCGATGGTCCTGATAGGTCTTGATTTGCAAGTGTTCAGGGATTTGCACCGCATCGGCAACCAATTCGTAATGATCTGCATGTGCAATAATTTTCGCATTGATTTTTTTCAGTTCTAATTGCAATGCTTCAATTCTATTGCTCTCCTTGATTTTTAAACTTTCAACACCCTTGAATTTTAAATTCTTTTTATGAAAGGCAAATAAGCAAACAATGGTTTGTGCAAGGTCGGGACAGTTAATAAAATCAAGAACCTCATCCTTCGGATTAAATGCTCCAGTATTTTCTAATAGAATTTTTCCATCGCCGTTAAATGTTGTTTTGACATTCCAGTTATTCATCCATATTGCAACGATGGCATCGCCTTGTAAACTGTTTTCCTTGAATGCCGATAGTTCAATTTTCTTCAATCCCAATGAAACCATGCTATACCAGTAGGATGCCGATGACCAATCGGATTCTATAATATATTCAGTTGCCTTGAAATTTTGAGTATTCGATTTTTCTTGATCTTCAAATTTTTCAAAAACTATAATTTCATTTCCACCTTGTGTGTACTCAATCCCAAAGTCGGTTAACATTTTCAATGTCATACGAACATACGATTCAGAAATGACTTGCGATGTTAATCGTAATTTCAATCCATTTTTGATTCGATTCGATATCAAGAGTAATGCTGTTATAAATTGTGAGCTTATGTTTGCTTGAAGTTCAATGAAATCATTGCATACTAAATTATTTCCCTTAATTGCAATAGGAGCGAAGCCTTCTTTTTCTAAATACTGTATGTCGGCACCCAATTTTTTCAATGCATCCAACAATTCTTTAATCGGCCGTTCTTTTAATCGACTCGATCCTGTGAGCACTACATCGGCACCCGGAATGCTTGCAAAATGTGCTGCTAGAAATCGAATAGCCGCACCGGAATGTTTGCAATTTATTTCAGCAGTTTGTTTTCCAATAGCGTCTTTAATAATCAGCGTATCATCGGATTCAGAAAGATTAATTAATTCAAAATTTCCCCTCTTTAATTCTGAATTCTGAATTCTGAATTTTGAATTCAATATCAGCGCTCTATTCGATTCCGATTTCGACCCTGTAATTTTTAAGCTATGCATCGAAATAACTTAAGTTCTCTAAAATTAAATTTGAAATCTCTTCTTCGGAAACGCTAATATTTATTGCTGCTTTGCCGATTTCAGCTATCAATGCAAAACGAATTTCATTGTTCTGGTTTTTTTTGTCGCCTTGCATAAACCCAAGCATGTCGATGATCATATCGGCATTTACTTTAGCCGGCTGTATATGATCTCTAATGGATTGAATGATGTATTCCGATTGTTCGTGTGGCAGATTGCATTTCAGCTCAGAAAGTTTTGTTTCCAAAATCATTCCAGCAGCTATGGCATGTCCGTGTAAAATATATTTTTCCTGACTCAACCAATACGATTCTATGGCATGTCCAATGGTATGACCAAAATTCAAACTCTTTCGAATTCTTTTTTCTCTTGGATCTTGTTCCACAATTTTTAATTTTATTTCTATGCTTTGTTGAATTATGGAATCAATTTCAGGAAGACCATTTTCTAGATGACATACAGCATCGCGCAGATGCAAATGATCAGCGATGATGCCGTGTTTCAAAACTTCGGCAAAACCTGAACGCAATTCGTGTTCATCGAGACTGTTTAATAATTCTGGTATGATAAATATTCCTTTGGGATGCGCAAAAGTACCAATATGATTTTTGAAGTTTTGCAAATCAATTCCAGTTTTACCTCCAACACTTGCATCGACCATCGCAAGCAATGTGCTTGGAATATGAATAAAATCAATGCCTCGCATATAGGTCGATGCTGCAAATGCACCCATATCGCAGACCACGCCACCACCTAAATTAATGAGCAATGAATTTCTGTTCAATTGAAAATCTTGCATCATGCTCCAAATACCAATACAGATGTCGATGTTTTTATTTTCTTCGCCGGGATCTATTTCAATGAGATCGTAAGTAGGAGTATATTTTGAGAATAAATTCAAATACGGCAAACATTTCTCCAAAGTATTACTGTCGCCAAGGATTGCAACTTTATCGTATTGCTTTGCATCGAGAAAATCGTCCAAAGCTTGAATGGAATTTTCTAAACAAATACTGTACTCAAATGCGGTATCAATTTTTTTCATCTTGCATCACTTTAGTTTGTACAGCAATAGATTCGCGATGAATGATTTTTACTAAATCCAAAATCATTTCTTCTGAAAGTTTAATTTCATGTCCGTATTTTTTTCTCGTCTCTACAATTTCAGCCCAACGTTCTGGCTGAAAAATGGTGATGTTTTTTTCCTTCTTATACAAACCAATTTCATGTACCAATTTTGATCGAGATGCGAGTAATTCCAACACTTCGTAATCGATTTTATCGATTTCTTTTCTCAATCGATTCAACTTATCGATAAAAGCTAAATCCTCAGAATCCTTTGAACGAATTACTAAGTCATCCACCAATGCTGCCACTTGCGCCGGACTCAATTGCTGATCCTTATCGCTCAAAGCCATACTCGGATTGTAATGCGATTCAATCATGAGTCCATCGAAATTCAAATCCATTGCTTTCTGCGCAATATGTGGAATTAGGTCGATGGTACCGCAGATATGACTGGGATCGCAAATCAATGGAATGTTGGGTAAAATTCTTTTTAGCTCCAAAGGGATGTTCCAATTAGGAGTATTTCGATACGTGTTTTTTTCATATTGAGAAAAACCACGATGGATTGCTGCAACTTTTTCTAGTCCTGCATTGTAAATTCTTTCCAAAGCACCCAACCATAATTCGAAGTCGGGATTAATCGGATTTTTCAGCATCACAGGAATGTCAACACCTCGCAGTGCATCGGCAATCTCCTGAACAACAAATGGACTCACGGTAGAACGTGCACCAATCCAGAGAATATCGACCCCCGCTTTAAGGCAGTACTCCACATGTTCGGCTGTCGCCACTTCAACTGCAGCCTTCATGTTGTTGGCATGTGCTGCATCGGCCAACCAATTAATCGCTTCTTTCCCAATCCCCATAAAGGTTCCCGGGCGAGTGCGGGGTTTCCAAATGCCGCCGCGTAAAACTGGAATGTTATGTTGTGCTAAATCTCTGGCAGTGAGTTGTATTTGTTCTTCCGACTCCACGCTACAAGGCCCTGCAATGACGAAGGTTTTAAGATCTGTTTCAATCCAGGATGTTAATTCCTTCGGTTTTATGTTCGTAGTCATTATTTATTTAAATCTATGCATGCATATTGCAAACAAAACAATGATGCTCTGGTTTCGAATAATTGAATATTGATGAATCGAAATTACGCATTTTTCCTATTTTTGACAGATTTCTATAAACAATGAGCAAAGAAATATCGTTCGACAATACGCAGATAGCATTCTCAGGAATGAGCAATGCCGATTTAAATAGAGCCTACTGGTTATTTAAAGTTATCAATGTCAATTTTTTAGTGAAGATAGGTCCGCCGATCACCAATTTCGCGGTGAAGATTGGCTTGCCAATTACACCTATCATTCGCGCCACCATTTTCAAACATTTTTGCGGAGGAGAATCGATAAGCAATTGTTCAAATACCATCCAACATTTGGGAAAGTACAACATCGGCACAATTCTAGACTATTCGGTAGAGGGGGAGGCGACGGAAGCGGCTTTTGATGCAACATGTTTGGAAACCATTGAAACCATTAAGCGTGCGAAAGGCGATAAGAATATTCCATTCAGTGTATTTAAGGTTACGGGACTTGCTCGTTTTGCATTGTTGGAGAAATTAGATGCGAAAGCTGACTTGAATTTTGAAGAGATAAAAGAATACGAGCGTGTGAAAGATCGTGTACGTAAGATTTGTCAGGCAGCGTACGATGCAGATGTTCGCATTTTCATTGATGCGGAGGAGACTTGGATTCAGGATACGATTGATCAATTGGCGATGGATATGATGCGATTGTTCAACAAGGAAAAAGTTATTGTCTATAATACGATTCAATTTTATAGACACGATCGATTAGCGTTTTTGAAAAAATCGTACGAGCAATTGCTTGGAGAGGGCTTACACATCGGCATAAAACTTGTGCGTGGTGCGTACATGGAGAAAGAGCGTAAGCGTGCGATGGAGATGGGGTATGAATCGCCAATTCAGCCCGATAAAACAGCGTCTGACAGGGATTACGATGCGGGATTGAAATTTTGTTTGGAGCATATAGACCGCATGGCAATTTGTGCGGGAACGCATAATGAGCATTCTTCTCGATTGCTGATGAATCTGATGACGGAAAAAGGTTTGGCGAAAAACGATCATCGCATTTATTTCTCGCAATTGTTGGGGATGAGCGATAATTTGAGTTATAATTTGGCCGATGCTGGGTATAATGTGGCGAAGTACGTTCCTTATGGTCCGGTGAAATCGGTTTTGCCGTATTTATTCCGCCGTGCTCAGGAGAATACAGCAATTGCAGGGCAGATGGGGAGAGAGTTGAGTTTGATAGTGAAGGAAAAGAAGAGAAGGGAATTAGCAAGTTAGATAATCCCGATAGCTATCGGGAGCAAATTAGCAAATGGGGTGCTTTACTATTTTCTCCCGATATTTATCGGGATTCTCTATTTTCATTTTTCTTTATATTTAGATAGATAATCTAACCAAGCGCATGGAACAGAATGAACGAATCAAAAGCTTCAAGGAATTTTATCCTTATTACTTAACGGAGCATACCAACAGGGTAAGTCGACTTTTACATTTCATTGGCACTACATTAGTTTTTCTTTTATTCATAGCTTCCCTTTTATTTCACAGTTGGCAAATGTTTGTAGCGATACCCTTTGCTGGTTATGGTTTTGCTTGGGTCGGACATTTCTTTTTTGAGAAGAACAAACCTGCAACCTTTAAATATCCACTTTGGAGTTTGGCATCGGATTTTAAGTTGTATTTCGATATTTGGGCAGGTAAGCAGAAGATTTAGGATGCTCGTATGCTCGTGGGTTCGTAGGTTCGTATGTTCGTATGCTTCCCGAATACTCGGGACTAAAGCGTGGGTGCAATAATTGATGGAATCACACTATAGCATAGCACTACGCAATCGCAATACGCTGTACGCTATACGCAATACTCTGTACTCAATACTAATTTCTTCCTATAAATTATTATTTTTGCCTTTCAATTTTTATTATGAGCGGATTAAGCGAACAAGAGTTATTGCGTAGAGAGAGCATGCAGGAGTTAATGAAATTGGGCATCGACCCATATCCTGCCGATTTATTTGAGGTGAATGTTACTGCTGCAGACATTCATGAGAATTACGAGCGCGATAAGACCAATTATAAGAACATCAGCATAGCGGGTCGTATCATGAGCAGACGTATCATGGGTAGCGCTTCCTTTGCGGAAATTCAAGATGCAACTGGTCGTATTCAGGTGTACTTCAGAAGAGATGATCTTTGTCCTGATGAGGATAAAACTTTATACAACACAGTATTCAAAAAGTTATTAGACATCGGCGATATCATCGGTGTCAATGGTTTTGTATTCACTACCCAAACGGGAGAAATCAGCATACATGTAACATCGTTTAAAGTATTGAGTAAATCTTTACGTCCGCTTCCGATTGTGAAGATCGATGCAGAGGGTAATGCACACGATGCGGTGACAGATCCTGAGTTCAGATATCGTCAGCGTTATGCCGATTTGATTATCAATCAGGATGTGAAAGAGACCTTTAGAAAGCGTACACAAATTATGCAATCGTTAAGGAATACTTTTAACGATCGTGGTTATTTAGAGGTGGAAACGCCGATATTACAAGCTATTCCAGGAGGTGCTGCTGCGCGACCATTCATTACGCACCATAATGCATTAGATATTCCATTGTATTTAAGAATTGCAAATGAATTGTATTTGAAACGTCTGATTGTGGGCGGATACGATGGAGTGTATGAGTTTGCGAAAGATTTTAGAAATGAGGGGATGGATAGGACACATAATCCGGAGTTTACGGTGATGGAAATTTATGTGGCGTACAAGGATTATAATTGGATGATGGATTTCACGGAAGAGATGTTGGAGAAAGTAGCTTTGGATTTACACGGTACAACGAAAGTGCAGGTGGGCGATAAGACCATTGATTTCCAAAGACCTTTCAAACGCATCACGATGTATGATGCGATTAAAGAACATACAGGTATTGATATTTCCAATATGAATGAAGAAGAGTTGCGTGCAACTTGTAAGCAGTTGGGAATTGATGTCAATGAAAGTATGGGCAAAGGTAAATTGGTAGATGAGATTTTTGGAGAGAAGTGTGAAGGGCATTATATACAACCTACTTTTATCATCGACTATCCAATTGAAATGTCGCCATTGTGTAAGAAACACAGAAGCAAGGAAGGATTGGTAGAGCGATTTGAATTGATGGTGAATGGAAAAGAATTGGCGAATGCATATTCAGAATTGAATGATCCAATTGATCAACGTGCTCGATTTGAAGAGCAAGTGAAATTGATGGAGCGTGGCGACGATGAGGCGATGTTTATCGATTACGATTTCTTACGTGCATTAGAATATGGAATGCCGCCTACTGCAGGAATGGGAATTGGTATAGACCGATTAACGATGATTATGACGAATCAGCATTCGATACAAGATGTTTTATTCTTCCCTCAAATGCGTCCAGAGAAAGTTCAAAAGGTAACAAGTGTTGAAGACTTTGTAAATGCTGGTGTTCCGGCCGAATGGGTACCTGTGTTGAATAAGATGAACATCAATACCATTGAAGAGTTGAAATCGGCAAACCCGAACAAAGTATTTAACGATATGGGAGGGATGCGTAAAAAAATGAAATTAGAAATCGCTATGCCTTCTAAAGAAGATGCAATGAGGTGGTTTGAGTAAATACATTAAAAAAGCCCGATAGATTTATCGGGCTTTTTTTATTGAATTATTTTCTTCTAAATTTCAAAGTATAATCGTAAGTCATAATATCAGTACCAAAAGTATCGGCACCACTTGTAGAAAGATTTAATTCAGTAGAGCTAACTGTTGCATTAAATACGGATGTATCTCTGCCTCCAGTTGAACTTTCTCCAATTACAGTAAGTATACCATTGCTGAATGTATAATCAGAAGTATCTGAACCATCAATCACTTTGCCGCCAGCGGTTACATTGAATACATTAGTACCAGGTGCAACAGCAATAGTTGTATCTGAATAAAGTGTGCCATTGATACGAGTAACGTATCGTTCAGACGTTTGTTCCCAAGTACCAACAATTGAAGCGGAACTTCCAGAACCACCTGTCCCATTTTCATCCTTTTCGCAAGCGATGAAAGTGGTCGCAAGACCTGCAACTAATAAAGTTTTTAAGATTAAAGTTTTCATATTAAAAGGTTTATTTTATTTGAACTACTAATTTATTAAGAATATTATTGAATTAAGATGGATATTTAAATATTTTTAAAATTCAATTATAATATTGCTTTGATGATAGATAAATTAGAACTTTCTTGGAGAAATCAGCTTTCGACTGAGTTTGAAAAAGCGTATATGCAGGAATTGTTTGATTTTTTGAAATTAGAAAATCAGACAAATGCTGTGATTTATCCTGAATCATCCAATATTTTTAAAGCATTTGAATTAACTACATTTGATAAACTCCAAGTGGTAATCATAGGCCAAGATCCATATCATGGTGAAGGACAAGCAAACGGGTTGTGTTTTTCTGTCTCAGATTCAGTTCCAATTCCGCCTTCCTTAAAAAATATCTATAAAGAGATCAACAGTGATTTAAAGGTTCAGCCATTAGATACTGGAAATTTAGAACGTTGGGCAGTTCAAGGGGTGTTGCTTTTGAATTCAGTTTTAACAGTACGAAAAGATGAAGCAGGTTCACATCGAATGAAAGGCTGGGAAAAATTTACCGACCGAGTTATTCAATTGATTTCAGATGAAAAGCAACATATTGTGTTTCTACTTTGGGGGAATTATGCGAAGGAGAAGATTAGATTTATTGATACACAAAAGCATTTAGTTTTGTGTGCCGCGCATCCATCCCCATTGTCTGCTTATAATGGTTTTTTTGGATGTCGACATTTTTCCAAAGCGAATACTTATTTGAAAAGTAATGCTTTACGCGAAATTGATTGGAAATAAAAAATCCAAACTCTTAATGTTCCTTTATTTAACAAATAAGAGTTTGGAGTATTGCCTAATTTTATTGTGCTAAGGGCAATGAATGCGATTGCTTAGTTGTTGAAAGAATCATCATAGTTTGAAGATGAGCAATTTCTTGCATCTTGCTAATCTTATCTAAGATTAAGCGTTCGTAACTTTTAATGTCCTTCACAATAACTTTTAATAAAAAGTCGGCAGAACCTGTGATATGGTGACATTCAATCACCTCATCGATCTTCATGATTTGTTTCATGAAATTTTGAACGGCGTCGCTTTTGTTGTAGTTGATCGATACTTGAATAAAGGTTTTAATTTTTAGTCCAAGTAATTCTTCATCTACCATTGCATGGTAACTTTTAATGAAACCATTTGCTTCGAGCTTTCTCACCCTTTCTAAGGTTGGCGCCGGAGATAAGCCGATGTCTAGTGATAACTGGATATTGGTGATTCTACCATTTTCTTGTAGAATACGCAATATCTTGAAATCTGTTGCATCTAATCCATTCATATTTCTCTATATATAAAGCGTAAAGCCTAAAGGTATTGATTTTATTTTTCTAAAAAATAAAATTTTGAAAGTTTAATTGAATTTTAATTTTTATGAAATAATATTTTTTATTAATTTAGGCGAGTCTAAAAATAAATTTAGAATATGAAAAATTCTTATACGGAAGAAAATTATTTAAAAGCAATATACAAATTGTCTGAATTAAATGAAACAGAAGAAGTTAGTACAAACGAAATTGCACAGGAGTTGAATACAAAGGCTGCATCTGTTACTGATATGTTGAAGAAACTAGCAGATAAGAAACTAATCATTTACAAAAAGTATCAAGGAGTAAGGATAAGTGCGAAAGGCGAGAAAGTAGCAATAAATATTATTCGTAAACATAGAATTTGGGAATTGTTTTTAGTCGACAAGTTAAAATTCAAATGGGATGAAGTTCATGACATTGCTGAACAATTGGAACACATAGAATCGGATGAATTGATCGATCGTATTGATGAATATTTGGGTTATCCCAAGTACGATCCGCATGGCGATCCAATCCCTACCAAACAAGGAGTTTTCAAAGGACGTAAAATGGTTGACTTGTACGATATGTCGGTCGGATTTGTAGGAAACATTTCAGGTGTTTCAGACCACAGTCCTGTATTCTTACAACATCTTGAAAAAATTGGCATTGGTTTAGGAGTTGAAATCAAAGTAGAGGATAAGAATCAGTTTGATAATTCATTTTGGATAAGTATAGGAAAATCGGATCCAATCTTTATAAGTAAAGAAGTCGCAAAAAACTTATTGGTATTTAAATCTGATAAATGAGATGAAGGCAAAAGAAGAATCGTTAAGTGAAGTATACCGTTCGGTCCAAATACCAGAGGGCAAAAACAAATGGAAAAAGTTTTTTGCATTTGTTGGTCCTGCCTATTTGGTAAGTGTTGGATATATGGATCCAGGAAATTGGGCAACAGATATCGCGGGTGGAAGTATGTTCGGCTACCAGTTATTATGGGTCTTGCTAATGTCGAATCTCATTGCCTTATTGCTTCAAAGTTTAAGTGCCAGACTAGGCATCGTAAGAGGATTGGACTTAGCCCAAGCATCTAAAAAAATCTATGCACCATGGGTAAACATTCCCTTGTATATCATAGCAGAAATTGCAATAGCAGCTTGTGATTTAGCAGAGATAATAGGAATGGCAATTGGATTGCAATTACTTTTCGACCTACCCCTAATTGTTGGAATAAGCATCACAGTATTTGATACTTTGTTGTTATTGTTCCTTATGAATAAAGGAATCAAAATTTTAGAACGATTTATTATATCACTGATTTTTATTATCGGTGTTTCATTCTTAATGGAATTATTTATTGCTAGTCCCGATGTAGTAGAAGTAGCTACAGGTTTAGTTCCTAGTAGTCTATCGGGCTCTGCATTGTATATAGCGATTGGTATCATTGGTGCGACAGTAATGCCACATAATTTGTATTTACATTCTTCATTGGTTCAAACACGATCGATAGAGAAAAATCATAAGGGATTGAAAGATGCCATCAAATATAATTTTATAGACTCGGCCATCGCATTGAATCTTGCTTTTTTTGTAAATGCATCGATCCTCATTTTGGCAGCCACTGCATTCTTTAAAAACGGATATTATGAAGTGGCTGAGATACAAGATGCACACCGATTGCTGAGTGATATTTTTGGGAATTTAGCACCCACACTTTTTGCCATCGCATTAATATGTGCAGGACAAAGCTCAACAATTACAGGCACTCTAGCGGGTCAAATTGTAATGGAAGGATATCTGAACTTGCGCATTCGCCCATGGTTGCGTCGACTCATTACTCGATTAATCGCAGTGCTGCCAGCATATATTACCATTCTCTATTTTGGCGAAGATAAATTAGGAGCCCTCTTAGTTTTTTCTCAAGTCGTATTAAGCTTACAGTTGGGCTTCGCAATCATTCCCTTGATTCATGTAACATCGAGTAAAGAGCATATGAGAGAATTCAAACTCTCCAAGCCTTTGAAAATACTTTCTTGGTTATCGGCCATAATTATCGTTGGTTTAAATATCAAATTGGTATATGAAAATGTAGCCAATTGGTTTTATGCCGATGTAGTAGCGTGGTATATGTATGTGTTGGTCTTGCCAACGATTCTGTTTTTTGCAATTTTATTGGTGTACATAATTTTCAAACCTTTTATTGACAGAAGTATTCGAAGCATTCATTTACCACATGCTGGTTCGATGGAGTTGAATTTAGAACTTCCAAATCATCCGGAGCGGATAGCAGTACCTGTTGACTTTAGTAAGTTCGATAATATTGCAATTACGCAAGCGCTGAAAATTGGCGGCAACACATCGGCATACCTATTAATTCACGTGGTAGAAACGGTAGGAGCGAGTTATTCGGGTGCCGATTCTGACGATCATGAGAGTAGGGAAGATGTGAAAGAGTTGAATGCCTATAAGGAGCAATTATTAGCAAAAGGTTATGAGGTACAGACGATAATTGGTCATGGAAATCCTGCCAAATCGATTGCATCAATTGTTGTTTCAGATCATATAAATTTAGTGGTGATGGCTGCGCATGGACATCGGGGGATAAAGGATATTTTATTAGGTTCTACTCTTGACGCGTTGAGGCATAAAGTGAAAGTGCCAGTGTTGATTGCGAGGTAGAGTTGCGTAGAGCGTATTGCGTATTGCGTATTGCGTAGTGCGTACAGCGTATTGCGAATAGCGATGTTCGTATTATGAATTGTAATTGCTCGTAGCTAAATTATAGTTTGGTAAAACGAATATAGGAAGCAGACACTCTCCACTCACACTCTCCACTAAAACTAAAGGACTAGCACACTAGAATCCCGATAGCTATCGGGATAGCACACTAACTTATTTCTTCATCTCACGCTTCGCATCTCTCTCTTTCATAGCATCTCTTTTATCGTGAAGTTTTTTACCCTGAGCAACCGCTATTTCTAATTTTGCGTATCCGCGTTCGTTGATAAATAATTGCAAGGGTATTATGGTGAGTCCTTTATCTTGTGATTTTAATTTTAATTTTTTGAGTTCTTTTTTATTGAGTAGTAATTTTCTGTTTCGTTTGGGAATGTGGTTGTAAAAAGAACCCATGCTGTATTCAGAAATATGTACATTGAATACAAAAAGTTCTTCTCCTATAAAACTGCAATATCCATCGGTTAGATTTGCTTTTCCTGCTCTAATAGATTTTATCTCGGTGCCAAGCAATTGAATTCCCGCCACATATTTGTCGAGTATGTGATATTCGAAGAATGCTTTTTTGTTTTTTATTTGTACTTGTTCCGACATAAGGGGGCAAATATACAAATAAAAAAAGTCCTGATGTGAGTCAGGACTTTTTTAGAAATTTCGTAAGTTAATTATTGACAAAGTAATGTACCAGAACCTTTGGTTCTATTACTGATGTCGATATCACCTCCGTTACCAAAAGTTATTTCAGCAAAATCAGCAGCACTGTAAGTATACGTACCACCACCTACTGCTACATTACCTTTTAACGAGAAGTAAATTTTACCTTCTTCAATATCGCCACCCATACCCATTTCAACATCGGTTAAATCTATGATCTGGATTAAACCAAATTTACCTGTAGGCATTTCACCTTCGCCTTCTAATAGACCAAGATCTAATTTGTAATTACCTGAAGGTTCATCGCCAATCAATACCATAACATATAGGTAATCGATACGAGCAGATTCTTCCGATTCAAAGTTTCCTTTGATACCTATAATTACTTTAAATCCTTCACCAAATTCGCTAAATGCGTCCATGATAGTACTATCGTCTTCACTGCAGAATACATAGTCAAGGGTTACTTCTTCACCACCAATACTGAAGCTACCACCGCCTAAGCTGAAGCCGCTTACCGTATTGTAATTGGTGCTAGATCCAGCTCCAGAATTGTAAGTTGTGTTGTTACCCCCTGCTGCGAAGTTTGTGTTGCTTTCGCCAGAGCTAAAGTTTGTTCCACCTTCCGCTCCTGCATTGAAGTTTACACCACCTTCTGCACCTGCGTTAAAGTTCGCTAAAGTTTGAACTTTACCAGAAGCATTAACGACTACTTTACCACCATTTTTAGTATTCAATACGAAATTCATGCCTTTTACTTTCTTCATGAATTTCTCTTGAGTTAACTGATTGTTCGGACTAACGTTATTGTATTCGTTCTTAGAACACGAAGAAATGAATAACGTTAAAAATGCAAATGCTCCGACTAGGAGCATTTGCATAAAGCTTTTTGTTGCTTTCATATTTTTAAATAATGTAATATGCTTTATTGCATAATGCGATTAGAATGCATAACCTAAACGGATAGCTCCATTGAAGTTAGGACCAAAGTTGAATGTACTTCCTGGCTTTTGATCTTTAACTGTTGGTGCACCCGATACAGTAGTTTCAGTTTTAATAGTTGCATTGCTCACTAATTGTAAACCGTAACCAACTTCTACTCCCATATACAATTTGTTAGAGATATAGTAGTCAGCACCTGCAACAGCATTAACACCTACTCTGAAGAAACCAGTTTGTCCTTTAATAGTAGTTTCTTCTACTTGGTTAGCTGTACCACCTTCGAATTCTGATTTATTAGTCGACGATTGGAAACCGATGTCTAAAACACCCCCAACGTATGGTGATAATCTTGAAGTTCCTGACATGTGTTTTTCAATACCTGGTTGGATGCTAATACCTAATGTAGATGCTCTGTCGTATAATTCAACACTACCATCGGCAGTTGTACCAGTTCTAGTTTTTGAACTAGCATAGTTTAAGTTTACTCCTAATCTTAATGCAGTAGACTCATCATTAAACTTTCTTAGTTTAATACCATTGATGCTAATAGGTGATCCACCAAGAGGAGTAAAGTTTACCTCTAATGTTTTTTCACCAGCTGCAGGTTTGTACTGTGCATTAGCGTAAGTTCCCACTCCAACTAATGCTGCAATGATTAATAATTTTTTCATACTATTTGTTTTTAGTTTTAAGATAGTTTTTTTAATATCTCTAACTCAAAGCTAGCTATATTTTTGAATCAAACAATATGATAAAAATCATATGAACTTTTGATTTATTAACATATGTTAATAAGTTATCAACATATGTTACCAAGCTTGTTCCCCTATTAATGGCACAAAACGAAAGGAATCAAGCACTTCTGTATGAAATTCGGTTTCTGATACACGGGTAACTAAATTCATCTTCTGGCTTTTTTCATCGCCTACTGGAATGACCATTTTACCATTAATTTGCATCTGAGCCATCAATCGTTGTGGAATTCCTGGCGATCCTGCTGTACATATGATTTTGTCGAAAGGCGCAAATGCCGGAATTCCTTTCGTACCATCGCCATAAAAAAACCTTGGCTTCAATCCCAATTCATTCAATAACTTCTTGGTCTTATCAAATAATTCTTTTTGCCTCTCTATCGTAAAAACTGTCGCCCCAAGGCCAATTAAAATACTTGTTTGATATCCAGAGCCTGTACCAATTTCCAAGACCTTATCACCCGCTTGTATTTCTAACAATTCAGTTTGATAGGCAACTGTATGCGGATGTGAAATGGTTTGACCAGCACCTATTTGAAATGCTTTATCCTCATAAGCATGCTCCCAAAAGTCTTTATGGAAATAAAAATGTCGAGGTACCTTTAACATCACTTCCAAAACGCGTTCATCCTTAATCCCTCTCTTGCGTAGATGTTCAATTAAAATCTTACGCTCTCCCTTATGCTTATAACTATCAACAAATTGACTGTTTGTAATCTTACTCATCCTTATACAATAATCCGAATTTTTTACGTTTATATTTTTAAATCCCGCGAATTCCTTATTTTGCGCCCACATTTAGATGCATGAATAAAATATTTACTACACTAAAGTTTATTGCAATTGCTATGGTTTCGGGATTCGTTTTTCAATCTTGCGAAATTATAAATCCTCCCGAACAAATTCCATTCTATTTGAGAATTGATAGTACCAGTTTTTTGGATTCGAGCGATGTGCCACCTAGATATACGAAAAGGGGTGTTCAGGATATTACCGACGCTTGGGTTTCTGTAGATGGGGAATATATTGGTACATACGAAATACCTACAACGATACCGGTTATGAAAGAAGCAGGTACTCATAGAATTGAAATCATACCGGGTATTTTAGCTAATGGTCAAAATAATGATCGAAGAATTTATCCATTCTTTTCTCCATATTACCAGACCATTCAAACTACCGAGGGAAGTGTAGATACTATTTATTCTAAATTCGCATACCGTACGAATCAACCAAAATATCCACCAGAAGGTGTAGGGCAATTTCCCGAAGGTTTTGAAGGTGCGGGAACTATTTTCAAAACAGCAGGTTCTTCTAAAATTGATACAATCATTCGAACTTCAGACCCGGCATTGGTGTTTGATGGTAATTTCTCTTTGAAATTTGAATTGGATCCCAGCAAAGATTATGTTGAATTCGAAACATCTAAATCATATAGCTTGCCTGTTGCATCTGGTCTCAATATATACACAGAATTGAATTTCAGAACGGATGTTCAATTACTCGTTGGTGTGTATGCCGAAAATGTTTTAAGCGGACAAATCATTAACATTCCATATATTAATTTAAATCCTACACAGGATCAGTGGAAGAAAATTTACATCGACCTAACTCAAGATTTATCGGGTTTTAGAACTCATCGTTTTAAGTTGTATTTTAAAGCAAGTCATAACCCATCATTATCAAGTTCCAAAATTTTACTCGACAATATAAAACTCATACATTTATAAAACATGAACAAAACGCGTCAAGCTATAAAATATATCATTGCCGATTACCTCAGTGCTTTAATGGTATGGGTTTGCTTCTTCGCGTATAGAAAAATTTATGTAGAACCTATGAAGTTCGGCTATCAAATTCCAATTGAATTTGATGAAAACTTCTATTTAGGACTACTAATTATTCCGATGTATTGGCTTACCATTTATTTATTAATGGGGAGTTACAGAAATGTATTCAAAAAATCTAGGTTAAAAGAAATAGGTCAGACAGCTACTCAAACTAGTATTGGTGTATTGGTACTGTTTTTTGCATTAGTTCTCGACGACGAAATTGCGAACTATACCAATTATTACATTACTTTCTTAACACTTTTTACCTTACACTTTTTCTTAACGGCCATCCCTCGTTTCATCATTACAACACAAACAAAAATTAAAATTAAACGAAGAATTATAGGCTTCAACACCTTACTAGTTGGAAGTAACGAAAAAGCATATAAGTTGTACAAAGAAATCGAGTCGGAAAAGGAATCGGTAGGTTTTAAATTCATAGGATTTGTAAACGGCGAATACAATAACGATAGCGATTTAGCCAAACACTTACCTCAACTAGGTAAATACGATGAGATTGCCGATGTAGTGAATCGATATTCCATTGATGAAGTCATTATAGCGATAGAATCTTCTGAACATGAAAATTTAAGAAGAATAATTTCTGATCTCGAGAATTGCAGAGCTGATGTGAAAATCATACCGGATATGTACGATATCATTACAGGTTCGGTAAAGATGAATCACCTTTTTGGTATTCCTCTGATTCAAATTAAAACAGATTTGATGCCAGCTTGGCAAATGAATATGAAACGGATAATGGACATTTTCGTTTCACTACTTTTTCTAATTTTACTTTCACCTGTTTTCTTAATTACTGCAATACTTGTAAAGCTAAGCTCTACTGGCCCAATATTCTATAAACAAACTAGAATTGGCTTACATGGTAAACCATTTAAAATTATAAAATTCAGATCAATGTATGTGGGCGCAGAAAATGCAGGCCCTCAATTGTCGAAAGATAACGATGCACGTATTACTCCATTTGGACGTTTTATGAGAAAAACTCGTCTCGATGAAATTCCACAATTTTATAATGTTTTAATTGGAGATATGTCCTTAGTAGGACCTCGTCCGGAACGTCAATTCTTTATAGATCAAATTATTCAACAAGCCCCACATTATAAACATCTACATAAAGTTAGACCTGGTATTACCTCTTGGGGACAAGTGAAATATGGCTACGCAGAGAATGTAGATCAAATGCTTGAACGATTAAAATACGATATTATCTATATAGAAAACATGAGTTTAGCGGTTGACCTAAAAATTATGTTCTTTACAATAGTAACCGTAATTCAAGGTAGAGGAAAATAAGATTAATAAGGATCTACATCAACCACAATTTGCAATCCCGAAAATTCTTTATTCGCTTTCAATTCTATGATACAATTTCTTAACAACTTCTTTTGTTCCTTGAGTAAATTGTTTTTTCGCTCCAACTTCAATAAAATGGTATTGATGTAATAGTTTCTTACCTTGCCAATTGCTGGGAATTCTGGTCCGAGTACGTTATTTGCAGGTACGAATGATTTGATTTTTTTTGCCAACGCGATAGCAGCTAATTGAGTTTTAGTTCGATCTTTATGCTTTACAGAAAGCTCGATCATTCGAATAAATGGAGGGTATTTGAATTGCTTTCTTTCATTGAGTTGATGTCTTAAAAATGTATCGTAATCGTGTCTACTAGCCAACTGCAAGACCGGATGCTCAGGTCTATATGTTTGTACGATGACTTCGCCTTCAATATCTCTTCTTCCAGCTCTACCACTTACTTGCTCAATCAATTGAAATGCACGTTCATGCGCTCTGAAATCTTGATGATTAATTAGACTGTCGGCTTGAATTATACCTACCAAGGTTAAGGCTGCAAAATCCAATCCTTTCGTCACCATTTGTGTTCCTACCAAAATATCTACTTCACCTAATTCAATGCTACTAAGTAAATCTTGAAATGCATTTTTTTTGCGAGTTGTATCTAAGTCCATTCGAGCAACTTTCGCCTCAGGAAATAACTCTTTTAATTCGTCTTCAATTTTTTCGGTACCATGACCTTTTAATTCTAAAAATCCAGAACCGCAGGTTTGACAAATTTTCATCACTTTAGCATGATAGCCACAGTAATGGCATTTTAATTCATCGTTCCATTTATGGTAGGTTAGTGCAACATCGCAGTTAATGCAATATGGACTATTTCCACAAGTATTGCATTGCAAATAAGGAGCATAACCTCTTCTGTTTTGAAATAAAATACTTTGCTCTTTCCGCTCAAGTCGCAACTTTAATGCATCGTATAAAGTCTTACCTATAGACCCTCCACTATTATCAGACATTCTTTCCTTTTGCATGGCTATCAATCGAATATCTGGGAGTCCTGCTTTACCGTACCTATTTTTTAATTCAAATAAATTGAACTTATTTAACTGTGCATTGTAATACGATTCGATTGAAGGAGTTGCTGATCCAAGTATCACCTTTGCTTCGAATAATGTTGCCAAATAAATTGCAGCATCGCGTGCATGGTATCTTGGGTTGGGATCGAGTTGTTTGTAAGAAGAGTCATGTTCTTCATCGATTATAATTAATCCCAAATTTTGAAAAGGTAAGAATATAGATGATCTGGTTCCTAATACTATTTTAGTTTTAGAATTTAATACATCTTGCCAAATTTCTACTCGTTGTTTGTCGGAATATTTCGAATGATATACAGCGATTTTTTCTTTGAAAAATAATTTGTATCGTTCAATTAATTGAGTTGTAAGTCCTATCTCGGGTAATAATATCAGAATCTGCTTATCATCATAAAGATATTTTTTGATAAGCTCAACATAGACCATTGTTTTACCTGATGAGGTAACACCATAAATCAATGAAGTGTTTTTTTCTTGATCTTGAATTATATTTTGATAGACATTTTTTTGTTCATCACTTAATTGGTATTCTGAAGGTATCAACTCATCTTGTCCATTATTTGATATTCGAGAAACTTCTTGTTCAACTTTGTCTAGAATACCTTTTTTCACAAGGGTTTGAATGGTCGATGGACTTATACCCATTTGTTCGATAAGCATTTTAGAAGTCACATAAACTTCAGTTCTACGTAAGTTTAGAAATGCTTGAAGTAAATCTACCTGTTTGGGTTTTTTTTCAAGTTCGCTAAACAAACTTCTTAGATTTTCTACATCGACATAAAAAGGATTTAATTCTAGAATACTTATAGTTCTTGGGCTATATTTTTCTTGAACCTCTTCATGCATGTAAAGGATGCCTTTTTGAATCATAGATTTTATTAAAGGCATTACCGTTTTTATGTCGAGAATTTTTTGTACCTCTTGTATGCTTATTGATTTATGAATTTCAATAGCTTCAACAATCAGGAATTCTTTTTCAGACAATTCATTTTTATCGAAGTCTGAATAGGGGTTAAGTACAATATTGCTTTCACTATTCAACTTGAGGGCGCTCGGAATTGCAGCGTTCATAACCTCACCTAAATTGCATAAGTAATAATCTGCTAACCAAGCCCAAAAGTTTAATTGAATATTTGTAACAACTGGAAATTCATCTAATATATTAATTAGATATTTAGCTTCGTAATTAATTGGCACTTCTGCATGTACCTTACTTACAATAGCAGTATAGAGTCGATTGCCTTTAAAAGGAACAACTACTCGCATACCTATTTGAATTTTACTGTTAAGATCTTTAGGTACTCTATAAGTAAAACTTTGATGTATGGAGAGTGGTAAGATTACATCAACAAAGCTGTCATATTTAGATGCATCTACACTATTCATTTTTTAATTTACTTGCATTAATTGCTAATAAAATCCATGATGCGATTAGGAATGAGCCACCTATAGGTGTAATTGGTCCAAGAAAGCTCCAATGGCTTATGCCAAATAATTGTTTCAATGATAATAGATAGATGGAGAATGAGAAAAGAATTATTCCAAGAATCATCAAGTATGCCGACCAAAGGAGGCCCTTGTGTTTACTAATGTGATAGATGATAGATATACCAATTAATGCAATACTGTGTAGTAAATGATATTTTACACCAGTCTCAAAGGACTGTAATTGAAGGGGAGTCATTACCGGTTTCAATGCATGTGCTCCAAATGCTCCTATGATTACACCCAATGCAGTGAGTATACTGGCGATGATGAGAATACGTTTCATATTTCTGATGTTTAAAGATAATTAAATTCTGCAAAAATTAGTATTTTTAGCGGATATATAGTAGCCGATGAAAAAAGCGATTGTAATTGCTTCAGTTCTATTCACCTTAATATTTGTACTCATTTATTTTTATTTTGGGCGCCAGTTTTCATCGGCAGATAAATACCATAATTTCAAGTTCATAGACAACAGCAATGTCGTAGTCTTTGATTTTAAATTCGATGAAAATTTATCGGAACTTTTAAAAGAAGCATCAGCATATTCCTATATTTTCCCCGAAGAAGTACTTAATGAATTTGGCACTACATCGACAATCATACAATCCAATACCGACTTAATAGACAAAATTAAAACATCACAGATTAATATTGGGATACAGAAAAATAATTCAAAGGAATTATGTGCTATCTTTTTTATTAATTTATCTGATTGGGCATTCAACGTGTCTGAGTTCCAAGAAATGATTCAGTCGACAGAAAATTCGAGCCGTGAGTTTGATGATTTTACGATTTATGAGTCGACAATCATGGATAGTATTAAGATATATTATACAAGAGTAAATTCGACATTAATTTTTGCATATCATTCTAATCCTATTGAAAATTCATTAAGAGCTTTTAAAAAGAGCACTACATGGTATTCGAATAAATTACTACTCGATTATTTGAATTTAACAGTAGACGATTCAAAATTTGCACGTGTGTTCATGAATTATAAAGCCTTATCATCTATTGTTAATACCTATATCAATGAAAGCTTAGTGAACAAGTTTTATTATTTAAATACAATTGGTAATTATTCTGTTTTTGAATTGAATTATAAAGATAATGCTTGGGTTTTAAATGGAGAGTTATTATCTAATGAAAAGCAATATTTTAATTTATTTAAGAAACAGCAAGAAAACATAAGTTATTTAAAGCAATATTTAAGTGCAAATACAGCAAGTTTTACGAATGTAGTGCTGAGTAATTCATTACAATTTAGATTGGATTTGAACGAATGGTACAAAAGAAATAATAACTTTTTATACGATGCCGAATTAAAAATTTTTAAAAGGAAGTATGCTATTGATTTTAACGATTGGGCGAATTTAAGTTTTGGTACGGAGTTCATGCTGATGCAATTAAATTCTAAAGATATAACAGATGGGATGGGTGATCTAGGTATGGCATTAATAAACAATAAAGAATCGATTAGCACTTTAAATTTACCTAATATCAATCAGGTAGTAGAAAAATACAAAACTTATGAAATAAGAAATTTAGCAGTTAAAAATATTATGTATTTACTGTTAGGGGAATTAGCGAAAGACTTGAAATACAATTACTATGTCGTGATTGAAGATAGAATTATATTTTCTTCTTCAATTAACGATTTGAAAAGATACATAGATGATTATGTAAACTTAGATTTTTTGATCAAGAAAAATTCTTTTCAAGAAATTAATAATGCAGTAAATGAAAGCTACAATTTGTTTTTTTATAATTCATTATCTAGTAATGCTAGCAATTTGCAACAATATTTAAATTCAAATGCAATTACAAGATTGAAAGGAGATAGTAGCTTATTAAGTTATAGTGGAATTGCTTATTTAATTAGTAGTACAGAGCAATCATTAATTAATAATATTTATATACCTCTAGCAAGTTCTGAAAACACTGAGGTTTTAAAAGAAGTTTGGAGTTTGAATTTTTCTAATAAAGTAAGTTCAACTTTAAATTGGTTAAAGTTAGATGAACCAGAACAGTATTACTTGTTTCTCCAAGACGATGCTATGAATTTATACAAGATATCCGAAAATTCAGCAATTGAATGGAAAGTAAGTATTTCGGAACCAATTATTAGTAAATTTTATGCGGTAGATTATTATAAGAATTCTGAAAAGCAGATTCTATTCAATACTGCTAATTTTATTTATTTACTCAAATCAGATGGATCCTTAATGCCAAATTATCCGAAAAGAATACCTCAAAGCACACAATTGCCTTTGAGTTTATTTGATTACGATCGTGATAAAAATTACAGGATATTCATAGGTAGTTCTCAAGGAAACATTTATGCTTACGATATTAGCGGCAGACCATTGGAAGGGTGGAATCCTCGAAAGTTATTTAATTTAGATGAACCTATTAAGCATATTCGAGTTCAAGGTAAAGATATGTTGTTCGCGCATTCTGGAAATCAATTTTATTTTCTAGATAGAAAAGGAAATGTTATTAGCAATTACACGGATTCTGCACATGTGGAATATTCTAATCCGTTTTACTTCAAACAAGATCTGAATTATTCAATGAATCGATTTGTAAGTACTGATCAATTTGGGAAAATCAAAAGTTTAATGATAGATGGTAGGAGATTATATAAATCAGTTGGTAATTGGTCTTCCGAACATCTCTTTTTACTTGCCGATGTAGTGGGGGATAGCAGTCAAGAATATATATTTATAGACAACAACCAACTCTTCATGTATTCAGATGACAGCACTTTGGGATATAACTTTCAATTCAACACAAAAATATCAAAAGCACCTTTTCAAGTTAATGTGCTGAAAAACAAATTATTAGCAGTGCATGCCGATGAAGAATCGCAACTATATCTATTTAACAGAAATGCGAACTTGTTGAGTGGATTTCCCATCAAATCAATGACAAAGCCAGCAATATTAAATAAAAGTAACAAATGTTTAATCTCCGTAATTAACAAAGAATCAAAATTAAGTACCTATCTTATTGATGTTAATTTTCTAATGAAAAATTGAAATTGTAGAATTCTTAGAAATATCAGTATATTTATTGCTCTAACTAACTAAATTGAATCCTATGTTTGCAACGAAATTTAAGCGAAGTCTTAATTTATTGGCAATGAGCTCCGTTCTCATTTGGTTCGGATCTTGTTCAGAAGATCTCGCTAAACCAAAATTCTCTCCCGATTATTATTTGCCTTTAGTTTATGGCGAATTAACTTTACAAAATTTAACAGAAGACAGTTCCTTTATTCAAACCGATCCAACTGGATATTTAAAAGTAGGATTTGAAGACACACTTCAAGTTTTAACTCCAGAAGATTTGGCAACGGCACAAGATATCGTTCGATTAAATTCTGAAGTAGAAATTCCTTTGCCATTGACTTTCAATAGTTCAGGGGCTAATGATGTATTACCTTCAGAATTTGCATATAATTTTTTGGTACAAATGAGTTTAAGTAATATTAAAACTTTAGCCATAAACAGTGCCGAAATAAACTTCAAAATTGACAATAATAAAAACTTTGATTTTAATGGTTTGGAAATTAGAATACCAGGATTATTAGTTAATGGTGTTCCATTTACAACAGGAAAAATTAATGTACCTCAAGGACAAACATTAAATTTTGCATATCCACTGACTAATGCGAAATGGGACTTAAGGGGTGAAGCTTTAGACACGAATAGTGTTGTCTATATGGATTTAAGTGGTTCAGATCCAATTCAAGGACCTACAGGTGGATTTGCAACGATAGCTCTTGGATTTAATTCCATTGATGTGAAATATTGGATGGGTGGCTCTCCAATTTTACAACAAGTATTATCTTCTATACCTGTAACTTCTTCTAATGCACCATTAGCACCACGCTCTGTATATAGCAATATTAGAAGTGGTACAATTTCATTAAATGATGTTGAGGTTGATTTGAACTTTCAGAGTAGAATTGGTTTACCATTAGGGATGAAATTTGTTTTAGGTTCTTTCAATGGTGTAAATAACAACTATGTAGAAATGGATACTCTAAGGGTCAACATTGGACAATCTACAATCGTTGCTGAAGAACCATTAACAACCGATAACCTTGCATCAATAAACCAAGGAAGTAGTAATTTAGCTTCAGTACTAACAAACTTTCCAACAACCATGAGAGTTGGTGCAGGTGGTGGAGCTCAATTTAATAATCCAGATCGACTGGGATATTTTGTTCATGACAGTAGTGATTTAAAACTTATTGTAAAGACAGAGGTGCCATTGGCAGTAAACTTTAATAATTTAGTATTAGAAGATCGTTTCCCATTTGAATTAGGACAAGATTTAGATAATGAAGAAGTATCGTTAGATACAGGTTCTTTAGAGTTTACAATTACAAATGGATTCCCTTATGGTTTTAACATTATCATTGAAGGATTGAATGATTCTTTAATCACCTTAGATCGAATTGCGGTGATAAATATTTCTGAAGCTAATATTCCTGTAGGTCAAGATAAGGTACAAACACCAGTTCAAAGCAGTTTTAATATTACTATAACGCCCGAATTGTTTGAGAATCTTAAACGTACCAGAAGGTTATATGTGCGTGCTACATTAAATACACCAAGTGGTGTTAGTCCTAAAATATTTAACGATTATCGACTAGGTTTTAGAACTAAAGCACGTTTAAAAGTTACAATAGATACAGCGAAAGTACAGTAATTCAAAAGGAACAATCATGAAACAATTATCAAAAATTTTAGTTGTGTTTGTCCTTTTAATAGTTACTGGGACGAACGTAAGAGCACAAAAATATTCTTTATATTATACAAGAACTTTATACGATGGAATTCAAAATCCACATCATAAAGCATTAGATTCATGTCGAGCATTTTCATCGAACTTCTTCATATTTCCTTCATTGGGATTGGACCTTTCATTATCGGGAGAAGCCAATGATTTTGTTAAAGCATTTTTAGCGAGTGAAAACCTAACCAATCTAGCTCTAGAGAATGGAGGAAAAAACACATTTAGTACTCGAATAAATTATAACATCTTCATGATGAAAATTCGTCTGAGTCGTAAACGTGAAGCAGAACTTTCATTTTATTCACAATTAAAAACCGAGGCAGCATTCAATATAAATAATGGGATTTTCAATTTTTTAACTCAAGGGAATTATCCTTATAGAGGTAAATCTATTGATGGTTTCATTGATGTTGGTGGATTAGGGAATTCTTATGTGGAATCTGGTATTGGTTTCCGCAGACAAATCTATGGTAAGTTATCGGGAGGATTCAAAGTAGGTTATATTATTGGTATTGCGAATGCTACTTTAGATGTGAAAGACTCTAAGTTCTATACGTCACAAGATGGAGATACTATACGAATAACTGTAGGTGGAGAAGCGAAGCTATCTGTGGACCCGGATAATACAGCAGATATTGCGAGTAATATCTTAAAGAATAATGGATTTGCTTTCTCTGGAGGTTTGCAATATGAACTTACACGTAAAGCTACATTAAGTTTCTCGGTCTTGGATTTAGGTGCAATTACTTGGAATGAAAATTCTAGAATTTATAAATTAGGTAAAACGGTTACTTTCACTGGAGTAAATGCTTTAGATTCTGGAGCAGCTCAAGATTCTGTAATTGATGACTTTACTAAATTCGCAGTCGATAGTCAAAAAGGTAAATATACTTCGCCCTTATTATCGCGCGTAGAATTTTCAGCTCAGTACAGATGGGCTAATTGGTTTCACCAAACTGCAATTGTATCGAAGCCTTTATTCATTGATAACTTGGATTTGGTGTTGATTAATAATTTAAGATTAGCAAAACGATTTAATTTCATCTTCCTTGGTGCTTATAATACCAGCGGTTTTGCATCGGTAGGAGCGCAGTTCTTATATAGAGCAAAAGGTGGTGGAATGGATTTCTATTTTGGTTCTGAAAAAATATTAAATACTTATCAAGTTACTCAGCAATTACAAGATCCAAGTAAGAAACCTCAATTGGGATTGGGTGCCGACTTTAACTTTGGGGTGAGTTTTGCATTTGGAAGATGTCCTAAACCAAAACCAGCTGCAGCAGCATTGCCGGGTGATGCCGACAATGATGGGGTCATTGATGTAATTGATGATTGTCCGTACAGTGCTGGTCCTACTGAAAACAAAGGATGTCCTTGGCCAGATACTGATGCCGATGGAGTTTTGGATAAAGACGATTCGTGTTTGACTGTTGTTGGTCCTAAAGAAAATAATGGATGCCCTTGGCCTGATGCCGATAATGATTCGATTCCAGATAAAGACGATCGTTGTCCAGATAAAGTAGGTACTGCCGAACATTTTGGCTGTCCAGATACAGATGGGGATGGAATCTATGACGATACCGACCAATGCGATACGCTTGCAGGTCCAATCGAAAACAATGGATGTCCATGGCCAGATACAGATGGGGATGGAGTATTGGATAAAGATGATAAGTGTCCTAATGTAAAAGGTCCAGTTGATAGCGCAGGTTGTCCGGGAGTTCCTCAAAAAGTTGAGCTTAGTGTTGAAGAACAAGAAGTAATCAATAAGGTGTTTAGTAATTTGAATTTTGAAACTGGTAAATCTGTAATATCTAAAGCATCGTATGAGTCTTTAGATTTATTGTCGGAATTATTGATCAAAAAACCATCGTTCAAATTATTAATTGAAGGACATACCGACAATGTTGGTAAGGCTGCAACGAATGTGAAATTATCTCAAACTCGTGCAGATGCAGTTAAAAAATACATAGTGAGTAAAGGTATTGAAGCAGAAAGAATCACTGCGAAAGGATTTGGTCCAAACAAGCCTATTGCCGATAACAAAACTGCAGAAGGACGTGCACAAAATAGAAGAGTAGAGTTTACTATTTTAGAATAATAGTCACTCCTGATAAATGAAAAAGGGGATTCATGCAATCCCCTTTTTTTATTTCTTAAAATAAAATTCCTTTAAATAAAAGGGTTCAAAATAGGCTACATCTTCGAACTCTTTATTGTTGAATTTTTTCCATGATTGATCAAGCATATATTTCGATGAAGAATACAAAATGTCTACATGCTTAATTTTTTTATTTTGAAATAATTCAATTGCCTTTAATGCACCATCGCCATAAATTACAAGCTCAGGATACTGATCAAAATAATTCGACAAACTATGCTCGTCAAGAATTTTTGCATTTACCGATTCTAATACCTGCAAGTTAGAATCAAAAACTTGTGTATATACTTCCATTCTTCTCGCATCAATCATAGGAATATAAACAGCTTGTGGATTTTGATATAGTTCTAATGCATGCTGGGTTAAACTTAATAATGTATCGGTCGATATTAATGGAATATTTAATGCATATGCGATTCCTTTTGCTGTAGAAACACCAATTCGTAGGCCTGTGTATGAACCAGGTCCTTTAGAAACCGAAACGGCATCTAATTTTTTCAGGTCGATGTTTGCCTCTTGGCAAGCTTGTTGGATAAACAAAGTAATTTGTGAACCATGTATGTTGGGTTCAGCTTTTTCAACGCAACTTAAAATGCTTGAACCATCCGCTATCGTTACAGAACAATTTATTCCAGATGTATCAATATTTAAAATATACGACATTAGAACAGGAGCATTTTTGTAATCACCAAAATTATGAATAGTATGAAAATTATTCGTATCTGATTTGCTTTTAACTTATTTGCGATGTTCACTCCATAGGGTGCAGCAATTAAACTTCCTATGGCTACTGGCAATGCTAAATGATATTGAATTAGTGGAATAGAACTCTCAGATATACTCGCATGTATTAACGCATTATAAATAGAAGTGAATACAGCCATTATGCTAATTACTCCTAAAGAAATTGAAGTAGCTTTTTTAATGGGCATTTTAATCCAATCGCTTAATATTGGAACTATAACCACACCACCTCCAATTCCCGAAAATGCTGCAATAGTACCAGAACATAATCCTGTAGCAATTAGCTGAATTCTATTGGCATCAACATCTTTCGTGTTTATTGGCTTATTCCTTTGCATGAATAAACGGTACACGATGAAAACAAGTAGTCCAATAAACAGCCAATTAAATTGCTCCTTTGTGTACCAAGTACTTTTACTTATGATGTACGAAAAAAATATAGAAGCTATTGTTGCGCTTATTCCGGTTATAATAATTTGCTTTGGATAAAAATTATTGATGCGCCATTGTTTAAATGATCCGCTAAGACCAGCAAATAATATCGCAAACATAGAATTTGCAACGATGGCCGATACAATTTGTTGATTGCTATAATCGTATTGCTTTAAGAAATGGCTAAAGATTAATACATATATTATTCCACCGCCAATTCCTAAAAGACCCGCTAAGAGACCTCCTAGTCCGCCTAATACAAATAATAACAATACATCTAGAACTACTTGCATGATGCGAATTTAACACATCAATTCTTATTTGAAAGCTCTTTCGAGTTTTTTAAAGTAGAGGTATATAATTTTTCATTACCTAATACCTCGATAGCTTTAGCAACTTCTGGATCTTTGATCAAGGATTTTTCGATTCTACCTTTTTGATAGTAGTATCTAGCAATGATCTCTTCTTCTAAAATATCTTTAATTTCTTGCTCAAATTTTAATAAGTCGGCGTTTTTATCGTGCAACAACTTTGCTCTCAGACTTTCATAATCTTGCTGAATTGCATCGAAATATTTTTCTTTGATAGCTGTTTCTTTATAATCTTCTAACATTTTCTCCGACTTAGTTTTGTAATCGAAGTCTTGTGATTGAACGTATTTTACAAATTCCTGATACTCTTCTTTCGATAGTCGGAATGCTTTTGCTGGAGCTATACTAGCATGTTTTGATGCGTATAAATTAGCATAGTTGAAAATGATATTTTTAACGATTAAGTTTTGTGTGATGTTCGAAAGTTTCTCAACTTCAATTGCAAAGTCGGGAGCCACACCACCACCATCATAGACCTTACGTCCAGAACGTGTTTTGTATTCTTTTATCAAAGAATCAGGAATTTTCCCTACCGATCCATCTTCGTTTCTATGCGAGTAATCCAAAGCTTGAATGCATCGACCACTTGGTATATAGTATTTTGCAGTTGTAATTTTTAATTGTGCATTGTAGCTAAGGGGTTTAGTCGTTTGAACCAAACCTTTCCCAAATGTTCTTTGTCCAACTACAACTCCACGATCTAAATCTTGAATAACACCCGATACAATTTCTGATGCCGATGCAGAGCTACTGCTCGTTAGTACTGCTAAAGGAATGCTTGCATCTAATGGTTCGTTAATGGTTAAATATTTTTTCTCTGAATCTTTGTTTTTGCCTTTTGTTGTTACAGCAAGTTCTCCTTTGTTTACAAAAATATTCGAAATGTCTACCGCTTCATGTAAAAGCCCACCTGGATTGCCTCTTAAATCCAAAATCACAGCTTTTAAATTGGGATTCTTTTTTAATTCCTTCAATGCATTCTTTACTTCTCGATTTGCATTTTGAGTAAATCCCTTTAACTGAATTATGCCCACCTCATCGTTAATCATTCCAAAGTAGGGTACATTTTCAATTTGAATGTCTTCTCTTTTCAATGCAACTTTAAAAGGCTTATCTTCTCCTAATCGTTTGATTAAAAGTTGAATGTTGGTTCCCGACTGTCCTTTTAAAAATTTACTTACTTCTGAAGTTGTTTTTCCTTGAACATTTTTATCGTCGATTTCCAAGATGATATCGCCAGCCTTTAGTCCAGCCTTTTGAGCTGGGTAGCCTTCAAATAATTCGCGAATGATTACTTGTTTGTCTTTAGTGAATATGGATGCGCCTACGCCTCCATATTGACCTGTAGTCATGATTCTATAATCCTCTACATCGGACTCAGAAATAAAATTTGTATATGGATCGAGCGATTCTAACATGGCTTCGATTCCAGTTCGCATCAATTTTGAAGGATCCACTTCATCGACATAATTGGCATTTAATTCGCGATATGCCGATGTGAAAATTTCAAGATTTTTAGAAATCTCAAAGTAGTTGTCTACAAACGCTAAAGAGCTAAGAGAACCTATGCTGATGGCAGCAATAACAATGGATTTTTTGAATTTTTTCATAGTCTATGGTAATGGATCGTAACCACTGCCGCCCCAAGGATGACAACGGGAAATTCTTTTTATGGCTAAGCCCATGCCTTTAATTGCTCCATATTTTTTGATGGCTTGTAATCCGTATTCCGAACATGTGGGACTATACCTACATGCATTGGGTAGAATAGGGGATATGAACCACTGATAGAGTTTAATTAAAAAGCTGAAAAAGTAAGCCAGTAATTTCAATTCTTATACTAAACGATTAAGTGCTAAATTTAGTTTTTTTTCTAAATTTTTAGCAGTAATTATTTCGTTACCGGTATAAATAATCATGATTTGGAGAAAGGTATTGGAAGCCTGTAGTTTCGGATACAAAAAATCTTCTTTGTGTTTACGGTATGCTTCGCGAATTAATCGTTTAATCTTATTTCGATCTACAGCTCGTTTGAATTTTCTTTTGGGTACCGTAATGACAATTTGAGCAGGATACGTTTGGTTTATAGGACTTTGCCTATACACGATACGGAAGGGATAAAAAGAGAAAGAAGAACCTTGTTTGTAAAGCTGGTCAATTTGACTCAGATTACACAAGCGTTCTTCTTTGCTGAAAAAATATCTTTTTGTCATAGGTATGTACAGGATTATGGTAATAATTTAAAACCCACAATCAAACATTACCTAGGCTATTTTACTAGCGTTTGTGTCTTTTTTCGTCAGATACAGTCAATTTCTTTCTGCCTTTTGCTCTTCTTGAAGCTAAAACACGACGTCCGTTTGCAGATGACATTCTTTCTCTGAATCCGTGCTTGTTTCTTCTCTTTCTTTGCGATGGTTGGAATGTACGTTTCATTTCTTTTTTTTCTTAAAACAAGGCTGCAAATATATGCAAGCTATGTCAAGAATCCAATTTTAATTTAAAATTATCAGAACTTATACGTAATTCCCAACGAAAATATCTGTTTAAACTGTGTCCTAGGGCTGCTAACTTCCTGGAATACACCCGGACTCGTTTCTTCTCTTTTAGGTATTAAGATGTCTTGATCGTATAATAAATTGGTACTTAATGTTGCTGCTAAGAGTTTGGTAATCTGAAACGAAATCAAATTTTCCCAATTGATGTCGATGGCCTGAATTGTATTGAAATTGGCAAATAAATCGATTTTCGACTTCAATAAGATATTGCTGGCTAGGTTTTTTTGGTATTTAATTGCCATTAATGCACCCACTTCAAAACGTACTTTTTTTCCAGTATCCACACCATACGCACCTTGATTGGCCAATGCTGTATCTAATACGGTGGTTATTTTACCTGTTAATGGTGAGAAAAAGATGGATAAATCGTCGTTGGGCTTATAATCCAAACCGCCTGAAATAGTTGTGAATGAAGGCGATAGTAAATTCGAAACATAAACTGTACTCGTATCGGTATAATTAAAACCTTCAACAAATTGCGATCTAAAATTAAGTAGGAACGAATAATTTAATTTTTCGGAGATTTTTCTTCCATATTTACTATTCAACTCAATTCTATCTTCACTTTTACGGTAGGGCCCATCCGAAATTTTTTGAACACCATAACCTAAGTCGAGGTTGTTCTCCCAATTCGAAATAGCAGTTTTTCGATTCGCATACAGACTTACGATGGCGGTTACGTTGACGTTGTTCACACCACCGGCTGCCCAATTGGTAAACGAAGACTGACTAACTCCTAAAGAAGCTACGCCGCCTTTCTTCCACTTACTTGTATCGGCAGGATTAGCTGTTTTGCTTGTTGTATCTGTGGTTTGTGCATTTGCTATTTGTACGTAAGATGCACAAATAACAAAAATAAGTAGAGCTCTTTTCATGATTATGGTAGTTTGACAACTTCTTCTTCTTTTCTAAGTCTGTTCAAAAGTTTCACCACTAGGAAAATAGTGAAAGCTATAATTACAAATTGAATAAGTGTTTGAATGAAACTACCATAATTTATAGTCACCACTTCACCAAGTTTTAACTTTAAATCTTTGAAATCCACTTTACCTATTAGATATCCAATAGGAGGCATAATGATGTCGTTGACAATTGAATCCACTACTTTTTGGAAGGCAGCACCAATGACAACCCCAATTGCAAGTTCTACAGCATTTCCCCTGGAAACGAATGTTTTAAATTCAGTAAGTATACCCATTGTATTTAGTTTTAGATTACTAAATATAATGAATTATTTCAATTTGAGACTATGGTAATAACCTTCCGTACATTCTAGGGAATGGTATCGTTTCACGAACATGTGGTAATTTACATACCCAAGCCACCAAGCGCTCTAAACCCAATCCAAATCCAGCATGTGGAACAGAACCATACCTTCTCAAGTCGAGGTACCATTCAAATTCTGCCATCGGCAATCCATGTTCATTGATTTTAGCTATCAAAGAATCTTTATCGGTTTCACGTTCGCCACCACCAACAATTTCACCATAGCCTTCTGGTGCCAAAACATCCACTCCTTTTGCGAAGCGTTCATCATCGGCACGTTTTAAATAAAAGGCTTTGACTTCGTGTGGCCAATTGTATACCATGATTGGTGTATCAAACAATCGAGTTAAGACCGTTTCATCTGATCCGCCAAAATCGTTTCCGTACTCGAAATTACGAGCAGAATCGAGCCATTGAGGAATGTTTTTTGAACTTTCTTCTTGATCCCTCAACTCATCTTTTAATTCGGCAATTTTGTTGATGTTAAAGTTTACTTCACCTTTTTTCATTCCAGGTGTAGCAACTTTTTCCTCACGTTCTGCAATCTCTTTTTTAATTTCTTCTATTCGCGCATGAACTTTTGCTAAATCTTCTTCTAAAGTTTTGATAGAATTTTTACCATTTACATCTTGCTCGCCTTTGATAATTCGTACTGCTTCGTCGTATGGTAGGCGAGGGAATTTGTTCACAATATTTTTTAATATCGATGTATCACGCTCAATGATGGCTAATTCCTCTTCGTTGTTCTTTAAGACTTCCGAAACAACAAATTGTAAGAACTTCTCTATCAAGTCCATGTTCATGTCGTTATCGTAAAATGCCATTTCTGGTTCGATCATCCAGAACTCCGACAAATGTCTACGTGTCTTAGATTTTTCTGCACGGAATGTAGGTCCAAAGGTATAGATCTTTCCCATTGCCATCGCCATGGCTTCACCGTATAATTGTCCCGACTGTGAAAGATATGCAGGAGCATCGTAGAAATCTGTTTCGAATAAATTGGTAGTACCTTCACAGGCATTACCTGTGAAAATTGGTGCATCCATTTGTACGAATCCATTCTCTTGGAAGAACTGATGAATGGCAAAACTGATGGTATTTCGAATGCGCATAATTGCCCATTGTCTGCGTGAACGTAACCATAAATGTCTATGGTCCATTAAGAATTCAATACCATGAGCTTTTTTTGCAATAGGATAGTCTTCCGCTTGTTGATATACATGTAAATCAGTTACTTGTAATTCGTAACCTCCAATTTGTTTTTCGTCTTTTACAACTTTACCGGTAATTTTTATCGATGATTCAAGACTTAACTTATCGGCAATCTGAAATAAATTTTCATCGATACTCTCTTGAGTAACTACACATTGGCATAAACCAGTACCGTCTCTTAAGATGATAAACACTAAGCCTTTACCACTTCTTTTGTTCGAAACCCAACCGTTCAAACTCACTAACTTTCCTTCTTCGTTTTTTAAATCTTTGATGTATGTCATCTTATCTTCAATTTTAATTTTCGCGAATACAAAAATAATTGTTTTTTCTTTTTTTATCGTATTTTCGATGCATTAATACCATGCTAAAACAAAGCCTACAACAAAAATTATTACAAAAACTTTCTCCGCAACAAATTCAGTTCATCAAATTGTTGCAAATTCCTACTGTTATGCTCGATTCGCGCATCAAGGAAGAGTTGGAGGAGAATCCCGCTTTGGAAGATGGTAGCTTATCGAACGCAGAAGAGATAAGTGAATATTCTCTTGACGACGAAGAGAATGTAAGTAATGAAGAGCGAACGGAAGAAGAATTCAACATCGACGATTATTTGCAAGACGAAGATCAAGACGATGGATATAAGATGATGGCAGATAGTGATTCCGATGAAGACGATAAGAAGGAAATTCCATTTGCTGTAAGCTCATCCTTTCATGAAACCTTATTAGTGCAATTGAGCTTATGTGTAATGGACGACCATCAGTTCATGGTGGCTCAACAAATTTTAGGGAGTCTCGACGATGATGGCTATTTACGCAGACCTATACATGCTCTGGTAGACGACTTGGCATTTTCACAAAACATTTTCACATCGGAACAAGAAGTAGAACACCTCTTAGAGGTAATACAATCCTTTGACCCAGCAGGTGTTGGTGCTCGTAGTCTACAAGAGTGTTTGTTATTACAGTTACGTCGCAAAGATCAACAATTAAAAACGATAAAAATTGCAAGTAATATTGTTCAAAATTATTTGGATGAGTTTACTAAAAAACATTACGATAAATTAGAAAAGAGCTTAGACATCAGCTCAGAAGATTTGAAAGAGGCAATTGCAGAAATTCTTCGACTGAATCCAAAGCCAGGTAATTCTTATGCCGATAATAATAAGCAATTGCAAATCATACCAGATTTTATCATTACAAAAAATGATAATTATTTGGTGTTGACATTAAACTCTAAGAATGCTCCGGAACTAAGGGTAAGTAAGTCGTACCAAGAAATGTTTCAGACATACGATAAAGCGGCACAGAAAGACAAAAAGATGAAAGAAGCTGTCCAATTTGTGAAACAAAAATTGGATTCCGCAAAATGGTTTATCGATGCCATCAAACAACGTCAGCAAACGCTTATCAAAACCATGAATGCCATCATGCATTTTCAATACGATTATTTCCTTACGGGAGATGAGCGTAAGTTGAAACCTATGATTTTAAAAGACATTGCAGACCAAGTGCAAATGGATATCTCAACGGTTTCAAGGGTTGCGAACAGTAAATATGTGCAAACTGAGTTCGGAACTTTCCTCCTGAAATCATTTTTCTCGGAAGGAATTCAAACGGAAAGTGGTGAAGAAGTTTCCAATAGGGAAGTGAAGAAAATTTTAGAAGATTGTATCTCAACCGAAGACAAACGTAAGCCTCTTGCCGATGAACGTTTGGCAGAAATTTTAAAAGAACGCGGATATAATATTGCAAGGAGAACTGTCGCAAAATATAGAGAACAATTGAATATCCCTGTTGCTCGATTACGTAAAGAACTCTAATGCTCAAAGTTGGAATTTTAGGTATGGGTTGGTTGGGTTCCGCACTTGCAGAACACCTCATGTACATGAACTTCATTCAACAAAGCCAGAAAAAGCCTTTAGCGTATGAGCTCATAGGAACTCAAAGGTCTATTAAAAAAACACCTGCTGGCATAACCACACTTTTATGGGAACATCCTCAAAATATTCCCAAAGATTTTTATGCCGATGTAGTGGTACTTTGTACGCCTGCTTCTGCCTTAAACGATTACGATGCTTTAAGAAATTCAATTCAAGAATTGTATAATATTGGAACCAAAAAAATTATTTATACTTCAAGTACGGGTGTGTACGAGGGCTTATCGGGGGAAGTAAAGGAGGAAACCGAATTAAAGGAAACATCGGACCGACAAAAACATTTGATGGCGGTAGAAAATATAATTGCTTCCTTTGAAAATCATGTGATTCTTAGATTAGCAGGATTGGTTGCAGAAGATAGAAACCCCGCAAATTTTTTATCGGGCAAAAAAAATATTTCTGGTTTTAATCAAGCAATTAATCTGGTACATAAAATAGATGTTGTACAAATTATCACTAAATTACTGCAATATAATTTTACAGGAATTATGAATGTCGTTTCCGACGATCACCCTCAAAGGAAAGAGTTTTACGAAAAGTTATGCGATAAATTTATGTTGGAAAGGCCCGAATTTAATGGGCTTGAGCTGGATTCGAAAATCGTAAGCAATACGAAATCGAAAGAGATATTGAATTACGATTATCTTATTGATGATATTGAAAACTATTTTCTGAAACTTAAAGTCGCTAAGCGATAGCTTGTTTAACTTCTAAATAAATCTGTTCTAATTCAGAAACAGTTATTTGAACATCTTGCTTAATTTCTTCAATATTTGAATTTGTTTTTGCTGCATGTTCAATTTTTTTTAATCGATCAGAAGTTTCTTGCATGCCTAATGTAGAAAGGCTCGATTTCATTTTATGAGCGACCTTACCTAAAGCGGTAACATCGCCATCATTTAATGATTGTATAAGTTTTTCTTGGTCTTCTTTAGCTTGTTCAACAAACATCGATGCTAAAGTTACAGCCATCCCTTTGTCGTTTTCAACAATTTTAAGAACTTTATTAAAATCGAATAATGACATATAATCCATATTTGAGATGAATATAATTGATTTTTCAGATTTTCAAAAACTTGAAATTCGAGTTGGTACAATTTTAGAGGCTAGTACGTTTGAAAAGGCGAAAAAACCAGCATATAAACTAGTTATTGATTTTGGAGAATTAGGGATTAAAAAATCGAGTGCACAATTCACAAGTCGATACCAAATAGAGGATTTAATAGGTAAGCAGGTATTAGCAGTTGTGAATTTTGCACCAAAGCAAATTGCCGATTTTATGTCGGAATGTTTAGTGCTAGGTGTATATGCCAATTCCGAACAAGATGTTGTTTTAATCACTACCGATTTTAAAGTTCCCAATGGTTCCAAACTAGGATAAACATATATTATGAAAAAGATTTACGTACTTCTATTTGTTTTCTGTAATTCGTTTCTTGCAAATGCACAAATGCCCTTGCAAGAATTTTTTGTAGAAACATATCCTTTCAAACCCAATGGAAAAGTGATTGCGATAGACCAGAGTGCCGACTTTAGATTATCGGGTGCAAGTATAGAGCGATTGAAATACGAAGCACAGTTTCCCATGCAATTAGCAGGCAACATACATGTTTTTGAACTTGCGTATTTAATGGGGAATCCTTACCGTTGGGCTTATGATATAAAAGGTAATGCTACTGTGTTCGATATTCTTAGAACAAAGAATCGTAAAACAATAGTTGTTGGAGCATTCGTAGACTCCTTGATCTTAGACAGTATTAGGATTCAAGGTGATTTACACACAGCATCTTTTGTGCTTTCTATTTCTGAATTGGGAGAGTTAGAATGGTATACTTTGATGGATAGTTCTATGGAGACTATCTTGATGTCTTCTGTTTGTGAGAATGATAATAATGAAATTATTGTTGCAGGAATAGAAAACAGCATTAGCTCATCGATATATAAATTGAATCCATCAAACGGCGCAATTCTACAACATAAATATTTTGATGGCTTAAGATCTATTTCCAGTATACAGTACAAAAACAATAAGTATTTTATTTCTGGTACTGCATCGGACTTCAGTACCATCGATACCATTGAGTTTATTAATCCACTGAGCTCAGGTTATATCACTTATATTGCGAGGCTCGACGATAATTTTAAAGCCGAATGGCTTGTGCCCAAACCGTACATTACGTTTGATCTTAACTCATCAATAAAAATTGATTCAACAACATTGATATGGGCTCGTTACGAACAAGGGAATTCCTTAGTTGCGATGGATCATAGTTTTGGAATTTATGATTTTGACGGAAATTTACTTGCGGAGAAAAATCATCAAGTTCAATTTATTTCGTTTGATTTCGACAATAAACTCATCGTGCCATCTAAGAATTTTGGTCCCGATTCGTATTACTACATCAGAAAACATCAAAATAATTACTTGGCTTATTTTTTAAGAAAAACTGGGGAATTAGATTCTGTGAAAATCATAAGTAATTCAGATGTCGATTTGTTTGATATTTCAGGACATGGCGATATTACATTGGTGGGCTCAATAAATGGTGATAGTTTGAGAACTCCATTAACTGCAGTGGGAAATCCATACTTGGATAGTAATTTGACGCAAAATTTCTTTATACATTACAATCAATCTATTCTTATTGGAATTGACAAGGAATCGAATAATATTCATCCAAGTTTTTATCCGAATCCAGTCACTGACAAGATTCAAATCACTCAGGAATATTTAAATGTTTCGATTTACGATATCAATGGCAGAAGAATTTTTACCGATGATTCTAATAAAAAAGTCCTGGATCTTAGCAATCTAGAACCAGGACTTTATACTCTTGAATTGAAAGATAATCGTTCGACTTATAGAAACAAACTACTTAAAAAGTAACATCGATATTCATCTCCATACCATCACGTAAAATCTTACACGTGGTGGTTTGGCCTTTTTCAAATTTACTCAATGCCTTCATATAATCTTGTATGTTTTCTATGCCGATGCTACCCATGCTTATAATGATATCGCCTTGTTTTAAGCCAGCTTTTTGTGCCGGTTTATTTTCTGAAACACCATCTAAGCGCAAGCCTTTTCCATCAAATGCATAGTCGGGAATTACCCCCAACGTCACTTTGAAACTTACATTACTAGATGCATTGTTGTTCAATTTTGTACTTGTAAATTGTAGTTTCTGTTCTTTCGACAAATCGTCGATGATTTTAATTATGAAATTTAAAACCTTAGCTTCACCATCGAAATTTATTTTATCGGCATCGTCACTCGGTTTGTGATAATCGCTATGCGTTCCAGTATAGAAATGCAATGCCGGAATATTTTTCAAATAAAAAGAAGAATGATCTGATGGCCCCATACCTGCACTGTCTGCTTTGTATTTAATTTCATTTTCCTCATTCGCAAGAAGAACTTTTCCAATACTCGGACTCGTCCCAACGCCTGAAATAACAATCCTATTGGTCGATGTGTTGAGTCGGCCAATCATATCCATGTTAATCATGAAATTCATTTTATCTATTGATATACTTGGATTGTTCGTGAAATATTTTGAACCTAATAATCCTTCTTCTTCGGCAGAAAAGGCGATGAATAAAAAGTTGTAAGATTCTTTAATGGAATTACTAGAATAGTATCTTGCCAATTCCATCAAACCCGCCGTACCCGATGCATTATCGTCGGCACCGTTATGAATTTTATTCGATGGATTTGCATCGAGCGAATTTCCTCCAGTACCTACACCTAAATGATCGTAATGTGCACCAATGACAATGGTATATGCAGCATCGTTATTCAAAAATCCAATAACATTGTGAGCATAACCTTTCATCTCCATTTGCTCTTCGGTAGCATGCGGATTAGTACTCGTTTTAAATGCAAACTTTTGCAAGTAAGTTGCATTATCGCCCATTGGGATTAAGCCCGATTTCTTGAAACTGTTTGCGATGTATTTAGCTGCTTTTAATTCGTGTTTCGTGCCCGGATATCTGCCCTCTAATTTATCGGAGCTTAGATAAACAATATCCTTTTTTAATCGATCAACATTTGTTTGAGCAAAAGCAAGATTGCTTAATACTAATAAGCTTATAAAAATTTTTTTCATGTCGATGTATCTTAATTATTCTACCCAGTCGGCAATAAATAAATTAGTATCTCTTGTTCCATTGTTATTTCTATTCGATGAGAAAATTAATTTTTTACCATTTGGAGAAAACATTGGGAATGCGTTGAACATACTGTTATTGGTAATGCGTTCCAATCCCGAACCATCGATATTAATCATATACAATTGGAAGTCGTAACCTTTTTCTGAGTGATGGTTGGAAGAGAAAATTATTTTCTTGCCAGAAGGGTGGAAGAAAGGTGCCCAATTCGCTTTACCCAAATTGGTAATTTGTTTCATATCGGAACCATCGACATTGCAGGTATATATTTCCATATTGGTTGGGGCAACGAGACCTTGCGCTAGAAGTTCTTTGTATTCTACTGTTTCTTCACCAGGTTTTGGGCGAGAAGCTCTGAATACTAATTTTGTTCCATCGGGCGAAAAGAATGCCCCACCATCGTAGCCTAAACCAGATGTGATTTGTTTCTGATTGCTACCATCGATATTCATGGTCCACAATTCTAAATCGCCAGAGCGAGTAGAAGTGAAGACAATTAAATCACCTTTTGGAGAAACTGTTGCTTCTGCATCGTATCCCTTGGTATCGGTTAATTTTTTTAATTGCTTACCTGTTTGGTCGGCAAGGTAAATATCGTAACCCGGACTAATCTGCCATAAATATTTTCTATCGGCACGAGGAGCAGGAGGGGGAGGACAATTCTTATTATCTTCATGCGTAGATGCGTATAAAATGGTTTTATTATCCGGCATGTAATACGCACATGTTGTTCTGCCTTCACCATTAGATATCATGGTAGGTTTATACTCTTTATTTTTTGCTTTTGAAATTTCTAAATTGAATATTTGATCGCATTCCAATCCCCAAGCTTTGTTGTTCGATTGAAAAGCTAGAAATTTACCGTTAGGCGAAAAATAAGCCTCTGCATTATCGCCACCAAAAGTGAGCTGCTTAATATTTTTTAAATGCTTTTCTTCTTGTGCATAACTGCTTAGAGAACTTATGGTAAGTAGGGTAATCAATAGATATTTCATGTTGTAAATTTTTTGTATAAAAATATAAATAGAAGCCCGATTAAGGTAGTACTATTGTCAATTTAATGTCATTATAAAGCAATATATCTGCTTAATACATCTTTTAGATTTTCAGTTTTTAGCATTAAATGTGTTTGAATGCCCAATGCATTTGCAGTTTTGATGTGTTGCGGACTATCGTCTATGAATAAAGTGTTCTGAGCTTTAAGTTGATGTTGCTCTAAAACAAATTCAAAAATATCGGCATTAGGTTTTCGCATTCCCATAAGGTGTGAATAATAATCTTTATGGAAGAAAGCCGACATGTCATTTACTTGATGTTGTTTTTTGAGATAATTTAAAATCCAATCGTAATGAATTTGATTGTTATTGCTTAATAAATAACTAGGATATTTTGATTTTACTTGCAAAAGTAAATCCAAATAACCATCCGGAATACCTATTAATAAAGCGTTCCAAGCTTCGTCTATTTCGGCATCACTTAAATTCATTCCAGCAATTTTCCGAATGCCCTCTCTAAATTCTGCAGGAGTAATTTCTCCTTTTTCAAAACGATCAAAAATCGGATCCTGACCTAAATGCCCAAAAAACTGAGCATCTTTTTGCACTCCGAGTTTTTTAAAAGCTTCAATGGTTAATTGATGATCTATGTTAAAAATCACATTCCCGTAATCGAAGATTATTGCTTGAATCATTATTTATAATTAAGTAAAAATAAATATTAGCTTAAAACAAAAAAGCCCGATTGTTTATCACAATCGGACTTGGTGGGCCCAGCAGGACTCGAACCTGCGACCAAAAGATTATGAGTCTCCTACTCTAACCAACTGAGCTATGGGCCCTGAAAATCGATTGCAAGTATAGGAATTTTGAGTTCAATTGCAAAATATTTCTAGTGATTTTAATCTTCCATTTCTTCTGCTTCGTACATCTCGTCGATTTTCTCAGCGTATTTCTTTTCTACTACCTTGCGTTTGATACTCATCTTAGGCGTCATCTCTCCATCGTCAATCGTAAATGGATTTCTTTTGATGATGAAATTTTTAATGCGTTCGAATTTCGCTAGATCTCTTGACAGTTTACGCACATCTTCTTTTACCCAATTGATGATTTCTTCATCTTCTATAAATTGGTTTTCACTCGTGAAAAACGCTTCGGTTAAATTGAACGCTTCCATTAAGTTTTCTTTAGAAGGAACAATAATAGCAGTAACGTATTCTCGTTTATCGCCAATCAAGAAAATTTGATCAATTCTATTACTTTGTAAGTAAGTGTTTTCTATAGGTGTTGGATATACATTTTTACCGTATGAGTTCACCAAAATATTTTTGATTCGATCTGTAATTTTTAGATTCCCTTTATAGAATTTACCAACATCTCCTGTATGGAACCATCCTTCTGGATCTATTGCCTGCGCGGTGTCTTCAGGTTTATTCCAATATCCTTTCATTACGTTTGGACCTTTTAAAATGATTTCACCTTCTTCCGATTCGAATTCGGGATTGAATGAATCATAGGTTTGGGCAGTAATAATTTTTTTAGTTTCTGGATCTTGAATGGCTATTGTTAATTCTGGAAGTACACGTCCAACAGTACCATAAATTTGTCGGGTGAATTCGGTTACCGACATTACGGGCGATGTTTCTGTAAGTCCATAACCTTCAAGAATTTTGATGCCTAAGTTGCCGAAAAACTCTCCAACATTTTGTGGTAATGCTGCTCCTCCAGAGATCATAAACTTTAGTCGACCTCCAGTTTTCTCTTTGATTTTAGAGAATACCAATCGGTCTGCAATTTTCAATTTAAAGTCCATCAATGCACCTGGAGTTTTTCCTTCTTCTATTAATGTACGATGTTTCTTACCAGTTTCTAATGCCCATAAAAATATTTTCGCTTTCAAGCCACCCGCTGAAGTACCTGTTTTCATTGCTTTTTCATTAATCTTCTCTAGCAAACGCGGCACAACGCTCATTACAGTAGGCTTTACTTCAATCATGTTTTTAGGAAGTAATTCGAGACTTTGTGCATATGCAATTTTACATCCTTTAGCACAACAAACTAGGTATGTTGCTGTGCGTTCGAAAACATGCGATAAGGGTAAGAACGATAAAAAAGTTTCGTGCTCGGTGATGAAAGGAATTTGTTGCAAACTCACTTTAACATTACTGCATAAATTCAGATGGGTAAGCATTACTCCTTTAGGAGTACCTGTTGTGCCAGATGTATAAATTAATGTAGCCAAATCATCTGGTTTCACCGCATCGCGCAATTCATTCACTCTGGATAGGTGTTTCGTTTTGAGTTGGGTACCATCGGCAATCAATTCTTTTAAACTTAGAATTTTGCAGGAGCCCGAATAAGAATCGGCAAGTTTATGGTAATCGTCGAACTTGGTAATAATATGTGTTAAGCTATTGCAACCGGGTGCAACTTTTAAGATTTTTTTGAATAAGAAATGATTCCCAACTAAAATCATTTTCGAACCTGAGTCGTTAATAATGTATTGAATATCATCGTCGGCTAGGGTAGGGTAAATGGATACGTTGATTCCTCCAATCTGTTGCATGGCTTGATCGTAGTACACATATTCGGGACAATTCTCAATAATCAATGCCAGACGGTCGCCTTTGGTAACACCATTTTCTAGAAAGTACGATGAAATAGCATCGGCATTATCGAGTGTTTGCTTGTACGTGATTGGTTGATATTGTTCGCCAACCTTTTCCATTAAAAAAGTATGACTCTCAGGATGAACGTATTTTACAACGTTTCTCAACAATTGAGGAATAGTAGTTTGGTTCGTAATTTGCATATCTAATCAAAAAAAAGGTCTTCACATGCTTCGTGAAGACCTAATTTATAAAAAAATATTTCTTATACAGAAAAACTTTCGCCGCAACCGCAAGTTCGCGATGCGTTTGGATTCACAAAATTAAATCCTTTGCCGTTCAATCCGTCTGAAAAATCGAGTTCAGTACCAGCGAGATATAAAAAGCTTTTCATATCTAAAACTAGTTTTTCGCCCTTATCTTCAAACTCCTGATCGCCTGTTTTAATTTCGTTATCGAAGTCTAATTTATACGATAATCCAGAACAGCCACCACCTTGTACAGCTACTCGTAAAAAGTAGGTGCCATCAAGTGCTGCGTCCTTTTTCAAAGCATCGATTTTAGCCTTCGCTTTATCTGTTATCGTGATTGACATAATGTATTATTAATGATGTGATTTTTCAGTTTCAATTGGAGCTAAACCATTTTTCACACGGAAATCGTTGATCGCAGCTTTAATAGCATCCTCAGCTAATACTGAGCAGTGAATTTTCACTGGAGGTAATGCTAATTCTTCTACGATGTCCATATTATCAATCTTCATTGCATCTTCGATGGTTTTACCTTTTAACCATTCTGTTGCTAATGACGATGATGCGATGGCCGATCCGCATCCGAATGTTTTGAATTTAGCGTCTTTAATTACGTTGTTCTCGTCTACTTCTATTTGTAAACGCATAACGTCGCCACATTCAGGAGCACCTACCAATCCGGTACCTACTGATGTGCTGTTCTTATCCAATGTTCCAACGTTTCTTGGATTGTTGTAGTGGTCAATTACTTTATCTGAGTATGCCATAATGATAGTTTGCTAGTTTGCTAATATGTTAATACTTTAGTTAGAGTGTCTAGTGACTAGTTAATCCGTTCTTCACTCTTAATTTTTAATTTTTAATTCCAAATTAGTGCTCTTGCCATTCCACTGAATCAAGATCGATGCCTTCTTTGAACATTTCCCAAAGTGGCGACATTTCTCTCAATTTATTCACTGCGTTTCTTGTCACTTCAATTGCGTAATCCACTTCTTCATCGGTAGTGAATCGGCCTAAGCCAAAACGAATCGATGAATGCGCAAGATCATCGTTCAAACCTAAACTCTTCAATACATAAGAAGGTTCTAGGGATGCCGATGTACAAGCGGAACCAGAGGATACTGCTAAATCTTTCATTGCCATCATTAAACCTTCACCTTCAACATATTTGAATGAAATATTTGTTGTATGTGGCAAACGATGTTCTTTATTACCGTTAACGTATGATTCTTCTAATTGTGATAATGCATTTTCTAATTTATCGCGTAATGCCGATAAGCGTTTTGCATCTTGGTCCATTTCTAATCGTGCTAATTCGCAAGCTTTACCAAGTCCAACAATACCTGGAACGTTCAAGGTTCCCGAACGCATTCCACGCTCATGTCCGCCTCCGTCCATTTGTGCAGTTACCTTTACTCTTGGATTTTTTCTACGTACATACAAAGCTCCAACCCCTTTAGGTCCGTACATTTTATGACCGCTGAAAGACATTAAATCGATACCATCTGACTCAACATTCACAGGTACTTTCCCTACCGCTTGAGTGGCATCGGTATGAAATAATACACCGTTTTTTCTTGCTATTTCTGAAATCTTTTTGATGGGCTGAATGACACCGATTTCATTGTTTCCATACATGATAGAAATTAGAATAGTGTTTGGTTTTATAGCGGCTTCTAATTTTGCTAGATCTACCAAACCATCTCTTTCAACATCTAAGTAAGTCACTTCTGCACCCATTTTCTCAATGTGATGGCAAGTGTCTAGAATTGCTTTGTGTTCTGTAGTTAATGTGATGATGTGGTTGCCTTTTGCAGCATACATCTCGAACACTCCTTTAATAGCGAGGTTGTTTGATTCAGTTGCACCAGAAGTAAAAATGATTTCTTTTTCTGATGAGCCAATCAATGTAGCAATTTGTTCTCTGGCATAATCTACCGCTTCTTCAGCTACCCATCCAAATGGATGGTTTCTGCTCGCTGCATTACCAAATTTTTCAGTGAAATAAGGCAACATGGCTTCCAATACTCTTGGATCCATAGGTGTTGTTGCATTATTGTCGAGATAAATAGGAATATTCATTTGTTTATTTAGACTTTATATAAATAATATGCAAATATACGTATCAATTTGAAATTTCTGCCAAAATTTCAAAAAATATGATGTTCTAAAGGCCAATAATATTGATATTTTTGGGCTCTAAATTGAAAGTATGTTTAACAAGATAGAACACATAGGTATTGCCGTTAAGAGCATCGAAAATTCAACAGAAATTTTCAGTAAATTGTTTGGAATAGATGCGTATAAAAGAGAAGAAGTTGAATCTGAGGGAGTTTTGACCGAGTTTTTCCAAGTAGGGCCAAATAAAATAGAGCTGTTAGAGGCTAGTAAAGCCGATTCGGCTATTGCTAAGTTTATTGAAAAGAAAGGTGAAGGAATTCATCATATTGCCTTCGATGTGGAGGATATTCGATTGGAAATGAACCGATTAAAAGAAGAAGGCTTTGTTTTGTTGAATGAAGAGCCTAAGCGTGGTGCCGATAATAAGTTGGTGTGTTTTGTGCATCCTAAGTCGGCAAACGGTGTATTAATAGAACTTTGCCAAGAAATTAAATAGTCATTTTAGAAAAAAATAAATTTCATTTGCATTTATAAGATAGCTTAGCTACATTTGCAGTCCGAATTTTTAGAGAAGATGAAAGCAGAAATCCATCCAAAAAACTATAGATTAGTCGTATTTAAAGACTTATCATGCGATTACGCATTTTTAACAAAATCAGCAATTGATACAAAAGATACAATTGTTTGGGAAGACGGTAATGAGTATCCTCTAGTTAAATTAGAGATTTCTCATAAATCACACCCTTTCTATACTGGTAAATTGAAATTGGTTGATACGGCAGGTCGTATCGATAAGTTCAAAACTCGTTACGCTAAGAAGTAATTTAGAATCATATATTTATGTTTTGGTGAAAAGTCCCGATGAAATCGGGACTTTTTTATTTTACATTTGTTGTATGAACATAATTTTATTTGACGATCAGAACGGACTCAATTTACAGCCATTTACATTCACACGTCCTGCTGCAGAAATTAGAATTGGAATCCTCCGTATTTCTGAAAAGTGGAAGCAGTATTTTCCTCAAGCGCAATTCTCTTATTTAACTCGAGAATATTTACAAACAAAATATCCCTTGAACTTAGAACCGGATAATATTTTTATTAACGGAGCTTTGTTGCCCGATGAGACTTATGTGAATTGGATAAAAAATGCTAGCGCTAACACATCGGCAATCCATAATAAAACAGTATTGCTGAAACGTGCATCAAGTTTGGAGGCAGAAACTGTGGCTGAAGAGCTGAACATCGACAAGACATTTCTTTCTGCACCTCATCAGATATTTTCTTGGAACGATCAGGAATTGCGTAAAGATTTTCAATTGTTGAGCAATGCTAGGGTTTCGCAAAAATTGAATTCGAGTAATACATTAATTGGTAATTCGAGCGATTTATTTATTGAAGAAGGAGCAATTGTGAATGCCTCGATTTTGAATACGAGCACGGGTCCCATATACATTGCTAAAGATGCTGAGGTGATGGAAGGAAGCATGATTCGTGGGCCATTTTATTTGGGCGAACATTCGCAAACGAAAATGGGTACGAAAATTTATGGATCTACTACTATTGGTCCGCATTCCAAAGTTGGAGGCGAGCTGAATAATGTGGTGATCTTTGGTTATAGTAATAAAGCGCACGATGGATTTTTAGGGAATGCGGTGTTGGGGGAATGGTGTAATGTAGGCGCCGACAGTAATAATTCGAATTTGAAGAATAATTATGCTGAAGTGAAATTATGGTCCTACGTAAGCAATTCATTTAAGCGAACAGGCTTGCAGTTTTGTGGATTGATGATGGGAGATCATGCGAAGTGTGGTATTAACACGATGTTTAATACAGGCACAGTTGTGGGTGTTGCGAGTAATGTTTTCGGGTCGGGATTTCCAAGAAATTTTGTTCCCGATTTTTCATGGGGTGGAGCGCATGGTATGGAAGAGTTTGCACTCAATAAAGTGTTTGAAGTGGCAACTAAAGTTTACGAACGAAGAGGGATTCCATTCGATGAGATGGAGCAGAATATATTACAGTCGGTATTTGAATTAACAAAAGAATATAGAAAAAATTATGAGTAGAGTAAAGATTGTTGCAGGTAATTGGAAGATGAATAAAAACTACAACGAAGGTCTCGAATTGATTTCGGAAGCTTTGTATATGGTGAAAGATGAATTGCACAAAGAGGTGAAAACAATTTTTTGTCCGCCCTATATTCATTTAAGTTCGATTGCAAAATTGGTGAATGCAGAGCACAATTGTTTTGTTGCTGCACAGAACTGTCATCATGAAAAATCCGGCGCTTATACCGGTGAGATTTCTTGCGATATGATTCGTTCCGTGGGCGCAAGCTATGTAATTATTGGGCATTCGGAGCGTCGCGCTTATTTTCATGAGGATGAAAAATTGCTTGCAAGAAAAGTTGATGCTGCATTATCTCAAGATTTATCGCCAATATTTTGCATCGGTGAATTGTTAGAAGAAAGAGAAAAAAACATTCAGTTCGATGTGGTGAAAAAACAAATTGTAGAATCCTTATTTCATTTGAGTGCAGAACAATTTCAACAGTTGGTTTTAGCATATGAGCCGGTATGGGCAATTGGTACAGGAAAAACTGCAAGTCCGGAACAAGCTCAAGAAATGCATGCTTATATTCGTTCGGTAATAGCTGAAAAGTATGGAGTGTCAGTAGCGGAATCAATTAGTATTTTATATGGCGGCAGTTGCAATCCGAGCAATGCTTTTAGCCTATTTTCGCAAAAAGATATTGATGGCGGATTGATAGGTGGAGCGTCCTTAAAATCGAGAGACTTTACCGACATCGTTATTACATATAATTCTATTTTATAATTATGGGGAATTATTTTGAACTGGTATTCACAATTGTATCGGCAGAAGAATACTTACCCGATTTGTTGATGAACGATTTAGCAGAAATTGGATTTGATTCTTTTGATCAGAACGATTTAGGTTTTAGAGCATACATACCTACAAAAGATTTTGATGAACAAAAAGTTCAAAATGTACTTAGTCCCTATAAAGAACAGTATACATTTGCTTATGAAATCAATTTAATCCCTTATAAAAATTGGAATGAAGTATGGGAAAGTAGTTTCCAAGCGATTGATGTTGCTGGGAAGGTATATATATATGCCGATTTTCACGAAGAAAAAGAGTATGCTCATAAGATAAAAATTCATCCTAAAATGGCATTTGGTACTGGACATCATGAGACCACCTATCAAATGGCAGAAGTGATGTTGGGTTTGGATTTCAAAAATAAATCGGTATTAGATATGGGTTGTGGAACAGGTGTTCTTGCAATACTTGCATATCAAATGGGTGCCAATAAAATCACAGCAATAGATAACGATGCACTAGCAGTAGAAAGTACGAAGGAGAATGCCGAATTGAATGCAATGAATGAGGCTGAGATTCTGGAGGGGGATGCATCGACCTTAAAAGGGAAAGCCTTCGATATAATTTTAGCGAACATCAATCGAAATATATTATTAAACGATATGCATGCCTATGCAGCGTGTTTACCTGAAAATGGATTAATTTTATTTAGTGGTTTTTACACGGAAGATTTGAGCCTAATTCAGACTGAAGCAATGAAATACAATTTGAAAATGCTTCATCATCAATCAAAGAATAATTGGGTAGTTGCTACGTTTATTAAAAACAAATAATTCTCAATGAAAAAAATATTATTACTTCTCATATCTGTTCTGTTTTTAATTACGAGTAAGACCTCATTTGCTCAACCGAAAGGTTTTAGTAATGATGTTGAAAAATTAATTCCCGAATTGAATGCTTATTTCAGAGATACGAAAGCCGATCCTGAGAGTAATAAAACCTTAAATAATTTTGAGAAAGTTTGGAAGGCAGGAGTATTTGATTTAGATCAGAAGACAATCATTTTACAGACTGCGAATAAAATGTCGGATCGTAAAATGAAAGCCGATCAGGAGTACCGCGATTATTTAAAAACAATGGTCGATTTAACTAAGTCGAGCAAAGCAGTTGAAGATTTTAAAAGTATTCATATCATACTTGATGCTTTATTGAAAAAAAGAAATAGAGAAGCATCACAGTTTTTGAATTTTAGTTCTAATTTTTTTAGTGGTAATGTTTTATTTGAATCAAAAAATACAAAATGGATATTTACCAATCCAAATTATGAGTTAAAAATGGATTCAGTTCCAATTTTAATTGTAAAGGGGAGTACTGATATTATTGGGACAGCAAGAGGCGATCGTTCTATCATCTATGGAACAGAAGGTGTTTACTTTCCTCTGAAAAATAATTGGAGAGCAAAATCTGGAATAGTGAATTGGACTAGAGGTGGACAAGATAGCACGATTGTATATGCCAAATTGAGAAATTATAGAATTGATTGTAGTAAATCGGATTACACTGCAGATTCGGTTTTGTTTTTTCATAACAAACTTTTTAGTACAGCATTGATTGGTAGGTTAGAAGATCGCATGTCGACTAACAACAAAGTGGATAATGCAACCTATCCTAAATTTGAATCCTATAAAAAGGATTATGAGATTAGAAATTTCTTTCCGAACGTAGATTATAAAGGTGGGTTCAGCATGGCGGGAAGTAAATTATACGGTACAGGTAACAATGAGGAAAGAGCAAGTATTGTAATTTATTCAAATGGAAAAACAATTCTTAAAACATTTGCGAACGCATATATTTTAAAAGAGAATGAAGTGAGTTCCTTCCCAGCTGAAGTTTCTATTTACTTGCAGCAAGATTCTATTTACCATCCGGGTGTTGAATTTAGGTTCAATGCGAGTAAACGTCAACTTGTTTTATTGAGGCAAGATCAAGGAATTGGAAATGCAGCATTTTACGATTCCTACCATAAAATGACCTATGAGGTGGAACGTATGCAGTGGGACATCGACAAACCTATTATTGAAATGGGTATGATCTTAGGTAAATTTCAACGTGAATCTTTTTTTGAATCTAAAAACTTTTATAAAGAAGAAAAATTTAGAAGAGTTGCTGGCATACAAGACTACAATCCTTTAACAGTCTTAAAACGATTGTCATTAAGAGAGAAGTCGAACATCATAGGAATTGGTGCATATGCAAAAGAAGTGAAATTACGGGAACAAGATGTGATTGGTTTATTGAGGAATATGATGGAGTGGGGATTTGTTTCGATCGACGAAGTTGCAGGAACCATTAAGATTCATGAAAAAACATTTAATTATATCAGTAACGAAGCTGGTAATTTAGATTACGATGTAATTCGATTTGGATCATTAGCAGATTCAAACATCAATGCCTATTTGAACATCAATACTAAAGATATAGAAATTCAAGGAATTGAACAAATTTATTTAAGCGATTCTCAAAATGTTAAAATCACTCCTTTGTATGGTAAAGTAACGGTGAAAGCCAATAGAGACATGGTTTTTGGAGGCTTGATAAATGCAGGAACTCTTGATTTTTTTGGAAGAAATTTTAGCTTTAGTTACGATAATTTCAAAATCGAAATGCCTAAAATTGATTCTATGAAAATCAAAGTTTTGGGGAAAGAAGATCGCTTTGGAAATAGACAATTATTAAATTTAAAAACGGTTTTAAAGGATATCAATGGTCGACTCTACATTGACGAACCCGACAATAAATCGGGATTGAAAAACTATCCACAGTATCCTTATTTTGAATCCTTAAGTGAATCGTATGTGTATTACGACTATCCCTATATTCAAAAAGGAGTTTACAGACGATCGGATTTTTGGTTCAAGATTTCTCCATTCATTATTGATAGTTTAGATAATTTAAGTGCTACAGCAGGACTTGCGTTTCCGGGCTTGATGCATTCGGGTGGAATCTTCCCTGATTTTGATCAAGTATTAACTTACCAACCCGATACCTCATTGGGTTTTGTTCATAGAACTCCTGCAGAAGGTTATCCCATGTACAAAGGAAAAGCTACATATTTCAATACGATTAAGCTTTCTGATTATGGATTTTATGGTTCAGGTTTAATCAAATACATTGCATCGGAAACGAAATCGGATCTCTTTATTTTTATGCTCGACTCTACGAATGCAAAAATCAATAGTTTCGATTTAAAAGCTCAAGATCATCATCCACTTGCTCAGTCATTCAATTCAAAATTCCATTGGGAACCTTATGAAGACAGCATGTTTGTATCGACCTTAAAAGAATCGACAAAGATTTACGAGAGGGATAATATTTTTAATGGAACTTTGGTATATACACCGCAAGATTTAACAGGTAATGGATGGTCTAAAATTCCGGGTGCCGACTTATTTTCGAGGAGGTTTGTTTACAGTCCAACAGAATTCAATGCTCAAGAGTCAATCGCAAAAATTTATGCAGTTGATACGAGTAAACTAGCAATTGAAGCCGGAAGTGTAAAATCAAGAATTGATTATGTCGGAAGAAAAGGGGAGTTTCTAAATAATAACACATCGGAGTTGATAAAATTCCCATACAATTTATACGCAACTCAATTGCCTCAATTCATATGGTACTTTGATGAGCGCAAAATGGAGTTCAAGAAATTGGATGGTGATGCGAGCGATTACTCATTCATCTCTTTACATCCATCGCAAGACTCCTTAGATTTTGTCGCAAGTAATGCTATTTACGATTTAGTAAAAGAAGACATTAAGATCGATGGTGTTCCTAGAATTTTAGTTGCCGATGCAGAAATAATTCCAGACAGCAATCACGTAGAAATTTACAGTAAAGCGGTGATGCAACGCTTAGAGAATTCAGAGATATATGCGAATACAACTACGAGATATCACCGATTATACGATGCATATGTCGATGTATTTGGGAAAAAGAAATATGCTGCAAATGCGTACTACGATTATAAAACAAAGCAAGATAGCTTAGGTCAGCGAATTCATTTTAAAGAAACAAAAGTTGATACAAGCTTGCAAACCTTTGCAAAAGGAAGTATCACAGATACCATGAATTTCTTGTTGAATCCAAAAGTAAGATACAAGGGCGATGTGTATTTAAAAGCTGCAGAGCGATACCTCGACTACGATGGTTTTGTGAAGATGAATCATAATTCACAAATTATTAAATCGCAATATTTCCGCTATAAAGGTTTTGTGAATCCAGATACTGTTGCATTGGTATTGAATGACCCTCGCGATGAAAATAAAAATCGAGTGTATTCTGGTGTCCATTTGGGTATTACCAATTACGAATCTTATGCAACGTTCTTAAGTAAGAAAATTGAACCAAACGATGTGGATGTTATTAATGTAGAAGGTCAATTGATCTACGATGAAAATGCACAACAATTTAAAATAGGTCAGCCGAACAAATTATTTGCCGATGCAAAAACTGGTAATTACATGCAGTTTGATGATCAGAAAGAAAAGATTTTTGCTGAAGGTAAAATTAATTTAGGGGTAGAGTTTGGCGATAAATTAATTTTGAGCACTGCAGGAAATGTGAATGTAGATCTAACAGCAGGTAAAACAATTGTCGATGTAGTAGCAGTATTGGATTTCATCTTCTTACCTGAAGCAACTAACCTTCTATTAAAAAATATTGAACTCAATGGCTTTGATGTGAATGGCGATCGTAAAGATGAAGCAAAGTTTCATAGAGCAATGGCCGAATTATTTCCAGAAAAAGATGTTACAAAAATGATGGAAGATGTAAATACGACAGGTATCTATAAACTTCCAAAGTCAATGGAAAAAGGATTTATTATCTCTGGCGTTCAAATGGAATGGGATCAAACGAGACGTTCTTGGAGATCGGTAAATAATAAAATTGGCATCATGTCTATCTATGACAAACAGGTGAACAAAGAGTTCTTTGGTTATATGGAAGTGGTTCGAAAAAGAAGTGGTAATATCGTAAATATTTATTTTGAAGTATCACCGAACGATTGGTATTTCTATACTTTCCGACAAGGTCAAATGGAAGCCATTTCATCGGATGAAGATTTTAATAAAATATTGATGGAAAAAACTAAAGGTAGAACACCATATTCAATATCGGCTATCAAACGTAAACTTGATTTTGTAAGAAGTTTTAAAAATAATTAATGAAAAAAATACATTTTATTTCTATTGGCGGTAGTGCAATGCATAACCTTGCAATTGCATTGAAGCTGAAGAATGAATACATCATTACAGGTTCAGACGATGAGATTTTTGAACCATCTAAAAGTAGATTAGAAAAGCATGGACTATTACCCCTTGAAATGGGTTGGTTTCCCGATAAGATTACAGAAGATATTTCTGCAATTATTTTGGGGATGCATGCTCGTGCCGACAATCCGGAATTGTTAAAGGCGCAAGAATTGAATCTACCCATCTTTTCTTATCCAGAATATTTGTACGAACAATCGAAAGATAAAACCCGATTAGTGGTTGGAGGCAGTCATGGTAAAACTTCAATTACAGCAATGATACTACATGTTCTGCAAGATTTGAGTTTGAATTTCGATTATATGGTGGGCGCACAACTCAAGGGTTTTGAGACCATGGTGAAAATTTCTAAAGAAGCAAAACTAATGGTCTTAGAAGGAGATGAATATTTGTCGTCGCCCATTGACAGAAGGCCTAAGTTTCATTTATACAAAGGCAATATCGCCATATTAAGTGGTATTGCTTGGGATCATATCAATGTCTTTCCAACATTTGAAAATTATTTGGATCAGTTTCGCATTTTCATAGACACCTTGGATGCTAACGCAACATTGATTTATTGTGAGAATGATTTGGTATTAAAGCAATTGGTAGAAGAACATCCAAGAACAGATGTACTAAAAATTCCATACTCCACTCATCCATATCGTGTAAGCGAAGGCATTTGCTATCTTGAAACATCGGCACAAGAAATTCCTTTGCAAATTTTTGGTGAGCATAATATGCAGAATTTGAATGCAGCTTTGAAAGCTTGTATTGCATTGGGTATTGATGAAAATGATTTTTATCAATCGATACAAAGTTTTAAAGGAGCAGCGAGAAGGCTCGAATTGATTGCAGAGAATTCGGATAGCAGAGTGTATAAGGATTTTGCGCATTCTCCATCGAAATTAAAAGCTACGATTGCAGCTGTAAAAAATCAATTCCAGAACAAGAAATTATTGGCATGTATGGAATTGCATACCTTCAGTAGTTTAAATAAAAATTTCTTATCAGAATATAAAGATTCGATGAAGTATGCCGATGTTGCCATTGTATATTACAATACGCATGTGATTGAACATAAGCGTTTGGAAAATATTACAGAAGAAGAAGTAAAGGCAGCATTTGGAAGGAGCGATATTCACATCTTTACGAGTACGGAAAAATTACAGGATTACTTAAAATCGTTTGATTATAAGGGTTTTAACTTATTGCTGATGAGTTCGGGTAATTTTGATGGTGTGAATGTTGATCAATTTGCGCAAGAATTGTTAAGCGAATAAATTTTATATTTGCATATTTAGCAAAAGAATGGCTAATAAATTAAGATCACAACTACCAGCTGAACCAGAGGCAACTAAAGAAGAGCCAAAAGAGCGATTAAGTCAAAAGGCGAGCAAGGAAAAAAAGGAAGAGAAAAAGTCGACCGAAAAAACGAAAGTTAAAAAGCCGACGGATCCTCGATTCATAAAAATTTCTGGCTTGTTATTGGTTTTAATTTCGCTTTATCTTTTCATTGCATTCTTCTCTTATATTTTTACTTGGCAAGAAGATCAAAGTGTTGTATCGGGTTCGAGTATGTCGATAATTTTCGATGCAGAAAATCATAAAGTTGAAAATTGGTTGGGCATAATTGGAGCGATGGTATCGCATCTATTTATGTATAGAGGTTTTGGTCTATCGTCCTTCTTATTTGTATTAGCGAGTTTTCTTATTGGATATCGATTATTATTTAAGGTTAGTTTGTTAAAGATTTCAAAAACTTTAGCTTATTCCTTGTTCTTTTTGGTATTTGTATCCATAAGTATTGGATTCATTTTAAGTTTTGTAGAAACCGATTGGTATTACTTATCGGGTGCTTATGGCATCCAGATGAATGCATGGTTGAATACTGTAATAGGTAAAGCTGGTACAGCTGGATTGCTTGGATTTGCAGGGCTTTCGGTATTGGTGATTGCATACAACATCGATTTTAAAGCACCTAAAATAAAATTAACTGGAACATCGACACAAAACAATTTAGAGGAATTGCAAGATGAGTTATTGCCAGTTGAATACAATAGAAGTCCATTAACACAAACAGAAACTAGCGGTTCGGATTTTCAAGCAAAACCAAAACCTTTTGAAGGTAGAAACAAGGTTCATGTTGAAGAGGAATTGGTGCCGATAATTAGATCGGTTGAAGATGAAATGGAGGTAGATGCTGAGGAGGAGATAGAGATTGATGCGGAGGAGGATGTAGAGAATTTCCAGGAAGCAGCACATTTAAAAAGAGAAAAAGAAGAAATAGAAAGTAATACATCGGCACAAGTGAAAGAAGATAAGCTTGTGGACGAAGATGGCTTTGAGAAAGTGGAGTATAAGAAGGAAGAAAGTGTAGCGAAAGCGGAGCCTAGTTTGGAGTTAGAGATGGAGGAAGTTGTGGAAGAGCCAACGGTTGTGGCTACGACGAATACGGGTGAGATTACGGCGGAAGATTTGGTGAAAGAATTAGGGGAGTATGATCCGACATTAGATTTGTCGAGTTATAAATATCCACCATTGGATTTGTTAGAGAATTATGGTAGTGCAAAGATAGCGGTCAATGCAGAGGAGCTGGAACGTAATAAGAATAGGATTGTAGAGACATTGGGTCATTACAATATTGATATTGCAAAGATCAAAGCGACCATTGGTCCAACGGTGACTTTGTATGAGATTGTTCCTGCGGCGGGTGTGCGTATTTCTAAAATAAAAAATTTGGAAGATGATATTGCATTGAGTTTGTCGGCATTGGGTATTCGTATCATTGCACCTATTCCAGGTAAGGGTACCATCGGTATAGAGGTTCCTAATCAAACGCCAGAGATGGTGGCGATGCGATCGGTATTGGCATCGGAAAAATATCAGCATGCGCAAATGGATTTACCGATAGCATTAGGTAAGACCATATCGAACGAAGTGTTTGTGGCCGACCTTGCGAAGATGCCGCATTTATTGATGGCGGGGGCTACAGGTCAGGGTAAATCGGTAGGGATTAACGCGCTCTTAGTTTCTTTACTTTATAAAAAACATCCATCGCAAATTAAATTTGTGATGGTAGATCCGAAGAAAGTGGAGTTAACCTTGTTCCGAAAAATTGAGCGACATTTTTTAGCAAAATTGCCGGGCGATGGAGATGCGATTATTACGGATACGAAGAAGGTGGTGCATACTTTGAATTCATTGTGTATTGAGATGGATCAGCGGTATGAGCTATTGAAAGATGCACATGTGCGGAATTTGAAAGAGTATAATGCGAAATTCATTGCGCGTAAATTGAATCCGCAAGAGGGGCATCGATATTTGCCATTCATTGTTTTAGTGATAGATGAGTTTGCCGATTTGATGATGACGGCAGGTAAAGAAATTGAGACGCCGATAGCAAGATTGGCACAATTGGCACGTGCCATTGGAATTCATTTGGTGATTGCCACACAAAGACCATCGGTAAATGTTATTACAGGAACGATTAAGGCAAACTTCCCGGCCCGATTGGCGTTTAGGGTGAGTTCGAAAATAGATTCGAGAACAATTTTAGATGCGGGTGGAGCAGAGCAGTTGATCGGAAGAGGGGATATGTTATTGTCGATCGGTAGTGATTTGATTCGATTACAATGTGCGTTTGTAGATACACCAGAAGTTGAGAAGGTAACAGAATTTATAGGCGGACAAAGAGGCTATGCCAGTGCGCATTTGTTGCCAGAGTTTGTAGATGAAAATGGGGAAGGTTCTAGTGCTAAGGATATGGATTTGAGTGAGCGCGACGCACTATTTGAAGATGCCGCACGTTTAATAGTTTTGCATCAGCAAGGATCAACTTCATTGATACAAAGAAAATTGAAGTTAGGATATAATAGAGCGGGTAGGATTATCGATCAATTAGAAGCCTTCGGGATTGTTGGTCCATTTGAAGGCTCTAAAGCAAGAGAAGTGTTGATCAAAGATGAGTATCATTTAGAGCAACATTTGAATGCCTTGAAGGAGAATAATTAATAAAGTTAATAGAAATTAAGTAAATAGAAATTAAGGAAATTGGGTTAAGGGGAAATGGAAAATAGAAAATGGAAAATAGAAAATAGAAAATAGAAAATAGTGGAGTAAGAATTAGTTAAAAAGATTAAGCGGTTAAATGGTAATGAATTTACAAAAAGGTTTTAGAAAGCACCTAAACCACTAACCACTAATTACTATCAACTATTCGTTAGCCACTATCCACTATCCACTATCCACTATAACAAAAGGACTAGCATCCCGATAGCTATCGGGATAGCAAACTAGCACACTAAATATGAAATATTTAAAAATAACAATTTTACTTTTGACAATAAGTCTGGCAGCATTTGCACAAGGGGATAAAAAGGCAAAAGATATTTTAGCGGGAGTAAGTGCTAAGTATAAAGCGATGAAATCGATGAAAGCTGATTTCTCTTATACTCTGGAAAATCCACAGGCTAAAATTAAAGAAACACAAGTGGGATCGATTCTTGTATCGGGTAATAAATATCGATTGAATATAGCTGGACAAGAAGTTATTTCGGATGGCAAGACGGTTTGGACCTATATGAAAGAAGCGAAAGAAGTTCAGGTGAATGAAGTAGATCCAAATGCAGAAGGCATAAATCCATCTGAAATTTTTACCATGTACGAAAAAGGATTTCTTTATAAATTCGTCGATGAAAAATCGGTAAGTGGTAAGGTTCAACAAAACATCGAGCTAACACCTACCGATAAGAATAAAGAATTTTTCAAGGTAAAATTAACAATCGATAAGGCATCGAAACAAATTATAAAAAGTATCATCTATGAGAAATCAGGTAATAGATATACGTATGCGATTAAAACATTTACTCCTAACGTGGCTGTAAATGCAACAAGTTTTAGTTTCGACGCAAAGAAATATCCAGGGGTAGAAGTAGTAGATTTACGATAGTCATATGAAAGCAACGCAAGGCACGCTCGATAAGATTGAAGATTTATTTAAAGCGCAACAGTACAAGATTCGATATGAAAAAGGAAATTTCAAACCGGGATCATGTACAATTCTCACGAACAAGGTTGTGGTGGTAAATAAATTTGCGACATTGGATGTGAAAATTCTAGCCTTGATTGAGATCTTACGCGACATCGAAGTGAATCCCGATAATTGGGATGAGAATCAAACTAAATTATTTCAAAATTTAATTCAATCGAAGGAAAGTTGAGAGTAACGTTTTTAGGTAGTGGAACATCGCAAGGAGTACCTGTAATTGCTTGTCATTGCAAGGTCTGCAGCTCTAATGATTCACGTAATAAACGTTTGCGTTCATCTGTAATGATTGAATGGAAAGACAAAGTCATTGTCATAGATTCAGGACCCGACTTCCGATATCAAATGTTGCGTGAGAAGGTGCAACAATTGGATGCAATTTTATTTACACACGAACATAAAGATCATGTTGCAGGACTCGATGATGTGCGGGCATTTAATTTCAAGCACGATCGAGAAATCGATATTTATGCAGAAGACCGCGTACAAAAAGCATTGAAAAATGAATTCTCCTATATTTTCTCTGGAGTTCAATATCCGGGCATACCTAGGGTAATAATGCATAAGATTCAAAACACATTGTTTAATGTTCAAGGGGTCGATGTGTTGCCGATTCGAGCGATGCATTTCAAATTACCAGTGTACGGTTTTCGAATTGGAGATTTTACTTATATCACAGATGCGAAGACAATAGAAGAAGAAGAGTTGGAGAAAATAAAAGGCTCAAAAATTTTGGTCTTAAATGCATTGAGAAGAGAAGAACATATTTCGCATTTTACTTTAGAAGAAGCAATCGCATTAGCTCAAAAATTACAAATCCCCAATACTTATTTCACACATATTTCACATCAGCTTGGAGAGCATGAAGCTGTGAGTAAAGAATTACCTACTGGGATCCACTTAGCTTATGATGGTTTGAAGATTGATATGTAATGGAAAATAGAAAATAGAAAATAGAAAATAGTAGGAACGCAACTACTAACTCGTGTTATTACTCACTATAACTATCACTATAACTAAAACTATCACTAACACTATAACTCTAACTAAATTATTAGCACACTAGCATACTAGCACACTAGTATGCTAGTATGTTAACTCGCTCAAATTCAATCAAAATAAAACTTTTTGAAAATTTCTCTTGACAGCAGTATCAAAAAGCCTATATTTGCAGTCCACAAACAAACAAGACCAGCGAAAGTAGCTCAGTTGGTAGAGCACGACCTTGCCAAGGTCGGGGTCGCGAGTTCGAACCTCGTCTTTCGCTCTTCTCGCCTCAGGAAACTGAGGATTTTTTTTTGAGAAGCCTGGGTGGTGGAACTGGTAGACACGCAGGACTTAAAATCCTGTGACCCTTACAGGTCGTGCGGGTTCGATTCCCGCCCCAGGTACAAAAGCCGCAAAGAAATTTGCGGCTTTTGCCGTTTTATGCCGGAAGCTCTTAAAAACCACTAACCCAAATTGCCTAATGTTCATAAAAACAGTACATCTTTCGCCTAAAAAATTTATTGGCAAACAAATTCAGATGAGCCTCAGTAACAATCGGACTGCAGAGCTTTGGAAAGATTTCATGAGTAATCGCTTTAAAATTTCAAACGCCATTTCCTCTGATTTATATTCTTTACAGATTTACAATCCCGACTATTTCAAAAACTTTAGTCCGCATACAGAATTCACAAAATGGGCCTTAACAGAAGTGGAGGATTTTTCAATATTAGCGGAAGGATTTGAAACATTTGAGTTGCAAGCTGGACTTTATGCAGTATTTCTTCATAAAGGTGATACATCGGCATTTATTAATACACTCAATTTCATTTTTAAGGAATGGCTTCCCAATTCTGGCTATCAATTAGACACACGACCACACTTTGAATTGCTTACGGAGAGGTATAAAAACAATAGTCCAGAGTCGGAAGAAGAGGTCTGGATTCCAATCGTCTAGAATAAATCTTTTTTTTAATACTCTATAAATCAGGTATTTATGCCGATGTGTTAGCGTAATGTAACGTTTGTGTAACATTTTAAAATATAAACTACGGAAACTTTGTTAATGTGAAAAGTTTCTATAGTTTTGCGCCCGTAATTACATTTAATGGGGGTATAATACATTGGAAATACAAGAAAGAATATTATTAAAAGGCGATGAATTGTTCCGAAAGTTTGGAATAAGGAGCATCACTATGGATGATATTGCCAAACAGCTGGGTGTTTCTAAGAAAACAATTTATCAGCATTATCCCGATAAGGATGAGTTGGTAATCGCAGTTACAAAATACAACATCGACAAACACATTGAGCACATGGATATGTGTTGTGGTCCTGCTGCGAAAGATGCGATTGATGAATTGCTAATGGTAAATAAAGAAGTTGGAAACATGATTCAGATGTACAATCCGATTATGTTTTACGATTTGCAAAAGTATCATCCTAAAGCTTGGGTGAAATTCAAAGAGTTTAGAAACAAAGAAATTTTAGAAAAGATTAAACAGAATTTAGAACGAGGAATAAAAGAAGGATACTATAGAACCGACATCGATTTGAGGATAATATCGATTATGCGCTTAGAACAAGTGGATATGTGTTTTAATTACGACATCTATCCCGTTACTGAATTCAGATTTGATAAAGTGTTGATGCATTTAACAGAGCATTTTGTTTACGGATTAGTTACAATTAAAGGACATAAGCTAATAAATCAATACAAAAATATTATTGAAGAATTATAAAAATAAAAATCACAGATACAATAAATTATATGAACTATAAATCAATACTCACCCTTTCAATTGTTATGCTTTTGGCCATTCCAATAATGGCACAAGAAAGCTATCAATTGTCACTACAAGAAGCGATAAATTATGCGATGGAAAACCAGAACAGCGTAAAAAATGCTGAATTGGATCAAGAGATTGCAAGACAGAAAGTAAAAGAAACTGTTGCTATTGGTTTGCCTCAAGTAAATGGTAAAGCTTCTTATCAAAACTTTTTAGATATTCCAACTCAAGTACTTCCAAACTTCATTGGTCCTGCAGCAGGTATGGCACCAGGCACATACCCTGAATTTATTGCAGCTCAGTTTGGAGTTAAACATAATATGTCGTTTGGAGTAGAAGCGTCACAGTTGTTATTCGATGGGAATTATTTGTTGGGATTAAAAGCAGCAAGTGTTTACAAAGATTTGTCGATCAAAGCATTGAAGCGTACAAAAATTGAAACACATGTTAACGTTACAAAAGCGTATTATAATGCATTAGTTGCGAAGAAAAATCTTGAATTATTAGATGCTAATTTAATTCAATTGAAAAAAACATTAGACGATACAAAAGCTTATTACGATCAAGGTTTTGTTGAGAAAGTGGATATAGACCGACTAAATGTATTGTACAATAATTTAGTAACAGAACGTGAGAATGTTAGCAGAATGGTTGAATTAAGTAAAGTTGTATTGAAGTTTCAAATTGGGATGCCAATCAATTCTAATTTAGAATTAAAAGACAAACTGGATGATATTGTACTGCAACAAAATTTAACTACAGAAGAAAAAGTTGATTTAGAAAGTAGAGTGGAGTTTCAATTATTAAAAACTCAAATGCGATTAAACGAATTAGACTACAAACGCAATATGGTAACACGAGCACCAAGCTTAGTTGCATTTGGATCGTATTCACAAAACGCATTTAATAATGACTTCGGACAATTGACTGATAAGTTTTATCCAACAACAGTAGTAGGATTACAATTAAATGTTCCAATTGTGGGTTCAGGTAAAAAATTCTATCAAACGAAACAAGCAAAGCTTACATTACAAAAATCTAAAAATGATTTAAAGAATTTAGAGAATGCATTAAATCTTGAATCAAAAAATGCCAATATAGCTTTCAATAACAGTGTTAACTCATTGAACAATCAGCGTAAGAACATGGACTTAGCGGCTGAAATTTTAAGAGTTTCAAAAGCTAAATACGAGCAAGGAGTTGGATCAAGTTTAGAAGTAGTTACTGCACAAACATCACTGAAAGAAGCAGAGACAAATTACATCAACGCATTATTTAATGCATTGGTAGCAAAAGTAGAATTAGAAAAATCAAATGGTAAAATTCAATAATCAAATACACCTAGAATATATGAAACGTATTTTAACACTCATCACTATAGCAACCGTAATCGCTGCATGTGGTTCATCGAGTAGTAACGATAAAAAAGCTGAGCTCGAAAACTTGAAAAAACAACAGTCGGAATTAACGACAAAAATTGCTGCATTAGAAGCAGAGATTGCAAAGGAAAATCCAGAAGGCAATCAAAAAATAAAATTCGTTAGCATTGAAAAAGTAAACAAAGGCGAGTTCGTACATTATGTTGAAGTTCAAGGCAAAGTAGAGTCGGACCAAAACATCAACATTCTTCCTAAAGCTGTTGGTACTGTCACAAGTGTACTTGCAGAAGTTGGAGATAAAGTAAGCAAAGGTCAAGTATTAGCTACGATCGACGATGCTATAATTCGTAAATCAATAGATGAATTAAATGTACGTTTAGATTTTGCGACTACATTGTATAACAAACAAAAAAACCTTTGGGATCAAAAAATTGGTACAGAAGTTCAATTCTTACAAGCTAAAAATAATAAAGAAGCATTGGAAAAAGCTTTGGCAACAGCGAAAGAACAATTGGACATGACCTTGATTAAATCGACTATCGATGGGGTGGTAGACTTAGCCGATATTAAAGTAGGAGAGATTGCATCAAACATGAAGCCTGCATTTAGAGTAGTAAACTTTAATCAATTAAAAGCAACAGGTGAATTGGCTGAAACTTATTTAAATACAGTAGGAACTGGCGACGATGTAATGGTTAGTTTCCCTGATATTAATAAAGAGATAAGCACGAAATTAAACTTTGCAGCAAGAACAATTAATCCCGTAAGTAGAACATTTAAAGTTGAAGTAAAATTAA